>CALUKD010000015.1 GCA_944321125.1 Candidatus Butyricimonas faecavium | reverse complement strand
CAGACGGTATTTTGGAGACAAACTCTTTGACAGACTAGTAATTGCGAATATAACAGGTGCATAAACGGATAATCAGATTATTAATAAATTCCATCTCTCTATGATAGATTTCAGTAACTTTAGAGGGAATAAGTTCTGTGTAGCCTTCTTTTCGAGTGTCTTTTGTCATCGTTGATAAATTTTAATAAGTTGTTAATTCCTTTATTTTACCCAGCGTGTTGGGTTTTTCTTATCTGATCTAACGGTAAAATTTGTTTTACCTTCTAAGAATGAAATATAGCCAGTGGTGTTTTTCCCGTGACTTGGCTAATGATTATCTAGTGGAAGTATTCTTTACCGAATAATTTGTTTTATCTAATCGACTATAAAGGTGAAAAACAAGAAATATAAAAAATCTTGTTTTTTTACCGAAATTTCAGCCAGTGGTGGGTTGGCTGAAAATCGTCTTCGTGATTATTTTGACGTTTAGAAGGTTTTGATTATCTCGTAGCGTCTTTCCTTGTTCACGTTCTCTTTTGTATCAAACAATAATCTAAAAAGCTGTATGGCATTGTTATGACCTTGTTTCGTCATCTTGTTCTTCTCTAGGACTTTATTCATCCTTTCAGTTATTTCCGCTCCTGTTAAATTTTCACCGATTTTAAATTCAGAGAGTAGTAAAGCCCTGTAAGTGACGAATATCGGGTCTGTGCTGTATCGAATTTTCATCGCCTTCATGACTTGGCTCATTTTCTTGGGAGCGTGTAAATTCTTTTCTTGTATATCTCTAATCTCTTCATCCGTTAGTCCTAAAGATGATAACTCGTTATAAGTTTCCTCTATCTTGTATCGTGTACTACTTTTATCTGTTTTATCAACTAGGGGCATGATTTCTTTCCCCATGCATGTAAAGCCCTTCATCGGCTCTTTTGACTTGTAAAACAAATCAATCTCTTCCATTATTTCTTTCTTTTTCATTTCTGTATCCTCTTTTGGTTTCTCTCCTTTTTCAATTTTTGTTGTGCTTAAATATGATAATTGCATTAATTCAATATTGTAGTGCTGGAGTATTTTCGACATCTTGTATAGTTGCTCGTGCATCGCATGGTTTATTGATTGAAACGCTTTAAACGCTATACTCTGGTGATTAACTTCTCTTGTAACATTAATGTAATGATCATATTTATTGGCAAGTAGTTTTAATTGTCTTTTTAGAGCTCTTGTACTTTTAGCTACCCGATTAAGTTCTTCAATCCTTTTTCTTGTTTTTCCTGTTATCTCTTCTTTTAGATAATCGAAAACCTCTGGAAAGTTATATATCCCTTTATCTCCTTCTTTGATGTATTCAGCGTTTGTTAGAATGAAAGAAGGAGCGTTCGTGTCTTCCCTGAATCTATTCATCATCTGCACTATATTCACGTAAGAGTGCTGGTTTTTACCCAATGCGATGATTAAAAGATAATCTTGTCCCAGTAGTGAATATCCTTGGGTGTAAGTGGTTAGTATCACATCCGCATCAATCCTGCAATCGTTAATCAGTTGTGAAAGGTAATCCGTTTTATCTCCTTCATTCAAGTTATTAACAACTAGGTTATCTTCTTCTTCTTTGCCGTTCTTTTTACTCTTGATGACCTTCGTCTCTGAATTAATCTCCGCAATCCGGTTGAAACATCTTTTCTTCAACTCTTTCACGACTTTGGGTAATAAAGAGGATTTATCAAGTAGTGAAACAACGGGAATCTTGTTAATCGCTTTTGCGTGCAAGCATAAATCAATAACCCCACCGGCTAAATTTTCATATTCCACAAATGCTAGCACTCTTTGGTCTGGTTGCTCTTTTCTCGCTTTAATCAACTTCATCCCCTTGAATATGCTATCATCGCTTATCAATGGAGTACCGGATAAGAATATGATTCTCTTGTAATATTCAAGAGAGGTCATCACCTCTTCAATCGTCTCCCTTTTCCAGTTGTATTCCGTTATTAAGGTGTGCGCTTCATCGATAATCACCGTTTCCCTGCTCTCGAATTTCGGGATATGGTGTTGTATAGTGATAATTAAATTCGCATCAATATCTTCCCTGTGTTCAGCCGTGTAATAAGGTATCTGGTATTGTGCTGATAATTGTTTCGCTAGATTGATGGTATCAACCACAAAAACAGCTTTTATCTCCCTCTCTTTTAAATAATTGAGAATGTAATATGATTTTCCACCGCTCGTGGGACAATCTACATAGAGTTTAAATTCTTGGCTAAAGTCCAGTTCATCAAGAAACCCTGTTTCCGATAATCTTTCCTTGAATGTAATCTCTTTACATTGCATGAAAAATAATTTTAAGTTAATGAACAATTCTCCTTCAACACTTCGATGTATATTATTTACTATATAAAACAGGTCAAAGTGTTGAAGGTAAACATCATTTTTCATGAGTTTTTTTAATTACTTTTTAACCTCTTGTAATGAGGCTTGCCTGTTTTGATATAAGCTATCTAGGTGGTATGTTTTAAAGAGAAAATCGAAAAAATGCCCTGTAAAACGTTATCTGTATGGATGTTATTATCTTTATTATTATGTTACAAAGGTATATATTCTACACAACATTTCCAAGTGAAGTGATGGTGGAAATTTATATTTATTAACAAATAGATTGAAGACTATTCCAATTCCTTTTCGTGTGGTTGTCGTGAGTCCGTTTATCATTTTATCAAGTTTAGAGTATGCCTAGCTTGTTAAATTTGTTGTCGAGTGAAATTACCACCACCTTGAAAAAGTTGGTGGTGGTATTAATTCGCAAGTTTTATCTAATGTATCTACTTCCAGCACATTCCTCGCACTTGCATACAAGGTGTAAGAAGCCTCGTTTCCCGTAATTAAATTCCGTGAGGAATAACGGGAACGGTTGGATTTCTACATACTCGATTTTAGAAATCTTCAATCTTCGTTGAAGGTATTCCACGCATCGGGTTGCGGAATCTGAATATTCATCTTCTTGGAAGCTCAACTCTTTTGTATTTACTTCCTCTCCCTGCAATTTGTCGCAAATGGCTTTTAAAAGCGATTTGTTCACGATAGTGTGGAAGTACGCTTTTAAATCGCACACGTTCCACTCTAGTTTAAGTTGTCCTCGACTTAAACCGAGAGATATTGCTAACGGCTTGTTTCCTGTTAGCAATGATTCCATTTCTGCTTTTTTCTCTTCTAGCGAGAATATTTTTGTCTTCACTAGAGGTAATTCTATACCGTCAATAGAAGGACTGTATAGTTCTTTTAAATGTTTATTCATAAGATAGATAATATAAATTATTTAGAAATAACCACCACTTTAGAAGGTGGTGGCATTGTTTATCACTAACCACCGTATTTCAGTGATTCTAATCTCCCCGTCAAGTATTTTGTTACTTGATTTTTCTCAATATTTCAAAGAACGTTACACTTCTTTCCGAAAAATATGACGTAAAAGGGCCCTTTACTTTCCACTGGAAAGCATCATTATTTTTACAGAAAACCGTGTGTTTTAGGTAGATATATGACTATTCTTGTCGTGCTGGATTGGTTATTTCCTCCCACGCCATTTCAACGAGTGTTTTTATATCATTCGTTTCTGGTTCATCAGTTAAGTCGGTAGGTGATAGCTTACCGAGTATGTTTAACGTGGTTTGCTGCCTTTCGTCAAGCGAGAGCGTTTCCTCGAATTTTGTGTTACTTGTTCGATAAAATATGTTACAAAATTTGTTCATTCTCCCTTTTTCTTTGTTGCAAAGTTCCTTCATCCGGGATATGATTTTCTTCCCCGTTTCAAGGTCGATTTCCGGTAATTCGATTTGTTTTCCTCTCACGAGATCATTCCATTGACCTGTCGTGATCGTGTAGCCCCCGGAACAAGTCTTGATTACCGTGTTAGTACTCACTTCTTCGTTTTCACTTATTTTTGTAATTTCTTCAATTACCTCATTTTGCTTGCTAGCTAGTGTAACCTTCTCGCTTGCTTTCATAGTGCGGTCTAGGAGGTTATTTACGCCCATGTATCGAGCGCATTCCTTCACGGAGGTAAATTCTTTTATTACCACGTTTGTAATAATCTCTTGTTCATCTCCTTTGGCGATGGAGGTGAGATTTTGAGCGTGGATTGCTTTGATAATTCTTTGCTCCTTGATCGATCCGACCATGACTAGCACGTCTGGCGTGTCTTTCGGGATTGGATTCCCGTTGAGATCGATTAATTCGATTCCTTCCGAGTAAAACAACTTCGCTTTACAAAAATGTTTTGGATCATCTTTTTCGAGAAATTCCTCTGTTAAGACCTCCTGTGCCAGTTTGTCTTTCTTCGGTAAACTAGTCAGGTTCGCAATTTTGGCGATAATCATTTCTTTTCTCTCCGTTTTCACGAAGTAACCACCTGCTGTTGCTTCTTTAGTGCAAATCTCGACGGGCATTTTATGGAGTGATGCCTTTAACTCGTTTAATATGCTTTTTTTCATAGCTTTTGTTTTTTTGTTATCAATATAATTTCAACGACTCTATCCGTTGACAGGACAAAAGTATGAAATGTAAGTCAAAGATTCTCAATATTTTACGTAGATTTTTCAAGCGTAGCTAATTGAAATAATCTATGTAATAATAATCTATGTTGTAAGAGTTTGGACTTGAAGTATTTGTTCAAGAATTTAAGGTGAAATGCTATGGTTTACTAGTAACTTCCTTGCATGAAATCTGTTGATATTTTGATGTTTCGGGAGTTTAGATTCTCGTTTCTTTTGCTCCTTATGCTTTTTCCTTTTCCGTCTTCTTTTGTTAGATCGAAGATTCTCGTGCGCATCGTTTCTGTCGACACGGGGATATAGAATTCCGGAAAAGGTTCTGGACGGGGTATGACCTCAAGGGCTTCTATGATGAACTCGCAAATGGAGTTACTTATTCGTTTCCCGCTTTTGAATTTCGGGTGATCTTTCAAGAACGTGTATAACTGGTAAATAATTCTATTTGTATCTCGATCCTCTTTTGCTCCTACTTTGCCTTTTAAATTTTTTAGTTTTTCTGTTATGTTCTTTTTAGCTTCTTTTTCAAGATGATTTTCAAGGTATTCTTTTAAATGAATCCAGAACCAGTTCGAGTGGTTATCGAGTTTGATGCTAGTTTTATTAAAAGTAATTCTGATCGTTTCGTTTTGCTCTTGTTGTTCTTCAGCCTCTTCTTTCGTGTTTTTATCTTTTTGTTGTTGTAACAACATTCTTTTCTCTTCTTCTTTTTTCATTTTCTCCTTTTCCCTTTCGAGGCGTTTGATGAAATGGTATAATCTCAGAAAATCGGGTTCAATCTTGGTTTTATAGTTGTAGTAGTTCCAGTCAATATTTTCATAATTCCAATCAAAAGGGTATGTTAATTCTGGTGTTCTCTCGCATTCTCCATAGATATAAAACATCACCCATAAAGCGGTTTCGGTAACAGGGTCGAACTCGTGTTTTGTCAAAAAGTTGTTTACTTTTTCAAGTGCCTCACAAGAAGGGAAACTTAAAGTAATGTGTTTATTTTCTTGAAAGAAGAAGTCTTCAAGTTTGGGATAACGTTGTTCGATAATGTAATCATCACGATTTTCAGGATTACTGTATACTCGTTTTTCTTCAATGCTTTCTGGATAAAAAACATCAATGCTTCTCGTCATGGCGTTTACAAGGTCTGCTACATTGAAATCGAAGCATTCCACGAATTTTCGATAAATTGGTTCGAGGTTTTTGAGCGAAACTTGTCTTGTTGTTTTTTCTTCTTCTTGTGGCATGGGTTATTTTATTTTTTTTCAAAAGTAAAAAAATAGCCTCAAATCCGAAGATAAGAGGCTATGATATTCATAATAAATTTTGCATTGCAGCATCAATTTGTGTATTCTCGAATGAATCTAGATAAATTTGAGTTGTTTTTAAATCTGTATGCCCCAGAGCCTCGCTAATCAAGGCAACACTAACACCCGATTTTTTTAAAACACTCGCAAATGAATGCCTTGCCACGTAAGTTGTGAGTTTTGATTCAATCTCCAGTTCGGTAGCAAGTTCTTTCAGCTCGTTGTTGACCTGTGCTAAAACTTTATGCCTCCTGTTCTGTTTTTGTAGTTCCGTTTTATGAATATTAGCATTCAAAATGGGGAAGAGGTAATTTGCAGTTTTCTGGTGGAAGGCATATTTTTTAATAATCTCTTTAGCCTGATCACATAGTTTGATGTTTATATCTCCATGTGTTTTCTGGCGGGTATATAAAATTCTTCCACGTTGTATGTTTTTCATGGTTAAATTAGATATATCAACAAAAGGGATTCCACCACACAGGTAAGAAAAAGTGAATATATCTCTCGCAAGTATTCTTGGGGGAGTGGCATTTATGGTTTCCGTGGTGATAACTTGCATCACTTCATCTTTAGATATAGCCCTCTTCTTAGTTTTAGTTTTAAATTTACCGACCTTGTAATCATCAAACGGGTAATTTTTCTTGGTTGCCGCTTTTTCTTCAATGGCTTTGTTGTAAGCACTTCTTAAAGTTCGGAATTGTAAACTGATAGTAGTTTCTTTGTTCCCTTTACGCCTCTGCCATTTCTCGTAATTGTACAACCAGTCTGTATTAATATCACTGAAATAGAAATTTAAATCGCTCCTCGTGAAGGCTTTTAAAGAGTTGAAGGATGTTTTGTAAATAAGCCTGTTCCCGACTTTATTCGTTTCTTCAAATTCCTTGATGAGTTGTTCGTAAAATTCTTTTACAGTTTTTAGTTGTAACTTCTTTTGCTTGTTTTCCACCAGAGATGCCGCAGTGTACTCTTTTTGTTCCGAATTAAATTCTAAAATTTTCTCTTGGTATTCTTTTTCTTTCTCCAGAATAATTTTGTTGATTAACTCTTTATTTGGACAATTCGGTTTTGGTCTGTTCTTTTGAAAGTCCCAGTGTTTGAGTTCCACGGATATGCCTAGATATTGATATTTTCTTTGCCCGTTTTTAGTAATTCTGAGGGTTAAAGGGTATTCTCCATTTTTTTGAGGTCTTGATTTGTAACAAATCACGCTAACTGTCGCATTCATAGTAATTTATGTTGCGATTTTTGCTTACATCTCTGCTTACATGAGGGGGATAAAAACCATTAAAACCGCTTAAAACAAAAAAGCACCTACGCTTGTAAGTGCTTTAAAATGAGAGCGGAAAACGGGACTCAAACCCGCGACCCCCAGCTTGGAAGGCTAGTGCTCTATCGACTGAGCTATTTCCGCAAATAGTGGGGAGAGCAGGATTCGAACCTACGAAGACGATGTCAGCTGAGTTACAGTCAGCCCCAGTTGGCCACTTTGGTATCTCCCCTCTGTTCAAAGAACAATTGCTTGCTTTAAGCGGGTACAAAGATAGATAGTTTTGCGGAATTACCAAACATTATGTGGAAAAATCTTGAGAAAAATATATTTCGTGTCTAAAAGAATACGAGGAGTTTTGATACCAAAAACTCCTCGTTACATCTTATCGTCACTATGAGACCTATTTACGAGGACGATAAGTAATGTCAATACTTCTTTCTTCATCGTCGAAACCTTTGTACTTGATATGGAGCTGGACGGAATCTGTTACTTCGTTAAATACTTCTTTTAGCGGGAAACTAACGTAACCGTAAAGACTTTTGTTTTCCGGGTCTTCATAGGCATTGTGTCTGAATTCTAACAGGGTTTTCCCGTCCGCTGTTAATTCTTCATGCATTGTTAGGTTGACCATATGTTTTTTAACACCTCCGGCATAAAAGAATCGAAAGGTGATAAAATCGTTGGCAATCCAGTATTCTGGTAATTCAATCGGATCTCTACCCAAGCTGTCACTAATCGCTTCGGTATAAGGTACAATAGGTTTGGTAAGAAGTTTTTGCAGATCGTTTACTCGCACGTAATGATCTATGCTACTTCCCGGATTTGCATCTTGCAGGATCGTAAAATCCGCATACACACGCATATTATTTTCTAAGTAACGTGCCGGTACATTTGAAATGGATGGATACAATACGGGACCTTTGTCCAATATGATTTTGTAATCTTGATCACTTGTTTTTTCAATCGTACCGACTTCTAACCAGAATTTGTCCAAGCTATATCCGTCATCATTACAAGATGTGAAGGCGAATGCCGCCGAGAGCAAAAGAATAATTAGTGTCACTACTTTTTGATACTTCATTTTAATCCCCTTTTTATTACTCGTTGTTTTTAGTTTTCATTACTTAGATGAATAATTGTGCGAATGGTTGCGTCTAATAATGTTAAAATCAATAGAAAATGGCTACCTACTATACGTGGTAACCATTTTTTATTGTTTTGCTGTGATTTATAAATTAGAAAAGAGTTTTTTTCAGAGAGAACAGAAATTCCAATCCTCCGTCTTTCCTATTTTTCGCCGAAATGTCTCCTTTATGGAAAAGAACTGCATTTTTTACAATGGAGAGCCCCAGACCGGAACCGCCATTTTGTCTGCTACGTCCTTCGCCTACCCGGTAAAAACGTTCGAAAATCCGGTTTAGATGATTTTCTTCTATCCCTTGTCCCGTGTCATAGTAGGAGAAGTAGTAAAATTCGTTGTCTTCCATATAGTTGCTTACCCCGATCGTGATATTATCTCCGGCGTAATTGACGGAATTTTCAATGAGATTCCGGAATATGGCGTAGACTAATGTTTTATTTCCTTCAATAATAGTTTGAGGATTTATTTCATTTTTCACGTTGATCCCGTGTGCAATGATCGAGTCATGCAAGTCATCGATAGCCTCTTGCAAGGTGTTGTGGATGTCCACTCGTTCTTTGTCGAAAAGTTCGGATGCCTCTTCTGTTTTGGTGATTAAGGCAATATCCCGGATTAAGTCGGATAGGCGTACGATTTGTGAATAGGTGCGTTCTAAAAAGAAATGTTGCTTGTCAGGGGTTATATTAGGTTGCTCCAGAAGGGTTTCAATATAACCGCGAATACTGCTTACCGGAGTTTTTAGTTCGTGGGCAATATTATTTGTCATCTCTTGTTTCAGGAGTCTGTTTTTCTCGTTTTCAGAGATATTGTTCAAAGTGATTTCAAAATTGTTGTCCGTGAAAATCAATAGTTTCACTGCAAAATGCTTACCTCCTTTACTGATCTTATTTTGGTACACTGGGATATTGGTGATATTCGGGTTTACCGGAGTGTTCTTTTGCAAGAATTCGTTCAGTTCTTTGAAATCCGGTTGTTCCAGAAGTTTTTCAACTTTGAATGTCGGTTCGTCTAGGATGATATTCAGATACTGGATGAAGTGCGTGTTGGCATATATCTTTTCCCGGTTAGCGGAGAAAATGGCAATACCCTCGTCTGAATAGTGGAAATGACGGAGAAGTTTCTCCTGCTCCACGTTGATCTGTTTGTTACTTTCTTCTAAAAGTTGATAGTTATGAATGATTTTTTCCCCAATCTCCCCTAATTCCGTGTTCGGAAAATGGATGTTGGTGTAATTGATATTGTGATTGTCAGCCGAAACGATAAAATCTTTTAGTCCGGAAATCGCTTTACCAAATCGATCGGAAATATAAATCAACGAGATCAGCGTGATAAAGAATAATAGAGTGATGAAATACAGGAATATGTTGTCCGTCTTTAAAAAATTCTGGATTTCAATGTCGTAAGGGAGAGCTACCCGGATAAAATAATTCATGTAATCTTTCGCAAAATAGTAGTACTCGACTCCGGTACTTTTAGAAAGTCGGATAGCGGTTCCTGTTTTTTGAATCAATGCCGTTTGTATCTCCGGACGTTGCAAGTGGTTCTCGAGCTCTTGTTCTTTAGTGAGACTATTGTCATAAAGGACTTTGCCAGCATGATCAACTATTGTTAATCGTAAGTTGGATGGCATAAGTGTGAGTACATTTTTTAAAGAGTCCATTTGCCCGTTGTTTATCAGCTGATGTTGTTGAACGTAACGGGCAATGATGTCGGAGTAATCATCAAGTGTGGTACGTAGAGTTTCCGTTTTGTATGCTTTTTCCCGGTTCTGCTGGAAAAAGATAATGACAACCGTGAAGGCGGCAAATACAATAAAGAAGTAAATGAATAACTTCTGTTTATAGGATAATTTCATTGGAAATAGTTTTTGGATTAACGTTTAAAGTTCCACGCAGTAGCCATACCCGGAACGGTTTGCGATGTGCTTCCCTTGTTCGCCCAGTTTTTTCCTCAATCGGGTGATGTGTACATCAACCGTGCGTTCGAGTACGTAGCTGTCATTGCTCCACACTTTATTAAGAATGTCTTCGCGGGAGAATATTTTTCCGGGAGATTGTGCTAACATATTTAATATTTCAAATTCCTTTTTGGTAATCGGGATGAGCCGGTCATGAATGGAGACACATTTTGTGCTTAAATCAATGTGCATTTCGCCTATGTCGATTACCTGTTTTTTATTGGTAGCATTCAAGGCGCCCGCTCTCTTCAAGACTGCTTTTACTCTTGCAGAGACTTCCTTGATCGAGAAGGGTTTGGATATATAGTCATCGCCTCCGATATTGAAACCGGTGAGCATATCATTTTCCGTGTCTTTGGCTGTGAGGAAAATAATTGGAGTGGAATTGTGAAGGTCTTTTCGGAGTTTTTCTGCCATTTTGAATCCTGACATTCCTCCCATCATCACGTCCAGTAGAATTAAATCATATTCTTCGGCTAATATTTTCAACGCCTCTTCGGCAGAAGGGGCGGTATCAACCGAGTAACCTTCGCTTTCCAAATTGAATTTTAAAATTTCTCTCAAATCCTCCTCGTCGTCAACTACTAGAATTCGTTGTTTATCCATTGCACCAAAATTTAGTTATTATGAATATGTTTTGCATTCTTTCCTTCCATCAAATAGATGGCCGCTTCAGCGATGTTTGTGGCGTTATCCCCGATTCGTTCAATGTTGTATGACATTCCACTGAGGGAAAGGGCATCCAGCATATCTTGATCTTTGATCGTTTTGCCGACAAAGTGAAGAGGTATCCCGTGGATGATTTCTTTGTGGTTCTTGTCCACGAGGTCATCCGTCCGGATAATCTCTTTTGCCAAACTTTCGTCTTCACACGTAAAAGCAAAGATAGCATTTTGAGTCATTTTTTTCACTGTTTCCAGTTGTAATAAAATGGTCGGATGGAAAGATGTGTAAAGAGAACCCTGTAGTTCTATTTCCCAAAGGAAATCCGCAATGTTTAGCAATAGATCACCGATACGCTCCAGGTAGGCTGTCATATCATGGTAGGACATGATTTTTCGGCAGTCACTGGCTCTGGGACTGTAAAGTACGATGGAGTTGATAACTTCATCCCTGATTTTTACTTCCAGACCATCAATGATAACTTCATTATGTTCGATTTTTGTGTATAATTCACTGTCTTTATTGTCGTGGGTTGCGCTGATAACGAGTCCCATCTGTTGTAGTACGATGGTAGATAAGACTTCAAAGTCTTCTTTGATCTTTTCCAAATATTTTTCTCTTATGGTAGTCATGCGTTGTAAGCTAAAAGTTATAAACTAAAAGATAAAAGTCGAGAATTTAGAGTTTAAGTTAAGGGATGAAAGAACCTGTAACTTGTCGAAAGCAAACGTTCACGCTGTCGAAATCTAAAATCATAAATCACAAAGGTTACTTTATCCGAATTGTCCTGTTAAGTACTCTTCTGTGCGTTTGTCACTCGGGTTCGTGAACATTTTTTGTGTTTCATCGTATTCAATTAAATGACCGAGGTACATGAACATCGAGTAATCCGATATTCGGGCTGCCTGTGACATATTGTGTGTGACAATCAGGATCGTGAATTCATTTTTCAGATCCAGTAACAACTCTTCGATTCGATTGGTGGCAATCGGGTCTAGGGCCGAGGTCGGTTCATCCATTAGTAAAACTTTCGGTTTTAGTGAAAGAGCCCGGGCAATGCATAACCGCTGCTGCTGGCCTCCGGAAAGGAAGGTCCCTTTCTTGAACAGGGAGTCTTTCACTTCATCCCATAACCCCACGTTTTTGAGGCTTTCCTCTACTAACTGGTCTTTTTCTTGTTTGGGGAGCGTGATACCGTTTAATTTATATCCGGCGATCACGTTGTCATAGATACTCATCGTGGGAAAGGGGTTCGGACGTTGGAAAACCATTCCTGCCATACGTCGTACTTCCATTGGATTTGTCTTTAATATGTTTTTCCCATTCAAGAGAATCTCTCCCATGGTCTTAATATCCGGGTATAATTCATGCATTCGATTGATTGCCCGTAACAAGGTACTCTTTCCACATCCGGAGGGGCCCATGATAGCCGTGATTTTCTTTTCAGCAATATCTGCGCTGACCTCTTCTACCGCATTTTTTCCCGGGGTATATGAGATGGAAACTTTTTTCAGTTGTAATATAGGATTTGTGATAACCATATTGATTTTAGATTTTAGATTTTAAATTTTAGATTGAACGTCTGTATGTAATGCAATTTAAAATTTAAAATTATTGAACTCTCCATTTTTTTGCAATTTGTTTTGCTATAATATTGAGGGTTAGGATTAACATTAACAAGAAGAGAGAAGAACTCCAAATCATGTCAATCAAATTCGGATCGTTGTAAAACTCCCAAATCAGCAAGGGGACTGCACTCGTCGGTTTCAGTACGTCCCAGTTGATAGCAGTGCTACCCAGGGCAGTTAACATTAGGGGGGCGGTTTCTCCCATGACCCGAGAAATGGCCAGTAAGATTCCCGTGAATAATCCCCCGAAGGCTGCGGGTAACAATACTTTCAGAATGACACTGGTGTAAGAGGCTCCTAGGGCAAGTCCGGCTTCTTTTAAACTTCCCGGAAGCATCTTTAAGGTTTCTTCCGTGGAACGCACGATCAACGGAAGCATCATGATGCTGAGGGCGACGCTTCCTGCAAGGGCCGAGTAACTACCGAGGGGTTTCACGACCCAAGCATAAGCAATAATACCAATTACGATGGAAGGACTGCCTTGAATCAGATCTGTCAAGAAACGAGTAATGTTCGAAAATTTAGTCTTCGGGTGTTCCGAGAGATGAATTCCGACCATGATTCCGATAGGGATAGCAATAATTGCGGCTAGGACAACCATGAGTAACGTTCCGGTGATTCCGTTGGCAATACCTCCGGGGATAATGTCTCCCGTACCTTTGGCCAACATGGCGTCCAAGGTGCTTGGAGCACTTTCTGTGAAAAAATTCCAATTAATCTGTTTGTATCCTTTTTTGATTAATTCCCAGATGATGGCGAATAACGGAATTACCGTTAGGGAGGCGAGGAAACAGGTCGTACAGAAGAAAACCTTGTTTTTAATCGTTCTATATCTTAAACTACTCATTGTTGCAATCAATTAAGTTTCTTGATGATGAGTTTTGCTATGAGATTAATAATTGCCGTGATCAGGAATAATAATAACCCGATAGCAATTAGGGAGCTTAACTTCAGTCCGTCGGCCTCTCCGAATTGGTTGGCGATGATACTGGCCATTGTGTTACCCGTGTCTGCCAGCGAGGTCGGTAAGTTATTGGTGTTACCGATAAGCATGGTTACTGCCATTGTTTCTCCAAGAGCTCGTCCCAAAGCTAGAATGTAACTGGCAAATACACCGGAACCGGCGGTGGGGAAAGTGACAGTTCTAATAACCTCGTAACGGGTGGCTCCCAAGCTGTATGCGGCCTCTTTCAGTTCGTTGGGAACCATTGATATGAATTCTCCACTGAGAGAGGATGCATAGGGGATAATCATAATAGCTAAAATTATGGATGAGGTTAATACTCCGAATCCCTGTGAATTGACACCCATTTCTATGATGATCGGGCGGAAGGTGTAGAATCCCCATAAACCATACACGATAGAAGGAATTCCGGCGAGTAGGTCTATGATGGAACTGATGAATGTGGCTATTTTTTTACCTCGAAAGAACTCGCCCGTGAAAAGTGCCACGGGTAACGAAAACGGGATACAGAATATGAGAGCGAGAAAAGAAGTTAGGAGGGTACCCACGATAAACGAAAGGGCTCCATAAGTCTCTCTCTCCGGATGGGGGTCCCATTCGGTTGACCCGATAAACTGGAAAAATCCGTAATGACTGAGGGCCGGGATAGAACCGCTGACAAGTGAATAGATCATGCCGGCACTAATCAGTAGAATCAGGATACAACAAACAGAGAGTAGCCGTTTAAAAATAAGATCACGCATAATTATTGCAAGTTACAGGTTACAAGTTACAGGTTACAAGATTTAGCTTGTAACCTGTAATCGTGTAACTTTATTAATTCAGGACTTTTTTGCCTTCGAAACTTATAGAGTTTAATAGTGTTTTGGCATTAGCCACGGCTGATTGGGGGAGGGGAGAGTAGTGAACTTTTGTAGTCAATGCTTGTGCTTCCGGGCTTAACATCCAATCAAGTAATTTCACGGTTGCTTCTGCTTGAGCGAAAGATCTGTTTGCATAAGCTTGTTCCTTGTAGAGAATGATCCAGGTGAAACAACTGATCGGGTAAGCGTCCGGAGCGGAAGAGTTCGTGATCATGGTACGGGTATCTGCCGGAATATTACCTTTTGCGGCTGCGGAAATGCTTTCCGTGTTCGGTGTGATGAAATTACCGGAAGAATTCTTCATTTGTGCCATCGGGATGTTCAGAGAAAAAGCATATTCTGATCCCACGTACCCGATTGACCCGGGAGTTTGGCTGATCGTTCCGGCTACTCCGGGATTACCTTTGGCAGCCAAGCCTGCTGGCCATTTCAATGATTTTCCGGTACCCACGTTTTCTTTCCAATCATTGCTTACTTTTGTTAGATAGTCACTGAAAACAAAGGTGGTCCCACTACCGTCTGAACGGTATACAGGGGTTAATTCTTTGTTCGGAAGAGTTATTCCGGGATTTAATTCCTGAATTTTAGCATCATTCCATTTGGTGATTTTGCCCAGATAGATGTCGGCAACAACTTCTCCGGAAAGTTTTAATTCTTTTACTTCCGGTAAATTGTAGGCCATAACTACAGCTCCCATGCAAGTAGGGATGTGTATGGTTGCATAGGGCATCTCTTGCATTTCTGCGTCAGATAAGTAAGCATCTGATCCTCCGAAATCAACAATTTTGTCTTTCAGGCTTCTGATTCCACCGCCACTACCGATGCCACCATAAGTTACGGTATTACCCGTTTTCTCTTGGTAGGTCTTGAAGGCTAAGTTGTAGAATGGTAAGGGGAAAGTTGCTCCGGCAGCAGCAATGTTCATTTTTTTGCTTTCAGACTCTTTGTTCTTTTTCGAGTTTCCGCAAGCTGCAATGGCGATAACCAAAATAAGGATAAATAAATTTTTCATTTCTGATAGTATTAATTTTAACGTCTTCTGATTCATTTATTACACTGCAAGTTTAGATGAATCTTGTTACATGAATGTTACACATTTGTTACATTAATGTTACAGCTTGAATTCGATGTTCAGATAGACGAAAGAGCTTGATTTTCCTTCTCTTGGATTCCAGGTTGAGAAATTCGGGGCAATTTTTAGTTGTTTGATCGGGGCATATTGAATACCTACTAAAATACGTTGTCCGTCGGCACTACTCCAATCATCTTTAGAACCTAAGTTATCATATCTTCCGAAAAGGTTGAATTGGTCTTCTAGTTTGATAGTAGAATAAACGGAGAATCCGGATTGGTCGTTATCTTCTTTGAATTTAGTGTTATACATTTGGTTGTATTCGGCTCCGATAGAGAATAACTCGTGTTTGTATCCGGCAAAAAAGGCTAAATTTTGTTGATCTTTTGTTTCGTCTCCTTCAACATTTTTGCTAGCGAGATCATAGTAGGCACGAAGAGTTAAATTTTTGACGGGAAGAATCGTGGCACCTACGGCATATCTGTATTTGTTATCACCATTCAATTTTTTGTAACCTTCCCCGTTACTGATCGTGATGTCGGCAGAGAGCCATTTCGTGAATTTGTATTTACCCAAGATACCCATATCTGCGCTAGAACCGAATTTGTACTCGTCTTGGAAAGATTTCATGATATAACGGTATCCCCAGAATTTTTCCTGTACGTTGAATTGTTCCAAACCGATTAAACCGAAATCCAACGAAAAGTTACCTGTTTTCCAGCTTAACATGGCATTTTTGATATACGCTACTCTTTCAAGGTCTGAACCTGAAACTTTAGTTGAACCCATATCAAAAACAACTTTTCCGCTTAATTTTTCTGTCAGGGAGAATTGATATCCTAGGTAAGCACGATCCAGTGCAAATCCGGATTCTTTATTTGCATTTCCAATTCCAGCGTGATAGTTTGCAAAAACAGTAACGATGGGTTGTCCCTTGATTTGGAATTTCTTCTTCTCTTCTTGTTTCTGTCCGAAACTACTTAAGCAAATAGCAGCTAAAACCACACTAGTTAAAATCCTTTTCATTTGTCAAACTTTTAGTTAATATTAAAATTAAATACCTTTTGTTTTCGGCAGCTAAAGTAGATTGAAAAGGTTTCTTAAATAATACGATTTCGTTACATCAATGTTACGTTTGTAGAACTTGTATATGAATTTATTGCAAACCAACACCCTTCCCCGAAACGACAGGGGAATTCAGGCATGAAAACAAACCTTACCTTCCTATCCTGTAAAGTGGTATGTTCCTACCACATTTATTAGGTTTGTTTATTGTCTTTTGAAGATTGAGAAATTAACACTACCGTATTGGCGGTGTTCAAAAAAGTTTGGTTCCGAGGAAAAGTCTACGGTACCGGGATGTTCGATAACGGCGATCCCGTCCGGGGCCAGTAGATCGTTATTGAAGATAGCAGCTGGGATATCGTTGATTTTTTCTAAGTTGTAAGGAGGATCTGCAAAAATAATGTCAAAGACTGTTCCGTTCAGTTTTTTACAGGCGATAAACACGTCTGTTTTGAAAATGGTCATGTTTTTAAATCCCAGTTGGCTGGCTGTCTTTTTAATAAAAGCGTAGTGGTTATAGTTCAGCTCGATAGTAATTATTTTTCCGGCACCTCGGGATGCAAATTCGTAACTGATGCTTCCCGTACCAGCAAAAAGGTCCAGTACAGATGCATCTTCAATATCTATATGATTATTGAGAACGTTGAATAAATTCTCTTTGGCGAAGTCCGTTGTCGGACGAGCCTTGAAATTTTTGTCAGGTGTGATAATTTTACCTTTGTGTGTGCCGCTTATAATCCGCATCGATGAAGATTTAGCAAATGAGTAAAATAAGAGCTGTTGAATTCTTTATCGTGAAGAATACCATTTAATAGGGGTTCCCTGGCAAAATAGGGATTGGGGAGATAAAGCGAAAGTAATTCTTTTAGTTTGTTATCCTTGATTGCCGGACCACAAATGGAAAGATGTACTTTCTCCTGCTTGACCTCGCACTCTTTAATACAATTTAATACGAAGTATACGATATCTGTCGTTGCCTTATAGTTAAACGTGTTAAATAGTTGAATACTAGAGTTCCGAATAAATAGCAGGTCAAAATAATTGTCTTGAATGTCCAAGAAGATTTGCTCCGTGTCTCGTAGAGCTTTACCCATCGCTCCTAATATGAAAGGGAATGCTCCATTCACGATTTGAACCACGGGAAAATGTTCCCGTACGAAATCATGAAACGAGGAAATGACCGTTTCCACGAGATAGGCTTCTATCCCCTCTATATGGTGGTATAGGATCGTGTCGTCCGGTGATACTTCCTGATTGACCGTGTATAAAGTGGTTATATTGGTTTTGTTAAAAAAGGCTTCTGGCACCAGTAGCTTTTCCTTGAAGCATGGCATGATGTACACCTTTTTGAAGTGGAGGTTTAAGATAGCATCGTTCACCATGTAATTCTTCAATTTGGCTACTGCAGCTTCTCTGGAATCTGTAGCATGAGGCTCATGGACAAACACGACTAGCTTGTCCTTTTCATCATGTATGCAAAATGAAAATCCATCCGTTGCATAACGGATGGATAATATTGATTTCTTAGATGATTCGTAAGTAAAATTGGAGTCAACAAAATAAACGTTCTGCATGTATTTATTCGTTTACGAACTAGAAATTACTCCCAGTTACCCACGTTATTGTTTGCCTCTTGTACGCTACCCACTTTTAATCCCGGGTATTTGTTTAATCTGATTCTTTCTCCGTTTTCTTCCAAAATGGCATCTTCATATTCGTCGAACAGGTCTTCAAAGATGACCATGTTAGAAATACGAGCTTCGAAAACGGGAACTTCAATACCAGAATCAGTCCAAATCATATTAGTACCCATTAAGAATTCATGTTTCTTTTTGGTAAAAGGAACATAACGAAGATCATCAATAGGGTAGTCTTTACCGAATAATTGTTCCAAAGCGGCAACTCTTATCGTATCACGGATAATCAACCCTTTCTTCAAAGCCTCTTGTTCCGTCATACCTTCTTCAAGTTGGTCATCGGTAAGTTCTCCAATAGAGCGCACAGTTTTTAATGAATCGTATTTCACGAAATTGATCAATGAATCGAAACTACTGGTGTATGTTCCATGGATACTTTTGAAAGCATCTTGAGCTGTTCTGATATCTTTCAGTTTTTGGATAACCCTATCGTATCTCTGTTTTTTTAACTTTTGAAATTGAATAGGATTCTGCACGCTTTGGTAGCACATATATCCCAGATAGAGAGCGGCAGCTGCTAAAAGAATTTGAATAATAATTTTTTTCATCTTTTTCGTCAGTATATTTATTATGTATTAAACAAGTTAGTTCTCGTTATTATTAAGCTGTTTTTTCCTATCTTTACACGGTATTTTTTGACGATACCGCAAACCCATCCTTAATGGATTGTCGTGTTGGCAAATATAAAAAAAAAAAAGATCACAGCACACTTTTGTCTATTAAATTTAGTGATGATAAATGAACATTTTGAACGTATTGTAAAAGAGAAGTTTGGATTCGATTTTTCCCCTACACAACAGGCTGCGATGAAGAATTTTTTAGCTTTTCTCTTTGATCGTCATCCTGAAAGTTTGTTTTTATTGAAAGGATATGCCGGAACAGGGAAAACTTCTTTGGTAGCGGCCATCGTGAATACATTACTGCAATTTGAACAACGGGTAGTTTTATTGGCTCCGACAGGAAGAGCGGCGAAAGTATTTGCTGGTTATTCTCATCAGCCTGCTTTTACGATACATAAAAAGATTTACCGACAAAAAAAGGCACAGGAGGGAGTTGGAATATTCAATTTGGGATTTAACGGGAATGCCAACACACTCTTTTTCGTGGATGAGGCATCCATGATTTCAATGGGGACTCAAGATTCGAATTTCGGAACGGGGTCCTTGCTGGATGATTTAGTCGAGTTCGTATATAACGGTAGGAATAATCGCTTGGTATTAATTGGGGATACGGCTCAATTACCCCCGATAGGAGTGGATATCAGTCCGGCTTTGGAGGCTGATTTTTTGCAAGCGAGTTACGGGATGGAGATATATGAGGCGAATTTGACTGATATTATGCGGCAATCGGAGCAATCCGGAATTCTCTACAATGCTACCCGGGTGCGGGAAATGATCGGGGCAGGACCTTTGGCTAAACTTTTGCTTCGGGTGGCGGGATTCCCAGATATTATTCGGGTAAGTGGAGGTGAATTGCTGGAAGAACTGGACCAATGTTATAGTTCATTCGGAATGGACGAAACCATGGTGATTTGCCGTTCAAATAAACGAGCGAATCGTTTTAACGAGGGAATACGGGCTCGAATTCTTTACCGGGAAGATGCTTTTAGTAGTGGGGATAAGGTTATGATCGTGAAAAATAACTATTTCTGGGGGGCGGAATATGATAAGGTGGATTTTATTGCGAATGGGGATATTGCCACGGTGGAGAAAGTGGGGAAATATAAGGATTTATATGGTTTCCATTTTGTCAATACCCGTTTAAGTATTTACGGTTACGAGGAAGAAATCACGGCATGGGTTATGCTGGATACCTTGACCACGGAACAACCGACATTGAGTTATGAAGACTATCGACGGCTGTATATGGCCGTGGAGGAGGATTATCTGGATATACCTTCTAAACAGAAGCGGTTTAAGAAGATTCAGGAAAACGAATATTATAATGCTTTGCAAATTAAATTTGCTTATGCTGTCACTTGTCATAAAGCTCAGGGAGGCCAATGGGATGCGGTATTTGTCGATCCGGGATGGTTGGGAGAGGAGACTTGTGATGATGAATATTGGCGTTGGTTATACACGGCTTTTACTAGGGCGCGTAAAAGACTATATCTGATTAATTTCAAGGATGAAATGATAGAGACTTTAGGCGATTGAACTCCCTCCGTCGGCAAAACAGACGGAGGAGTTTTCAGGCAAGAATATTAATATTATATTCTTGATAAATTATTGAATTTTTAGATCTTTGATGATCGCATCAATACGAGTATTAGCTTCCTGTTGTGCCCGTTCATAGTCATTTATATCTTTCATTTGCGTCCGTGCTTCAAAGTAGAATTTAATCTTAGGTTCGGTACCGGAAGGACGAACGGAAATCTTACTGCCGTCAGCTAGGAAAAATTGTAATACATCACTTTTTGTCTCGAAATCGATGTGAGTTTTTTCCCCTGTTTGTAGGTTGGTCGCTTCCAGTGAAAGGTAGTCTTTCTTCAACATAACTGGGCTGTGGTTGATTTCTTTCGGAGTGTTGTGGCGGAACTCTTCCATCATGGCTTTGATCTCCTGTGCCCCGCTTAAACCTTTACGGACTATGTAAATCATTCTCTCTTGTGAGAATCCGTATTTAGCATAGATTTCCTTGAGGAAAGAGTATAGTGTTTTATTTTGCATCTTTACCCATGCAGCAATTTCGGCCATTAATGATGTGGCGGAAACCCCGTCTTTGTCTCGGGTGAATGCTCCCGGCATATAACCAAAGGATTCTTCCCCGCCGCCGATGAATTTCTCTCCACCTTCTTTGCGGATAACATCGGCAATCCATTTGAATCCGGTGTACACGTCATAACAGATGATATGATTCTTTTCTGCGATATCTTTAATTAATTCGGTAGTGACTATGGTTTTCACCGTGTATTCCCCGCCTTTGAGCTGGTTCAGTTCTTTTTTTCTGCGGATGATGTATTCCGTGAAAATAATATTGGTCTGGTTCCCGTTCAATAGCGTCCACTCTCCCGTATCATTTTTTACGGCAATACCGATACGGTCTCCGTCCGGGTCACAAGCCATGGCTAAATCTGCATCGATTTTACGAGCCAGATCCAAGGCCATCTTGAATGCTGCCGGTTCTTCCGGGTTAGCGGATGCCACGGTCGGAAAATCTCCATCCGGTATGCTCTGTTCCGCTACGGTGTGAATGTTCGTGAATCCCCAGTTACGTAAAGAGGCAGGAACAAGCTCGTAAGTGGTTCCGTGTAGTGGGGTAAAGACGATTTTTAAATCGTGTTCTTTTTGTATGGCTTCCGGAGAAAGACTCAATGTTTTCACTTTATCCAAGTATTTTTTGTCAAAGTCTTTTCCTAACACCGTGATCATCTCCGGTACCCCCTCGAATTTAATATCCGCAACTTGTACTTTTTTAACTTCATTGATTACGTTTTTATCATGTGGAGGGACAAGTTGTGATCCATCATCCCAGTAGGCCTTGTAGCCGTTGTATTCTTTCGGGTTGTGAGAGGCGGTAAGAATGACACCTCCTTTACAGCCTAACTCGCGGATGGCAAATGACATTTCAGGTGTGGGGCGCAAGTCCTCGAACAGGTAGACGTGTATGCCATTGGCAGAGAAAATATTGGCGGCTGTTTCTGAAAAGAGCCGGGAGTTATGACGGCAGTCATGACCGATACACACGGCCTTTTTTTCATTCGGGAACATTTTGTTGATATAGTTTGAAAAACCTTGAGTTGCAGCACCGACCGTGTAGATGTTCATTCGGTTGGTTCCCACACCCATGATTCCTCGTAAACCACCGGTCCCGAATTCCAGATCGTTGTAAAACGATTCGACTAATTCCGTTGGGTCCGTGTTTTCCAACATGCGTTTTACCTCGGTACGTGTTTTTTCGTCATAAGCCTTGTCTAACCATTTTTCGGCTTTGGCTCTAGCTATTTTTATGATGTCATTATTTTCCATAAGTAATCATTTTATTTACCTTCTTGCAAAGTTAGGATTTTCCTAAATGAATAATATGGATTTTGGAATTAAATTGTTACGTTTCAGCGAAGAAATTTTGGAAGAATTAAAAAAGCCTCGTTTAACACGAGGCTTTTTTATATGGCTAAAGCTTAAATTAAAATTTCTTCTCTTTAATTTTTGCTTTCTTTCCGGTAAGTTTACGGAAATAGAAGATTCTAGATCTACGAACAACACCTTTCTTGTTCACCTCGATTGCGTGAATATAAGGAGAATTGAAAGGGATGATACGTTCTACACCAACGTTACCAGACATTTTTCTAACCGTAAAGGTTTTGGTCGTTCCTGTACCCTTGATTTGGATAACAACACCTCTGAAAACCTGGATACGTTCTTTGTTTCCTTCTTTAATTTTGTAGTGTACACTAATAGTATCACCCGTGTTGAATGAAGGAATCTCAATAGCGTTTTCTTGAGCAAAAGCCTGTTCCGCAATTTTAATTAAATCCATTATCTTTATTTTAAAAAGTTTATTTATCGAACGCAGTATTACGACCTCAGTCTTTTTATGTAAGAGACTACGTACGTTTTGAAATCGAGTGGCAAAGGTAGGAAAATAAATATTCCGATGCAAGCATCGGAATATTTATTTTATTTCGGTTCTTTCTTGTTTCATGAAGCCTGCAACTTGCAGAGCCGTAGGCTCAATTCGCAACCTGTACTAAAATTTGAGCGTAGAATTTATTCTACGACCTCAAGTTTTTTACCTGTTTGTTCGATGATCATCCGGAGATACCATTCCGGTAAAGCGGGTTGCTCTACTTTCGGATTTTTCTCTCCAGGGATTGCGGTCTTCACGTTACCGTCCATGAATTTGCAGAACAAGTAACCATAGAAATCTCTCCACGTGTCCACCAGATGATTTCCTGTACGGCAAGAAAAGTCCGTAATAAATTTAATTGCAGCTTCTTTATTCTGGGCTAACATTTCTTTGGCTCCTGCATCGATCATTTGGACGAAATCCACGTATTGTTTTTCCAATGCAACTTGTTTTGCTCGGATTTCCGGGTGAATTAAGTTATAGCGGGTGTAGGCGAAGTTCGTTACTTGGTTGAATACCCAAAAGGCTGCTTTATTGGTGAATTCCATCATACTACCGTTACCGACAGCGAATGCAAAAGGTACTTCCGTGGCTGCTGAATACATCGGGAAATACACGGTACTGGCTGCATCATCCACGCCAAACCAAAGAATTCCACCGATTTCATCGGGTAGCCAGCTTCTACATTGTGCTACAAACGTGAATCCGGTTTGTTGGGTAGCTGTTGCCCTTTCGTGAACATATTCCTTTCCGTCTACTTTGAAACTCATCGGACGCCATCTGTAAGGACATTCGTACGGACCGGCACCCATATCCTTGCTCATATCCAGTTCGGTTCCTTCCAAGTGATCACGCATGAAATCCATCACTTGCATGACATCAACTTTTTCGCTGGGTTTAATCCATAACGGCATACGGTTGGTTGCGTAACCTTTGCTGTCCCGTTGGATATTTCTCCCTGTTGCATAGTCCCAGTATTGAGCCATGTCCGGATTTACAGCATTGAAGAATGCCCAAACACGGATTTCACAGGCACGAGCCCCGCTGAAGTCTACCGGAGCGTAAGTGTCTGAGAAACTGAAATCCTTATTTTTCCCATCTTGGGGATAAAATCCTTTTTCTTTTGCGAAAGAGATCACATCCTTAGAATACACGGTGGTAATATTCGGATCGTAAATCTTGTTCATTTTATCAGAAGAGATAGAAGTTTTGCCTTCTAACGGGAAAGTCGTGATACGGGCTTGGTTTGCATGAGCGGAAACATATCCGTCCGGAACCATACGTGCTACCCAAACAGCTCCTTTTTCTCCTTCTCCCTTACCGATGATCTCGATAATCCATACCTCATTCGGGTCAATGATAGAGATAGATTCACCACTACTTGCCCAACCGTATTTTTCAATTAAGTCGGTCATCACCACAATGGCTTCACGGGCATTTTTTGCACGTTGCAATGTGATGTATATAGCACTACCGTAATCTATAATGGCCCCTGTCTGGGATGCCAGTTCTTTGCGTCCCCCGAAAGTCGTTTCAGAAATAGCAAGCTGATGCTCGTTCATGTTTCCTACCACGTTGTAGGTGTGGGCTACTTGCGGGATTTTGCCCATAAATTTGCCGGTGTCCCACTCGTAAACATCAAGCATACTTCCGGCAGGCCAGTCTTGTGCGGGCCAGTGATACAATTCTCCATATAAAACATGAGAGTCAGCGGAATAAGTAACCATTGTCGACCCGTCTTTCGTTGCTCCTTTCGTGAATAGGAAGTTTGTGCAGGCCATCGTGTATGTGGTGCAACAAACTAACGCTAATGTAACCAGTAAATGTACTTTTCTCATTTTTAGTTATTGGTTTATGATTATTTTGATAATTATCGAATTCTGTCAAAAGATTTGAGTAGTTTGATGTCTTTAAAAATTCCCCTTATGGCTAGGTACGTGAAAATGATGCAGATCACGGGCAATATAAGGCTGAATTTATAAAGGATCTCGGCGTTCATTTTATCTGCAAATTGATTGATGTGATACCACATCAAAATAATGGTGCCGATCAATAAAATAATTTCCACGATGCATAAGCGCAATTGGAGAAAACGTTTTTTAAATAGGAAAATGTTCACTAGAGGAACCCCGATCGTGAAAATATTCAGGATCAACAGGGCCCAGTAGTGGGCTTGTAACACGTTGCTTTCTCCAATGAGAACCACACCATAAGTAAAAAAGTTATAACTTGCATCATTCGGGATAAACAGTTGGGCAATCGGTACATACAATGGGAGCGTCATGATGATTGCTACCACGAGCAAGTAAATAGTTTGAATCCTTTGAATCATAATTAATAAGTAATTAACGTATGAGAGAATTTAATGTATATTCAATAAGTTTCTTCATGTGCGGTTTGTAATTGGCTGAGGCATCTCCGTTAGCCCGGTTGGCAATGATCAAGCAAATTGTGGTTGCCTGATGTCCCATGAGGGCGGCTAGGCCGGCAATGGCGGCACTTTCCATCTCGTAGTTGACAATTTTATAATTTCCGAATCTGAAGCGGGCGATCTCGTCATTTACCGTCGGCATTTCGATAGGTAATCGGAGTACTCGTCCCTGAGGTCCGTAGAATCCGTTTGCAGTCAGCGTGACACCTTTCACGGTAACACCTTCCGTGTGTAGTTTGTCTACCAATTTTGGAGATGCTTTTACCGCATATGGGCGGGCTGCTAAAGGAGTCCAGTGACATTCCTTGATAAAGGCCTCTTCGAAAGCGGTATCACATACCATTTCGTTATCCCGGTAAAAACGTAATACCCCGTCAATACCGAGACTCATTTCCGAGATCACGAATGAATGTACGGGCACATCAGCCTGTACGGAGCCGGAAGTCCCGATACGTACGATATTTAATGTTTTCTTTTCTTTTTTAATCTCTTTAGTGTGTAAGTCAATATTGACCAAAGCATCCAGTTCATTCATCACGATGTCGATGTTATCTGCTCCGATACCGGTAGAGATTATCGATATGCGATGCCCCTTATAATAGCCGGTGATGGTACAGAACTCCCGGTCATTTTTCCTAACTTCTATTTTCTCGAAATATGAGGCAATCATTTCTACTCGGGCGGGATCACCCACGAGGATCACCTGTTCTGCCAGATCTTCGGGATAAAGGTGGAGATGAAAAACACTCCCGTCATCGTTCGTGATTAATTCTGATGATTTTATTGGCTCCATATATTGTTATTTTTTGAGCAACCAAATTTAGTAAAACAAATAATACGGGACAAATGTTTGGGGTTTTTTAATCCGGCCGGAACGGTGGGATTAAAAAGTTACAGGTTACAAGTAAAGCTTTCGGCTTTGAACCTGTAACCTGCCATTGTAACCTGTAACTTAAAAGTCCAGCCGAAATGGCTGGACTTTTAATTATTTTGCATAATTTATGGCGCGAGTTTCCCGAATCACCGTGACTTTTACCTGTCCGGGATAGGTCATTTCGTCTTGGATCTTTTTAGCGATCTCGTATGAAATTTTCTCTGCTTCTGCGTCAGAAACTTTTTCGCTACCAACAACAACCCGCAATTCGCGTCCAGCTTGAATGGCGTATGTCTTGACGACTCCATTGTAAGAGAGTGCCAGGTCTTCCATTTCTTTCAAGCGTTTGATATATGACTCAACTACTTCCCGTCTTGCTCCTGGGCGGGCACCTGAGATTGCATCACAAGCCTGAACGATCGGGGCTATTAAGGTAGTCATCTCAATTTCTTCGTGGTGGGCACCGATAGCGTTACAAATATCTGGTTTCTCCTTGTATTTCTCTGCTAGGCGCATACCAAGAATAGCGTGCGGTAATTCCGGTTCGTCATCGGGTACTTTACCGATATCGTGCAATAGACCTGCACGTTTTGCTTTCTTCACGTTCAAACCTAGTTCTGCAGCCATGATAGCACAAAGATTGGCTGTTTCGCGGGCATGCTGTAATAAATTCTGCCCGTAAGAAGAACGGTATTTCATTTTGCCGACCAACCGGATTAATTCCGGATGCAACCCGTGAATACCCAAATCAATGGTTGTACGTTTTCCGGTTTCAATAATCTCTTCTTCGATTTGTTTCTTCACCTTATTGACTACTTCTTCGATCCGTGCCGGATGAATACGTCCGTCGGTAACTAACTGGTGGAGCGAAAGACGAGCGATTTCACGCCTTACCGGATCAAATCCGGAGAGTACGATTGCTTCCGGGGTATCGTCCACGATGATTTCAACTCCGGTGGCTGCTTCCAACGCCCGGATGTTACGTCCTTCTCGTCCGATAATACGGCCCTTGATCTCGTCCGAATCAATATGGAATATAGATACAGCATTCTCGGTAGCAGTTTCCGTGGCCACCCGTTGAATGGTTTTTACCACGATCTTTTTCGCCTCCATGTTTGCCGTCATTTTCGCCTCTTCCATAATTTCGTTTACGTATGACATCGCTTCGGTTTCAGCCTCGTCTTTTAAAGAACTGATTAACTTTTCCTTTGCTTGATCGGCAGACATTCCGGAAATAGCCTCTAGCTGCTCGATTTGTTGTTTTTTGAATTTATCCAGTTCGGCGTGTTTCTTTTCCAGTAATTCTTTCTGGGCGTCCAAAGTCTCTTGTTGTGTCTCCACATCTTTGATTTTGCGTTGGCACTCTTCCATTTTGCGGGCCAACTCGGCGTCTTTTTGTTTTAGCTTGTTTTCTGCTAGAAGAATTTTGCTATTACGGGCATTTACTTGTTTCTCATGTTCAGCCTTTATCTGCAGGAATTTCTCCTTTGCTTGCAAAATCTTGTCTTTTTTAATTACTTCCGCCTCTGCTTCCGCTTCTTTAATGATGTTTTTGCTCCTGTATTTCAAGGTCATATTGATTAGCAGGTATCCGAGAACGAATCCCACTATTAGAGCAATAACACCGGTAATTATTATTGTTATCATATTCGAAACTTGAATTTATAGTTATATAATATATTTTGGTGTTTTTTATTCATATAAAAAACCCGCATCATTTCTTCTTTAAAAAACCCCTGTTAGACACGGGTAGAGCTGCCGTTAGATTCAAACTTCCACCGTCCCGAAGGAACCCCGAAGGGTTGAGGCCTGTTTTTGGCTAACTAAGCTTCACTCTAATTGGTTAAGTGTTGAGTTTTCCAGTTAAATACGAAATAATGCGGGTATATCTATTTCCTTTTCAAAGAACTCTTTCTTTTTTACTCTTTCATAACTTCGTCAAGCCTGTTACTAATCTTCTCTACCTCGTCCAATATTGGCTCCACGTCGTTTCGCCTTTCAGCTTCCAGCATCTTTACCGTGAATTGTAATGCGGTAACGGCTAGAAAATCAACAGGATCAGCAGTTGCATACTTCTCCCTATATTTTGCGATCTTACTATTAATCAGTTGAGCGGCTTTTCTGATCTCCTCTTCTTCCTCTCTCTCTATGGTCAGAACGCAGGGCCTACCGGCTATATTTAGCGTAATAGTAAGTTTATCATTCATATTTAATTATTCAAAAGAGCAATACATTTATCAATCTCCCGCACAAGTTGGCTTATTCTATTTTTGGCCTCGGAACTTCCTTCTCCGGTCGAGATAGCTGCAGCCACCTTCAATGTTTTGATTTCTTCATGTAATTTCATGTTCTCACTTTTCATCCGCTCGATTTGAATCCTAAGTTCTTTTATCTCTGAATCCATCTCTCTGTTTTTGTCCAGTGAGGATATATATAGTTTTATCAGTCGTTCAACTTTCGTGTTTAGCTCGTTAATAACGGCATCTTGTTTTGCTGTCATAACATAATCTTTACACCACAAAGATAGAATAATTTCTTTTAAATATCAAGAGTGTTATTAATTTTGCAATGGATTTAATGGTTTTTTTATGACAAATAAAATAATGTGGAGAGGGTTTGAAGTTTTGTTATCGGTGTTACTTCTTTTATCATCAAATGTTTGCGCTCAAACGGATACATTGCTTTACCCGTTGAAAAATGTTCCGCTATTGAGTGGGAATTTTGGAGAACTTAGAGCAACACACTTGCATTCGGGATTGGATTTTAAAACCGGAGGACGTGAAGGCCTACCGGTGATTTGCGTGAAAGACGGTGTTGTAGCCCGTGTAAAGGTTTCTGCCACGGGGTATGGGAATGCTTTGTATCTAGAGCATGAAGGGGGAATCACCACGGTATATGGTCATTTAAGCCGTTTTTCATCCCGGCTGGCAAAAATAGTGAGAGATATACAATATAATAAAGAGTCATTCGAAGTGGACGAGAATGTGTTGAATTATGAACTTCGTTTTCGTGCGGGTGATACGATTGCTTATAGTGGGAATTCCGGTTCTTCGGGTGGGCCTCATTTACATTTCGAAGTGCGTGACACGAAAAGTGAACATGCTTTGAATCCTTTGCGGTTCCTTTCGGTGAGAGACCAGACGGGGCCGAATGTGCGGGGAGTTTACGTGTACCCGATTTCGAGCGGGGGGATGCGGACCTCTGGCCGCCGGGTTGAAGTGAAAAATGCAGGTAACCGGGTATTCCGGGGAGGGAAGATCGGTGTGCCCGCTGGAAGGGTTGGGATCGGAATACAATCTGATGACTACATGAAAGACTCTTGGAATAAATTGGGTGTGTATGATTTGAGCGTGAGTGCCAATGGGCGAGAGATTTTTAGAATGACCATGAATGAACTTTCTTTTGATCAAACGTTTCTGGTTAATGAACTTAAAGATTTTTATCATTATCGAGATAACCGGTTGGTGTATTTGACGTTCGGTAATTATCAAGATCAATTGTTGTCTGTTCGTAACCAAGATAGAGGATTTATTTCGGTAGAGAAAGATAGCGTGGTGGACGTTGCGGTTAATTTGTCGGATATTAATGGGAATTGTTCCAGAATTATGTTTCAGCTGTGGGGTAAAACACCCTCTCGGGATTTAGTGTTGGCAGATGGAGAAAAATTATTAATGAATCACCGAAGCGACAGTTTGAAAAAGGGAAAATATGCCTTGTGGCTAGAGGCAAATGCTTTATCCTATCCGATCGTGTGTAAGCCGGGTGTATCTTCCCGTTTGAGGGATAGTGTCGAGACGATAGAGGTGTTTTCTACCGGTAAGCAAATCTATCCATTGATGAAAAATGCCCGGTTGGAGGTAGGCGGGAAGTTCTCGAAAAAATCCGTGATCTGTTTGTTGGAAGAAAATAATCGTTTTTCTGCTTTGAAAACCAGCTGGACGGAAGAAGGGCTTGAGGCATTCCCCCGGATGCTGGGAGAGTACACGGTTTGTCAGGATACGATTGCTCCGGTTGTCTTTTACATGGGGAAGGCCGGACAGAAAATCCGGTTTCGGATTGTTGACGATTTATCGGGGATTTCTTCTTATCGGGTTGAGGTAAACGGGAAATGGTGTTTATTCACGTATGATGCGAAAAATCGTTTGTTGGAAGGTAGCATGAATGAACCCGTTTTCGTGAAAGGAAAAAACAGGCTTGTCTTAAAGGTAGAAGATGTCGTGAAAAATATTGCTACCTTTGAGACGGATATTTATAAAAAGTAGAAATAGCAATGAATATAGAAGACGCAAAACAACTGGCAAAACAAGGTGATCGGGAGGGAGCAATTGCCATGCTCCAGCAGATGTTGGAACGGAATGAAGGCGAGAGAGAACTTGTGTTATTGGAATTGGGTGTGGTGTATAATGCCATGGGGAAGACAACGCAAGCAATAAACCATTTGAATGAAGTGATGCGGATAAATCCCGCAAATACAAAAGCAAAAGCTTATCTGGATATGATTAACGAGATTCTTGATTATTATTGTAAGGACTTGTTGAATCCCTGATATGTCACTGTAATTTCTTTGAAATACCGAAGTAATAATCTCGTGTGACTCTTTCATTAAGCTTTTCGCACCGTTATTCGCTTATGAGGAAAGGGCTATGAAAGGGTGATGAAAGGGAGTGAAAAGGGCGGAAGGAGATTATTGCTTTGGGAAAGGGGTGATATTACACAGGCTTTAAGCTATGTCAATCTATCATGCTTTTGATAGTTAGTTGATAGTTCATTTAGACTACAGAGTATTCATCTTGCTTTTATCCTCGATAAAATTAATTTTTAATACGATTATATTTGTAGGTCGTATATGTCGTGTAGTATATTTGTTATCTGGAAAAATAGAGTCATTTGGAAGGAATGGGGGAGGCGGTCCATGTTGTGGGTGGAACGAGGTGTAAGTAAAGAGTGTAATTTGTCCATTCTTATGAGAAGCTAAAAACGGAATTTTATTTTTATATCTCGATTAATTGATTTAACTTTGCGACCAGTTTTCGAATTGTTAAATATGAACTTCAAACCGCTTGAAAGGGGGTGGTCAATTATTATTGAGAGAGTAAAAAATATACATATATTTAATTAAGGAGCAGCATTTTATGGTGTTGTTGGTTTTTTATTATAAAATAAGTATTCATTTTTTTTAAATTATAAATCATGATAATTGTACCATTAAAAGAAGGCGAAAATATCGAGAGAGCACTGAAGAAATTCAAAAGAAAATTTGAAAAAACAGGCGTGATTAAAGAGTTGAGAGATCGTCAGGCTTTCACCAAACCATCTGTTAAAAATAGAATGGCCCGGATGAAAGCTGCATATCGTCAATCTTTACAACAAGCGGAAGAATAATCGATCACTTTCTTTGTTTTTCCAAACAAATAACGTAACTTGCTTACGTTATTAAAATAATAGAAATGATGCAAATAGAATTATTCTTGAGGTATTTGAGTAACGTGAAACGTTGTTCGGAAAATACAATTATAGCGTATAAAGCGGATTTGTATCAATTCTATGTTTTTTGTGGTTTGGATAGGAATAATGAGGATTTTTCTCGCGTGACGACCAAGCTCGTTAGAGAGTGGGTCGTGGCAGAAATGAGGGGAGACTTGAGGGTGAACGGAGCGAGGGGAAAGCTGAGTGCCGCTTCCGGTAAGCGTAAGTTGAGCAGCGTAAAGGCATTCTTCCGTTTTCTGGTAAAAGAAAAGGTGATAGAGGTGAATCCTGCCGAGGGCATTAGCGGGCCAAAATTACCGAAGCGACTACCGGTATTCGTGAGGGAAGAGGAGATGGAAAGTACGTTGAATGACGCGGAAAAGAAGAATGGTTTTTCCGGATTGAGAGACTTCTTGATCTTGTTGATGGCTTACGATACGGGTATGAGGCGTTCTGAAATTATTGGGTTGGAAGTGAAGAATGTCGATCTTTCGCGTCGTTGCATCCGTGTTTTCGGAAAAGGTGGAAAATGGAGGGAAATTCCAATCGTGACCGAGTTGATGCAAGATATCGAATGTTATCTGGAAGCTCGGAGTCACGTGGTGGAGCGGGAGCATGGCATGTTTTTCGTAACGAATAAGGGGAAGCCGATCTACGCGAATTTTGTCTACCGTTTGGTGGCAAAAGAACTGGAGGAGCATACTTCGTTATCAAAGAGAAGCCCACACGTGTTGCGACATTCTTTTGCCACGCATCTGTTGAATAACGGTGCGCCGCTTCAGGGAATTAAGGAATTGCTGGGACATTCCAGTCTGGCAGCCACTCAGGTGTACACTCATAATTCTGTGGAGAAAATGTTGAAGATTTTTAAACAAGCTCACCCGCGAGCGTAAATTATAGGAGGAAACGATATGGACATTAGAATTAATCCTGTAGGTTTTTCAGTAAATCCAGTGCTGGAGGAGTTCATTAACAAGAAATTCTCGAAATTGGAGAAATATTACGACGGAATTATGAGTATAGATGTGACGTTGAAACTGGAAAAAGACGATCATCTGGAAAATAAGTTAACCGAGGTGCATGTTGATGTCAAGGGGCAAGACGTGTTCGCTAAAAAGAATGCGAAAACTTTTGAAGAAACAGTAGACGAGTTGTATGATGTACTGAAGAGACAACTCGTTAAAGCGAAAGAAAAAAGAGAAAATTAAGAAAAATGATCTCATTTATTGTGAGATATGATTTTTAATTTGTACATTTGCAAGCCAAATTAAATGGGTTTTCTCGCACTTGTCTGGGTAATTTTCAGGTAGACAGCGAGTTACTTGCATGAGATTGAGTTATTGAGATAAATTGTTTAATAATAAAAATTGTTTTAGAGTTATGGCTAAAGAACATTTTGACAGGTCCAAACCACACGTAAATATTGGTACTATCGGTCACGTTGACCACGGTAAAACTACTTTGACGGCTGCTATCACTACGGTATTGGCAAAAAAAGGTCTTTCTGAATTACGTTCATTCGATTCTATCGATAACGCTCCGGAAGAAAAAGAGAGAGGTATCACCATTAACACTTCTCACGTTGAATATCAGACTGCAAGTCGTCATTATGCACACGTTGACTGTCCGGGACACGCCGACTATGTAAAGAACATGGTAACTGGTGCTGCTCAGATGGACGGTGCTATCTTAGTTTGTGCCGCTACTGATGGTCCGATGCCTCAGACTCGTGAACACATCCTTTTGGCTCGTCAGGTAAACGTTCCGAGAATCGTTGTGTTCTTGAATAAAGTGGATATGGTGGATGACCCGGAAATGTTGGAGTTGGTTGAGATGGAAGTTCGTGAGTTGTTGTCTTTCTATCAATATGATGGTGACAATACTCCGGTTATCTTGGGTTCTGCCCTTGGAGCATTGAACGGAGAGCCGAAATGGGAAGAAAAAGTAATGGAGTTGATGGATGCTGTTGACAACTGGATCGAGTTGCCGCAACGTGCTGTTGACAAACCGTTCTTGATGCCTGTTGAGGACGTATTCTCTATCACTGGTCGTGGAACTGTTGCTACTGGTCGTATCGAAACTGGTATCGTTCACACGGGTGATGAGTTGGAAATCATTGGTTTAGGTGCAGATGGAAAGAAAACTGTATGTACCGGAGTTGAAATGTTCCGTAAGATTCTTGACGAAGGTCAGGCTGGTGATAACGTTGGTTTGTTGCTTCGTGGTATCGACAAAGATGAAATCAAACGTGGTATGGTATTGGCAAAACCGGGTTCTGTTAAACCGCACGATAAATTCAAAGCTGAGGTTTATATCTTGAAGAAAGAAGAAGGTGGTCGTCACACTCCGTTCCACAACAGATACAGACCTCAATTCTATATCCGTACCTTGGATGTTACCGGTGAAATTACTCTTCCGGAAGGACGTGAGATGGTAATGCCTGGTGATAACTTGACAATTACTGTTCAGTTAATCACTCCGGTAGCTTGTAGCGTAGGTTTGCGTTTCGCTATCCGTGAGGGTGGTAGAACCGTAGGTGCTGGTCAGATCACTGAGATCTTGGACTAATTTGATTGTTGGTTTACGGTTTTTGATTGATGATTGAATCTAAAATCGCTAAATCATAAATCCGAAAATAAATTGGGTCGACTTCGGTCGGCTCACACACGGGAGTGGCTCAGTTGGTAGAGCATCGGTCTCCAAAACCGAGGGTCGGGAGTTCGAACCTCTCCTCCCGTGCAAATTAAATATAGAACAAATGAAGATTAAAAGTTATATATCAGATGTTTATAACGAGCTGGTGAATAAAGTAACTTGGCCTACGTGGTCTGAGCTCCAAAGTAGTGCAACGATCGTGATGATTGCTTCCGTTATCATAGCGTTGTGCATTTTTGCGATGGATTTTTCGTTCAGACACATCGTGACCGGTATATATAATTTGTTTTACTAAAAATCTTGGAGGTCTAACATGGCTGAAATGAATAAAAGATGGTATGTACTTCGAACCATTGGAGGAAAAGAGAAGAAGGTAAAGGAGTACATCGAGAACGAAATCGCCAGTTTAGGGCTTCAGGATTACGTTTCACAGGTTTTAGTACCTGCAGAGAAGGTATATCAGGTGCGTAACGGAAAAAAGTATAGCAGTGAGCGAAATCTTTATCCGGGTTACGTGTTGATCGAGGCCGCACTCGTTGGAGAAATCCCCCACATACTTCGTGACATCACGAATGTGATCGGCTTCCTGGGGGAAACCAAAGGAGGAGACCCTGTACCGATGCGACAAGCAGAGGTTAACCGGATTTTGGGTACTGTAGATGAACTTGCGGAACAACCAGAAGAAATAAGTATCCCTTATTTCGTTGGCGAGTCAGTTAAAGTGACTGACGGACCGTTTAATGGTTTTACCGGTGTGATAGAGGAAGTGAATACGGATAAGAAACGCTTGAAAGTAATTGTCAAGATTTTCGGACGGAAAACACCACTCGAATTAAGTTTCATGCAGGTAGAAAAAGAATAACAATTATTTGATTAAAAACAATCATGGCAAAACAAGTTGAAGCTATTATCAAGCTGCAAATTAAAGCCGGAGCTGCTAATCCTTCGCCTCCAGTAGGACCGGCGTTAGGTTCTAAGGGAGTTAATATCATGGACTTCTGTAAGCAATTTAACGCTAGGACTCAAGATCAGGCAGGAAAGATCATTCCGGTAATTATACAGGTGTATGGTGATAAATCGTTTGATTTTATTACAAAACAACCTCCTGTTGCTATTCAACTTTTGGAAGTTGCTAAAATCAAATCCGGTTCCGCAGAGCCCAATCGTAAGAAAGTGGCTTCTATTACTTGGGATCAAGTGAGAGCAATCGCTACGGACAAGATGAAAGATTTGAACGCTTTTGAAATCGAGAAAGCAATGAGTATGGTAGCTGGTACCGCCAGAAGTATGGGTATAACCGTAACCGGTGACAGACCTTTTTAATGAACTTGTAACACTTCAAACGTAATGAGTAAACTGACAAAAAATAAAAAGTTAGCTTTAGCGAAGATCGAAGGTGGAAAAGTATATTCTATCGACGAGGCCGCACAGCTTGTGAAGGAAATCACTTTCACGAAGTTTGATGCGTCAGTTGACATGGACGTTCGACTGGGTGTAGACCCGCGTAAAGCCAATCAAATGGTGCGCGGTGTATGTACTTTACCTCATGGAACCGGTAAGCAAGTAAGAGTTTTGGTTTTGTGTACACCTGACAAGGTGGAAGAAGCTAAAGCTGCCGGAGCCGATTATGTTGGTTTGGATGAATATATCGAGAAATTGAAAGGCGGTTGGACTGACATCGATATCATCATCACAATGCCTTCTGTAATGGGTAAAGTAGGTGCTCTTGGTAGAATTTTGGGTCCTCGTGGATTGATGCCAAACCCGAAGAGTGGTACTGTAACCCCGGAAATCGGGAAAGCAGTAACCGAGGTGAAGGCTGGTAAGATCGACTTTAAAGTTGACAAATTCGGTATCATTCACGCTTCTATTGGTAAAGTTACATTCGAGCCGAACAAGATTATGGAGAACGCTAGAGAATTCTTGAACGTGATCAATAAATTGAAACCGGCTGCCGCTAAAGGTACTTATATCAAGAGCGTGTATCTGTCAAGTACGATGAGTCCCGGTATTCAAGTAGACCAAAAGACTTTACTTGATTAATGTAGTAATCTAAAAAGGACTTCAGTAGTATGAAAAAAGAAGATAAAAAAGTCGTAATAGAAACCTTGACGGAGCAAGTGAATTCTTACAAGCACTTGTATGTTAGTGACATTTCCGGTCTTGACGCTGTAGATACTCAAGCTTTGCGTCGGGCTTGTTTTGATGCTAACATCAAACTGGTGCAAGTGAAAAACACTTTGTTGAAAAAGGCTTTGGAAAACGCTACCAATAACTACGAGGAAATTTTCTCAGTGTTGAAAGGGGATAGCGCAATCATGTTATGCGATACCGGAAACGGTCCTGCAAAACTGATTAAAGAATTCCGTAAGACTAAAGACAAACCGGTATTCAAGGCTGCATTCGTAGAAGAATGTGCTTATATTGGCGAGGATCAGCTTGAATCGTTGATCAGTATCAAGTCTAAGGAGGAGTTGATTGCAGACATTATTGCAATGTTGCAGGCTCCGATGCAGAATGTTATTTCCGCATTGCAATCCGGACAAAATACCATCGCTGGTGTTGTTAAAACACTTTCTGAAAAAGAATAATTTTTATAGTTTAGTAAACAAACAATTTTAAATAGTATAGAAATGGCAGATTTGAAAAAACTTGCAGAAGAGCTAGTAAACCTTACCGTAAAAGACGTAAAAGAATTAGCTGACATTTTAAAAGAAGAGTACGGAATCGAACCTGCAGCAGCTGCTGTGGCTGTAGCTGCTCCTGCAGCTGGTGGTGCTGCTGGCGCTGCTGAAGCAGAACAAACCGAATTCGATGTAATTCTTAAATCAGCTGGTGCTGCTAAATTAGCTGTTGTTAAGTTAGTAAAAGAATTGACCGGTCTTGGATTGAAAGAGGCTAAAGAAGTAGTTGACAAGGCTCCGGCTCCATTGAAAGAAAAAGTTTCTAAAGAAGAGGCTAACTCATTGAAGACTCAATTAGAAGAAGCAGGAGCTGAAGTTGAACTTAAATAAAATAAAACCGGTTGGTTTTTCCAGGTTTAGAGTCTCATGTGGACTCTAAACCATTTTGTTGTTATGATTGTTTAGGTTCAAAAAAAATAATAGATGTCTTCATATAATTCAAACAATAGAATAAGCTTTGCATCGATAAAGAATCAGCTGGAATACCCTGATTTTCTTGAAGTGCAATTAAAGTCTTTCAAGGACTTTTTTCAATTAGGTACCACACCTGAGAACAGAAAAAATGAAGGCCTTTACACGGTTTTCAAGGAGAATTTTCCTATTACTGATACTCGGAACAACTTTGTTTTGGAATTTTTGGACTATTTTATAGATCCGCCTCGCTATACCATCGAAGAGTGCTTGAGTCAGGGACTGACTTATGGTGCACCCTTGAAAGCGAAACTAAAGTTGTACTGTACAGATCCGGAACATGAAGATTTCGATACCGTTATCGAGGATGTATATTTAGGAAATGTTCCTTACATGACTCCGAAAGGTACTTTCGTGATCAATGGAGCAGAGCGAGTGGTCGTTTCTCAGTTACACAGGTCTCCCGGTGTTTTCTTCGGGCAGAGTATTCATGCGAATGGTACGAAGCTTTATTCCGCTAGAATTATTCCGTTTAAGGGTTCTTGGATCGAGTTTGCTACGGACATCAATAACGTGATGTACGCGTATATCGACCGGAAGAAAAAATTACCGGTAACCACTCTTTTACGAGCTATCGGTTTCGAAACGGATAAGGATATTCTTGAAATATTCGGTCTGGCTGATGAAGTGAATGTTTCCCGTACGGGGTTGAAGAAAGTCGTTGGCAGACGGTTGGCTGCTCGTGTTTTGAAATCTTGGATAGAAGATTTCGTTGATGAAGATACCGGTGAAGTTGTTTCTATCGAGCGTAACGAGATTATCGTTGATCGTGAAACAGTGCTGGAGCCTGAGCATATTGATGCGATTGTCGAGTCAGGTGCAAAGACGATCCTTCTTCACAAAGAGATGCAAAATTTGGCAGATTATGCCATTATATATAACACGTTACAAAAGGATCCGTGTAATTCGGAGAAAGAGGCTGTGTTACATATTTACAGGCAGTTGCGTAGTTCGGAGCCACCTGATGAAGCTACTGCTCGTGATGTGATCGACAAGTTGTTCTTCTCTGATAAGCGTTATGATTTGGGTGACGTGGGACGTTACAAGTTAAACAAGAAATTGGGACTTGCAACAGATCCAGATATCCGTGTCTTGACGAAAGAGGATATTATCGAGATCATCAAATATTTGATTCGTTTGTTGAACGCCAAGACTGACGTGGACGATATTGACCACTTGAGCAATCGTCGTGTACGTACTGTAGGCGAACAATTATATAATCAATTCGGTGTAGGATTGGCTCGTATGGCACGTACAATTCGTGAAAGAATGAATGTGCGTGACAATGAGGTGTTCACTCCGGTTGATTTGATCAATTCGAAGATTTTATCTTCCGTGATCAACTCGTTCTTCGGAACAAATGCGTTGTCTCAGTTTATGGATCAGACAAATCCTTTGGCTGAGATTACACATAAAAGACGTATGTCTGCCTTGGGACCTGGTGGTCTTTCTAGAGATCGTGCGGGATTTGAGGTGCGAGACGTACATTATACCCACTATGGTCGTTTGTGTCCTATCGAAACACCTGAGGGACCGAATATCGGTTTGATTTCTTCTCTCTGCGTGTACGCTAAGATCAACGACTTAGGATTTATCGAAACTCCTTACCGTAAGGTAAATAATGGTGTCGTGGACCTTTCAGAGGAAGGCGTTCGCTACTATTCAGCAGAAGAAGAGGAAGGATTGGTGATTGCCCAGGCAAGTTCTGCGATCGATGAAGATGGCAAGTTTACGAATAAATGGGTAAAAGCCAGAAAGGATGCGGACTTCCCGTTGGCGCCGGGAGAGGATGTCGATTTGATCGACGTTGCCCCGAATCAGATTGCTTCTATTGCGGCTTCTTTGATACCGTTCTTGGAGCATGATGATGCTAACCGTGCTTTGATGGGATCGAATATGATGCGTCAGGCAGTTCCAATTATTTCTCCGGAATCCCCGATTGTAGGAACCGGTTTGGAAGCTAATTTGATTAAAGATTCTAGAACGCAAGTTGTTGCTGAGGGGCCGGGAGTGATTGCTTTTGTTGATGGACGTAAGATTGTTGTTAAATATGACCGTACGGAAGAAGAGGCTTTTGTGAGTTTTGAACCCGATACGAAAGAATATTATCTGCCGAAATACCAACGTACGAACCAGAGTACGACGATTACGTTGAAACCGATCGTAAGAAAAGGGCAACGTGTAGAAGAAGGCCAGATATTGACAGAAGGATACTCTTCAGAGAAGGGAGAGTTGGCACTCGGACGGAACTTGAAAGTGGCATTCATGCCATGGAAAGGATATAACTACGAGGATGCTATCGTGATCTCCGAGAATATCGTGCGGAATGATGTCTTTACATCTGTTCACGTGGACGAGTATTCTTTGGAAGTTCGTGAAACGAAGCGAGGGTTGGAAGAGTTGACAGCTGATATCCCGAACGTGAGTGAAGAAGCTACGAAGGATTTGGATGAAAACGGAATCATTCGTGTAGGAGCTCGTGTTCAACCGGGAGATATCTTAATTGGTAAGATTACCCCGAAGGGAGAGTCTGACCCTAGTCCGGAGGAAAAATTGTTGAGAGCGATCTTCGGTGATAAAGCCGGTGACGTGAAAGATGCTTCGTTGAAAGCTTCTCCTTCATTAAAGGGTGTTATCATAGATAAGAAGTTGTTCCAACGTACTGTAAGTGATCGGAAAACGAAGGCTGCCGGTAAAAATATCTTGGCCGAGCTGGATGAACAATTCCAACGTAAAGTCGGAGATTTAACTACTTTATTGATCGATAAATTATTCGAGTTGGTAAACGGCAAGACTTCACAAGGCGTGAAGAATTACTTGAACGAGGATATTGTTCCGAAGGGTGTGAAGTTCTCTTACAAGATGTTGCAAAACATGGACTTCTTGCAGATCAACCCGAATAAGTGGACGACTGATAAGCAGAGAAACGATATGATCCGTGACTTGTTGCATAATTATATCATCAAGTACAAGGAGATCGAAGGACAGATTAAACGTAAAAAGTATAACGCTACCGTTGGTGACGAGCTTCCTTCCGGAATTATCAAGATGGCTAAGGTTTACGTGGCTAAGAAACGTAAATTGCAAATCGGTGATAAGATGGCAGGACGTCACGGTAACAAGGGTATTGTATCCCGAGTGGTAAGGGTAGAGGATATGCCGTTCTTGTCTGACGGAACCCCGGTTGATATTTGTTTGAATCCGTTAGGTGTGCCTTCCCGTATGAACTTGGGACAGGTATTTGAAACCGTATTGGGATGGGCCGGAAAGAATTTGGGATTGAAGTTTGCGACCCCGATTTTCGATGGTGCTTCTTTGGACGATATCAATAAATACACGGATGAAGCGGGTGTGCCTAGATTCGGAACCACTTATCTGTATGATGGGGGAACGGGAGAGCGTTTCGACCAGCCGGCAACAGTGGGTGTGATCTATATGTTGAAACTGGGACACATGGTTGATGACAAGATGCATGCTCGTTCTATCGGACCCTACTCGTTGATCACGCAGCAACCTCTTGGAGGTAAGGCTCAGTTCGGAGGTCAGCGTTTCGGAGAGATGGAGGTTTGGGCGCTTGAGGCTTTCGGAGCTTCACATATCTTACAGGAAATCTTGACCGTGAAGTCTGACGACGTGATGGGGAGAACCAAAACTTACGAGCATATCGTGAAAGGTGAACCTCTTCCGACACCCGGAATTCCGGAATCATTCAACGTGTTGTTGCATGAACTTCGCGGGTTAGGATTGAGCGTTAATTTAATATAATTGTTGATTTATGATTTTAGATTTACGATTCATGTAATGGTAAATCTAAAATCTAAAATCTAAAATCTAGAATATGGCCTTCAGAAAAGACAATAAAGTAAAAAATTTTACTAAGATCGCTATTGGATTGGCTTCCCCGGAAGAGATTTTGGAACGGTCCAGCGGTGCTGTATTAAAACCGGAGACGATTAACTATCGTACTTACAAACCTGAACGAGACGGTTTGTTCTGCGAACGTATCTTCGGTCCGGTGAAGGATTACGAATGTCATTGCGGTAAATATAAACGTATTCGTTATAAGGGTATTGTTTGTGACCGTTGTGGTGTTGAGGTTACGGAGAAGAAGGTTAGACGTGAGCGTATGGGGCATATCCAGTTGGTGGTTCCGGTGGCTCATATCTGGTATTTCAAGTCGTTGCCAAATAAAATCGGTTACTTGTTAGGGTTGCCTTCTAAGAAACTGGATGCTGTTATTTACTATGAGAGATACGTGGTGGTAAACCCGGGTATCATGGGAGATTCCGGTATCAAAACAATGGATTTCCTGACGGAAGAGGAGTATTTGGATATTTTGGATAAACTTCCAACAGATAATCAATATCTGGATGATGATGATCCAAACAAGTTTATTGCCAAGATGGGGGCAGAAGCTATTGCCATGTTGTTGGAGCGTCTGAATTTGGATGACCTTTCTTATGATTTAAGAAATAAAGCTAACACGGAGACTTCCCAACAGAGAAAGAACGAAGCTTTGAAACGCCTTCAAGTAGTAGAAGCATTCCGTGAAAGTAAAGAAATTAATAAACCGGAATGGATGATCGTGAAGGTATTGTCTGTGATACCGCCCGAATTGCGTCCGTTGGTTCCGTTGGATGGAGGTCGTTTTGCAACTTCCGATTTGAACGATTTGTACAGACGGGTGATTATCCGTAACAATCGTTTGAAAAGATTGATCGAGATCAAGGCTCCTGATGTAATCTTGCGTAATGAAAAACGTATGTTACAGGAGGCCGTGGATTCATTGTTTGATAATTCTCGTAAATCCAATGCGGTTAAGATTGAAAATAACAGACCGTTAAAGTCTCTTTCTGACAGTTTGAAAGGTAAACAAGGACGTTTCCGTCAGAACTTGTTGGGTAAACGTGTTGACTACTCTGCACGTTCGGTAATCGTTGTTGGTCCGGACTTGAAAATGCACGAGTGTGGTCTTCCGAAAGATATGGCGGCGGAATTGTATATGCCGTTTATTATCCGTAAATTGATCGAGCGCGGTATTGTTAAGACGGTGAAGAGTGCCAAAAAGATCGTGGATCGTCGCGATCCGATCGTATGGGATATTCTTGAAAATGTGTTGAAAGGTCACCCGGTATTGTTAAACCGTGCCCCGACTCTGCACCGTTTAGGTATTCAGGCATTCCAGCCGAAGTTGATCGAGGGTAAGGCTATCCGTTTGCATCCGTTGGCTTGTACCGGATTTAATGCCGACTTTGATGGTGACCAGATGGCCGTACACTTGCCGTTAGGTAATGAGGCTGTGTTGGAAGCTCAGATTTTGATGTTGTGTTCTCATAACATTTTGAACCCAGCTAACGGTGCGCCTATCACTGTGCCTTCTCAGGATATGGTACTCGGTTTGTACTATATCACGAAACCGAGAAAAGGTGTGAAGGGTGAAGGATTGAAGTTCTATTCACCGGAGGAAGTGATTATTGCTTTCAACGAGAGAGCAGTAGATTTGCATGCAGAAATAGAGGTGAAGATTGATGACGTGGATAAGGATGGGCAACCGATCAGACATATGATTAAAACAACGGTTGGTCGTGTGATCTTGAATCAGTTCACCCCGAAAAACTATCCTTATATCAATACATTGATTACGAAAAAGGCTTTGCGTGATATTATCGGTGACGTGTTCAAACGTTGCGGTGTGGACGTGACTGCTAAATTCTTGGATGATATTAAGGATTTAGGTTATCGTAAGGCATTTGAAGGAGGTTTGTCTTTCAACCTGGGAGATGTTATCGTTCCGGAGAATAAGCAAGATTTGTTACAGGAAGGATATGATCAGGTTGAGGAGGTGATGGCGAACTATAACATGGGATTCATTACCAATAATGAGAGATATAACCAGATTATCGATATTTGGACGCACGTGAATGCAAACTTGACGGCCACGTTGATGAAACAGTTGGCAGCGGACGACCAAGGATTCAATTCTATCTACATGATGTTGGATTCCGGAGCCCGTGGATCTCGTGAGCAGATTCGTCAGTTGGGAGGTATGCGTGGATTGATGGCAAAACCGCAGAAATCAGGTGCTACCGGGGGACAGATTATCGAGAACCCGATTTTGGCAAACTTTAAAGAGGGACTTTCGGTGTTGGAGTATTTTATTTCAACTCACGGTGCTCGTAAGGGGTTAGCCGATACCGCATTGAAGACTGCTGACGCCGGATATTTGACTCGTCGTTTGGTTGACGTGGCTAATGATATCACGATTACCGAGGAGGATTGCGGTACGTTGAGAGGTATTACCATTTCAGCAATCAAAAATAACGAGGAGATTGTGTCTTCTTTGTCAGAGAGAATTTTAGGACGTGTTTCCGTACATGATATTTACCATCCGAATACGGGTGAACTGATCGTGGCTTCAGGAGATGAGATCACGGAGGAGGTTGCCGATATTATCGAAAACTCCCCGATCGAGCGTGTTGAAGTTCGTTCCGTATTGACTTGCGAGGCAAAGAAGGGGGTTTGTGCTAAATGTTACGGACGTAACTTGGCTACCAGCCGTATGGTGGAGAAGGGAGAGGCAGTCGGAGTTATTGCTGCACAGTCTATCGGTGAGCCGGGTACTCAGTTGACATTGAGAACTTTCCACGTGGGAGGTACCGCAGGAAATATTTCCAGCGAGAACTCTTTGAAAGCTAAATATGACGGTTACGTTGAGTATGAAGAATTACGTTCTGTAGAGTACACGCAAGATAACGGAACGACCTGTGACGTGGTTGTGGGACGTTTGACGGAGTTGCGTATATTGGATAAGAATACGAATATTATATTGATTTCTCATGCTATTCCTTACGGAGCTAAATTGTTCGTGAAGGATGGACAGGAGATTAGCAAGGGTGAATTGCTTTGCGAATGGGACCCGTTCAATGCTTTGATCATTACTGAATTCTCCGGTACGGTTGGGTTGGAAAACTTGATCGAGGGTGAAACTTACAAGGAGGAATCCGATGAAACCACTGGATTTAGAGAGATGATCATCATCGAGTTCCGTGACAAGATGAAAGCGCCTGCTTTGTGCATCAATGATGCGGAAGGAAATACAGTGAAGAGTTACAACTTGCCGGTAGGTGCCCATATTGTAGTGAAGGAAGGAGCTGAGGTTGTTGCCGGTAGTACCATTGCCAAGATTCCGAGAGCAGTTGGTAAAGCAGGCGATATCACGGGAGGTCTTCCGCGTGTTACCGAGTTGTTCGAGGCTCGTAATCCGTCGAATCCGGCTGTTGTATCAGAAATTGACGGAGAGGTAACTTACGGTAAGATTAAACGTGGTAATCGTGAAATTATCGTGACATCGAAAGCTGGAGAGGTAAAGAAATATCTGGTTTCTTTGTCAAAACAGATTTTGGTGCAGGAGAACGATTACGTGCGTGCAGGAACCCCGTTATCTGATGGAGCGATTACCCCGACTGATATTTTGAATATCGAGGGTCCGATCAAGGTTCAAGAGTATATCGTAAATGAAGTGCAGGATGTATATCGGATGCAAGGCGTGAAGATCAACGATAAGCATTTCGAGATCATCGTACACCAGATGATGCGTAAGGTATTGATCCAAGATGCCGGAGATACGAGATTCTTGGAAAATCAAGTAGTGGATAAGAGTGAGTTCATGGAAGAAAACGATGCGATCTACGGGAAGAAAGTGGTACTGGAAGCCGGGGATTCGGATCGGGTGAAACCGGGACAGATAATCTCTGTACGTATGTTGAGAGATATTAACTCACAATTGAAACGTAGAGACTTGAAGGTGGTAGAGGCTAGAGATGCTGTACCCGCAACTTCGGCTCAGGTATTACAGGGTATTACCCGTGCTGCCTTGCAGACTGCAAGCTTTATTTCTGCCGCATCATTCCAGGAAACCACGAAAGTGTTGAATGAAGCTGCAATTTATGGTAAAGTCGATCCATTGGAAGGCTTGAAAGAAAACGTGATTTGTGGTCACTTGATACCGGTGGGAACAGGTATGAAAGAATTTAGAAGTCTGATTGTAGGTTCTAAGGCGGATCTCGAAAGGATGGAAAAATGAAAATAGATAGAGGCGCCGCAAGGCGCCTTTATTGTTTGTATAAACTATTAACCAAGGACTATTATGGAAGAGAAGAAACAACAATTTGACATTGAATTAAATCGAGATGTAGCACAAGGGACTTATTCGAATCTGTCTATTATCTCTCATTCTTCCTCCGAGTTTATTATTGACTTTATCCGTATCATGCCGGGGATGCCTAAGGCTGAAGTGAAAAGCCGTATTATTTTGACCGCGGAACACGCAAAACGCTTGTTGCTGGCGTTGCAGGATAATGTTCGGAGATTCGAGATGGATTACGGGAAGATTAATTTACCGGAAGGTGGACCTATGACTCCTATGTTCCCGGTGGATTTGGAACCGCAAGGACAAGCCTGAATAATTTTAGATTTGATGATTTTAGATCCCTACCGCACAGGGCCACGCTATTTGATGATTTGAAAGTGTTAGCTTTGTGTGGTTGGAATCTAAAATTGTAAATCTAAAATTATTAGAGCCATTTTTTTCTTTTGAAGTAGAGGAGCATGGTGATGGTAATGATAATCATGATGCCCCAAAGGATGAAGTAAGCGTAGTGATGTTTTAATTCGGGGATATATTCGAAGTTCATCCCGTAGATTCCAGCAATAAAGGTGAGAGGAATGAAAATAGTTGAAAAAATAGTCAATACTTTCATGACGTCATTTTGCCGGTTTCCAATATTAGTTTGGTATAAATTTATTTGGTCGGAGACCATGGAGTAGTATATTTCGATGGCTTCTTGGGCTTGTACAACCAGATCATCCAAGTCGTGTAAATAGGTGTATGTGTTTTGGTTTATTAGAGGTGAATCGCAATTAATGAAACGAGTTGTAACTTCTTTGAATGGGCGTACATTTTTTCGAATGTATGAAAGTTCTGTTTTATAATGGTAAAGGGCTCCAACTACTTTGGCATCTGCTTCTAAAATGGTTTTACCGTGTTCTTCTATGGCAGCTCCTAATATTTCAAGATTAATAATATAGCTGTCAACGAGAGTGTCCAATAGAGTGTAACAGAGGTAATCTGTCCCGAAAGAACGAATGCGGGTTTTCCCGTCGTACAAGCGTTTTTTCACGTCTTTGAAATAATTGGTATCTGTCTCCTGAATGGTAATCAAGTAATGGGAGCCGACAATGAAAGAGAGTTGTTCCATGTGAACAATTCCGTCCTCTTTACCGAAATAGAAGGATTTGGCAATGATGTATAAATGGTCGGATTCTTCACTGAATCGGGGGCGTTGGTCCGTGTTTAGAATGTCTTCCAGAAATAGAGAAGATACATCGAAAGCTTTGCCCATATCGGCAATCAGTTTGGTGTTTTGTAAGCCGGATATATTGATCCAGGTCATGTGGTCGTTGGACACTGCATCGACAATGCTTTCCATAGTTTCGGGAAAAAACTCTTTGAGTCCTTCTGAAGTGTATTGGATAACCTGAATGGAGTTTTTTGTCATTTTTTGTTTGCCGATGAAAATTAAGGAACCGGGTGCGGCTCCTTTTGATTTCGTACGGTCTTTGAGAAAACGGGCCATATAGTGGAATTAAAAGTTGATAACTGAAAAGTAAAAGTTATTTTGAATCCGAGTCTGAGGGTTCTATTTTTAATTTTATAGGATTGGAGCTATCTCCCCAGGTTAGTGTGCGATACGGGAAGGGGAATTCCACGTTCTTGGCATCGAATACTTTTTTCAAACGACGACGGTATTCCCGGCCAACGGCCCATTGTTGCATGGGTTTTGTCTTAATGACAAGGCGAATGACCACGGCACTATCGGCAAAGTCGTTTACCCCGCTGATGGTCACGGGTTCGAGCATTAATTCTTTGTAAACGGGGTCATTGAACATTTCGTCTCCGACTTGTTGCATGAGCATGACAGCGTTGTCCGTGTCTTCTTTATATGCGATACCGATTTGCAAGACGATGGCAGACCATTCTTTGGTCATGTTGGAGAGCGTGTCTATTTTTCCGTTTTGAAAAATGTGTACTACGCCTGAACTATCTCGTAAGGTAACGGTTCTTAATTCGATTTTTTCAACTAGTCCCTCGGTCCCGTTGATGACGGCCCAGTCTCCGGTGCGTAACTGATCTTCTAGTAGAATAAAGAAACCGGATATGAAATCCCGTACTAATTCTTGCGCCCCGAAGCCAACGGCTAATCCGACAATTCCGGCACTGGCGAGGATGGGGGCTATGTTGATATTGAATTTCCCGAGCAAGATCAGCAAAAAGATTACCCACAGGAAGATTCTTCCGATACCGTATATGATCCCGGTGAGTGTGTTAATTCGTTTTTCAGCCTCATTGTTGTCAATGTTTTCAGCTTTGTGAGCTTTATTGATGGCGATTTTTTTCATTTTTCGGATTGTGAATCGTAAAGCTCGAAGTAATGAAACGAATAAAATAATGAGGATGGCAATTGACGGGAGTTGAATGACACACCAAGTAATTAGTTTTGTTAGCATTTCATTCCAGAATACAGCTGTAAAGATGGCAGGAGTATGTTGGGCTTCTTTCGTGTTCCAGAAGACGACAATCCCATCTATTTTGGCACTGTCCGGAATGTTTTTTTCGATGATTTGGTTTGTGGTGTTATCCCACCAGGAATCATCCAAGGTTGCCTTGTTGATTAAAAAATTGGTACTGACTTTTGGGACAGAAACAACAATTTCTCCCGAAGAAGGGAGGTAGTTTATATTGTGATAGGCATCTCGTATTTGTCCTAAGTTGGAATTAAGGCCAATACCTTCTGGAGTTTTGAATGAGGTATCCCGAATAATGATACGATTAATAAATGAACTGGTGTCTCCGGCAACTTCCGGAGTTGCTATAAAAAGGAGTTTGCCGTTGCTGTCATAAACATTGTAATCATCAAATTCTTGGTTGAAGAATCCTCCTTTGTTTTTGATGAGTTTGATTTGTTTAGCGGGGAATATGGAATAGAGTTGATTAATGTTTGTGCCTCTGGCAATGAAGCCTACATGAGTAGAACTTATGGTGTAGGGTGTTTGTGCATCGTCCGGAATGCCTATTAGTTCCGGGATGGATGATTTTTTTCCGCAACTTATTGTTCCAAGAATCAAACAGAGTAAGATCAGATAGTTTTTCATGGCAATATGTTTAAGTATTATTTTATAGCTGTATAGATGTTTACTTGATAAAATTATATAAAACTTATTATCTATACAATTTAAAAGCTGATTTTGTTCCATTTTGAAAGGGATTTTATCGCTAGAATTTTCAATCGTAACAAGAAAGTAACCGAAAAACGACGGAAAAAGATCTGTTGTTTAGAATTGTTTTATTTTATTTGTGTTGAAAAATATGTTTTTCGACATGCTCTAGCTTGATTGTCAGGGTAATATCGAAAAAGAAAAAAATACTGATACAAACTTGTTTAGATATTTGTATTGGCTACCTTTACGCATGTTTTACAACATAAAATTCGTATGACATTATAGAATATAATTTATAATTTAATATTTAAGAACAAGTAACTAAGTCATGAGTGAAAAGACAGAAGTTATCGACAAAAAAGACATTGTGATTCGTTTCTCGGGAGATTCGGGAGATGGAATGCAATTAACCGGCCAGCAATTCTCGGATGCTGCTGCTCTATTTGGAAACGGAGTATCAACGTTTCCGGATTATCCTGCTGAAATACGCGCCCCGCAAGGTACGGTTGGTGGTGTTTCCGGGTTTCAAGTACATATTGGGAATGATCCCATTAAAACTCCGGGAGATTTTGCAGACGTGCTCGTGGCGATGAATCCTGCCGCTTTAAAGGCTAACCTGCGTTGGGCAAAAAAAGGTGCAACGATTATCGTGAACTTGGATGCATTTACTGACAAGAACATCGAAAAGGCTGGGTATAAAGAAAACCCTCTGGAAGATGTAGTCTTGCAAGATTATAACGTGGTCCCAGTGAAGATCACGACTTTAACGGAAGAAGCTCTGAAGGACAGCGGTCTGGATCAGAAATCTATCGTTAAATGCAAAAATATGTTTGCTCTTGGTATGATCTACTGGATGTTCGATCGTACAGTGGATCACACGAGAGATTTTATTAACCAGAAGTTTGCCAAGAAGCCGGAAATCGCCAGTGCTAACGTGAAAGTGTTGGAATGTGGTTTCAATTATGCTTCTAATGTTCATGCTTTGGCTGTACACTTTAACGTGGCTCCTGCTCAGATAGAGAAAGGACGTTACCGGACAATTACCGGTAATAAGGCTACGGCATGGGGATTTTTGGCTGCTGCTGAAAAAGCTAATTTGCCTTTGTTCTGCGGTTCCTATCCTATTACTCCGGCAACAGATATTTTGCAGGAGTTGGCGTTGAGACGTGATTTGGGTGTAAAGACCTATCAGGCAGAGGACGAGATTGCCGGAATTTGTACTTCTATCGGTGCAAGTTACGTGGGTAATCTGGCTATCACGACGACTTCAGGGCCTGGTTTGGCGTTGAAGAGCGAGGCTGCTGGTTTGGCTGTAATGGCCGAGTTACCTTTAGTAATTGTTGACGTACAACGTGGTGGTCCTTCAACCGGTTTGCCAACGAAAACGGAACAATCCGATTTGTTGCAAGCTCTTTACGGACGTAACGGAGAAAGCCCTATGCCTGTTGTAGCTGCAAGTACTCCCGGAAACTGTTTTGATTATGCTTTTTGGGCTGCTAAAATTGCCGTAGAGCACATGACTCCGGTTGTTTTGTTGACAGACGGATTCTTGGGAAATGGTGCTCAACCGTGGAAGATTCCTTCGTTGAAAGATTATCCTTCTATTACCCCGAGAGTGGCTAAAGAAGGCGATGATTATAAACCGTATGCACGTGATCCGGAGACTTTAGCTAGAATGTGGGCTTTGCCGGGAACGAAAGGTTTGGAACATCGTATCGGTGGATTGGAAAAGGTAAATGTAACGGGAGAAATTAGTTACGTGCCGGAAAATCACCAGATTATGACTGATTTACGTGATGCTAAGGTAGCTAAGATTGCTGACTGCATTCCTCAACAGGAGATTTTCGGGAACCAAGATGGTGGTGATGTTCTCGTTGTTGGATGGGGTGGAACTTACGGGCATTTGTACTCGGTAGTTCGTGAATTAAGAGAAGAAGGTCACGATGTGAGCTTAGCTCATTTCAACTTTATCAACCCGCTTCCGAAGAACACGAATGAGGTGCTTGGTAAATTCAAGAAGATTGTTGTTTGCGAGTTGAACTTGGGACAGTTCGCTCAGTATTTAAGAGCTAAATTCCCGCATTACACGTATTATCAATATAATAAAGTAGCCGGATTACCTTTCACGGTAGTTGAGCTGAAAGAAAAAATAACCGAATTATTAGGAAAATAATCATGGCAGAACAATATACACCGAAAGATTTTAAGAGCAACCAAGAGATTCGTTGGTGTCCGGGTTGCGGTGACCATGGTATCATTAACTCCGTACAGAAAGCCATGGCAGAATTGGGATACCCAAGAGAATCATGGGCAGTTATTTCCGGAATCGGATGTTCTTCCCGTTTCCCTTATTATATGAATACTTATGGTTTCCATACGATCCATGGCCGGGCTGCTGCTATCGCATCCGGGGCTAAGAGTGCTAATCCGAAATTGAATATCCTTCAAGTTTCCGGTGACGGTGATGCTTTGGCTATTGGTGGTAACCATTTTATTCATGCTATTCGCCGTAATATTGATATTACCACTTTGGTGTTCAATAATGAGATTTACGGGTTGACGAAAGGACAATATTCTCCGACTACGAAATTGGGTACGAAAACCAAAACTTCTCCTTACGGAACCATCGAGACTCCGTTTAACCCGGGAGAGTTGGTAATTGGTGCGCAAGGGAAATTTTTCGCTCGTACGTTGGATATGAATATCAATTTAAGTGCGGAAGTTATCGAGGCAGGTGTGCGTCATAAAGGTACTGCTGTTGTAGAAATTCTTCAGAACTGCGTGATCTTTGCTGACGGGGCTCATGCTGCTATTACGGATAAAGAGATGAAGGAAGAACGTCAATTGATCTTGAGACACGGAGAACCGATGGTTTTCGGAAAGAATAAGGATAAGGGTATCATGTTCGATATGAAGGCCGGTAAGTTGAAAGTTGTTGAGATCGGTAAGGATGGTATCACGTTGGATGATATTATGGTGCATGATGCTCATAGCGTGAATCCTTCTATACATTGGATGTTGGTACACATGAAAGCACCGGAGTATCCTGTGGCTTTAGGGGTTATCCGTGATGTGGAAGGTACGACTTACAATGATGCATTGGAGGCGCAGATTGAAGATGTGAAAGCAAAATCTCCTATCCGTTGTGTCGAGGATTTATTGAACAGCGGAGACGTTTGGGAAGTAAAATAATTTGAAGCCTATAATATAAAAAGTCCGAGTGTAAACTCGGACTTTTTATATTATAATCATTTGGAATGCGGCATAGATGAAATCCCCCATTGAGTGTTGGGATGTGAATCCATTTGTAATTTTAAGTGTCCGCCGTTAATAATCTCCCGACGATAGAACCAGCAATCTTCTAATGGTTTCCCATTGAGTGTTGCAGACTGTACGTAATAATGGTTCGGAGCATTATTTTCTGTTTCAATCACGAATGTTTTACCGGAATAGTATCGGGGATTGAGTTTGATTGTGATTTTACGAAATTTAGGGCTGCCGATTTGGTAAGAAGGGGTAATGTTGGTTCCTCCTTGTACGTCAAATAAACCCATCGCTGCCATAACATACCAAGCTCCTAATTGCCCTTGGTCTTCGTCTTGTCCGTAACCGTAACCATGTTCCGGGGTGATACCATAGAATTCGTCACAAATTAACCGTGTGTATAGCTGTGTCAGCCACGGTTTCCCGGAATAGTTGAATAACCAAGCGTCGTGGAGACAAGGTTGATTTCCTTGATTATACAATTTTTCGACTCCGGAAAAGCTATCAATCTCTTTTCCCCCTCCGAATTGGTTTTTCCGGGATTCGATGAACGTGTATTCTAGTCTTTCGTTGAAAAGATCAATTCCCATGAGTTCTATCAGGCCTTGGATATCATGGGGAACGTACCATGTATATTGTGCGGCATTCCCTTCTTGGAATCCTTTCCAGCCTTTTAGAGGTTCGAAATCTTTCATGAAACTACCGTCTATTTCACGAGGACGCATATATTTTGTCTCTGGATCAAATAGTTTTTTATAGGCATACGAGTATTGTATGAGGGTATCGTATGCGGCTGTTTTTCCCATGGCTTTGGCCATTTGAGCTGCTGCATAACAACTAAAGGCGTATTCCAACGTGTGGGAGGCTCCAAAATTGCAGACCCAATTATTAGGATATAGATAATCTTTCAAGGGAATAAAACCTTGTTTGATAAAGTATTCATTGTCGTATTTCCCATTACCCATATTTCGTCCTTTGTATTCCAGTTCGTTTTTGCAGATGGCACTCCAGGCTGTTTCAATGTTGAAATCACGAATCCCGGCTTGGTAAGCGGCACATATAATTAAGCCTTGGAAATTGGTTTGTACGCCATTCGTGTATACTCCGGCCGCTTCCCCGTCGTGTAGCCAACCGGAATTTTTGAAGAAGTCCAAGTTCGATTTTATGTAACTGGAGAATATTTCGGGATAGGCTAAAGTCCATATTTGGGTAAGATTCCAAAAGCCTCCCCACATACCGTCAGTATTGTGGTGGGAATAGAGAGGAATTCCGTTTTTGTCCAAAGGTATCTGGCCGATAGTCTTATCATGTTGTATGTATTGTCCGTTTATGTCGTTGGCAATCCCCCTGCCAAGTAGGGCATGGTAGAGCCCGGTATAGAATTTGGTTTTGTCTTCCGGGGTTCCTCCTTCCACTTGGATACGACTAAGCATTTCATTCCAAGTTTGACGGGCAGCATTTTTCACGTCATTGAAGTTTTTGCCGGCACTTTCTGTATCCCGGTTGTTACGGGCGTTTTCAATGCTGGTATAGGATAGACCGACTTGCATTTGTACCTGTTCATGTGCTTTTGTCGGGAAGGTAAGGTATAGTCCGCATCCGGGGCCTTTTACCGTGTTGGAGTTTTCTTGTACCTTCTCGTCAATAAATGTTCCGATTGTTTGCGGTTGCTTGTCCAGTTTGGCGGCAAAGTAGATTTTTATTTTCCCGTCCGGCTGGCAGAATGTGGCATAAACCGGATAGTTTTCCACCCACCCGGTCACTTCGTTAGTTTTCGGATGATATGTAACTTCTGCATCCGTGATGGTAGCACTTTCTCCTTGCTTATGCCCGATATCAAACAGTATTCTTGACGTGGTAGATTGGGGAAAGGTATAGCGGTGAAAACCTGTTCGGGTGGTTGCCGTGATTTCTGCTTTGATATTGTAGTCCGTGAGAGTTACGGCGTAATAACCGGGAGTAGATATTTCTGTCGCTTTATCGATGCGTGAACGATATCCTGAATCTGGATCTTCTAATGTACCTGGTAAGGTTTTTAATTCTCCAGTGGTGGGAATCGTAACGATTCCTCCTATTTGAAACTCGTGAAAATGGGCAAAACCTTCAATGGATGTATGACGATCATCATATCCACAGGGAAGCCAACTACCATAGCTTCCGTAAGCATTGGTGGTCGGAGCCAGTTTGGCCATTCCCATAGGAAGGGCAGCTGGAGTATAAAAAAACCATCGGCAATGTACCGAACCAATTTGAGGGTCAACCCAATCTACCGGTTGTTTCTTTTCCAGGGTAGGTTGACATGTATAAAAGCCTAAAATTAACAAGCATAGGCTAAAAAGGCGTATTGTAGTCTGCATCTTTTTTTAGATTGAGGTAATTTTGCGGACAAATTTATCTTTTTTACTTCTTTATTCATTAAAAAAGAATAAATTTGTAATGTAAAGAGTAGAAATTCTGCAAAAATATTCCTTCTATGTTGAATCTGAGTATATTAAGCGTTACATTACCGTTAACGAATCCTGTGTTAATTTTTTCTGTAATCCTTTTTATTATTCTGTTTGCTCCACTTGTATTGCATCGTTTTAAAATTCCAGATATTGTCGGATTGATTATTGCCGGTGCCTTGATCGGACCTTACGGCTTGCATATCATGGATCGGGATAGTAGTATCGTGTTGTTTGGGACTGTGGGTTTGTTGTATATCATGTTTGTAGCGGGGCTGGAAATTGACATGGCGGATTTTAAAAAAAATAGTAAACGGAGCTTGATATTTGGTCTTTATACGTTTTTTATCCCGATGATTCTGGGAACATTTGCCGGAGTTTATTTATTGGATTTTTCTTGTCCTACTTCCATTTTATTGGCGAGTATGTTTGCCTCTCACACATTGGTGACTTATCCGATCGTAAGTAAATATGGAATCACGAAGAATCGGGCTGTCAACGTGACAATTGGAGGAACCGTGGTGACTTGTCTACTGGCCTTGCTCGTGTTGGCGGTTATCGTGGGAATGTCCACGGGAGAGTTAACGCAGAGGTTTTGGATTCAGTTGGGAATATCAACTGTCGTGTTTGCCTTTATCGTACTTTGGGGGTTGCCTTTCGTTGGACGTTGGTATTTCAAGCGATATGATGATCGAGTGGGGCAGTTTATATTCGTTCTGGGCCTTGTTTTCTTTGCCTCTTTTTTAGCTGAGGCGGCAGGGTTAGAAGCAATTATCGGGGCATTTTTGGCAGGATTGGCATTAAATCGTTTGATACCGAATACGTCAGCACTTATGAACCGGATTGAATTTGTGGGAAATGCTTTGTTTATTCCTTTTTTCTTGATCGGAGTCGGTATGTTGGTTAATTTTCACGTGTTTTTGTATGATCTGACCACGATATGGGTGGCTGTTGTCATGTGTGTGGTGGCAACTGTGTCGAAGTTTATTCCGGCTTGGCTGGTGCAAAAGAATTTCCGATTTACGGTTTCTGAAAGGACTTTGGTTTTTGGTTTGAGTAATGCGCAGGCGGCGGCGACTTTAGCAGCTGTTCTTGTTGGATATAACGTTATTCTGGGAACAACACCGGAGGGGGAACCGATTCGTTTATTGAACGAAAGCGTGTTGAATGGTACGGTCGTAATGATTCTAGTGACTTGTATCATTGCTTCTTTTGCCACGCAAAAAGGGGCGCAAGAGGTGGCTTTGGCTGAATTTGCAGAAGACGAGAGTGTGGATAATGAAGAAGTAGAAGATCGTATTTTGATTCCGTTGAGTAATATCGAAAATGTAGAGGAATTGGTCAGTTTGGCTGTAACGATTAAGTCCAAGAAAGCGAAAGCCGTGATGACGGCTTTGAACGTGATACAGGCGGACGAGGGGGACAGTATGGCAGAGAAGAAGGCGAATCTGTTGTTGGAAAAGGCGACTAAAGCTGCTGCGGCAACAGACAATGAGTTGGTAACTTCTCTGCGTTATGATGAGGATATTGTAAATGGTATTAAAAATGCCACGAAAGAGCATAAGATAACCGATATTGTACTGGGACTTCGAAAGGAAGGGGTTATTTCTGATACTTTTTTAGGGAATTTGACAGATCGGGTGTTGTCAAAATGTGCCACGACCACGTTAGTTTACCGTCCCGCACAACCTTTATCTACGATAAAGCGTTATATTGTGGTGGTACCGTTTCGAGCAGAGAGAGAAATTGGTTTTCCTTATTGGGTAATTCGTGTATGGAATATGGCTAAGAATTCAAGCAGCAAGATCGTGTTTTATGCCGATACTGCCGTGTTGAATGTTTTGCAGGATATACAGGCCAAACATCATATAGAGGTGGAATTTAATGAATTCAATAATTGGGATGACTTTTTAATCATATCCCGTGATGTAAGGGAGAATGATGCTTTGATGATCGTGATGAGTAGGAGGAATTATCCCTCTTATTTGAAAAATATGACGATGATCCCAACTTATTTGAACAAGTATTTCTGTAAAAATAGTTGTATTTTGGTTTACCCGATGCAAATAGGTATTGGCGAGCAGGAATTGGGAGCGTTGAAGAGTATACCTCATGCAGATTCTCATGATAGCTTGGATGATTTGGCGGATGTATTGAGAGGGTTGTTCAAGAGAAATAAATGATTTAATTCGTTTGCCGTATGAAAAAAGTAATCATTCTTCTTGGTATTATTTTGTTGGGATATGCTTTTAACGAGTTTTCTCCTTTTGAAAAGAAGTTGATAACTAATTTTACGGCACAAATTCGGGAATTGCAACAGGAAAAAGTGTACCTACACACGGATAAAAGCGTGTATACGGTGGGAGACAAGTTGTGGTTCAGGGCTTATCAGGTACATGCGGCAGCGATGTTTCCTATGGTTTATAGTCATTATATTTATGTCGACTTAATCGATCGTCGGGATTCCGTTATTCAGAGAGTAAAAGTCGTTGAACGAGACTCTTGTTTTTTCGGGCAGATTGAAATCCCTAAGGATTTGCAACAAGGTGACTATTCTTTGCGGGCCTTTACTTATTATATGCAGAATGCAGGAGAGGAGTATTTCTTCAAAAAGAAAATTCGGGTGATTAATCCAAAAGATTCGAGAGTATGGACAGATGTGACGTATACGAAAAACCGGGAGAATAATTACACGGCAACGATTCGTTTGTCGGACGGGCAGGGTGAACCGTATAGTCGAACATCGGTGACTTACATTGCAGGAGTGAAGAAGGATCAGTATTCTGTAAAGCCGGCCCGAACGGATAAAGACGGGAAGTTTGAAGTGAAGATTGATACCACGATGAAAACAATCGAAGTGGAGTTTCGGGATGGACAACCTTTCCCTTTCAAGCGTTATATTTATATTCCTTCACAATTAAAAGATTTTGACGTGCAATTTTTCCCAGAAGGAGGAAATTTGTTGTCGGGAAATTTTCAGCAAGTGGCATTTAAGGCTATCGGGGCAGACGGGAGAGCCGTGGAGGCCACGGGTGAAGTGTATCAGGATTCGATCGTGATTGCAACGGTTCGTACCCAGCATGACGGAATGGGAAAGTTCCGTTTGCCCGTGAACCCGGGAAAGAAGTTTTATGCCATGATGAAAACGGAGGAAGGGGTAGAGAAAAGGTTTGAATTACCTGAAGTTTCGGAGACGGGATGGGGACTTTCAATTAGTCGAAAGGATTCGATTCTGAGCTATAGGGTGATCAAGGGGGAGAATGCGACATTGCCGGAGGAATTGTATACGGTGGTACATTGTCGGGGTATTGTTGTCGGGATGAATCGGGTAAACGGTTTGCAGAGGGGAAAGGTCAACTTGAATGTTTTACCGGAAGGAATTTCACATATCGTGTTGCTTGATGCCGCGGGGAACGTGTATAGTCAGCGACTATTTTTCGTGAAACACAAACAGCGTCCGGAATTGAAAATTACGACAAATAAACCGACATATATTGCTAGAGAATTAGTGGAAATGGAGATTGATTTCGAGGAGGCATATAAAGGCGTGTTAGACGGATCATTTTCAATATCCGTGACGGATGGTCAAAAAGTGGTGCAGGATTCTTTAGAGGACAATATTTTATCTAATTTGTTATTAACTTCGGATTTGAAGGGGTATATTGATAACCCGGCTTATTATTTCAATGATACGACACCTGAGGTTGAGGATAATCTGGATTTAGTGATGATGACACACGGGTGGACTCGTTTTGACGTGTCAAAATTGGCTAAGGGGGAGTTTGATGATTTGAAATACCCGTTGGAGGTTGGGCAGGTAATTTCCGGTAAGGTAAATAATTTCTGGGGGAAAAAATCAAAAGGAGCTAATATTATATTATTGTCTAATTATGGTCTTTACCGCATGGCGGAAACAGATGAAGAGGGAAATTTCTTGATTGACGGATTGGCATTTCATGATAGTACTTCGTTTTTAGTACAAGCAGTAAATGCAAAGGGACGTCGAGGGGTAACCGTGAGTGTGGATCAAGATGAATTTTTGTCAGCTCATTATACATTGCCCAATACATTGGAGGCCAAGAAAGAGGAGGATGATTTTTATAAGAAATTTGGTCAAGATTATTATTATGAAAATGGAGAAAAGATTTATGTGTTGGATGAAGTTCTTGTATCTCGTAAAAAACAGAAGAAGAGTTATTCTTTTTACGATAATTTAGCTCGTTATCAATTGGATTCGGCCCAAATTGCAGAATATTCGATGATGCCTATAGAGTTAATTATCCAGCAATTGCCGGGAGTGACATTCGAGAAAGATGATGAAGGGAATGATTGTTTTAAACATTTTGGACGGACCTTGTATGTGCTTGTGAATGATTTTGAGGAATCCATGGATCAGATTCGGTTAATTCCGTCGGGGGCGTTGCGTAATATTTCTATGTTAGATCAGATGCAAGGCAAAATATTCTTTGGAGATCGAGGGGCTAACGGGGTGTTGATTATCTCTGTGGAACCGGGTTGGACTCCCCAAGATTTGGGACGGCCTAATATATTGCCTTTTAAAATTATGGGATACCAGATCCCGGATGAATTTTACGTGCCGAAATATGAGATTGATTCCGTGCGTCGGGATAATCGTTATGACGAGCGTTCGACAATTTACTGGCAACCAGTTGTTAAAGTCAGTAAAGATGCTCCGGCTAAATTGTCTTTCTATACGGCAGATACTTACGGGAAATATTCTGTTATCGTGGAGGGAATAACTTCGAAAGGAGTAATTTGTCGGAAACGTGTTCCCTTGATATTGAAATAATTCAAAATTTATTCGCATATTTGTGATAGTATATGGATGTAGAATTGTGTGTGAATGGATCTAAATGCACAAAATAAAAGATTTCGAGAGGAACCGGAATATCTGGTAAAGAGATTGCGGGAAAGTGACGAAAATGCTTTTGCCTTTTTGTTGGATACTTATGGCAAGTCGCTTTATTTTTACTGTAATTCTATATTGGAGAATAACACGTTTGCCGAAGATGTTGTTCAGGAAAGTTTTGTTCGTTTGTGGGAACGGCGTAAGAATTTTGCATCTTTACTTCCAATTCGAGTTTTTTTATATCAAACTGCCCGGAATAAATGTTTGGATTTATTAAAGCACGAACAAGTGGTTCATAAATATGAGGCAGATATTATTCGGGAGCTTAGTGAAGATTTTCTGGATGAGAAAATGATAGAAGAGGAGATGTTAGGACAACTCTACCGGGCTATTGAAGAATTACCGACTGAATGTGCACGTGTTTTTAAATTAGGGTTGGAGGGGTTGAGTAACCAAGAAATTGCAGATACATTATCCGTGTCAATTCATACTGTTAAGACGCAAAAACAGAGAGCAATGTCTACATTAAAGCAACGTTTTGGAGTAGGTGTTATTTTCGTGGTGTTCGGGATGACAGATTTTTTTATTTGAGTTTTTTTCAAAAAAACGTACTTATTGTCATTCTTTTGGTTCGGTCAGTCGTTTCTTATGTGAAATAAACTGAGGTATGCAGAACGAAAAGAATATAAAAATAGCTTCATGGATTGCGGCTCGTTTACAAGGTGTGATTTCGCCAGAAGAAGAAAAAGCTTTGGACGAATGGATTACGGAAAACGAGGCCCATCGGGAATTCTATGAACGGCTAGTTGATGGGAATTATGTTGGGAGACGTTTGGAAGAATATGAGAATTATTCATTGGATACAAGGCGAGTGTTGTCTTTTATTCGTAGAGAAAGTAGGCGTACACGCATGATCCGTTGGTCAAGAAGAATTGCGGCTATTTTGATTTTTCCCGTGGTTATAGGGAGTTTGTTGTTGTTGAAGGAAAAAGATGAGGGTGTACTAAACAAATCTATTGTTGCAGATGTTTTACCGGGACAGGAATGTGCTATATTGGAAATGTCAGATGGCCGAAAGGTAGACTTAGGTTCAGTAAGCGGAGTAGAATCTTTACAGATGGAAGGTATAATATTAAAGAATGATTCTAATGTACTTTCTTATGAGGGGGGACAAGGAACGGTTTCAGATTCGTTGAAATTTAATACGATCATTGTTCCTCGAGGTGGGGAATATCGGTTGATCTTGGCTGATGGAACTCGAGTATGGTTGAATTCTCAAACTCGATTACGTTATCCTGTAAAATTTTTCGGAAATAAGAGAGAGGTGTATTTGGAAGGTGAGGCTTATTTTGAGGTGACACATTCCGGGAAAATATTCGAGGTTCATTGCAAAGGAATGGATGTGCAGGTTTTGGGAACATCATTCAATATAATGGCTTATCGGGATGAACCAACCATGCAAACAACATTGGTAAATGGTCGGGTTCAGGTAAATTCTGGAGGAAAGACAGGGACTTCAATTGTGATGGAACCAGGTTATCAAGTACAATTGGATACGTTGACGGGGAAGATGGAAATGTATGAAGTAAATGTGGCGAATTTTGTGGGGTGGAAGGAGAAACTTTTTGTGTTTGATGACGAAAACATGGAGATGATGATGCGTAAATTAGCTCGTTGGTATGATGTGGACATTATTATCGAATCTCCGAAACTGAAAAAATCCGTATTTTATGGTGTAATTCGTAAATATGAGAATATTTCGAAAATTCTGGATATGCTGAAAAGAACTCAAAATATTGATTATGTTATTGAAAGTAATAGAGTTGTAATAAAAGAAGCCCGATAAGTTTGTCGAGAACTATCAGGCTGCAGTAATTTTTAAACTCGCCTCGGATTGGCATTTGATGCGAGTATTAAATAAATAACTAAACAAATGTATGAAAAAAGATGAATTAATTTTCCATTTATGGCGATGGAGTAGAAAAAAAATGTTAGTGATGAAATTTGTGGTACTTATGGTATTGTTACCTGTTTTTACATTTGCAATACCTACTTATAGTCAGAAACAAATTAAGATGGAGGTTCAGGGAGTATCTCTGGAACAGGTGTTAAAAGAATTGCAAGTGCAATCCGGTTATTACATTTTGTATAATAAACAAGATGTGCAAGAAGTAAAAAATGTAAGCTTAAAAGTTGATGGTTGCTCGGTAGAGGATGTTTTGAAATTATGTTTGCAGAATACCTCTTTACAGTACATGATTGAAGATCAGACTATCTTGATCTCATTGAAAAAGACTGGGGTGGAACCGGAAAAAAAGGAAAATGTGATTATTAAAGGAAGCGTAAAAGATGTTAAAGGCAATGCTTTACCTGGTGTAACAGTTATTATTAAAGGAACTAGTGTAGGAACTGCTACGGGGATAGATGGAAACTTTTCGATGAGTATTGTTAAACAGGATACGGTTACTTTACTTTTTTCATTTGTTGGAATGAAAACCAAAGAGGTAAAATGGAAAGGAGAAACAGAATTGACAGTGGTGTTGGAAGAAGAAGTGAACGAGATGGAGGAAGTGGTGGTTACGGGATATCAGGTGATTAATCGTCGGAAGTCAACGAGTGCAGTATCTTCGGTAAAAATGGAGGATATCATGATTCCGGGAGTATCGACGTTGGATAAAATGTTGGAAGGACAGATTCCCGATTTGATGGTGATGACGAATTCGGGAGAATCGGGTGTTGCCCCAAAAATTAGGATTCGGGGAACCTCAACGTTGATTGGGAATCGGGAACCGTTGTGGGTGGTAGATGGGGTGATCGTGCAAGACCCGGTGCAGATTTCCCCGGACGAGTTGAACGATCCGGATTATATCAACCGGATCGGTAATGCGATTTCGGGTATTAACCCGCAGGATATAGAACGTATCGACGTGTTGAAGGATGCTTCGGCAACGGCTCTTTACGGAACAAAGGCTGCGAATGGCGTGATCGTGATCACCACGAAACGGGGACACGTGGGAGAACCCCAAATTTCTTACCGGGGTACGGCAACATTGAAGCTAAGGCCGCGTTATTCAGACCGGAATATTGACTTGATGAGTGCCAAGGAGAGATTGAATGTTTCCCGTGAGTTGGCGGAGGCTGGATACCAATATGCAACGAGTGTTACTTGGGTAGGATACGAGAAGTTGTTGCAGGAGTTGTATAACCGGACGATCACGTATGAAGAGTTTGAGAAACAGGTAGCTTATTTAGGAGAGGAGAACACGGATTGGTTTAAGTTGTTGACGAGAGATGCTTTTTCTTCTTCTCACACGGTGAGCGTGACAGGAGGAACGGAAAAAATCCGTTATTATTCTTCCGTGGGAATAAATATCGAGGAGGATGTAGTAAAACCTAATCTCGACAAGCGTTACACGGGGACATTGAATTTGGATATGAATTTCACGCCTTGGTTGGCAGCTTCATTTAACGTGAATGCAAATACGTCAAAGCGGAAATATTATCAAGAAGAGATCGCTCCAATTGATTATGCCTATAATACAAGTCGTGCAATTCCGGCTTATACAGGAGAGGGAAAGTATAGTTTTTACCAGATACCGGATGGTTTCTCTTATTATAACTACAATATTCTTAACGAATTGGAGAATAGTAGTAAGCGACAAGAGGGTTCTTCTGTTACTTTTCGGGCCAATCTGGATGTGAAGCCTTGGGAATGGTTGAAGATTTCAACGATTTTGTCTTATTCGGTGGCGAATACGGATATTGAGGGGTATTGGGGAACGAAGACTTATCATGCTGCCGTGATCCGTAGAAGTCCTGATGAAGAGAGTGCGGATAATAGTTCCGGAATGCCAAGGGGAGGGGAATTGACCGTGGATAAATCCAAGAATAAGTCATATATGTTCCGATTACAGGCTGATTTGAATCGTTATTGGGGTGTTGATCAACAGCACAATATCAATGTATCGGTAGGTATGGAAACTAATTCTACAAAATATGACGCGTATAAAAATGTTACCCGGGGATATGATCCGGATCGCGGGAAACAATTTATCACGGTCGATCCTACGATATATACATCTTATGCAAACTGGATGGCAACGAATGTTCCGGTAGTAACGGACAATCTGAGTAATATGTTGTCTTGGTATGGTACTGCTTCTTATAGTTATGGCAATTGGTTTACCGTGAATGCTAATATGCGTTATGACGGTTCGAATCAGTTTGGAGAGAGAAGTAATGATAAAATTTTACCAATATGGTCTGTTTCATTTAATTATAACGTGATGGAGCATTTTAAAGGGAAACAGGATTGGTTTGATGATTTACGATTGAAGATGTCTTATGGGTATCAGGGAAATATGCTGGACGGGCAATCTCCCGTTGTGATTATCTCTAAAAAACCGTATGATGACCATTATGGAGAATATGTTTCTACGATAAGTACTTATCCTAATCCGGAATTAAAATGGGAAAAGACTGGTTCATTGAATGTGGGCTTGGAGTTTTCCATGTTTCAGCGTCGTTTGATGGTGAGTGCGTCTTATTATCGGAAAAAAACAAAAGATGCATACATGGAAAAAGAGATTTCGGAGGTGAACGGTATGGCCTCGTACGTGGTGAATGGAGGGGAGATTGTGAATAGCGGATATGATTTTTCGTTCACGGTGAGTCCGATCAAAACGGAGGATTTGCGTTGGTATATTTCTACCACCTTCTCACACACGGATAATGAAGTGAGTTCGTTACCTTCGGCTGATCAGTTTGAGCGAACTGATTTCTTGAATGGGACAGCCGTGGTTAAAGGTAAATCTGTGAGTTCATTTTATTCTTATAAATTCATAGGATTGGATGCATCTGGATTACCAATGTTCGATGATATGGAGGATGAACAAGAATCGCTTTACGGAAAATCGAAGTATGAGGTGTTTACACAAGTATTAGAGGAGTCGGGTCGCAGAGAACCGGTTATATTCGGAGGATTGAATACAACGGTAAATTATAAACGGTGGCGTTTGAATGCTGCATTTTCCTATAGTTTGGGAGCAAAAACCCGCTTGTTTAAATTGTATCCGAATAATGATGCCCGGGTACGTCCGGAGAGTAATTTGAATCGGACGTTTTTGAACCGTTGGCAACGTCCCGGGGATGAAAAATACACGAATATCCCGGCTTTTATAATAGATGGGGGATCATCTTCCGCATTATATCATTGGTCTGGTTTTACCTCCGGACAAGTTCCGGAAATTGCTAGCACGAAATGGGAAATGTATAATTATAGCAATATCCGGGTAGTAAGTGCGGATTATTTGAAATGTACCAATTTGGGATTGACTTATTCGTTTGATGCAGAGCGGTGGGGAATTTCTTTATTGGAAGTTTCTGCTTCGGTGAGTAACCCGTTTATTTTGACGAATAGTAAATTGAAGGGGCAGACTCCCGTGCAAAGTGGATTTACGGAAGTGCAACTTTCTGAACGGCCTACGTTTACTTTTGGATTGAATGTAACTTTTTAATATGTAGGATATGACTAAGTATATATTTATTCTTTTGATTGTTTTAGGCATTTACGCTTGTAACCGGAAGGCAATGTATTCCATTTCTGGAACTTGGAAGGGAGCTGACGGGCAAATTATTTGTTTGTTGGAAGGTTGGGGTGAGGATGCGCGGATGGTTGATAGTGCTATCGTTCGAGATGGTAAATTTCACATGGGTAAGGAGTTTACGGGAGCGAAAAAGTTGACGCTTTCTATGGGGTCGGGGAGTGAAACTATATTGTTGGAACAGGAACCGATTGAGGTTGATATTGTAGGATTTTTGGGGGAAGAAAATGTTCAAAATTCCTGCGTGGTGAAAGGTAGTCCAGAACAAGCGGTAATGAAACGAGCAGGAGAACTACAATTTGCGCGGACTTTTGCTGTGATGTTCGGTTATACGATGGATCAGAAAGACGAATCGGTTGAGGCGTTTATCGATTCTAATTTGAATCGGGTATCGATAGCTTATTTCATGGAGGATTTGCTTTTGTCGAAATACCCCTTTGCTGAAATAGAGAAGGATTATGAGCGTCTGACTCCGGAAGTAAAAGCTTCTGATGCAGGTAAATCGTTGAAAAAGAATATTGATTACATGAGACCTACACAAATGGGAGGAATTGCCCCAGATATCGATTTAACAACCCCGGAGGGGAAAAATGTTTCATTGTATTCATTGCGTGGGAAATACGTATTATTGGATTTTTGGGCTTCTTGGTGCGGACCTTGTCGGGAAGAAATACCTAATCTAAAGGTAATCTACGAGCGATTTAAAGATAAAGGTTTCGAAATTTATAGTGTATCATTGGACGATAAGCGAGATGCTTGGACAGGAGCTATCGAGGAATTGGAATTACCTTGGTTACAGGTTGCTTCTTTGAAAGGATGGGATTGTCCGGTAGCCAAACGTTATGGGGTGACGAGTGTTCCAAAAATGTATTTGTTGAATCCGGAAGGGAAAATTGTCGCAATGGATTTACGAGGCGAGGAATTGGAAAAGAAAGTGACTTCTTTTTTTAATTAACATGATAATACAGACGATATGAAAAAAATATATACAATCATTTGCATTTTGGCTTTATGCGGGTGTTCCGGTTTTTTGGAGGAATATTCTCAGGATAAGGCCTATGTCAAAAGTTATAATGATTTAGATGAAATTTTACTTGGAAATGCTTATTTTGAGCGGTTTCGAGTGGAATACGGTTGGCAGTTTACGGGAATTACCGGAGAAACCTATTGGCCTTATGTACATGTGATGGCAGATGAATTGGTTCAACAGACTGGGGGGGGAGATTCTTGGGTTGAAGAGGGGGCTTGTGGAACTATTTTCGGGTATCATACCTGGCAATATCGAGTATATGAAAATATGGAAGGGAAAACAGCATGGGATGATGCTGCGGACTTCCGTCATTTATATTCCCATATTAATGCTTGTAATATAGTGTTGGAAGAGGTAAAGGCATTTGAGAACGGGACGGAAGAAGTTCAGCAAAATATTGATCGTATTAAAGGTGAAAGTTACTTTTTGAGGGGAAGTTGTTATTTCTTTTTGGCAAATCTTTACGGAAAACCTTATTCAGCGGCCACGGCTGCAGAGGATCCAGCCATTCCGATAAAGTTGTCTAATAACGTGGAAGATAAGTATTATCAACGGAACTCGGTTGCAGAGGTATACGAACAAGTGATTTCGGATTTACTAGAGGCAGAGAAATATTTAAAAGATGTGCCGAAAAAATCCGTGTGGAGGGCAGACGTGATTGCAGCAAGATTAATGTTGAGCCGGGTATATTTGTTCATGTCTGATTATGAAAAGGCTACGGAGTATGCCCAGATGGTGATTGAGCAGGGACCAGCATTAACTGATTTGAATGGGTTCTCCGGTTCGGAGTTTTTAAATCCTGATTTGTCCGAACTGATATTCTCCACGGGAGCAAGTTCTTTACCTGGCTCACTTTCATTTTATTCAAGTGGTGAGGGTTCGATATCCACTTATGTTACGAATCAAAATATGCGGATATCAGATGATTTATATATGGCTTATAAACCGAGAGAGGCAAAAGATTTGCGTCTGGAACATTTTGTCGTGTCTTCAGAAGAACTGGGAATCCTGTATAAAAAAATGCATGGACCAACCTTTACAACTCTGGAGATGTCTGATATATTCGTGTTACGAACCTCAGAAGCCTATTTGAATTTGGCGGAAGCTGCGGCTTGTGCGGGGGATGAAACGACAGCCCAAAAAGCGTTGAATGATTTGCGGGAAAAGAGGATTAAACGGGAAGTTTTTGATGAAGCAGAGGTGAACGGACTTTCGAGGGAGAATTTGGTACATTTTATCCGGGAAGAACGTCGACGTGAGCTTTGTTTGGAAGGACATCGCTGGTTTGATTTAAGGCGTTACAAGGTGGCGGAGAAATATCCGCAAGAAACAACAATCGAGCATGTTGTTATGAATAAGGTGTACAATAATGCTTCGGGGAGATATGAAACGGTATGGAACCGTAAATTTACGTTGACGCCAGATGATCCGGCTTGGGTGTTACCTTTGCCCAAGGTTGAATTGGATAAAAATACCGGTATGATAGACAATCCCCGTAACGAGAGAATAGGTGTAGATGTAGAATAATAAAAATAAATAAGATGAGATATATAATAGGATTATTGATATTAGTCTGCTTATGGGCTTGTAGTAAAGAGGATTGGCTGGATAATAGCCAGCCGGAAATAAACCCGTTTGCCGTGCCTGCAGATGCAACGGGTGAGGAAGCAGAATTACGAAGAGGTTTTTTCGATCGGACAGGTATGTATTTGTTGTTTTCGGATACGTTGATTGCACGGGAAGTAAATGCATTATCTGGTGAAAAAGAGTATGTGTATACGACTGTTCGTTTGGAGTGGAATATGGTATCAACAAATGCGGGAGTGGATTCTTTTATTTGTTATCCCTATAAAACTTTGGAAGAAAGAAAAGCGTTGACAGAGTTTGTGGAAGAAAAGGTGTTGACGGATGTCCCGGAGATATTCTACCCGTATTCAATGATGTTGTTGGATTGTTTAGTTTATTACAAAGATAATTATGGTACGTTTGATGCTCCGGTAGAGCTTTCTTTCTATTCCGGAATGCAATCTACTGTAATCGCTTTAGGGAATCTTACAGCATTGACCGAGGAAGAAAAAGAAATTTTGAAAAATGATCTGGTAGGAGAGATGGTTGCGAGTAAAATTACAGCGATCCCGGATGCCGATTGGGAAGAATTTTATAGTTATAGCGATGAATATTATAAATTGTCGAGTCAATATGAGGTACCGGAACCAATCGAGGCGTGTGGTTATTTACGAACTTATTCTGGAGGATGGGGAGGACCGGATTTCCATACGAAGGAATACGATCTGTTAGCTTACGTGGAAGAAATATTTAAGCTGTCGGAGACAGAATTCCGGGAAACCTATGCGGAATGGCCGATTATTATAGACAAAATGGAGGCGATGGTAAAGGTTTTACACGAATATGGAGTAAAGGTGTATGAATAAAATAAGTTTGATTTTATTATTTTTCTTTTTCTTGCGCATGGAAATCTGTGCGCAAGAAAAAGAATTCGTGATTAAAGGACAAATCCCCGGGATGAAAGATAGTATACAGGTTTCTCTTTTAACCGCGGAAAAGCGTCCCTCTGTTGTTATCTGTGAGACGTTGGTAAAGGACGGTTATTTCGAGTTGAAGGGACACGTGGAAAGTCCTGAGTTGTGCACGTTGATAACGACCAATATTGGAATTCTTTCGGAAGGGGAGGAAATAAGGTGGACATATACACCTGTTTTTGTAGATAATGTGGAAATGTGGATGCAGACATCTCATTATGACAGTATCCCTTTTGATGCTCCGATTACTTCTGATTTTAAAATTACCGGGGGGCGGGTGCAGGCTGATTTTAACGAGTACAATTTATGGAAATTACAAGGAAAAGGTGATAAGGATTTTATTCTTGCGAACCCCTCTTCGGCTGTTTCGGTTTATTTGGGGAATAAAATGTTACAGACGGGATATAATTTGACCCGGGATGAAGTGGAAGAGTTGGAGAAGGCGATCGTGGGAGCTCCTGATGATCCCAAACGGTTTGCCACGTTTCGTCGGAATTGTGCTTTGGCGAAGTTGACGGCGAAGGGGTATCCGATTGTAAATCTGGCATTGAATGATATCAACGGGAGAGCGTGTGAGTTATCGAAAGTCATTCCCACGGGAAAGTACGTGCTGGTGGATTTTTGGGCAACTTGGTGTGGCCCCTGTATGGCGGCAATTCCGGGTATCAAGGAATTGGCTGAACGATTTCCGGAGGATCTCGTGGTGATAGGGGTTTCATGTGATACCGATTTGAACGCTTGGAAAGCCGCTATCGAGAAGAAGCAAGCGAAGTGGGCACAGTACGTGTTCACGAAACAGGGATACAAGGATTTTTTGGAGAAGTATCAGGTTGGTGGTGTCCCCTATTTCTTGATATTGGATAAGGAAGGACGGGTCATTTCGAACCCTAAACACGTGGAGGAAATTAAACAAGAAGTGGAGAGTTTGTGTAAATAATGGGATGTTATAAGATGAAAAGTTTGTTATTGTATGTAGCATTTGTCATATGTCTGGTGAATTGGGGATGTGGCAACCGAGAGGCGCAAAAGGAGAGGTTTGTGATCGAGGGACAAGTGGAGAATTGTAATACATTTATGAAAGTTACAATAGTTGACATTGAGAAGGGAAAGGGGCGTGAGATAGCCTCAACTGTCGTGTCGAATGGTGTATTTCGGTTGGAAGGGAAAGTAGAAGGACACGTGATGGGAGAGTTACGTTTTCGCAAGGGAACGGTTGATTTTGTTAAAGTAAAGATCATGCTGGAGAATGCAAATTATCAAGTGAAGATGGCTTCTCCGGAGGAGATACAAAAAACAGATGATGTTTTTCAACGTCGACAAATGGTGAGTGTGAAAGGTCCTAAGGGGCAGGAACAATTGAGCGAGTATGAGAATGAGACTTTGGATGCGGAGCGGAATCTTGATAATAAATTAAAGGCTTCTGCATTTTCTTGGGTGGGAAATTTACCGGAGGATTCAGTGAAGAAGTCTAACGAGGAAATTCAGGTGCTTAAGGCAAAATTTCAAGATATTTCGGAGAGTTTTATCAAGCGACATCCGGATTATTTCGTGTCGGCTTATTTGGTAGAAAAGGAATTGAACACCTTTTTCCAATATACGGCGGAAGAACAACAAGCAAGATTACGGTTGGTTGAGAATAACCCGGACACGGCTCGGGTGAACCGGATGAAACGTGTGTTGCCGGAGATGTTGAAATATGCCCGTTTATGTAATTATACTGATTTTGGAGTGCAGAGTGTGAAAGGGGATACGGTGAGATTATCAGAATTGATAATCAAGAATAAATATATTTTAATCGATTTCTGGGCTTCGTGGTGCGGACCTTGCCGGAAAGCTATCCCGCATGTGAGGGAACTGTACCGGGAATATCCGGAAGAGTTACAAGTGTTTAGCGTGTCATTGGATGAAAAACAGGAAGAGTGGAAAAAAGCTATGGCAGAAGAGAAAATGGAGTGGATGCAATTGCGGTGTGCGGGAGAGATGTTAAGGGATGTGGCCATGGGGTATCGGCTCTCCTCGATCCCCTATTTAGTTTTGCTCAACCCTGAGGGTAAAGTTATGTGTGCCACGAATTCGGTGGATGATGTCATAAACCAATTGGAAAATGCATTAAAAGATTAAGTTATGAATAAGATTATACTAAGTGTGTTGATTTTTCTGTTCTCGATGAACGGATTCGCCCAAGATGGGGTAAAATTTATGGAAGGAAGTTTTCAGGAGGCCTTGAACGTGGCAAAACAGCAGAAGAAAATGGTTTTCGTGGATGTTTATACCTCGTGGTGCGGACCGTGTCGTTGGATGAGTGAGGAGGTGTTGCAGACGCCTGAGGCAGCCAAGTATTTCGATAAATATTTCGTGTGTTTCAAAGTCGATGCGGAAAAGGGGGAAGGGGTAGCGTTCGCTGATAAATATGACGTGCATGCTTATCCTACTTTTTTGATGATATTGCCGGACGGAACATTACGGCATAAGATCGTGGGGGCTGACACGTTGCATATCTTTATTCCTCGGGTGGAACGGGGATTGAAAGAGAAAACTTCGTGGGGGTATTTTATGAAAAAATACTCGGATGGGACTTTGCAGAAAAAAGAGATTCCGATGGCTGTGGATGTGTTCCGGGACGCCGGGATGAAAGAAGAGGTGAAAAACTTGACGGATTCTTTGTTCGGATTGTTATCCCCGAAAGAAAAATTGGCTCCCCGTTATTGGGTGGTTTATGAAGAGTTGAAATACGATGATTTGTTTGCTCCCCGGTTTAAGTTTTTCGTGGAGAATAGGGGTGAAATAGCAGGTAAAAAATACCAAGACGCTTCTTTCAAGATTATTTGTACGATGTTGTCCGATCATTTGATTAATAACACGACCGGACGAATCACGAGTAAGGAGAATCCTTGGAATTGTGGTGAAGCAAACGAGATGCCTTATATGCGTTCGTTGATTAAGATGTCGGATTTACCGGATAAGGAATTTTTCCTTGTTTGGTGCGATTTAGCCGAAGCTTGTTATTTCGGACAAGCAGATCAAGTAAAGGAATATATTCGGAAAATGACGACTTTACCTGAAGCTATGGAATTTGGACGCTCTTTTGTTTGGGCATTTCAACAATATTTCCCGGATGAAAAGGAGGAGTTAACAAAATTGAGAACATTGTGGGATTTGGACGAGAATAATTACAGAAAGCATTAAGAATAAAAATATGTTTGATGGCCGCATCTTTCTTGATGCGGCTATTTTGTATATTGATGTATTTTTGCAATAAATGAGATCAATGTTTAGTTTCTTTATGTGGAACTTTTATAATATCATTCGGGGATAACCCGTTGCAGTTCCGATGAGGACAGTTGTCAACTTCGATACTTCTTCGGCACAACTTCGGTGCTCTTTCGCTCACGAGCGGAAAAGTACCGAAGTTGTGCCCCGGATATACCGGGAGCAACTCCTTGTTTGAAACTGATATCAACGGGTCTATTTGCCTTTCCCATCTAAACAGCTTTTTTCGCTTGAAAAGAATGGTATGTATACCACGAGGGACGTGAGGTTCCCCTGCTTTCCCACGAGAGTCTGGTAACGAGGTGCTTCCCCGGTTCCTGTTTCCTTGGAATGATACCTAAAAAATGAAATGTTCACTCTTGTTATCATAATATATTGGCTTTAATAACTTATAAAACAATAGTTTACCTCTTGAAAAAAGGTGACCACTTTTTTTTATGAAGGTGACCACTTTGGTGACCAATGGGAGCAAATAAAATGGGAATGATAGCAAATATGATAGCAAATTTTCCCTGATTTTCCCCCTTGTAATCCCCTCAATTTTTATTGTAGTAATGTACAGGTATGGGATGATGTTTTTGTTAAGGTATTGATATCCAGTGAGTATTTGGTATTTTGGAAACATGAAAAAAGCCAGTAGAAATACTGGCTCTCAGCTTCTTTGCTCCTCAGGTAGGACTTGAACCTACGACCTACGGATTAACAGTCCGCCGCTCTAACCAACTGAGCTACTAAGGAATTTTCTCAAAAGCGATGCAAATATAGGGGTTTTGTTGAATTCCGCAAAATATTTTCAAGAAAATTTGAAGAAAATGTGGATGGTGGCTATTAATTCGTGAAAATGGAAGAACGGCATGCTGAAAAATTGTAGTTTTGTATATCAATTAAAAATGACAGCTATGGATTACATGAAAGAATTGAACGTGGCCATCACGGTTTGCGATAAAGAAGGTAAGATTCTTCAAATGAATGATAAATCCCAAAAAACGAATCACGGTGATCTTGTCGGACAGAACGTGTTGGATTGTCACCCAGAGCCTGCCCGGACGAAGTTAGTGCAGTTGATGGAAGAACATGCCACGAATGTTTACACGATTGAGAAAAACGGTGTGAAAAAATTGATTTACCAGACTCCGTGGTACGAGAATGGTGAATTTATGGGATTGGTGGAATTTTCTTTAGAGATTCCTTTTGAGATGCCGCATTATATCCGTAAACCGAAAGCGGAGTAGAAGTTTTTGATTCGTTTGTAAAACTTTTTAATGATTAATAAGGTATAATCGGAAGATAGATGATAAACGAATATACCTTATTAATCATGGAAAAGAAACAAAAACTTACCACCGAGGCTGGGGCTTCGGTTGGTGATAACCAAAACATCCAGACAGCGGGACCTCATGGGCCAGCTCTCTTGCAAAATGTTTGGTTGATTGAGAAATTGGCTCATTTTAACCGGGAGCGGATTCCGGAACGTATCGTACATGCCAAGGGAAGCGGGGCGTTTGGCACATTTACGGTGACGAATGATATTACCCGTTACACGAAAGCGAGTATTTTTGCACGAGTCGGCAAGAAAACCGATGTCTTCATGCGTTTTTCCACGGTAGCAGGGGAGCGGGGAGCCGCTGACACGGAACGGGATGTCCGGGGATTTGCCATGAAATTTTATACTGACGAGGGCAACTGGGATCTGGTCGGGAATAATACGCCTGTTTTCTTTATCCGGGACCCGTTGAAATTTCCCGATTTTATTCATACACAGAAGCGGGATCCGAAAACAAACCTGAGAAGTAACACGGCGATGTGGGACTTCTGGAGTTTGTCGCCGGAAACATTACATCAAGTCATGATCTTGATGAGTGACCGGGGTATCCCTCAGGATTTTCGTCATATGCATGGTTTCGGAAGTCATACGTTTAGTTTTTATAACGAGTATAATGAACGTTGCTGGGTGAAATTCCATTTTCGCTGTATGCAGGGGATTGCTAATTTCACGAACGAAGAAGCGGAAAGGATTGTGGCAAAAGATCGGGAACATTCCCAGCGGGATTTGTTCGAGAGTATCGAGAAGGGAGATTTTCCGAAATGGAAAATGTGTGTACAGATCATGCCGGAGAAAGATGCTGAAACCTATCGCTTCAATCCCTTCGACTTGACGAAGGTGTGGAGTCACAAAGATTATCCGTTGATTGAAGTCGGGGTGGTCGAGTTGAACCGGAATCCGGAGAATTATTTTGCTGACGTGGAACAAGCTGCTTTTAACCCGGCCAACGTGGTTCCTGGTATCCATTTCTCTCCGGATAAAATGCTGCAAGGACGGTTGTTCGCTTACGGTGATGCACAACGTTACCGTTTGGGGATTAATGCGGATTCCATTCCGGTAAATGCATCTCGTTGTCCGATACACAATTATCACCGGGATGGTGTCATGCGGGTGGATGGTAACGGTGGCGGTGCGGTGAACTACGAGCCGAACAGTTTTGGTGGACCGGTAGATAATCATGCTTATAATCAACCGCCTTTCGAGATTCGGGGAATGGGTAGTCATTACCAACAGGATAAGGATTACTATACGCAACCGGGTGATTTGTATCGTTTGGTACCTGAAGATGAGAAAATGCGGATTCACACGAATGTTGCCACGGCTATGGAAGGTGTACCCGTGAATATAAAAGTGCGGGTAGCTGCTCGTTTCTATCAGGCTGATGAACGTTGTGGTAAGGGGATTGCCGAGGCGGCAGGCTTGGATATGAATGAGGTCCTTGCTGAGGTGAAACGCCAACAACAAGAAGATTAATAATTAATTTTTACTGGCTGACAGTTGGGGAATAATATGTTGTGTGTTCTGGAATAACTCGTGATCGGATTTCCCCAACTGGCAGCTTTTACTTTGCCTCGTGAAAACGAGTGTATGACGATTTCGGTGAAGGAAGGTAAGGGTATTATTTGCATCAGGGTATCTGTTGACGTGAAGAAGAATTATGCGAAAGGGAAAAAATCCTAGTAGATGAATGATCGCCCGGAATGCGGTATAGAAAGCGATAGAGAGTGAACTTTTGTTACTTCTTTCGATTAGACTCGGTAAGTGAAAATTCCGGGAAATTCTCTTTTACAAAACTTTTCGGGAGTTTCTTGATGACTTCCCGGTACGAGTGTTCAATGAGTTCTTCGATGAATTTGTCGGGCAGGGAGCCATGCATATTTATCCCGTTCCAGTATTTCTTATTGAAATGATAGGCAGAAGTGATTTCCGGGTATTTTTCTCGTAATTCGATGGCCCGATCCGGGTCACATTTCACGGCGATCCATTCGAATGGCATGATGTCCGTGCAGCAAAACATTTTATTGAAAACCTTAAAGACTAATGTGGTTTCGTCGAAAGGAAATTCTTCGGTTGTGTGAGGAAATGAGAGGCATAACTCCCGGAGTTCTATGATATCCATAAATTTGATGTTATTTTTACAAAGATAGGGATTTTTATTTATCCCGGTGGGAAGATTCATTTACCTTTTACTAAAGGATTAAATAAAAGAGGCTTTTCGCCTCTTTTATTTAGTTTGTTAGAAAATAGTGTGGAGTAGCAGGGAATCGAACCCTGGTCCAAACACGGAATCAATATGCTTTCTACATGCTTAGCTTTTTGTTGGTTTTCGAATATGGCCCGGAAAAAAGCACCCAAACCATACCTTAGCTTCTGTTATTTCACCAACGTCACGAAGCAGAACGTTGACTAACCTCGTATTACCTGCACCCCGAATGCTGGGTGGCACAAGGTGGGACCGCCAGCGGGATGTCTCGTCTCCACTACCTTGAGCGGAGATAAAGCCTCAATCTACTATTATTCAATTAGGCAGCAAGAGCGTAATTTCTTTCGCCAATTAAAATTTTGCGTCCGGGATTAACGGGCCGGCTTCACTACGCCCGACATGCTTACATACCTATTCATCATGCTGTCAAATCCACGTCTACCCCATAGATATGCGAATACAAAGATACGAATATAATTGAAAATGAAGAATTGAAAATTGAAAATTATTCCATCAGATGCTCGATGAGGATTTTGATTCCAATGGCGATGAGGATGATACCTCCGAATAATTCAACGTTGATGCCTTTGATTTTTCCGAAACGGTAGCCACTGATAACTCCGATTAAAGAGAGGGCGAATGTCACGAATCCAATGATGAAAGCAGGGAAATAAATACTCGTTTTAAGGAAGGCCATACTAACACCCACGGCTAGAGCGTCAATGCTGGTGGCGATGCCTAGTGTGATGAGCGTTTTCGTGGAAAAGGATGAGATCGTGGTCTCTTCTTCTTCGAAAGATTCATAGATCATTTTTCCCCCGAGGAAACCAAGTAGTATAAAGGCAATCCAATGGTCGAAGGTGGTGATGTACGAGCTGAAACTGACTCCCATGAGCCAACCGAGTAATGTCATCCCTCCTTGAAAGATCCCCATGGTAAAGGCCAGGCGTAAAGATTGCCGCATGCAGAAAGGGCGCATAACGATTCCACCGCTAATACTTACTGCAAGACTATCCATGGCTAAGCCGACAGCGATTAATAATATGGAGATAATTCCCATTCGTGAAATTTTTGACAAAAGTATAAAATTGATGGAGGATATGAACGTAAAAAATGTAACTTTGTAAAGATAGAGTGATTATTTATAATAAATATAGATATGAATTTACAGACGAAGATTACTGTTGCGGCTCCGGACTTCTCGATAGATTATAATTCTAAATTGATGATGTTGGGTTCATGTTTTGCCGAAAACATGGGGAGTAAGTTTTCATATTATAAATTTGACGTGGATGTGAATCCTTGTGGGATAATTTATAACCCGTTATCCGTGGCAAACGTGTTACGGCTGATCATGGAAGGAAAGCGGTTCGAGAAAAGCGATTTGAGAGAAGTCGGGGGCAAATGGGTGAGTTTGTATCATCATGGGGCTTTTGCTTCGACAGACCCGGACGAATGCTTGCGCCGGATAAACGATCGTTTGGCAAAAGCTACAGAGGAACTTCGTACGTTGGATTTATTGGTAATCACATGGGGAACGGCTTGGGTGTATAAGTATATACGAGAAAATATAGTGGTATCGAACTGTCATAAGATTCCTTCTCAGGAGTTTGAGCGTAGTCGGTTGAGCGTGGAGGATATTGTGAAGGAGTATTTGGAGCTGATCGAGCGTTTATGGAAGATTAATCCGGGACTTCGGATTTTATTCACGGTAAGTCCCATTCGGCACTGGAAGGATGGGGCACACGGAAATCAGTTGAGCAAAGCAACTTTATTGTTGGCGATTGACCGGTTACGGGAAGAATTGCAACACGTGTATTATTTCCCGGCTTATGAAATTGTGCTGGATGAATTGCGTGATTACCGTTTTTATGCGGACGATATGTTACATATGTCCGGTTTCACGGTGGATTATATTTGGGAACGTTTCCTTTATAGTTTTATCAGTCCCGAAGTGTTGGGTTTGATGAATCAAATCGGAAGAATCAATAAGGGGGTGGCACATCGGCCTTTTGATCCTCAGGCGGAAGAATATCAGCGTTTGGTGAAAAAAATGTTGGCGGAGATTACTATGATTTCCCGTTCATACCCAATGATTGATTTTTCGGCAGAAGAGGAGAAACTAAACAAAGCAATCCTGTGATTACCCAATTTGGAAGTTGGAAATCAAAAAGCGTTTGGCTTGTGCGTCTGTATCTAAAATTTAAAATTGCATAGGTGGAGCTGTCACCGTATCTTGCTCCACGACCGGATTCAATTCGTGTAAATAAATAGTCGTTTTTACCGGGTAAGCACCTGAATACTTTTTGCGGATTCGTTTCAGGGCAGGGATTGTCTCGATACGGGTACGGAAATTTCCTACTCGAATTTTGAAATCGGGATCGGTATATTGCAGGTATGCCGGGATGTCCGGGAACTCTTCTTCGAATCGTTTGGTATAACTTTTCAACGTATCCACGTTTGTACCGTATGAACTGCGGGAGAGGATTTGGATGCGATACCCTTGAAAAAGCTGTTCTTTCCGGTTCACGGAAATATTCAGTTTTAATAGTTGTTCGATTTTCGGATCGGCATGAATATTCACTTTACCACCGGTAATAGAATCTGTTTCCGTGAGTTGTTTCACGAAATCAATCTCTTTTTTGACCGGGGGAATAGAATCTGTTTGCGCCCAAGCGAGGGACGTGATGAAAAGTGATAATATGACGAGTGTTAATTTCATGGGTAAATCTCTATCGTACGTTCAACTAATTCGATTTCAATCGACAAAGATAGTATAATTTGTCTTTTTGTGGTAGAAAAATAGATAAATAACACTATTTTTGTACTCGCAAAAATTTTAGCGTTCTACATGAAAAAGGAATAATAAGATGAATCAAGTAACAGATCAACAAATCATTGAAATATTGAGAAAAGAGGCCGTTCCGGCCTTGGGGTGTACAGAGCCGGTGGCCTGTGCTTTGGCTTGTGCAAAGTGTAAAGAAGTATTGGGTGGTGTGCCCGAGCGTTTAAAGGTGCTGGTTAGTGGCAATATCTACAAGAACGGTATGGGTGTCGGCATTCCGGGGACAGGCATGGTCGGGTTGCCTATTGCGGCAGCTTTAGGAGCTGTTTGTGGAAAATCCGAATACGGGTTGGAAGTGTTGAAAGAGGTAAACGAGGGGGATAACCTACAGCGTGCGAAAGATATGTTGGGTCAAGTGACGGTTTCTTTGAAAGAAGATGCACCGGATAAACTGTATGCCGAAGCTCTAGCTACGAAAGGAAATGATACTGTAAAAGTAATTATCGCTCACACGCACACCAATATTGTTTTGGTGGAGAAGAACGGGGAAGAGATTTTCAAGAGGGAATTCCGTTTGGATACTTCGAAACCGGAAGATAAAGGTCCGGAATTGAGCGTGAAACGGATTTGGGATTTCGTGCATGAAGTGGACGTGAAAGATATCGAGTTCGTGTTGCAGGGTGCCGAGATGAACAAGGCTATTTCAGCCGAGGGATTGAATTCGGAGTATGGATTGCAGATTGGTAAGACATTAAAAGAAAATATAGATAAAGGGTTATTAGAAGATGATTTGCTGAATCGCACGTTAATTCGCGCCACGGCAGCATCGGATGCCCGCATGGATGGATGCCCGAAACCGGTGATGACGAACTCCGGTAGTGGTAATCAAGGAATCACGGTATATCTGCCGGTGGTAGTGGCAGCCGAAAAATTCGGGGCTTCCCGCGAGCAACTGGCTCGTGCTTTGGCATTGAGTAACCTGATTGCTGTACATATTCACCATTACATGGGCCACCTTTCAGCTCTTTGCGGTATTCTGATTGCCGGAACAGGGGCTGCATCCGCGATTACTTATTTGATGGGTGGAACTTATGATAATATGGTGAACACGATCAAGACGATGTGTTCTAACCTGACGGGTATGATGTGTGACGGGGCAAAACAGGGGTGTGCTTTGAAGGTATATTCCGGGGTATCGGCTGCCGTGCAGGCTGCTTTGTTGTCCATGAGGGGAATCAAGACGCACAATGACGGGATCGTGGAGGAAGATATTGAGCGTACCATTCGTAACGTGGGATTGATCGGAACGAAGGGGATGGAGGAAACGGACAAAACGATCTTGAGTATCATGTGCAATAAAAAATAACAGAAGGAATTGAATCCGTACGTGAATATACACACGCACCATGTTGGCGAAGGAATTAACATTCTGGATGTCGGTGAAGGAACGGCGTGGTTGGAAAAAGAAGAAAGACGGGAATTGGCAGAGGGGCAGAACGTGTTTTATTCCGTGGGAATTCATCCCATGAAATTAAACGAAGTGGGAGAGAATGTTTTTGTGGGGATAGGAGATACGGTACGGACAAAAAAAGTAATAGCGATAGGAGAGTGCGGTTTGGACCGTCGCTCTCCTATTTGCATGGAGACACAGGAAGAGATATTGGAAGTTCAAGTCCGTTTGGCGGAGGAACTGTGTAAGCCATTGATTATTCATTGCGTGAAAGCATATTCCGAATTAATTGCCGTGAAAAAGCGGACGAAATCATCCCAGCCTTGGATTATTCATGGGTATAACAATAACGAACAGATATTGCGACAGTTACTGGATCACGGGTTTTATATTTCCATGGGTGCGGCTTTATTGAATTCACGATCGAATGCTTTTCGGTTATTACGGATGATCCCGATGGAAAGGCTGTTTTTAGAGAATGATGATAAAAAAGTGGAGATTTCAGTTATTTACGAGATGGCATCGACCATTTTAGAAGTAGATGTGGAGATGTTGAAGGAAATAATAAGGAATAATTATAATAAAGTTTTTAGAAAATAGTATGGATTGGCTGAGTCGGACGGAGTTACTTTTAGGAGAAGAGCGATTGAATTTGTTGAAGAAAGCTCATGTGTTAGTGGCGGGATTGGGAGGTGTTGGGGCGTATGCCGCGGAACAATTGTGTCGGGCAGGTATCGGAGAGATGACGATTATTGACGGGGATTGCGTGGACGTGACGAATAAAAACCGTCAGCTTCCGGCATTGGATAGTAATATCGGTAAGGCAAAAGCCGAGATCATGGCGGCCCGGTTCCGTGATATAAATCCGGACATTCAATTACACGTTATTAATGATTTTATCAAGGATGATCGCATGATCGATATTTTGGAAATGGCAAAATACGATTACGTGGTAGATGCCATTGATACGTTGGCTCCCAAGATATTTTTAATATACCATAGTCTGCAAAAGGGCTACCGGGTCGTGAGTTCTATGGGAGCCGGGGGTAAGATGGATCCGGAACAAATCCGGATAGCCGATATTTCCAAATCGTATAATTGTAATCTGGCTCGGATGTTACGGAAAAGGCTGCATAAACTGGGAGTCTATAAAGGAGTGAAAGTCGTGTTTTCCCCCGAAGACGTTGCCCCGGAAGCCGTTGTTTTAAGCGAGAGTGAGAATAAAAAGTCGAATGTCGGGACAATTTCTTATATGCCACCTTTGTTTGGGTGTTTTTGTGCCTCCGTGGTGATCCGTGATATAACTGGAAAATAATTAAAATGAGTAATGAAATAGCGTGGAATTTTCCACGCTATTTTTTTAAGCCCTTAGCTTTTGTGCTGTCAGCCGGTCCATCTTAGACTCGGCGTATTCTTTGGTGATCGTGATTGATTCACAATTTTGAGAAGGAATCTCGAACATCAGGTCTGTCATGATAGCTTCGCAGATTGAACGTAGTCCTCGGGCACCCAGTTTGAATTCAATGGCTTTGTCCACGATATATTCGAAGACTTCTTCATTGAAGTTCAGCGTAATGTTATCCAGTTCGAATAGTTTCACGTATTGACGGATAATAGCATTCTTGGGTTCCGTGAGGATGTTCCTCAAGGCTTGGCGATCAAGTGGCTCTAGATAGGTTAATACCGGGAGACGGCCGATGATTTCGGGAATTAATCCGAAGGATTTTAAATCTTGCGGTGCGATATATTGCAACATATTATCCCGGTCAAGAATGGCCGTTTCTTTGCTTGCCGTGAATCCGACAACCTGCGTGTTCATACGTTGGGCGATTTTTTTCTCGATTCCATCGAAGGCACCCCCGCAGATGAACAGAATATTTTTCGTATTCACGGGGATCATTTTTTGGTCAGGATGCTTACGTCCGCCTTGTGGGGGAACGTTTACAATAGAACCTTCCAGTAATTTCAATAATCCCTGTTGCACGCCTTCACCGCTTACGTCCCGCGTGATTGAAGGATTATCCCCTTTACGGGCAATCTTATCAATTTCATCGATAAAGACGATGCCTTTCTCGGCTGCGTCCACGTCATAATCGGCAGCCTGTAATAATCGGGTCAGGATGGACTCGATGTCCTCGCCTACATATCCGGCCTCGGTCAGAACGGTTGCATCGACAATCGTGAATGGCACGTGTAACATTTTGGCAATTGTACGGGCTAACAGGGTTTTCCCGGTTCCCGTGCGTCCTACCATGATGATGTTAGACTTTTCGATCTCCACGTCATCATTGGAATGTTTCTGTGTCAATCGTTTATAATGATTGTAAACAGCCACGGCGAGGTGCTTTTTTGCCTCGTCTTGCCCGATTACGTATTGATCCATGAATTGTTTGATCTCGATCGGTTTTCTAATCTCGATATGATCCATATCGAGAGGAGTAGAGTGACCTCTTTGTTCTTCCTGTACGATATCGTACGCTTGCTGCGCGCACATATCACAGATAAAACCGTCTACCCCGGAAATCAGAAGATCAACCTCACTGCGTGATCTTCCGCAAAATGAACATTTGTCTTGCATTACTTGTGTTCCCGAATTAATACTGTGTCAATCATCCCGTATTCTTTGGCTTCAGCTGCAGTCATCCAGTAATCGCGGTCAGAATCTTTTTCTACTTTCTTGATCGAATTTCCGGAATGATCGGCGATAATTTGGTAGAGTTCTTTTTTTAGTTTCATGATCTCGCGAGCCGTGATCTCGATATCGGAAGCTTGTCCTTGGGCTCCGCCCATCGGTTGGTGGATCATGATACGAGAGTGTTGCAGTGCTGAACGTTTTCCTTTTGTCCCGGCAGTCATCAGCACGGCGCCCATGGATGCGGCCATCCCGGTACAAATGGTTGCCACGTCACATTGAATGTATTGCATCGTGTCGTAAATACCTAATCCGGCATAAACAGAACCGCCCGGGGTGTTGAAATAAATTTGAATATCCTTGGATGGGTCTGCCGATTCCAAAAATAGGAGTTGGGCCATAATAATGTTGGCGACATCATCGTCAATGGGCACTCCGAGGAAAATAATCCGGTCCATCATCAACCGGGAAAACACGTCCATACTCGCCACGTTTAACTGGCGTTCCTCTATAATGGTCGGATTTATATAGCTGGAGACAGCAGACTCAAACCGATGGAGATTCAAGCTACTGATCCCTTTATGCTTGGTGGCATATTTTTTAAATTCGTCCTGTGGAAACATAATCATATGTATTTTGGTTATACGGCGGCTAAGTTACGAAAAAAAGGAGGGAAAAAGTATCTTTTTATCATATTTGGATTTAAAAATTGTATTGTCGTGTTTTATGGTCTGTTGTTTTATTCGGATTATTTCCACGTGATCTCTATAACGTGGTCAATATCCGTGGGAGCCTGTCCTAATTGTAGTAAAATCCCTTTTTTCGTTTTTGTGTATTTCACTGGTGTTTTGTCTGTGAAACGTATGATTTGTTTAATTTTCTTATTCGTGATCGGGAGTAACAATTGGTCGTTGTCCAAATTTAGGATGTGCACGTAGAGTTTGTTCCCTTTTTGTGTGGTAACGCCCCAGTCTTGATGAGGGATAATTCCGGCACGGGTACCTTGGATGGTTTCACCGTAGGTACGCATCCATTCACCGATTTCTTTTAAATGTGTTACTGATCCCTCTGGGAAATCCCCGCTCGGACGGGGGCCCACATTCAATAGTAGATTTGCATTATTCCCGGCGGCTCCCACTAGCGTGTGGATGAGTTGTTTCGTGGATTTGAAATTTCGGTCATTGATATTATACCCCCAAGTGTTGTTCATGGTTTCACAACTTTCTAGCGGCAGGGTGCTGATTTCTGCCTCGGCAGAATACCCGGCTTTGTTTTGTCCCGGTAAATCCCGTTCGAACATCTGGAAATCTTCTCCATCAAAAGGTGCTTTGTGATGATTATTCCCGATCAGGCATCCCGGTTGAAGACGGTGAATCAGGGTGTATTGTCTTTCCAGTTGCCAGTCTGCATCGGGTTTATCCCACCAACCGTCGAACCAGATTCCACCGATCGGGCCGTAATTGGTAAGTAATTCGGTCAATTGGGCATCCATAAATTTCAAATAATCTTCCCATGTACCGGAAGGGGTGCGTCCCGTGTTCCGCCCTGTGCGTCCCCACGGGTAATAATCTGGACGATGCCAGTCGATATGGGAATAATAAAAGAATAATTTAAGTCCGTGTTTTTGGCAGGCTTCGGCGAGTTCCTTGATCACGTCCCGTTTGAAAGGGGTAGCTTTGACAATGTTATAATCCGATTGTTTCGTGTCGAACATAGAGAAACCGTCATGGTGGCGGGAAGTAAAACAAATGTATTTCATCCCGGCATCCTTGGCGATGCGTACCCACTCGTCAGCATTGAATTTGGAGGGATAGAACCCCTCGGCCAATTTTTGGTACTCTGCCTCGTTCAGGCTTTTGTTAGTCAACACCCATTCGCCGTCGGCCAGCATACTGTATATACCCCAGTGGATAAACATACCGAACTTGGCATCCCGGAACCACTCTCGATTGGCAAGATTCTCCGGTGAAGGAACGTATTTTTCTTGGGCAGAACAAAATACGACGATTAATAATAAAAGCGTGATAATGAATGTATTTTTCATGTTAAGGATTAGATTAAATTTTCACGAAAGTAATAAATGTAAAGAAAATGGTCAAATGTTTAATAAATAAAAACGGGAGAAAAACTGCTGAAATGAAATCAGATGACCCAAAAGTTTTTTCATGATGTGTTTGGTTAATTTTTTTCTGGTTGATGTTTTGGTGCGAAAGCTAATTGGAAGAGGGGTTTAAGCTGAAAAAGGTAGCGTGAAATTTAGTCTGTTTGATAAATAATTTGAAATAAATTTTCAAAAACGCTTGTATATCCGAAATAAAGTGTACCTTTGTCACAGATTGAGTTGAATTATTTGTATTTAAATCACTTTCCTATCAATGTATTTGTATCGTTAAGTAGACTTTTTTCCAATGAGACCATTCTCAATCACTTTTATTAATTAATTAAAAATTGTACTTGATGAACATTTACATTTCAAACTTAAGTTATGGCGTTGATGACGCAGATTTAAACACGTTGTTTGCAGAATATGGTGAAGTTACTTCTGCAAAAGTTATTATGGATCGGGAAACTGGTAGATCAAGAGGATTCGGTTTTGTTGAGATTGCTGATGACACGATGGGACAAAAAGCAATCGATGAGTTGAACGGCGCCGAATATGATGGTAAAGTAATTACCGTGAATGTGGCTAAACCGAGAGAAGATAGATCAAACAGCGGAGGTCGCGGAGGATATAACAGAGGTGGCGGAAGTCGCGGAGGTTATAATTCAAACAGAAGATATTAAGATATTATATATTCTGAAGAAAAGAAAGGCTGTCTAAGAAATAAATAGACAGCTTTTTTTTCATTTTAGAAGGTTGTTTAAAAAGTGCTTGGAGGCAAGACTCTGATTAACAAAGACGAGGGAGCGTACTAAAGTACGTGTCCGAATTTTTGGGAAGCAGGAATGCGGGAGATGAGGACTTTTTAAACATTTACTTTTGCAGTATTAAAATATAGGTTAATAATATATCTTTGAAAAAAGAGTTGCAGTGCACTAATTTTTAG
>CALUKD010000014.1 GCA_944321125.1 Candidatus Butyricimonas faecavium | reverse complement strand
AGCAGGAAATTATCATAACAAGAGAATGTCTAATTTATTAAATGTCAAATTAAGTAAACCTATTTCAGGAAACTACACCCCGTATTACCCTAAATAAGCTGACCAAAAACAAGTAAACCCATGACAGTAAAAACAGGAATACCGCATGACGTCGTACCTATTTTTCCTACCGTGGAATTCCACGGCAGGAAAAGAGAATTCGATGGATATTGATTTATTTTTGAAACTTCAAAATACGAAATTTAAAAGAAAAAGTATCTTCACCCGAAAATATATTCGGAAATTAAAAATCAAAGAAATTAAACAAAACTATTCCTGCCCGTGCAATTTATTAAATAAAATGGCCAAATTCGTGTATATTGTAGTGTTTTGCACGGCAATATGGGCAGGTACTTTAATCCGGGCCGGGGTAAAATTCCAAATAGCCTTGATCCCCCACGCAACCATTAAATCGGCCACATTCTGAGCACATTCGGCTGGAACAGTAATAATACCTATCGCCACGTTACATTCTCCTGGCATTCCCCGGAACTGATCCACGTGAAAAATCTCGATATCATTAATCTTTGTTCCGATTTTAGACTTGTCCACATCAAAAGCCTTCTGTATGTTCAATCCGAAATTCCTCAACCCCTTATCCTGCAACAAGGCACATCCTAACGAACCTGCACCGACCAGAAAAGCATTATTAATCTTATTGAAACCAAGAAAGTCATCCAATATCTCCACGAAATTATCCACTTCGTAACCAACACGAGTTTTACCGGAAATACCGGTATGTGACAAATCTTTCGTCACTTGCGTGGCGTCTATTTCCATGTATTCGGCAATTCTTGTCGATGAGACATACTTCTCTCCTTGTTTTTGCAATGTCTTCACGAAAGAAAGATATGCAGGCATCCTCCTTAAGACCGGAACTGGGACAACTTTACTATCATTAGCCATATAACATTCTATAATTTCTGCAAAGTTATATCTTTTCGGTGAAATCCGACACAAAGAATTTACATTATTTCTTATCTATCGTTTTTCGGATAAAAAGCATCATATTTTTTTATGTACCATTAACATTTATCCCACCGAAACCCTCCCTTTTTCACGGGAAAGAAATATCAAAGCCTGAACTTACACCCATCACTTATTTTTACTATTTTTGCCCACTCAACAAGATGAACCAGTTTATTTAAAAGGGTATACATGAACTACAAGGAAACATTAGAATGGTTATTTGCCCAACTTCCCATGTATCAAAGAGAAGGTAAGGCTGCATACAAAGCCAATTTGGACAACACGTTAAAACTAGACGAATACTTCGGTTCCCCACACAAACAATTCAAAACCGTCCACGTAGGAGGTACAAACGGCAAAGGATCCGTGTCCCACATGCTGGCTTCCATATTACAGGAAGCCGGGTATAAAACTGGGCTATACACATCTCCGCATCTGAAAGATTTTCGAGAACGCATCAAAATAAACGGGGAGATGATCACGGAACAATACGTGATCAATTTCGTGGAAGAAAACAAATCACTTTTCGCCAACATCAAACCTTCCTTCTTCGAAATGACTGTAGCCATGGCCTTCCAATATTTCGCAGACCAACAAGTTGATATTGCTGTTATTGAAGTAGGACTTGGGGGACGACTGGACTCTACAAATATCATTACCCCTTTGGCCTCAGTGATTACAAATATTTCATTTGACCACATGGCCCTTCTCGGTGACACGTTGGAAAAAATCGCACACGAAAAAGCTGGGATTATCAAACCCGGTATCCCCGCAATCATCGGGACAAAAGACTCTTCCAGTGATTTTGTTTTCATTGAAAAAGCAAAAGATTGCGGAACGACTCTCGAATTTGCTTCCGAAAACTGGAAAGTAACACGGGATGATAAAAATGTCTACCGGTTGGAAAACAAAAACGGAATTGTATTTGCCCCTGTACAAGCGGACTTGAAAGGACTTTATCAACGAAAAAATATTCCTGCCGTTCTGGAAACAGTTCTATGCTTAAGAGACAATGGCTTATACATCTCCGATCAAAACATATATGACGGTATAGCCAACACCATTCGCAACACAGGATTATTAGGACGTTGGCAGGAATTATCACAAACGCCTTACACCGTATGCGACACAGGGCATAACATCGATGGATTAACCGAGATTATCGCCCAATTAAAAACCTGCACGTACGAAAAACTCCATTTCGTGATCGGCATGGTGAACGACAAGGACGTGGACAGCGTGTTGCGCATTCTACCTAAAGACGCTATTTATTATTTTTGTAAAGCATCTATTCCCAGAGCCATGGACGAAAAAGTCTTAGCCGAAAAAGCCCGGGTAAATCATCTTCACGGGGAAACTTTCCCGACAGTTGCAACTGCCTATCAAGCCGCCCGCGAAGTTGCCAACGAGCGGGATATGATATACATCGGAGGAAGCACCTTTGTCGTCGCGGAAGTAATTTAAAAAATCAGATAAAAGATTATAAACCAAAAGAGTGTCAAAATAATTTTGACACTCTTTCTCTACTACACGAAAAATCAAACTATAAACTTTGTCTTATTTCTTTTCAGGTGTTTCTTTTTGCGCTTTAAATACCGCAATCACATTATTACTATCTTTCAACGTCAACTTATCATTTTTTATAATAAAACTCTTAGTTTCTTCCAATACCTTGAAAAAACTTGTTTCAATATCCATATCAGGACAAGCCATCTTAGTCGCTCCCATACCGCTAAAAGTTAATTGCGACTCATGCTGCTCGTAAACACCAAAAAAGCGATTACACCCTGCCCTTCCAAATACTTTTTTATCACCGCTTTCAAGCGTAATGAAGACCTCGCTACCATCTTCCTTGAACTTAATCTCTTTCCCGTTCAGACTCTCCGCCACCCATTTCACCCCGGTCAGAGAAACGCTCTCCTTCGCCGATTTGCACGAAGCCATCCATATCGTTAATATACAACAAAAAAATATTCCTTTCATAATTTAATCACCATTTTGGACAATTAATACTCACTTAATTTTTTACTTCTATCAGCAAATACTATGCCAGAAGGATATATCCTCAATAAACCTTACTTCATTCAAACATTCATTTATCTGAAAAAACATGCAGTAAAAAAAAACATCTAAAGGGGTGAATTAACTTTTGAATTACTGAATAAATTCAATAATTGATTATATATTTGCACGTATTTTTAAAATAAACAATTACAGGGTGAATTAGAAATAATTATCTACATATCAAAAACATAATAGAACAATGTCCAAGGTTATAAAACTGAAAAAAGGCCTTGATATCAAGTTAAAAGGAGAAGCTGAAAATCTGGTGAAAAACATCGAGAGATGTGACTTTTATGCGGTTAAGCCGACAGATTTCCGTCTACTTACTCCCAAACTTGCAGTAAAGGCAGGCGATCAAGTGAAAGCGGGCGATGTGTTGTTTACCGACAAGTACAAACCCGAAGTCAAATTCACATCACCTGTTAGCGGTACAGTCGAAGCCGTAAACAGAGGAGAAAGAAGGAAATTACTGGAGGTCGTAGTTAAAGCGGATGCTCAAATCCAATACAAAGATTTTGGGGCAGCAGACGTGAACAAACTTTCCAGGGACGAAATTATCGAAAAATTACTTGACAGTGGCACTTGGCCAATGATCAAACAACGTCCGTACGATATCATCGCTACGCCGGCCGATATGCCGAAGGCAATATTCGTATCCGGTTTTGATTCCGCCCCTCTCGCTCCGGATTTCGACATTACTCTCGCAGATGAGTTAACTACACTTCAAACCGGAATCGATTGCTTAAAAAAATTAGGCGGTAAAAACGTGAACTTGAACTTAAAAGAAGGTACGCCTTCAACATCCGTATTTGCCAAGCTGAAAAACGTGGATGTGAATTATTTTGCAGGACCGCACCCGGCAGGAAATGTTGGAATCCAGATTCACCACTTAAATCCAATCAACAAAGGAGATATCGTTTGGGTGGTAAATGCTATGGACCTTGCCATCATCGGGCGATTATTTACTTCCGGAAAATTCGATGCTCGCAAGACGATTGTTCTTGCCGGTTCGGAAGTTGAAAAGCCTGCTTACTACAAAACCATTCTAGGGGCAAAAATCAGTTGCATCGTAAACGGAAAACTGAAGAACCAAGTTCATCAACGTATTATTTCCGGTAATGTACTCACGGGGTATAAAGTAAGTGAAGAAAACTATCTTGGATACTATAATAATATGGTAACCGTTATTCCCGAAGGAGATAACTACGAATTTTTGGGTTGGGCCGCTCCCGGGTTCAACAAATTTTCCATATCAAAAACGTTTCCCTCTTTCTTATGTCCGAACAAAAAATATGCCCTTGATGCCAATTATCACGGGGAAGAAAGAGCCTTCGTGGTGACCGGACAATACGAGAAAGTCCTTCCCATGGACATCCTTCCTGTTTACTTACTGAAAGCAGTACTGGCAGAAGACTTGGACAAGATGGAACAACTTGGTATGTACGAAGTTGTCCCAGAAGATATGGCTTTATGCGAGTTCGTTTGTACTTCTAAAACCCCAGTGCAGGAAATACTGGAAAAAGGTATAGAGTTAATGATAAAAGAACTAAGCTAATTTTAAATTGCAAATTTTAAATTGTCAATTCCTTGAGGGAACACGATTCAAAATTTAAAATCTAAAATCTAAAATTTAAAATTATAAAGATGAATTTTTTACGCAATTATCTAGATAAGCAAAAGCCAAAATTTGAAAAAGGAGGCAAACTATACAAGCTGCACTCTGTTTTCACGGGTTTTGAGTCTTTTCTTTTCGTGCCTAACCGCACGACATCTTCAGGCTGTAATATCCGGGACGCAATCGATCTGAAAAGAACCATGATTATTGTCGTACTAGCCCTCATTCCGGCTCTTTTATTTGGTATTTATAACGTGGGATACCAACATTTCAACGCAATGGGAACACTAGCCGATACCGGTTTCTTCGAGCTGTTTTTCTATGGACTGTGGAGAGTATTACCCATGATCATTGTTTCTTACGTGGTCGGGCTAGGTATTGAATTTGCTGCCGCACAGATCAGGGGACACGAGATCAATGAAGGTTTCCTCGTATCCGGTCTATTAATCCCAATGATTATGCCGATTAACGCACCTCTTTGGATGGTAGGAGTTTCTACCGCCTTCGCCGTGATTATTGGTAAAGAAATCTTTGGTGGTACCGGCATGAACATCTGGAACCCGGCATTATTAGCCCGCGCCTTCTTCTTCTTCTCCTACCCTTCCATGATCTCGGGAGATAAAGTATGGATCGCCGGAATGCCCGATGGATTTTCGCAAGCAACCCCGCTTGCAGAGGCTGCTCAAGGTTTACCCATGACGTATGATATGGCTTCCATGTTCTGGGGATTGATCCCGGGATCCGTGGGAGAAACTTCAACCTTCTGTATCCTACTTGGAGCCATCCTATTAATTGTCACTGGAATTGGAAGCTGGAAAATCATGCTTTCCACTTTTATCGGAGGCTATTGCATGGCTTTATTACTTAACTATACGTTACCCGCAACGAATCCGTATGCAGAAATCACACCGATTACTCATTTAATTATGGGAGGTTTTGCTTTCGGTGCTGTATTCATGGCCACTGACCCAGTAACATCGGCACAAACGGAAAAAGGGAAATGGATATACGGTTTCATTTTAGGTGTCATGGCTATCCTTATTCGTACACTAAACCCCGGTTACCCGGAAGGAATGATGTTAGCTATCCTGTTAATGAACACCTTTGCTCCGCTTATTGACTGGTTTGTTGTTCAAGGCAACATCAAGCGCAGATTGAAAAGAGCTAAACAATTTCAGATTTAAGATTTCATGATTTTAGATTACCTAAAACAATCGTAAATCATAATTCGTAAATCACTAAATCTTTAATGAGATGAACAAACAAGGAAATACATATACCTTTATCTATTCCATCGTTTTGGTTGTCGTAGTTGCAGCCATCTTGGCAATAGTGTCTCTTTCACTAAAGCCATACCAAGATGAGAATATAGAGAACGAGAAGAGACAAAACATTCTGAGTTCTGTAAATGTTAGTTCTACACCGGAAAATTCGGCTGAATTGTTCAATAAAATTATCACGAAACAATTCATTCTGAACTACAAAGGAGAGGCCATTGAAGGAAATGCCTTCGCCGTAGACATTCCGACGGAAGGAAAGAAACTTCAGAAAGCACTTAAAAATCCGGAACTTCAGAAAGCGTTAAAGGACGGGCAATTGCTTTCAGAAACGATCAAAGATAACAAAGCATTAATGGACATTAAATTCCCTGTATTCGTGGCCGATATAGATGGAGCTATCAAGTACATCCTGCCGACATACGGGGTTGGACTTTGGGGGCCAGTATGGGGTTATATTTCTTTAAATGAAGATAAGAATACAGTTTATGGTGTTCTGTTCGACCACAAAGGAGAAACTCCCGGACTTGGAGCCGAGATTACCCAACCGTTTTTCCAAAAGCAATTCAGTGGGAAGACCATTTTTGAAAACTCCTCTTTAAAAGCCATTACGGTAAAGAAAGGCGGTAATGCAACCGGGGCTCACGAAGTTGACGCCATTTCCGGGGGTACCATCACGTCAAAAGCAGTTGAGACGATGATCGCCGACTATTTAAAATGTTACGAACAATTCTTAAAACAAATACAATAATGAGCGATAAAGAAACATTATTTTCAGCTAAGAACCGAGAGTTATTACTCGGTCCCTTGAGCAAAAATAACCCGGTGCTGGTGCAGATTCTGGGTATATGTTCTGCTCTCGCCGTAACTGCGAAAATGGAACCGGCCATTGTAATGGCTCTTTCGGTTACAGCCGTAACGGCATTCTCTAACGTGATTCTTTCGCTACTGAGAAATACAATCCCGACGCGAATACGTATTATCGTACAATTGGTTGTAGTTGCAGCATTGGTAATCATCGTCGATCAGATTCTGAAAGCCTTTGCTTACGAGGTAAGTAAACAATTGTCTGTATTCGTCGGGTTGATCATCACGAACTGTATCATCATGGGACGTATTGAGGCTTTCGCCTTGGGAAATAAACCATGGCCTTCATTACTTGACGGTATCGGTAACGGCCTTGGATACGGGTTAGTCCTCGTTATCGTGGCTTTCTTCCGTGAATTACTCGGATCGGGAACTTTGTTCGGGGTAAAAGTAATCCCTCAAATATTCTACGATTGGGGGTATCAAAACAACGGTCTAATGATCCTTCCCCCGATGGCATTGATGCTAGTAGGGTTAATTATCTGGGTTCACCGTTCCAAGAACAAGGATTTAATAGAACAGAAATAGTCAACTAAAAGTGAAATAACGATATGGAAAATCTATTAAATATATTTGTACGATCCGTATTCATTGATAACATGATCTTTGCATACTTCCTCGGTATGTGTTCATACCTTGCCGTATCAAAGACCGTGAAGACATCATTCGGATTAGGTATTGCCGTCGTATTCGTGTTGCTAATCACCGTCCCAGTAAACTATTTGCTGGACAACTTCGTATTGAAAGCCGGCGCTTTAAGCTGGTTATTAGGTGAAAGTGCAGCAGACATCGACTTGAGTTTCTTGAGTTTTATCATGTTCATCGCCGTTATTGCTGCCATGGTTCAACTAGTGGAAATGGTAGTTGAAAAATTTGCTCCGACTCTTTACAACCAATTAGGAATCTTCCTTCCGTTGATCGCAGTAAACTGTGCCATCATGGGAGCATCTTTGTTCATGCAGGAAAGAGGATACGCTAACATAGGAGAGGCAACAGCTTTCGGTTTAGGTTCAGGTATTGGTTGGATGCTCGCAATCGTGGGTATTGCCGCTATTCGTGAGAAACTGAAATATTCAAATATCCCTGCCCCGCTTAGAGGTATCGGTATTACCTTTATCGTGACGGGATTGATGGCGATTTCATTCATGAGTTTCTTGGGAATTAACCTGTAAAGTAATTTTAAATTATAAATTTTAGATTGTAAATTTCTCTAGAGTTCTCAATTTAAAATTTAAAATCATAAAATCTAAAATTAAAATGATGTTATTAGCAATAAATACAACAATTGTCATGCTAGGGGTCATCGTGTTTCTCATCGTAACACTGATTCTAGTAGGCATGCTTTTGTTCGCCAAGGCCAAACTGACACCCAAAGGAGAGGTAAAGGTTGATATTAATCATGGCGAAAAAGAATTAGTAACCGAACCGGGGTCCACGTTATTGGCCACCCTTGGAAACAACAAGATCTTCCTTCCCTCGGCTTGTGGAGGTAAAGGTTCATGCGGTATGTGTCGTTGTCAGGTTGAATCTGGCGCAGGGGCCATTCTACCAACCGAAACAGGTTTTTTCTCTTATAAACAACAACACAATAACTGGCGTCTGGCTTGCCAAGTAAAAGTAAAAGAGAATATCGAAATGCACATTCCGGAAGAAGTTCTTGGAATCAAGAAATGGGAATGCGAAGTAGTTTCTAACAGAAACATTTCTACTTTCTTGAAAGAATTTGTCGTAAAATTACCGGAAGGCGAAAATTTGAAATTCAAATCCGGAGGATACATCCAGATTGACGTACCCGCCATTGACGTTGACTTCAAGACTTTCGATATCGATGAGAAGTACAAGGCAGACTGGGAGCGCATGAAGATGTTCGATCTCAAAATGCACAATCCTGAAGCTACTTACCGGGCTTACTCAATGGCTAACTCCCCAGCAGAAGGTAACATCATCATGCTGAACATTCGTATCGCAACTCCTCCATTTGACAAAGCTATTGGTGGTTTTGCCAACGTAAATCCCGGTATCTGTTCTTCTTATATTTTCTCTCGCAAACCGGGAGATAAAGTAAGTATTTCCGGACCTTACGGAGAGTTTTTCTTGAGAGACACTAACAACGAAATGATGTTCATTGGTGGTGGTGCCGGTATGGCTCCCATGCGTTCACACATCTTCAATCTCTTCCATACGATGCACACCGATCGTAAAGTTACTTTCTGGTATGGTGCACGTGCTTTACAAGAAGCTCCTTACGTGGATGAGTTCAATAAGATTCAAGAAGAAAATCCGAACTTCCATTGGACTTTGGCTCTCGACAAACCGGATCCCGTGGCAGACAAAGCAGGTGTGGCTTACAAACCGGGCTTTGTTCATCAGGTAATCTTCGAAAATTATTTGAAGAATCATGAAAACCCAGAAGATATAGAATATTACCTCTGTGGTCCTCCTATGATGATCTCGGCAGTAACCAAAATGTTGTACGATCTTGGAGTTCCGGATGAAAACGTGATGTATGATAACTTCGGAGGATAATCAAAATAAAAAGCTGCTTGTGAAAGCAGCTTTTTATTTCTTTAAAAACATATTTTTAAATTCAATCGCTTTAAGTAGTAACCCAGAATTTATCTGACTTCTGGAAAGACGATTTAACAAAGAATCCGTCACTTGTATATTTCCGGCCACCTTCTTCTCATAGATCATGTTATCCATGATAAAAGCATAGTTTTGCGGGTCGCCAGCCAAATGAAAAGGTAATCGTTCGGGATCAAATAGATCCCTTCCCATAGAAAAATCTTCCACGGGATTCCTCACTCCCAGTACCCGTTTCATTAAAGTAGGTGCCACGTCATAATGAGACGTCCTGTGTGAGTATACACCCGGAGTATTCCCCGGGTAATACAAAATAAACGGGACATGCACCTGGGCATTCGAAAAATCACTTCCATGTCCCCAGAAGTTCTTTTTATTCTCATTAAACTCCTGCCCGTGATCCCCAGTAATAACAATCACAGAATTATCCAACAACCCATTTGCCTCCAATTTATTCACGACTTTTCCTACAAGTGAATCTACATAATAAGCACAATTACGATACAAGTTAAAGAACGGTTCCGGGTCTAGACTATTATTTAAGGCCAGATAATTAGCATAATCCCACGAGGGTTGAAACTTCTTACGATAAGGAGCCGGAATATCAATCGCATGCAATAAATCATAAAATACGAAAGAAAAGAATGGTTTATCCACCTCTTTCCGTTCATCCAAGTAGTTCAGAAAATCCTCCGTAATCCTGTTATCCCGATCAAAAGGAGTCGCACCCGGTGTTTCCTTACGAATATCTTTCACGCCCCCGAAGATGATGCGATAAAAAGGAGGATTAATAAGCGTTGCACTTGCAAACGCTTCTATATCATACCCATTTTCCAGTAAGTTCTCTATAAATAAAGGTTGCACCCCTGTACGTTCAAAATCTTGCCAGTATGTTGCAGAAATACCGAAAAACAGACCGAATATTCCACCCCTCGTACCATTACTGGAACTCAAATGACGATTGAATACCGCAGAACGATCACCAAAAGCCCGGATATTAGGACAACATTCCCGGGTAAAAGTCCTAAAATTCCACGAATCCAAGATAAGATAAATAATGTTTAACGGTTTCACGCTATCCACTTTTTCCAGAGGATGAAGAGGGTATACAAAACCATGTCCCTTGCCTTTATCCGGGTTATTTACATACAAATCTTCCTTTTTAACTATCCCCAACTTTAGCATCAATCGGTTAGCCGTCAAGGGATAGAATTGCGGTAAACAAGCCGATACTTCCATAATCGAATTCACGTTAGCCGCAGCAGCATAAGCATGAGTTAACTGAGGAGCGATACAAGAAAATAAAAAAAGATAAACTCCGATTTTCACCTGTTTAGAAGTAACATATCGAGCATACCGGTAAACGATGAAAACGACCGCTAAAGTAAACAATAAAATAAATAGTCCGATAAGAACTCCATGTAGAATCAAGGTGTTATTAAATACGAATACCTGATTGCCTCCCCCACCAAAAGCTAAATCTAGCACAAACCCATTAATATGAAATTTATACAACTGAAAAACAATCCCGTTCAGATAGGCTAGCACGTTTAATAAAAATAGTACACAAATAAATAAAACCGTACCCACTTTCCGCATCTGTCGCCACCACGTAAAAGGAAGATATAAAATCACCCAAGGAATTAACGTGAAAAGAAAAGCTTGTCCCAGCGCTGCTACTAAATAATAAAAACCGCCGACAAAATTCAAGGATTCCCAATAATTACTATTCACGAGATAAATCAAAAATTGAACAAGTAACATGCAAGAGGCACACATATAAAACAAGAAGCCTCTCTTTAAATAATCTATTTTTTCAGAGTAAATGTTTGATTTATAAGTATTAGATACCATAAACGATTATATTAAGAAATGATCATATAATAGTTGCAAATAAAAAGCATTAAATCGACTTTTCAATCATTTTCTTAAAAATTCACACTCAATTATTTAATTCTTTTTCCTGAATTCCCAGTAATAAAAAAATACCTATCAATAAACGATCGTTTAATGATATATATCACATCAAAGATTCCTCCCTTTAGAAGGGCATATACATTCAAATTATTAATACCTCAGCTTACTGTAATTCAAAGCATACAAGATGATAAATACCAAAGCCCAAAAAACGGACATTGCCATGTAGATCAGCACTACACTATTCCAACCGGAATAAATCGGTAGAATAAATAACTGTCCGATTTGTGCGATCACATATAAATAGAAACCATTTCTTTTTAGCTTGTACATCATAAAAGCCCCGATCAAGCTGATCATGGCACACAAGGCAGCCAACGAGTAGATTGCTTTACCGTATTTTATAGTGGTTTGTAATACCTCTAAAGACGAATTCATGATAGAAGACCCCCACGAAGGCTGTACTTCGGCCCCAACCATGTTAGTTATCTCTTGAATCTGAGCAACCAAGCGCTCCGGAGTAAACATGGCTAACTGGAATAAATTGCTAATTAAACCCCAACCACTACCAATAAATGTTAAGATACAAAGTACAGTGAGAAAGGTCGGTCTGACCGGTCTTCCGGTGCTAAAAGGATTTTCCATAATCAAATTAATTTTATACATAACAAACGTACACAAATATTCGAAAATTAAAAAAACAAGAGATGAAAAAAAGTTGACAAATACTTTGTTTACATGCATGATTAGTATAATTTTGGCCTAGTTTTATAAACGTCTACAGTATTAAAAATCTAAATAATGAAAAGAGACACTCAAATTTTCGACTTGATTGACAAAGAATGTCATCGTCAAAAAGAAGGACTTGAATTAATCGCTTCAGAAAACTTCGTGAGCGAGCAAGTAATGCAGGCTATGGGATCTTGCCTGACCAATAAATATGCAGAGGGATACCCTGGAGCCCGTTATTACGGTGGTTGCCAAATTGTTGACCAGACAGAACAACTGGCAATCGATCGGGCTTGTCAATTATTCGGGGCTGAATTCGCTAACGTGCAACCGCACTCCGGCGCACAAGCTAACGCTGCCGTATTCTTCGCTTGCATGAAACCCGGTGACACATTCCTAGGTCTTGATTTGGCTCATGGTGGTCACCTTTCACACGGATCTCCCGTGAACCTATCCGGTATAAACTATCACCCGGTAGCTTACCACGTGAAAGAAGAAACCGGAATGGTTGACTATGACGAGATGGAACGATTGGCATTGGAACACAAACCGAAATTAATTGTGTCGGGAGCATCTGCTTATTCCCGTGACTGGGATTACAAACGCATGCGTGAAATCGCTGATAAAGTAGGTGCTTTGTTAATGTGCGATATGTCTCACCCTGCTGGTTTGATTGCTAAAGGTTTATTAAATAATCCGATGGAATATTGCCACATTGTGACCACCACTACTCACAAAACCCTTCGCGGACCTCGCGGTGGGATGATCCTTCTTCCGAAAGATTTCCCGAATCCTTGGGGATTAAAAACTCCGAAGGGAGAGATCAAGATGATGTCACAAGTAATAAACTTTGCCGTATTCCCGGGACAACAGGGTGGACCGCTTGAACATGTGATTGCCGCTAAGGCCGTTGCTTTTGGAGAGGCTCTATCCGATGAGTATACCGAATATGCAAAACAAATGCAGGCTAACGCCAAAGCTATGGCTAAGGCATTCGTTGAAAAAGGCTATAAAGTTGTTTCCGGCGGTACTGATAACCACTCCATGTTGATTGACCTGAGAACCAAATTCCCGGAATTAACCGGTAAGAAAGCTGAAAACACGCTTGTTAAAGCTGATATCACGATCAACAAGAACATGGTTCCATTCGATACTCGTACCCCATTCTCCACGTCAGGTCTTCGTGTAGGAACCCCGGCAATCACTACCCGTGGTTTGAAGGAAGAACACATGCCTATTATCGTGGACATGATCGACAGAGTATTGAGTGCTCCAGACGATGAAACCGTAATTGCACAAGTAAAGAAAGAAGTGAACGCCATGATGAGCGACAGACCTATGTTTGCTTGGTAATAAAACTTCCAAAATACAAAAAGACCGCAACACGAATTGCGGTCTTTTTTTCTAAAACATTACCTACTTTTTCATACTTCCCGTTTTATCAAGTCATAATAATACATATCTATCACCTGACCATTTTTAATCGCTGCATCACGTAAAATAGCCTGTCTCGTAAAACCAGCCTTTTCCAGCACCTTCATCGAGGCATGATTATAGTCATAAACAGAAGCAAATAAACGAATAATTTCGGTTTCCCGGAACACGTAATCAACCAGCAATGTAACAGCCTCGCTCATAATTCCCCGATTCCAATAGTCCTCTCCCAACCAGTAACCAACCTCTGCACTAAGGCGCTCTACGTCTCTAGAGGGAACAATCCCAACTCCTCCCACGGCTTCTCCCCCCACCTCTACGGCAAAATTCTGGATATACGGCTGGGCCTGTACCATCCGGATATACCTATCGGCATCCAACAATGTATACGGATGCGGAAGTCCATCTCTCACGTTATTCCATATTTTCACGTTATTAATATATTTCGCCAACGAAACCACATCTGCCAGCTTCCACTCCCGCAACCTAAAATTTTTCTGTTTACTACTTATTTCCATCAAGTCCATTTTACAAAAAAACACGTAATTTTCAAAATTACTCATTTATAATCTTTTTACGATAGAAATTAAAAAAAGATTTAAATGAGTAATAAATACACATGAATTGTGGAACAACTGGCATATGAAATGTTAATTTGTAACCTTTTCGAAATAAAAAAATAATTTCCGGTAGTAAAAATACTTATTTTTAAATAGATCGATAGAAAAAGACGAAAAAGCATTGCGAATGTAATTTATATTCTTTAAATTTGAGACAAACACTAAGTATGATAAAGTTCATATTACATAGTATCCTCATTCTTGTGGTAACACAGCTCAGTAATGTTGCCATGGGATTGATTATGAATGAATCTCAACATACGGTAGTGACTTATCAATTAGCGCAATTACATGACTCCATAAATAAAGGACAAAACAATGATTTTCAATATCAATATCCCAGCCCGTTAATCCGAACTTCACTGATCAGCATGACAAGGTCAGAGCTTCCATACCGAATTCGGGTAATGTTGGACGGAGTCTACAGGCAGGCAAATGAAAGTCTTACCACTACTAATAAGGAGGCAGATCATGCAGGAATACATGATGTATTCATATCGCATCCCAAGCGATATTTCCATGAACTCTGTTTGCTAATTATTTGAAACTCCTTGCAAATATGGCACATATCTTGTACTAACACAAGATATTTACATGATTAAGTGTTATCTTAATACAAAAAACAGAGCAACGCTAGGAACGTTGTATATATACACACACAACACACAAAAAGATGAAAACAACTTTATTCAGTAAGAACCGGGACGAGAAAAATTACGAGTTATTTTTCGAATCAGATGAATTGCACCGAGTGCAATATCTATTAGAAACCAAACAATTCATGGATCTCTCGGCGTTACAGAGTTCCAAGGACGAAGACACGGGTATTAAATTGAAACTCTCATTAGCAGAACGCGGAAAACTAGTAACGGCACAACTCTTCGAGTACATTATGTCAGCTTACGAAGCAGTATCGCCGATCATGACTTTCCGTAATAAAGAGGCTGTGGCTCTTTCAGGAGCCGTAACACTCGACGAATAGACATTTTTTAAATAAACGGGTTCCAAATTCGAGAACCCGTTTATCATTTATACCCTAAAAGTTTAAGAATAATCCATGTACAGGATTCCATTCAAATGATCGATTTCATGTTGGAAATGCAAACCATAGACTTTTTCACCGTATCCTGTCTCCACTCGAAAAAATGTTCATCTCGATAGCACACGATAATTTCTTTAGACCAGTATATAGATCCTAGCAGATTTAGAATTGAAAGACAACCTTCCCGCTTTTAAACGTATCTTGAAACAAATTTTTGTCACACGCCAAGAAACATACTCTACCCACACGCCAAATAATAACTGAACTATCCTCATTCGATTACTTTAGAAGTTTTAAACAAAAGCCCTTTTCTGACAAAATACATTAACGTGCCTATCGTAGTCATAAAAGAAATAAAATCTGCCATAGGCATACTACTCCACACGCCCGAGATTCCCCAAAAACGGGGTAATATTAACAAAAATGGTATCAAAAACAATAATTGTCGGGAAAGAGATAAAAATATAGAAACTTTAGCTTTCCCTATGGATTGAAAAAAGTTCGTGATAATAATCTGGCAACCTGCAAGAGGAAACATCAAACAAGTCACTCGCAAGCCAAATTTAGATAATTCCATCAACTCGTGATTATCCGTGAACATCCCCACAATTGTCGAGGGGAACAACTGGCTTAATAAAAAACCAAACGTCATGATCGAAACTCCGGCAATCAAAGCATAACGCAAAGTCTTACGAACCCGGTCAAAAAGAAGCGCCCCATAATTATAACCGATCACTGGTTGCATTCCTTGAGTCACCCCGATTTCGATCATGATAAATAAAGTCAATACCCGGTTCACGATCCCATAAGCTCCAATAGCCAAGTCTCCACCATAGCGCATAAAACTGTTATTCAATATAATAACTACAGAACTGGCACACACGTTCATTAAAAATGGTGACATCCCAATAGAAAAAATACTCATGATAATCCGACCTCTCAATTTAAATATCCCCGGCTTAAAACGTATCGTCGTGTTCTTGTTCAGATAATGACTCATAATCCAAATTAAACCGATAGACTGGGAAATCACTGTGGCCAAAGCCGCCCCTCGGATTCCCCAATTCAAATGAAAAATAAATATCGGAGCCAGAATGATATTAGCAAACACGGTCAGTAAAGAACTTAGCATAGCCTTTTTCGGATAACCCGTAGCACGCATCACGTTATTCAAACCAATAAAGGTAAAAGCTATAGGATTTCCCATCAGGATAACCTGCATGAAATCCCGGGCATAAGGTAACGTTGCCGGACTAGCTCCGAAGAAATGTAATATCGGATCCAGAAATATCAAAGTCAATCCTCCGAAACAAAAACCGTTAATCACACACAATAACAGTACGTTTCCCAAAACAGCATTTGTTTTCTCCATATCCTTCTGTCCTAGATAAATCGAACTAATTGTTGCTCCCCCGATTCCCACTAAAGTTGAAAAAGCGATGATTAGGTTCATCAAGGGAAAAGTAATTGCTAAACCTGATATGGCTAAAGGCCCCACACCATGCCCGATAAAAACACTATCTATAATATTATACAACGACGTTACCGTCATTCCGATGATAGCAGGAATTGAATATTGTAACAATAGCTTCCCTATCGATTTTGTCTCCAATACCTGCGATGCATTAATGCTCGACATAACTCTTTATCCTCCTTCTATTAAAATAAAACACCTCTTGATGGAATGGCCGTGATAGACCCACTACTTTCAGAAATATAACCCGAATGAGGATACAAAGGTAATAAAACTTACTGTTAATTTTAGATTTTAGATTCCAAATTCCGACCACACAGAGCGAATGTTTTTCATTTCATTCTAAATTCTACATTATTTCAAACTCCTCAAAAATACTATCACTTAGGTCGTCTTTTAAACAAATTTCCGATGTGCCCTATTCCCCAACGTAAAAGGATTGGTAAAGCAGCCTCCCACAACAAAGGTGAAATATTTTTAAATATCATCCCCAACATTGGGATTTGTTCTTCCCTCTCTCCCGTATCGTCAATTTCCTTGGATTCTCTTCGTTTAGAAAAAAACAAAGAAGAAATCCCGGCAAACAAAATCCGTCCAGAATGATCATGTAGAAACTTAAAATCCTCGTTTATCTTCTGTTCCTGCATCCGGCAACTCTCACGCACCCGGCGTTGTTCCGCTATCAACATGTCCAACGGAGTCGGTTGTCTCTTCATTATCTTTTTCATCTTTACTCATCATTGCTGTTATAATCTCGTTCATCACCTTGGATATAATCTTTCTCTTGAAAAACATTATAAACCCGAACAACAACAGGTACATCCCAACCACCAACACGAATCCCAAAGCAATACTACCCAATAACTCTCCCAAGAAAAAACCTAACGCCAAGAATAAAAATAAAATAGCAAAAAAAGCCAGTAAAACCAAAACAATACCATACGAAAAGACTGCCATTATTTTAGCAATCCTTTCGTACGTATTTAGTTTCAATAGCTCTAGCCTCAATTCCACATAAGTTGAAATATCCTCTTTCAACTCAGCGAACGTTTTTTCGGCAATATTCTCCATAAGCTATTATTTCGTTTCCGTAGCAGTTTTCCCCGCAACCTTTTCAGCTACATGATTGACATCCTCGGTTACGTGCTCTTTCACGTTTTCAGCTTTGTTTCTTGCTTTTGAATAAACCTCTTTCACCTCTTCTTTCACTTTAGACACAGCATGATCGAATTCTTCTGCCAACTTTCTACGATTATCAGCAACCATTAAATAACCGACAGCAACTCCTACAACAGCGCCAATACCTAGCCCTATTAATAGATTTGAAGTTTCATGTTTCATATTCTTTATTTTTTATGTTCGTGCTTAATTTAACGAACCGAAACATGAAAAGGTTCTCTTTTTAATGATTTTTTTACGAATATTTTTAACGAGTGATAAAATGTATTTTCAAAGGGTCATAACGTTCAAAAACAGGTGCTTGTTTATCTGCCGCTTTCCCAATTGCCACGATGGCAAACGGCACGAATTCAGATGACAAATGGAACAAAGTTTTCACTTGATGAACCCAGTGCATCTGAGGATAAACTCCAATCCAAGTAGTTCCCAGTTTCTCCCCATAAGCCTGCAGTACCAAGTTTTGGACACACGCTCCCAACTCTTGAGGCCAGCTTCCCCCATCGCTTCCAGCCTGACGAGTATTACAGCAAACCAATATCGCAACTGGAGCCGTTCTTAAAGCAATCCCTTCCGGTAAAGTCCCAGCTAATGTATCAAGATGTTCCCGATCCTCGATCACAAAAAACTCCCAAGAACAACGATCCCTAACTGAGGGTGCATACATAGCAGCTCTCAACAAACGCTCGATCGTCTCCACACCCACCTTATCCGGGGTATAATTTTTCACGCTATGACATCCTATAATAGCTTCGTTCACCGAAGCCATATCCGTGAACTTCTGGCTGCACATTTTCGTTGCCAATTTCCGAACCATCGGAATAATTCTCACAAAATGACCACTCTTTTTATGAATAGCCAGCAAATCCTCATTTTCCCACGTTTCTATAATCATTAACACGTTATCCAAACGATTACTTTCAAATATTTCGTACCCAATACACCCCTTTTCCTGCCTTGACAACTCAGACATTTCGTGTAAAAGTTTCACGACTTGAGCGCAAACCTCTTTCCTCACCTCGATCGTAACATTTATCCTGATCATATACTCAAATTTTGGAATTGCACATTTGTCCTTCACCACTCTTTTTCATAAAAGCGGTCAAAATTATAAAAGTTAGAAGAGTTTTTAATAACCAAAATGTACTTTTATTCGTAAATGACATAAACTTTAAAAGAAAAATAGAAAATGAAAACAAAACAAGCTTTCAAAAAGATATGGATATTTGCCCTTCTCGTTACAACAAGCGGGGCATTGTGGGCTCAACAACAAACATCAAAAGAGAAATTTTCCCTTCCACCTTTACCTTATGAAATAGCTGCCCTCTCACCCGTTATCAGTGAAACTACCATAAAACTGCATCATGGTAAACACTTGAAGGCATACATTGATAATCTGAACAAATTGATCGTAGGAACACCATTCGAAAACTGTGATCTTGAAACCATCGTCAAGAATTCCACCGGGGCTATATTTAACAATGCGGCGCAAGCACTGAACCACATTATCTATTTCAACTCGTTTTCTCCAAAAGCAGAACATATCCCGTCAGGAACGCTATTTTCTGCCATAGAGAAAAAATGGGGTTCATTCGATAATTTCAAAAAGGAGTTTACGATTGCCGCCGCTTCGTTATTCGGAGCCGGATGGGTATGGCTCGCAAAAGATAAAAAAGGGGAACTATACATTTTCTCCGAGAGTAACGCCGGAAACCCAATTGCCAAAGGTTACACCCCGATACTGGGGATTGATGTTTGGGAACACGCTTATTATATTGATTATCAAAATCGCCGATCAGAATACATCGAAAAACTATGGACTATTATTGACTGGAGAACTATCGGGGCTCGTTACAAATAACCCAAAATATTTTTAATAAACAATCATGACATTTTCACGAACAAACATCTATATTTGTAAGTTTAAAAAAAGAACAAATAATGATAAATCCATTAGATATTATTCGCAAATATTACACGTTGGATTCCCTCGCCGGGCAATCTCTCCTCATACATAGCCAACTTGTTCGAGATAAAGCACAATCACTGGCCATCAAGCATCCTGAAATGGATCTGGACATACCCTTCATTCAAGAGGCCGCCATGCTCCACGATATCGGGATTTTTCTCACGAAAGCCCCGGACATCGGTTGTTTCGGGGAATATCCCTACATCTGTCACGGTTACCTTGGTGCTGATCTACTGCGCAAAGAAGGTCTTCCCCGCCATGCTCTAGTATGCGAACGACACACGGGGGCAGGTATATCACTTGAAATGATTAAAGAAAATCATTTACCTTTACCCCAACGAAATATGCTCCCCGTTACCCTTGAAGAAAAACTAATCGCTTTTGCTGATAAGTTTTATTCGAAAACTAATTTAACCAGAGAAAAGAAACTAGGCAAAATTCGGTCAGAAATGGCCTTTTATGGTAAAGAAACAGCCGCTCGCTTTGAAGAATGGTGTGAACTTTTTCTTTAAATATATCTAATTTTTACAACTTTCACCTGCACTATCACGTATTTTATTCGTAATTTAAATACGTGATGCGGTTATGGAAAATTTAAACAACTGGATTATTGCAACCAATGATTTCATTTGGACCTATATATTAATAGTCCTACTCATTTGTGTCGGGGTCTACTTTACCTTCAAAAGTAAATTCGTACAATTCCGAAATATTCAGGAAATGTTCCGATTACTTGGTGACGGAATTACAAGCGGAAATCACAAGAATTCGGTTTCTTCTTTTCAAGCATTTTGCATTGCAACCGCTTCTCGGGTAGGTACGGGTAACTTGGCAGGAGTGGCCACAGCTTTAGCCTTAGGAGGACCAGGAGCTATATTCTGGATGTGGCTCATAGCACTTGTCGGTTCCGCCTCTGCCTTCGTAGAGTCCACATTAGCTCAAATATATAAAGAAAAAGGAGAACGTTCATTCATCGGAGGACCTGCCTTTTACATGAAAAAAGGGTTAAAAAAACGTTGGCTAGGGATTCTTTTTGCCATTATTATTACTGTTACTTTTGGACTTGTATTCAACTCGGTACAGGCAAATACTGTTACTCTGGCATTTCATGAAGTATTCGGAACAAACCGTGTTTGGCTAGGAGTCATTTTAACCTTGTTCACTTTACTAGTCATATTTGGCGGAATTCACCGGATTGCCGTCATATCCGGAATCATCGTACCCCTTATGGCTATCGCCTATATCCTGCTTGCCGCCTTCATTTTATTCACGCATTTTGGAACATTACCCCATGTCATTGGCTCTATTTTCACGAATGCATTCGGATTCGAACAATTCGCAGGAGGGGGATTAGGAGTTGTCATCATGCAAGGTGTTCGGCGAGGACTTTTCTCAAATGAAGCAGGTATGGGTTCCGCCCCGAATGCAGCAGCAACAGCGGCAGTTTCCCACCCAGTAAAACAAGGATTGATCCAAGCCCTCAGCGTCTTCACCGACACGTTAATCATTTGTAGCTGTACGGCATTCATCATCTTACTTTCGGATGTCCCGCTAGACGGCACAGTGAAAGGAATTCAACTGACACAAATGGCCCTATCCCACCAAATCGGAAGCGAGGGAGGACAATTCATTGCTATCTGCATACTTTTGTTCGCTTTCAGCTCCATCGTGGGCAATTATTCATACTGTGAAACAAATTTATTCTTCATATCCAAGAAGAAAACCTATTTACAACTCTACCGGATTACCGTAGGAGGAATGGTCATGTTCGGCTCAATCGCCGCCCTAGATCTCGTATGGAATATTGCCGATCTATTCATGGCAATCATGGCCATAACCAATTTGATTGCAATCGTATTACTAGGTAAAATTGCCATGAAAGCATTACAAGACTATAACCGTCAACGTCGTATCAGTAAGAAAAATATCATATTCAGATCTTTGTTTATCCCAGAGCTAAAAGATTCCACAAGTGAATGGAAATAACGTAATTTTTTTTAACTTTGCAACAAACAGAAGGGATTGACACAATGATAGATTTATGTGTAATTTTCTCCTGCCGCTGCACTTCAAAACAGGAAAAAGGCAGTATTAAAAATAAAGAATAGTAGAGATATAAAAGATGAGATTTGACGAGCTGGAACTAGAGGATTCATTGTTGCAAGGATTAGATGCCATGAATTTTCAGGAAACAACCCCTATACAAGAATTAACAATCCCTGTCATTCTAGAGGGAAAAGATTTAATCGCCTGCGCACAAACAGGTACTGGAAAAACAGCGGCTTACACCCTTCCGATTTTAAATAGATTAATCAAAGAGGAAAACCGAACAGATACAGTAAAGGCTGTTATTATGGCTCCAACCCGAGAATTAGCCCAACAAATAGACGTACAATTCGAAGGATTTTCTTATTTTCTCCCCGTTTCGACGGTAGTCGTCTACGGTGGCGGTGACGGAAGTTTATGGGATCAACAGAAAAAAGCATTACGCCTAGGAGCAGATGTTGCCATCGCAACACCAGGACGATTAATCGCACATCTTCAGCATAGTGATGTTGATCTCTCGCAAGTAAAATATTTTATCCTTGACGAGGCCGACCGGATGCTAGACATGGGATTTTTTGACGACATCATGCAAATCGTGAACAAACTGCCCAAAGACAGACAAACCATACTCTTTTCAGCTACAATGCCACAGAAAATACGACAGTTAGCCCAAAACGTACTTCGAGACCCGGTAGAAATCAACGTAGCTGTATCCAAACCTAACGAAGCTATAATGCAGGCTGCTTACATCTGCCACGAAAGCCAGAAAATGGGTATTATCGAAGAACTTTTCAGTAAACCGGTCTTGCACAAAACACTAATCTTCGCCTCTTCCAAACAAAAAGTAAAAGACCTCGCCTTCACTTTAAAACGTAAAAAATTCAATGTAGCTACCATGCACTCCGATTTGGAGCAATCAGAGCGGGAATCTGTTATGATGGACTTCAAAAACAATAAAATAGATATACTCGTTGCCACAGACATCGTGTCCCGTGGTATAGATATTGATGAGATTGGATTGGTAATCAACTTTGATGTACCTCACGATCCGGAAGATTATATTCATCGCATCGGACGAACGGCGAGGGCCAGTGCGGAAGGAGTTGCTTTAACTTTTGTCTCCGGAGCGGAACAAGGAAAATTTTACCGCATAGAACAGTTTATCGAAGAAACGATTTACAAGATACCACTCCCAACTCACCTAGGAACGGCACCGGAATACAATCCGAAAGCATTTGAACACGGTTCATCAAAAGGCAGAGGACGAAAACCCGGGGGGCATTCCTTCGTAAAAAAGAAAAAACATACCAAGCGAGAAGGAGGCTCAAAATAAAATAATAACTTTATAAACTATACACTTATGATTCTAAACACTGGAAATATCTTACTTATTGGATCTATCCTGTTATTTGTCAGTATCGTTGTCGGAAAAGCGGGTTTCCGCTTCGGAGTTCCCGCCTTACTTCTCTTCTTAGGAGTAGGAATGCTTTTCGGAACCGACGGTTTAGGAATTGAGTTTAATAATCCGCAAACTGCACAATTTATAGGAGTTATCGCATTAAGTATTATTTTATTTTCCGGTGGTATGGACACAAGCGCTGCTGAAATTAAACCTGTTCTAGGCCAAGGAATTGTTCTCGCCACTGTCGGGGTAATGTTTACTGCTTTTCTCACGGGTTACTTTATCTATTACATCACGAATCTAGAAAACAGTTTTATCACTCTGAATTTCACAGAATCATTGTTACTCGCCTCCGTCATGTCATCCACCGATTCTGCTTCCGTATTCTCAATTCTCCGTTCCAAACGACAAGGACTAAAAGAAAACCTACGCCCCATGCTGGAATTGGAAAGTGGTAGTAATGACCCGATGGCCTATATGTTAACCATATTACTCATCGGAATTATCCAATCCGGGGAAAGTAGTTTAAGTAACACGGTACTGCAGTTTATTATGCAAATGAGTATTGGTGCCGTATCCGGTTATTTGTTAGGGAGACTGGCCGTATACTGCATTAATAAGCTAAACATCAATCAATCACTATATCCCGTCCTTTTATTAGCCTTCGTGTTCTTCATTTTCTCGTTCACGGATTTGATAAAAGGTAACGGTTATCTGGCTGTTTATTTAGCCGGATTAGTAGTTGGAAACCATAAAGTGGTACACAAAAAAAGTCTCACAACTTTCTTTGACGGTATCACGTGGTTATTCCAAATTGTAATGTTCCTCACGTTAGGACTTCTAGTAAACCCGGCAGAATTACTTCCGGTCGCAACTTTAAGTATTTTGATCGGAGTATTCATGATCATATTCGCTCGCCCAATAAGCGTATTTTTATGCCTTACTCCTTTTCGGAAAATGACTACCAAAGCACGAGCATACGTTTCATGGGTTGGGCTACGCGGAGCAGTCCCCATCATTTTTGCCACATACCCGCTAATCGCAAATATCCAACATGCATCATTAATATTTAACGTGGTTTTCTTTATTACCATTCTTTCTTTAGTTATACAGGGAACAACAGTCAGTTTGATGGCAAAATTACTCGGTCTATCAGCTCCTGAAGAGCGTAAAAACGTCTTTAACGTTGAACTACCCGAAGAAATTAAAACTGCCATGTCCGAGATTGAAGTCATTCCTTCCATGTTAACAAAAGGTGACAAACTAATGGATCTGGTATTACCAGATAACACATTGGTTGCCTTAATTAAAAAGAATGATTCATATTGTGTTCCCAAGGGAAAAACCAAACTACATACCGGAGATAAGTTACTCGTGATCACAGATGACGATGAAGCTCTCATGAAGACTTACGAAAGCCTAGGAATTACAGATTATTCAATTCAAAAGAATACTTAATATTGGTCATATAGCAACATACCAAAGATAAAAGGTTACACTTAATAGGATTTTTTTATCATATGATAAAAACTAAATATTTGTTTTGATAAACAAATTGTCGTATTATTGTGCTACAAAAACATGACCACTAAAAAGATTAAATTTATGAGCATTAAAGGAACAAAAACAGAACAAAACTTATTAAAATCATTTGCTGGTGAATCACAGGCCAGAAATCGTTATACTTTTTTCGCTAGTGTAGCCAAAAAAGAGGGATTCGAACAAATTGCGGGAGTTTTTATGGAAACTGCCGAACAGGAAAAAGAACATGCCAAGAGATTCTTTAAATTCTTGGAAGGCGGAATGGTTGAAATCACCGCATCTTATCCCGCAGGTGTAATCGGAACGACGGCAGAGAACCTAAAAGCTGCCGCAGAAGGAGAAAACGAAGAATGGGCAGACCTCTATCCAGAATTTGCCAAAGTTGCCGAAGAAGAAGGATTTACCGCCATAGCAGCCGTATTCCGTAACATCGCTAAAGTGGAAGCAGAACACGAAGCTCGCTATAGAACGCTTTTAGCTCGTGTTGAAGCCGGTAAAGTATTCGAAAGAGACGAAGTGATCCTGTGGCAATGCCGTAACTGCGGTTTCGTTTACGAAGGTAAAACAGCCCCGAAAGCATGTCCTGCTTGTGCTCACCCTCAAGCATATTTCGAAGAAAAGAAAAATAATTACTAAGCACATTTGTAATTGAAAATAAAAAAACTAAAAGTTGAGGCAACCGCTTCAACTTTTAGTTTTATATTTTTACCCATCACAAAGAAATCACAACTCGATTTTCGTTATATTTGCGACAAAGAAACAGAAATCTATTTTTTAATTGATAAAATAAAATCATTATGAAAAAAGTTATTAACTCACTGAAAGCCCCGAAAGCTATCGGTCCTTACAGTCAAGCAATTGAAGCAAATGGAACGCTTTACATCAGTGGTCAACTTCCTATTGACGTGAATACCGGAAAATTCGTTGAAGGTGGAGTAAAGGAACAAACAGAGCAGTGTTTGAAAAACATCGGTTATATCTTGGAAGAAGCCGGATATACTTTTGACAACGTAGTTAAATCAACTTGTCTATTAGGAGATATGTCTTATTTCGCTGATATGAACGAAATCTACGCTAAATATTACAAGGCAGATTGTCCTGCCCGTGCAGCTTTTGCAGTAAAAGCTCTTCCGATGGGAGCCATGGTTGAAATTGAAACTATTGCTGTGAAATAAAGATAAAAACGGCTGAACCAGCCGTTTTTTTCATTTTTTTTTCTTATCTTACGGGGAAAAGTAGTGCATAACTTAAATCATACATTATGAGAATATTCGGTTTACCCCTTATGCTTGCCCTATTTTTCTCCTGTGCATCTCAAAAAGAGATTGTCCAAAATAAAAAAGGGCGCTGCGCTATAAAAGATTCAGTGCAATATGAATTAATCGTTTTTGATTCGGGATTTGATTTCTGGTTGGCAAGTCACCAAAATATGGCCAGTCAGCATTCGGAAAGTTATTACCAAAGCATGAATCACCAATATGCTATCGAATGGAACAGGAGATATGCTACCGGAGATCCAAGAATTAATAGTTATATCGACTACAGCCTAAATAGAGACTATGGGTTTGATTTTAATTACAAACTCTACATGTATTTTAGGTTTTTCGAAGACACGAATCGAATAAAACTTATACCCGGCAATAGAAGCCTTTAATAATTTTAAATTAATGATTTATAATTTCGGATTGAGCCATTAAAAGAAACGTTAGCTTGTACGACTGGAATTTAAAATCTAAAATTAGTACTGGCTCTTCTCACTGCCTCCGGAGTTCCAAGATCAAAACATAAGCCATCGTGCCGGAAAAGCTCGATAGGATGTTCTCTTGCCTGCGCCAGATGCTCGTCGATGATGGAGAATACCCCTCGATGAATAATATTCTTTAAATATTCCGGGCTAAGAATTTGAATCCCGCAATAGTTAAACTCCGTGGCCCCGAGAAACCCCTCATCCACAATCTTCTGTTCACCGGTTCGCTTGTTCTCCCAACCTTTCAAAATACCGTGGTTAAATTTCAATACCCGGTCAGCAACAGTCTGTTGCACGACTAGCGTGGCATAAGCTTCACGTGACTCATGTTGGCAAATTAAAGCCCTTAAATCTAAATCCGTTAATATATCTACGTTATGAATAAGTACAGATTTTCCCGGAATAAATAATTCCCGAGCCTTCAAAACTCCCCCTCCCGTGTCCAGTAGTTCTTCTCGTTCATCAGACAAAACAATGTCCATGCCGAAGTTTCCCTTCTCGCCCAAAAAATGCTCTACCAGATCTGCAAAATGATGAACATTAATCACCAAACGCTCCACCTGTATTTCTTTCATTCTCTCGATTACCCGTTCTAATAGAGTCTTTCCCTTCAATTCCACCAAAGCTTTTGGACGGTCGTTTGTCAATGGCCGCAGCCGAGTACCTAAACCGGCTGCAAAAATCATCCCATTCATCTATATCTTAATAATATTATTTTTAATTGCATACATCACCAAGGCCGCCGTATTCCGACATCCTGTCTTACTAAGCAAATTTGCCCGGTGCTTGTCTACAGTACGTTTGCTGATAAACAATTCGTCCGCAATCTCTTGATTTGACAATCCTTTACACACGTGATATAAAATCTCCAACTCCCGTTCCGAAATATCATTATCCACAGTTTCCGGCGTTTCGCTTTTGTTGTCACGCATATTATTCAAAATATTCACCAATAACTCTTCCGAGAAAAAACTCTCCCCTTCCGCCACCTTTTGAATAGCCGTTACCACCTTATCGATTCCCGAGTTCTTCAACAAGAACCCCTTTGCCCCCGCATCAATCATCTTGTAATAATACTGCTCGTCCCCGTACATAGAAAGAACAATAATCTTCAAATCGGGTTTCATCTTCATCGCCTCGATCGTGGCATCAATACCATTCATCTCCGGCATCTCTATATCCATCAACACGACATCACAATCAACAAACGACAAATTTTCAATAAATTCCTTCCCGTTCGAAGCCTCGTAAATATGTCGAACAAAATCCTGAGTCGAAAGTAATAACTTCAATCCCTCTCGGAACAATTTGTGGTCATCCACCAGATATATTCTCAATTTATCCATAAAACAAGATTTACTTACACTTTATAAAAGCCCTGGCAATCATTCCCCGACCCGACTCGCTGGAAATTTTAATATCTCCATTTCCCGAATTCAACCTGTACTGCATATTACTCAATCCCATCCCACCGTCACTTTCGGCTTGTTTCACGTCAAAACCCATGCCATTATCCTCGTATTCCAAGTACAAAATATCGCCCTGCAACTGCAAGTCAATGTCGATTTTACTGGCATTAGCATGTCGCAACGTGTTATTGATCAACTCGCAAATCACCCGATACATGATCACTTCCACGTTATATATAAAACGACGATTATCAATATTTGTTTTAAAATTTATACTAATCCCCTCAGCTGGACGCAATTTTTTAATAAATGACTCTGTAGCATCCCTTAAACCGAAATTGTTCAATATATGAGGACTAATATTGGCCGAAATCTCCCGTACACTTGTGATTGCTTCATCAACAGCTTGCTTCAAGTTCCCCTTGATCTTATCGTTTACCTCCGGCGCATTCTTTTCCTCGAAACCGGAAAGCAACATTTTTATAACACTTAATAAAGGCCCTAACCCGTCATGTAATTCCTTGGCAAAACGCTGGCGCTCCTGCTCCTCAGTACGGATAACAGCCGATAGCACCCTTTTTTCTGTTTCACTCCGTATACCATCCAACCGACGTAAAAACTGGAATACTTTTCGTATATAAAATGCCCCGATAGCAAAGGCTAACGAAATAACAAATGACAACCACACTTTCGTCTGATACAATTCCTCCGACTCTCCCCGGTGCATTGAGGGAACTAATTCTATAGCCCGGTAAATCGTCATTAAGAAAAAGCCCGTTGAAATCAAAATCCAAGCGGCATTGAACTTCGTCCGCTTAAACAAACTGATCGCAAATCCCATCGCAACTATTTGCAACAACAAAGATAAGTATACAACTATTTGTGTAACCACGATATATGTATTAATTAAAAATTAAAACCAAGAGATAAAAGCTATGTTCAAATATCAGCATTATTTCTAAAATAATCAACCCTTAATTAAGTTTATGATTTACGCTTCCAACTTTGACATTGTCTTTTAGTTTTTAGCCTTTAGTTTCTAGTTTTTTATCTCCTAGAACGGGTACCCTATCGCCACGTTAAACACTGACCGCCGAAATCCTCCCCGTGAATCAAACAACACAAAACGATTCCCCTTAGGCATTGAAGGGTCTTTAACCTTAATTCCCAAATCAAAACGTAATAAAAAGAAATTAGCATTTAACCTTAACCCTGCTCCCGTCCCAATGGCTATCTGATTAAAGAAATTATAATTCAATTTTGCCCCAGAACGGTTCTCTTTCGGGTTAATATTCCACACGTTTCCGGCATCCACGAACAACGCCCCCTCCAACAACCAAATCAACTTGAAGCGATATTCAATATTTCCCGCCAATTTAAAATCCCCCACACTATTCGGGTATTTCTCCGTGGCCAAATAAGAACCGGGACCTAATGTTCTAGCCTGCCAAGCCCGAATGTCATTTGCCCCGCCCCCGTAATACGCCTCCTCAAAGGGTAATACCTTCATGTTTCCATACGGGTAACCACATCCCACGAAAAGACGTCCTACTAACGAATTCGCCCGGTTAATATACCAATTATAACGATATTCCGCATCCGCCTTCACGAATTGCGCATATCTTACCCCGAAAATTTTATAATATTTTTCATCCAAAGTTCCACCCACAGAACTTTTACTCCCGGCAATCCCATCTATGACAGAAAGGAAGTTCCCCGAAGTTTCCGTGTTTACTCGAAAATAACTATAATTCTCCGTTTTCACGTTCACTTGTTGATCCGTGTAAGTTGCAGAGAAAACAGCAGAAAGGATCATGTGATCCGTATAGGCATTTTTAATATATTCATTTCTCAAGCCTTCAATAAAATTCTGATCCACATCCTTCATTAACACATAATTCAGATCGATCAAATCAAAATTATACCGCCACTTCTTATTTGCTTTCCGCCATAAATAACCGAAACGGGCGTTAGCAATCGAACGAGTATAATACGGGGTATATTCATAACTATACGAAAAAGAAATCGAAGTTTTCGGGGCATAATTCCGCCGGAAATCTTTCATCTTGAAAAATGGCATCCAAAACTGCGGAGTCACAAGCTTCAATTCGGCTCCAATTTCTGAAGTATTAAATATTTTCCCTTCCCCATTGACCTGTTCTTTCCTTAAACTTCCCCAAATACTAGCTGAAATATTTTCCCCCGCACGGAACACGTTACGATGGTTATAAGTAAAATTACCTCCCACTCCCATATTTCCGGAATTATGCGTACCCTCCAAAAACACGTTGTAAGACTGCCTCTTCACTGGTGACAACTGGATCACACAATCCAAAGCTTTCACGTCGCCATCCGATTCCACTTCTTTAAAATCGATATTCACCATCTTAAAAAGATTCAGAGCCTGTAATCGCACGTAAGTATCAATTACCCTACGGGCATCGTACAATTCCATCCGTTGCAACTGAATGGTTTCTATGATCATTTTAGGCTTTATCTTTAACTTATCTTTGTACAGGATATTATAACCATTATAATACAATGTATTATACGTGGAATCAACCTGTTCCGCCGTTAGCATCGGATCATAATCAAAATTCACACTGATATTCCGCACAAAATAACGCCTATAAGCATTACTATCCACGGCATTCTCAACCACTCGTACGAAAACTTTGGCCATATTCTCTTTTGCTGCACTTGTCGTATCAGCAAAAAACTGAATAAAATTCTTTGAAAAATTAAAATATCCCTTTTCCCGAAGCATTTTCGTAATGCGTTCCCGTTCGTCATCCAGCACATCAAGATCCAATGGCGCATTTTCCTCCAAAAGTGTATTCACCGTATCCCGACGGAAATTAGCCATCAACCCACTTTCCTCTGCAATCAGGTTTTCCCATCCTCCTCTTCTATCATCAAATTTCACATCCTGAATCCGGGTAACAGGCCCTACCTTCACGTGATATTCCACAAGTGCTTTCTTTTTCTTGTAAAAAATGGTATCCATCACTTGCGCATCATAAAAACCTTTATTATGGAGATATAATTCAATCTGGCTGGCACTTCGTTGCGTCATGAAAGGATCATAAATAACGGGAGCCTCCCCAATACGTCGTAACCATTGGTTAAATTTTCTTTTTTCATTCTTTCCACTTAAATTATATAATCCTAGATGAAACCGGGCAACCCCTAAAATACGGGTATTCGGTTTTTGCCGGATATTCCGTTTCAAATCAGACCGATTAAGCTTATAATCATCTACTTTCACCTTCACTCGATCCAACAAATACTCATCTTTCCCGACGTACTTCGTCGGTGAACACGAATAAAAAATGAAGAATATAAAAAAAATAAAACTTATCTTGTACGCTACCCGCATGCTCAAAAATCTCAAAAAAATACTATGTTTGTGTTTTTAATTTTAATCAGCAAGCTTAAAAAATGATGCTTAGCAAACACCTAACAAATGTAATTCAAAACCTTGAAAAAAAGAAATTCAGGGAAAAATATAATTTATACAAGGTAGAAGGAAATAAACTGGTACAGGAATTACTCCTTTCAGACATGAAAATAGATTCATTGATAGCCCGGCCTTCGTGGATCGAAAGTAATCCACAACACGTGAAAAGATACAACACGATCGAGGTAAACGAAATTGAGATGGGACGTATCTCCAATTTTAAATCTCTGCCGGAAGTCATTGCACTAGCTGAAATCCCCGTCAGAACATACAACCCGGATGAGATAAAAGACTCGCTATCAGTGGTTCTCAATGGTATTCAAGACCCGGGTAACATAGGCACGATTCTTCGGGTCTGCGATTGGTTCGGTATCCGCAACATATTTTGTGACCACGATTGTGCAAACATTTTTAACCCGAAATCCGTTCAAGCAAGCATGGGTGCAATATTCCGGGTGAACGTTTTTTACTTGGATCTTGTTGATTTTATCCCCCAGTTCTCGAGCCCGGATTTTCCCTGTTACGGGACATTTCTAGAAGGAGAAAATATCTACCGGATGCATCTCCAAACCAAGGGATTTATCGTCATGGGAAACGAGGGAAACGGGATCTCTGCGGGAATCGAACAACTAGTAAACCACAAAATAACGATTCCCAGCTTTGCACACAGTCTTTATTCGACAGAATCCCTAAACGTGGGTGTTGCTACCGGTATTATCCTTTCGGAATTCAAACGAATTGAATATAATATAAATGAATCAATTACTTAAAACAAAAAAGGACAGTATGAAAAAATTAGTAATTTTAGCTTTCTTCAGCCTTATCGGTTTAACCTCTATGGCTCAATCCTTACCTATTAATATCGGTATTCATGGCGGTTGGAATGATGCAAAAATCAAAGCAAAAGAATATAAAGTAGATTCCCACGGGGGATATATGATTGGAGCTTTTGCTCGCATCAACCTAGGAAGTATTTACCTCGAACCAGCCCTAAACTTTGCTCATAAAGAAAGTAAAATCAATGGTGAAATCGGTTCTATTGGGAAATTCAAATACAGTTCCATAGATATCCCCGTTATGGTTGGATATAACATCCTTAAACTCCCCGTGTTCAAATTACGTGGATTTGCAGGTCCCGTTGCATCCTTTGTGACCAAAGATTTAAAAAGTGATTTCAATACGGACAAAATGATGTGGAATGGAAAAATCGGAGCCGGAGTTGATGTATGGAAAGTAACTTTTGATATCGATTACGAATTCGGATTAAAAAAATTCGGGGATGGGGTGAAAGCTCCCAAATCATGGAATTTAACACTGGGATTCAAGATTATCTAAAAAATGAATTTATGTTTCTTTTTTCCTTTTATTTTAAATAAAAGGAAAAAATTTCATATACATAAGAGAAAAGCAAACCTTGGAACGAAGTAAAACATACGATACCTAAAAAAAAATCTGGAGATTACTTGTATTATTCATTTATTCTGTTTTCCTTTGTCCCAATCAATGCAATCTGTGAGGATTGTTTGAATTATAAAGAGGAGTCGAGAGAACGGGCTCATGGAAACTCCGACAACCTGCAAGGCTTCTTGCAAGGTGCCAAAACCCGACCTGAGAACCAGGAGTTATAATTTAAGCTGAAAGAAAATGAAAACAGAAACAACAAAACAAAACAGCATTTATTGCACTACAAATTGCAGTATCCTTTTCATTCATTCTATCGCCATGTCTATGCGTATGCGCTGCATGCGCTAATATCTTTTACACCCCGGACTTTTTATTTTAGATTTTTTTGATTCCTAAGTTTTGATAGGAAAATCATGATGTGATTTTTGGGATTACACAAATCGGTTTCAATTGTAAACCGTGTGAATAAAAATACACATACAATTTTCGATCACATCTAGTAATCAATTAATTGCAAGGCAATTATTATATAAAAAATCATCAACAAACAATTTATCCATAAAAAAATTGTACAAGATCATGGCTAAAACATACGCAGAAATAAACGATAAAATCAAAAAAGGTACGGCTGTCGTGTTAACAGCCGAAGAAGTATCAGAAGTGGCAAAAACACTCTCTCCCAAAGAGATTGCGGAGAAAGTAGATGTCGTGACCACGGCTACTTTTGGGGCAATGTGTTCTTCCGGGGCTTTCCTAAACTTCGGACATGCTAATCCTCCAATTCGCATGGAGAAAATCGAATTGAACGGGATCCGTGTTAGCGGTGGACTAGCTGCCGTGGACACCTACGTGGGTGCAACTGACTGCAACCCGGAAAACCCCAGTTATGGAGGAGCCCATATCATAGAAGATTTAATTGCAGGTAAAGAAATCACTTTGGAAGCTTGGGGAAAAGGTACGGATTGTTATCCTAGGAAACATATCAAAACGATTATCACCAAAGATACGATTAACGAGGCCATCCTATATAATCCCAGAAATGCCTACCAAAATTATAACGTGGCCACCAATTCCACGGATAAAATCAAATACACGTACATGGGAACCTTGTTACCTAAATTAAGGAATGCTTCTTATAGTACGGCCGGAGAATTATCCCCCCTACTGAATGATCCGGAATGTCGTACGATCGGTTTGGGAACTCGCATTTTTCTTTGTGGAACGGAAGGATACGTCACTTGGAACGGAACACAATTCCACTCTACGAAAGAAATAAACGAATACGGTATTCCTACCAGCAACGCCCGTACAATCGCCGTGATCGGTGATTTGAAGAACATGAGTACGGAATTTCTAAGAGGAGTTTATTACGAGAAATATGGAGTGAGCATGTTTGTCGGCATCGGCATACCTATTCCAATTCTGGATGAAGACCTTGCCCGGAGAGTGTCTATCCGAAATGAACAAATAGAAACCACGGTTGTCGATTATGGAGACGGAAATAAGATCTTAGGTAAAACAAATTATGCAGCCTTACAAAGTGGAGAGATTGAGGTTAACGGTCATAAAATCAAAACGGCTCCAGTTGCCAGCCTGTCAAAAGCCCGTCAAATCGCCGAGATTCTAAAATCATGGATTCAAAATGGAAACTTCCTGCTCACGGAACCCGTTCGCCCCATGCCAACAGGAACCTCACTAAAAGGACTGCAGGAAATTGAAAAATGAAATGTACCAACTCATGCAGCTGGAATTTAAAATCATCAAATCTAAAATTGGTAAATAGCTATGACTAAAAAAGTAATATTAACCTTCCCGGTTGACGCAACAGACAGACCTTTGACATACGACTTAATTCGTATCTATGATGTAAAAGTAAATATCCTAAAAGCAGAGATTCAACCCGGAAAAACCGGATCACTCTTGATTGAGATGGATGCGGATCCCTTGAGAATAGAACAGGCTATTGCTTTTTTAAATGATAATGGGGTAACCGTAAGTCCGGTATCCAGCAAAATATCTTACGATGAATCCCGATGTATCAACTGTGGTAACTGCGCTTCGGCTTGTTTCTCACATGCTTTAACTATCGAGGCCCCCGATTGGAAACTACAATTCAATCCCGAAAAATGCATCGCTTGCAAATTATGCTTAAAAGCTTGCCCACTAAAACTTTTTAAGATTGAATTCAGTAACTCGGAAAGTTACTAAACTATTGAAAATTGGAAATGAAAGACCCAATTAATTGATTTACAAATTACAATTTACAATTAAAAAAGTGGATTTTGCGGGTAGAAATCTAAAATTTAAAATCAGTTCGGTTATGATTGAGTACAAAAATCGTACATATCGGGAGCATTTACAGAAAGAACGTTGGCATTCTTTTACGGTCGCCTACAAAGAGACTGACTTATGGATCGGAATAGATCAAGCCTCTTTCCAAGAAAGTATACCCGCATTTACAGAATCTCGAATCCAAACATTGCGGAAAGACATGGATACTTATCTGCAAAATGATCCGGATTACTCCACGTCACTCGTTTCCTACGAAGCAAAAACGGAAGCTCCAACTATTTTTCAAGAGATGTCGGAGATGGCCAGAAAATCCGGTATCGGCCCGATGAGTGGGGTCGCCGGGGCAGTTGCACGTCGAATAGGACAGGAAATCAAAGACAAATACAGGGTACGGGAAATCATCGTGGAGAATGGTGGAGACATCTATGCGGACATTCAAAAAGACATTGATATAGCCGTGTTTGCCGGCACATCTCCCCTATCGGAAAAAGTGGGGTTCACCATCCAGGCTGACCAAGCCCCTTTGGGAATTTGTACTTCATCTGGAACCGTGGGCCCCTCCCTAAGTTTCGGGAAAGCAGATGCTGTCATGATTATCTGTAAAGACTGTACTTTAGCCGACACGTATGCCACGGCTTTTGCCAACGAGATCCAAACAACAGATGATGTTGCCCCCTGCATCGAAAAGATTGGAAAAACAAAGGACATCCTTGCTGCCATTTGCATCAAGGACGACAAAATTGGAATACACGGTATTTTTAATTTAAAACTCTTTCATTCTAAACTTTAAATTCTAAATTATTAAAATGAACTTACAAGATCGCATATACATACTGGATGGAGCCATGGGGACAGCTTTACAGCAATTCCGATTGACGGAAGCCGATTTTCGAGGCGAAGAATTTGCACAACACCCAATTCCTTTAAAGGGAAATAACGACGTGTTGAATATAACTCGCCCAAACGTGATCCGTCAAGTACATCAAAATTATATTGATGCAGGAGCCGATATTATCGAAACCAACACTTTCAACGCAAATGCAATATCGCAAACTGAATACGGATGCACGGAATGGGTGGAACGCTTTAATTTGGAAGGAGCCCGTTTGGCAAAAGAAGTTGCATCAACTTGCAAAGAACGACAAATCTACGTGGCTGGAAGTATCGGACCAACCGATAAATCCTTAACTCTCGCTCCCGATCCTAATCAACCAACCTATCGGATCGTGAGTTTCGATGTGCTGGCTAACGCTTATGCCAGTCAAGTGGCAGCATTAATAGAAGGCGGCGTGGACCTGTTGTTGGTTGAAACTATCTACGATGGACTAAATGCGAAAGCCGCCCTCTATGCTATTGCAAAAGTACAGGAAGAAAAAGGTACAAATCTCCCCGTGATGCTTTCCGCCACGGTAAACGACAAAAGTGGACGTACCCTAACCGGACAATCACAGGAAGCCCTGTTCACGAGTCTTTCCCACTATCCAATCCTTAGTTTTGGTTTGAATTGTTCATTCGGAGCAAAGGAGTTACACCATTTCCTGCGGGAACTGGCTCCACGCATCCCGTGTTACATCAGTATATACCCGAATGCGGGACTACCGAATGAAATGGGAGAATACGACGAATCACCGGAATTTACTGCTCTTTGTCTCCAGAACATGGCAAAAGAGGGATTGATCAATATTGCCGGGGGGTGTTGTGGGACGACACCGGCACATATTCGGGCTATCGCAAAAGCTTTGAAAGACATTCCCCCTAGAAAAGTTCCGACATCCACACACCAACTGCAAGTGAGTGGACTCGATACCGTCATGGTGGATAAAGAATTAAACAATTTTATCAATATTGGTGAACGTACAAACGTGGCGGGCTCAGCTAAATTCGCCCGTCTTATACGAGAAAAAAATTACTCGGAAGCCGCCACCATTGCCCGAAAACAAATCGAAGCAGGAGCATCCATTATCGATATTAACATGGATGACGCCATGCTGGACAGTACAACTGAAATGGAACGTTTCGTGCGTCTTATCAGTAACGAGCCGGATATAGCCAAAACGGCTTTCATGATAGATTCTTCCAAGTGGGAAACCATCCTTGCCGGACTAAAAAACACGCAAGGGAAATGTATCGTAAACTCGATTAGCCTGAAAGAAGGTGAAGAAGACTTTCTTTACAAGGCCAAAGAGATTCAACGTCTAGGTGCCGCCGTAGTCGTGATGGCATTTGACGAGGAAGGACAAGCTACAACATTCCAACGCAAAATAGACATCTGCCAAAGAGCTTATGATTTGCTAACCACACAAGCCAGATTCACTCCCGAAAACATCATATTCGACGTGAATATCTTAGCCATTGGAACCGGAATCGAGGAACACAACAACTATGCAGTGGATTATATTGAGGCAGTACGTTGGATTAAACAAAATTTGAAAGGATGCCGTACATCCGGCGGTGTCTCCAACTTGTCATTCTCATTCCGGGGAAATAACACGGTACGGGAAGCCATGCACTCCGTCTTCTTGTACCACGCTATCCGAGCAGGACTAGACATGGCTATCGTGAATCCTGCTATGTTACAAGTGTACGATGAAATCGACCCGGTATTACTGAAGGCCGTGGAAGATGTCGTACTAAACCGTACACCTGAAGCCACAGAAACCCTGCTTTCTCTTGCAGAAAAATACAAGGAAACGAAAGGAGAAGCAAAAACAGTACAACAGGAAGAATGGCGAAATCATCCTTTGGAAGAACGCCTCGAACATGCATTGATCAAGGGAATCACGGATTACCTACCAAACGATCTACAAGAAGCTCTCACGCAATATGCCAATCCGGTCGAGATTATTGAAGGACCTTTAATGAAAGGTATGGAACGAGTAGGCCAATTTTTCGGAGAAGGAAAAATGTTCTTGCCGCAAGTCGTGAAATCAGCCAAAGTCATGAAAGAAGCCGTGCAAATTCTACAACCGGAAATCAAACGCCACAACACATCCGGTAAAAACGTAACCCGTCGGCCCCGTGTTGTGATTGCCACGGTAAAAGGAGACGTCCACGACATCGGTAAAAATATCGTAAATATTGTTCTTACCTGCAATAACTTGGAAGTCATAGATCTTGGTGTCATGGTTGACAATCAAAGCATTGTTAAGGCTGCCAAAGAACATGAGGCGGATATTATCGGGGTTAGCGGTTTGATCACTCCTTCTTTAGGTGAAATGGAAAATTTATGCAAACTGCTACAAAGAGAACAATTACAAATTCCCCTAATTGTTGGCGGGGCTACTACCTCAACAGTGCATACAGCCGTTAAACTGGCACCTAAATACGACTATTGCGTCGTGTCAGGTGGTGATGCTTCCCGAACAGTGGGGATCATCAAACGTTTACTGAATGATCGGGAGAACTACATCCGTGAAATAAAAATTAAACAACAAAATATACGAACTTTGTACAACCAACACCAACAAAAACAAATATCACTTGAAGAAGCTCGCCGGAGGGCCCCCCGATACACTTGGGATCACGTGGAACCTACGACTTTCGGGGAACACAATCTACTTGTGAAACGTCTGAATCTTGAAAATTTAGTAGAAAAAATCGATTGGACACCATTTTTCCACTTCTGGGGCTTTAAAGGCAAATACCCGGAAATCATCTACACGAACGACGAAGCAGACCGCATTTATCAAACAGCACTGGATATGTTAGGTAAAGTAATCGCCGGAAATGAATTCGACGTTTCTATCATTGTCCGCTTCTTTGATGCCTATTCGGAGAATGAAGACATCGTTTTGGATGGTCAGTATCGCTTCACGATGCCCCGGCAACAAGCCGACCTAGAAGAATGTCTTTCTCTGGCAGATTTCGTCATCCCTAAAGAAAAAGGGATCGGTAGCGTAGGACTATTTTGCTTGAAAGTACAGGATAATCTCCAATACAACGATTGCCGAGACTTTGAACACCTGTTACGAGAAAGTCTTTGTGCCCGATTGGCAGAAGCTTGCGCAGAATGGATGCAGGAACAAGTTAACGAAGGAACTCACATCATCCGTCCCGCTTTCGGTTACCCGACTTGTCCGGATCATACGATGAAAAAATTAGCTTTCGAAATCTTGGATGCCCCAACCCAAATCGGGGTATGTCTTACGGAAGGATATTCAATCTACCCTTCCACTAGTTTGTGTGGAATGCTGATTTCTCATCCGAAAGCAAAATATTTCAGTACAATTTAGAACGCAATGTTTAGAATTCAGAATGAAAAAACATTCAGACTAAACTTTAAACCCAAATTTTAAATTCTAAATTTTAAATTATGAAGGTTATTGACATACTCAACAATACAGACAAACCAGTATTCTCTTTCGAACTGGTGCCACCGCTAAAAGGCGGAGATATCAATAAAATATACGAAGCCATCGAACCCTTGATTGATCTTGCTCCTCCCTTCATCAACATCACCTTTCACCGAGATGAAGTGGTATATCGTGAATACCCGGACGGAACGATTAAAAAAGTGACCGTAACCAAACGTCCCGGTTCCGTGGCACTGGCTGCCGCTATCATGAGACGGTACAACGTGGACATGGTTCCTCACATCGTGTGCGGAGGGGCAACCCGCCACAAGATCGAAAACGAACTTATCGACTTGAACTTCCTTGACATTGAAAACGTGATGGCACTTCGGGGTGACCCAATACCGGGAGAACGTTTTTTCACTCCTGAAGAAAGCGGACACCGATATAGTTGTGAATTAGTAGAACAAATTACCCGTATGAATCACGGTCAATACCTAGATGACACACTAACAAATACTGTCCCCACAAACTTCTGCATCGGAGTTGCCGGATACCCGGAAAAACATTACGAGGCACCCAACCAAGCCTGTGACATCGAGAATCTGAAAAAGAAAGTTGATGCAGGAGCGAATTACATTGTCACCCAAATGTTTTTCGATAACTCCAAATTTTTCCAATTTGTCGATAAATGCCGGACTCAAGGAATCAACATACCTATCATACCAGGCTTAAAACCCGTATCAACATTAAAACATTTGGAAATGCTTCCACGCACATTCAGTATTGACATTCCTCATGAACTGGTCAAAGAGATCCGCTCATGCAAAAATAATAAAGATATCAATCAAGTTGGTATTGAATGGTGCGTGGCACAAAGTAAAGAACTCATCTCACACGGAGTTCCCGCTGTTCATTACTATACGATGGGGAAATCGGAAAATATTCAAGAAATTGTAAAACAAGTATTTTGAAATATTAGAATAAAAAACATTGTCCCATGCAGGGGAATCATTAATCTGAAATCATAAATTACTAGATTAACCGAATCATTAAATCTAAAATTAGCACATGAATCAAGAAACAATTATCTCTGGAAATACTTACGATAAACTTTTAGCTTTTATTTTTTAGTTTTTAACTTTGTCCCATGACAATAACCGAAATGCTTATTACCATACTCCTCGGTATAGCTGCAGGATTTATCAACACGTTCGCCGGAGGCGGCTCCATGTTGGTGGTACCTTTTCTTATTTTTATTGGCTTACCAGCAAACGTGGCAAACGCAACTAACAGAATTGCCATTTTATTACAAAACATAGTATCCGTCAGAGGTTTCAAACAAAAGAAAATACTTGATTTCAAAACTGACTCGAAACTATTGTTACCCGTGGCTCTCGGCAGTATCGTAGGAGCATTTATTGCTGTGGATATCAACGAAGAGATATTCAAAAAAGTCATTGCCGGACTTCTCATCATCATGTTCTTCATGTTACTACTAAACCCGGATGCCTGGGTAAAAACAAATGCAGACAAGGCAAAAATGAAAAGCCCGTGGTTACGAAACATCATTTTCTTTCTTTTGGGAATTTATGGAGGTTTCATTCAAATTGGCATCGGGTTCTTTTTATTGGCAGGATTAGTACTTGGATGTGGTTATGATCTATTGAAAGCCAATGCTATAAAACTATTTATCGTACTATTCTATACGATTATCGCACTCGCAATATTCATTTGGAATGATCTCGTGGATTTTAAAGTCGGGCTTATCCTAGCTTGCGGCAATATGTTTGGTGCATGGCTAGGAGTGCGCTTCAGTGTCAAATGGGGTGCTAAATATATCCGGTATTTTCTACTCGTAGTACTCGTTATTGTAGCTACACGCCTGCTTTTCAGTTAACCAGATTTAAACAACCCGTAACATCACGTGAAAACTTCTTAAAACGATCTTTTCATACAGGATTAATCATTAACTTTGCAATCTAAAACTAATAATCATGGAAATAAAAATAGGACACTCATTCACACAAGAGATTACCGTGCAACATAAAGACACGGCAGCCGTTTACGGTTCTGGAAAACTAGAAGTATTTGCAACCCCCGCAATGGTTGGTTTAATGGAAAACACGGCTATTAAATGTTTGGAAGGAATGTTGGATGCAGACAATGACACAGTGGGTATCGAAATCAACACCAAACACGTGAAAGCCACTGCTGTTGGCAAGAAAGTAACTTGCAAAGCCACCATCACCGAAGTGGACGGTCGCCGTATCCGTTTCTCTATCGAGGCATGGGATGAAATCGCTCCTATCGGCTCGGCCATCCACGACAGATTTATCATAAACCCAGAAAAATTCATGAGTAAACTTTAATAATTTTAGATTTAGTGATTTTAGATTCTAGCCACACCAATTCAAGGCATTTTATTAATCGTAAATCATAAATCAAGAAATTAATGTATTTATCATGTTTAAGCTAACTTCCCAATTCGAACCGACCGGAGATCAACCGGAAGCAATCAAGGAACTTACGCAAGGACTTCTGGATGAAGTCCCGGGACAGGTTTTGTTGGGAGTTACCGGATCAGGAAAGACATTTACCATTGCCAACGTAATACAAAAAGTCCAGCGTCCGACACTCATCCTCAGTCACAACAAAACCCTGGCCGCCCAATTATACGGGGAGTTCAAAGCTTTCTTTCCCGAAAATGCAGTAGAGTACTTTGTATCTTATTACGACTATTATCAGCCGGAAGCCTACCTACCCACCACGAACACGTATATTGAAAAAGATCTTATGATCAACGACGAGATCGATAAATTGCGGTTACGAGCCACGGCTTCTTTACTATCCGGACGCCGGGATGTGATTGTGATCTCATCCGTTTCATGCCTTTACGGCATGGCAGACCCGACGGCTTTCAGTTCGAACATCATTTACTTGAAGCGAGGGCTAAAAATTGGTCGGAACCAACTTTTACGCCGATTGGTGGATGCCCTTTACGCAAATAACGAACTGGAGTTCAAACGAGGCAGTTTCCGGGCAAAAGGAGAAACCGTAGATATTTTCCCGGCCATTGAAACTTTTGAGGGAATGGCTTATCGGATCGAATTTTGGGACGATGAGATTGACCGAATCACATCGTTTAATCCACAGACCGGGAAAACGATTGATGAAATGGAGAATCTGAATATCTATCCCGCTAATCTGTTTGTCACGGACAAGGCTACACTCACAAAAGCCATTCATGACATAGAACACGATCTTGTTATACAAGTTGATTTTTTAAACTCCATTGGTAAACATTTTGAGGCGAAACGACTAGATGAACGGGTAAAATATGACGTAGAAATGATTCGAGAGCTGGGTTATTGTTCCGGTATCGAAAATTACTCCCGTTACTTCGATGGAAGAGCTGCTGGCGTTCGCCCCTTCTGCCTGTTGGATTACTTTCCACAGGATTTCCTGCTTGTCGTAGACGAGTCTCACGTGACACTCCCGCAAGTGAGAGCCATGTACGGAGGCGACCATTCCCGAAAACAATCCCTAGTAGAATACGGATTCCGTCTTCCGGCAGCTTTTGATAACCGCCCGCTCACATTTGAAGAATTCGAAGCTAACACGGGACAAACCATATACGTCAGTGCCACCCCAGCCGATTATGAATTGGAAAAATGCAATGGCGTAGTCGTGGAACAAATCATCCGCCCCACCGGAATCCTTGATCCGGAAATAGAAGTCGTTCCCAGTAAGAATCAGATAGACCACCTCATCAACGAGATTCAAAAACGTATCGAGATTAACGAGAAAGTTCTCGTAACCACGCTAACCAAACGAATGGCGGAGGAACTAAGTAAATATTTAGACCGTATTCGTATCAAATGCCAATATATCCACTCCGACGTGGATACGCTGGAACGAGTACAGATCATCGAAAATCTACGTAAAGGAATAATTGACGTGATTGTCGGAGTAAACTTATTGCGTGAAGGATTGGATATGCCCGAAGTTTCTCTTGTTGCCATCCTCGATGCCGACAAGGAAGGATTTCTACGTTCCACTCGTTCACTAATACAGACCTCCGGACGTGCTGCCCGTAACCTAAATGGTAAAGTCATCATGTATGCCGACACAATCACCCGCTCCATGCAGGAAACCATTGATGAAACCCAGTACCGTCGAGAGAAACAGATGGAATATAACCGTCAACACGGTATCACCCCAACCCAAATACATAAATCCACGGAATCCGTGCTGAAAGAAACCTCCCGTGCTTACATCGAAGAAGAACACGTGAACATGGTTGCCGATCCCGTCATTGCTTACATGAGTAAACCGGAATTGGAGAAAATGTTACAAAAAACAAAAGCAGCCATGCAAAAAGCTGCTAAAGAAATGGACTTCTTGGAAGCCGCTCGTCTTCGGGATGAAATGTTTAAATTGGAAGAAACCATCAAACGACTTAATTCCTAAAGAAATATTTTCACAACACGGATACCCCCATACCCCCAATACACGGGAATACATGCATTTTGACTAGTCCTAAATAATCATTACAATTATTTAGGACTAGTCGATAGTCTATTTAACGGTTTTCACTGAAGTCCAAATTCTCTCCACTTTTCATTGACTCTATCCAAAAAATCTTCCAGCTCCCGAGCAATACATCTCAACTTTTGGACAGACAAGCCATTTAAATACAATTCATTAGCCCATATATTAAAATCCATGACCAACATTCCATCATCACTTTGACTCACATGTCTACCCACAACCGGGATCTCCCTTAAAACCTGTTTTCTTGATGTATAATCTTCTTTGATAACAACAGGAATCTCTTCTGAAAATTCCTCCACTCTATCAACAGAACTCCCCTCTTCTACCTTATCTAAGAATTGTTGCATCTGCTTGATTACATACCTTATTTGTTCTGAAGAAGTAAATCTCATTTCCCCTTCGTAAGTATCCATATCATAAAAAACAGAATAGGAATCACTATCCGCAGAACGATAAACAGACATTGCCATATCAACCGAGTACAAATCATCATCTTCGAATTCTTGAAAAGATAAATCCTCATGTTTGAGAAACGTTTCTATCGTATCATGAATCTCAACTAATTGTCTTAACGAGAGATTATACAGTAACTCATCTCCAACTGTAATACTATAAACCTGCTTTATCTTACATACGGCTTGCAGTTCCTTAATCTCATTGATCTGGGCAACATGATACCCCATCCACTTCTCGATAAAAGAAGTTTCTCTGGATAACGTTACCATCAATTCAATAAAGCGTGAAGCCAGTAACCTCTCGTGCTTACCAAACAAAGGGGAATCGATATAACCTTGAAAGAACGTATCTGCCAACTTCATCCAAGGAAGTTTCAAATAATCCAAGATTTGACTTACTTCACCCATTTCACATAGTAAACCACTCAACAAATTTTCTTCATCTTCCTCTAACAACTTACGATTCCGGAATCTTCTCACCACTTGTGATTTTGTCAAATAATAATCTTTCAGCGATGTACTTTGTTGCATTCCCAACACCTTGTCAGGAAAAGCGCCTTCACTTCTTTCATTCATGATCGCAAGGTATTAAACTCGTTATCTCGTAAAGCAATTAAAGCTTCAACTTCTTGTCGCTGTTCTTGAAAGCGATGTGTTACCCCCATGACTAACGACTCTTTTTTAGCAAAGAATTTCATTTTCTTTATCAACTCTGTCATTAAATTGGATAAACGTTTCCGTTTCTCTTTTTCCTCCTCTAAAACAATATAGTGCATAAAACTACTATATAGTACCGGTATACAATCCTCCCATGGAAACCGTAATTCTCGCAATAAAGCCTCGACAATCCGTAGGTGCTTTTTCATAAAACTTAAAGCATCCTCTTCCTCCTGTCCAAAAAACGCCATCAAACGTTCCGCTTCTTCTACATAATAAACTCTCAATCGCTCAATGTCTTTTACTGTCAAATCAGCAAGTATACCCTTCACTGGAGACGCAAAAGAATCACCTTTTTCAATATCATTCATAATGGAAAATTTAAAATCAAGATAGATAAAAATGGCTCTATCCTTACCATTTATGATAAACACATTCCTTCCCCACGACAAGGAATCTACCATTGTCGGATTCGTTATTTTCTGTATATTTACACTGTTTTAACCGGCTAAGACTTTACAAACATACAAAATATTTCAGCATAATGCAACAAAAAATACAAAATATTTCGCCAATAAAACAAAGAATTTTGCAATTTATTGCAGAATTAGGAAAAAGCAAAAGAGAATTTTACTCCTTAACCGGAATCTCTCGGGGAACTTTAGAAAGTAAAACAGGTATCACAGAAGACACATTAATGAAACTCTTTGCGGCATTCCCCGACCTGTCTCCCATTTGGATTTTTACCGGAAAAGGAGAAAAATTTCAATCTCAGCAAAATAAAACATCTCCACTTTTTACAGCAAACGAAAATATTGAAGATAAACTTCTTAACATTATAGCCCAAAAAGACGTAGAAATAAAAGCACTTGCAGAAGAAATTGGTAAACTCAAACAAGAAATCGTACAATTAAAAAACTCTATCTAAGTAACGGATCGGTTAACTGTGTAAAGAGCAAAAAAAAGGAATTTATACCATATTTGCCTCCTGATGGTTTAGACTCTAATTTTGAGAACGGAATTCATTAGGAGTACAACCTACTTGCTTCTTAAACATCCGTATAAAATGTTGGGAATATTGGAATCCCAAAGAATCTGCAATTTGCCCGATACTTTGATTGGAACCTAGCAAATATTGTTTAGATTTATCAATTAATTTCAGTTGAATATACTCTTGAGCCGTTTTTCCCGTTTCTTTCTTTATCAAATCACCAAAATAACTCGGGGAAAGACAAGCTTTATCTGCAAAAAAACGAACAGAGGGGAGACCTTGTTTTTGTGCATCACCACTCTGAAAATAATTATTCAATTCATGTTCAAACTTCTGAAGAATATCACTATTCACCCTATTTCTAGTATAAAACTGCCTATCGTAAAAACGCAGACAATAATCTAGAAACAATTCAATATGTACAGATAATAATTCTTTACTATGCTTGTCTACAGGATATTCCATTTCCATTTGTATCTTTTGCAAACAGTCGACAAGTATACTTCGCTCCTGTTGTGAAAGATGCAATGCCTCATTTTGCGCATAATTGAAAAAAGTATATTTACTAATTTTATCACCGAGCGATGTCCCGTAAATCAAATCGGGATGAAAAATCAATCCGCTCACCTCCTGACGGATTTCATCCTTTTCCATATCCACCCCGACCAACTGCCCTGGGGCAAAACTCACAATAGTACCCTCTTGATAATCATAAGACTGTCTACCATACTTTAACACGCAATTAATCCCATGTTTAATAAAAAGAGCATAAACCCCATAATTCATCTTTATATGGTTGACCACACGGGTCGCTTTCGTCAAATCCACCACGGTTACAAGCGGATGTTTAGTTTGCAATCCGTATAGTTCATTATAAGTTTTCACGCTATCTAATTGTACAATCTTATCCATAACCATTCTCATTTTTTATAGTACAAAATTACGGAAAAACTTATTATAACAAATGAAGATCAGCAATTTGGGTTATAAAATCCGTAATACATATACATTTGAGAGGCATTTTTCTACAAAATCCGCAAAAATGGTTATTCTTTCGAGAAATCATCTACCTACCTCTTGCTTGAATCCATGTAATTTTGTCATGTACAATTAAAAACAAGGATATGAAGAAAAACATACTGGAAAGAATGAAATCAGGTGAATTAATATTGGATACAGATCCGGATTACCCTCTTTTATACGAAGAATTCGAAAAAACCATGAGCCTCGTGGGCGAATTGAACAGCAAGTATCATTCTGCCGCTGAAGTCAGAGAATTACTTAGTCGGATATGGGGGCAACCACTTGATGAATCGGTCCGTATGTTTCCCCCATTTTACACGGCATTCGGTAAATTCACAAAAGTCGGTAAAGGAGTGTTCATCAATTTTGGTTGTACCTTTTTAGACAGAGGAGGAATTACCCTAGAAGATCATGTCTTTATTGGTCCTCGTGCCTCCCTGTTAACAGAAAATCATCCGGAACAACCGGAAATAAGACACAATGTATATACGAAACCAATATTAATCAAACGTAGGGCATGGATCGGAGCCGGTGCTATCATCCTACCGGGTGTTACCGTGGGAGAAAACTCCATCGTGGGTGCTGGAGCCGTCGTAACCAAGAATGTTCCGGATAACACAATTGTAACAGGTAATCCAGCCAAAGTGATAAGAAATATAAAATAAAACGATCATGAAGAAAACATATTTAATAGCAGCCATGTCTTTTCTATATATCACTACTGGTTTAGCCTCCTGTTCTAAAGATAATCCTCTCCCGGTACAAAAACAATCCAACAATACAAATAACAGTACCGACACAACGGGAAATAACAGTAGTGAAGAAATATTGGAATCAGATACCATAAACCTAAAAATAGGTAATCACACGTTTACAATTACACTTGCCGATAACGAAACCGCAAAAGCATTTAAAGCGAAATTGCCGATGACGATTACAATGCATGACCTCAATAATAACGAAAAGTACTACAATATGCCGGACAATCTTCCTACCGCCTCTTACCGTCCCGATAAAATTCAAACGGGAGATTTGATGCTTTACGGTTCCAATTGTATCGTATTATTTTACAAAACATTTACAAACTCATACAACTACACAAGAATCGGAAAAGTTGATAATCCGGTCGGACTGATGACAGCAGTCGGCAACGGAAGCATAAATATAATCATTGAGCTACAAACAAGCAAATAATATTTAAAACCATAAAATTAAAACACCATGAACAAAATACTGAGTATCATTCTTGTTTCTCTCACTTGTGCATACATGACAATAAACTGCAAGGCTTCAGAAAAACAGACACAAAATCCGAAAAAGACCCTTATCGTCTATTTTTCCTATTCTCACGGTAACACGAAAAGTATCGCAGAAAAATTACAAAAGACACTTCACGCAGATATTGTCTGCCTAGAACCGAAAACACCTTATCCTCGTGATAATGAAAAAATGGACAAACAAGGCCGTGAAGAAGTTGAACAACAATTTAAACCGGAACTAAAACCACTCAATATCAAGCTAAACGATTACGATCGCATTATTATCGGTACTCCCACATGGTGGTATCGAATGGCTCCCGTTATCCTGTCCTTCATGTCATCAAATGATTTCAAGGGCAAGACCGTAATTCCATTTTCCACTCACGCAGGTTGGGCCGGAAGCGTTATTAAAGATATGACAGCATTAGCTAAAGAGAAAGGAGCAATAGTTGAAAACGGCCACGCATTCTTATTCCGGGATAAAAAGGAAGGTCAACCTAGCATTGACTCTCCGGAAGAACTTGATAAATGGATTGATAGCTTGAAATAATATTATAACAAGGAAGGAATTCTACATCCCTTCCTTGTTTATCACTTTCCATCCGGTGATTTCGGTAATACCACATTCGTAATCCGTCCCACGGAAGCCAAATTACCAAACTCATCCGTTACGTTGACAGCTACCACATGGGTACGATGGCCTTTATGAATAAACTCCGCACGACCGATCACATATTTTCCTTGTGCTTTCCGAACATGATTGGCGTTAATCTCAATTCCAAACACGTGATTCTCTTCCAAATTCTCCCCGATATAAGTCAATCCGCTTCCCACGGTCTCCACTAATGCCATAATCGCTCCACCATGCAACAAATTCCCGGGGCGCATCGTACGTTCATCAATCGGCATCTTTGCCTCCAACCAATCTTCCCCGATACCGGTAAATTCTATACCTAAACTTGCCATTAACGTTCCCCGGCTCTCCCGGTTCATCTGTTCTATTATTACTGAACTATCCATGTATTAATTTCTTGATTTATAATTTTCTATTTATGATTTCCCCACAGAAAGCAACGCTTTCTCATTCTAAACTCTACATTTTAAATTTTACATTCTTTTTATCCTGCTTCTTCGGGTTTGCGGGAAACCACCCTTTACGCACTCTCTCCTCTTGTTCAAAAATTTCCTTGATTGTCCAAAAAGAAGAAAAAGCAAACACACCTAGCAAAGAAGACCATAACACGTTCGTCACCCATAAGGCAGCTATCGTTCCCGCGATTCCCAAAACAAGAAAAATCCACCAGCACCCTGTTCCCCAATAATACTCCGCCTTAATCACCACGGGATGAAATAATCCGATTATCAAAAACGTGCAAATTCCGATAATCAACCCAGTCAAATTATACGTTTCAACAAATTCCATACGCTATTTTTAGATTTATGCAAATGTACAAATATTCCAAAACTCTATTTCATTTCACCAAAATATTCCTACTTTTGTACATAGACTACGGGAAAAGAAGTAAACAAGTTATATCAATCATAAATTGTTTATATTCCTTATCGTAAATCACTAATTATAAACGAATATGACACCATTAAAAGAAGGAGATAAAGCCCCTTACTTCGAGGGCATGAATCAAGACGGGAAAAAAATCACGCTGAATGATTTTAAAGATAAAAAATTAATCCTCTATTTTTACCCGAAAGACAACACATCGGGATGCACGGCTGAAGCATGCAGTCTGAATGACGGTTATTCTTCCCTCACGGAGAAAGGGTTTGAAGTTGTCGGTGTCAGCCCCGATTCGGCAAATTCACATTTGAAATTTATCGCTAAATACAATCTGGCATTTAATCTGATTGCCGACACTGAAAAAAAGATACTGGAAGCATACGGTGTCTGGGCTGAAAAAAAATTATACGGGAGAACCTACATGGGAGTCGTTCGTACCACTTTTATTATTGACACAAACGGAATTATCGAACGAATAATCACCAAAGTAAACACCAAGGATCACGCAAAACAAATCTTGGAGTAATTCAAAATCGTAAATCATAAATCTAAAATAAAAAAGTATGGCAAACACAGAAACCAATCAAGACAAGTTAAAAGCACTTCAACTTACCCTTGACAAAATTGAAAAGAACTTCGGTAAGGGAAGCGTTATGAAACTTGGAGATAATGTCGTGGAAGATGTTGCGGTCATCCCTTCCGGTTCTATCGGGCTGGACAGAGCGTTAGGCGTGGGAGGATACCCGAAAGGCCGTGTAATTGAAATATTCGGTCCCGAATCTTCCGGTAAAACAACCTTGGCTATCCACGCCATTGCTGAAGCCCAAAAACAAGGCGGTATTGCCGCTATCATTGACGCAGAGCACGCCTTCGATCGATCATATGCTGAAAAACTAGGAGTTGACGTGAATAACTTATTCATATCACAACCGGACAACGGTGAACAAGCCCTCGAAATTGCAGAACAACTAATTCGCTCTGCCGCTATTGATATTATCGTGATCGACTCCGTGGCTGCCCTTACGCCCAAAGCTGAAATTGAGGGAGATATGGGTGATAGCGTGATGGGATTACAAGCCCGCTTGATGTCACAAGCTCTACGTAAACTGACAGGAACAATCAGTAAAACAAATACCTGCTGTATATTCATCAACCAATTACGTGATAAAATCGGTGTCATGTTCGGTAACCCCGAAACGACCACGGGTGGTAACGCTCTGAAATTTTATGCATCCGTACGCCTAGATATTCGCCGTACAGGGCAAATCAAAGACGGAGAAGAAATTTACGGTAACCACACCCGCGTAAAAGTCGTGAAAAACAAAGTGGCACCTCCATTCAAAAAAGCCGAATTCGACATCATGTACGGAGAAGGAATTTCCCGTTCCGGAGAAATTGTTGACTTGGGCGTTGAATACAACGTAATCAAGAAAAGCGGTAGCTGGTTCTCTTACGGCGAAAGCAAATTAGGCCAAGGACGGGAAACCGTAAAACAACTGGTTATGGATAACCCGGAACTAGCAGAAGAGCTTACCCAAAAGATTGTGGAAGCCATGGAAAACGGCGTGCAACCGGCAACGAAATAAAAAAATCGTGTAATAAAAAACAGCTAAAATTACAATGAAAAATTATTTATGTTCTGCATTAATCTTGTTGGCAATGGTGTCGTGTGACAACAAGAAAGAGGCAGTAAAACCAAGTTATAAAACACCGGATATGAAACTAGCATCCGACGTGATGACTCCCGAGGTGTTATGGTCATTTGGTAGAATCGGTAGCGTAAGCGTATCCCCCGATCAGAAAACACTTTTGTATGACGTGACTTATTTCAACAAAGAAGAAGATCGCTCGTACAGTGACATTTACGTGATGAACCTAGCTGACGGAAAATCAAAACAATTAACGAACACGGATTACAATGAATTCGGTGAAACGTGGACTTCTGATGGGAAGATCGCATTTATGTCCAGTAAATCCGGTTCTGTACAACTATGGGAAATGAATGCAGATGGTAGCGGGCTTACCCAATTAACCAATGTAGAAGGCGGTATCGGGGGATTTATCTTTTCCCCGGACAAGTCCAAACTTCTTTTCCTGAAAGACGTGAAGTTGGAACAAGATATCCATGACCTACATCCCGATCTTCCGAAAGCAAATGCCCGGCTGATCAATGACCAAGTTTATCGCCATTGGGATAATTGGGTTGAAGCTTACACTCACCCTTTCGTGGCTGATTATATTCCCGGACAGATGGTGACTACAGGCAAAGACATCATGGAAGGCGAGAAATGGGAATCCCCCGTTCGTCCTTGGGGTGGCACAGAGCAACTCGTTTGGACAAAGGACGGAAAAGGCATAATCTACATGGCCCGTAAAAAAGAAGGAATCGCTTACTTGAGTTCAACAAACACGGATCTCTATCTGTACAATTTGGCTTCCGGTAAAACCACCAACCTCACGGAAGGAATGATGGGATACGATCAGCATCAAGTGATCTCCCCCAACGGAGAACTCATGGCATGGGAAAGCATGGAACGTGACGGATACGAAGCCGATAAAATCCGTCTATTTGTAATGAACTTAAAAACCGGAGAGAAAAAAGAATACACGAAAGATTTCGATCAAAACGTAGGAAGTCTGTCTTGGGCAGATGATAACACGATCTATTTCATCTCGGATTATCACGCTACAGATGAAATTTACAAATTGACCCTAAACGATGGGAAGATCGAGAAACTCACGGAAGGCGTACACAATTACACGTCAGTCACTCCCGTAAACGATTATTTGATCGCCACGAAAGTATCCATGAGTAAACCTGCCGAAATCTACAAAGTAGACCCGAACACAGGAAAAGACACGGAATTATCATTCGTAAACAAAGGGATTCTGGATCAATTAACTATGGGTAAGGTAGAATCCCGCTGGATCAAGACCACAGACAACAAACAAATGCTGACATGGGTCATTTATCCTCCTCATTTTGACCCGAACAAAAAATACCCGGCAATCCTGTATTGCGAAGGTGGTCCGCAAAGTACCGTAAGCCAGTTCTGGAGCTACCGTTGGAATTTCCAGATGATGGCAGCTAACGGTTACATCATCGTCGCCCCGAACCGCCGCGGCCTACCGGGATTCGGCCAAGAATGGAACGAACAAATCAGCGGAGATTATCCCGGACAAAACATCAAGGATTACCTCTCTGCCATAGATGAATTGAAACAGGAACCTTATATCGACGAAAACCGTTTGGGCTGCGTAGGAGCCTCCTATGGCGGTTTCTCCGTATATTTCCTTGCCGGACACCACGACAAACGCTTTAAAGCATTTATTGCCCACTGCGGAATCTTCAATATGGAAATGCAATACTACAACACTGAAGAAATGTGGTTTGCCAATTGGGACATGGGCGGAGCTCCATGGGAAAAAGACAATAAAGTCGCTCAACGCACATTTGATAATTCTCCCCACAAATTTGTCGGAGAATGGGATACCCCGATCCTAGTCATCCACGGACAAAAAGACTTCCGTATCGATGCCTCTCAGGGAATGGGTGCTTTCAATGCCGCCCGTATGCGTGGTATTCCGGCTCAGTATTTATACTTCCCGGAAGAATGCCATTGGGTACTTGGCTGCCAGAATGGAATATTGTGGCAACGCACTTTTGCAGCGTGGCTGGATAAGTGGTTGAAAAAATAGAAATCTCCCATTCTAAAGTAAATCCCCTCCAAATTCATAAATTTGGAGGGGATTTACTTATTCCGTTTGGGCGCCCCCGCATTTTGAACAATAACAAATATTTCATTATTAGAAGTAAAACTGCTATTGTCAAGCATATTTTTATGATATATTTTTCACGCTACTTTTGTATAGTGAGAATGGTATACTATTTTTCATTTATGAATTCAGCCACATACCTTATTCCTTAAATTTTTTTATATGCTTCAAGTAATTTTTTCCCTATTTTACAATCAGAATATACTTTCACAATTCCAGTTAATTATCTGTTTGGGTAAATTACTCTACAACATTATCTCAAAAGTCGGAAATTTTCATCAACCTAAGTTAAAAGATTTAAGCATACTTAATGATTCTGATTTAATTCCAAGATAGAAGGTTATACTATTCGATACAAGGATAAGTTTTAAACAATAGCTCATACTTTCGTAGGCATTTTCCATAAGGAAAGAAGTTCCTCTACGACATTTTTTAATTAAAAGACAATCTGAAATATATTTTCCAAACTTATACCATTGATCTGATTCTTTTAGTAATTGATCATAGGCAGACCGGGAAAACGTTATAAGAGGGGTAATTCCAAAGCTTATATATAACCAATACACGACTCTCCGGTAAGAAAACTGCCATACGAAACAACTATTGTACCGGCGAAATAGAAATCTTTAATGAATTCTTTATCCTACCTTTCAATATATGAACGCAGTACACCACTTTCGATAATGCCAAGGTGATGGCAGACTTTATGCTGTGTAACAAACATCTCTTTCTTCTTCAAAGTTCGTGTACCGGCAAACGCCATAAACCTATTATACATTCCGTCTGATAGATTCAGTTCTTTCTTAAGTATTTGTTCTATTACATTGGTTTTACACTTCAATTATAGCAAGTTGTATTCTATTTCTCTCCAAAAATATAAAATAATTCACTTATCTAACAAATACCTTGTAAAATGTTGCCACATCTTTCGGGAATAATACTCTTTCGCAAATCCCATATACCCATGCCTCTGTCCGGGTAGAACGACCAATTCAAAATCTTTTTTAGCAAGAATCAATGCACTCACCATCCGATAAGTATTCGCAGGATTTACCGTGTTATCAGCATCTCCCGTGACCAACATTAAATGTCCTTTCAAATTTTTAGCCAATTCCATATGGGTAGGAATATCAAATTCAAAACTCACTTCTCCATCCTTTACAACTTCTTTTATACCGTGATGAATCTCACTCCATCCATAATCAAAAATTGTATTATCATAATTCCCCGAGGAAGCCACTGCCGCCGTATAAAAATCCGGGTAAGTACATATGGCGGCCACTGACATTGCTCCACCTCCGGAATGTCCAAAAATTCCGACTTTCGTAGAGTCAATAAAAGAATACCTTCTCATCAACTGTTCCAAACCATATTTATTATCGGCTAAAGAATAATCCCGCAAATTACCATATCCGAAACAATGATAATCTCGTCCACGATAAGGACTACCACCTCTATTCCCAAAACAAACAACAACAAATCCCAATTGAGCCAATCCCGTAGTCCCCGAGGCTGATACGAGTTCAAAATTTAAAGGTATATACTCGGTCCACGGCCCGGGATAAACATACGTGATAATTGGATAACGCCTCGTAGAATCAAAATCCATCGGTTTCCACATCACACCGTACAAATCCGTCTTACCATCCGCCGCCTTAACCGTAAAACATTCCGGTTTCCGCCATCCTTCCGCATACACCTTACTCAGATCCGACTTTTCCAACACAAACATGGATCGCCCCGCACAATCCCGCAAAACACTTTGAGGTTCCAAATCCGGTCTTGAATAGGTATCTACAAAATACCGTCCAGAAGGGGAGAAAACCACCCGGTGATTCCCTTCTTCAGGCGTCAACACCTCTACCTTCCCTTTTCCATCTAAATTCACCCGGTTCAAACGAGCATAATAAGGATTACCGCCTTCCACCTGCCCATGTCCTTCAAAATACAACATTCTCTTTGCCGTATCAATCTTTACAATTTTTCCGGAAGTCCACTGCCCCGAAGTAACTTGATTCTTTAACCGCCCCGAACTATCATACAAGTAGTAATTTCCCCATCCTGAACGTTCCGACCACCACAATATCTCGCTTGCGTCATTCAAATAAGCGATCGAATACAATTCATCATTCAGATAAGGATACCCTTCCTCGTGAATGACAACCCGAACATCTCCCGTTTCCGTATTGACAGCACAAATTTCTAATTCCTCCCGAGTACGTTTCTTCCTTTGAATAAAAAGTTGATCCGAACACTTTCCCGCATACGATAACCACAACAACTGATCCTTCCACTTCTCCATTTTTACCTTCACCTGCTTTCCCGTGGCAATATCGAACACAGAAGCCTCGTATTGGGGCACGTGTTTCTCTCCGGCTAAAGCACATTTATACATTTGAACCGTCGGCCGTTCTCCCGAAGAAGAAATCAAAGGTAGTTCCCCTACTTTCCTCAAATCTTCACGAATCACATACATCTTTTTCGAATCACCGAACCATTCGGCACGAGTATAGCCTATGTTACCACTCGTATCACTATCCAGCTTTCCATAAGAGAAATAACGTTCTCCATCTGTTGTCAAGCGAATTTCTACAAAATCTTTCACCCGCATCACGTACAAATCGTGTCGTTTCACGTATGCCACGTAAGCACCATCTGGTGACAACTTACCAAACAATTGGCTTTTCTGTTTCACCGGAACAACACGATCTTTCTTTTTCTGTGGAACAAGCACATTCTTCTCCACATCGTATTCGAAATCACGTTGGTCATAATTAAAAGCGACCAAAGTTCCTCCCTTACTCACAGATATATTGTGCAAAGACAAAGATCCCTTTTGAATAATTTTACCTGTCGATTTTTCTAAACTTTTCCGCAATAACTCTTGATCAAAAAGTTTACGTTTCACCCACCGTTTAGGATTTACGTAATAATAACAATAAACCCCATCTCCCATTTTATAAGCATACCAAAACTCATCATTTCCCTCAATAAAACAAGGAGTCACTTCCATGGAACCAGACAATGTATTCCATCTCGTATCATAAAAACGTTCTGCTTGCTCAAAATTTGCTTTCTGTCCCCATGCTATTCCGGAACATACAAAGAATATCAACAGTAAAATTATTCTTCTCATTCTATTTTTATTTTTTACTTTCCAAAGCTTTCTCTATCGCATATAACATCACCTCCCAAGTTCCCGGCTTATAACTCGGCCCATAATACACAATTTTCCCTTTCCGGTCAATCACATAGTAACGGGGTATTCCACCCTCAAAAAACAAAGAAGCAACCTCCCCTTTTTCGTCTATCCCAAAAGGGAAATCAAAACCGTTATGTTTCTGAAATTTCTTAACATCTTCCACACCCTTACATTTCACCACGATCGGAATAACCACCAAATCTTTCCCCTTAAACCGTTCGAAAATCTCTTTCTTAAACTTTTTCAAACCGGCAATGCAAGGCAAACATTGTGTTCCCACGAAATCAAGTAACACCACTTTTCCTCTCAACTTCTTTATCTTCATGGTCTTCCCATCCAACATTTTTACCTCAAAATTCGGCACCTCATCTCCCCCCCATACCTTGAATCCATACTTTTCCGGATGGGTCTCAATTTGTCCGTTTACAAGATTCATTCCAACAAACAACAACATAATTACTACAACAATTCGTTTCATTTGATTCTACTTTTTAGTTATTTACAAATTCACCACCTCTACATTCTCGGTCACCGGAGGCATACAAATCGTTTCATTACAAGCTTGATAAGTTACTGTACAAATAATTTTTCCTTTATTATTCTCTTGTTCCACTCTAATTGGCTGAATAAAAATCACCTTCTCCTCGTAAATCTTCACTTTCGGATCCACCTCATACGCTTTCGCTTCCGGCATAACGAGCTTACCGACAACCCAGATGCCCTGCGGACATTTAAATTTCACATCCGTCACCACATATGCCCCCTCCTCCCCAGAAGCGGCATAGATATGGAACCCCTCTTTCATCGTAAATTGCACCCGGATCTCGTTTCCTTTTCTTACGGCCACCACAGTCACTGGATTTTCCTGTTGCACTCCCCCTTGAGACTTCTTCGAACGACGAAGAATTACCATACTACTCGCTCGATCCACGAACTTATATCCACATGATTCCGTGAAAATCAAGCGATCCCGCACTTCCTTCAACCATTTTTGCCACTCTTCCACCGTGGAAAAATCTTCCAAAGTATAACGTCTCAACAACCGCCATCCCCTCTCGTTTTCTTCAACAGAACCTCCCAACAATTCTATCGCCCGCTCTAGTACCTTCACCTCTCCCATAGCGATCCCTAGCTCTTTCAAATCCTCATCCACCGTAAAAGAAAAATCGCCCTTTCCTCCATAAAAATAATTCATATTTTCCTGCAAATAATTCCGATACACTTGTACATTCGTACACCCGGCTTTCACATACTCCCTCTTCAAACCATTCTCCAAATACTCATCGTACGTTTTCACCTTCTGAGGTTGAGGCCATGCTTGACTCATCAAATCCCCCGGCACATCCTTTCCCGCAGCATTCAGATCATCCACCTCCTGTTTCAACTTCATCAACTTCTCGTTATAAACATTTCGGGAAATCACATAACGATTAAAAGTATCCCGGTCAAACATCGCCAGTTGCATTTTCAACTTTTTCCGAGTCACGTAACCATTCTCATATTTGCGAGTTACAGGAACCCTACCATTAAACTTACTAATATAACACACCGCATTCACGAACACCCGTTGCGCCGTCTCCGTCATATACCTCGGATCGGCAGCAAAACCCCACATAAAAAAATTACCATGACGACCGATTGATACCGCATCCCGATGTTTATCACTCACACCCCCGGCAATCTTCTCTCCATCCCCATTTTCCTCAAATCCATCACCGAAAGCCACCAATCCCTGCCTATACCTTTCCCGGCCCCCCTCACGATATCCTTCCGTTTGCACCCTCCACATATCCATCACTCCGGGAGTTGTCACCCCCTCCACTCCGGAAAGAGCCGCATAAGGAGCAATGCGCCGTTCGTATCTCATCTCTACAGGCAACGGCTCGTGAAAGATCGGATGTCCTTTGCACAAATCAAAAGCATGTGCATCCAAACAACGACAATACCAATTCAATTTCAATCCCAAGGCAGCCCCTAAAATCCCAGTTTTGTCCCCCACGAACAAAGTCGGCTTACTATATTCATCCGAGAAATAATGGGCTGAGAACAATTCTTTCGTATCCACCACATTCGCTAATTTCCCTCGCACCTCTGTATTCTGTACCTCTGTTCTCACATTTTTCTCGACCAACATCAAAGGTTCCGGTACTGCATCGAAGATAACCACATCATACTCTTCCGTCATGCTCTCCCGATAGTCTCGGGCATCCACGGTCTCCACCTTCGTAAAATACCATTTCAATAATTTTTCAAAAGCAGGCATACGTCCCCTCATATCTTCCGCATAACGGCTTGCGGCAATACCCGCACCATGAGCAAAATTCATCGGAGGCAATTCCCTACCCGGATCAAACCCCACATACAACACACTCATATTCAACTTATTTCCTGTTATTTTCTGACAACATCCCTCCACGAATACCATCAACAACACGGACACCAAACATAAAACAAACCCCTTCATATCCTATATTTTAAACTTAACCGCCAAACTCTTGAAATACACTCTTTCCGCCTCATCCGGATGTGATTCACTCAATCGTAACAATTTCTCTTTCATCTCCCGGGCATGCAGAGTCATCACCATCATATAATCATCTGACTTCGATTTTCCCTGCACAACAGCCATTCCCTCAATCATCCCTTTCACGTAACTATATTGCATATTCTTCCGGTACACACTCGTAACCAGCCCCACCTTATAATCATTAAAGATCATCCGGTCCAAATCGGCAAAAAACTCTTTGACAGAATAAGCCTTTGCCCCGTCAGCCAACTCTCCCTGCAACAAAATACCAATACACTCCTCCCCCAACTTCTCTTTCATCCAACTATTAGCAAACCGCCTCAACATCTCTTCGGAAGTCAGCCACCCGTTTTTCACACACAAATCGGCATCAAACCATCCCGGTTCTCCCCCGAAAAGATAACGATTCAAAAATTCCATCGCCTCCTTCTGCTCTCCCTTTGATACGAAAGACACGGGACGCTCACCACTTCCCTTAATCACGGGAGCCAAGTAGCGTCCAGCAACCAGTCCCCCGACACTCTTCAAATAATTGCTGTATAAAGAATGTGCCCGGTAATACATATTCTTCAATCCTTCCCACGACTCTCCGTCCTCTTTTGCCGTGATCTTCTCCAATTTCGGGAAAATCCGCTCTAAATTCTTCATTCCCAACTCCACAGCAACCACCCGATCTTTTCCTAAATCACCTCTCACCCCCATCGGATTATTATTGTCAAATTCTCGATATCGTAACACCTTCACCTTTTTCACCGATTCGCACAACTGCAGCAATATTTTTCTATCCTTCACCGGATCAGCATCCGCCGCATATTGTTTATATCCCCACATAATCGCCCATCGGTCATAAGCACCCACCCGGGGAATCAAACTATTCACATCGACTCCGTCACCCGGTTGAACCGTGTAATTAAAAGGCAACCTATCCGTCACGGAAACCGTGTAACCATTGGTCGCAACCCATTTCGGATTCCGCATCTGCTTCGTCGTAAACGCCATACTGGCAGCATAATTCGGTAACAAACCAAACACATTAGCCACCTCTGCCGACACCTTATATCGCAACAAATTCAACACCACCGCTTCACAATTCATATCTTCAACAACACGTTCATCCACCGCACCACATTGCAACAAATACTCTTTCATATCCTCCTGAATAAAATAGTAAGGTACATTCACTCGACATTTCAAAATCTCTCCCGTTCTCGGGTGCACCAGTATTGACGAACTAACCTCACCACCTGTAGGAGAACAAGTAATTACAGCATCTGCCCGAGTCAAATCAATCGAATCATCAGCCTCTTTCACTTGCAAAGCGTTCTTAAAACCTGCCTGCTCGAAAGCTGTCTGCCAATCCATCACCCCTTCCCGTATCGCCGCACGAAAACGTTTCGGTACCTCCGGGGAAATATAAAATACGATCGGTTGCTCCGGTTCTACCATCCGGTTACCTCCCAACAGGACTTGATCTTTCGGTGCCACCGACAAATTCCACTTGTAAATCAAAGATACTCTCTCCACTCCCTGCGGATTACTCCCGTAATCTAAATAACTCAATGTCCGGTAACCGATTCTCGGATCCGCATAACGCACCACCATTGATTTCTCAGGCAACACTCGGATAATGCAAGCCATCTCCACCGGAATAATTCCCTCCTTACCCGGAACACCTAAAAATCCCGGTTTGGAGAATGAATGTACCCGCACGACCGAAAATTTCACCCCGTCACTCCATCCCTTCACGTCAACTACCTCAGACTTGGAAGCATCTGCCACTCCTTTTTCTGCATTACCGAACCATTCCGGACTAGTCTTCACCAAAGAAGTAATTTCTATGATAGGACTTTTCCCGTCTCTCCCATAAGCAACCACGGAATAAAGGGCATCCACCGGTTCCAATATCCGTTCCGACATCAACTTATACATCCCGGAAATCGTATCGGATACTCGTTCTCCCAAGATTCTTCTGGATAAAGACACCCGGTGTCCCGGCTCCAACTTGAATACGGCAACCCCCATCCCTTCCGTCAAAGCATAAGGCATATCGCCACCCCGGACAACCACTCCGGAAAAAAACATCTCCCGTCCCAACAACCGTTCGGGAATTTCCAGATAATATTTCCCTGTCACCTGATAAACAGGTAAAGCACCTTCCATCCTTTTCGCCTCCCCACTGAAAAAAGATGTGAAAGTCATCGGCTCCTTCCCTTGAACAAAACCCACGACCGAAAACAGCAACATGACCAAACTAATCAAATATCTTTTCATAACTACCTTTGTTTACATTATAAATTGGACAAACTCTCCCAATAAGCTCTCGCTAAATAATCTTTACTCTTTTTCGCCGCTTGTCGGGCGTCCGTTTTTACCCTTTCTAATTGCTCGAAAACCAAAGAAGTGATTGCCGGATAATCCGTAAAATCCCGTTCCATCGCTCTCCGCAACCCTTTTAAATAAACACGTTGCAATTCCCGACGACAAGGTTCCACGGGCTTATAACTCATCGCTTCCGTAAAAATCATCCCGTACAAATCATCCATATATTCCCGTAAACCATAATCACCTCCCGCTTCCTGCTCAGCCAAATAAGAAAAAGCACCGATCAACGATTTAAACATCATTCCGTACAGCATACGCATCACCCTCACCTTATTCATCCTGGCCACATCGGTCAATCGCTCTTCAAACAACCATTCCGGAGCATGAAAAAAATGCTTGTCCAAAAAAGCCAACGCATCCTTCTGTTGCTCTCTACTCACCGGGATTTCCAGTCCTGCCCCTTCCGAACGCAATTTGTCAAACGTAACATGTCCCCCCACATTATTCACCACATGAGTAATATATTTCAAATACTGATCACACACCCCCTTATACATCTCGGCTAGTGTCGTACCAAAAGCATCATCCCCTCGGGTCCACTTATCCAGATTTCGAACGATACGTTTTAAATTCTCCATTCCCAACTCATTCGCCAGCATATTGTTATCCCCTAAACCTTCACTCTGGAAACGGGGATCGCGAGGATCATATTCTGTACCGAAAACCCGACGTTCATTCTCCTCCCTCTGACGGGTAGTCCATGCTTGCAAATACCCCTGTTCCTCCTTTTCATCCTCCATCTCCGGGAAATAACGATACCCCCATTCGATAGCAAACAAATCATATTCCCCCAACCGAGGCACCAAATCTTCTAAAGCAACATTGTCCCCGGGTTGCGTCACGTAATTAAAACGAGCATAATCCATAATCGAAGCCGTGTGCCCGTATCGTTTCACGTAATCTTTATCCCGAATCTGATCAACGGAATAGGTGTTACTGCCATAAAAATTATGACGCAATCCCAAGGTATGTCCTACCTCATGTGAAACCAAATAACGCACCAACCGTCCCATCACCTCTTCCGGAAAAGGGAAACCATGCACCCGTTCATCCATCACACCTGCCTGTGCAAAATACCATTTTTGTAACAACTCCTGCACACAATGGAACAACGAAATCCGGGCACTCAATATCTCTCCCGTCCTCGGATCACTCGTTTGCAACCCGAAAGCGTTCCCGATCGGGGAAACTTTGTACGAGATAACCGAATAACGAGCATCCTCCGGCAAGAAATCTGGATTCTCTTCTAGACGGGGCATACGCTTTGCCCGAATTGCATTCTTAAACCCGGCACGCTCAAACGCCTTTCCCCAATCCTCTACACCCGCAATTAAATGTGGAACCATAAATTCAGGTATATCATAATCAATATAAAAAACTATCGGCTGCCGGGGTTCTACCAACTCTCCCCGCTTATACTTCTCTACATCCCCCAGTCTAGGCTCCAGCCGCCACCGACAAGCATAAGCCATCTGTGTCGGTTGCAACGGATGATCATACTCCGTTCCCTTCACTACGAAATATCCCACCCGCTTATCTTCATACCTAGGACGCATTTTCTCTTCCGGCAACAAACGTAACGACACAGCCAACTCCCAAACCGTCGGATTCTGCTTCACCTGATTATTCTCCTTGTCAAAAGAAGACAATTTCGGGGCAGCCCCCGCACCATAACATTTTATCATCTTAAATATCACGTTATCCGGGAAAACATGACATCCCGAAATACTCGCTTTGTCCGCTTGATAGGTTCCCAAACCAAGAGTAGCCTTCATATCCTTCAATGAAAATATGTTATTATCCGTCATCAAAACATCCGTCATATCAATCAACACACTCTCATTCCCCCTCGCCAAGATATCAAAAGCCATCGCTACAGACCGTTTCTCTACCATACGTACTAAACGATAGATTTCACTCGTCGTATCTTTCATCCACTTATCTCCCTCAGGCTCAATCAACCATACCTCATCTTTTCCTCCCTTTTCAAACCGGACCAACCGGGTGGATAACGGATCACCCGCATAGCCCAACAACTGGGTTGCTGCTCTCTCATTTTGTCCCGATCCTTTTACCAATACTTGCATAGCAGCCATATCCCTCCCGAACAACCGTTCTGGAATCTCCACGAAAAATCGTCCCTCCTGCACGTAAACAGTAAACATTCCCCGATACACCCGAGCCGTCGGCTTTACGAACTTCTCAACGGAAACAATTTCTTGCGGCTTCACCAATTTCTCCCCTACTGATTTCGCCACTACCTTCTTTGACATTTGGAATTTTTTTATCTGACCAGATACACCTACAATACCCACCGCCCAAAAACATACACATATTCCTATGATCCTCAACATCCTATTCATTATTCCAATCATTTAAATACAATACACCCACCCATCCCTGAAACAGAGACATCACTTTTACAAATTATCTCCCCTAAAAGGGTGAGTCAAAACTTTTTTTTCAAGTAATACTCCTCCATAAGCCGGTAACTCATTCAAAAGATGGGGAGTATTTCAACACTCCCCTTTATAACCAACAACTACTTACAATACTTTTGTTCAAAATCATCCACAATCCCTTTCATGATTTTAAATTTCGAAACACACAACGGATAATTAGCATATTTACTTTCAAACTCTACTTCATCATAAGTAAAAACTGCTGCAAAATAATCAGTCAAATCAATATTTTGATTAGGAGCAATCTTCCAATCTATCTGTGGAGTAGCATAATCGTTCTGTCCCACAAGTTTCCAGAACAGAAAACCCAATTCCCTACAATCAGAATCATAAAGGTTATGTTTCCTGTCTAACTCCATATTATAATAATACTGTCCATTATAATAAGACTTGGATATAGTTTGGAATTCAGTTATTTCCGTAGTATACTCCGTTTGCAACAATGTCAAAATATTAATAGCCAACACTTTCCCGGCCCAAAACTTTTTCTCCTCTTCACTATATCCCGGTAAATCATACAAACGACCGACAGTCACACCCATCATATCCCAATAAGCATACTCGCTTGAACAATTAGGCTTTTTACCCTGTGCGGAACTCCATCCATAATCTCCCGTATAAATAGTATCTACCAACAGAAAAGACTTCGGACGATACTCATCATCCTTGGGTAAATTCGGAATCACATACTCGTTTATCAACCTTCCCGCCTCCAACATAGCAGTCGTATCCGCAGACAATGCGCAATTAATATCCCGTTGCGTAAAAATACCATATCCCAACACGTACATCTCATAATGAACCACCGGATTCCCAAAAGCATCCACCCCACGTTCCTCCCGACCCAATGTATCATTCACGAACAAACAAATACCAGTCTTCTCATAAACATCATAAGCCAACTGATTAAAACGTCCTGGTTTATCTTCAATAACAAACCAATTTTTTTCCTGTCCCGAAGGAACTAAATCCTCGTCATCCTTGTTACACCCGGACAACAAGACCAAACCGAATAATATAATAAAGAAACACTCTTTCATCATTTCATCTATTTACATTTAACACCTACCCCTTATAGAACTTCACGGTCTACCCGCTCTTCGTTAGGTTTCATTTCTCCTTTATTATAGGTTATTTCATAATCGGGTATCGGCATAACCCATGCGGCATCCTCTCCGTAAGGCTTCAAAAGATACTCCCCTTCATATACAGCCACCCCCCCGAAAACAGTAGAAGGACCATATAAAGCATGACGAATCTCTTTCCGTTCCGGATATTTCTCACACACGGCATAACGACGCAAATCAAACCAACGATGACACTCGAAACACAACTCCCGACGCCGTTCCTCTCGCACAAACTTCACCAAATTCTCTCCCTGTAATCCATCGATCGTAACCGGAACCACGCCATTTTCAAAACGTTTCTCCAACAATACTTTCAAAGTCTGCACCGCTTCTCCCTTTCCTTGCATCGCCTGAGCCTCCGCCTTATTCAAATAAGCTTCCGCCGACCGGATCACAAAAGCATCAAAAGCAGTAATATCCTGCGATAACACTGAATTTTTCCGACAAAAATAACAGTCATTCTTTTTCTGCGATACAGAAAAATATCCTTCCCTACGTAAATCCGTAACCCCTTCTGCCTCGTATTTAGCATATAACTCAAGTAACTCATCCGTTACCCTGAAACGTCCGACAGTAAGCCCGTCATACATTAACAAATTCAACACGTTCATCCCCTGTGTAAACAACACTTCTGGAGAAGCGGATGAAATCATATATTGTTGTTTCAAATTTCCGGTACTCTCGGAAGTTTCCGTCATATCAAACCCATTCAGATCCCATAACGGACACCCCAAGCGAATCGCTTTTTCACTCTCCGCCTCAGCCAAAGCCCATTCTCCCATATACAAATATACCCGACTTAACAAAATACGGACAGTCGTCTCATTCACCCGATAAATGGTAGGCTGTTCAATCCCAGCCAAATGATTCGCTGCATTTGTCAAATCCGTCACAATCTGTTTATATATCGTCTCCAAAGATTCCCGTTTAAAATACTTATCCTCAATCTTCTCCGTGATATTCAAAGGTACTCCCATATCGGAAGCAGCCGTTGCCTTCACATACGGTTTAGCGTACATATTCACCAATAAATAATAGTAAGCCCCCCTCAAAAATTCCGCCTCACCCGTTATCCTGTTTATATCCTCTTCCGATTCATGCGTAAACTCCTTAATTTCAGAAAGAATCACGTTCAAATAACCAATATGCTCATATAACTTCTTCCAACAGGGATCATCATACGGAACTCCTTTCACGGATTGAAACGGCACCTTTTGCCACCCGTAAAAGGGCCTCATCAACGTAAACGGTCCCTCTGAAGTCACATTAAAAGTTCCCGTTGCATACTCTTCAATATCATCATCCATCACGAACAACCACGGGTAATACAATTCACTTTTTGTAATGAGAGAACTAGACATAGTACTGGTGGTATTCCTCGACCTCATATATCCATTCCCGATCATCACCTCATCCAAATCCTTACATGACGAAGCATAAGTCAATTCCTTAGAATACTCTTTCAAAAAATCCCCGCACGAGATGCACAAAAAACATCCTATGACCAAATATATTACATTTTTCATTTCTCTAATTTTTAGAATGTTACATTTAACTGAAAGGAATACATCGGACGCAAAGACAGATTCACCAACGATGAAGAACCCGATTGTGAAGGATCCTGTCCTTTTAACTTCTTACTGCAAATCGTAAATAAATTCGTTCCTGTCACACTTAGATACGCCGACTTCACCAACAACTTTTTACAAAACTTTTCCGGAACGACATAACGTAAAGACACATTCTGCAATCTCAGATAATCCCCGGAAGCCACCCTCAAATTAGAATTATCATACATTTTCCAGATATTCGATGCAAATTCATTCGGAATCCCGTTCCACCAATACTTGTTAAGAGTATTTGCATATTCCTTGGATTCAAGCAACCCGGGAATATTCGTGTATTTCTCATCTCCAGGACGTTGCCACCGGTTGACAAATTCCCGGCGCATATTCGTTTCCGGTCCCGGAGCCGCAGACGTACCATTCGGATACATTTGTAACATCCGGATTTTAGCCCCCAAGCTATAAGCGATATTCAAATTCAATCCCCAATTTCTCCATCCGAAATAATTCTTGATACTTCCCTGTATAAAAGGCTCCCGGCATCCGGATCGTTCCATAACCGTTGCGAAAACCTCCTCTTTCTCCATATTTGCATAAACATCTTGCGTGCTCACCTCTTCCCCGTTTACCATCATGGTTTCCTCCGTACCGTAAAACATGGGACGACCATCTTCCGGACTCAATCCCTTAAATTTATACGAGTAAAACGTATTTAACGGACGACCGGCTATTTGCACCGTCCCGTTCAGATAATCGGAATACGTGATCTCATCCTGTAGAGTCTTATCCTTGGGGCTTATCTTATCCAACAACTGATTAAACACTGATCCAAAATTCGGGTCAAACCGCCACACGAACCCTTTATTCTGCCCGTTCATGGAAGTCATCGTGTTTATCGGCACGAAATTAAGCGACAACTCGTACCCTTGATTCGTCAAATCACCTTTATTCACGGTATATTTCCCCACACCATTCACAAAAGAAACCGTCTTGCTCAAAAAGGCATCAGTCGTGTGCCGATAATAATACCCCACCGAACCGTTCAACTTGTTATTAAAAAACGAAAACTCTACATCCAAATTCAACGTTGAAGTCTTCTCCCACTTCAAATCCGGATTGGGATACTGGAGAATAGTTGACTCGTACTCGTCAAAAAATTCATTCGTACCCCCCTTCTTGATAATCAACCGGGGAGAATCTTGAGCGGACATATTACCTTGATAACCAAAAGAAACCTTCAAAGCCAAAGTATTCACCCGATCAACATCCTTCAACACATTCTCATGTAAATTCCAACGTCCCGATACCGACCAGATCGGCAATAAACGATCATTGCTTGCATCCCCGAATTTATTGGACGCATCTATTCGCATATTCGCATTCAAAATATAAGAATTTTTGTACACGTACGATGCGCTCGCCACCAACCCCACCTTGCGGGTCAGATTATCTTTCAATATTCCCCGAGCATCGTCAGACTCCATCCACGTGTAATAAGCCGGGTACTTCAACTTCTTTGTTGTCTCGTCCAACCCGATCTCCACCTTGTCAAAAAACAATCCCCGATCGGGCAAATACCCCCTGCGAACAATCTTTGAACCAGTATACTTCGTCGAACTTAGCTCTCCAATAACCGTGGCCGTAAGTTGATGGATATTATCTTTATCCAAGAAATGATTGAACGTTAACTGCCCCCGAAGATTATAAGACTCGCTTTTCGTTTCATCCTGCGTCAACTCACCCCCGTTCAGCAATTCCGTTTTATTATTATCAATTAACCCAGATTCCGTTTTACGTTTTCTCAACTTCGCTGCATACCAAGTCTCCTCACCATAATAAGTATCATTTGAAGAATGAGACACGTTGTAGGAGAACTGGGTATCAGCTTTCAACCAAGACGTCAAGCGATAACCCAAAGCCGTAGTCAAAGCAACCTGCTCCGTCTCTATTTTATTATACGAATGATTCTGCTCGTTTATAATACTGAACGGTTGGTCATAACCCTCCGAACCCACTGCCTCATGCCGCTGATAAAACCACAACTCTCCAGCTTCATCATAAGCTCTCACACTCCGACTCGTATTATAAGCATAATTCATCACCCCCACCTCACTCGGCGTGTAATTCTTTTTCTGCAAATTCCCGTTCAAAGAAAAAGTCATATCGAACTGCTTATAATTAAGATTGATCTTAGCCATTCCCGTGTAACGATCATTCTTCTCTTTACGAATATTTCCGTTCTCATTACTATATCCCATCGATGCGTAATACCTCACGTTATCGGACCCCCCAGATATACTCAATGAATGGTTATGGGAAAAAGAATTTTTCAACAATATATTAAACCAATCCGTGTTGCACGTCTCCATATCCGCCACCTTCCGGTTAAACTCATCGTAACCGATAACCCCATTAAAATAATCATAAGCGGCAGCCTCATAACCAACCCAACTATTCAAATTCGTTATCACCAAACGTTTGTCAACAATCTCTCGAGACAAATCAATCCGTTCCATCGAATTCATCACATTGACAGCCCGATCCGAATAATGAGGACGACGACGTAAAGTCCCCGTCACCGAATAAGACACTGATGGCGCACCCACTTTCCCTTTTTTCGTGGTGATCACTATCACCCCGTTAGAAGCCTGCGGACCATAAATAGCTGTTGCCGAAGCATCCTTCAACACATCAATCCGTTCAATGTCATCCGGATTTAACCCAGAAATCGCATTTCCTAACAAATTTACGAAATCAAGGTCGTTAATCTGTTGCGGATCTACATTCACCGGGTCAGTCAGAATAACCCCGTCCAACACCCACAAGGGAGCCTGTGAACCCAAAACGGTAGTCGATCCCCTGATTTTCAGCTTCGGAGCCGCCCCCACCTGACCGGAATTCTGCATAAAAATCATTCCCGGAACGTTACCTTCCAACATCTGGTCGATCGTACTCACCCCCGGTATCATAATATCATCCATCTTCAACGAAGTCACTGAACTTGTCAAATGACGTTTGTCCACGTTATAATATCCTGTAGAAATCACGTTTACTTCCTCCAACTCCGTTGCATCCTCCTCTAACGTCACTTTCATCGGTTCTCCGAACTTGGCAGGAATCTCCAACCGTTTCATTCCTATGAATGAAAACACCAACACCAAATCTTCCTCTCGTGGAGCCAAAAACTTAAATTTACCATCCACATCGGTCGCAGTACCCACCGTTGTCCCTTTCATTAAAACGGCCACCCCGGGTAATGCATTTCCAGCCTTATCCACGACTTGACCATTCACCATCACTTTTTTATTCGCAAACCTCTCCACCTTCTTCTTGATCACGATCGATTGCATCTCGAACTTGTACTCAAAAGAAGTTCCCTCAAATAATTTTGTCAAAGCAGCATCCACCGTTACCTCCTTCACATCTAATGTTACCCTCTTCATCGTTTTCAACTGATCCGCATTATACACAAAATTAAGACCCGTCTGCTCCTTGATTTGCTTAAAAACAACCTGTACATCAACCTCCTTCACGTTAATCGTTACCTTTTGATCCTGAGCCAAGGCCACAAGGGGTAGCTCTAACAACAGCAATACCATTAATCCCCACTTACCTGACAGTAGTGTCCTCTTTATCGAGCACAAAAAACTCGAAAAATCAAACGACTTTCTGATTTTTTTCATAAATTTGTTGATTAATATTAAACATTATGGATGTACACACAACATCCGTTATCAAACCGTAAGTTGTTAGCGCAACTTACGGTTTTATCTTGAATCACTCACTGTAATTACATTTCCTTTCAATTCGAAATGCACCGTGGCCGTCTCCCCGATCAAATGCAACACATCCGCCACATCCGTAAATCGAGCGATAACCCCAGTAAAACGTTTTTCCTTCACACCATCATTTGCATAAAATACCTCCGTATCATACCAACGACACAAACGGTCCATGATATCTTCAATCGTTTCATTCTGAAACACAAACTCACCCACCCGCCATGCTGTGTAATAATACGTGTCTACATCCGTCACCTCAACTTCATTCTTCTCGACATAAAACTCTCCCATTTGATTCGGTTTCAGTATCCTCTCCTCTCCCGTCAATTTTACCCACATCCCGACACTTCCTTCCACCAACGTGGTCTGTACCCTACCCCGGTAATGCGTGTTCACGTTAAATGAAGTCCCATATACCTTAACCTCCACATCATCCAATACCACGTAAAACGGTCTATCCGCATCTTTCTCCACCTCAAAATAAGCTTCTCCAGAAAGAAAAACCGTCCTCCGGTCTTTACCAAAAGCCACAGGATAACGTATTTCCGAATCGGAATTCAACCATACCCGCGTACCGTCAGACAATGTCAATTTATACTCCCCTCCACGGGGAACAATTATTTTATTGTACACCAACTCCTCTGATTTCTGCTTCTCATAAACCAAAAACTTACTTTCAACCTTTGCAAAATTTCCTTCTATACCCGTTTCTACGACCCGGGTCGTATCCAAAAAATAAGTCCGCCCATCATGTAATTCCAACACGACACGTCCGTTACCAGGCTGCACTCTCTCGGCTATCACTAATTCACTCTTCTTCCTCTCCATATTCATCCACATCCCGATACCGGCAACCAATGGTAACACGACAGCTGCCGCATACCACATAAACCGCAACTGTTTCCGGTAAATTTTCTTTTCGTTCATTTCCGACGCTTTACGCATCAGTTCTTTCTTTCGAACCTGCAACACCTGTCCGTCTAACCCTTCTATCGGATTCGTCTCACCTCCCACTCTTGCCCGTTCGTAAAAATGCCGATGTCTCCCGGACGCCGCCAACCATCTCTCCAACTGCTCTCGTTCTTCCCCAGTTAACTCTCCCCGAAAACTCTTCGAGATAATCTCCCAATCTATATATTTAATCGATTCTTTCATATCTTCTCCGCTGATTACATTATAAAGACAAACTCCCCCCTCAAAATGTTTACAAGAAAATCATCTTTTTTTCAAAAAAGGCAAAAAAAATTACATCCACATTCTAACACACGCTATATCATTTCCTTCCCACCCCCCTCTTCTTGAGTACCTATTACCTCAAAACTACTTAACAATCCCCCAACTTATCCCACATAGAACTACCACTTTCTCTCCATTTTAGCTAGCTTTATACTTATTTAACTTAGTAGAAATCATTTTTAGATATATCTTCATTCAGTTTACAAAAAGTAAACAATAAAAGTATGGTTTAGTATTAGTATTTTCAATAACAGCAAAAGTATGGTACAGATTAGATTTGCTAATCGCAGTCGCAATTTACGAAGACGAGCTATTCCGAGTCAAAATCATCACCGACACGGGTGCAACACGATAAGACGAGAAAGCAACCTTCTCTTTGGGGCGTCCAACGGTACACGTGTTCAGTTTCTTTACCAACGAAGGCCGGGACTCCTTTTCGGAGAGCATTTATTTTCAACTTTCACTTCTAACTCTAAGACATGGCTATATTTAATTCTACAATCTTGGAAAGAGCTTCCAGTCCTGTGAGAAACATAACCCTGTGCAAATACAAAAAGAAAAAACGTGGTAAAAGCCAAAATCGTTTTTAAAAGTAAAAAGAAATCGGTAGCTCAACGTGTGCAACAACTCCATTTCAAAAAAATAATCCAACTGGCATACACGTTTTACCAAGCGATTATCGTGGGATTTCCCGGAGATTCGAGAGTCCAAGCTCGAAGAGTATTCATCAAATAGAACCAAAATGTCGTGAACATTAATGAAAGCACACTCGAAACGAAGATAGAACCTGAGTAGATAACCTGCTCGGCAGGAGAATTAATACCCTAAAGATCCAAATCTATCTCCTAGACAGAGAACGTACTATTCAGGTAGAATGCTCCCGACAACCGTTATCGCCAATAACCAAAGACGAAGATAATTTGTAGATGATTCTTCTCGACACGCAAGTAAAGGACACCGTTATCTACCCCCTGCTAGGGAAACGAGGTAATCCGGAAGAAAAGATATTTTCCTTACCTGAGAACTTCCTCCCGACAAATTTACGGTCCATACGTTTACCTAATCCTCATTGAAAACAAACTCCTCTGACACGACATTCGTAAATTTTGAACACACGAAAAGTATATAAATTCAACGTTCCATGAATAATCGTCCCAAAATACCAAGCAACACGACATAATCATAATAGGAAAAAGCCGATCTCAACCGTTCCATTCCGCGATGTAATTGTGCTTTCACAGTATTCTCGTTCATTTTCAAAGCAACAGCAATCTCATTATATTTGTATCCCTCAACAAAACGCAATAAACACACCTCCCGACACCGATCCGGTAACTCATTCAGTACTTGCCGAATTTTGGCAAACAACTCTTCATCTTCCACCATATCTACATTTTGAGACTCGATGTAAGTCTCGGCATATTTACGGTTATTACGGTCCTCTATTTGTAAGCTTTTCAAGTAATTCAGGCAACCATTACGAACGGAAGTAAAAAGATAGTGTTGGATAGAAGACTTCAATTCCAAACGTTCGGCATTCTCCCATATTTTCAAGAAAACATCCTGCACAATGTCATGTGCCTTATCAGAATCATAGATATATTTTTCAGCGAAAAGATATAACTTCTCGTAATACATATCAAAAAGAGTTGACAAAGCCACCTCGTTCCGACTCTTTAATCCCACAAGTATATCATCACTTTCCATGCATTATATTCTCCTGTTCCAAGAGTTTGTCACACGCAAAGATAACGAATCGCTGATAATATCAAATTTATACACCGGATAAATTTACACCTAAAGACATTACCCAAATAAATCTATCTACCTAATAACTGATCTTTAAAGTCTCTCCTTCCACGGCTACTCCTCCCCATCGAATAATCGGCAATTTCAGATTATTATTGCTTCCTAATAACACTCCTTCATGTAATGCCACATCCGAACCGATAACATTCCAGACTATCTCAAGCACAAATCTCTGTAACTCGGGCAACTCATGTTTACTCCCCAATATTTCTATCTCTTCTTTACCGAAAGTTGTCATCCCACACATGTACAGGGTATTCCCCTCTTTGCTCTGGATAACCCCAAATACATCCAAACCAACACAGGCAAGATATCCTCATCGTCCTCCATCATAAATACCACCTTGATATAAAACTTCGGTTGGAACACTGTACCGGAAACATAAACACTGATAGCATTAGGCTGTTTCAAGCAAGTTGCAACCATTTTCACGTGTAGTTTACCCGCCTCCACCAGAGGTAATCCGTGGGCCCAAACGGCTACCAACACGTAGGATTTATGTGTTTTCGCCACATCAACGGCTTCCGGCCACATATTAATTGGTCTCCATAAAATATTCGGCCTCACCCTCCTGTAGCTTTGTCGGCATGAAACTGATGGTCACAGCAAGAACTAATTTTAAATTTATTCCAAATTCTTTCCAGAATAAATTATTACTTTTGTTTTAAGAAATACAAGAAGCCATGAAAATACTAATCATTGAAGATGAAAAAGACTTACGGGAAGTAATGACCCGTTCGCTTGAAAAAGAACGTTTTATCGTTGAAACTGCGGTTGATTACCCCACAGCTTTACAAAAAATCAATGATTATGACTATGATTGCATTCTACTAGATATCATGCTTCCCGGAGGGAATGGGCTCTCCATTTTAGAAGAATTGAAAAAATTGAAAAAACGTGAAAGCGTGATTATCGTGTCTGCCAAAGATTCTATTGAAGACAAGGTCACGGGCCTCGATCTTGGAGCAGACGACTATTTGGCAAAACCCTTCCATCTGGCAGAACTACACGCCCGGGTAAAATCCGTGATCCGACGCCATCAAACAGACGGGAATACTGAAATTGAAATTGAAAATCTGATTCTCCATCCCGATGACCATACCGTATTCATCAATGGAGAAGAACTAAAACTCAATCGAAAAGAGTTTGACTTACTCTATTATTTCGTCACCAACCCCAACCGGCTAATTAATAAAACGACACTGGCAGAAGCCGTTTGGGGAGACAACATCGATCAGGCTGACAGTCTTGATTTCATTTATTCTCAAGTAAAAAACTTACGTAAAAAAATGAAAAACGCCGAAGCCATTCCAGAGATAAAAGCAGTATACGGGTTCGGATACAAATTAATCACAACCCCGGAAGCATGAAACTCATCCACCATACCATAAGCAAACTCTCTATCGTGATGATCGTCATCCTCACGTTCTGGGCAGGCTTTTTCTTTTTCAGTATACTGGATGAAATTTTAGACGAAACGGACGATAGTCTGGAAAATTACAAACATCTCATCATACAGCAGGTCTTGAGAGACACGGCTGCCATTCACAATAACAGTGACTTGATGAGTCAATACTTCATTAAAGAAATATCCGAAACACAAGCAATTCATTACGAAGAGCGATATTTCGACTCAACTCGTTTTTATGAAATCGAATACGAATTTGATCCCGTTCGGGTATTAAAAACAGCTTTTCAGGGACAAGACAAAAAGTTTTATGAACTGACAATCATGATTTCAACACTAGAGCAAGGTGACATGATTATAGCTATCCTATGGTCTATCGTAATCTTGTACGTGACATTACTTATTTGCATTTTGGTCGTTTCCGAATTTGTTTTCAGAAAAAGCCTGTCCCCTCTTTATAAACTACTGGATTGGTTAAACAACTTTACCCTCGGTGGTAAAAATTCTCCTTTGAAAAACCCAACGAAAATCAAAGAATTCCAGAAACTGAACGATACAATATTAAAAATGACCCGCCGTAACGAAGAAATGTACTCTCAACAGAAACAATTCATCGAAAATGCATCCCACGAACTTCAAACCCCTTTGGCAATCTGTCAAAATAAACTGGAATTATTGGCAGAACGTCCCGATTGCACGGAAGGACAATTGGAAGAACTTGAAGACATTCATCGAAATATCGGACGTATAGTGAAACTTAATAAATCATTGTTACTGCTCTCCCGTATCGAAAATGGCCAATTCCATGAAATAAAAGAAATTACATTAAACCCAATAATTAAGGAACTTACAGAAGACTTTCAAGAAATCTATGAACATAAAAAACTACACATCGAGATAAAAGAAGATGCTATTTGTAATGTCCGGATGAATGAATCATTAGCAAATATATTAATTACGAACTTACTAAAAAATGCGATGATACACACGCCAAACGAGGGGAATATCATCGTTCACATCCAGTCATCAGGAGTCACATTCGCCAATAGTACAGAGGGAGACTCATTAGATCAATCTCGTCTTTTCACCCGCTTTTACCAAGCCGATAATAAAAAGAAAGAATCAACGGGCTTGGGGCTTGCCATCGTCCAAAGTATCATCAATCTATATCATTTTCAAATTTCCTATTTCTTCGATGGTAAACACCACTTCGACCTACGGTTCTAAATTGAAAATTTCTACCTATAAGACCGATATTTTTCAATAATCATCAAATCTAAAAAAATATTAAATCATGAATTATGCTTTAATAAACTGACAAATTCCCAAATCTTTCCCAAATCACACCTTTACTTTGTCTTCAGAAATTAACATGAAAACAAAGAAATATAAACATTAAAAATTATACGCTATGAAAACAAAAATGACTATTTTCGCTTCTCTATTGCTAGCTGGATTCGTTTTTACAGGTTGTAATGACGACGATGATGATAACTACACTCCGGATGAAAAAATTGTAAATGCATTACATCAAAAATATCCAAACGCACAACGGGTTGAGTGGGAAATGAAGAATAATTACTATGTGGCTGATTTCCGGGACAACAACGTTGAGAAAGAAGCATGGATCACCTCCACGGGAGAATGGGTGATGACAGAAAGTGACATTTTATCCATCAACGATCTTCCTGAGGCAGTAAAAAATGCATTCAACCAAACAGAATACAAAGATTGGAAAGTTGAAGACATTGATATGCTGGAAAGATTTGAAATGGAAACCATGTACGTGATTGAAGTTGAAAAAGGTAAACAAGAATTCGACTTATCGTACGCTGAAGACGGAACTCTAATCAAAATCGTAGAAGACACTGACAACAATAACAACTACCAACCGACCACAGTTCCGGAAGTCTTGGAAAACTTTATCAATGAAAACTATTCAGGTGCCAAAATTATAGATATTGAAATTGAAAAAGGAATGACCGAAATTGACATTTTACATGACAATAGAGCTAAAGAAGTATATTTCAATAATGCCAACGAATGGTTACACACAACTTGGGATATCAGTACCAGAGAACCTGAGATACAAGATATCAAAACGAAGGTAGAAAATGCATACTCCGGATACAGAACTGACGATATTGATTATATAGAAAATGCAGACGGTAGCAAATATTATTTCTTCGAACTAGAAAAAGGCGATCAAGAAAAAATCGTAAAAGTTGATATGGCTGGAAATATTATAGAAGAAATAAAAGGCAACTTTTAAATCGCAGTAACGTAAGAGAAAAAAACATTAAAATTTAAACTATGAAAATATCATTAGTTACCGCATTAATCATGTTCACGACTACGGTTGCCTTCTGTAGCTGCAAAAACAGCAGCTACACTCCGCCCCAAAACGTTGTGAACGCATTTAAAACCAAATACCCCTCGGCAAATCGGGTAGAATGGGAAGTAAAAAATACATATCAAGTTGCTGAATTCCATATAAATTTCATTGAAGCAGAAGCATGGTTCAACAACGATGGTCAATGGGTAATGACAGAAAGTAATGTCAGGTACAGCTCTTTACCCGTGGTAATCCGTAACAGCTTTGAATCCGGAGAATATGGTAAATGGGAAGTAGAAGACGTTGATAAACTGGAAAGAACAGGAATGGAGACAATCTATATTATCGAAGTAGAACTTGGAGAACAAGAAGTTGCTCTACATTACCTGGAAAATGGAACTTTGGTAAAAACACTCATGGATAATGACAGTAGAGGTTATCAACCGGAAAGTGCCCCACAAGTAGTATTACAATTCATTCGACAAAAGTATCCACAAGCCAACATCGTGGAAATTGATCAAGATAAAGGATTATTGAAGATTGATATCATTGATAATCAAATCATGAAAGAAGTCGTATTCAATCATCAAAATCAATGGGTTGTCACCACGTGGGAAATATGGCAAAACAACGTACCTGCCAACGTGATGAACGTGTTGAAAAATTCTTCTTACGCCAATTACCGGATTGACGACATTGATTACGAAGAAAGAGCCGACGGTTCTCTTGTTTACATCTTCGAAGTAGAACAAGGAGACCGGGAATTTGATATCATGATAGATGTAAATAAGCTTAAAATCATATCGGCAATTCCCAAAAATTAATAAAACAAGGATATTCCTAAAAAATAAAATATCAGCCAACTGATTTAAAATAAATCAGTTGGCTTTTCTGTATCTTTAACTAACGGGATTTGATAATTATCAAGATCAAAAAAAGCATTAACTCATTGATTTATAGTTTTATATAATAATAAAAAAGAGACATGGCATTTTTATCAAATGCGAAACGAAAATGGGAAAAGCATTACCTTTGCATACATATTTCACATATTATCAAAGAAATAAGAAAGCCGTATGAACTGGATTATTCTGATCGTTGCCGGATTGTTTGAAACGGCTTTTGCTTTCTGTTTGGGTAAGATGAGGAAAATGATTTAATAACAGAACGATATGTTTAGAGAAATGCGCCGTAAACGGCAATCCTTGCCAACCGAAGAATGCGTTGCCATCCTTGAAAGGATGACTAGTGGGACGCTGGCTCTTCATGGAGATAACGGTTACCCGTATGCCGTACCTATCAGCTATGTGTATGCTAATGGAAAGATATACTTTCACAGTGCCGTGACAGGTCATAAAGTAGATGCCATCCTGCGGGATGACAAAGTTTCGTTCTGCGTGGTAGAACGGGATGAAATCAGACCTGCCGAGTTTACCACTTATTTTCGGAGCGTGATAGTATTTGGCAAAGCACGTATTCTGACAGACGAGAACAAAAAACAGCTTGCCTTGCGCTTATTGGCAGACAAGTACTCACATGGAGAAGCCGGCATGGAGGCTGAAATAGCCAAAGATTTCAATTATTTGCTGATGGTGGAAATTACACCTGATCATATGACGGGTAAGGAGGCCATCGAACTGAGCAAAGGAAGAAAAAAGGATGTTCTTGACATGGAAAGGCAATCAACGGGGGGATAGCAAGTTTGTGCTTCGGGCATACCGAAATTTGCTATCTTCTCATTATGACAATCATATCTAACCCTTTACAAACAATCCAAGAACGACGATAACATGTCAAACTTGAGCCTTACAGCAAATTAATTATGATATAAATGCCTACCTTTGCCATTAAAACAATTAAAGATGGAAACAAACAATTTGAAAGGAATCAATACTTTACGTTACTCGGACATTTTTCTCGCCATGTATTTTGACAATGGAAAGAGCTGTCTGCACCGCAATCATTCGCATGTGCTGGTCTACATGTGTTCCGGAGAATTAGAAATAAAGGAGCGCAAGAAAGTGACCAAGTTGCATAAAGGTGATTGTGCATTCATCCGCAAGGATTTCAGCGTGCAACTGACCAAACAAGGGTACGAGGGGGAACAGTTCAAAGCCATATTCCTAATGTTCACAAACAAATTCCTACGTAACTTTTACACCCGTCTGGACAAGGAAAGCCTGCCGGGAAATGCACAACGGAGCAAAGTCAGCCTATACAGGCTACCGTCAAATCGCCCCGACATAGTAAGCCTGTTCGAGTCTATGACACCTTATTTTAATTCGGGTATCCGCCCCACAGACGAACTTCTGGAACTGAAGATGACAGAAGGCATATATGTTTTGCTGAACACGGATAAGAATCTGTATGCATCGCTTTTTGATTTTACCGACCCATGGAAGATAGACATCATGAAGTTTATGGAACAAAACTACATGAACGACCTCACGCTGGAGGAAATGGCCAATTACACCGGGCGGAGCCTTGCCACTTTCAAACGTGATTTTAGTAAAGTGAGCGACCTGTCTCCTAAAAAATGGGTAATACGCCGCAGGTTAGAAGCCGCACATATGCTCATACTATCCGGCGCACGGAAAGTGACCGACATCTGCTACGAAGTAGGTTTCAAAAACTTATCTCATTTCTCCAAGGCATATAAAGGATTGTACGGTAGTTCTCCCGTTCACAGCATCTGATATTTCATTTTGAGCTGTACAACAAAACACTTTGAGCCAATAGGCAAAACCCTTTTCAACATGACCAGCTACCTTTACCCCGAAATCTTAAACAAAGTATTATTATGGATGCAAAAGAACTGAAAACAGTATTGGTGACTGGTGCGGGAATGGGTATAGGTCTGGCTTGTGCTGAAGCGTTTGCACGTGCAGGATACATCACGGTATTAGCAGACATCAACGAACCGAAAGAGCAGGCAACCAAACTTGTGTCGGAAGGATACCAAGCTGTGGCTTACCGAATAGATGTGGCAGACACACAAGCAGTAAAGAAAATGATAGACTGGATTGTGTCGGAATACGGGCATTTGGATGCAGCTCACAATAACGCCGGTATACAGACACCACAGCGACCTATGGCGGAAATCACCGATGACGAGTTTGACCACACTGTAGCCGTGGACTTAAAAGGCGTATGGAATTGTATGCGCTATGAAATCTTGCAAATGTTGAAACAAGGACATGGTGCTATTGTCAATACGGCTTCAGCCGGAGGCGTAGTTGGCTTTCCCGGACAAGCTGCCTATATTGCCTGTAAACATGCCGTATTGGGATTGACAAAAACTGCCGCTATTGATTATGCCGGAAAAGGAATCCGTATCAATGCCGTTTGTCCGGGAGTTATCCAAACAGCAATGGTGGATGAGTTGATACGCCGTAATCCGGCTTTGGAACAGATGTTCACGAAAGATATTCCCGCTGGAAGACTCGGAAAACCGGAAGAGATTGCCAATGCAGTATTGTGGCTTTGCAGTCCGCAAGCATCGTATATGAACGGACAGGGCCTAATTGTCGATGGTGGTATTACTGTAAAATAATATAAAATCATAAAAACAGATAAAGAAATGGATATTTTCGAGAAGGACCTTTCGGGCGCAATGGTTTCGCCTGATGAACCTGGTTACGAACAACTTATCAGTACCATATTCGACACGATGAAGATCGCTGCCGAAATGAACGCAAAAGGATGGCTTTCGCCTGAAGAAGTACATGACTACCTGCGTCGCATCACAGGTAGAGAGATTGACCCAAGCACCACACTGTTGCCTCCGTTTTATGTGGATTACGGTAAGAACATCCACATCGGCAAAGGATGCTGGATTCAACAGGGTTGCACCTTTTTCGACCGTGGCGGTATCACCATTGGCGATGGTGTATTCATCGCTCCCAAAGTGAACCTCATAACTATCAACCATGACCCTGACCCAGATAACCGCAGTGCCACGTATGGCCGTCCCATTGTCATAGAGGACAAGGTGTGGATTGGTATTAGTGCTACTGTTCTGCCCGGTGTGCATATCGGCTATGGTTCTATCATCGGTGCTAATAGTGTGGTTACACACGATGTACCACCTATGACAATTGTTGGTGGTAATCCAGCAAAAATCATTAAAGCTATTGCAACAAAAGACAAAAAATAAACCATACAATAAAGCAGTGTGATTATTAAAGCAGACGAAAAGGAGATAATTTTTTCTTTTCTTCTGCTTTTATATTTACACCCGTAAAAGTTACCCGAATAAGTAAACAATGCAGACCACAGCAATTAAGACAGTTGACAACTCATTATAAACAGGTATATTCTTTTTACAAAATTAGCCGATAACTTCATTCCCCTAATAATTTCTTTTTACCCGCCTATTGCCTAACGATTGAATGACAATTAGGCGGCTTCACCGCATATCGGCCGCCTACTCGCCCGATCATAGCCGCCATTTTAAGGAAATAACATTATATTTAACTTTGAAAGAGAACATTTATGTCGTATATTTATCTGCTATTTAGCAAATATTTTGAATTAAAACAAGAGATCACAAGTAATTATAAACAATTAGCAAGTTATGGTAGAAATTAAATCCGGTTTATTAAAAAACGCACGTGGACAATACGATGGCATGGTTATATACCAAAAAGGGAAAAAAACATTCGGGCGCAAATTCCCCTCGTATGACGGTAACGCGGGTTCTCCCACCCGATTCCAACAAAATACCCGGCTGTCATCAGTAGTAACCCTTTATCAATCCGTGAAAAACACATTCCTGACCTATTCGTGGAACAGGGAAGCAAACAATAGAAATATCGCATCCGGATACAACCTCTTCGTTAAGGAAAACATCAAAGCTTTTGACACGGCTTACAACGTCGGGGACTTCGCCTTACTGCAATTTACCTTAGGTGATTTACAGATTCCCTTCCACCTCCAACAACAGGAAACCCCGGAAGGCATTTTTTCAATTACTTGGGAAACCATCCCATACGGACATAACCGAAGAAATAGAGATGAACTGGTACTTGCCGTGATTTACGACAATGAACCTTTCCGGGTTCAGATCATCGAAAACACGGGAATCACCCGAAATATCGGAATTGCAAACATTCCCCTCGAACAACCGGAAGCCACGGAAGCCCACGTATATGCCTTTTTCACAAACTCAGACAGGGATTCATTCACAAATAGCCGTTACTTCAAAGTCAAACTGAAATAAATCCCATTCCTCAACCTAAAACATAAAATTAACATGGCCATATTTCATTCACATATTTTCGATAACGCTTCCGGTTCCGTGGGGAACATCACGATGTGCAAATACAAAGGAAAAAACATCGCCAAAGGTAAAATCTTCTTTAAAAAGAAAAAACAATCCCCGGCACAACTTATTCAGCAAACCCGTTTTAAGGCACTCTCGAACTTGTCTTTTTATTTCTGTACAGCCATACAAGCCGGGGCTCCCCATCAATCGTGGTCTGCCGCCCGTGCCCAATTCATCGGGATAAACCAAAATGCCGTGGAAGTTGACAAAGACACATTGGCCACTACTATCCGCCGGGAAAAGATTACCTGTACAACAGGTAACTTGATTCCACCCGTGGTGAACGTTCATATCCGAAAAAACGAACGCATCATTTACACGGAATGGTTACGCCAACCTCTCAGCCCTCTTGCCAAAGACGGGGATAATTTGTTTCTGATTATTCACGACACGGAAGAGCAGGACACGCTAACTTACCCGTTAGGCAAGCGAGGGTGCCCCGGGACAAAAGAATTCCTCTTACACGAAGACTTCACCCCGGAACATTGCATTGCTTACGTATTTGCCCTTGCTCCGGCAAATAACAGGGCTTCTGTTTCGCAATACACGAATATCACACTGAAATAATTATTAACCTACAAAATACGATAACACAAAAAACAAACATACGGTTACACGCGGCAAAAAACTGTTTCAAGAAGATACTATAAAGTAAAAAATTCAGATCAATTCCTATATAACAAATGAGTCCGGATTAACATTTGTCTTACTGTAAACGGATATAAACACTAAAAAACTACGAGAGAAATCCCGTAGTTTTCTATGTTATACAATCTGATGGAGAATTCTTTTTTCATCCATAGACATTATTTCCTATAAATGTAATTTTACCTCCACCGGTTTTTCTTTCACTTTCACCTCTTCACCAACCCACTTGCCATTCTTATCAAAATAATTCAAGGTATAGACTTTATTTTTCTCAACTACAAATTCCAACACATCATTCATATCCTGCGTAGGTCCGGCAGTACGTCCGCCTCCGATTTGATCTTTACCACAGAATATATCCACGTTAGCAGCTACACGGTCGTCAGACTTACGCATATTACGCTTATCCTTGAACATCATCACCTTTAAGGTCACATGATTTCCGTCTGTCAGTTGAGATTGGTACACTTGATTATAAATATCCAAATAACGTTGAGTAACATTAATTGCAGGTACATAATCAATTTTAAGATCCCAAACTAACGGGAAACTATCCCCTGTCGGTTTGAATGAAGAAGCCCAAATAGCATGCATCCGATCTTTAGGATCAGCCTTTCCGGCATCAGCCAAGAACCAAGATCTATCTAGTTCATTTGGATAATATTCGGTAAAATACCATTTCCCGTCCAACCAAACCTCACACCAGTTATGGTTTCCCCGGTTATCATGCCAGCTGGCAGTTCCGGCAATACGGGAAGGAATTCCTACCGAGCGGAATGCATCCGTCAATAAGATAGAAAGACCGCTACATGAAGCCATACCCTGACGAATAGATTCTGACGGATTCTGGTCCGGTTTCTCCCGTGCCGTATTGTAATCCACTTTTACCTCATCCCTAATGTTTTTATTCACAACCTTGATCGCTTCTTCCAAGGTCTTGCAATTCTCCACGTAAGGAGCGAACCTTTTGTAAAAATCAGCCCTCCATTGATCTCTTTCTTCATTCAATGAAGCATAAGGTAACACATCATTCAGGAAAATAGAATCCGGCACACTCTTTGCCCAAGCAAAACGGTTACGAGCTTTGTATGCTAACTCCACATTTGCCAACAAATCGTTTCCCTTCATGGTTTTTAAATCCCGATCCGGCATATAAGAAATCAAGAAAGCAACCCCTTCTTTCATTTCCGGTGCAGCACTCTCCAAGGCATTTACCAGTTCCGGCTGATTGGTTCCCGATTTTTCTAAAGCCTTGTCTAACAAAGCATGATATTTTTCCGGTACGCCCGGATACTTGGCACATGCAAAGCACATGCAACACAACAACAAGATAAATGTAATTTTCATAAATAATTATTGTTTATTACTAAAGTATTTCATGAATTGGGCCCTTTCATAAAGATCCGGGTTCTCGATAGACGAGTAGGAAAGCATTCCCCTATAATCTTCCATTGTCTTAAAAGCTTTCGAATCCATCCATTCCGCAATGAAATTATTTATATTTCCGATCACGCGAATTCCTTCTTCATAAAGAACCGAACATACTTGAACCGTTGTCGCACCAGCCAATAATAACTTCACAGCGGCTTCTCCTCCATGTACTCCCGTGGAGGCAGATAATTCTAATTTCTTATCTTTTCCGGCCAGAATACCGGTCCATCTTAAAGTCGTTCTTAACTCCGTAGCAGTACTAAACACCGAAGCAGCCCCCATCTCTAAAGTATTGATATTGATATCCGGCTCGTAAAAACGGTTAAAAATCGTAATTGCATTCGCCCCGTAAGCTTTAATTTTATCCACGAAAGCGGAAAGGTTCGTGAAATAATGACTTATCTTAACGGCAACGGGAATCTTTATCTGACTTTTGATAGATTTCACGATCTCGAAATACACGTTCTCCACTTCTGCACTCTCCTTAAACTCGTTTACTGGCAAAATGAAAACATTCAATTCCAGTGCATCCGCTCCGGCCTCTTCCAACTGACGGGCAAACGAAACCCATTCTCCACCACTAAAACAGTTCACACTGGCAATCACGGGTATCGTCAGACGACTCTTGGCATTACGAACCAGTTCCACATATTTTTGTATCGTGTTGGAACGAATGTACGCTTTGATATAATCCTCTGCCTCCGGGTAAGCATCACTCATCCCGTAACCAGCTTTGAACACCCCGGAGGTTTCCTCGTTAATCTGTTCCTCGAAAATAGATTTCAACACCACGGCACCCACACCCGCTTTCTCCATTTCCACCATTTTCTCCACGTCGGACGTTAAACCGCAACTCCCTGCAATAATCGGACTCCGTAACTCCAATCCCATGTATATAGTCTTCAAATCTGCCATAATGATTTATATTTAATAGTTAATAATGAATCTTTCAAATTATATATTCACGTAATTTCTCGCCCCGAAGATCGAACTTCCCACGCGTACCATAGTACTTCCTTCCTCCACGGCAATCCGGTAATCACCGGACATGCCCATAGATAGTTCTTTGAATTCTGGGTCTCTCGCAAAATACGTTGTTTTCAACTCGTCAAAGATTTCTTTCAAATGATGGAATTCCTTTCTGACCTGTCCTTCATCATCCGTATTCGTTGCCATTCCCATCACACCCACGATCTTCACGTTTTTCATCTGCTTGTAATTGTCACTCTCCAAGAGAGCTTTTGCCTCTTCCATATCCAACCCGAATTTAGTTTCCTCACTGGCAATATAAAATTGCAGCAGGCAAGGAATCACCCGATCATGTTTTTTTCCCTCCTTGTCTATCGTTTCCAACAATTTCAAACTCTCCACACCATGAATCAAAGAAACAAAAGCCGCTATATACTTCACTTTATTGGTCTGCAAATGACCTATCATATGCCATTCTATATCTTTTGGAAGCACGTCGTATTTCTCCGCTAACTCTTGGACGCGGTTTTCCCCGAATACTCTCTGTCCCGCCCGATAAGCCTCTTCTAGCGCCTCTACCGGCTTTGTTTTCGATACTGCCACTAATTTTACCCCTTCCGGTAAACTATCGGCTATCGCTTTCAAATTTTCTACAATACTGCTCATTCCTTTTCAATATTTAATATCCCTTGAAAACTATGGACTCACAAATATAACGTAAAATCAGGATATAATGTCAGTATGCCGATGTTAAAAATTAACGTTTATATTCTTCCATTACAGGTTCATGGGTTACAAGTTGCAAGTTAATTGAATTTTATCCGTACAAGACCTTCCCTTTCCCCCGGAGAACTGAAAAAGTAAAAAACGTTTCATGTTCTTCCATACTCACGGAATTTTGTTAATTTTGAATTTTGAAAAAGTGGAAACATGCACAGGTATTTTATTGAATTAGCATATAACGGAAGCGGATATAACGGTTGGCAAATACAACCTAATGCCCCCTCTGTTCAAGAAGAAATCAATAAGGCTCTCTCTCTTCTGCTGAAACAGGAAATCAATGTAACCGGGGCCGGAAGAACGGACACGGGGGTACATGCCTCGTTTTTTGTCGCCCATTTCGAAAGTAATGTTGCCATTTCTCACACGAAAGGTTTAGTAGACAAGTTGAACCGCTTCTTGGGAAAGAATATCGTAATCAAAGATATTTATGCCGTATTGCCTGATATGCACGCCCGCTTTTCGGCTATATCACGTACGTACAAATATTATATCAATAAAAACAAGGATCCATTTACTTACCCGTTCTCCTATCGACCGCATCCCTTACCGGACATCCGGTTAATGAATAAGGCCTGTGAACTTCTTACGCATTACGAGGACTTCACTAGTTTTTCCAAACTGCACACGGATGTAAAAACCAACATTTGTCATTTAATAGAAGCCAACTGGGAAGAAACGAATGAACAACTTGTATTTACTATCAAAGCCGACCGTTTTCTGCGCAATATGGTACGTGCCATCGTGGGAACATTATTGGATGTAGGCCAAAAACGTATCACGCTGGAACAATTCCAACAGATCATCGAAAGTAAGGATCGGTGCAAAGCAGGGACTTCGGTTCCCGGGAATGCTTTATTCCTTTGCGACATTGAATATCCCCCGTGTAAACTATAATATTAAAACACATGAAAATAAAACTATTCATCATATCTTTTTTCCTAGTTTTACTCTCGGCGAGTACGTCGGCCTCTATCAAGTTGTCCAAAGATGCCACGATCAGTATCTTAACGTGTTCCCCGGGTAACGAACTCTACTCGCTATTCGGACACACGGGCATCCGGGTAGTTGATAAAGCAAATGACATGGATATTGTTTTCAATTACGGAACCTTCGATTTTGCAACCCAGGGATTTTATTTCAAATTTGCACGTGGCCTGCTTCCCTACCAATTATCCTGTTCCGAGTTCCGTCGTTTTTTGTCCTCCTACATTTATGACAAACGCAGTGTGTATTCCCAGACCTTAAACCTAGATTCCATTCAAAAGCAATACTTGATGGACTTACTTGTTGAAAACTATCAACCAGCAAACCGAGAATACCTTTATAACTTCCTATACGACAATTGTTCAACCCGGGTACGGGACATTATCGAGAAAAGTACGGACCATCAAATCACGTGGATAGCTCAACCTTCCACGAAAAGTTTCTGGAACCTTCTGGACGAATATCTCGGTCGTTCTCCGTGGATTCAATGGGGTATTCACACCATCCTCGGATCTCCCGCAACTTCCACGGCCACCATTCGGGAACAAATGTTTCTTCCTGATTACCTCATGTATCATTTAGATTCCGCTTCATATAATGGAACCCCACTAGTGCAACCAATAGAAACGGTATACGAAGCCCCGGAGCAAGATCTTTCAACTCCCTGGTACTTTTCCCCGTTTTTTGTTTTTGCCATTTGTACGCTTGCACTTATTTTACTTTTACAGAAAGCAAAAAGCCATTGTTTATTAAAGGCAGTCGCCATTCCATTTTTTATAGCGACAGGCGTTGTCGGATGCCTCATCGTTTTTTTGTGTTTCTTCACGAAACATCCCACGATGTTCCCCAACTTCAATGCATTCTGGGCAAATCCGTTAAATCTCATCGCCGCATTCTTCCTCGGGAAACGCACTCTTCCGTGGATTATCAACAAATATCTGTTCATCTACCTCTATCTCTTGGTCATTGGCTTCTTACTATGGTTCTTGTTCGTTCCGGCAGTTCCATACGCTTCCATGGTCATTATGATATGGATGATATACCTCTGCATCCGTCTTCGACAATGCGGGAAATAATATTTTTCGAGATTCTTTGTCTCACCCCTTGCAAATTGAAATAAAACCTTTATATTTGCACTCGCAATTCAGTAATGGTACCATAGCTCAGTTGGTAGAGCAAAGGACTGAAAATCCTTGTGTCCCCGGTTCGATTCCTGGTGGTACCACT
>CALUKD010000013.1 GCA_944321125.1 Candidatus Butyricimonas faecavium | reverse complement strand
TAACTTAATCTGTTTTCTGTTACAAAATTATTCTTTTTTATGCGCAACTGTCAGATTAAGTCTTGACTAATTCAATTACTCATAGCTTCATCAATCTGGTCATTCTCGAAACTATCCAGATATACTTGTGTTACCTTTTCAGAACTATGCCCCATTGCTTCGGATATAATAGAAGTGTTTACGCCAGAACGTTTTAATACCGTAGCAAATGAATGTCTGGCAACATACGAGGTCAATTTTAAAGATATATTCAAATGTTTCCCAATTTTTCGCAAATACTTATTTACATACCTTGTTTGGTAATCCAACTTATAATATTTCTCTTTCATTGTCTTTTGTATCTCATCATTAAAAATAGGAAATACATAATCTGTTTGCTTATGCTTCTTTTTCCTGTATTTCTCTATTATTTCTTTTGCTATTGGATGCAGACGAAATGAAATAATCTTTTTGGTCTTACTCCTCCTAAATTGCAATCTATCATTATCAATGATATTAGCATACTTTAAAAACGCAATATCAACTATATTAATCCCACACCCTAAATAACTGAAAATAAATATATCCCTCGCAAAATCATAGAACGGGAAAGTTTTCTCATCAGAAATACTCTTTAAATCCAAATTTATAACCCTCTCAATATCCTGCTTAGAAATAGCTCTTTTAGTTGTTTCTTCCCTATACTTTGATACTTTAAACTCTTTAAAAGGAGTTATATTCTCTGAAATGACTTTATCTGAAATCGCCCTATTAAATATAGCTTTCAAGCCCCTCAACCTATTTCCGATTGTATTCTTATGTAACTTCTTCTTTACCTGCATCCATGTAGCATAATCATTCAAAAATACTCCATCTATACTCTTAAACTCTACATCTATTCCATTGGTAAAATCCATAAGACAATTCATACAACACCGATAATACCTCGCATTCTTTATGCGATCACTCATTTCTAATTCCACAATATACTTTTCAAAGTATCGTTTCACATACTCCTTTTTCTCTTCTTCCTTTTTCTGTTGCTGCTCTACAAAATCATCAAGAGATAAAACTTTCCCTTCCAGATTGGCAGCCATGATCTTTTTATTAATCTCTTGTTTTTTTGCATCTATTATAAGATCATAATAACCTTTATTAGGGCAACCTTGAAGAACTTCCTTATTACCCTCATCCCAATAAACAATCTTCAATTTCAATCCTAAAGAGATCATTTTCCTTTGATCTCCTTGGTTCAACGTCAAATACAAAGATGCCTCTCCTTTCGTATTCAACCTAGAACGACGACAATACAATCCAATTGTAAAAACATTACTTTCCATGATGAATTACCTTTAACTTCATCACGAACAAATGCACCTCTAAAAGCTATTTATCATAGCCAAAACCTTGACCATCAAACTTACACACAGATTAAATATCTATAAATCAGCACGCAAGAGCGGTTAGGCAGCGGTCTGCAAAACCGTGTACAGCAGTTCAAATCTGCTACCGACCTCAGGAAATCAGTCACTTACAAGGTGGCTGATTTTTGTTTATGGAGTTTTGGGCTCCCAATTCTCTTATAACCATCACCAATATCACGACCTATTTCCTAGTCTATGTCCCAAGAAAATCCTTGAATATACAAACAAAATATGTTTGTTTACGTTCATGCTTAACAAAACATTTAATAATATTCGTAAACATGAAAAAGAAAAGAACTAATCCTTGGACTATTGTCGGAATTGTTATCGCCATCATTCTATTAATATATTGGTTATTAGCAGCGACCATATTAGAAGAGGACGAAAACGTTATTCCCATTCTGGATGGGACAGAGCAGGTAATCCCTTAGGATTCCTGCTTTTCTTCTTATTTTCGAATATCTACATTTATCTTTTTAGAAATTATCGTGTCAAGAGATATTCTCCCCGCACCTGTGAAAAATAATAGGATATAGATACCTAAATATAATAAAGGTAACTCTTTCATCTGAAATGGATCACTGGCATGAACGACAAATATAACCACCAGCATAGAAAATACCAACGGGATTGTAGCTAACCGAGTAAAAGCTCCCACGATAACGAACAAAGAACACCCAACTTCAGCCCCAATAATCAAAATTAATGACAAAATACTTCCCAAACCAATTGGATCTGGAAAACTAGCAGACAATTCGGAGAACGACATCAATTTGACTAAACCATGAGTCAACATAGTTATCCCTACCAATACACGCAAAATTAACAAACCAAAGCTTAAAAACTTCTGGTTTGGAGCAATTATAGACGAAATCACTTTTTTCATAACAACATTCTAAAGATTTAAATACAATAGTATTAACGTAACACATTTTATTAATGTTACATTTTTAAGTACGAATTTATAAATATAGCAGTTTTGTAAAATAAATCGTAGTTTCGCGCAAAGAAATCTAAGATCATGATTATAGTTATTAGCTTAATGGTTTGCGGCATCATTTTAGGATATGCCTTTAAAGAGAGAAATTTGAAGTTTGTACAAAAACTTATTAATTATGCCATATTTCTCCTTTTATTTCTTTTAGGAATCACGGTCGGTGCTAACGGAGACGTGATGAATAATCTCCATTCTATTGGATCAGATGCCTTACTTATTACCCTCGCCGCAGTCGCTGGAAGTGTATTATGCGCATGGGGTGTTTATCGTTTTTTCTTCATGACCACTAAATAAATACATTTACATGAAAGGTAGTATAATTATCGTCTCTTTCTTTGTCGTAGGAGTATTACTCGGACGATTCGTAGACATTCCAAACCTGTTAACAGCGGAGGAACCCACGCTCTACGCTCTGTATGCGCTTATGTTCCTCGTAGGAATCAGCATTGGAAGTGATAAAAAAGCTTTAGAAGCCCTGAAACATCAGAACTTTAAAATTATTCTGGTTCCATTGGCAACCATTATCGGAACTCTAGCTGGCTCTGCTTTAATCAGTCTAGTCATTAGTGGTAAAAGCCTTACCGATTGTCTTGCAGTGGGCTCTGGATTTGGATATTATTCCCTTTCTACGATTTTTATCACACAATACAAAGGAGCAGAACTGGGCACGATTGCATTGGTGTCTAATATCCTTCGAGAATTAATTGCCTTGCTGGCAGCCCCCCTATTAGCACGTTATTTCGGGAAACTAGCACCCATTTCAGTGGGAGGTGCTACTACCGCAGACACAACTCTCCCTATTATCACGAAATTTTGCGGAAAAGAGTTTGTAATTATATCTATCGTCCACGGAATACTAATAGATTTAAGTGTACCATTTTTAGTAACATTTTTTTGTACTGTATAAATTTCCTAAAATATATTCCTCACCACAAACCCAGTACACTGATTATTTTTATCATTAAATATCCCATTTCATAATCTTTCTTAAATGTTATAACTAAGAAAAGTAGATAAAAAAATCAACCTCTCTTAGTTATTATTAGGCATAACAAATATTATTCATGCATCATGGTATCCACTACAACTTTTTCTTTAATAATCTTTGCATTTAAATATAGGAAAAGAAGTTGGGGACTAGATTCCCGTGCTACCACACATAAGGAATCTGCAGTCAACAAGTCGATCCTTTCTTTTGTTTCATAAACTTCTTTTTCACCGTTTTCTTCAATACTAAAACCTTTTATAAATAAATAACCATCTTTAATTTCCCAAGTCTTTAGATCCAATGTCGGAATATTAATTGCTTCACAAATTCCTCCCTTTTTAAAGTTAAACCCTTTCAGTTCCCCCGTCGCCTCATAAGTATAAGGATTACACCATTCTCCGATGATCTTTTTTTCCATTTCTTTTTGAGGATCATTAGCACAGGCACAACAAAACAAAATTAAAACACTAACAAATAAACTTTTCATATAATCACAAATTAATTCTTTTACTTTTCTTTTACAAAATCATACTTTTGATCTATCCCACGTTCACGAGCATGAATACCTTCTTTCATCCAGCGAGGCATTGCCATACCTTTCAAATAATGGTCAAAAAATTGTTGTAAACGAATACTCCAATCAAGCTCAGCTGCTGGGTTATAAAGAAAATGTCGTTCACCTTTATAATTTAATAACCAAGCAGGCTTTTGTAAACGTCGCATAGCCAAAAATAAATTCAAACCTTCAGAATAGGGGACTGCCTCATCACCATCACAGTGAAATATCAATAACGGTGTTTGTATTTTATCGGCATTTAATATCGGCGAATGACGAAGATACATCTCTTTATCTTCCCACAAAGATTTACCTAAACGACTTTGAGTTTCTTCATACATAAACATACGTGGCATCCCACTCCCCGTTCGAATCCCGGTATATGCAGAAACCATATTAGACACCGCCGCTCCCGGACTAGCACATCGAAACATATTCGTCCGTGTCACTAAATATACTACTTGATAACCAGACCAACTGTGTCCTTGAATTCCAATTCGATCTTTATCCGCAATTCCTTGATCAATAAGCATCTGAGTTCCACTAATTACCGCATCATAACAACTCTCCCCAGGAGCTCCTACGGTATAATGTATATCCGGCATGAATACAACATACCCATTACTAACATAAGATACCACATTTATCATACCACTACTTAACGTAGGAACAATATAATCATGCAAAGTTTCTGAATGTGTTTCATAGAAATTCACGATTACAGGATATCGTTTATGCGGATCATAATTTTCTGGTAAATAAAGTAATCCAGCATTTTCTTTCCCATTATAATTAGTCCATTTCACCAACTTCACTGTCCCCCAAAAATAATTTTTCTGTTGAGGATTTGCGTCTGTTAACCGTGAAGGATTCATGAACATCAAATCACTCCACCATAAATCTCTAAATTCAGTATAACTTTGTTTATAAAAAATACAAGCTTTTTGATTCTCTGATCTTTGAAGAATAGATATTGAAAAGGGACCTTCTATCAATTGTTTTAATTTTCCCCCTGCAAGAAAACGATAAACTCCCTCATCCCTATTTTCTAAATTCACAGAAGTCATAAGAAAACTCTTATTTAAATCTATAATCTCATCTTCATAATCATCTTGCAATAAGCGAAATTGTCGATTCGTTGCCCTCCCGTATCCACGAGTTAATGAACAAACAGGTCTTTCTCCCGTTAAATCTATCTCCCACAGATCGTAACGATCGTATAACACAACTACATTTCCATCTTTTGACCACCCCGCAATACCATACGCATCTGCGGGTTTGGGCTGATCATGTAATTCATTATGAACAGGATAACCTATTGCTTGGGAAATATTCGTCCGTTCCCCGGTAACCGGATTAATTTTATACCACGCTTTCTCTAACGCATTATACCACACTGCATATTTACCATTCGGGCTCCACACAGGTTCTTCAAAAGCATTTTTTTCAAATAATACAGCTTTTCCTGTATTTAGATTTATCAAATAAATATCTGCATTAATATCACTTTTCCAATCTGCAAAACGCTTATACGGAGACTCATCTAAAGCAAAAGCATAATCATACTTATCTCCTGATGGCACAATCAATTTTTCCATTTTTGAATTTGTCACTTGACAACATTCTTTAGTATCTACATTATAAGCAAATTTTACATTATTAGGTCGATAGTATCCTTCCCGCTGTTGTAACGAAGAAACTTCATCATTCCAAGTCCACAATTCCAAATTAAAACTAGTATCCTTTTTACCTTTTTCTTTTTTAACCTTAGGCTCTAACGTATCTACATCCAAAATAATCCTTTTTCCTCCATTAGATAAACGATAGGCACGACCTCTCCACATGTAATTCTGAGGAAAATCTACTCGTTCCCAATCCACAAGAAGTTGACATTCTCCTTTAGGTAAAGAAAAAGAATAAAGAAGATTCGGATTTTTCATTTTTGAAGTATCAGAAGCCGCTGTAAAAGTTCCTTGCATTTGATCAGGTAATAGAAAATAATCTTTTAACAAAGTTTTTCTATCAGAAAAAATAACAACAGGTTTCCCTTTCAATGGTTTATAGCATAAAGATTTATAATCACCATGATTCTTTACATAAACCATCGTTTTATGTCCTTTTAACAACGTATAATTCTCCACACTATCCATTACTATCGAGTCGTTAGTTTCGATATTACGAATAACTAACCTATTGAAATTCTCTTTCCCATTATTTACTGGATATAAATAAGTTATTAATGCTGAAGTACCATACACATTAAAGTCATACTTTTTATCCCAATACGTTTTTTTCATATTTTGTAATCGCAACAGAAAAGTTGAATCTTGCGTACAAGAATCCTTTTCCGATGCCATCACCGTATAACGCAACCATTTCCCATTAGCAAAAAAAGTAGGCCGTTCAACTTGTTTCAATTCAAATGTTTCTTTTCTATCCGAATTATATAAATAAGTAACTGGCGGTAATGTATCTCTTTTTTTTGAGTCTATATATATCAATTGATATGTAACCCATTTTCCATCATCTGAAATATCAGGCGACTCCACTCTTTTCCATAATTTATAAGCAGCAGTATCTAGAACCTTTTTCGAAATAAATCCTTTATCAACAGAATTCTTTTTTACTCTATCTTCACCAATCGCAAAAGACATTTCTGTTATTCCTTGAAAGAGTAAAATACTTATAAAAATAATAATGATTCTCTGTCTCATTATAAAAAATCTTATATTTATTACTATTCTTCCCTCAAACCTATCTCTTCATAAAATAATCCAAATCACACTGATAATCTGCAGAGGAGTCTCCTAAAAGCAAACGGGCAAAATGATGCCATAACTTACGTTCATAAAAATATTCTGCCACACCACTATAACCATGATCATTACCCGGTAATATTAATATATCAAAATTTTTACCGGTCTTAATTAACGCATCTGCCATTTTTAATGTATGCGCAGGATGAACTGTTTCATCCATATCTCCAGTCACAAGTAAAAGCCCTCCTTTATAATTTTTAGCCAAATCCATATTCGTTTTACTAGAAGTATAATACGAGACTTTCTCATGCTCATTGCCCAAAGAATCCTTTACCATAGTCTTCCTTTCTTGTACCCCATAATGAATTTCTACCCAACCTTTATTGTACATATTATTGTCATGGTTTCCTGCAGAAGCAACTGCTGCAGAATAAAAATCAGGATAAGTACAAATGGCTGCTGCAGCCATAAAACCTCCTCCAGAATGTCCATAAATCCCCACTTTACTCCGATCGATAAACGTATAACGATCCGCTAATTGCTCTATCACATATTTATCGTCTGCTAAAGGATAATCACGTTGATTTCCATAACCGTAAGCATGATAGTATTTACCTCGCATGGGAGAACATCCCCGATGTCCAACTGTTATAACAATAAAACCCAATTGGGCCAAACGAGTATTTAGTTCGTCATTTATAGTAAAACGAGTCGGCACATATTCAAAGAAAGGCCCTGGATACACGCAAGAAATAATCGGATAACGTTTCGTTGAATCGAAATCAAAAGGTTTCCACATAACACCATATAAATCTGTTACCCCATCCGCAGCTTTTACAGTGAAACGTTCAGGAGCTTTCCAACCCATTTCATATAAACGATGTAAATCAGGATCTTCTAATCTCATTATTATTTTCCCTTTCCGATCACGTACAACATTCCTCGGTTCCATATCTACTCGAGAAAAACCATCTATATAATAATCCGCAGAAGGAGATATGGTCACATTATGTGTCGCATTCTCCGGAGTCAAACAAACTAATTTATTTTGCTTATCCAAATCAGCCCGGTATAAAACATAATAATAAGGATCGACTCCCTCTTTTTTCCCATAACCGTAAAAATAAATCTGGCGACGTAAAGTGTCCAATTTTATCAAGGGGCTAGTAACCCATGCACCAGAAGTCACCTGATTTTTCAAATTACCATCTTTGTCATATAAATAATAATGTCCCCAACCGCTACGTTCAGAGCGAAACAATATTTCCTCTCCATCATTCAAAAATGCAACACATCGTAATTGGTAATCTAAGTAAGGCTTATTTTTCTCATAAATAAGAGATTTTACTTCTCCAGTTTCTGCATTAACCACGCAAATATCTGATTCATCCCACGTTCGCTTATACCTCTGCAAATAAAGACGCTTCCCATCATTACTGGAATATAAAACATCTACGTATTGATCCGGCCAACGTGTAATATCAATTTCCCTAACTTCACGGGTCTCCGCATCACCAATTATTAAACGATATTGAACCACGTTTCGATCTCCTGCCATTTCATATTTATATGTCTTTAGTTGTGGACGGGGTTGAGCCATTACATCTACTAGCCACATATCATTCACTTTACGGGAATCATCCCGTAAAGCATAAAATTTATTACCCTTTTTAAACCATTTAGCATTACATAAAAAACGACCATCCAACTCACCCTCATCTTCTCGATTAAAAGAATAAAACATCTCCCCATCCTTTGTCAATTGAACTTCAATAGTATCTTTACCTTTAGCAGCATTACCGACAAGATACAAATTATGACGTTTAGCATATAGCATATAAGCGCTATCCGGAGAATAATACTTCCAATAAGGATCTATATTCCCATTAATCTTATTGTCCCAAGGCTTTAACTCTTTTGTCCGGATATTGTAAGCAAAATATCTATGATCTATGTAAAATCTAAACGTTTCTTCATCTAAAAATTTTATCTCTATATCCAAATTTTTAGGATTATAAGGTTTTCGTGTGATTTCACTTATCTTGGCAATTAATTCTGTATTATCAAACAACAATTTTTTTACTTTCCGTTTAGGATCTACCCAATAATAGTTCTTCCCTTCACTCGTTTGAAAAGAATAATAAAAACAATCTGTATTCTTTATAAAATTTGGTCTTATCATTAACGTGTTACGACTGATTGGAGATTGGGTTATCTGTCGCATTCGTTCCGCCAGCTCATAATTAGCTACTTGTTGCGCAACACTGACAACATGAAACACGAGTAAACCTAAAAAAATTATAAATTTATTCATTTTCATTTTCTTATTTTCCTATCGTACTCTTATAATCTGCAGAAGAATCTTTTAACAAAAACTTAGCAAAATGAGCCCATAATTTTCGTTCAAAAAACAATTCAGCTTCGCCTCCAAAACCATGTTCTTGCCCCGGTAATACAAACATATCAAAATCTTTTTCAGCCTTAATTAAAGCATCTACCATACGATATGTATGTGCCGGATGGACATTATCATCCATATCTCCAGTAACAAGTAACAAGCCACCCTTATAACGTTTTGCTAGTTCTATATTTGTCCCTACTCGAAATTTATAACTATATTCTACACGGTCACCATGAATACTATCTTTTATTTCATTCTTTATCTCACTTGCTCCATGATGAGTTTCAGTAAACCATTTATTATAAATGTGATTATCATGATTCCCTGCGGCTGAAACTGCTGCAGTATAAAAATCAGGATAAGTACAAATGGCCGCGGTTGACATAAAACCTCCCCCGGAATGACCGAATATTCCCACTTTGGTTATATCAATATAAGAATAACGATCCGCTAGCTGTTCTATGGCATATTTATCGTCTGCCAGAGGATAATCCCGAAGATTCCCATACCCATAGGTGTGATAATATTTACCCCGCATGGGTGTACCTCCCCGGTGACCTACCGCAATAACAATAAAACCAAGCTGGGCCAATTGCGTGTTATGTTTATGTATAAATTCAAACTGAGTAGGAACATATTCATAAAAAGGTCCCGGATAAACCGAAGAAATAATCGGATAACACTTTGTCGAATCAAAATCAAAAGGTTTCCACATAACTCCATATAAATCCGTCAAACCATCTGCAGCTTTCACAGTGAAACGTTCTGGAGCTTTCCATCCCATTTCCTTCATTCGGGATATATCAGCTTTTTCTAAATCCAAAATTTTTTTCCCATGCTTATCCCGTAAAACAATATGTGGTTCCAAATCCACCCTTTGGTAAGTATCAATAAAATAATTAAATGATTTAGACCAGTCAACCATATGGTTTACATTATCAAACGTTAATTGTTCTACCGAATTAGGTTTATCCAAATCAGCTTTACACAACACGTAATAATAAGGATCTATATTTTTATCTTTTCCTAATGCATAAAAATAAAGAACACGTCCTACCGTATCTATCTCGCTCACTGGTCCAGCAACCCAAGCTCCCGAAGTTATCTCATTTTTCAAATTACCCTCTCCATCATATAAATAATAATGCCCCCATCCCGTACGTTCAGAGCGGTATATAATATCTTGCCCATCGTTCAAAAAAGAAATATTTACCATTTTGAAATCAAGAAATGGTTTATCTTTTTCATTAATCAATACTTTCGTAGTCCCCGTATTAACATCCGCTACACACAATTCTTTTTCATTAAAAGCTCTATTGATTCGTTCAAAATAAATTTTATCCGAATTTTTAGTAGTATATAATACCTCTAAATATTGATCTTGCCATTTATCTGTTTCAATTTTTGTTATTTTTTTCGTTTCAACATCAATGACCAATAATTCACTCTGGGAAATTTCCTTGTCACCAGGCATTTCATATTTATAAGTCTTCAACGTAGGACGAGGAGTTGACAAACTATTTACCAAATACAAATCTTTCACTTTACGAGCATCCTCCCTTACCGCATATATTTTTTTCGAATCTTTAAACCATGAAGCAATAGATTCAACTTCTACATCAGAATCATCAAACTCTTTCGCAAAAGTAAAATTCTTTTCCGCATCAAATGTTAGCTGAATCTCTGTTGTATCCTTTCCTTTCTCCTTATTCCCCTTCACGTATAAATTATGTTCTCTAGCATATAAAATATAAGTACTATCTGGAGAATATTTTATCCACGACTCCGTTCCAACCCAAGGCTTCAGCGTATCTATTTTTTCAACCTTTCTTGTTTTCAATGTGTATCTATATTTGGCTCCATCAAATTCAAAAGTAAATGAACGTTCTTTTTTATCAAATGTGATATCACCGAGTGACAATTTTTTTGAGTCATATGCTTTTCGTGTTTCTTTACTAATCTGAGCCAATAATTCATCGTTATCAAATAATAAACGCTTTAGTTTCTTTGCTGGGTCAACATAATAATATTTTTTTCCATTACTATCTGAAAAATAGTACCAAAAACGATCAGAATTATTTATAAATTCCGGACGAATTGCCATACTATTCTCTGAAACTCCAACAATATCATATTTTCCAAAACGTTCTGCCAATTTATAATTAGCTTTCTGTTGCCCTTTCAACGACAGGACACATAAAATTAAACCGACAAAAACAACTATTCTATTCATCTTTTGCTTAATCTTCAGTTTCACTATTCATTGTACTTTCATCACCTAATAAATACTTTGCAAAATGATACCACAACCTACGTTCAAAAAATTTGTCAGCTTTCTCCCTAAACCCATGACCGTTCCCTGGTAAAACAAGCATTTCAAAATTCTTTCTAGCTTTAATTAAAGCATCTACCATACGAAATGTATGTGCCGGATGAACATTCTTATCCATATCTCCGGTAACTAAAAGTAAATGCCCCTTCAATCGATGAGCTAGTTCAATATTTGTCGGAACTTTACAAGTATATGTATATACAGTACTATCTTTTCCATCTTTCCCTTTAACTATTTTTTCTGTCTCTCGAACCCCATGATATATTTCAGACCATCCACGATTAAATATATTATTATCATGATTCCCCGCAGATGACACGGCCGCTTTATAAAAATCAGGATAAGTGCAAATGGCCGCGGTTGACATAAAACCTCCCCCGGAATGACCGAATATCCCCACTTTGGTTATATCAATATAAGAATAACGATCCGCTAGCTGTTCTATGGCATATTTATCGTCTGCCAAAGGATAATCCCGAAGATTCCCATACCCATAGGTGTGATAATATTTACCCCGCATGGGTGTACCTCCCCGGTGACCTACCGCAATAACAATAAAACCAAGCTGGGCCAACTCCATATTATAACCATCATCTATTTGGAAAGAAGTATTTACATATTCAAAAAAAGGCCCCGGATAAACGGAAGATATGATTGGATATTTTTTATTAGGATCAAAATCTGCCGGTTTCCACATAACTCCGTATAAATCTGTCAAACCATCTGCAGCTTTCACAGTGAAACGTTCAGGTGCCCGCCATCCCATTTCCTGCAAACGCCGAATATCCGATTTAGCCAGTTCTAAAATCTCTCTTCCCTGGTTATCTTTTAAAATAAACTTAGGAGCCATATCTACCCGAGAATATGTATCTACAAAATAACGTTTAGATTTTAAGAAAGTAATTCCATGTTGAGCATTTTCTGAAGTCAACAAGGTAACTCCCTCACGATCAATATGAGCCTTATAAAGCATATAATAATAAGGGTCAACACCACTCTCTCTACCTTGCCCATAAAAATAAATCGTACGCCCAACAGTGTCTATTGCAACCATTTGTCCAGCAACCCAAGGCCCCGAAGTAATCACGTTTTTCAAACGTCCTTCCCCGTCATAATGATAATAGTGCCCCCATCCCGTACGCTCAGAACGGAATAAGATATCCTCACCATCATTCAAAATAACCGTATTCTGCATATGATAATCCCGGTAAGGTTTATCTACCTCATGAATTAATTCTTTGACCTCTAAAGTTTTTGTATTCACAACGCAAATATCAACTTCATCCCAAGTACGCTTAAAACGTTGAAAAAAAAGTTTATCTCCTTTTTCTCCGGGTTGAAGCACTTGAATATATTGATCTGTCCATTTATCAGCAGGAACTTTTCGAGCGGTTTTATCTTCTATATCTATAATCCATAATTCATATTGACACAAATCTTTTTCCCCTGGCATTTCATAACGGTATTTTTCAAGAGTCGGACGTTTTGTTAAAGAATTTACCACAAACATATCTTTTAACTTCCGGCTATCTTCTCGAACAACATAGATATGCCTAGAATCCTTAAACCAACGTGCATTAGTTTCCACCTCACCTTCTTGGTCATTCTCTGGCTCTCGGGCAAAAGAATAATATTTCACACCATCCGTAGTCAACTGAATTTCAGTTGTATCCATTCCTCGATATTTATTCCCTTTCACATATAAATTATGATCCTTCGCATACAATATATATTTTTTATCCGGAGAAAAATTCATCCAAGAATAAATTATTTCATTATCTTCTTCCGAAGTAACTTTCTCTGGTAGTTCACGTACCTTTTTCGTCTTAAAATCAAATTCATAATATCCATCCATCGAAAACATCATCTTAGACATATCTTTAGAAAATGTGATATCAGAAATTCTTAAATCTTTTTCATTGTATGCTTTACGAGTAATTAAACTCACTCCTTGTGCAATATCTGTATTATTAAAAAGTAAACGTTTCTCTCCCCTCGGTGGATCAATAAAATAAAATTTCCTTCCTTCCTCCGTGTAAAACTCGAACCAAAATTTATCAGTATCATTAATTTGCCTTGGAAAAAGATTCATACTATTTCTTCCAACCAAACTCGTCAAAGACAAATCCTTGAATTTCTCAGCCAATTGATAATTCGCTTTCTGCTGAGCAACCAATTCTGATAACAGTAATAATAATATAAATGATACGAACAACCTTTTCATAAATTACATACAGATTTACAATCAATTTAAATGCTATTTTTTGACAAATTAAATACCTCGAAGGGAGATGTTCTCCCTTCGAAATCTCATTTATCGTACATCTATTTTAATACAAACTTCCTGTTCCTAATCTAGTTCCACTTCCAAACTTATATTCAATATCAACAATTTCTCCAAAGCCTTCTTGATGATATATCTCAAGTAACTCCGCTGTACCTTCATTCGTATTGTGTTTTACTTCAAACACATACACCTCTCCAGATTTTAATGCTACAGCTAAATGTGCATTATATTTTAGAGAATAATGATTATAATCTTTTACTGCCATATCAACAATCTCAGAGCTAAATTGTGGCAAATCAATAATATTTACAATACTCTCTTCCCAATAATTATAAATATGTAATTTATTACCAGAAGCAATAACTAATAATTCATGCCAAGGCAATAAAGCCGCACATCGATAATCGGCCATAATAGAATTTGGCAGTTGTCCATATTCACTTTCCTCTACAATCATATTCTCCCCGGGTTGATAACTATAATTAGTCCTATTGAGAATATAACGATGCCAATAATAAATTCCATTTTGACTCAAAATCGAAAAATAAGCAGGGGGATCATAATATCCTCCACACTGATTTGCCCATGCATGAAAAACAAATTCTCCTTCTACATTCTTAAATAAGAATGGATTGTCCGCTTGAGATAAATTTGCCAGTTCTAGACAAGCTCCTACATAATTAGCTGGCAATATTACATAGTCCGTCTCTCCATAAGCACACTCTCCATCGTCCATAATACCAAAATATGTATTATTTTCATCTATTCCTACTATTAAAAAGTTCCCATAGTTATCTCCTTTATAATAAGGCAACAAAGTTTTCACCTTCTTACCACTAAGTGACGGATCTTTTAAATAAAATCCAGAATGTAAATCAACGGCAACTGAAAGATTTGCCATATAGATATAATTATCCTTGTTCAACAACCATTTCCCACTATAGCTCAAAACAGCATCTACCGGGTCAAAATTATCTGGTACCCCATCAAAAAATTCTTCTCTTGCATAACCGACCGGTTTCAATTCATTGCCATCTAGTTCAACAGGGCCACTTTGTTGCAACACCATAACTTCATCTTCTATATCAATACCTGTTGCCGTTGGATAAATAAAATTTTCCACCAATTTACGCGGACCTTGCCCCAAGTTAGGAACTAAATTAATATTCTCCCCCACATAAACGACTGTATCTACAGACTGTTCCTTGCCATCAACCATCACTTTCTTAGACTGCTTTTTCGATAAAATCAATGACAACTGAGATTCATTTGCCGCTGATTTAGACAATATCATCCAAGCATTTTTCCAAGCAGAGACCACATCAACTACAATAGATTTAGAAAACGTAACTCCACTTTTATTATCTGTCGCACAAAATAATAACTCAAAAGTTCCCAATCTGTCTGCTGTATATGTATAATTCAAACCCTCTTGCAATAATGTCATTTCTTTCTCTCCTCCCAAATACCATGCATAAGAAGCATCAGGATTCAGGGTATCAAGTGAAAAATGCACTACAGGTTCAAAATCTATTTTTTCACCAGGATACAAAGTATAACTACTTTCAACATTTTCAACACCTTCTGTATCCCATCCTTCAAAATCATTTAAATCCTTATAATCATAATTACTCTTATCGTCCAAACACCCAACAAGCAATATCCAGATAAATAAATATATATAACTCTTTTTCATATCCTATTCATTTTTATCCAACAACAGGAAGTACTAATTCATTACCATTTTCATCCTTCAACGGAGCCGTACCATTTGCTATATTCACCGGATCACTATTATATTCTTCTATATAACGTTTCAATCGTAAAGAATACTTTTTCAAAATCAATTTATCTTGCCCATCAAATTCTACCCCATCTTCAGCTAACATTTGTAAAAATAACTTATATTTCGTCTCTGAATACTCTCCTAAATAAAGATACTCTGCTATATTAAAAACTGGAGTACCACCATAACCGCCATCCAAAACAGTCCACCACTGAGGACATTCTAATTTATTAGAAACCAAAATTATATTCCGACTATAATTATTATCTCCCTCCTTCACAAATTCTGTTTCATCGACTTTCAACATTAAACGACAGGTTTTCTCGTTTAACACTGCTCCATTTAGTAATGTGATCTCTATCGTATCTTCAGCCTGCCCTTTAGAAAATATACACTTTTCCGGTAATACATATAACTCCGAAGGTAAGGTTGTAAATCTCTCATCGGCAGATACAGTAAACTCCCGATCTTCTGTCAACCATACACCATTGGATTTCATAGGAATTTTTACATGAATTTCTCCACTAGGATAAGCTTGAAATGTAAAAGTTGTACTATCTTTAGTTGCATCTGCAGCAAAATACACATAAAGAGTATTTCCTGAATATTCCATTATCTTCTCTTCATTACAAGCTATCAATATGCTTATCCCTACTAATAATATCAAAATACATTTTTTCATAATCATCAATTTATATCAGTTTCAATATCCGGAAGCGGAACCACAAACACATCTTCTGAAGCTGTAAAAAAATTACCATTAGCCTCTGGAATATTCTGATTCAATCGCTTATAAATAAAATATGTCTGTCCTTCTCCTAACCACTCCCGACGCATATCATTAATTAATATATCCATAAATTCATCCGTTCCAGCACTTACAAGTTGCCTCATCGAGGCATCGCTACTTTTCAAGCCTCGACAACTTTTTACATAAGACAAATATGACTTCGCTTTTGTTAATCCATCTCCACCCCGTTTCCCTAAAATTTCAGCTGCTATATAATAAATCTCTGTCATACGAATCAATGGCACGATATAATCAGAAACCTCAATCGTACTTGCACTACCAGCACTCATTGCATCATATTTCCTAAAACGATAATAGCTGTGATAATTATTCATATCCTCAATCCAATAGGAATAACGATAATCATTACACTTCATCATCTCTTCATTGTCACTATCTACTTTGTACAAATCATCCTTAAAATAATTTTTTTGAATATCCGAAATACATAAATAATACTGCCGATCCTCATTTGACATCTTATTTACAGCAGAATTATAATCCAATAAATCTATAACGTGCAAACCAAATATAACATCAGAATAACATTTCCTGTCGCCACTAGAAAATCGATCCGTTGGTCTAAAAGCACCTCGTTCTGACGCAAAAGTCATTAGCTCATTCGCCTGTTCCAAGGCTTCATCCTCTTTCTGAGCATATAAATACACTCTTGCCAACAAAGCCGTAGCAGCCCAATAATTCAAGTGAAATCCTCTACGAACCAAAAACGTCATTTCTCCAGAATTTGCCATTTCAAAATTATTATTCCGAGAAAAAGCATTAGCGGTATCAAACTTCCATAATAACTGTTTAGCTTCTTTCAAATCACGGGTAATGCAATCCAAACACTCATTAACCGTTTTCGGAATAGAAACATACGAAGGATAAGTATCTACATAAGGAATAAACTTACGATCTCCAGGATTAGCTGCAGGAGCTGGGGCAAACAAACGTAACATATCAAATTGAATAAACGCCCGTAACGCTAATGCCTCACCCCAAATCATAGATTTTTCCTTCTCTTTATAATAAAACATTTCAGGATCAGCAGCCTCTATTTGCTGCAACAAATTATTACAATTAGCAACAATATTATAAGATTCTTTCCAAATAGAAGTCCAAATTGGATCTAATGCATAATAATCCCAATCATAATTAGACGCTCCGTATTGCATCTCATTCACACTTCCACTTTTCGTATAATCATATATTTGTCCCAACGCATCTGTAACTCCCCACGTTAAATGTTTACCATACAAATTCGCAGATTCCATTGCATAATAAATACCATTTAAAGCATGTCGAAAACCATTTCCTGAAGAAAATAATTTCTCTTCTGTAATTTCATCTTCCGGCTCGACATTCAGCCATCCATTACATGAAAACATAAAGAACGGCAAAACAAAAACTAAATACAATAATCTATTTTTCATACTTTTAGCTTACTAGAAAGTTGCACGTAAAGAAAAATTCACTGTTCTGGCAAAAGGATAACTAGTTCCTCTCTCTTGTTTTACCGTTGATAACCGGAACAGCTCGTTAGTACTCACTTCCAATCGAAGTGTTTTCAAAAAGATCTTGCGAAGCCATACTGGATCAAAATCATAGCTCACAGTTAACGCATCTAAAGATAATGTATTCTCATCCTGAACAAAGCGGGATGTTGGTAACGTCACATTATCCATATTTTTAATATCCTTTAATGGAGCAATATCTCCTGGTTTTTCCCAACGTTGAGTCAACACCCGCTTATCAACATTACTTCCTCTTATATCTGCATTCTCAACATTCGAAACCAACGTCTCATTATATGTTTGCATTCCCCATTCATACCCAAACGAGGCAAATAAAGAAAAGTTTTTGTACGTCAAATTTAATCCGAAAGAACCGCTCGCTTCAGGTTCTGTATCTCCAAGAACAACCTCTTCAGTTGCCTTCCACACGTTACTAACCTTACCGTTACGATACAAATATAATTCTTTTCCATTGGTAGGATCAATTCCCAATGAACGAACACCATAAATTGCTGTCAAAGAAGCACCTTCCTCGTACTTCATAATCGGTTTAATAAAATCTTCATATGTTTTATTTGCATCAGTCCAATCCGTAGTTGGAGTCGAACTTTCCTCTGCTAAAGCGTAAAAATCTTCAACTTGTGAGTTATAAGCTTTTAAAGCATCTGAAATTTTTAAGATTTCATTCCTATTATGATTCAAATTCCCCCATAAAGCCACATTCCATTCTTTATTTTTCACAACATCCAAACGGAACTGAATATCAAACCCTTTATTCAAAGTTTCTCCCAAATTACTTTTATATGAAGTAAATCCTGCTGATCCCGGTAGAGTAACATCTGTAATCAAATCTACCGTTTTGTTATAATAATAATCAAAAACTAATGAAATTCGGCTATTCCAAAATTCTAAATCCGTTCCTATATTTAACTTATTCGTTGTTTCCCATTTTAAATCTCTGTTCCCTAATGCTTTCAAGCTAACTCCAAATCCTCCAATATACCAACGATCAAAAGTTTGATAAACAGTCCGAGCACTATAAGATGGAAAATTCACTTTACCAGTCTGCCCGTACGAAGCTCGTAATTTTAACCGATTAATTATTTTATTATTTTGCAGAAATTTATAATTATGCATATTAAGACCTGCCCCAAAAGACCAAAATGGAGCCCATTTTTGATCTAAGCCAAATTCTGATGACCCATCAAAACGTACAGATACATCTGCTAAATAAATATCATTCCAAGTATAGTTTGCTAACAGTAAAAAACCAGCTAAACGGCTAGAACTTTGTGTTTTACTAGGTTTTTCTTTAATCTCTGCTGCATAATTCGGTGAATGATATTCCCCAGAAGGAAATCCGCGATAATGACTAGATGTACTTTCAGACTGACGGGAAGTAGCATTCATCACTGCAGAAACATTCAACGCATGTCCTCCAAATGCTTTAGACAAATAAACGCCAACTTGAGCATCCCAGTTCGTCCCTTCTCCCTTCGTCAAATAAAGATCTCCCGCCAATTCAGCGTCTTCTCCTTGGTCTTTTGACGTTGAATTCGAAGATAACGGATCAATAAAACGTTCTTTTTTTGTGAATTCTTTTGTCACTGCAAATTGTCCTTTCAAATGTAAATAATCCGTTAGAAACCATTGAGCCATAATCCGATCAATAAAAACATCACCTTTATCATACTCGTAGTTTTTTAAACGGGCCTCATATAATGGATTATTCACCTTCGCCTCTTTATGTGTTTTAGTGGAAAATTCCAACAATCCAGAAATCAAGTTACCATTTTTATCATAAGGCCGATCATAAGGTTGTAAATGGGCATAATCCGAGAAATCACCATATGGAGATTCTTGCGCCTTAGTATAATTGTACTCAATATAATTAACAACCTGCAAATTCTTCAAACGATAATCAATATGAAATCCTAAATTTAACGTATTCCGATAAGAATCTTTCATTACCCCATTATTGTTATTATAAGATAAATCAAGACCATACCGTAAATCTGCATTTCCTCCTTCAATAGACAAACTATGTTTATGATTTAATGCATTACGTAAAGGCATCGACAACCAATCTGTAGTCACACCCTCCTGAACTCGTAACAAACGCTCATTATAAGCATCTAACGCTTGCTCCCAACTTGTATAGTATTCTAATGTATAAAGTCCGGCTTTCTGTTCTATTTCCAACTTCTCTTTCGCATCAGCCAAATTATAATCCGAAAGATCTGGAACAGAAAGTGTTCCAGTCAAACTATAAGAGATTGTCACCTCTCCTGGTTTTGGTGCAACAGTTGTAATAACAACAACTCCATTAGCAGCTCGAGAACCATACATTGCCGTTGCCGATGCATCTTTCAATATTTGAACATTTTCTATTCGCATCGGATCCATATCATACACTTTTTGCACACTTACCTCAAAACCATCCATAATAAAAATGGGAAGATTGGGATTATTCTTCAAAGAAGATTTAGATAATGCATCCTTATCTAACTCCTTTACTCCTATTCCGGAACGTCCACGTATATATATCTCTGGAATAGCATTCGGATCCGATCCCCATTTATTACTTTGTTGTATACGAAATGAAGGGTCAAAAGAAGATAGAGCTTGGATTACATTCGTTGAAGAAGCTTTCAATAAATCCTCCCGTTTTACAGAAATAGAACTACCCGTAAAACTCTCTTTCTTTATATTAGCATACCCCGTAACAACAACTTCATCCAAATCTTCAGAATCCGATTCCATTTTAACAATCAATTCCTTGTCTAAATCCTTAATCTTACTCACATTCAATTCGTACGTTTTCATTCCGATGAAAGAAAATACCAAGATCAAAGAATCTTGTTTAGGTAATTCCAGTTTAAATTTTCCATCGATATCCGTTGAAACTCCTATTGTCGTTTTTTTCAATAATACCGTTACACCCGGCAAAACTTCACCTTTCTCTCCAACAACCTTACCCTTCAAAATCATCTTTTTAACTTCATCCTTTTTCTCGTCTGGCGTAATAACAATCAAATTATCTACAATTTTAAAATTATACTTTGTCCCAGACAAACATTTTGTTAAAATTTCTTGTAACGAAGCGTTTGTAAAAGAAGCTGTTATTCCAGTTATTCCACTAACCTCTTCATCATTGTACAAAAACTCATAACTTGTTTTTTGCTTTAATACACGCAACACTTCACTCAACGACTGTTTATTAAATTGAACAGTAATGTTTTGCTGGCTAAATGCACGTTCCCCGGCAAATGCCAAATGAGTAAATAACAATAGTAATATCATTAGCTTGCAGCCTAATGATTGCCCACCATTATTCAACACTTTCACTTCTGATTTTTTTCCCATTGATAAATTATTTAGGTTATTTCCAGTAATATATTACTTAAGGAAGAAAAGTTTTAGCACAAACTTATCACTTACTGCTTAAGTAATTACCAAACATTATACACATTCATAATAAATTGTTATTTATTACTACATCCTTCTTTTTGTTTTTACAAAAAAATTATTTACTTTGTAAATCCTTAATAAGGTTATTTTTAGTACACATTTTTTATAAAACCGGAGTTGCAGCTTCGGTTTTATATTTTTACGATTTTTCCATAACTGTCACTGTTTTACCTTTTACATTAAATTCTATATTTGTTGTTAAACTTAGTAATTCTAATACATCCGTTATCTTTGCATAACGAGGTAAATACCCTGTAAAATGATAGTTCTTAACAGACTCATTCATATAAAACACATCCATTACATACCAACGAGAAAGTTTTGTCATAATTTCCTCAATACTCTCACTTTGGAATCGGAAATTTTCATACATCCATGTCGTATACGTCTCAACATCAACCTCCTTTACATCAATTTTGCCTTCTCTAATAATTGCCTGTTGACCTGGTTTTAAAGTAGTCAATTCCCCTTCCATGTCAATTTCAACTTTTCCTGTAGATAATGTGGTTTTAGAAACCTTATCTTCTTCATAATTATTCACATTAAAAGAAGTCCCTAAAACCTTAACCATATAGTCCTTACACTGTACAATAAACGGTTTCAAAGAGTCCTTAGCAACCTCAAAGTAAGCCTCTCCGGTAAGATATACCACACGTTGCTTAGTATTAACAAAACTCTCCGGAAACCGAAGTTCCGTTTGTGAATTTAAAAATACTCGCGTTCCATCTCCTAAAGTAACTCTATATTCTCCCCCCTTTGGAATCTCTATTTTATTATATCTCACTTCTTTTGTATTCTTTTCTATTTCTCGATCAGTAAAAACAACTTCTTCTCCATTATTCGCTGCAGAAGAAGTTACCAACTCAACCTGATCTAAGGTATCCAGATGGTAAACCGCTCCAGATGCAGCTATCAACTTAGCCGCAAATCGACCAGGAATTATCTCTGATACCTCAGAAACCGGAGTTTTTATTCCCTCCTTCGTTAACAAGAAAGCCACAGATACCCCCACAACAATCACAACAGAAGCCGCAATTTGATATATTCTCATCAAACGTTTTCTTTTTTTCCAAATCATTTTCTGTTTCACACTCTGCCACGCTTCACTAGCATTATAGGATAAAATTTTTTGAATATCTCTATATTGCATCTCCTCACGCAAAATTCGGGTAAAAAGAACCTTGTGAGAATCAGACTCGTCCAACCAAACCTCTAACTTCCGTTGATCATCCTCCCCGATTTCACCCCGCAAATAAGCCAATATTACTGCGGCAATATCATATGGATATATATTGTTATATTTTTTCATATATTATTATTACACGATCTACTCCCAAAAGGATTAAATGAGATGTTCATTTTTTTCAAAAAAACAAATCACTTCCTCTTTCCAATAGATCTATATTTTTTCAGTCGCTATCAACATAAAGGATTCAATAATATCAAGAAAAAGAAAAGATCTTTCAAATTCTCTCTTAAAATTTTTTTTCCACGAGCTTTTTGCGCTTTAACGGTATTTATACTCAATCCCAGTTCTTTAGCAATACGTTCATTGTCCATCCCTTGAAAATAACAAAGATCAAATACCTTACGACACTCCACCGGTAATTTATCTACAGCTGCAGCGAGCTCTTGATGAATTTCTGTTAAAATAATATTTGTCTCAAAATCTTCTATTTGTTCTTCATAAATTAAAGAAGCAACATACTGCTCTCTCGAACGTGAACTCCTAATATAATTCAAACAAGCATTTCGAATGGATAAATACAAGAAATTTTTCAAATGGATTTCAGACTGGAAACGTATTTTCTTTTCCAGTAAAGCGATAAAAACGTCTTGCACAATATCTTCTACCGCATCTTCATCTTTCAAATATTGAGAAGCAAAATAACAAAGTGAACCATAATATTCTTTGAATATGATTTCAATATCGTTAATTTGCCTCTGCATTTTCATTACTTTATTTTTTACCACTCTATTTAATATTGAAAATACCAATTAAGTTGTTAATTACTCCCAATCGTATTACTTTTATTTCTCTTTCGTAACCAAGGTTGTACAAACAATATACTAAACAAACAATACCTTTGTAACAAGAATAAGTTGTCACACAATTACAAAATCGAAATTTGGCAGAATTCAAAAGTTATAACTAGATCACCCATATAAATAACAACTTCCTCATCCTTTAATATTTTACCCACCAAATCTAAGCATAAAGAAACAAAAAGCCAAACACAACAATCATTATTTCCTTTTCATTGAAATTCCACTAGTAATACACTATACAACAACGTCTTAAAACGCAAACGTATGCACAATTTTATGTTTTATAAGATGTTTTTTATCCAAAACAAATGTGTTAATTTTGCCCGGTTTTAAAACAAAAGCAAGGTATTTAACAATATATCAACAAAAAACAAAAACAATGATTTACTCACATGAAGTACAACACATGTGTGTTGTGAAAAAAGGACCGAATCACGGTCCGGCACCTATCCCAGAAGAAGGGAAATGGGTTCGTTCCAAAGAGATCAAGGATATTTCAGGATTAACTCACGGTATTGGCTGGTGCGCCCCGCAACAGGGAGCTTGTAAATTGACCCTGAACATCAAGGATGGGATCATAGAAGAAGCATTGATCGAGACGATCGGTTGCTCGGGGATGACTCACTCCGCGGCTATGGCCTCCGAGATTTTACCGGGCAAAACTTTACTGGAAGCCTTGAACACAGATCTCGTTTGTGATGCCATCAACACAGCCATGCGCGAACTTTTCCTGCAAATCGTTTACGGCCGGAGCCAAAGTGCTTTCTCGGAAGGCGGACTCCCCATCGGGGCCAGCCTCGAAGACTTGGGTAAAGGCATGAGGAGCCAGGTAGGAACCATGTTCGGAACCAAAGCAAAAGGTACCCGCTACCTTGAAATGGCCGAAGGTTACGTAACCCGTATGGGTCTTGATGAAGACGGAGAAGTCATCGGTTACGAATTCATCCACTTGGGTAAATTTACCGATATGTTGAAAAAAGGTATTGATCCCAAAGAAGCTGTCGAAAAAGCAACAGGATCATACGGTCGTTTCGCGGATGCAGTAAAATACATTGATCCGCGTCAAGAATAAACTAATTATAAATTGTAAATTTTAGATTTTAAATTGAAAGTACCAACCCGAATCTAAAATCATTAAATCTAACATGAATTATGGCTTTATTTGAAAGTTACGACCGTCGGATTAATCAAATTAACGCGGTTCTAAATAATTACGGCATAAAAGACATCGAAGATGCAAAAAGCATCTGTGATGCCAAAGGGATCGACCCCTACAAAATGTGTAAAGACATTCAACCCATCGCGTTCGAAAATGCAGCTTGGGCTTATGTAGTTGGCGCAGCCATCGCTATAAAAAAAGGATGCAAAAAAGCGGCTGAAGCAGCCGAGGCTATCGGAGAAGGTTTGCAATCATTCTGTATCCCGGGATCTGTTGCAGCCGATCGTAAAGTAGGTTTAGGTCACGGTAATTTGGCAGCCATGTTACTCCGTGAAGAAACCAAATGCTTTGCATTCCTTGCCGGACACGAATCTTTTGCTGCCGCAGAAGGAGCTATCGGAATTGCAAAATCAGCAAACAAAGTACGCCAGCAACCGTTGAAAGTCATTTTGAACGGTTTGGGTAAAGACGCTGCCATGATCATCTCTCGTATCAACGGCTTCACTTACGTGCAAACCGAATTTGACTACTACACTGGTGAACTGAAAATCGTGAAAGAAAAAGCATATTCTAATGGAGAACGTGCCCAAGTAAGATGCTACGGGGCTGACGATGTCCGGGAAGGTGTTGCAATCATGCGTCATGAAGGGGTAGACGTTTCTATCACCGGTAACTCGACCAATCCGACCCGGTTCCAACATCCGGTTGCCGGAACCTACAAAAAAGAGTGTATGGAAACCGGAAAAAAATACTTCTCAGTAGCCTCCGGTGGTGGTACCGGACGAACCCTTCACCCGGACAACATGGCAGCCGGCCCAGCCAGCTATGGTTTCACCGACACGCTTGGCCGTATGCATGGTGACGCCCAGTTCGCTGGATCATCCTCCGTTCCCGCACACGTGGAAATGATGGGATTCCTCGGAATGGGTAACAACCCGATGGTTGGAGCCACCGTTGCTGTAGCAGTCGCTATTGAAGAGGCAATGAAATAAAATTCAAACATTACTTTATAAAAAATCCAGGATTTTAGTCCTGGATTTTTTTATTCTTCCACCACTCTTTTATGCTTCCATCGCCGATGCGACCACAGCCAATACGCGGGTTCCTCTCGAATAAAATGTTCCAACATCTGGATATGCATTCGAGTCAATTCCCCCGGTTGCAGACTTTGCGGATCAGAACACAGGTCGTAAAACTCGGCATGATAATAGCCTCGTTTTACCTTACGCATATTCACGAAAACCACCGGTTGGTTTAACTTCCGGGCAATCCTTTCCGTCCCCTCCAACACAGCTGTGTCTTGATTTAGGAAACGTGTCCAGAAATTAAGAGAGCGTTTATTAGGTGTCTGATCACCGATAAACCCCGTCATCGTAATCTTTCCTTCCTGTTGATTCCTTAACATCACCCGTAGCGTATCCGCTTTTGCCAAAGGCGTGGCCCCGAAGCGACATCTGATTTTACAAGTCATCCGGTCAAAAACCTTATTATGTATCGATTTATAAATCGGGACCAACTCGACATCCTTCTCCCACAGCTTATAAGAATACATCATCTCCCAATTTCCGTAATGCCCGGAAAAAGCAATTACGCTACGTCCCTGTTCAAAATAATGATGCGGTACGCCCATGTTCACCATAACACAACGTTTCTTGATCTCGTCCTCCGAAATATGCCACAATTTATAAAACTCGGCAAAGGTATCACACAAATGGCGATAGTACTTTCGGGCGATTCGCTTTCGTTCCTCCTCGCTCTTCTCCGGGAAAGAATTCCGCAAATTCATATCGACCACTTTCCGACGATAATGAACACCATAAAACAAAATAACGAACAACACGTCCGTCACCAAATACATCACGGGTAGAGGCAGAAAACTAACTCCCCACAACATTCCATATCCCAAATACGAGCATAGATTTATTAATAATTTCATCTAAAAAGTATAAATTTCACACGCATCTTAAACTTGATTCCTACAGCAAGTCTATCAAAGATAACACAATTATCAACCATCTGACAAAAATCATCCAATATTTATACTTTTTCTACACAAGTTGCATTCTAGAACTCCCGCTCACACTTTTAAGCTCTGCATTAAAAAACAATTTCAAGGTTGATTCCCTGTTACTCGTTCAAACCAAGGAACAGCAAACGAGGGGGCATACCACTTGATAATAAATAATCCCCAATTAATATCTAAATTCTTTATTATAAGTTGATCACTACCTGATGAATACTGTTATAAACCTTATAGATACCTTATAGTAACCTTATATGAACCTTATATATAATAAGGTTCATAAAGTATTTTTATAATCTAAAAAGAATATATCTTACGTATTTCATCTAGTAGTAATCACCTATTCATCACGAAATAACTATTATACTCGTCAGCACATGTTTCCGATCTCTTCGCATTTTTCCACGGGATCATTGCATAAGAACCTATTAACAGTTAATTTTGTACATAATCAAGCCTCAAGACCGGACCTACCGGATCGACCACCTCCTCCGGTAACGATCTACCGTCTGATTACCAAGGGCACCATCGAAGAAAAAATCATCCGCCTGTATCACACGAAAAAAGATCTCGTTGATTCCTTTCTCGAAGGTACGGGTCTCATAATCATAAAATACTAAGCCTTTCATCAATTTAGATAAACATTGATGAGAGGCTTAGTATTCCCTATTTTATCCCTCTACTATTTCTTGAATATCTTTTCTAATTCTTGATCAAGCCCGGCCGAATCGCCAACATATTTCACCACGATCTTTCCCTCTGGATCAATTAGAATTTTAGTCGGAATCGCTGAAATATCATACATCTCGTTGAGTTGTTTTTGTTGATCTCGTTTCTCGTAAATATTCATTTGCGGCCAATCTATTTTATCTTCTTGGGCAGCTTTTTTAATGACCTCGTTTTTACGGTCTGAAGCAATGCCTAGGAGAATGAAATTCTCTCCTTTATATTTTTGATTAATTTGAATCAAATGGGGATGGCTTTTCCGGCAAGGAACACACCAAGAAGCCCAGAAGTCCAATAACACGTATTTCCCTCTGTAATCAGCCAAATGAATATCTTCACCCGTGTAAATATTCTTCAACGTGAAATCGGGAGCCTGAGCTCCAGGAGTCAAAGCTGTCCTAACCCGAATTATTTCTGCAAGCTTCTTTCCTGATTCAGACTGTTGTACCTCACTTGAGAATCGATCAAATTGTTGCTTCAATTCTCCCACGGTCTTATTAGTCAAGCCTGAATTCAAATATAACCACATGGCGTATTCCCTATCCAGATGAGAAGCAATCCACTCCATCGTACGTTGAGAAATACATTCCCGCAGAGCATTTTGCTGCTTAAAAACATCCATTTTGGCAACTGAATCATCAGCCAACACGGCATCATTCAACGCATCATGCAAAACGTTTATCTCTTTCAGCTCTTTCAAATTCAGATGCTGTAATTCCATCATCCCTTGGTTAAATTCATCCTCACTCACCACCTCCACGAAAGGAAAATCTTTTTGATCACCTTGAATCTCAATTTGAGCTCCTGGACCTACAAAAAAGGTTAAATCAAACTTCCCCGACAATATCATCCCTCTTTTCCCTTTCCATTTCGCATGAGTCGCTTCCTGTTCTTTTTTAGACAAACGCATAAATGTCAATTCTTTTCGTTGTGTTGCTTTTCCAACATACACGAATTGACCGTTTTCTACCTTTAACGTATCAAACTGGAGATTTCCATTTTGGCTATTCAAAACGACAATTTTTATATCTTCACTCATACCGGATAATTTCCCTTTTACCGTGTAATTATCCGTCTGTCCCATGATTTGCAACTCTCCACCGAGTAGACAAAGCAAACCTATCAATAATAATTTTCTCATCATATCTTGTTTAGTATTTCCACCTTCTATTAGTTATTATCTACCCATCCCCGATTAAAGCTCAACACTTTAGGCGGGATCCGGTAAGTCAATCGGTCTTCTGTCAATGTATAAACTTGTTCACCTACTTTATGAGTATAATTCTTCTTGTCATCTTGAAAAAGTGGATCATTCCACAAGCGGCGAATATCAAACCATCGCATTCCGCTCATCATGAATTCACGTGTTCTTTCTTCCAACACGAAGCGAATTAACTTTTCTTTGCTGTTCACGCTTGCAGGGATAGCGGCCTCTGTTGTCGGCATTCTCTTCTTTCTCAGTGTCAACAAATCCGCTTTCGCTCCTGTTTCATCCCCAGTACGAGCCTTACATTCCGCCAACATCAAGTACAAATCAGGAAGATCTCCGCAAACGGTAAACATATAGCGGCACACTCTTTTATAATAAGGCCATTGGGTTACCCCGGTATAATCCTTATTACTAAAAAATTTGGCCCGATGATCATTCTCCGAATACAAAGCCATGTATTCTGGTTTCACGTACACTTGCGGAGGATATAAAAACATCGTAATCGGTAGAATACTTACCTGCTTGTTATATATCAATTCATTATTATCCTCGCTCAAATTTATCGGATAGGTACAAGTCATACCCCATATATTGGAAGCTCCCGCGTAACCCCAATTATAAATCTCCTGGTTATAGTCAAACAATTCCAACGTGATTGATGAATTCTGTGTTCCCTCGTAAGCAATCTCCAAAGCCTCCAATGCTTTACCATATTCTCCCATTGCCATATACACTTTACCTAACATGAAATAACCGGCTGCACGATATACCCTTTGGCGATGTTGTGTCTGTAACGGTAAATCAGGGCAAGCCTCCTCTAGCTCTTTGATAATAAAATCATACACGTCTTTTACCGTTCCCCGGGAAAAAGAAGTCTCCCCAGAATTGGCCTTTGTTACGACAGGCACACCAGGATCGGTCGCTGCTGTTGCTTTCTGATAAGGCTTACAGAAGAATTGGGTTAAATAAAAATGCATAAATGCACGCCCTACTCTGGCCTCGGCCAAAAGTTCCTTTTTCTTTTGCGTTGTTCCGTCCTCGGCATCCATCACACCGTTGGCTATAACATTGTATAAATAAATCTGCTGATAAGCAGCACTCCACTCAGCACTATAATCTTCTTCCAAAAATATATCCGGATCATACGTGTATGCAGCCCGAGCCGAACGTCCCATATTGGCATATGAAGCCTCATCCGCAATCAGTTCGTCTGTCATATAAATAAAATATATCTCAGACTGTTGCGCAGTAATAGAACCGTTTTCATTTACTTTTGAAAAGATTAAATTTGACAGAATCGTATTGTTGAACAACCCGTCATAATGAGCTATCTTTTCCGGAATATCCTTCCCTTTAGGCTTCACATCGAGAAAATCGTCGCACCCGCAAAGCAAAAGACCCCATATCAAGAAAAATATATTATATCTCGTTTTCATATCTTTTCGCATTATATTATTACTTAAAATTAACTGTCAATCCAACCGACCAAGATGGTCCAAACTGAGTTACACGTGAGCCATTCCGCAAATTTATCGCCTCTGGATCTATACCTTCATGGTTCGCAGCCCAGTAGAATAAATTAGATACTTGAAAACGTATCTTGATATTTTCTGCCGACAAACGATCACAGATTCTACTAGGTAAAGCATACGCCAAGGATAGGTTACGCAATTTTATGTACGAAGCATCCAGCACTTGTTGATCCGAGTAACGATAGAGATTTATATCCCGACGAGTTGTTGAAGTCTTCGTGTTTGCCTCGTAAGAAGGAATATCCGTATAGTTTTCGTCCCCAGGTTGACGCCAGCGTCTATCGAAATCCTTATGTAAGTTCGAGGTGATACGTCCTGCATAAAATTGATTAACATCATTCCGCATTTTATGTCCCAGATTATAAACAAACATACATGACAATTCTATGCCCTTATAGCTAAACGTATTTGTCAAACCTCCATACCAAGGGGCCTGCATGGTTCCCATATAACGCATACATTTCAAATCGGTAAGATCCTGTATCAATTTCACTTTTTCCCCATTTTCATCGTACACTTGCGGATCTCCCATATTATCCAAACCTGCCCAACGATAAGCAAATAAACTACCAGCTGCATATCCCTCTACATAATTTTCATAGATAATGCTGGAAGGAGATAAGGCATTTTCAACGGATAACTCTTCAATTTTGTTTTTATTGTAGGTCAAGGTAAAATTTGTCGACCAGTTAAATACGCCATTCACGTTCAGACTATTCAGCGAAAGTTCAAACCCTTTATTCGTCATCGTTCCCAGATTCGCCAAAGCATTCACCCAACCGGTAACAGGATTCAAGGGAACATTACCCAGCAAATCGGTCGTCTTTTTAAAATAAGCATCCAAGCTTCCATTCAAACGTCCTTGTAACACGGAAAAATCCACCCCGGCATTGACAGTCCTAGTCTTTTCCCAAGTCAACTTATCATTGGCCGGAGTCACCACGTTATATCCTTTCCCCGGGTAAACGGCATCCTGCGTCACAACCAATACATCATACGGTCCTCCCAAACCCGGATCCGGAGAGTTTCCTCCCAAACCGTAACTAAAGCGAAGAACTAAACGATCAAGCCAACCGATGTGTTGCATGAAATTTTCTTGTCCCAAAGTCCATGCACCACCAACAGACCATACTGGTTTGTATTGAACACTCGGGTCGCTCCCAAATAGATTCGACTGGTCAACACGAATGCTGGCATTCAACGTGTACTTGGAATTATAGGTATAAGCCCCGTTAGCATAGAAAGAAACAAAACGATACTCGGTCTCACTATCCGTGAAATGTTTCTTTGATAGTTTGTTCACGGCAGATGTTCCCTGTTTCAGAATCGGATTTTTTACCCCGTTTTTGATCAATTCTCCCTCATCATAGGAATTATAAGTCATTGTTTGCGGGTCATATCCTCTAGAGAAAGTACCATGACTATTCGTCAGGGTTCCTCGAATCTCCATTCCAACAAGACCGGTTACGTGCGAAGCTTTCTCTTCAAAATCCCGGTCGTACATCAATTGGTTACGCACCGTCCAGTCTGTATTATAAGTCGAAGTATTCGTGTAATGACCTCCGGTTTCCGGTAAATAAAACGTAGGAACCCCATTCTCTGTCGTTGCAGCTTGGGCAAATTCAACTAATTCCCGACGCACAGAGAAAGATTCCTGATCATCAAATTGCTCCATTTTGCCTTCGCTACGTTGATACTGGAAACGACCGCTATAACTCAAACCTTTCCACAATTTAATTTCAATTCCGGCATTCACCCGAGCATTCAGAAGTGTCGATTTATTAAATCCATCCTGATTATCTTCCAAAGGAATATAATCCAAACTAATTCCACTCAAATTTTCATAATTCAAGCGATCCGGCTCGTAAAAATTCAACACGGAATGAGAAAGAGCATTTCCATTTTCATCCTTAAACATCATATAAGGTAATATACTATTGTTTACCGAATACATCGATTTGTTTTTCTTATCCGTCATGGCTAGATTGACCGTCAAATCAATTTTCAACCAATCGGTGAAATTAAAATCTTGTTTCAGGTTCAGCATGTATTTATTTGTCCGAACTTTATCATTGGTCTGATCATTACCAAAACCCAAGGACCCGTAATAACGATGTACCTCACTTCCTCCGGTGAAAGAAAGGCTATGGTTGGTAAAAAAGGCCGGCTGCATGAACAAATCTTCAATTTGCGAACGATTATTCCGTGAAGCCAATTTCGCAAGTTCCTCATCCCGTTCGGTCTCTGTATACTCCTTATTGACAAATTTATACATCGGAATTTCATGAGGATACACTACCGGTAAAAATCCGCTAATACCGTTATTAGTTGTGGTTACGGCATTCCAAGTATAAAATTCAGGATCAAATATCTCTTTTGCATTTTTGATTAACATACCGCTTGACATATACTGCATATAGTCAAAATCGGGCATACCCTTATAAGTAAAAGAACCATCATAACTGATTTTTACTTTCCGGTCGGTATTCTTCCCCTTCTTCGTCGTGATGACAACAACCCCATTAGCAGCCCGGGCCCCCCAGATTGATGCAGCCGTTGCATCCTTCAAAAACGTGATGTTTTCAATGTCATTACTATTCACCATATTTTCAAAATTATCGGAACTCATTGCCACCCCGTCAACCACAAATAACGGACTCCGGTTAGATGAAATTGAAGTTAACCCCCGGATCAAATATTTATCTTGTCCATCAGCATAGTTGATATTCAAACCAGAGGTTAACCCCTCCATACTTTCCAACACGCTACCGGTCAATCCAACACGCTCCTTAATTTCGTTACCGGAAACAATACCGAAAGAACCAGCACTTCTCTCTTTCGACAAAGTCTGATATCCTGTCACGACCACTTCTTCCATCTGCTCCACGTCTTCTTCCATCACGATATTCAATTTCTTGCCGAGAGTATATTTCACCTCTTGTTTTTTCATCCCCACGAAAGAGAAAACAAACGTCACCGTATCGCTCGGAATTTTAATCATAAAATTACCATCAATATCAGTTACGACCCCGTTGTGAGTTCCTTTAATCAGTACCGTAACACCTGGAAGTGGTTCTCCTTTCTTATCCTTTACCGTTCCGGAAGCCTGCTTCATTTCTTTCTTTTTTACCTGATCATTCTTCGCTAGGATATAAATAATATCCTGCTCAAAGAAATAACGCAACGAGGTGTTATCAAAAACCTGATCCAACACTTCTCGCACTGTTTTTTTATCAGCCTTTACGTCAAAAGTTGCTAAATTTTTCACGTGTTCTTCATTATAAATGAAACGTAAACCTGTCTGTTTCCATATTTCCTGACACAACATATTCACATCACATTTATTCAAATTGAGGGAAACAATTTGCTCCTGCGAGTAACCATTCGCCATGATTCCGGAAACAAAAAAGAAACAAAAAATCATCAACAGTCTCATAATTTTAAAAGCCTTTGATTTTTTCACGCTGAAAACAGCGTTTTTCCAATTAGATTTCATAACTTTGTTATTAAAGATTATACATTTTGAACAGGTATCCGTTTGCCTATGGACCTATTCATTGATCTTTCAAAAGGTGGAGATGGGGGAAACATCTTCACTTTTCTTATTTACTACTTACTATCACTTTATTTCCTTGTACTTCAAAACGTGCATCTGATATTTTTTCAAAAGAAACAAACAATTCCTGTACATCTTTGTAGCGTTTCAAGTTACCAGATAATCGTACGCTCTGTAACTCTGCATCTTGGTAGAAAACCTCCAACCCGTACCAACGACTCAATTTATCCATGATCGAATTCAGAGATTCATTTCGAAAAATAAAATCCCCGTTCTTCCACGATATATAGGCCAAGACATCCACATCCTCCACCATAATTTTTCCTGATGATTGATCAAACACCCCTTTCTGGTTGGGTTTCAACAAGACCTCTTTACCACCTTGATTCATACTCACGCTTCCAGTCACCAAAACAGTTTCGATATTATTGTAGGTATTCACGTTAAATTCAGTTCCGAATACCTTAACCGCTACATCATCCACCTGTACCCGAAATGGCTTTTTCTTATTCTTAGAAACCTCAAAATAAGCCTCTCCTTTCAAATAAACGACCCGTTCTTTGCCATTAAACTGCACCGGATAGCAAAGTTCGGTCTCGGCATTCAGCCATACCCGCGTACCATCGGATAGCGTCAAATTGAACTCTCCTCCCCGTGGGATAACCAAACGATTCATCACTTTTGTCGTATCCTTCGCTGTCATCTTATTACCTTCAGTCACTTCATAGGAAATTCGTCCGATCTCGCTCACCACCACGGAAGTCCCGTCTTTTTCTTCTAGTTGTTGGGCAACATTACCCATAGCCACCTCTTCACCCGAGGACAACACCAAAATAGCTTGGGATTTACCTGGTTGTATGGTTTTCTTTTTTACCACCTGTACCGGTTTCTCCTCCACTTTTTCCGAATTCCATAAAAGCACCCCTCCCACACTTAACAAAATCACTACAGCAGCTGCCACACCATACCAGACTTGAAGAATAGATTGCTTTTTTAATCTCTTCCGCACAACGTTGAAGTCCGATTTTACTTCCCGAGCATACACACCCCATTGAAATTCCAGATATACCCGTTGAAATTCTCGAAAGTATTCTTTGTTACACTCACACTCTTCGAGCCATACCTCGATTTCCTTTCGCCCAACATCATCCAGCTCATTGAGAAAATACGCCAGTAATTTTTCATCTATTTTGTTTTGCTCTATCATAGTTATAATCTATTCTACAACTATAATACAATTCAACAACAAAAATCATTGCACTGAAATCAAACTTTTTTCAAGAAAAAATAAGTAAATTGTTAATCCATCCTTATTATCAGCTTGTTGACGTAGCTTTTTTAATGCTCTTACAAGAATACTATTCACCGTAGCAACTGAAATTCCCAGTTTATCGGCCACATCCTTGTATTTCATTCCTTCTAAATATATACTTCGGATCACCTCTTGTGCCCTAGGAGTCAATTTTTCCAACTCCTCCTCTACTCGCCGAAAAACTTCATCCTCAAAATTATCATATTCTTTCCAAGGACTATCGTAGTAAGCCAGATCACAAGCTTGTCGCAAAGGATCAATTTTATCTAATTGATTTAATGCCAAATTACGAATAGAAATGAACAAGTAAGATTTCAACGTTTCTGGAAGTAATGCAACATAAGATTTTTCCCAAAGTTTCACAAAAAAATCCTGTACAATATCTTCAGCACGCTGGGTATCATGCAAAAAAGTCGTAGCCCAAACCACTAATGGTTTGTAGTATTCACGGAATAAAAGTTCCATTCCACCAATCTTCCGCACTTTGAGTAATGAACAAATTTTTTGATCTATCGGACTCATAACTTTTCCACACTTGATGTACAAATATAGGAAATTTGAAACTTATAATATGAGTTTACAGTAAAATGATTGTATCTTAAAATCTATTTTAAGATGAAAACAACGTAAAATTTTGTATAATCCCTACAAATCAATACCTTAAAAGCTGCTGAATGAACATCTGTAATAATCTCGGTTCCAATAATACAGGAAAGATCAAACCGAACACCGCACCATAAAAATGAGCGTTATGATTGATATTATCTCCGTCTCGTTTTGCCATATATTGACAGTAAAGCAAGTAGATAAAACCGAACACGATACCCGGAATCGGAACGATCGCAAAGAAATAAATCTTATCCCAGGGATGCAGAAATATCGCCGTGAACAAAATAGCAGAAACCGCACCGGAAGCCCCGATAGAAGAATAATATTGATTGTCCCGGTATTTCCACACATCGTACACCGAAGCTGCAATCATCCCTCCGAAATACAGGATCAAGAAACTGAAACTACCGAATCCCCACGCAACAAACTGGTTCTCCACGTATACCCCAAAAGAAAGAAAAGTAAACATATTCACGATCAGATGTGTCCAATCTGCATGGACAAAACCGTGAGAAATAATCCGGTACCACTCTCTGGAATGTACCATCCGGTAAGGGTTACACGACAATTTATTGAACAGGGAATAATTATTAAAACAAGCAATTGACACAACAACCGTGGCAATAAGTATAACGTAAGTCACCATAATCTACACTAAAATATAATGTTATTAAATATCTTCTCGGTTCTCCTGTGCCTCATCTTGTTTGACAAACGCACTCCGACTCGCGTAAGTTTTGTCATCTCCATGAATATACAGAAGGGTCCCACCTTTAATCGTATCTATAATTTTTTTGCTCACGGCTAACGGTAATGCCGGACATCCCAAGCTCCGCCCTAATCGACCACATGATCGGATGGTTGACGGATCGGCGTAAGCAGCCCCATGCATCACTATTGCCCGTTCTTTCGCCTTATCATTAATCCCCCGCTCCAAACCGTCCAACACCAAAGAATACCCGTTCTTCCCGTAATACGTGTTCTCCGTTTTGTAAAAACCCAATGAACTTTTGAAAGAACCTTTCTGGTTAGAAAATGACGTAGCGTATTTCTCCCCACTATTCCGACCATGAGCCACGTAAGAAATAAACAATACCTTTTTCAACTTCAAATCAATCACGAACAAACGTTTTTCCGTGGAAGGTTTCGTAAAATCAATCACCGTAAGGACATTTTTGTCATGACCACCCATCTGGTTATAACCCGCAACAGCCCGTTCAAACACCGTATAATCAATCGTTCCCTCTAACGCCATTTCGTGATAAAGCGCCCGGCTATTCGGTACAGACGGCCTCCCTGCCGCTATCCCCGATAGCGATCCCCAACAAATTCCCCCGATCATCAAGATAAGCGATAACGCACGCATAAAATCATTTTTTCATCAATCAAACACAATTACCAATGTCTTTTCCACCTCCGCCCAATCGTACATAAACTTGGCATGTGATGTCGCATTCCTCACGCACATATGAGACCGGGGTGTCGTTCCGAGCGTCCAGCTATATTCAATCAACTTGTTATCGGGATAATTAACCGGAACCCCATGCAAATAGGCTCCCCCGGTAAAACGACTGGCATAAGGCGCAAAACCACCTTCATCGTCAGATCCGTCCTTCAAGAAAAGCATCTCCGACAATTTCCGCTGTATAAAATAAATTCCTAACGGTGTCGGTTGTTGGTAAGGCGGTCGGTTAGCCCCTGTTGTTATCGGGTTCATACTTCTCACCAACCAAATCGCTCCTTCTTGTTCCAAAGTTGCAATATTCTGATTCGTTCGGTCAACAAATATAACTTTTTTAATTGAAAGAGGTCCTATCAGCTTCATGTATTTTCTAGGAATATGCCATACTCCGCTAAATGTAGCTGAAATAACTTGAAAGTAATCGGCACTATCACTAACCACGGCAACATATGCCCCATCTCGTCCATAACGCTCCGGCACACGGACATCATCCAGTCGATATAACGGAATACCCTGATAACGGCTCACACCAAACGTATCCTGAATTTGTTTATATTTATTTGTTACATATTTTCTTGTGAGAGGAGGAATTCCGTTTACATTTTTGTAATTCCGAAGCATCCCGTATCCGTCATTTCTTTCTTGAAAAACCATCAACGAGTCCAGAAACGCAGAAATCTTATCCCATTGGAATCGTCGTTCCTGCTTTCCATATTTATACGTATTTTGTAACGTATGTTTATCATATAACAAGCGTTTCTCTATTTTTACTGCCGTCCCCTTTATCCCGAAACAAACAAAAAGGAATAACAGTCCATAACACTTTATCCATATCATCATTAACAACATTTTTAATGATCATTACGTCAGAAAACAAATTTTGTTATGTACCTGCCTGTTATAAATCGGAATTACGCTTTTCGTCTCGTTCTGTCATCGAGAATATGTTCACGTTAAAAAATTCCCCCAACACATTCTTCCTCGAACTTTCTACGGGTTCTTATCAAGAATCAAGTTTCCTTTTATCAAGGCTCTATAATATTAAACATTGGGTCAACAGTATCCAGCAAGGAAAGCAACACGTTTAATTCATTCAAATCTCCTCGCACTCCCACCTTCCCCGCACTTACCAACTCTTCTAGGCGAATCTCTTTTAAAATCAAGCGGGCAAAATCATTTTTTGTAACTTGTAAAGTTAGTAATGCATCTGGTTTTGTATAACCAATCCGATGACTCAAGGCTCCGTTATTCAACAATAACATGGCTTCCTCTTTACTATCTTTAAATATCAAATTTATACAAATATGTTTATCCCCGGCTTTCATCCCGTTCACTTGTATTGCACAAAAATCCAATAACATGTCTACATCCAAACTACTAACAGAACGAGAATTTACTAACTTAGGCACCTGATGATTAATTTCACCCCTCAACTCTTTCGCCCCTGTAAGATAAAAATTTCGCCAAGGTCCGGACTCGGCTTGAAATCCCAATTGCGTATAGACATCTGCCAGTAATTCTCTGGCAACTTGATTCTTGGGATCTGCAAAAACTAGATTATTCAATAACGTTGCACACCAACGATATTCTCCTTGCTCATAAGCCTTCCGAGCCACCTCCAGCACTCGATCTGCACCTCCAATTGCCTCCACGTATTTACGTCCTAACTCCACCGGGGGCAATGGATTCAAATTAGCCGGATTACCGTCAAACCATCCAAAATACATTTGATACTGGGATTTCACATTATGACTCAATGAACCGTAATATCCCCGGCAAGCAAATAAAGAATCCAATCCGACTGGCAACACAAGTTGCTCGGCAATCTCATTGGGGGTCAATCCTTGATTTGCCATACGAAGCGTCTGATCATGTAAATACCGGTACATATCCCGTTGTGCCGCCCAGTAAGTATTTATTCTTTCATTTCCCCAAGTAGGCCAATGATGTAAGGAGAAGGAAACCTCCACGTCATTCCCGTAGCGAGCAATCACGTCGTCAATATGTTTACTCCACAACAAACCATTACGGACTTTCGCCCCGCGTAACGTCAAAAGGTTATGCATTGTATGCGTGATTTCTTCTGCTGCACAAAAGGCTTTGTATTTGGGAAACCAGATCATAATTTCCACCGGAGCTTCCGCCTCCGGGGCAAACGTAAATTCCATTTCTAACCCATCTATCACCCGGCGCTCTCCCGTGTTACAGATTTCATCTGTTGGTCTCACAAGCATACTCTTACCCCGTGAATTCGTCGTTCCCAACCCGGTACCGATATTCCCCTCTGCATTACGAGGTAACAATAATCCATACATGTAGGAAGCCCTTCGTCCCATCGCTGTCCCCGCCATCACGTTTTCACTCAACGCTTCCTCATAAAAACCTTTGGGAACAATAATCTTCATCTTCTCATTTTGAACTTCCCGGCATATTGCTTCCATACCACCATAGTGATCTATATGCGGATGAGTGATAATCAACGCCTGTACAGGTAAATCTCCCAAATATTTTTTAACCAAACGGTAACCAGCTAAAGCCGATGCTTCTGATGTTGTCGCATCAATAATAACCCATCCATGATCCGTCCGCACAAAAGTCATATTGGCCAAATCAAAACCCCTCACTTGATAAATAGCCCCTGGGACCACCTCAAAAAGTCCATGAATAGCATTTAATTGAGACTGGCGCCATAAACTTGGATTGGCTGTAGCCGGAGCCTCCAAATTTAAAAACTCCCATGAATTCAAATCATAGGAAACACTCCCATCTTCATTTTTAATAATCCCCTCTTCCAAAGTCGCAATAAATCCCCGACGGGCATCTTCAAAATCCGTTTGATTATTAAAATTCAGGTACTTTCTCACCCCTGTATTCTCTTTCTGCGTGTAAGACGTTGCTTGTTGCTGAGCCTTCCCTCCCATTGCCAAACCAAGCATAATAATCATTCCCCCGACAAACAATTTATTCTTCATAATACCTTTATATTTAAACATAAAACATACATTTATTTTACAAAGATAAAATCAGGTTCACAACACATAAAGGTATATTTTTTACTTTCATTGGTCTATTTGTTTGATTTTCTTCCTACAAATGGACCAAATAAAGTTAATAATTGGTATTTTTATGTCGATAATATAAAACCTATGGAAACAAAACCGGTATTCAGAGTCATTTCAAAGCGTCTACAAGAAGACATGGCGAACTATTTTCTTCTATGGGAAGAAAATGATTTTTTCCCCGCCCTTGAATACCCTGTAAAAATCAATTTTACAGGAATTTTTATTTGTTCAGCAGGAACTTTGGATCTAGAAATTAATCTTACTCCAACAAGAGTTGATGAAAATCATATCCTTGTTTTCACTCACGAACATGCTGTACGTATCATAAAACGTAGTGAAAATTTCAAATGTGTCGGTCTTATCCTTTCCAAAACTTACTGGGAAGAAACTTTACTTCACACTCATGCATTCAATGCCCTGACCCGTACGGTTCCCTGTCTTCCCATAATTCCGGATCAGAAAAAACCGTTATTAGAATTTTTTTCCATTATCCGCACCCATACCAAATTAAAGAACACGGAAAACCGCAACGAAATTATAAAACATTTGGTGATCGGCATGTTTTATGCTGTTGGAGAAATTTATAAACAACAACTGGCACAAAAACGCTTGACATCACAACACGAAAAACTATTACATGATTTTCTGGAATTGATTTATCAACACTACAAAACTCACCGGGATGTTTCCTTTTATGCCCAATGTTTATCATTAACTCCCAGATACCTCACTACAATCATAAAGAAAACTAGTGGAAAGAATGCTTTACAATGGATTGAGGAATATGTAATTCTTGAAATACAGATTCTTCTACGACATACAGACATGACAATTAAACAAATTGCTTACGAAATGAATTTTTGTGATCAATCTTTTTTGGGCAAATATTTTAAACGGATTACAGGAATGTCTCCAGAACAATATCGCAATCTATAAACAAAATAGGGATGCCTTTTTAAGCACCCCTCTATATTCTTTATTTAAAAACTTTATGCAGGAATCAAACCGGTAATCAAGATCAATACCAACAATCCCAAGATGGCATACAATTCCGGGAATACGGCCAATACCATCGTGGTACCAAACACGTTATAACCGCTACCGATTGCCACAATACCGTTGGCACATACTTGAGCCTGACGGATAGCGGAGAAGAAAGCGACCAAACCTAGTCCTAGTCCGGCACCGAAAATTGCTGAAGCAGGACCCCAGCCCATATCCACATTCGTCAGGAAACTACTTAACAAGAAATATCCCACGAAACCATACAACCCCTGTGAAGAAGGCAGTGCAGACAAACCGATATACTGACCGGAAGCGGTCGGGTTTTTCTTCAAAGCACCTACCGCAGCATTACCGCAAATAGTAACTCCATAAGCACTACCGATTCCTGATAATGCCACCATCAATGCAACACCTAGATAAGCTAATAAAATTGGTTCCATAATTCTAATCTATTTAATTTGTTATTTTTATAATCTTCATTTTTAATCATTTACTTTTTTTCTGAATGGGGCATATTGTTTACCTCCCCCTTCAAATCCGGCATTCTTGTAGAATTCCACGAAAGTCAAACGCATCGGATGTACAAATGAACTAATCATACATAACCCGAAATTTATCGAATGACCGATGATCAGGATTAAGAATACAGCTATGAATTTCACTATAATCGGCAAGCCATCCGTAAGTTGGAAAGCCAACGTGTTAAACACACCACCTAGAATACTTCCCGTCAATCCAATTGCAAACAATCGGATATATGAAAGCGTGTCACCCAGCAATCCCGTTGCCATGTTATACGTTCCCCACAATCCGGATCCGAAATTCGAAAAAATTCCTTTCCCCGGAGAATTGTAGAAATAAATCGTTAATGCGGAAAGGCCCAACAAAGCATAAAGCACGTATTTCAATCCTTCCGGGATCACGACTTTTAGCATCGGCAACCCTATCAATACCCCCAACAGGATAATGGCAACGACCCAACCTAATGTCGATACCGCATATTTAAATCCAAACTGTTTCGTCAACCTTGCAGCATTCAGGCACATCCCGTAAAGAATCTGGATAATACCCACGGCAACTGCAACAATCATCATCGGGTTATATCCACCCAAATACTTCCCGTAATTCGCTTCTGTCAAGAAGAGAGACTTCACGCCAGCCAACCAAGGCCATTCCACGGAATCCAGTGCAATGCCAAAGAATGAACCCGTCAATAAACCGACAATAACTGTCATAATTCCCAGGTATTGCCCCAACACAAGATAACCCTTTACCGAAGGCGAGGCTTTCCGGCCAATAATGAAACAAGCCAGCCAAATGATCAACCCGTAACCTCCATCTCCCATACACATTCCGAAAAATAGCATAAAGAACGGGGCCAAGAAAGGTGTCAAATCCAACTCTCTATACTGTGGCAGGGCAAACATCTCCGTCACCGGCTCAAAGAGTTTGGAATAAGCATTATTTTTCAACTGTACGGGAACATCATCCTCCGGAGTAGGCCGGGTAAATTCAAAGTACACATCCTTCGTTTCCAAAAAACTTCTCATCTCATCCACTCTCTCCACCGGAATCCATCCTTCCAAAGCAATGACTTTCTCGTCGATCAAATGTTGAGCAGCATCCTCCACTTTCATCTTGTCTGCCACCTCCGTAATCTTCAAACGATACTTTTTCAGCCGTTTAATTGCATCCTGCGAAACAGCATCCAACTCTTTCCCGATATTCACGGATTCCTCTCGCAAAGCCATGATTTGCTTTGCCAATTCTTCTGCTGTGGCTTGAGGGAAAAGATAAGGATCAGCCTCCAAATTCACGCTTGTCCCAATGGGAGTAACGGTAACAAAATACTTTTGTCCCATCATCTCACTAATTACAACCGCATCGTACATTTCCTCCCATTCTGGCTGATATTTTTGCTCCGGCACAGAAAAGAAATGAAACTCCCAACCGGCAGCTTCCAACTTTTGGATCATCTCCTTGGAAAATTTTCCCCAAGGACGATAAGCCGCATGATCTTTCTCTAGACCTGCCAATTGTTGCTCGATCTGATCCTGTCGACTATACAAACCTTCCAAATAATCCAGCAAATGCTCGTCATCCACCTTCACTTTTTCCACCTGCTCCACGTCATTCCGACTCTGCATGTGCGTGATCATTTCTCCCGTACGCCTGATCAACATCAATTTCGCCTGTAGATCCGTATCTTCTGCCGTACGTTCTGTATTCTCATGAATATGAACCATTCCCTTTTCCCGGAGCTCTCCGAGAAACGCTTGATATTCCTTATAAAATATCAACAGGGATAATTTCATCATAGGTACTATCATAGGCTATTCCTCCATCAATTTACGGGTTTTCACGATCTTCTGTGACGACTTGGAAAGGTTTTCCTCGTCTTCCAAGAAACGCTTGATCTTGCGAATTGCTTCTTGGAATCCCGGAATCTGCACTTTTTCGTACAAATTCACCTTCTGTGTCGTTTTCTTTCTCGCCTTATCCAACAGCTCCATTTTTCGGGTGAAAAATTCCTTTTCCAAAGCGATACTTACAACCTCTTTGATGTACTCCACACCATCGAGTAGCCATCCGGGTTGATTAAACAAGCTGAAATCCTTCACCTCATAATCCACCCCGTCGAGAACAGGCGTCTTTACCCCGGCAATCTTTTTCACCGACATCCTGACATCTTTCACGACAAGTATATCTTCTTTATACTCGTCATAAAGTTGCAGCATATCGTTCAATGAATTCAGCGTCTCCTCCAACTTCACATTAAATTCATCCGCCACCTGTTTCGCTTTCTTCACCTCCGAACGCAAAGCCGACTCCTTATTTTTGATGGTAGGCAATGCCCTCACTCGCATCTTCAACTGCTTATCCAGCCCTTGAAGCGATGTCTTATTATATTGAAACTTTATCACCTTACCAATGTTTTAATTTTAAATTTTAAATTTTAGATTTTAAATTTCAGATTTCTTTGATTTCAAATTTTTACTCATTGTATTTATAGAAGCTACAATCATCGCTAGAATTTCTTTCGCCTCCCTTTTCAAAGGAGTAACGACCTCAATTTTAGCCAACCCCGACTCCTCAATAATTTCCAACCAATAAATCGTTTCATCACATTCCTCCTCCACGATCTTCATTTTATTGATAAAATCTTTATCTGATTTAGCCCTACAAACCGCCCGATAATTAGCACCGACAGACAAAGCACAACGAAGAATCTGGTTAACAATTACCCGTGAGGTATAATTCTGTGGAAGAATCTCCACAAAACGAATCACGTGCAATCCTAACCTCTTCGTTTTATCTTGAAATTCAGTACTATTCATTTCTCAATTTAAAATTTAAAATCTAAAATTTAAAATCCGGGAAATTCTCACTCGGAGAATTTGCCGAACTCTTCCACGATTTCCTGCTTAATACCCAATTCCGCCTTGTTAAAATACTTGCGGAAAAGATCCCAAGCGGTATCCAACATTTGATCGGTACTGATATTGACATCAATAGCAAGCAAACTGTTAGAATAGTCTTTAGCAAAATCTAGGGTACGGCGGTCGTAATCCGTCAAGTCGAAACCGTTCTCCATCTTGGTCCGGGCGTTAGCGGCATCGGCATACAGACGGATGGCAGCATTCATCACTTGCGGATGATCCTTACGGGTTTTCTTACCGATCACGAGCTGTTTCAATCGAGACAAGCTTCGGAACGGGTCAACGATAACCTTACCGATCTCCGCATCTTTACGCAGGAACAACTGTCCCTCCGTGATGTACCCGGTATTATCCGGGATAGCATGGGTAATGTCACCACCGGACAACGTGGTCACGGCAATAATTGTGATAGAACCTCCGGCAGGGAACTGCACGGCCTTCTCGTAAATCTTTGCCAAATCGGAATATAACGAACCCGGCATGGAATCTTTTGACGGAATCTGATCCATACGGTTGGACACGATACTCAATGCATCAGCATATAACGTCATATCTGTCAGCAACACTAACACTTTCTCGTTCTTATCCACCGCAAAATACTCGGCAGCCGTCAACGCCATATCCGGTACCAACAAACGTTCAACAGGCGGAGCCTCCGTGGTATTCACGAAACTAACGATACGGTCCAATACTCCAGCATTGTCAAACAAATTTTTGAAATACAGGTAATCATCGTTCGTCAATCCCATTCCCCCCAAAATGATACGGTCTGTCTGCGCTCTCAGTGCCACGTTCGCCATTACCTGATTATAAGGTTGATCCGGGTCTGCAAAGAACGGAATCTTCTGACCGGACACTAACGTGTTGTTCAAGTCGATACCCGCGATACCGGTTGCAATCAACTCCGACGGTTGTTTACGACGTACCGGGTTCACCGACGGTCCCCCGATCTCTCTTTCTTCCCCGTCAACAGCAGGCCCCCCATCAATCGGGTCGCCAAAGGCATTAAAAAAACGCCCGCATAAATCATCTCCCACTCTCAGAGTAGGCGCTTTTCCCAAGAATGTCACTTCTGCATTCGTCGGAATCCCTTCTGTCCCGGAGAACACCTGAAGGGTTATATCATTTCCCCAAATCTTCACGACCTGCGCCAACCGTCCGTCTACAATAGCCAACTCGTCATTTCCGACTCCTTGGGCATTCAACGTACACGTTGCTTTCGTGATCTGGGTGATCTTTGTATAAACTTTTTGAAAAGCAGTCGTCATATAATTTTAGATTTTAGATTTTAGATTAAAAACTCTTACTCTTTAGATTAAGAATCTTAAATCGTAAATCATAAATTAATTGTTTTTTCTTTCGTTAATGATCTCGTTCACTTCTGCTTCGTACTTTTTAAACGCTTCCGATTGATATTCGGAATAGTTCATCTGTTTGAAACCATTAATGATACGTTTGAAATAGGGGTTAATCTCCTCGAACGTGTCAAAATTAAATTCGGAACGAACCACACCCAGTACCATATTCAGCATATACTTCTGACGCTCCATAGCAGTAGAACCATCAATATTGTCAAAAGCATCCTGTTGCAGGATCACGAAGTCTATCAACTCGGATTTCCAATATACCACGTGATATTCCAAAGGCACACCGTCATCACCCAAAATATCGATCTGCTCTGCCGTCTCGCGACCACGCACCAGCATATTACGAGCCTCGTTCACATCGGCAATCCATGTATCGGAAATATTCTTCTTGGCGAACTCGATAAATTCCGGATATTCCAAGTATTTAGAATATGATTCCAACGTATCGATGGCCGGGTAACGTTTCGCATCTGCACGAGCCTGAGACAAGGCGTAGAAACAACGTGCCACTTTCTTCGTGGACTCCGTCACCGGCTCCTTCAAGTTACCTCCGGCAGGAGATACCGTACCGATAAAAGTAACAGAACCTGTCTTTCCATTATTCAAGTAAACCATTCCCGCACGAGCGTAGAAGTTTGAAATAATAGCCGACAAGTCCATCGGGAACGCATCCTGTCCCGGTAACTCCTCCATTCGATTGGACATCTCACGCAAAGCCTGCGCCCAACGAGAAGTCGAATCTGCCAGCAACAACACCTTCATTCCCATGGAACGATAGTACTCTCCAATTGTCATAGCCGTGTACACGGACGCCTCACGGGCTGCCACGGGCATATTGGACGTATTAGCAATAATCGTGGTCCTCTCGTACAATTTACGACCGGAACGAGGGTCTTCCAATTCCGGGAACTCGGTAAAAATCTCCACCACCTCGTTTGCTCGCTCACCACAGGCCGCCATGATAATAATATCAGCATCGGCAAACCGGGACAAAGCGTGTTGTAACACGGTCTTTCCCGTACCGAACGGCCCCGGAATAAAACCGGTACCCCCTTCCAAAATCGGGTTCATCGTGTCGATAACACGTACTCCGGTCTCCATCTGACGGGAAGGACGAGGTTTATCCACGTAATTACGGATAGCCACTTTCACCGGCCATTTCTGGATCATCGTAACAGGAATCTCTTTTCCGGCCTCATCTTTCAGCACGGCAATCGTATCCTTTATCGTGTATTCCCCGGCAGCAACAATCGAAGCAACAGTATACTCTCCTTTCAACTTGAAAGGAACCATAATCTTATGATCCAGCCAGTTTTCCTTCACGTTACCTAACCAATCGGCACCGGTCACCTTATCGCCGACCTTCGCCAACGGGGTAAAACTCCATTTTTTATCTTCTTCCAACGGGTTCGTGTATTCTCCTCGTTTCAAGAATACACCCGTCATCTTATCCAGGTCATTTTGAAGACCGTCAAAATTCTTTGACAGCAAACCGGGACCCAATGTAACTTCCAACATATGGTTTTCGAACTCCACGAGGGAACCGGGTTTCAATCCCCGGGTACTTTCAAAAACCTGTACATAAGCAATATCCCCGACAACCTTGATCACCTCGGCCATCAACCGCTCGTTTCCAAGCTGGATAAAGCAAATCTCATTCTGAGATACCGGTCCTTCGGTACGCACAAGTACAAGGTTGGAAATAATACTATGAACTTTTCCTTGTGTCTTATTCATGTCTCAATTTTAATTTTTAAATTCTTCCGCAAACTCGAAACTCTTTCTGAACTTATCCACGACTTCCATAAAGACTTTTCGTCCCGATTCGGAACTCATCTTGCTCCATCTCTCAACGATCATCAACTCAAGCATGAAGCTCAACACCTTCTCCATGGAAAAATACTCGTAAACCACGGCCTCTTCGATATAATCCCAAAGAAGTAAATCCAGCCCTCTCTCCCGTTCGACAAGGTTTGTATTTCCCATCAGAGAAATCACCTTCTCCGCGTACGGGAATTCCATCCCCAAACCGAAATCCTTCGAGTTCGAAGTTCTCAGCGCCTTAGAAAACACGTTATCACCAATAATCTCCGGGGCAACCTCTTTCCCGTACTTCCGACAAGTCAAGGCCGTCTCCAGATTCTTCACGTTCATCACGAATTCCGCGTAATTCCGGACAAACTTACTACCACTCTTCATCAAGTGATCGTAATACATCCAACTCAGCACATTCTCCGGAGAAACATCATATTTCAAATGTTCCCCTTTAAAATCCGCTATAAATCGATTGAGATAAACAGGTAAAGAATTTTTCGGTTCGGTGATTTCGTCTTCCAGACATTGTAATGGATATACTGTTTCAAGATTGGTATCGGGAGCCATTTTATTTAGCAACCGCAGAACTTGTTTATTATCGGCAGGTAGAAAAAACAACTCCATCAACTTCACATCCTCCTTCTTCAGAGCCTCCCGAGCCAACTCCCGAAACCCGTTCACGGACAACGCTAGTTTCCGATCATCCAGAAAGACCTCCGGTAGTCCTGCAATAAAACAGTAGTAATTATTTTTTAATATCATCCTTTCCAAAATCTATTTATTACCTTCAAAAAGGAGTTTTTTCGTGAAACCTTTCATGTACTGATTAAAGAAGGCTTCAAATAGTTTCTCGGAGAAGGCAATTTGGAAACCTCCGTCTTTAGGCTGAATCACAAACCCTTCTTCCAAATTACCCACCTTTACATCAAGACCTTTATCCAACAGATCCTTGTACTTAGCCGCAACAAACGATTCAAACTTTGCCTTTTCACCCTCGGAAAGAAGAATTTCCATGTTCAGGTTTCCACCGGCAACATCCCACTTCTTCACAATCGTCATGAGCAACTCCTGAATAAAAGCTTTTTCCTCAAACCCAATCTTGGCAACATCCCCGGCAACATCCCCGGCAACCAGATTCGTGATTGCCTGTTTTAAAGCCGTGATAGCTTGGCGCGCACTTAACGTCATTTCAGACTCGGCCTTTTTTTTCAAGTTAGAAACCTCTGTCTCCGCATCTGCATTCATCTGTGCTGCTTTCGCTTTCGCATCGGCAATAATCTTTTTGGCCTCTTGCTTTGCCTGGTTGATGATATTCTCTGCCTCCTGGCGAGCCTTATCTACCCCCTCATTGTAAAGCTTTTGGGTCAAAATATCTAATTTATTCTCCATACTAAAAACGTATTATATATTAATTTCATCTTACAAACTTTCATTAAAACTAAGTGTCAATAAATGTGCCAGTAATCCAGAAAAACGGCGTCAAGATATTAAAAAACATTGACAATAACAAATAAAAATTATACAATAGGACACTTGAAAATATCCCCATAACAGATACGAATTCCGCCGTCAAGGGTTCCATTCGAACCATAAAAGAGGCAAAATTCATAGCAGTACAAGCCCATGATAAAAGCCAAAGAAGTGGCAAAAAATCTTTGCCACTCCCATTCACATCAATGTTGTTCCCATCGACGTTTGCACCAAGCCACCACGACCGAGCTGATCACTCCTCCCACGATGCTTAACACTCCTGCGACAAAATCATTTGCCAACTGCGTGAAGAAAGCATTCAAACTCAGCGTGAAAAATATTCCCGTGAAAAAATACAAACTCATCATAACCATAGGATCACTCAACCGCAAGATACAAACTAGGCGAAATACTTTTCCCATTCTTCGAAGTTGCAAAACAATACACCTTCACGTTCGCCTGCTCCCAATTTTTCGGGAGACCCACACTAGTATTCCCGTTCTCCCCTCGACTCCTTAACGAGATCAATTTCACCCGCATTAACACGCTCTCGAATAGCACGGCATACACCAAATCGTCAGCCAACGCAAAACCATTCTCCTCCTCCAACATCTCCTGCTCGAAAGAATACATCTTACTCTCAGAGGAATACGAGACCGAGACTTCCGGGATATCTTGAAGTCCCATTGCCACCTTCAAACGCTCGTAATCCACGGTGGCCGTATGCATTTCATCCACGTCTACCGACTTCATGTTTTTCGCGACAAAAGCATTCGATGTGGTTCCGTTCCCGATCCCCACGAACCCTTTCTGTACAACCGGCAACAAAAACCGGGACAACTCGATCAACACCTTCATACGGGCTCGCTGATCCAACACATCCGAAGTCGGTTTATCCTTTCTCGAGAATATCCTCGCCCTAGCGATATTCTGTTTGTTCATGTAACACATCGTCACGTTACCAAGGGTTTTCGTTACCTTACCCAATAAATAAGAATCAAATTTTGCCATAACATTAAAATTTAAAAATGAATAAATCAGGAAATTTAAAATGATCCCGCACTCCCCGCATGGGCCCTACACGAAGAATGAAATTTAGAATGTAGAATTTAAAATTTAGAATGGAAAGTTTCCCCCAAACAGCGAGTATTCCAACTCTCCCTCCGTTTATAGAGGGAGTACCCCGAAGGGGGGAGGGAGTTCAATCTAAAATTTAAAATCTAAAATCAATAATACTGAATCCACTCCGCCACCCTCAAAGCCGGTCCCGGATCCACCTTTCTCGACGTCACGTCCGAATGCCCCACGATATCCCCGATGGGATAAGTATCCACTAGCAAACCACACACCTCGTTCAACACCCGCATCTGCCGATCCGTGTAGTCATGCCAGTACGTCGGCTCCTCTCCCGAATCTTCCGTGTACACCTCCTTCACGGGGACCTCTTTCCCACACTCCGCCACGAACTTTCCCCCTTCCTGCCGCAACTGGCCCAAGTTATCCAGCTCGATCCCGACCGAGTAATGATTCAAACCGCTCCTTCCCCCGTAACTACTCCTTCCGGCATGCCACGCCTCGATATTAAACGGCACCATCTGTATCACCTGCCCGTCCCGCCCGATCACCACGTGCGCCGATGCCTTCACAGCCGGCTTTACCAAGAATTTTGCTGAAGACATGGCATCCATACCTGCCGTGTAATGTAAAATAATCATGTCCGGCTCTCCTAGCCCACGTCTATTCTTCGGGCATTCCAGATGAATCACCCCACCACCCATTAACCGGTGATTGACAATTGAAAAAGATGAATTAGAACTTGAAAATACATCCATAACAAATAATTTAGAATTTAAAATGTAGAATTTAGAATGAAATCAAAAATTGATCAGCTTTTAGTTTTTATCTTTTAGTTTTCAGTTTAAAAATGGCCCCCGCCATTTTTTCCCCACTCCTCCCCACCACGTACCCTCCCAACCCGATCTCCAGCAAATCCCAGAACCGGGAAGTATCCGACAACATGGGCAAACTCGTGAAAGTGCCGATAAGTACGATAGCAGCAAATATCAACATCACCAATGGCCGCCACGAACGCTGTAGCCAATTCCCGGCAGCCTCGGCTCTTATCACACCAGCACGAGCTTCAATCATTTCACGTTCCCGCTCGTACACCAGTCTCAGAATCTCCGCCTGTAACTCTTTCTTCTCCCGTGCCGGGAGCGTCAAGCCATTAATCACCCCGCTAATAGCATTGACAACATCTGCTACCGGCTTCATTTCCTCCCCTGTAAACGTACATACTGACTCATAGATAACTGCTTCTCATCAGGCGAAATAAAGAGACAATACAAATGCAACGTTTCCCCCTTCCACCCGTCAATCGTGAAACTCGCCGCACCATCTTTCCGCACACCCCCAGTATTCTCCAACACTCTCGGACAAAATGCCCGTCCTTCATGCAACACGACTACCATCAAGCGGTCATCATCCTCCACAAACCCTTGTCTACCCTCCTTTTCCCATTTCAATGAAACACAACCCCCGGAATCAATCTGCCCCTTCAAATGAAACACACGTTGTCTCTTTCCCGCAGAAAACTGAAGTTGAGAAAAATCTCCGATACGCCCATCCGCACAGAATACCTTCATATTTTTTTCAAGATAAAACGTATAACCATTGAAACTGTTTCCTTGAGCAGACACCTTCAATATTCTTCTTAACGAAGTCTCTTTCAACTTCTGGTAAAACCGGATTGCAACTAAAAATCTCGCCCTCACTTCCTGTTGTTTTATTGTCTTCGGATTATTCGCTCGAAACGTTCTTCTTGCATACGACTTGTTACCCATTCGATAAATAATCACATCCCCCAATTTCCCGCTTAATCCAAAATCATTTTTAAATGATGCCATAATTCCTCGTTTTTTTTAAATGAATACTCTCTCTCACTTTTCTAACGACAAAACTACAATACCCCCGAAACTTCATCACTACACACTACCTCACGTGTGTTTTCATTTTCCCACAAGCCACTGATTATTAGCAACAAAAAAGAGATCCAAGCACATCACTCAGATCTCTTTTTATCAAGCCTCCTTTTTATCCCGTTCCTGTTCAATCAAAAATATCAACCGTTTCAGGAATATCACCAGCTCGTTCGTCCGTTTGAAAATATCCCGTTTCAACTCCCTGTGATTCGAAATCTTCACCCCGAACGCCCGTTCGGCCAAGTGGATAACCTCTCGATACTCCATCAACATCCCATCCGGCGTGCGTAACACCTTCGCCAGATAAATTCCCAACATCAGTTCTGCTATCTCCATCTTGTTATTGTTCGATGTCCAGACCGCCAACGGCCCGTCATCCGAACTCCCGGCATACCTCTCCGGATACTCCTGCCGCTCTCGGGAAAACCGGATCTCGGCCTCTACCCGTTGTAACACGGCCTCCACGCAATACCCGAGCATTCCCTTTTTTCCCCGATCCGTCACTCGCTTGGCACACTTCATCCCAAACGTGCAGGCGGATTCGTACTCGTTCCAACACCCGCACCTCTTCCTTGTAGTTCTTTTCCTTGTCACACATCCGTTCCAAATCCGCCACGAACTCCCCGACGACCAGTTCTACCTCATCTTTCGTGACATCTTTCCCACTACACTCTTCTAACCAAGAGAAAAACCTTGCGTTTAATAACTCTTTCATAACTTAAATATAAAAATTTATAAATTAAAAAACCTCGGACACTCTTCGTCCGAGGTTATATCTCCGCTTAAATACAAATTTGTAAATCTTAAACCAATAACTTTTCCGATTCTTTCGATTTCAAGAATTTCTCCAACAACTCCACCTGTTTCACCGAGTGTATGTCCCCGGAAAAATGATCGATCAACCTTGCCACCAATAACTCCCTTGCCCCTGCCATTGCCTCTTTCCCGTAAAAACCCACAAACGACAGCAAGTTCACTTGTATCCGGCATCCCCGTCGTTTCAATTCCCACACCCGTTCCGTCAGATGTTTTGCGTAAAACGGGTAACGCTCCGGGTGTGCCAGCACTGGCGTATAGCCCTTGTCCTGCAGGCGAAAAATCACCTCCTCGAAAACCGGAGAAGGAGCCACGAAACTATGTTCCACCAACACCTTTCCTCCGTGAAAGAAAGCGATATTCCCTTGACGGATCAAATCTATCATATATTCACCAATCTTGTACTCTGCCCCGGCATCCGCCTCAATTTCAATTCCCTCCTTCAATAAACGTTCTTTCAGATCGTTCAGCTTTCCAAGAATTATCTCCGGCGTGTTCATCGGTGACGGAAAAGAAATATGAGGAGTAAAAGAAAACTGTTTCACCCCCAGTTCCCGCATCTTTTTCACGATCACCACGGAATCCTCTACCCGCTTCACTCCGTCATCCAATCCCGGTAAAATATGAGAGATCGATAGCTCGTTCTAAGGGATTTACCTGTATAGTCTTGTCAAAAACTTCGCCGATTCCGTTATGATAGGCTACAAAATATGACATCTGATAGTTATTTGTTATCTATTCCCGAATAATAGAATTAGGGAATAATCGCCTCTTTAATTTTTGAGACAATGTATCGGACATGGTCATCAGAGACGTATGGACCAGCAGGGAGACAGATACCAACTTTAAAAAGGCTCTCGATGCTGGCAGCGTCGAGATACATACGCAAGGCCTCGACGTTGGTGTTGGGCTCGAGGGCTGTGCGGGCCGACTTGATGGCGCAGATTACGCCTGCTACTCCGCCAACTGCACCGGTGATAACCTGAGCGTAGGCATTCTCCTGACCTTTGATTCTCAAATTCTGGTCAAGAATAGCCGTGCAGAGCCAGTAGTTGGAATCGTATTCTGGCGAAGGTGATTCATGGAGTGTGATACCTTTTACATCTTAGAGCAGTTCCTTCTAGAGGGCTTGTACATGGCGATGATGAGCGATATGTTCATCAACAACAGTCATCTGTCCGCAGCCGATACCTGCCAGATGTTACTCATGCGATAGTTGTATCCGACGGCCTCGTGCTGGTAGTAAGGATAGCTTTCACGGGCCTGAGTAGCATACCACATTATCTGTTTCTTAGCTTCAGCATCCTCGCAAATCAGAGCGCCACCACCGGAGATCGTAATTATCTTGTTACCGTTGAACGAAAGCACTCCATACTTGCCGAACGAGCCGAGAATCTGGCCATTGAAGCGTGAGCCAAAGCCTTCAGCTGCGTCCTCAATCACGGGAATCTCGCAGCGGTTGGCAATCTCCATGATGCGGTCAATCTGGTACGGCATACCGTAGAACGCCACAGGTATGATAGCCTTCGGCTTGCGCCCGGTCTTTGCGATGCGGTCCTTAATAGCCTCCTCAAGCAGCTCGGGATCCATATTCCATGTCTCCTTTTCGGAATCCACGAATACAGGTATAGCGCCAAGGTAAGTCACCGGATGGCTTGATGCGCAGAATGTGAAGCTCTGCACCAGCACCTCATCGCCAGAGCCGACACCGCAAGCAATCAGCGCCAGATGCACTGCAGCAGTTCCTGCCGACAGTGTTGCGCCCTTCTTACCTTGTCCTACAAACTCCTCAAATTCGTGCTCGAAAGCGTCGCAGTCAGGACCAAGAGGAGTTGCCCAATCATCGGCAAGTGCGGCACGGATGAAATCAATCTCCCGATCGCACATCTTCGGCTTACAAAGCAATATCCTTTCCTGTTTCATCTACGTTATCATACCAAAAGTGTAATGACATTTAGATGCTGCATCAAAACTCTTTTATTATATCGATGAAATTGCTAAGAATATACTCGGCCTCGTCATCAGTGAGACGGGTGTGTAGAGGGAGGGTTATCTCATTATGATACTGTTCAAAGGCATTGGGATAGTCTTTAATATCGTAGCCAAGAGCTTTGTAGGCCGTCATCATGGGCAGAGGCTTATAATGAACATTGGTTGCGATGCCTCTCTCGGCCATCTTAACAATGATTTCGTTACGTTGTTCAACTGTAGCATTATTTATGCGAACCAAATATAAATGCCCGCTCGACAAATGCTCGTTATCGTAGTGATTTAAAACCTTAACGTTATAAGGAGCGAGTGCAACGTTGTAGCGCTCTATGAGCTGACGGCGACGACGAAGCATCTCGGGATAGCGTTTGAGTTGAGCAAGTCCGATTCCGGCCATGACGTCGGTCATATTGCATTTATACCATGTGCCAATAATGTCATATTCCCATGCACCGAGTTTAGTTTTGGCAAGAGCATCCTTGTTTTGACCGTGAAGCGACAATAATTGCAACTGCTTGTAGATAACCTCGTTGTTGAGGCCTTCGCGTGAACGCCATGTCAGCGCACCCCCTTCAGCTGTGGTAAGATTCTTGACTGCATGGAAACTGAACGATGTGAAGTCTGCTATCTCGCCGCACATCTTACCATGCCACATAGCTCCGAAAGCATGAGCTGCATCAGCAATGACAATACAACGGCCAAATGCGCGCTGAATGTTATTAGTTGGTTTGAAAAGATTTATTTTGCTCTCAACTGTAGCAAATACCTTGTCATAATCGGCCACAATACCTCCGAGGTCAACAGGCATAATTGCCTTAGTGCGCTCGTTGATAGCCTCTGCCATCTTGTCATAATCCATTTCAAACGAACCGGGTGCACAATCAATCAGAATAGGACGAGCACCTACATGGCAAACAGAGCTTGCCGTTGCAGTATAGGTGTATGCGGGAACAATAACCTCATCTCCTTCGCCAATTCCAAGAACACGAAGGGCAAGTTCCATAGCTGCAGTTGCTGAGTTAAGACAAACCGTTGTATGCTCAGGTTTTCCATCGGCATCATATTTAGCAGTCTGGCAACACATTGAAATAAGATGCTCGAACTCCTTTGTCTTCGGTCCGGTAGTAATCCAACCAGACTTCAAAGCCTCTGCAACTTCTAGAACCTCAGCCTCTGACATATCAGGTGGCGAGAATGGTATATTCATTTTTACGTTCATTTTTATCTAATTGTTTACTTCAATATTTATAAGTTTGATTGCTTTCTCACAAATCGATGCAGCATCGTCTGCGTCTATTCCCTGTGCGATTACAAAACCGATACGGTCATTGCTGCATGTAATCGGAGTTGATTTATCACCAGGTTGTTTAGTCAGAGTTATCTCTATAATGCCAGGAATCTGACGCACTTCATCTATGCCGCTAATATTCTTGATTATTCCTTCATCAGCGCAGAGATACCTTATGGCAGCCCCCTTCTTAATTGTCGGTGTGATTTCTGATTTTTCACCTAATGCGACATGGATGGAGGCCTCAGTCATATCAATACCGGTACTTAATGGAACTAGATGGGTTGTTATGTTATCACCTCCCATCCGAGCTCCAAGCTCAACCATTACAGGGCCACGAGATGTAACCATCATCTCTACGTGGCATGGTCCGTTAGTGATACCCAAAGATTTTACAGCTTTTTGTGCAAGGCATCGAATCTGCTGCTGTGTAATGGTATCTTTCCTAGATGGCTGGGTATGCCCCATCTCTACGAAATGTGGAGCGCCGGTAGTAATCTTATCTGTTATTTGAAGTATATTAACCTCGCCTTTGACAACCATGACTTCTACAGAAACTTCTTCGCCATCAAGAAACTCCTCTACAATTACACCGCCGTGCCTACTGTTTGTCAGGCTATATTCGTAATTTTGAGTTAAAGCTTCGAATGAATCTACTTTTACAACACCATGACTCCCAGCATTGTCTGTCGGTTTCATTATACAAGGATAGGAAAGCTTATCGCGCAACGCAAACAGTTCATCCTTATCATTTACCATATAATACCATGGCGACTCAACATCATGTTCTTTAAACGCTCTAATCATAAGATATTTATCAGTAGCCTTTAAAGCAGTTGCGTAACTGATACTGTGAAGCCCCAGCGCTTGTGAGGCTTTAGCAACCCCTCTCATTGGCATGTCGGTAGCAAGGGTCATTATACCATCCGGCAGAAAGTCTTTTGCTGCTTTTGTAACAGCATCGTCATCCATCGTTGAAGCATTATAATAATGATCGGCGTATTTGATACCGACTGCATTAGGGTCGTAGTCGACGACAGCAACTTCAAGACCCATTTGCTTTGCCTTGACAATGGCAGGCATCTGAAGGACAGAAGCCCCAATTATCATAAATCGTTTCATTTTACTTTTAGTCGTATAAATTTTCTCCTTATCCTACGCCAATGAAACTTATCATTAATATATTTATATCAATTACCAACTAATAAGTCATTATTTAAGTAAGATGTACTAAACAAGCAGAACGGATAAACCGGGAGATAGGTAAGATTGGCTAGATGTGTTTACTATAATAATACAGAAGCTCTTCTTGGTTCAAAACAACAGCATGGGCGGAGAGCGACAATCCGCACTCCACTTGCACGTTGCGGGCCGACCTTCACAAATGTGGCAAGCACTGAGTTCTTACCGCCTAACCCAAGGGCTCCTGTATTTGATTCATTAACTTTCTCAGTTATTATACGTTCCATGTCACTTTGAACGTTATAATTACCCTTTACCATGGCTTCTATCATCATAGATGTTGCCTCAAATTGTGACCGTCCAATTCCTATGGCTAACGTACATGGAGAACATCCTAACTGGCGTACAGCAGGAATTACTCGATTAACTATTTCATCAATCACTACCGGCACACTATGCTTATGGAAAATACGTTGTGTAATGCCTCGAATAGCGGGTCCCCCTCCTAACATCATAATGGTTAAACGTAAAACATCATCTTCGTCACACTCTCTAATAAGAAAAGGTGACGGTTCCAATGCACCACTATCTTCATTTAGGCCGCCACTTTGGTCTATACGCTCACAATCGTTGCCTTTGATAGCCATAGGACGACCAGGGAGTTGGCGAAGACCTTGACATATTCCATCTTTGATATCCTGCATCATCTGTCCTGTAAGGGCACGATTCTTGCCAAGTTCGATATAAACATGTGGAATGCCTGTATCATCGCACAATGGCCCACATGTCTTCTCTGCTACCAGAGCATTCTCCAATATCTGCTGCATCACCCAGCAACTGCTACTACCAGGTTCTTGGGCAATGGCCTTACGGTACGCATCCTTTTGATCCTCACGAAACGTGCTAGCAGCCTTCACGAGACAAGTTGCAACTTTCTCAATTGTTTCATTCGCCATAATTGTTCAATTTTTGAGGATTACTATTCATAAATACTTTTGCCGTGAGCCGCAGCAATGATGGCCTGAAAGCCATCTACTTTGATTGAGTGTAGCGCTTCCATACCCAATTCAGGGTAGCACACGCATTTGATATCCGAGGTCTTACTGCCCAATAAAGCTGTAACAGGAGGTATTATAGCAAATACGGCATTATTATCTTTCAATGCGTCAACCGTTTCTGGCTTGATTGCGCCCTTTCCCAGATGCATTTTTATACCATGTCTTGACAAGGGCTCAAAAGTCGATTCAATTTCCAATTTGTTACTTGATGTGGGACCAACGCCTGCCGGACTTACCGCTGTATGGAAAATCACCTGACCCTGCAGATTTACATTTATCTCTTCCAATGTGCCCTCCTCTGCATGTCTTACAATTTTAGGAAGGACTGCATCTCGGCCAGTATAAATGTAACCACTTATAGAAACGACATCTCCAACTTGAAGCTTAGCGATATCCTCTTCGCTGAATGGGGTTGTTAAATATATCATGATTATATCATATTTCTAATCCTTACCTCAGTAAAATCTTTTAATGAATCTGCTAATTGTGACACATCTGTGATGATGCCGTTAGATGTTCCGCAATGATATGGATAAAAAATATTAGGCCTGATAGTCTTGACCACATTTTCAACTTGCAAAATTGTCATTGTGTAGGGGTAATTAACTGGTAAGAAAGCTATATCAATATTTCTTAGGGCAAGAATATCATTATTGTCTTCCGTATCGCCTGCAATATAAATTCTCGTACCTCCTATAGTAAGCAGATACCCAAGCCCCCCGTCCTCTTTAGGATGATATTTCAAATGGCTTGGCGTAACATTATAGGCTGGTATTGTCTCAATTTTGATGCTTTTATACCAAAATGTTTGATATGGAGCAGTCAATCTGCAATCAACAAAGTCTAAACACTTCCTATTTCCAATAATAGTAGTTGTTTGTGTCGAAAGTGTGGTGATTGAACAAGGGTCTAAATGATCTGAATGGTGGTGTGTCAGTAGAATTAAATCTGCTTTCCTTTCTGAAGAAAAATCAGTCTCATATTTTTCACCTACTGGGTCCAAATATATTTGCTTTCCAGCACATGCTATTCCAATAGAAGCATGAGCATAAAAGGTTATTATAATTTCAGATCCATCCTTCGCTGTTATGTTATCCGTTCTATACGTCATCAAACACTATATGGCCTATTTCTTTAAGTTGCTCATAAGAGACTGTTTCGCTACTTGATGCTCTATCTTTAAGCCAGGTAGATCTTTGCGGATGCCTTGTCGAACATGAACGTCAATAAATGAAAGATGATTGTCTTCTGCAAGTCTTTTAACGATGTTTTTAAGCTCTTCCTTGCTCTCAACTGGTTTATTAAGGGTTAAATAACCACACCCATTTGCAACCGTGGTAAGGTCAATAATTTGTCCAGACGATTTCTGACCACCCACAGATTCGTTTACGCCATTATTTAATACGATGTGAATCAAATTTGTGGGTTGATAACGTCCGTTGGTGGCAAAACTGCCCATATGCATTACGGCAGCCGCGTCACCATCAAAAACAACAATCTTTTTATCAGGTGCGCCCATCGCCAGACCGAGGCCTATGGATGAGAGATGACCCATCGCTCCCACATTGAGAAATTCGATTCCATAGTCATAACCATGTTGCATTATTTGCTCGTGAAGTTCACGGGTAGCGCGACCAGTAGTAGCAAGATAAATAGCATCATTCCCTAAAACATCAAGGACTGCGGAAATGGCCTCCTCTCGATTCATAAGCGGGCTATCAGCATATTCTTGCTTTTTTTCTTTTTGTGTCAATATAGCTTTCTTGACAATAAGAGCAACTGGAGAATTCGATTTCTTTGCCTGCTCTGCCGCCCAAGCAAACTGTTCAATGACTGTATCATCGGAATCAAGAATTTCATAAGGGATATCCATGTCTTTCATTAGAACTGGAGTCAATTCACCCTGTTTCTTATGTTGGGCATGATCCTGAATAGCAGGATCTCCTCTCCAACCAATAACCAAGATAAGCGGTATTGAATAAACATCCTTATGAGTTAGGGATAGCAGAGGATTTGTTGCATTGCCAATGCCTGAATTCTGCATATACACAACAGGAATTTCCCCAGTTGCCATATGATAACCAGCCGCTATACCAATGGCATTCCCTTCGTTCGCCGCCATAACATGCTGATTGTTGGGCATATTGTTGACAAGATACAGACAGAAGTCATTCAGTAATGAATCCGGAACTCCTGTAAAGAAATTTAGTCCCATGCCGTGTAAGGCCGGAAAAAGTTTTTGAAGTTCAACCATATCTTATAGGTTTATAATCAAATTTGTAACTTTAGTGTTCTTTTGGCTCATCATTTTGTAAATAGATGTATAAACATCTTCTTTCACATTGCCAAATGTCATTAAATCTTTATATCGATTGTAAAACTCATCTTCACTCATCGGATTTTCTGGTTCCCCTTTAGGGTAATCTATTTTTTTTGTAAAATCACCTTTTGTTGAGCGAATTGTCACAATCGCACTTTGTTCCATTGGAAAATTCACACTCAACTTCTCATCTGCTACTACGTTTACCTTATTGGTTAACTCCTTTACAACATCTGAATTAAGTGCGTCGTCTCCGAATTCCTGTAGACCGGCCTTCCCGTAAATAAGGGCAACTGCAGTACTATAAGGTATACTCATCTTGGCTGAATAAGACCCAATGACATCTTTATGATCATGTCCAGATACAGCCAAATCATATGTTTCTACCTCAATGCTTTTAATTTCGCCTGGAGATAACATATTCTCGTTCCGCAATAAGATTGCAGCTTCTACAGCAGGGTGGGTGTAACGACATGACGCATAAGGCTTGGTATAACTTTTCATAATAGCATAAGACCCGTTAAGTAATGCAGATTTGATTTCTGTTTTATCATCTCCTGACATCATTTTCAGAAAACCTCTGTAACCTCCCAGCGGGTCTGTATGTCCCTTGAATCCTGCTTTAGCCAATTGTAAACTACTCAATGCAAGCAACACTGTTTTTGCCACATTATACGGTTTCAATTCAGAGCCATCGTCTAAAACTTTTAACATTCCGGTAGCAGAAACGCAAGAAGTTGCAAATGCTTGATATCTTTCTTCTGCTGAAAAGTCCAACATATATGCAGCAGCTAATGTCGCTCCAATGACGCCACAAGTGCCTGTCGCATGGTACCCCATAGCCTTATGCTTTGGCTGGATTGATACCGCCATAGTATATGAAGCCTCATAACCTACAATTGCAGATGACAATAATTTATCTAATTGGATATGATATCTTTGTGCCAATGGCAATAGGAGAGAAAAAATGGGAGAACCCAAATGAATGATTCCAGAATTTGTACCATCATCAAAATCAAGGGCATGGGCATTCAACCCATTTAGAAAAACAGCCTCTTTCAATACAAGATTTCGCCCCAAACCTATCGCCTTAAACATTCCTGCTTCAGGTTGTGCAAAATCAAAGTACCTTTTTAATTTCTCAGATTGAAAAACAGCTCCGGCACATGTTACAGCAAGATAGTCAAGCAAGGAATGTTTGGCCCTTTCCATAACAGCGGCAGGAACAGTCATACCTGCCACATGATCAATTTCGAAGAAAAATTTCTCAGAAACATTCATATTCATTAGATAAATTTGAAGTAAGCAGGACTATCTGGTTTCGCAATTTCCCAAGCCGCATCAATTGCTTCAAGAATCCCTTGTGGCAGTTCTCCTTTTGAAGCGGCATCTATATTCTTCTCCATTTGTTCTATGCGTGAAGCGCCTAAGAGTATGCCATCTCCTAATTCTGCATTCATATTAGAATGATGGATGAGCCATCTGTAAGCTACTTCAGCCATGGGAACATTTTCAGCATCACAAGCGTTTTTGATTTCTCCAAGTGCATCAAAATATGAATGCTTCCAATAGCGGTCGCGATAGCTATTCAGACGAGCAAAACGGCCTGGTTCCGGTTCTTTGTCAAAATCTAACTGCTTACCGGAAAGAAGTCCACCCGCCAGTGGATTGAATGCGTAAAAACGCATACCCAACGAACGTATAGCAGGGAAGAGCTCAGAATCTACATTACGACAAACGGCGTTGTACATTCCTTGGTATACTGTGGGTTTTGGGAGCCCAAGCTTATCACATTTGTGCCAGACGTCAACAACCTGCCATGAAGGATAGTTACTAAGTCCAAATTCTTTTATTTTGCCTTGTTCCTTTAATTCCGCGATTGTTTCAAGAGCTGGTTCAATAGGCGTTTTACCGTCAGGAAAGTGAAAATATAATAAATCAACACTATCCTGATTCATTCGTCTAAGCGATTCATTGAACTCCATTAAAATGGTCTCTCTATCCAACTTCCCGGTAATTCTTGGGTGTACTTTTGTCGCAAGATAATAGCTGCCTGATTTCAATCCTGAAAAAATTGAACCAAGATATTCCTCTGTTGTACCTCCATTATAAACATAAGCGGTATCTAATTCGATATTGCCTGTTTTCAGAAATGTCTCCACCATACCTCGACTTGCTTCCAAGTCAAGCTGTGGACCAAAGTTCATTGTTCCTAATATAAGTTTCATCTCCGAATTATTCATCATGCCCAAGAACAAGATTTATTATCGAATCTTCATTCTTGATTACACCATATACATTTGCACGTTTAACGATTTTTTCAGCCCAACGATGATGCGGGCCAATTTCATTCATTTTACCACGACCTTTGCTCTTGATGACACCACCGGAAGTGTTAAGAATCTGAATGGCATCATTGTATTCTTCTTCCACTACGGTAAACATTGCATTGACGAATTTTGCATGAGTGGGATGGATTATAGTCTTTCCGACAAATCCATTGGCACGATCAACAAGGACCTCTTTCAACAATCCATCGATTGCGGGATTTATGATATCCTGACCTTTTATAAGAGCATTATGAAAGTCTTTTTTGATAACATCGTTAATATCATCTTCTTTATATACACGGAAGTATTCCCAAACTGCAGCTGATACACAATAGTCATTAAAGCGATTGAAAAAGTTCAAAATATCAGACAGCGCATCTCGTACAGGCATGATATCGTATACCGAGGAATTGATACCTCTTCGCACACCAAAAAGTGACGACATATCTGTGCCGCCAACACGGATGTTAAGTATAAGATCCTTATATGGCTCAAGAATATTCCTAAGTAGGAGAAGTTCTTGGTTGCGAGATTCTCTGAAGGCACATTCCTCGCCCTCAAGAATCGGCATTCCGTATAAAAGTGTACCAACCCTCTTGTTTACTTCAACAAGAGTCTGTAACACACCCAAAGCATTGCGACTATTAAACTTCGGAAAATTAAATCCGGTGAGTATATTTGCCTGACGTGCTGTTATTTTTGCTGCAAAACTTTTAAAATGTTCGGGATTTCTAACTCTGACAAATATCAGGGGAATGTCATCGCAAGATATGACTCCTGCGTCGATTTTATCTGCGAGATAATCCATTGTTGAGAGGATGTTCTGTTCTGCTACGGGCAAATCCTCCTCCTTTATAGCATCCTCACAACACATCACAAAGGATGTTACGTCAAGCTGCTTATTTACCACCTTATCCTTAATATCCTTTGTGCCGGGCATGTAAAGGGTGCTGCCAAGACAATATTGTAGTGTGTCTCGGTCGGTGTCTTTGTTGAACTCCATAGGTGCTTTAACAAAGTGAAAGCTCGGATTATAACTATGAAACTTCATCAGAGTTCGTTTTTTATACCCTTTGAAGAGTGTACCGCCTCAGGACAATATTGATCAATTACACGTTGTACAAGAGAGACTTGTTTGGCTCTCTTTTTTGCATCATCAGTAGTCGAATCCCAACTATGAGTTTGAGCTACACTACCTCCAGTCTTAAGATAGATAGGTGACGCTACACGAATGAATTCTGGCACCTCATAGTGACGGATAAAACCGCCGGTAGACTTAGGATTCTCTGTGTGGATGTCAATTGGCACATTCACCGCTGCTCTCATTGCAGAAAGCATTTGTAATTGAATATCTCTAACAGGGTTTAATGAATCTGCCCCAATAGATTCAAGAAGACGTGCAGAACATGGGTTTCCGAATCCGGTATGTGCCGATACTTTAAAATGGACATCCGAAGGAATCTCTCCAGCCTTCCTCAATTCATTGAGTATCCACAGACAGCCTTCATCGTAAACTAAGAATCCTCTGCATCCTATGGCTGCAGCTCGTTTTACGTCTTCGATAGCGCGAACAATTTGTTCTTGGCCACGAAGACGATATCCCATTCTTACTCCTTCGGGAGTATTCACCGAAGCGCTTGTATCAGTTGTGGCACGAGGTCCAATCGCCAGAATTAGTTCAAGATTAGCTTCTGACGCTAGATTTACCATAGCGGCAATCTCATTGTCGGTAAGCGACATAATACCTTTTGTCTGGGTTACTCTATGAAGGTATAAGCCGTACTTCTCAACTTCTTCGAGTAAAGCCTCCATTACTTTTGGGCCTTGTATGCCCGGGACTTCAAATCTGTATTGCCCACCATCTTCAAACCTTTTTTCAGAGGTTGGCAAGCTATACAAATCACCTCCTGGTAATCCCAAGGATTCCAGAAAACTTCTTGTCTGTTTCATAATTATTTAATTCTATTTGTATTGAACTTCATAGAATGAAGATCTCGTCCTTGTTTATCAGTAATTTTCAATGTTTGTTCTATATTATTGACTAAGTCAATCATTTCTTTCTTATTATCAGCTTGAAGAGTAAATCGCCCGAAGTGTTGCATTAGCGTTCCCATATAGCTATTTTTCACAGTATCATTTTCGTGATAATACTGGAGAAAATCAGTTACATTGTCCCAGCTCAGGATTTCGTCAAGACCCTCAATTTTTGCGATAGTACCGCAGTCGAGCGGAATCATCAACTGCGCCATTACCTTGCCTGATTTAACATTTGATAAATTGGTCAATTCCTCATCTGTAATCATTTCACCACCTCCAGCATATCGTACCATCATTTTCATATCATTGATTCCCATCATAGGCTCAGTGATTTTGAAAATCATACCTCCGCTCAGTCTAAAGCCCATCTCATGGCAATAAATCTTCCCTTTATACGGAATAGCTTGAATAAACGCTGTCCCATTTTTCAAGCCCATATTTTTGAACATTTTACGTACCGGTTTGTCAATATCTCTATAAAAAGTATCAGCCAGATTAGATGGGAAATATGTAAATGCACTAATTAGATATTTCTTATTAATGGGATCAGCGATATATGTATCAAACATTAAATAGGGATAATACTCCCCATCTCTCATTAAATATCTGAAACTGAATATAGAACCACCATTATCTATGTATTTTTCTATCACAACCCTTTTAGAGGTTGACCAGAATAGAGCGTATTCATATGCTTTTAGGACATCGCTTTTAGAATAACATATTGTAATGCCTTTTGAACTGCATCCATCAACCGGTTTTACAATAAGAGGATAATCTATTGATTTCTCAGTCTCATCATTTGAAAAATCTTCTATGTGGTACTCTGCTGCCGTCGGCACGCCGTTTGACTTGCAATAATTCTTGAATGTTTCTTTATTAGAACATATCTCCCATTGCTCTGGTGTTGCATAGCATCTTATACCGGCCTTATGACACAGATTAATTACATTTTTCAGATTGAATTCACTCGGGCCACAAAACACACCATCTATGGAGTTAGCTTTAACATATTTTTCCAAAAAATCTAAATCAGTTGTACTGATTTGCAAAGTTTCATCTGCAATTTTTTTTGCTGGTCCATCATTATCCATATCAGTTACAACTGTGTAAAAGCCTAATGCTTTTGCAGTCTTAACAATATCAAGTGATGCAGAAGTTCCACCGAGAATAAGAAGTTTTACCATATAATTCAAGATATAACTTATGTCAAAATACTTTATCAAAAATCTATTCTAGTTAGAGTATATATTTTTGCGCTTTATCACACTAACTAATGTTTTACAGAAAATTTTAAAGTCCAGAGAAATCGAGATGTTATTTGCATACCAGGCGTCCCAATGAAACTTCTCTTCGTTCGTAATGGAGTTACGATAATAAGCCTGGGCATATCCTGTAATTCCCGGTTTTGCCTTATAACTGTCACGATGATCTTGATTCATTTCCTCAAGAGTTTTGTTGGGATTATACAGTTTAGGACGAGGGCCTATAAAACTCATGGAACCGAACAGAACATTCAAGAATTGAGGGAACTCATCAAGACTTGTCTTGCGCATAAAATGGCCTATGGGAGTTACACGTGGGTCATTGTCGCTGTTGAATGTTGATCCATCAGGATTTTTTAAGTCAGGCGAATTGACATACATAGACCTCAACTTGAACATGGTAAAAGGCTTATAGTTTTTACCCACACGTTTTGCACTATAAAACACCAGTCCACGGTCTGTAAAATAAATTATCGGAGCAAATATTATAATAATCAAAAGCACAAACGGCAGTGCGCAAAGCCCAATTATTATATCAATTATGCGCTTAAAGAAATTTTTATACATGATGTTCCTAATTGAATTATTCAAATTAGATATAATGTTTTAATGATATTCAACACATTATCTTAGTTTATAACTCGCTGAATATTTTTAGAAGTTGTTGTTGAACGACCGGAAGACTAAACTCTTGTACACGCCGCTTATTTTCTTGTCCCATTTTTTTTGCTAAATCGTGGTCTATGGCTATTTTACGGATTGCGTCACCAAAGCCATCTACATCAGAAGTCTTTACCAAAAAGCCACCTTGACCATCGGTCATCAAATCATTATTTCCTCGTATATCGGAGACCACCCCCGGGAGTCCTGTAGCCATAGCTTCCATCATTGACCTGGGTAAACCTTCTTGCAATGTTGGGAAAACAAAGATGTCCGAGCTATAAAGCAAATCTCGCACATCTCTTCTAAACCCGAGAAAATAGATGCTATTCTTTAGACCCAAAGATTCAGCCAACTGCATTAGCATTTCTTTTTCCGGACCGACTCCGCAAATCAAATATTTTAGATCATGAACCTTGACTTTAGCCATTGCTTTAATGGCAAGACTGTAATTTTTTCGTGGTACAAGGTCTCCCATAGAGATCATCACGATATCATTATCGGACAAACCCAGTTCTTTGCGCTTTAACTCACGTATGTCTTCGGGCGGATTTTCGAATGCACTAAGATTCATACCAACACCTGAAATATAGAAAACTTTACCGCCGTTTTTCAACTTTAATTTACATGCAGCCTCATAATCCTCATGATTTATGGTAATTAGTATGTCTGTATATCTCGCCAGAAATATTTCCACCCATTTTAGGATAGTCCGGTTAAACAATGGTGCACCTTTAAAGAAGTGGAAGCCATGGACGGTATAAATAACCTTTTTATTATATTTATGACCGACCAAACGCCCGACAACACCTCCGATAGGAGTGTTACAGTGAATTATCTCAATCTGAGGGTTATTCTTGACATACCTTGATAGATTGCGATACGCCGTAATATTATCCCGAATGGCGAAAATGCTACGATAGGAATGCTGGTCATAGAATTTCATGTCATAATCCAAACTCTTGATCTTTTCAGGGTGATTACGATTAGTACCCATATGCAGTTCCCAGCCCATTTCGTTTGCGGCCCATATAGCTGATTTCGAGAAAGAGCCAGGCCTGATTGGTTCTGTAGATTCCAAAACCTCCGCTGACGGCTTTGTACTATTTGATACAAACAAATATCCTACTTTTGACATGATTTTATAATAAACGGTAAATATTCATTTTGAAAGAATTGTTCAACATAATTCTTGTACTTATTGTCCCATAGATTCTTTGCATTATCTCTCATTTCTTCTAAAGCGTTTCTATCAATGGAGTCAAGCAAAACTCTGAGACTATCGAAATTCTCATCTACGGCAAATCCAGTATTAAATTTTTCAACCTTATCACCAACTAATGTTCCTGTGGTTGTAATAATAGGCTTGCCTAAATATAATCCCTCATAATACTTATTGGGTGCAGCCAGTATATGGTTGGGATTAGTTCTTTCATATACGGCATATAACATATCAGCTTTACTCATCAAATCTAATGCATCTTGATATGACAATTGTCCGTGATAGTGAAGGTTCGAATATTTCTTGCTCGCTTCAGCAAATTTCTGTTCCAATGGACCAAATCCGCCTACCTCAATATTTATATTTGGATTTTTCACTGCTAATCGAATTAGATTTTCCAGGCCCCTCTGACCACCTAATACACCAACGTATGCGATTGTTAAATTATCAGATACATCGACAGACGAGCTTCTTTCATCTTTGAAGTACGGAATGTTGGGTAATACTTTAAGTTTCTTCGGCTTAAATATTATTTGATTCTCTCGTTCCGGCTCACATATGATTACGATGTCAGATAATTTTATGTTAAAGAACTCAATTAATTTTATAAGGTATCTTAGTTTAGACTTGAATAGGCCTCTTGAGTCAATGTACCAATCGTATATATCATAAATGACTTTCTTGCGAAAAAGAATTTTCATCCATATCGCAGGTATTATTGTATCGAAATCAGCAGCATGAATAACTTTGTATTCTTTTCTGTGTTTAATCAACGTCTTAAATAGGAACCAATTGAATCCAATAAGACTTTTGATATTTCCGAACCTCAAACCGTATGCAGATTTCTTCTTATAATATAATTGGGTTTCCGATCCCACCTTCGAACCCAATCGATCCCAGCATAATGTTAAGTACTTGAGATTATTATTATTGAGAAAATCCACATATTTCTCAAAGCGAGAATCTGGTTCGCCATCAGTTGAACGGAGTAAAGCAATCATTAAAATAAAAAATTTTGATAATTATTATAAAAAGAATCATCACTAAAGAATCTACTAAGAACTATGCATGTATATGCAAATATTACAGCTAAGCCAATGGCTCTACCACTTCTGTTAGGAATCGCTGCTATGAGGTATGAAATTATAAAGATCTGGAATTCCCTAAAAACGTAGGGAAGTCTATGTGCAATTATAGCAAAATCTCCAAAAAGCAGAGAACAAATAATAGATAAAGCAAGTCCATTCCTTAAAATAAAAAACAGAGAGTTACTTATATGAATATGTTTTCTATAAAACATAAAAAGGAAAAGAATTAATGTGCGAAAAATCAATCCCACCGATATCCCCAAACTTTCTGAATAAGAATTAGATGCGTAAATCTCTAGTTTTTGGGCTGTCATCTCAAAAGATATCATAGGGAGTAAATAAGATGTAAGAAAATAGCCCGTGATTGAAAGTACAAAGGAAACTCCGATAATTATTGCAATTGATTTATTACTGATTTTGATTTTTTTTAAAAAGTAAGTAGCAAAAAATATTATGGATGAATAATGAATAGTAGAGGCTAGTAGTGTGATTAATAAATATTTGCGATTATTTCCAATCGCTAAATAATAAAGAGCCCAAAAACAAAATGACATTGACAGCCCCTGTCGGATACCATCATTGTCTCTTTCAAAGAAACATCCAGAAAAGTATATTAAAAGTGCAGCACTTATGCATGGGGCCAGTTTATAGAATACGCGTGTTTTGATACTTACATTTATGCAAGCAATAAAGAAATAATAAGTAATAAAGCCACATCCCATAGCATGAAAAATAAGCATTATTACTTGATATCCAGGTTCGATAAAGGACTTGATATTGAATGATGTGAATACGTTGTAAATACGAGTGTATTCTAATAAATCTGTACCACCATCTGTCTTTAGGCCAGCAAAAAGAATCAGAATTGTTGCAGAAAAAACTGCAACAAACTTCTTGACGCTGCGACTATTAGCAGCGACTTCTAGATTCCCGAGTATATACAGTATAGTTGCTACAAAAAGATAGTAACCCATTAATTACAATATAACTGACATTATCCTATTGCAAGCCATTCCATCTCCATATGGGTTAACGGCCTTTGACATTGTATCGTAATGAGCCACATCATCAAGTAATGCAGATACTTCGCATACAATCTTGTCGTAATCTGTACCTACCAGCTTGACTGTACCAGCCTCAAGAGCTTCAGGACGCTCAGTGGTATCACGCATCACGAGTACAGGCTTTCCAAGACCAGGTGCTTCTTCTTGAATGCCGCCGCTATCGGTCAGAACGATAGCGGATTTTTCCATAAGATAGACAAACGACAGATACTCAAGCGGTTCGATGAAGAACATATTATTAAGACCATCAAGGTTCTCGCCAAATACCTCATGGATAGGCTTTCGCACGTTGGGGTTAAGATGCATGGGATAGACAAAGTCCACTTCGGGATATTTCTCGGTCAAAGTTTTGATAGCTTTGCACATCGAGATGAATCCGTCTCCGAAATTCTCACGACGGTGGCCTGTGATAAGGACAAGTTTCTTACCATTGGTGAGGCGATTGATGTCATACCCCACCTCCTTCAGTAATGCCTTGAGCTCGTTATTGAGAGCATTGTCATTCTTAATTTTGTCAACAACCATATAGAGCGCATCAATAACTGTATTGCCGGTAACTGTTATCTTATCTTTGGCAACACCTTCGTTAAGTAGGTTCTGACAGCTAAGTGGTGTTGGAGCAAAGTCGAATGTGGCAATACGACCGGTAATCTGACGGTTCATCTCTTCAGGCCAAGGACTGTAAATATTGTGCGTACGAAGACCCGCCTCTACATGCCCGACTGGAATCTGCTGGTAGAAAGCAGCTAATGCGGCAGCAGTTGAAGTTGTTGTGTCACCGTGAACAAGAACAACATCGGGCTGTGCCTCTTTAAGAACATCGCGCATACCGATTAGTACACGGGCTGTTACATCATATAAATCTTGACCTTGTTTCATTATGTTAAGGTCGTAATTTGGTCTGATTTCAAAAATTTTGAGCACTTGATCAAGCATCTGACGATGTTGACCTGTAACACAGACAATTGTCTCAAATCTATCTGGCCGTTTTTGGAATTCTTTGACAAGCGGTGCCATCTTTATGGCTTCGGGTCGAGTCCCAAAAACAAGCATTATTTTCTTCATAAATAAAGTGTTATTTAATTTTTCTAAGAATCAATTGTAAATAAATGTATTGAAGGATACTGTGTATGACATAAGATATTAACATCGCTATAGCAATCCCTGTAGCACCATACCCAGCATTTATGAAATAGATTGAAAACACGATTATGAAAATGCTCCATAACAAATTAAACATAAATCCTACCCACATTTTCCCTTGGCTAGCGATTGCTAAACCGACTACATTTGCAAAAGCAGAAAAAATGGTAGAGGCAGCCAACAGAATTAATATGATAGGACGTTCAAATTCAGATCCCCACAGCCCTAAAATAAACCGAGAGAAAACCATTACAAATAAAGCTATAACGCCAGCAATACTGCATTGCATAATTATATTTATATTCAGCACCTTACGATATGATTTATTCTCCTTATTTGAATTGAGATTTGTCAGCATAGGGAGTATAATCTGTGATATAGCAACAGGGATGAATAAAATAAATGAACGCACCTGATCCGCTGCGTTATATATCGCAACTTCTCCATAATTTGTACACTCGATTAAATATGTTCTTACATACCATAATGCTAATGCAACAATTAAATTACAGAATGCTGAAGGAATACCAAAATTCAAAATTATTTTTAAATCTCTAAAGCAAAATTGTGGGGATTTATCAATTATCACTTGTTTGAAATGCCTTGAAATAGATATATGATTTAATATAGTAAGAACTATATAACCGATACCACTACCAACAATGGCTCCAACTACTCCGTAATAATACGCACCCAGTAAAATAGCAATTAATTCACATATACTTGAATAAAAGCTGTTTAATGCTATAGATTTAAAATTTTCAAAACCAGAAAGCGCTCCAGCCTGCGTGCCATTTACACCACAAAAAAATAATAGAATGGCACCTAATTTTACTGATAACGATAATTGGGGATTATGTAATTGAGAAGTAGCTATGTTATCTGCGAATAGTATTATCAACAAGCTAGTTACAATACTGAAAATGACCGAGAAGCAAGTAGTTATTAAGTACGTCTTATAGGCTACATTGATGTCTTTCGTTCTATTTTCTGCGATATATTTCGTGGTTGCAGCGCCAGCCCCTAAAGCAGAAACTGTTAGAAAAAGGAATATAGTTGAACGAATCATACTATATTCGCCATACTCGTATTGCCCCAAAATATGGGCGACAAATATTGTCGATGCAAATACTACCGATTTACTCAGAAGGCTACCTGACAAACTCCAAAAACTCCCATTAATAATCCGATATCCGATTGGATTATCCAGGATTTTTTTATAGAAATGAGTTATTCGATTATTATTGCATTGCATATAGATTTTTTATCATTATTTTAATAGTTAAAAAGGGAATGGGGTCAGGAAAATAGAGCTATTCACAGTATATTCCTTGTGAATTACTACATTATAGTTGAAAACATTCCTTAACTCGTAACTAAATTTAGATTATATTAACTATGCTATAGTGTTTTTAGAAGCATATGTTTTTACATCCGACCGTCTCCATTTTGCACATGCTTCCAGCATTCTGTGACTCTTCGAGGGGGAGATGGCTGTTTAAAGACCTAATTTTACAAGTTCATTGGCGAGGCTTCGAACTGACTGTTTATCTTCAGTTAACTTGATTGCATCAAGTGCGTAGTCAACGTACTCAACCAACAATTCGCATTCGACAAGGTCTTGAAAGTTGACATAACGATGAATCAGAGCGAGCAGCTCTGTGGGTGAATATGTTTTCGTCGGGTCGGGAATGGACTTGTCGGTGCCATTGTTTATCGGCTTATCAAGAAGAATCGACAGGTTTTCAAGCTTATTATCGTATGTTAGGGTACAATAGTCGATTTTGAACTGTTCATCCTTTGAGGCAGGCTTGCGCTTTTGAAGCTCACGGATGCGTTCTCTTTCTCCACGCTCCTCAACTTGATCAACAGGCCACTCTCCACGTTGGTAATTGTCTCTTGTATATTCTTTTTCAATCCTTGCAACTGGGTATTTAGCCCGATTCAATCGGGTTACTCTCGCTGGCTCTCTGCAGCAACTTGCCCCGACGCAACACCATCTCGTTATAGCGGGAGATCCCCACGTTCACCTTGATTTCCTCCCGTCCCAACAAATCCTCTATACGGATCTCCCGGATAATCGTCTTTTTCAAACCATCTCCCAGCACGCCTATTGGCGGGGAAAACAAGTTCTTCACTCCAATTCCCTGACAAAAACGAACCAACCGATCCGCCCCCGTGTCCCGGTATCGAATTTTTAGTGTGAATTGGTATATTTATTCCTTCTTACCATACAATTTGTCATGGATTGCAAACTCCCGCCTAGCCAAGATACAAAACACCCGGCCGAACAACTCCAAATCGTCACGAGTAGACAGGACAAAACGTTCTATCATTTCCTCTTCCTCCTGCTTTACACTGACGGCCAACCGCACTCTCTCTTCGGCCAATCGTACCCGTTCCGGTTCCGGCAACTCCATTGCCCCGACAACATCTTCATAAAAACAGAATGTATCCCACCATGCCATCAATCCCTGACGGCCCAAATCACGAATAGAGCCAAGCGCCTCGGAAATCAGGCTACCGGCCAAAACTCCGTTCTCCATTTCACCCGTGAAATAGTAACAATTACATAACAATCGGCAAATATTTGGAGTACGACACGGTAAAACAATTTTGCCACTTCCCCACGGGGTAAATATGTCATAAGCTGCATCCAATGCCGTGTTCAAGAAATTCAAGTCTGAGTATAACTGATAAGCATCCATCAAATCCACCACGTAACCGGCCCGAACATCTGCAGGGAGTTTTTTGTTTCCAGCCAGAGGCTCTATAAACCGGGCGATCTCACGCACTCGTTCATGAATTTCATATGGTTCCCCAAAACTCTCTTCCAACCAAGGATAGACGCGAACCATCGAGTACACGGACAAGTAACCATGCAAGAATCCTGACAACGCCGGGGAGGGACAACGTCCCATTTCTAACTCACACGACCGTTTATACAATTCGTGAAATAAACCTTTTTCCATTATTTTGTATCACTCTATTCTTTCAAGAAACGAACTTGGAATATAAGAAGTAGCAATAGAGGCTACCCCATCCAAACGAATAATTACACGTTTATGATTTTTCAAACGTACCAACTCACCTTCCAATCCTTGCAAGGGACCTTTAATAACTCTTACCCGATCACCCCGTTTGATTCCTTTGTTCAAAACTTCCACGCTACCAGTTGAGAAATCCAACAAAAACATGAAATCCTGCATTTGTTTATCCGGAACGATCAGCGAATGGCGTCCCTCTATATCTTTCAAATAAACAATATTCAACGAATGATCATTTATCAAGGAAAAACTTGTTGCCTTATCCGTCCGGATAAATATTAACCCATGAATCAAAAGCACCCGGATCTTTTTACGTCCAACGGGAGTTGCTCGCACCTGTTCTTCCTGGGGCAAAAAATTCTCGATCCCCAGTTCATCCAGCTTTTTTTTGATTAATAACTCTTGATTTACACGGGTATAAGCAGCATACCAGTTTAACTTGTTACACGCAACCATTATTTTTATTCTTTCCCTATTTTCTAGCGAACGATGATTTTCTCTGTTTCTGTAATCCCCGGACACACGAACCGCCCGGACGCGCTTCGCGCACTAACCCTGTCACGGGTCCTGATTTACGGCCATGTGTTCCACGCACTTCACTTTACACAGCAACAATGCATGAAAGCTGTCTGCACGAACGATTCATTTGAATTAAAAAACGATCGTTTTTCGATCTTTACAGCATACTAATAAACAACAAATTACCCCCTTTCCCTACCCAAAATTCTTTACAAAAAACAAATAATATTTTCTTGAAAAAAATCATCCATTTAACACTATATATTCTCCATAAAGGCATACAAAAGCCACCGTAATAATCTCTTCTCTCCCATCTCACACCCTTTCATCGCCCTTTCATCGCCCATTGCCAATAGAACTACAAGTGCGAATGAACTCCCCTCAAAGACTTACATCAGATTATTACATGATTATTACTATCTTTTTACCAATAATGACATCAAAATAACCACGATGCAAAGGAACGTGTACTTTAAAGCAATAGATTGACCATTTTTCTCTACCTTTGTTCAGAATTAAAAGCAAACAAGATGCTAGACCATAAACTCACGATCTTTTATCACACGGCAAAACATTTGAACACGACAAAAGCCGCCGAGATATTACGACTTTCCCAACCGGCCATTTCCAAAAGCATCAAGGAACTGGAAAAAGGATTGGGGATCACTCTTTTTGATCGCGAGAAAGGACGGTTGATGCTTACCCCTGCCGGAAAATACCTTTTGGAACAAAGCGAAGAACTGATTGAACGGGAACGCATCATCACCTTCAACCTGCAGCACATGAAAAAAGAGTTCTCCGGAACTTTACACATCGGGGCCAGTACCACGCTATCCCAGTACATATTACCTGAATACTTGGCCCGTTTCCGGGAAACTCATCCCTATATCGAAATAAACCTGATCAGTGGTAACACCTACCAGATCGAGCAGGAATTACTGGATAAAAACATCCAACTCGCCTTCATTGAAGGTGTACCCTCGCAAACGGACATTCACTACATCCCTTTTTTAAAAGATGAAATCGTCCTGGTTACCTCGGCCAAAAATGATTCCCCGGAATCGATCACGAAAGAACAACTGAAGACGTTAAAATTCGTCGTTCGGGAAGAAGGCTCCGGAACATATAATATTATCCAGCACCAGCTATCTGCAGCCGGGATGTCTATCAACGAGCTAAACCAACAGATCGTTATCGGGAGCACCGAGGGAATCAAACAATACCTCAAACACTCCGATTGCTACGCCTTGGTCTCCGTGTTTTCCATCCAAGACGAATTGTCCTGTGGCCTGCTAAAAATCATCGACATCGACGATCTCGAAATCACCCGCTCCCTCTATGCCATTCACAAGCAGGGTACCATTGATCCCTACGCCGAACTACTTCTAAGATTTTGCGAATCTCGAAACCGGAAATCAAAACGATGATAACCAATTCAATCTAAATATGCACGTTACACGTGTACCGAGTAATATCAACAACCGGAAGCTTACTCCCTGCATTATTTACAGCTCTCATAAATACAAGACATTCCTGTTCCGTCATTTTTCCTCTACAATATGCATAATACAAGAAATCCAGTGTTGTCAGATAAATAATTCTATTCTCAGAGCAATACCTTTGTATATCTTTCAGATTACTACTCCCCAACACATCCCGGTTATCCTTACAATAAACCATACAAGCACTCTCCCCTTTTCCCAAGGTTCGTTGCAACAAAAAGTATTCTTTCATTGATTCCCCTTTAGGAACAAAAATCTCCACCCTTAATTTTGAAAAAAAATGCAGATATTTATCTATGAAATTTTTCGTCTGGGAGTTTTTGGCAATCTCATGATAAACTACATCTAATATCAAATATTCATATTCAGGAAATATTTCTGGTAGCATCGAAAAACGATCAGCTTCCATAAAATGAATAATTACATCAGCATCGAGTACTATCTTCGTTTTCCTGAGTTTCATCTATATTTATTTTATGAAGTAATTCGATATAATGACCTTCCGAAATTTTTCCTTGCTCAAATAAACCATGTGCCTTTTCCCCAAAATCACCAATAATCAACCCTTCATTTGCTGATTCATATAAAGCTGTATCATACCCGAAACTCCGTGCAGAGCTTTTTACTCCCAAAGCTGCAATCTTAGCACGTGTGATTTCTGTTATAAGCTTGATATTTAACAATCGATATAACAAAGCCGAACGGGAGACAGAAAAATAATGTTCAAGTTTCAAAACTGTCGCTATAGATATATTTTTAGTTGTCAACTCTGTCTCAGATATTAATTGGCATATACCAGTTTCAGGCATTAATAAGGAAGAAGCAAACATATCAGCACATTGCTCTACCGGATCCTTGCTACCATTCCCCGGATTACACTTGTGTGGTGTGGGATTTTCTTCTATATAAAGATGATACAATTCATGAGCAATCGTAAAATGTTGCCTTCCTTGGGATTGATTGGAATTAACGAGCATAAAGCGATGGCCCGATTTATCTTTTAAACACATTCCCGAAAAATTTTCAGACAATGGCCTAAAAATAGTAAGAATGTTCAACTTCAAAAGTAAACTTTTTAAAGCAATGGGTTCAGACAAACTAAGCCCATTATCCGAGCGAAACCCAGAAACTTGTTTCTCGATAACAAACTTATTCGGCCTCATGTTGTGCTATACGCTCCATTTTAAGATAAGACATCACAATATCCTTAAAAATTGCTATCTCCTTCAAATCATTCTCTTCTAAATCTGAAATTCTGAAAGCTGTAGCCATAATTTCATTGTCCGCATGAATACTATCTTCAAACAACACAAATGCTTCGCAACCGAATAAATTTGAAACATTTTCCAAAACATGATAAGGAATTTCACGTATTCCCCCTTCATAATTACTATAAGTAGAGCGTTCTACTCCTATAGATTTGGCAACCTCTTCTTGTGTAAAACCGGATAACTCTCTAATTTTCTTTAGATTTTCTCCAACAACTTGATTAATCATTTTCATGAGTGTTCTCCTTTCATTTCTGTGGCAAAATTACTACTAATTTATCACGAACACAAATTTTGCCACGTTTTTCTACAAAATTTACATTCTTATCTCAAATTTGCAGGGAGTAACAATGTATTACCTCTAGTTATACTATCTGAATATTTCTTATTTCCAAAATTCATACATTTGAAAGAATTTTGCACCGAACAAATAACTAAAGATTATGAGCAAAATTCAACTGAACAAAAATCAAAAGGAAGTACTTTTCATCGTAGCTTTATTCCTTGTACCATTCCTTGATCCGGGCTTTGCCCTTTTACTAGGTTTAATTTTATCGTTGACTATCGGCCACCCGTTCTTGGCAATCAATAGCCGAATCACTCATATACTTCTCCAAATATCCGTTGTGGGCCTAGGTTTCGGCATGAACGTAGAACAAGCCATCGAGGCCGGGAAAACAGGAATCCTGTTCACCATATTTTCCATCGTTGTTACCATCGGACTGGGATTATTCTTTACCAGCAAACTAAGGGTCAACCGGGATACCGGGTTTCTCGTTTCCGGAGGAACTGCCATCTGCGGGGGAAGTGCCATCGCTGCCCTAGCTCCCGTGATTAAAGCCAAGGACAAGGACATCACCGTGGCCATGGGAACCATTTTCATGCTTAACGCCGTGGCGTTATTCATCTTTCCCGTAATCGGCCGCTGGCTGGAAATGGACGATCATCAATTCGGGTACTGGTGCGCCATAGCCATTCACGACACGAGTTCCGTGGTCGGTGCTGCTAAAACATTCAGTAACGAGGCTTTAGCCATCGCTACCACGACCAAACTGATCCGGGCACTTTGGATCATCCCGGTTTCATTGATCGCCGCCTTCTTCTATAATAAAGGAACAAACACCAAATCAAAAATATCCATTCCTTACTTTATTTTCTTCTACATTGTAGCCATGATCATCGCTACCTACACGCCGCAATGGGGACATCTCTACACACAAATCGTGGGATTCGCCAAAGTCGGAATGTTATTCACGCTATTCCTTATCGGTGCAGGCCTCTCTAAAGATACCATCAAACAAGTAGGTTTCAAACCGATCTTGTTAGGTATCATCCTTTGGATTTGCATCAGCGCTTTATCAGCTAGCGTAATTATACTACTGTAAATTAATCTATAAAGACTATAAAGTTCATAAAGTCCTTACTAATTTTAGATTCCTCTAGACTTTATGAACTTTATAGATTCTATGAACCCCAATAATTTTTTTTCAAATCTTTTAAAAATAAGTAATACAGATAGTATATATATTTGGGAACGTATTGAAAATCATATCAAAATTATCTAACGAAAATTTTTATGACAATGCGTGCAAATTATTTTAATCTGTTACTGGTACTGCTGATGGGTGTTCTTCCCATACAACTGCAGGCCTCGGAATCCGACAAGAATGTGATTCTGTACACTCCCTACACGAAAATCGCTGTTCCACCGGGAGAATCTGTAAACTACAGTATTGATGTTATCAACAACTACGATGTAGTTAAAAACGTGAATTTATCCGTGAAAGGACTGCCACGAGGCTGGAATTACGAATTGAAAGCCGGCACGTGGACCATTAGTGAACTTGCGGTCCTACCCCACGAGAAAAAGAACGTTTCGTTAAAAGTGGACATTCCGCTAAAAGTCAACAAAGGAACTTACCGTTTCACGGTGGTTGCCGAGGGACTTGGAGAACTCCCCATCGCAATCACGGTATCCAAACAAGGTACCTACCAAACCGATTTTATCACGAATCAACCCAACATGCAAGGGAACTCCAAATCCTCGTTTACCTTCAACGCCACGCTAAAAAACCAAACGGCAGAACAACAGCTCTACGCACTGATGGCGCAAGCTCCTAGAGGATGGAACGTAGTTTTCAAGGCAAACTACAAGCAAGCCACATCCGCCCAAGTTGAACCGAATGCCACCCAGAACATCACGATTGACATTAACCCGCCGGCCAACGTTGAAGCCGGAAGTTACAAGATCCCGGTACGTGCAACGACAAGCACCACCTCTGCCGAACTAGAGTTGGAAGTCGTGATCACGGGAACCTACCAGATGGAACTGACAACACCCCGTGGCCTGCTTAGCAGCAAGATCACCGCAGGAGATAACAAGAATATAGACTTAATTGTCCGGAATACCGGATCGGCAGAACTAAAGGACATCCAGCTATCTGCCAACAAACCGGTTGACTGGGAAGTAACCTTCGAACCGACAAAAATCAATCGCTTGAAAGCGGGTGAAACCGCTAACGTGACAGCCACGGTAAAAGCATCCAAAAAAGCTCTTCCGGGAGATTACGTGACTAAAATATCTACCAAAACACCGGAAGTAAACTCCTCGGCAGATTTCAGAATCGCGGTGAGAACACCCATGATCTGGGGTTGGATGGGCGTACTGGTCATCCTTGTCGCCTTGGGATGCGTGTACTACCTGTTCCGTAAATATGGAAGGAGGTAGATCATGAGCGAGCCTATCATCGAACTTCATGAACTGACAAAAAAGTACGGGAAATTCACCGCTGTTGACCACATAAATCTCTCCGTCCAAAAAGGGGAAATATTCGGGATTCTCGGACCTAACGGGGCCGGTAAATCCACGACAATTCTGATGATGCTCGGATTGACGGACCCAACTTCCGGAACTGTACAGGTCTGCAGGATCAATTCGACCCGAAACCCGATACAGGTACGGGAAAAGGTGGGTTACCTACCGGAAGACGTCGGATTCTATGATGACATGACAGGTATCGAGAACCTGTTGTACACGGCCCGCCTGAACCGGATCCCGGAAGCGAATGCAAGAACCAAGGCTGAGGAATTACTCGAACGGGTAGGGCTACCGGTTGACACACAGAAGAAAGCCGGGAAATACTCCCGGGGTATGCGCCAACGCCTCGGACTGGCGGATGTGCTGATCAAACAACCGGAAGTGATTATCCTTGACGAACCGACATCCGGTATTGACCCGGCAGGGGTTCAGGAATTCATGGATTTGATCCGGCAACTGAGAGAGGAAAACGGGCTGACCGTACTATTCTCTTCCCATCACCTGGATCAAGTTCAGCAAATCTGCGACCGGGTAGGCCTGTTCGGGGGAGGTAAACTCTTGGCAGAAGTCAACGTCAACGAGTTACAAAACGAGGAACACGGGCTCGAAAATATGTATAACCGTTATTTCGGAGGAGGAAAAAGCCATGAATAAAATACAAAGTCCGTTCTGGGTTATTGTCCGTAAAGAAGTGGCCGACCATGTCAGAAGCTGGAAATTCATTATCCTAATAGCCATTATCGCACTGACTTGCATGGGTTCCCTCTATACGGCATTAACCAATATCGGGGCAGCCATCAAACCCAATGATCCCGACGGTTCATTCTTGTTCTTGAAACTATTCACCGTATCCGACGGCACCCTGCCCTCGTTCGTGATCTTCATTAACTTTCTCGGACCGTTATTAGGCATCGCGCTCGGGTTTGATGCCATCAATTCCGAACAAAGCAAAGGAACGCTTAGTCGCATCCTGTCCCAACCCATTCACCGGGATTACCTGATCAATGCCAAATTCGTGGGAGCCTTGATCGTTATCGGGAGTATGTTACTAACCCTGGCACTTCTGGTTATGGGATTCGGGCTAATAGCGATAGGGATACCGCCGACCGCAGAAGAGTTTTTACGCATTATAGCCTTTGTGGTAGTTAGTATTATTTACGTGGCCTTCTGGCTGAACTTATCCATTTTCTTTTCAATAAAGTTCAAACAGGCCGCCACCTCGGCTCTGGCATGCGTGGCCGTATGGTTATTCTTCAGCGTGTTTTACAACATGATTATCAACTTGGTCGGTAAAGCCATCAGCCCCTCGGCCATGGCTAGCGCCTACCAAGTCATCAGTTATCAGAAATTCATGCTCAACCTATTGCGTTTTGCCCCGAGCATGCTCTTCAACGAGGCAACCACGACACTACTGATGCCCTCGGTTCGTAGCTTGGGTCCCTTGACCATGGAACAAGTTCATGGGGCAATCCCCAGCCCGCTACCACTGGGACAAAGTTTAATGGTCGTCTGGCCACAACTCACGGGACTGATTGCCGCCACCGTCATCTGTTTCGCACTCTCGTATGGTTCTTTCATGAGAAAGGAAATCAGATCCCGATGATGCAAAGCGGAATGTCAAAATTGTTTTTGACATTCCGCTAGTTTATAAACTTCACCAACTTTTTCCCCTCGAATTTGTGAATTCATAAAAACCACATTATCTTCGCACGACTATAAAAAACAAGTATGATTAGAACTTTTATACTGGCAGTTCAAACTGCTCCCGCAAACAACGCTGGAATGAACCTATGGGATATGGTCGTGATGGGCGGCTGGCTGATGATCCCCATATTTATATTGTCTGTTATCATTATCTACATCGCTTGCGAAAGATTCTGGCTTATCCGCAAAATAGGTCTCACAGATATCCCTTTCATGGAAAAAATACAAGAAGCCTTGAAAACGGGTAATACACGGGTTGCTCTTGAGGAATGTGAAAAAGAAGCATCCCCTCTGGCACATACTATCGCCAAGGGGATCAAGATAAGCAACGAAGACCCGCAAGAAATTCGTCAGGCAATGGAAGACACAGCCAATTACGAGGTTGCCAACTTAGAACGAGGCCTTCCAACCTTAGCCACTTGTGCCGGAACCGCCCCCATGATCGGTTTTTTGGGAACCGTGGTCGGGATGGTACAATCCTTCTACGACATGTCCATGGCCGGAAACAGCATTGACATCGGACTACTTTCCCGGGGTATTTACACTGCCATGATCACCACCGTGGCCGGGTTGATAGTTGGGATCATCGGCCAACTGGCCTACAATTTTCTGGTTGCCCGTGTTGACAAAATTGTTTCCCGCATGGAACACTACTCCTCCGAACTCATTGAATACCTCCGTCCCAAAAAATAACTTTCAATTATACCGTCATGGCAATAAAACGTAAAAGCAAAATTAACCCGAATTTCAATATGTCGTCCATGACCGACATATTCTTCCTATTGTTGCTATTCTTCATGATTTCCTCGACGTTGATCAATCCCAACGCTTTGAAATTATTATTACCCAAAAGCACAAATCAAACCTCGGACAAGCCTGTCACGGTAGTCTCTATCGATAAAAACTACACGTTCTATCTGAACGAAAAAGTAATCCCGTTCTCCATGCTGGAGCGTCGACTCGTGGAAGAACTGCGGGAATTAGAAGATCCGTGTATTTCCCTTCAAGCAGATAAATCTGTTCCCTTGGAACAAATCGTTAAGGTTATGAATATCGCCAAAGATCATAACTATCGCCTTATCTTAAGCACGGAACCCGAATAGCCTCTAAAATTAAGACTACCAGATTAACATAGAACAGGTTCACGAAAAAAATAATCGTGTAGCTGAAACCTATCGCCCAAGTCGGCGTATATAATCTCACAAGTGAACAAAACTTGACACTCATCGCTTGTAATGATTATCTCGTTGTAAATAAATATATTAGCAACAATTGTTAAACTAAAACTAACACAGTATGAAACGTTTATTATTTTTATCATTCATCGGACTGTTTGCTCAGTTTCTGGTATCATGCTATCCCGGAGGCGCTGACAACGTGGAGGAGATGGACGTTGCCATAACGAATTATGACAAAAATGCGGACTTCACCAAGTACACCACATTCTCGCTCCCCGACACTATTGTTTATTTCGTGGCAAAAGGAGAAACCCCGAACCACGAGTTCGACGCACAAATCTTACAACTGGTAAAAGACAATTTTACCCAACTCGGATACACGTATATCGAACCGACTAGCGAGGAAGATCAACAACCGAGTTTCATTGTCACCGTATCAGCTTTCTCTAACGTGAACTACTATTATGGCACGGATTACTGGTACAATTACTGGGGTTGGTATCCGGGCTGGAACTGGATCTGGGGCCCGACATGGGGTCCGGGCTGGGGTCCTTCATACCCGTGGTATCCGGTAACGGTATACTCTTACAGAAGCGGCTCCATCGTGATTGACATGATTGCAACCAATCAAGAAGCCAGCACGACGAAGAAAGTGCCTGTACTCTGGAGTGGTGTTGCCGACGGTTTATTACAAGGCTCAAAACAATCTATTATTGACAGAATGGAAACAACAATTGACCAGTGTTTCATCCAGTCACCGTACTTGAAAAAATAGTAGGATAGATCATTAATTGTCAATTTTAAATTTAAATGATTATGAGAAAGTTATTAATTATATCGCTCATACTATTCGGGCTTAGCCCATTAGTAAAAGGACAAATGCTGAATTTAAACTACCAGATGTCAGTTCCTATCGGCAAAATGAATGATTATGCCGGCAAAATGAGTTTCCGGGGTATGGATCTTGAATACCATCATTTCCTAAACGAGAAATTCTCTATCGGGGGTATGATCGGTTGGAACACGTTCTACAAAGACAAAGGTAAATTAACGGGAGACTTCCGGTTCAAAGGTAGTAAAGATATACACACGATCACCGGCTATCAATACCGTTACATCAACACGGTACCGATCATGGTGATGGGACGTTATTGGCTGACGGACCAGAACACTATGTTCAGACCTTACTTGGGACTCGGATTAGGTACCAGTTGGACAGAACTAAAAACTGATCTGGGACAATTCTCTGCCACGAATGCAAGATGGCAATTCGCTTTTGCGCCTGAAATAGGAACCATTATCCCTGTCAACGACCAGTTTGCATTTAATATCGGGGCTAAATACACCTACGGAACTAAGTCCGGAAGCGTAGAAGCCATGCAAAACTTCACGATCAGTGTAGGTATTGTCCTTATGGGAAATTAAACAGATTAAACAACTAGGTAATCTATAAGGAGGCGTGTCAGAAGGAATTTTTGGCACGCTTCAATTTATATAACTCTGACTTTACTGATTCAGCCATTGTTTGAACTCTTGAATTCTTTCGGAACTCACAATCGCTTCAATTCCGGCAGGCGGTGTTGGAGTCAACATGATCTTGATCCTACTGTTGGAGTATTTCACCATTTCCTTGATCGAATTATAGCTAATAATAAATTTCCTGTTAATCTTGAAAAACAGTGCCGGATTCAACTTTGTCTCTATACCACTGATCGTTTGATCCAAGATATAATTTTGCCCGTCGCAGGTAAAAAGCACTAGATACTTCCCATCTGCCATAAAATAAGCAATATCTCCCACTGTCACAGACTTCATCTTCGTCCCTACGGTGACCAAGAAACGCTCTTGATACACGGACAACGATGCCACGGGGAAAGGTAGATTCGTTGGAGAAAGCGACTTCAACTTATTCAATGCCTGCTGTAATTCCTCCTTGTCAAAAGGCTTTAATATATAATCAATCCCCTGATATTTGAACGCCTTGAGGGCGTACTCGTCATAAGCCGTGATAAAAATAACCGGTACCACAATCTCCACCTGTTCGAAAATATCAAAACTCTGCCCGTCTCCCAGATGAATGTCCATAAAAATCACGTCAGCCTTATTCTTTTTCAACCACTTCACACTCTCACTCACCGAATCCAGTTTTGTCAATATCGTTATCTCTGGAGCTACCTCTCCCAACAACCGTTCCAACTCTGCCGCTGCAAGATATTCATCTTCAATTATAATTGCATCCATAAGTTATTTTTATCAATACTTTTTCCGGATTCTTTCATCCATCGTTCCTGTATTCACAAAAATAAAGAAAATAATTCACGAAACAATAAAATAGCCGTGGGGAACCACCCCCACGGCCTTCCAACTACTAGATCAACCTAGTAACATACAAATTATACTTGATTAGACTGACTATAAATCAACATAACTATTGCCCCCATTCGTTCAAATTCGGGTTATTCGTTATAGCCTCTGTTGGGAAAGGCAAAGTATATTTGGCACTATTTGCAGGTAATGTAACTGTTTCTTGCTCAAAATTTTTATTCCAATACGTTTTTACAATCTCAGGGCGGGTTGTTCTACGTAAATCATACCATCTATGTCCTTCCAATGCTAACTCACGGGCTCTTTCATCTGCAATTTCTGCTATTAACTCTTCCTGATTCATCGCATCGATTTCTCCTTCACGTTCTGCATAATAATTAGCTGATAAACGTGTCTTTATCAATGTTTTCAAGAATGATTTGGCTTCAGGTACACTCTCCGATATATGGGCTGCCGCCTCTGCTGCAATAAGATATATCTCCGCACTACGGAATGTGATCTTCATACTTGCATCATAACATTTATTCGGACGCTCTCCGTCATAATACAAATTCACACGCAAATCCTCGCTTCGATTATACTTATCCATGATATTAGATAACATCTCCATATCATCCGTTATCTCCGTATTACCCGTTTGTTCCAAAGCTAAAATAGACTCTTTAGATGTATATAAATAAGGGGCAGAAAAGCCTTCTACGGTCAAATCTTCCAAAGGACAAGAAGATAATATTTCCTTCGCTGCAGCCAAGGCCTTATCCCACTCTCCGCGATACAAACGCACTCTTGCCTCCAATGCTTTTGCCGATTTCTTTGAAAAACGATAACGAGTTTCAGCCGGTTGTTCCTCGACCGTCATCAACTTTTCTCCTTCTTCAATATCTGACAAAATTTGTTCGTATACTTTCTCTACCGAAACAGGTTTAAATTCTTGATTAATATCAATTGTCAAATAAAGTGGAACTCCTCTTTCAGAAGCCGCCGTTGCAGCATCGTATGGCTTAGCATACAAATTCAATAATTCAAAATGAGCATAAGCTCGTAATAATAAAGCTTCCCCCTTCAATTGTTCCCGAGTCTCGGTCCGATCGTCAATCCCAGCATCCATAACATCTTCAATGACACTATTTGCATAAAATATAACATTGTACATTTGAGTCCAAGGGAACGTATAAGTTATCGGATCAGGAGATTCATCATTCCAAGTCACAATATCAATCCATGCATCATAAGTGACTGAAATCATTCCTGGTCCCACTTCATCCCCACGCACAGTCAGTAATTTCTTATGTTGTGGGAAACGACCGTAAGCTGTCGTCAATAACGCCCGATACTCCGATACTTCATCTGGAATTACCTTTCCAACTGGTTCTACATCCAAATAATTACAAGATGTAAACAACACAGTCATCACTACTATATAATGTATTAACTTCATAATCTTCAAGTTTTAAAAGGTTAAGTCTAAACCACAAGAAAAGGTTTTCGCCAGTGGTTGAGCATAGATACTTCCATAGGTTTCTGGATCAAAATATCCTTTATAAGAAGTTCCAACAACAAAAGGATTACGAGTTTCTAAACTTACACGCATACTTGCTAATCGCAATTTTTTCGCTATATCACTAGGTAAAGTATAACCCAATCTAATACTATTCACTCGGAAATAACTCATCTGTTTAAACCATATGTCATAATTCCTAAATGAATTTCCCGGATCCTTCAAGCTAATCCACTGTTGAGCCATATTTAAACTTCCATCCTCCATTGTTTTACCTAACAATGCCGGATATTTTCCATCAGGATTGGAGGAAGACCAAACATCAAATATTCTCTTAGAATAATTCTGTCCCGGAGAAGTTTGAGAAGGATCATAGAATGGTGTTTCTTGAACAGTCTGATCTATGATAAAGCTACCTGATATCGTTAAATCAAAATTCTTATAATAAAAACGATTAATTAATCCTCCTGTAAATTTAGGCTCACTCGTTCCCACATAAGTAAACAGATCTCGATACTCTTGATTAGATAATTTACTACTTAAAGTAGCATCTCCAAACAGGTCATAGTTCACTTCCAAACCATAAAAATCACTGAAAGAAACTTTCTGTCCATCTTTCCAAAACATCGGAATACCGTTCTCATCCAATCCTGCTGTCTTCAACGCAAAGAGTGCCCCGATTGAGTAGCCTTCGCCAGAAGGCAAATAAGAATTATCCGGAGTCTCTATACTATTAATTTTACTTTTGTTATGAGCGATGTTAAAATCCATTACCCAACGAAAATCTTTTGTCTTAACGTTTACCGTTGATAATGAAAATTCAACTCCTTTATTGGTTACTTTTGCCCAATTCATAGGTGCATAATCAAAACCATTCTCTCCCGACAATGCTCTAGTTCCTATCAGATCTGAACTAACTCGGTGATAAGCATCAACAGAAAAAGTGATACGATTATTCAATACTCCCATGTCAAGACCCACATTCCAGTTCGTTGTTTTCTCCCAACGCAAATATGGATTTGGAGGATTTGTTACTCCAATATTCGGCTCATTACCTCCCGGTAATACAGAGGTATTTCCCCATTCTCCTACAACTAAAGGAGAGGTATTTTTGTCTACATTTCCCTGAATTCCATAGGAAACACGCAATTTCAAATTAGTCAACCAATCAGCATTTTGCAAGAAAGACTCTCTATCCGCATTCCAAGCTGCCGATATAGACCATATCGGAAGATATTTATATTTCCGTTCAACACCAAACATATTTGACCCATCATAACGCAAACTTCCAAACATAGTATATCGATTATCATAAGTATAAGATGCTGTCATATAATATGACAAAAATCTATCCTCCGTAAATGATTTTCGATACTGCTCAAAATTCGCATCATTTTGAAAATTCGTATTATCCGGAATAACTAATGGCTGAGTTGTCAATGAATTAGGATCATAACCGAATCCTTTTGTGTGAACATTCGTAGTCTTATTTCCACGCATCTCCAAACCTGCCATCACATTTACAGAATGAAACTCTCCAAAGTATTTTGCAAACTCTCCTTGCAATTTCCACTGATATTGAGTCATGTCATTGTCCCAATACTGTATAACACCACCATCGGGCAAAAAATATCTCGTTTCGCTCGGAGAGCCATCTGAAGGCCGATAAGTATACTTGGATTTCTCTTTATATTTCCGAACAAAATAAGAATCCTTATTAGCTATTTTCTCCGTTTTCGAATTTTCTAATTGCATCGAAAATTGAGTAAATAACCTTAACCAAGAAGTCACTTTATAATCCAAGGTAATCATGGGTTTTATAGATCTGTTTTTCAAAGAATAGCTTGTATTCTTCATTTCCTCTATAAAATTAAACTCCAAATTCCGTCCGTCATTGTCCAAAATATCCGGATCATATATATAATCTCCGTTCTCATCTTTCACTTCCAAGTATGGATTTACCATCCTAGTATAATTGGATGGATTTGTAAATGCTTCCGTATCCGTCACATAGCTTTTACGTTTACTGTCCGTCAGGAATAATGACACTCCAATATTTAAATTTTCAAGCAAATTAAAATCCGTCTTCATCGTCATATTATAACGCTCGAATCCAGTTCCCCGCGTGGTTCCTTCTTCATTATAATATCCAGCAGAAAAATAATAATTTGCTAATTCACCACCACCTGATATACTCAAATTGTATTGTTGATTCAATGCATTACGATACACTTCATCCCCCCAATTTACTCCAGACTTTCTCAACTTGTTAATCTCATTTTGTGCCTCCGTTGAAATAGCATCAAAACCATTATTTTGCAATGTTTCCAGTTGTCCATATTTATTTAAAATACGAGCAACACTTCCATAATCACTCCGATAAGTTAAATCTTTTCGAGCAGCAAGGCCTAACTCAAAATCCACTTTCTCGGAAGCATTCATCAAATTCAACTTATCTAAATCTGGCTTCAATGTGTAAAAAACAGAACCTGATGCATTTACCCGCATCTTTCCTGCTTTCCCTTTCTTAGTGGTTACAACAATAACGCCATTGGCAGCACGAGCTCCGTAAATTGCCGTTGCCGCAGCATCTTTCAAAATAGTAATATCTTCAATATCCGCCGGATTCACTCCTGCAATCGAAGTATTATAAAGATTATCAATATTATCCTTATCACTAAAATTTGCCGGAATATCATTCCCCTCCAGAATCATTCCATCCAACACCCAAAGTGGGTCTGTACTTCCCGTCAGAGAAACCGTACTACGAATACGCATTTTATTCGGGGCTCCCGGAGCTCCGTTCGTAGGAATAGAGGTCATTCCGGCAACTTGCCCCTCCAATAACTGGTCAATACTAGCGACTCCGATTCGCTTAATATCATCCATTTTCACGGTCTGGATTGCAGAAGTAACTTTACGTTTTTCGATCTGTTGGTACCCCGTCACAACCACCTCGGTCAACTGCTCTTGATCCGGTTGTAACAAGACCTTAAAATCCGTAACCTTCGTCACATCCAGTTTTGCATTTTTATAACCGACAAAACTAACCACAACATATTTCACAGCTTTCGGCACTTTCAATTCAAACTTCCCGTCAAAGTCAGTAATAGTCCCCTTTGGACCGAGGTTCTTAGTCTCTGCCGCATCCGGATCAATCATTACTGTAGCTCCAATCAAAGTCTCGTTCGTCACGGAGTCCATCACGACTCCTTTGATCGTACGATAGTCGCTCTCGCTTTGGGCTAACAGCCAAAGCGGACACAATAACGCAATCAATAATAAACTTTTCTTCATCCTAACTCATTTAATTTGTATGTTACAAAGTGTAGAATCATCTCATATTCAACGCTTCTTTAATCCGGATAATCAAATCCTCATAATGATTACGAGTTTCTACATTACCCGTATTGCGTTTACTTTCAGCTAATTTTAAAACTTTCAATAATTCACCTCTCTTCACCGATACAGCCTCAGAAACCCTACCCATAGCAGAGAAATGTAAAGTCCTCAACTGAACCTCTTCTCTAGGTTCAATCGTAAATTCGGGTGCTTTAGAAGCAAAACAGCATACGTTTGAATGATGTAATGCCTTCTTGGTCGTCTTCTCCACAGCCCTGTTCGAACTTACAATGATCGCATCGATAAAATTCTTTTGCGTCATCCGTTCGTAAATAGATAAATTACGTCCCGCTTTACTGCTGGCAAATATCACGTTATGAATATCCGCGAACATCTCTTCCGGTGTATAACTTTTTACTCGACCTAAAGTTGCTTCCGTGTCAAACATACGCAACAAACGCTCATCCTTCAGCAAATTATAGAATATAGCATACTGCAACTCACGTACAACCGTGTAAGGAGAATATTCCACCCCCATTTGAATCGGATAACTCTTCTTCCATACCTCTGCTCCAAACAACCATTCCGGAACGATAAACACTTCTTCAATCAAATACCTCACACTTTCTTTTTGAATCTCTTTCGGTACCGGAATATACCGATCTACCGGACTTCCTTTTACCGGGTTATTGATATAAATACCTCCCACATTAGCAGTAACATGTCCGGCATACATTTTCCATTGGTTTATCACTGCCATTAATAATTTTCCTGCTTCTGCGAAAGATTCTCCGTCTTCTTCTGTCCAAGTTATAATATTCGGAACAATCCGTTTCAGATTCATGATCCCATAACGATTAGCTTTCACGATATCATCTCCGAGATCTTCATCCTGAGAACGGGGATCAATTGGATCTTTCGGGTCTTGCTGCTCACCATACCAGTACATCAAGTCTCCTTCATGTTTCCGTATCCATTCATTCAATATCGGTAACTCCTCTTGTGGTGTCTCCGTGTCTAACCAACGATAAGCCCAGTTAATCGCAAATTTATCATACGTTCCAATCTTAGGAGTAATCTCCTCCACCCCATCTCCCGGTTGTGCGACATAATTAAAGCGCGCATAATCCATGATAGAACTTGCCGTTCCACCCATTCTTGCCGTAAAACTTGGAGATCTCAAAGAATCCACGGGGAATGCATGAGAAGCTCCCATATTATGTTTCAATCCGAAGGTATGTCCCACTTCGTGAGAAGATACAAACCGAATGGCACTGGCCATATGCTCATCACTCAATTTATTTGCCCGTGCTCTAGGGTCAATCGGTGCTGTCTGCACTCGCATCCAAGTGTGTAACAATGACATTACATTATGCCACCAAACCACATCAGCCTCGATAATCTCTCCTGAACGGGGATCTACCACGGAAGGTCCCATAGCGTTAGCCTGCTGAGATGCCGCATAGGTGATAACAGAATAACGGATGTCATCTATATCGAAATCTTCATCATCTTCCGGTGCATCCTTCGCGATAACAGCATTTTTAAAACCTGCCGCCTCAAATGCAGCTTGCCAATCCCGTACTCCTGCTTTAATCTCTTCTCTCCATTGTTTCGGGGTTGAAGGATCTATGTAAAATACAATAGGTTTTACGGGCTCCACAGCCTCTCCTCTTTTATATTTCTCTATATCTTCCGGTTTCGGTTCCAATCTCCAACGATGCACTAATTCCCGTTTTTCCACTTGTTGTTGCTCGTCAGTAAAATAAATATGCTCCGTGGTAAAAAAACCAACACGGGGGTCGGCGAAACGTGGCTTCATTGGAACCTTGGGCAACAACACCAAATTTGTTGTCGTTTCAACTGTAAGAGGTACCGCCACGCCGCCATCAACCACCTGCGTCGTCATTAACGCCTTTACCACCACGTTTTTTGGGAAAACCTTCACGCCCAATATCTTTGATAGGTCCTTCTTTACCGAACCACCTAAAGCAATCTCATTATATATATCATTAAAACTTTTCTCACTTCCGTCGAAAATCTTATTCACCTTAATAACCACGGAAGTCGAATCCTTCCCATAAGCTTCAATCGGGAAATACTCAATCACCGATTCACGATAATTCGCTTTCACTGATTCACTGATCACATCACCCTCGGGTACACTCACTTTCCCATTGTAAGTTGTCACCCACACCTTGTTCATAGATTTATCTTTATAAAAGCGAACCAGCTTGTCATTCGACTCCATACCTCTGTTCAAGCCGGCATCATTCAATTCATAAGGAACCCCCGACACTTTATTAACGATTAGAAGATCACGTCCCATCAACGAATCAGCCACCTCAAAATAGTAATCATTTTCAATCGTTAAAATCTTTACCATTCCTTCAGTAATCTTGGCTTTCTTCACCAAATCCCCGTAAGCATCCGGTTTGGACACTTCCGTTGTATCCTTGGCATTTTTTTTCTTTCGTCTTTCCAAAGAATATCCCGGTTCTGACAATAATGATAGGGCAACAAGGACGGTCGCACCTAAAATGAATGTTTTTGTTCTTACCATATTTTTTTATTCATTAAATCTATCTGGTTACTGATTCTATACAATAATAAGATAGATTTCAATCAATAAAAATAAAAGGGGAGTGAAACCCCGAAAAAAAGGAGTGAATCATCGATTTTTTGTTATAAACGTTTTCTCAGAAGAGGTAATCGACAAACGTAACATCCATTTTGACAATTATATATAAATTTTTCGTTAGAATAGAAGTCATAAATAGCTTGAATTCGTTCGAACCCCACGCCCATGGACTCTTCGCTCGATTCCGTGCGGGGCTGGTAATTATTTTCCACCACAAGACAATCATTCCGGTCATATATCTTAATACGTAAGGGATTTTGCATCGTCACTTGGTTATGTTTTATAGCATTTTCAACCAACATTTGTAAACTAATTGACGGGATTTTTGCCTCGAAACAATCCTGACTCACATGTATGGATAGATCCAATTGATCTCCGAAACGGATTTTTTGCAAAAAATAATACTGCCGAGTAAACTCTATCTCCTCCTTTACCGTAGATAAACTTTCATTCCTCGTTTCTAGTAAGTAACGATATACTTTCGATAATTTCAATACGAATTCTTTTGCCAAAGTCGAATCCGAACCGATTAACACACTTAATGAATTCAGTGAATTAAACAAAAAATGAGGGTTAATCTGATTTTCCAACTGCTGCAAATGTAATTCCATCGACTCTTGTTCCAGCCTGCGTCGTAAACGGTATTCTTTACGCCATTTATGCTGGGCAAAAAGTAATAAAATCGCAAATATGATAACTGTTATCAAGGCTATCATAGTCGTATAACGATGAAATTCATCTAAAATCTCTCTATTCCCATACTGCGGCACGTTTACTGCAATCACCCACTTTTCACTCCCAATAAACAAAGGGTAGTAAATACGAAATACCTGCGAAGACAAAAAATCAGAATGAACCATAATCTCCAATTCATCCTGACTTTGCAAAACCTCTTTAATAGAATCTAGCTCCTCTCTTTGAAAAGGTGAAGTTCCTAATAAATTCTCGTCAGGATGCGAAAGCAATATACCCTGTTCATTCACAATAAACACGTAACTCGAAACTTTTCCTGTTACTTCCGCAAAATACGAATGCAAATCCGTTAATGATATATCAAATCCAAACAAAGCCCGCCGGGATGCCGTCGGTTCAATAGCCTCAATCGTTGTCCAGTAAGTTTTTCCATCTTCGTGATAGATCCCGCTAAAATGATGATCCCCATGCGAGTCCAACAACGTATACATATACTTCAATTCTATCCCAGAAAGTTTCATTCTTCGGAATTCAGTACTATTCCGCTCCAATAAACGCAAAGAATCATTTGTTCCCCTAAAAAACCAAGTTCTACTTAATTTTGGATCCAATTGTTGCATCGTCTTCAAAAGCGAAAATAAATCCCGTTCTTGATAAGATTCGCTCTTCCCAAAAAACTCCCTTGCCAATCGTTGTAATTCTTCAGTTTTTTTAAACTCATAGGCAACAGATTCTGCCCGATACCGACATGCTTCTCGCGCATTAGCATTATTCATATCATTTCCGACATCACTAATCTTTTTCCCGATCAAGTAAATAGCCGCAATAAATAAAGCCAACAAGATCAACCCTATCGATATTATATTTGTCCGAATTCTCATAAAAGCAAGCTGTAAAACGCGAAGGTAATGAAAAAAAATGATCCCCGGTTAATCGCGGGTCACGAGCTGGAACATCACGTTTTCCCCACGAGACAAAATAAAATTGAAAACCTAAAAAGAGAGCGGGTAAAAAAAAGGGCGAGTCAACGAGACTCGCCCTGCTAGATTCGGCATCGACCTACTCTCCC
>CALUKD010000012.1 GCA_944321125.1 Candidatus Butyricimonas faecavium | reverse complement strand
TTAAACGTTCCATTTATGATATAAAAAACAATCGTATAACTCCTTGTTAATTTGACACTTTAAAAGAATTCAATAATAGATATGCAGAATAGTTTCGTATCACATTTACCCGACAAAGACAAAGAAAAAACTTTTCGCTATTTATATGAGAAGTATATGGTCCCCTTACGCTATTTTGCTATAAAATACATTAATAATCAATCAATTATTTCTGATATCGTTCAAGATGCATTTGTGCGTTTATGGGAAAAAATACTACAATTTAAAGATGAAAATGAGGCAAAAGCCTTTCTGTACAAAGTTGTACAAAACGCTTGTATCGACTTGATTCGTCATCAAGAAGTTGCCCAAAAATACGTTAAACACGTTATCTCCGAAAATACGGAAGAGAAATCATTTCTGGATAATATGCTGGAATCCGAAATATTCCAAGCCTTACGCACCGTATTTAATGAACTCCCACCCGCTTGTAAAGAAGTGTATTTACTCAGCTTGCAGGGGAAAAGCCATGAAGAAATTTCTCTACAAATGAATATCACTATCAATACCGTAAAGAAACACAAAAATAATGCGAATCATTACATGAGAGAAAGATTAAAATATTTACTCTCTATTTTAACGTGGATATAAAAAATCTCCTCGTAAAATTATAAAGAACATTACGAGGAGAATGATAAAAACACAACACTATTCTGATAACGCTTCTATCAACGCCTTATAGCTCCCTTGAGCTCCAGGTTTGGCATTTTCCATTGATTTCTTTGCATAAGCAATTGCTCTTGCTTTTTGTTCCGATGAAGAATTTTTCACTAAACGATGAAGTATTACATCCAAATTCAAACGAACCTTTGCATCTTGATTTGACGTCACTGTTTTCTCGTAAAAATCCAACATCTTGTCGTATTCCTTCTTATCATACATAGAAATAATTTTATGTAATAATGTCAAAGAATACTCTGGAGAGAACTGTGCGGAATTTACAAGTTTCCAAACCTGATCCATACTCTCTTTCGAAACAGCGCCTTTCAAATAATCGATAACCACGGGAAAAATAACTCTCTCAATCTTTTTATCTACCGCACTATCACCTACCTGCTTAGCAAACTCTTTCCGGTTATTGACCAAAAACTTAAATTCTGCATCAGAAACATGATTCACAAAATTGTCATACAAAGTCCAAGCCGATACACTATATGATTCTGGAACTTTCAACGTTGCCAAATAAGATTTAACCTCACCATCCACATTCTTAAGTTCTCCGGCATCAGACATTGTCTGAAAATAATCTGCCATCAACTCCACCGATCTATCCCCCGCCTCGTATTTACCTTTCAAAATATAATAAGGTATGTTTTGCTTCATACCCCTTTGTATTGCCTCCATGAACGCACGTGGGTCTCGACCTCCCAGAATCTTATAGATAATATTTCCATCTCCATTCAATAAAAACATGGTCGGGAAAGCGTTGACATCAAATTTTTTCTGTAAATCTATTCCTTCCCCTTTCTCCATATCCATTTTCAGGCTCACTAGATTCTGGTTAAAGAAATCACCAATAAACTTTTGCTTAAACACTTGATTGCTCATCATTTTACAAGGTCCACACCACGTGGTATAACAATCCATAAAAAGAAGTTTGCCTTGATCCTTGGCTTTTTTCAAAGCTTCCTCAAAAGAAGATTTCTCAAATTTTATCCCATCTGTATTTACCATATCATTTATAGCGGCCAGATAAAATTTCTTCGCCCCAGAAGTTTCAGCCCGTTGTTTTAAATACGTGACCACTCGTTCCTGTTCTTTTTTGTCCAGCTCCTTTATTTCCGGTAAAGTTAAATCTAAAACAACCAACGTCTGCTCCGGTAGTGAATCCAGTTTATGCTCAAAAACATCCATCATCTTGTCAAATTGCCCCTCACCCCGATACCTTGCAATTTCATACAGGGGATACACGTGATGATTCTCTGTGATTCCGGCTTTTTGCATATCAAGATAAATATTCAACAACTCCTCTCCATCATAAGCCTTTTTTCCGCTGGCATAAGGATAAATTTCCTGAAAATATAAACCGGCAATAATTCGATCTACTTTTTCTGCACCATTGGATTTCACAAAATCAGCTTTGTTTTCAACCATGTATTTAAACATCTCATCATTTACACTCTTCAACTGACGGGTAAAAAATTTCCAATACTCTTTTTTAGACCATTCCTTCTTTTTCAACTTGTTGAAAAGTTCTTCGATGATCTTTGCATACACCTCACCATCTTGATCTGCAACACTTAATATATCGGCATAATCACTCAAAAATTTAACACTCCGTTCTCCCGCCTCATATCTCTTGTTCATTCCAGCGAACGATGTTTTGGGATTTAATGCCTTCTCTAAAATCGCCTTGAATTCCGGGATCTGATACCCTCCCACAATCCGATGCACGATTTGGCCGTTTTCATCTAGAACCAGATAATGAGCTTGAAACCTGATACGATATTTTTCTGCCAACGGCCTTCCTTCCCGGCTGGTTACGTCAATAAATAAATTCACGAAATGTTTATCCATCCAATCGGCAAACTCTTGATCGCTAAACACAAGCTTATTCATCGAATGACAAGGAATTGCCCAATCGGCAAAACAATTGAAAAATATCAATTTATGTTCCTCTTTCGCTCTTTTCAACGCTTCCTCAAAAGAATAAACATACTTCATTTTTACATCTGCCTTCGCGGCATCCCCGTACATACTTTGGGCAAAACTACCCAAAGCAAACATACATACAAGATTTAATACAATAACAAGTTTTTTCATGTGATTTCTTTTTACATTTTTATTCTTTAATACAACGAACACTATATGCTGCGGTCAAATCTGAAGTCCCACGCATAATCCGGTCCTCTTTCAAGAAAAACACTCTAGTGATCCCCAAATCGACCGTATCACGTTCCACTTTATGCGTCGATGACCAGAAATAAGCATTAACATCTCTATTATAGAAAGATCCTCCGTACATAGACGCTCCATACAACCTCCCCCCGGCGTAAACAACGTCAAAGCCGATCCCGTCTTTCCCAACCTTCAATAAATTCCCCTCGTAATTTCCCCTCCATTCATCCAGCATTCCGATCTGAGAAACCGACATTCCCAGTGTTGCTTCCAATTTCTTCCAATCATCATCGGTAGGAAGTCTCCAACCTTCCGGTACAGCTTTCAAAGCCCCCTCATACGTGTATAAAAAACCAAATTTCTTCGAATACTGTCCATTCGTACTCTCGGCTTTGGCGAGACGCTGGTTCGCAACTTCCAATATTGCAGCCGGATAAAGATTATTATACATCCGTTTCAAAGAAGCTGTCGCTTCTGGAAAGGAAGTACCGTAATACGCTTCAAAATTTGAAAGACAATCTTCCGGAGTATATGATTCCATCCACATTTCAAGTAATTGTACCAAAGTAAAGAAACCCACTGATCCCTCAAATTCACCCCTGTCAATACCCGCACGCACGGAATCAGCCCACGATTGGCTATTCACACGGATATCCTGTGATCTAATGTTTTCCTCTTCATAAGTGTAACATCCGTCCAAAGTGCCCTGTGGTAAACGGTATTTTAGGTTTTCTGCCATCCAAGTCTGTCCCCCGATTGTAATGCATTTATACGTGTTCATATCTCGTGCATCTTGAAAATTAGAAAAACTAATTTCCGGCTGAATCCAATCACGTTTATCATCATCCTGGCAAGCACAATACACAATAACACCCAGTAAAATTATAATTATCTTTTTCATACTTTCATTTTTTTACAATTCTACACCTAGTTCATCGGTGATAATTTTACATAGAATCTCGTATTTTTTCATGACCAAAGGAGAATCACCCCATAATTGCTCAAATTCTTCTTTTGAATGTTGCAATATCTCGGTGATATAACCATTTAGATCATCTTCCATATTAGCCGGAGACATTACTGAAGTAAATTTACTACCACTGACAAAACCGAATTGTCCGATTGCGGCCCGTACAGCAGCTCTGAATTCAGCTAATTCTTCGGGGGCCATCACATTACATCCAAACCAACTGTCAGACAACGCTGAAGGTCCGAAAAAATACCTGGGCCAAGTTGTTCCGTCCACGTAATCATACCAATGAGGATCAAGCTCGCTCCACATGGGACCATACCAGACTTTATCCGACACATCATTAAAAGCGGCTAATAAATCCGTGTAATTCATAATCTTACTCTTAACCATTTCTTTCATCATCGTCTCCGGTAAAGTGATTATTTGAGAATCAGTCCAATCTCCGGTCATCAACACTGTCCGATAATTAATCGTGTAACTCCCTTTTTCGTAAATTTTCTCTTGATCTTGAGTATCAATTGTTTTTGCGGACTTGGTCACAAAAAAATTAAACGGCCAAAGAGGTTTTGCTGCTAACTTTAAATAATCTTCAATAATTCCCAAAGCCTTTAATTGTTCTTCTGGATCTGTCATGTACTCGTAAGTATACGTGAGGCGGTTGTACGATGTAAATCCCCAAGCTAAATCCAATGTCTCGTAACGATATACATCTTTCCCTGTCACATCCCTTTTGACAAAGATTTTCCCGATCGTATCGTTAAAATAAACCGGAACCCCGTATCTATCATATATTTCATACACACGATGCTTTATCGGATCCGAAGGATCATCTTTAATTTCGTACAAATTTTCAAGCTCGATTTGGGAAGTTAATCCATTCTCCTTTTCGCACCCCAAGATCAAAAGTGCCAAAATTAAATATATTGCATTTCTCATAACTTATTCATTATTTCTATACATCAATCTAACATACTCCCGATCTTCCCGGATATTATCAGGCATATCTTTATCAAACTCCAGTACGGCTTTAGGAATAGCGAAAACATATGCCGGATCATCTACATTCAACTGATAAACTTCCGCGTATTTAAATACACTTCTTCCATCCCAATCATAAAGCGCATACACTCGTTCTATAATCTTTTTAAACGGGCTCTTCTTACACACGGCATATCTTCTCAGATCCAACCAACGATGACCTTCCAAACAAAGTTCCTTTCTTCTCTCGACACGTACCTGCTCGATAATTTCATCGGCAGTATATACCACATCCTCGTAATCTTTAATTCGTTTACCCCGTAATCGATTCAACCAACCAGAAGCCGCCCCGGCATCTCCCAACATGGCACAAGCTTCCGCTGCATTTAAATAACCTTCTGCGGTGCGTAACGTGAAAATATCCGAAACATAAGAACGATGTTTCCCCATCTGATACTTACGATTTAAACCCAAGCTATCACTTTGCGTCGAACGGGTAAAATAAATGGTTTGCCGATAATCATTTTCATCATATAGTTTATACAAATCATTCGATACACAAAAATCACCCCCACTACCCGAAAATTCACACTGCAAATTCAAAGGACCTTGAGAAAACAATAACTCCGGACTTTTCTCCGATATAGCATACCCATCCGTATTTTCCGCAATACTGCTATAATCCAATAACGCCCCGTTTTGGGCCAATAACTTTTCTGCCGTACTTTTTGCATTTTCCCAATCTTGCATATACAAATACACCCGACTTAACAGTAACAAAGCTGCATCCTCTGATGCACGGTAGAAACTTTTCGTTTGCGGGCTTTCCGTGAAACAACGTACTGCCTCTTTCAAATCTTTTACAATCTGCTCGTACACCTTAGCTACCGAGGTACGGTCAAATTGAGTCTCTTTCTCTTTATCATGTTCCACATAGTACGTCAATTTCAGAGGAACACCGGGTTCCGTGGCAGCATTGTCCGGATCATATGCTTTTGCGTACAGATTTACTAGCATCAGGTAAAATTGAGCCCTCAGAAAATAACACTCACCCTGTACTCGGATAGCATCCTTTACCTCCTGTTCCGTATTCTGACTCACGTTGCCCAGCTCATGCAAAATAATATTCATGGAATTGATTCGCTGATACAAAGCATCCCAGTTACCATTATCACCGGACAAATTATCACCGGTGTGATTTCTACCGACTTCCATTTGCCAAGTTGTATACCCATAATACACTCCATCCATTTCTGTTCTGTTTTTTACCGCATTATAAGCAATCACGGTGTTAATATCATCATCCAGGATATTGAGTTGCCAACCAATGGAACCATTTCTTAAATATTCAATCTCCGAAGAAGGAATATACCCGTTCCCTAACAAAACTTCATTTAAATCCGACACCGTTTTCGGAACAACCAGATCTTGCGAATACTCGTCAAGAAAATTCCCACAACTGGAAAGTAGGATTAAAATAACAATATAAATAATACCTCTCATCTTCATATACATTAAAATGTTACGTTAAACTGAAACGTGTAGGAAGGACGCACGGACAAATTCGGTTTTGCAAACCCCGCTTGAGATGGGTCCTGGCCCTTTAGTTCTTTAGCTGATATGGTGAATAAATTCAACGCATTCAAACTAAGCGACAAATTAGAAAATGGTGTTTTCTTTAACCATTCCGGAGCAATATTATAACGTAATGTCATGGAAGAGCATTTCAAATAACTGCCGCTCACCACCCGCAGATCAGAATTGTCATACATATTCCAAACATTACTAGCGAAATTCTGAATATGAGATATAGATACCTGAGTCCCGGAAAAATGGGATATATATTTCATGTACTCGGGATCTGCCGGACTCATAATAACCGGAATATTCGTATACGATTCATCTCCGGGAGCCATCCAACGATTCAAAAACTCTTTCCTGACATTCATTTCCGAACTTACACCCGAAAGCACGGGAGAATATAACGGGAATAATCTTACTTTTGACCCGATACTGTAAGATAGGTTCATGGATAAAGACAAATTCTTATACGTGAAACTATTGGAGAAATTACCACTGAAAATCGGGTCTCTTTGCCCACTTTTTTTCATCGTCATTAAAACCGTTTCCTCCAACGTCTTGTATTTCAACAAATGCTGACGATCATTGTAATCATCAAACATCGGAGTCCCGTTGGAAGGATTCAATCCCAAAAACTTGTATGAATAAAAACTACCAACAGCAATTCCATCAACCAACGCCGTTCCATTCAGGTAATCAGCTAAAGTATAACTTTCTACTGATCCGGTTTTCACCTTGTTGAAATTCCCGGAATAATACGTGGAGAATTTCCATTGAAAATCTTTTGTTTTTACAGGTGTAGCCGATAAAGAAATGGAATACCCGCTATTATTCAAGTCTCCGCCATTCATAATATAAGAATGCCCACTAACACCGTTCACGGAAGACACTCTCACGGTTGTAAAGCAATCCGTTGTCTTTTTGGAATAAACAGAAAACTCCATACTTAACCGGGATTTAAAAAAGCCCACTTCAAGCCCTCCGTCCAGTTGTTGTGTTTCTTCCCAACGTAAATTAGGATTCGGATACCGTGCAATTGAAGACACGTTCTCGTTATATATAGGATCTATTGTCCCCTGTTTAATAATCAAATTCGGACTTTGATCCTCCAACATGTTTCCTTGGATACCGAAAGATCCTCTCAAACGAAGCTCACTGATAAACTCTACATTTCTCAATATATTTTCCTGCAGATTCCAACTCCCGGATACCGACCATACCGGCAAAAAGCGTTCATTACTACGACTACCAAATTTATTCGATGCATCAAAGCGCCCGTTCACGTTCAACGTAAAGTGATTCCTATAACTATAACTTAACACGAAATACCCGGAAATCTGGTGAGAAATCCCGTGACCGATGGAACGATGATTCTGATTCAACCATTCTTTATATTTGGGATAATCATCTAAATTCTGTAATTCATCTATAAACTGCAATCCCCGATCTTTCACAAAACCTCGGTTTTCATCGCTAATCTGTCGAGTTGTATTTCCGTTCAACTCAAATCCCCCCATCAACATCATCATATGCTGTTGATTCTCCCCGAATAATTTACGATAATCCACTTGAGTACGGAAAGTATACCCTTCCGTGATAGAATTCGTAGTCTTTAAAATCCCCCCGTAAGGTAAATAACAAGAACCAACAGTCCCGGTCATGGGCAACTCTTCGTATTCGGAATTTTTCCAACGAGCCACGTAATTCGTCTTTTCTCCCCACCATTGCTCCTGCAATGTACCACTCCTGTTATAATTTCCGGAAATCGATATATCCAATCCCGTGAAAGGAGTTATTTTAACATCAAGCATCGCCCCGATCGTGTTCCCATCGTACTCGTTAGAACTATTTTCAATTTCATTCAAAATATTATATCTAAACTTGTTACTATACTTGTTTACCCCCCCGTAAGCCACTTTGTCATAGTAATAAAGTGATCCGTCAGGATTAAAACAAGGTAGCGCACGTGTCGTATTATAAGCATAATCCATGGCATCAATCTCGCTCATCAAGTGATTTTTTTTCTGAACATTCCCGTTCATGGAGAAATTAGCCTTGATCATCTTTGAAAAGGTCATATCCAAATTCACACGGGCCGTGTAGCGATCCGTGTACGTAGTTTTAGATACCCCGTTTTCTCTGTTATAACCGACAGACACGTAATAACGAATATCATTGTTACCTCCCGACACCCCGAACGTGTGATCATGAGAATAGGTATCACGAGTCAAGATGTCAAACCAATCCGTATTCACTGTCTCGTACCACTTCACGTTTTCTACGAACTCATCATACGTGGATAACCCTTTATAATAGCTATTCAAAGCTCCTTCGTAACCGACCATGGTCATATCTGACGGGAATTGATAGTGCAAATCCGACAATTCCTTTCCAAATTGCACCCGCTGCTGCGAATTCATCAGGTTGATATTTCGGTCCGTATAACGGGGACGACGAGTATATTTAGAAGAATGGTTGTAAGAAAAACGAGCCGGTCCGATGGCTCCTTTTTTAGTCGTCACCACGATCACCCCGTTGGCAGCTCTCGTTCCGTAAAGAGCCGTGGCAGAAGCATCTTTCAACACGTCGATACGTTCGATGTCCTGCGGGTTTATCCCAGCGATAGCATTACCGATGATATTAATATAATCCGGGTTATTCAAATCATCATTACTCACGTTGACCGGATCATGCATAATAAAACCATCCAATACCCACAATGGCTCCCGGTTACCTAACAACGTGGAAGTACCTCTCACCCGTATTCTAGGAGTAGCTCCCACTTCACCCGAATTACTCATCAACACAAGTTCCGGAATCCGTCCTTCCAACGCTTGATCAATACTCGTCATACCGGGTGTTAATATATCCGACGCTTTAACGGAACTTACCGCACTGGTCAGATGCCTCTTATCAATATTCTGATACCCGGTAACCACCACTTCCTCCACCTCGGTTAAATCCTCTTCCATCTTCACGTCAATCTTCGTCTTGTTACCAACCTTTACATATTGGGTTTTCATTCCCATAAATGAAAAAATCAACGTACATTCCCCGTTTTTCGGAACACCGATCTTGTACTCACCATTGGCATTCGTTGCCATTCCCGTGGTCGTTCCCTTGATGAGCAAGGTGGCTCCCGGTAAAGGATTCCCCGAGGCATCAGTGACCACACCGGAAACATACTTCAAACTCTCGTCATCAATTTTTGTACTTTTCAGTTTAAGCACGATCGTGTTCCCGTTAATAGTGTACTCTAGTTCCGTGTCTTTCAAGCAATCGTCCAGCACCTGCCGAATTGTCGCATCTTTAAAAGCGACATCCCGTTGCCGGAAAGACTTCAGTTGAGGATCGCTATACACGAAATCGTAAACGGATACTCGCTTGATCTCGTTAATAACATCCTTCAAGGTAGCGTTCTTCAAACTGAATGATAACTTCATTTCTTGCGAGTAGACTCGCTGACAAAAAGGTGTAGTAAAAACCAGGAAAAGGAAAAATAAAAAACACCTCTTCCTTACAAGATTACAATTTTTCTTCATAACTTTGTAAATCAAATTTATAACTATTCGCCCCCTGTTTACCCAGAGGGAGATATAAAGTAGCGTTCCCGCGCTACTTTTTATTTTACAATAACTATATTATTCTCTATATCAAATTCCACACATCCCGTGTCTTCAAGCAGGTGAAGGACCTCGGCAAAAGCATCGTGTTTCTTTATATTCAGGGAAAACGGTATTAACCGAGCATCTTCCCGTTCATAACGAACGTCGAAATCGTACCATTTCCCTAGATCCTTCAGAATATTTTCCAGTGAACAATTATCAAACACTAACCGCCCGTCCTTCCAAGCCAAGAACAAATTCACGTTTACCTCCTGCACGTCCATCTTTGACGTTTCCTTGTCAAAAGAGGCCTGCATACCCGGGGTAAGAACTATTCCACTCCCTTTGTTTTCCACGCTCACTTTTCCCTTTTTGAGCGTGGTCCGAATACATGTCTCGTCCTGGTAAGCACGTACTCCGAATTCCGTTCCTAGAACCCGTACGTCTAATGAATTAGCCTCCACAATAAAAGGTTTACTCGTGTCTCTTTTCACGTCAAAATAAGCCTCTCCTTTCAAAAAAACCCGCCTGTCATTCCCTCTGAATTTGACCGGATACATCAACTCCGATTCCGCATTCAGATAAACCGTCGTTCCATCGGACAATACCAACACATATTCCCCTCCCCGTGGTATCTTCATCGTGTGATACTCGATAACCGTATCAACACTTCCTTTCGTGTAAGTCAACACGTCTTCATCCGCAGAAAGAGCCATCTTCATGGACACCAATGCGGCCAGTGAAACGGAATCCTTCAAATTAATCGTGGTCCCGTCCCCCATAACCAATATCGCTTGTGGTTCGATTTTCTTTACCCGGTGGGCTTTAGCCACCAAAGAATCATCGGGTAACAAGGAATCCCTCTCTCCCAACACCCAGATTCCTCCAACCAACAGGGCCACAACCAGTATCGCCGCATACGGTAGCAACCGTTTTAAGACCAAACGGTAACTTCCTATCGTTTTCCCACGGATCAACTTCCATTCGTTTTCCATCTCTTCGTTTGTCATCTCGCAGACCTTCAAACTCTCTTCAAAATGAACTCGGGAAGTCATTCTTTGAAAAAGGACCTCATTCTCGGGGAAACTTTCCCGCCATTCGAGTAACTCTCTTTGCCCCTCATCGTCCAATATCCCCTGTACTTGGCGGACAATTAACTGTACGATATATTCTCTTGTTTTCAATGTCATTTTCGTGCTTTTAATACCAAAACGGGAACCACCCCGTTTGGTGTAATAAGAAAATGCCACTTTTTTCAAAAAAAAATCACATGATGAGTTATTTATTTCTTAATCATCTATTAATCAATACATACATATGTCGCAAGAACGAACAAAAATATGAAGTTGGTTGACTTATACAGGAACTTTCCTTCGGGAATAAAATATGCTTCCGATCTTTTCTGCTTAAAGTATTTCTTAGTGTTTTACAAAAAGAGCGTCCAACTTTAAACCTGTTGAACGCTCTTTTTATTCTAAATCCTAAATTTTACAATCTAAATTTCCCCTCTATTCCCACTCAATCGTGGCTGGTGGTTTTGAGCTGATGTCATAAACAACGCGGTTAATTCCCCGGACGTTATTAATAATCTTGTTAGACACTTTTGCCAAGAATTCGTATGGCAGGTGACACCAATCGGCTGTCATCCCGTCCGTTGACTCCACTGCACGCAGGGCTACCACACTTTCGTAAGTACGCTCGTCTCCCATTACCCCGACACTCTTAATCGGCAGCAAGATGGTTCCAGCTTGCCATACTTTATCGTACAGACCTTCTTCTTGAAGCATGGAAATATAAATGTAGTCAGCCTCCTGCAATAATCTCACTTTCTCTTTCGTGATTTCACCCAAAATACGGATAGCCAAACCCGGTCCCGGGAAAGGATGACGTTTTAAGAACTTATCCGCTAAACCGAGGCTCTTACCCACACGACGAACTTCATCCTTGAATAACAGACGTAAAGGTTCCACGATCTTCAGTTTCATGTAATCGGGTAAACCTCCCACGTTATGATGTGACTTGATGGTCTGTGATGGCCCGTTTACTGACGATGATTCAATTACATCCGGGTAAATCGTACCTTGTCCCAACCATTTTGCATCTTTCACTTTGCGCGACTCTTCGTCGAACACATCCACGAATGTAGCTCCAATAATCTTACGCTTTTTTTCTGGGTCTTCGATAGCTGCCAAGCGAGAAAGGAAAAGATCTCCTGCATCCACGCCGACCACATTCAAACCGAGTTCCTTATAATTCTCAAGTACATCCGAGAATTCGTTTTTCCGTAATAGACCGTTGTCTACGAAAATACAAGTCAAATTCTTACCAATAGCCCGGTGTAATAACATGGCGGCAACAGTGGAGTCTACTCCCCCTGATAAGCCAAGAATCACCCTCTCTTCGCCAATCTTTTCTTTCAATTCGGCAACCGTAGTTTCAATAAAAGAATCCGGAGTCCAATCTTGCTTACAACCACAAATATCTACCACGAAATTCCTCAATAAAGCAGTTCCTTCCGTGCTATGGTACACCTCCGGGTGAAATTGAATACCGAAAGTTTCTTCTCCCTCGATGCGGTAAGCAGCATTCTCTACGTCAGACGTGCTGGCCACCACCGTATAATGCGAGGGTAACACCTCGATCGTGTCACCGTGAGACATCCACACTTGTGAATGTTGGCTGATATTTTTGAACAACGGGCAGGAATTATCAACAAACGATAAATTCGCACGACCGTATTCTCTCTTGTTCGAAGCTTTGACTTCACCCCCGAAATAATGGGCCAAATACTGAGCCCCGTAACATACTCCCAGCAACGGCAATTTCCCTTTTATAAAAGACAAATCCGGTTGCGGTGCCTTCTCGTCACGTACGGAAAAAGGACTTCCAGAAAGGATCACACCTTTCACGGAAGCGTCAAGTGCAGGGTAATGGTTGAAAGGGTAAATCTCGCAATAGACATTCAGTTCTCGCACGCGTCTTGCTATCAACTGCGTATATTGTGAACCGAAATCCAGTATTAGAATTTTCTCTTGCATGTGAATCGCTTATTTATTTTCGGGCAAAGATACGTTTTTTTCACCGGAACTTTAAAAAAGTCTTGACGAAAAAAGTTATAGTTTACAAGCTAACGTAACCTTAAATCCCCATAAACCGTAATTCACTTGTACTTTACAATTTTAACCTGTAACTTGTAACCATTAACCATAACTTTTATTCTATGTATAACACAAGAGATAGCTTTGGCTCTAAATTCGGAGCAATAGCCGCACTAGCTGGTTCAGCGGTCGGCTTGGGGAATATATGGAAATTCCCCTACGAAGCCGGTAACAACGGTGGGGGTGCCTTTCTTTTGGTATATATCTTTTTTACCGTGGCCATCGGGTTACCAGTTATGCTTTCGGAATTCGCTTTGGGACGGCATTCCGGAAGAAACGCTTTTGGAACATTCGATCAACTGGAACCGAAAACGGCTTGGCGTTATTTCGGAGTACTGGTTCTTCTTGCCGCAACAATGATTCTCTCTTTTTATGGAACGGTTGCCGGATGGACATTGGAATATGTCTTTAAGTCCTTTACCTTTTCGTTTCATTCAAATACGGATGTCGATTTGAACACTATTTTTTCAGACTTTATCACACATCCTTATAAACCAGTGTTCTGGCAAATCATATTCATGGCACTTACCGGATTTATCGTGTTGGCAGGAGTGAAAAAAGGTATCGAACGATACACCAAACTCATGATGCCTCTCCTTTTCGTGCTTATCGTAATACTAGGAATCCGGGCATGTACGCTAGATGGAGCTATGGAAGGAATAAAATTTCTTTTCTTACCCAAGTTTTCGGAACTTACTTCACAGGGAGTACTTTCTGCTCTGGGACAGGCCTTTTTCTCCTTGTCAATCGGCATGGGTGTACTCTTGACTTATGCTTCATACATCAAAAAAAGCGAAAATCTGACATCCATTTCCTTGCAGGTGATTTGTGCGGATACCTTAATCGCCGTTTTGGCAGGTGTTGCTATATTTCCCGCTGTTTTTGCTTTCAACATAGCACCGGATTCCGGACCGGGCCTTGTGTTTCTTACATTACCGCAAGTATTCCAAAGCATGGCTTTCGGACAACTATGGGCGATTCTTTTCTTTCTTCTACTAACCATGGCCGCCCTCACATCCTCTATCTCCCTTCTGGAAGTAATTGTTGCTTTTTTCGTGGAAGAAAAACACATCAGCCGCCGCAAAGCAACCACCATATCCACGGTGATTGTCACGATCTTCGGGGTTTTATGTACTCTTTCTTTTGGGCCGTTAAAAGATATTCATATCGGTGATTTGCCGATCTTCGGGATATTTGATTACGTTAGTTCCAACATACTGCTTCCCATAGGTGGAATCTTGATTTCCATTTACGTGGGATGGAGATTTGACCGCCGTTTGCTAGAAGCAGAGTTGACTAATAACGGAGAATTAAAACTACGGTTATTGAAACCGTTAATATTCATTCTAAAATATGTTGCCCCTCTATTTATCCTTGTGATATTATTACATTCGCTAGGACTATTTTAACCATCCCCTCAACTAACTATTAGACAAGGGTAAGTTATCGTGAAGTAAATTAGTGAAATTCCCCGCTTTTTTCCAATAATTCCCGTGCAGCACGTTCCGGATTGTCGGCAGAGATAATCGCCGAGATAACCGCCACGCTATCCGCCCCAGCTTGGAATATTGACGCCACATTATCGGAATGAATTCCCCCGATAGCAACTAACGGATGGCGTGAAACAGACCTAATCCAGCGCAAACCGTTTAATCCCCACTCCACAATGGTATTTGTTTTCGTCGGGGTTGAAAACACCGGACTTGCTGCTACATAATCCAAATCATAATTATTGGCCTCCAGCACCTGTTCCGGGGATTCAACGGATAAACCGATAATTTTCCCTGACGGCAGTAAACGCTTAACCATTTCGTAGGGCATATCGCTTTGTCCCACGTGTACGCCATCTGCATCAGCCGCCAACGCAACGTCTACCCGATCATTAATAATCAGAGGTACCCCGTAAGGAGCCAGCACTTCTTTCAACCGGATCGCCCGTTCAATAAATTTTCGGGTTGACGACTCTTTTTCCCGTAACTGCACCATACCTACCCCACCTTTTACGGCAGCCTCAACTGTACGGTACAAATCTTTCCCACACAATAACCCTTCATCCGTGACTAAATAAATTCGCATATTTCTTATTCTGAAATTCGTACAATCTGCATGAATTGTTCTTGGCTCAAATTATACATCACATCATATAAATGAAGTTGTAATGTTCCAGGACCTTGAGACATACCCACGGCAATCTCGCCACATACCCCCATAAAAGAAGTAGCACTAACAGCTGCCATAAACGGATTCTTTACAACTGCGGCAAACGCTCCCAAAATAGCCGAAGCTGTACATCCTAACCCGGTCACTTTTTCCATCATCGGCGAACCGTTATGCAAGTACACAACCCGGTCACCTTCTACTACTAGATCAGTTTCCCCGCTAACGCAAACGATACATCCGACACGCTGGCTTAACGCTTTAGCTGCACCAAGGCTATTTAGTGAAGATTCGGAACTATCTACACCTTTGGATTGTGTTGACAATCCTGCCATAGTCATGATTTCGGAAGCATTTCCCCGTATAAAAGTCGGGGTTCCAGCTGTCAGTATATCCCGCAACGTTTGATTTCGGAAGCTTGTAGCTCCGGCACCCACGGGATCAAGTACCACGGGATGCCCCACCTCGTTTGCCCGTCGAATTGCCGCTTTCATAGATTCCACGGTAAAACGATCCAATGTACCAATATTAATTACCGTAGCACGACACAAAGCCACCATCTCATCAATCTCTTCTAAAGCGTGTGCCATAATTGGTGATGCACCAGCAGCAAGCAACGCATTTGCCGTATTATTCATCACCACTGCATTCGTTATATTATGCACCAACGGGGATTCCACTTTCACCCGCCGGATATTTTCCCAAATCTGATCCAACATGATAATTGAAAATGAAAAAATTCAATCTAAAATTACTCTATTCTTCTTCTTCCAGATAAATCGTGTACCGATCCCAGAAATTGTGATCGGTAGGTACTTCCTCGTAGTACACTCTTCCGGTAATCGGAGTGGTCTTGTTCACGCTGACTTTGGTGGTTTGGTACTGCATCTCTCCTTTAATTCGGTCTGCACCATCCTTGTAAGTGTAAACGATACTTACACCACTCAAGAAATAGTATGAACTGACACGTTTATAGTTCGTCGTGATTGTAGCCATCACCTCATGACGGGGGCTATCCCCGGCAAGCAGTAAATTACGTCCCAATAAGTTAAACACAGAAGAAGTTATACGCATCACATTTTTGATAATCGCAAAACTTTTTAATTCCACATACAATTCCCCATTAAATTTCGTTACATTTGCCGTACCCGAATTTGATAAAGAAGGTTTTAAACATTCATAAGTAACGATCTGAACGGAATCCCCTTCGTACATAAACTTTCCTTTACTTCTCAATTTGAAGTCACGAAAGTTTTGTAAATCTAGAATGTTACGAGTATTACGAACGATGTCTGCCGTGATTATATCATCAAAATAGATCAAACCGTCAACAGCAGAACCGCTTTCCCCGCTCCGACGAACCTGCGAGAAATTATAATTCAATGCTTTAAATGTTTGCTCTACGTTTGAACGCTTATATCCTTCACTATCATAAATATTCACGATCGCTTCCTTAAATTTCTTCTCCCCATCGTTTATCTCGACACCATATTCAAAATATCCCTCGTAATTATAAGGACGAGGAATATAATTCCTCCCGATATTCTTTACCACATTTTCCAGTAGTTTTTTTAATACTAGCGACTCTGCCGTTACGTCCACCTCTCCAATCCCATAAGTAACCGGTTTCAGAAGAATTTGTACATTCCCTTTATCTCTTGCTTCATATACTTTCATCTCCGCAGACGCATATCCCACTGCAGATACTCTCATCATATAAGTTGCCAATTTTTCCGACACAATCAGCTCAAATAAACCATCCATATCTGAGGCTGCTCCCGCAGCTGTTCCGATAATCCCAATATTTGCAAAAGCAATAGGTTGTCGTGTTGTCTCGTCCAGTATAACACCTTTCACCCGAATCTTCCCGTCGTTCTGTGCTTGCATGGCCGAGAACACTCCTAAAAACAAAATAATTAATGATAGTATTTTTTTATTCATAGCATTTCTATTATTCAAAATTAATTTTCTGTTGCAAAGATATAAAAAAGTTACAGGTTACAAGTTTACAGTCGTAAGTTATTAAAAGTAACGTACCTCCTAACAGAGATTATTTAACCTGTAATTTGTAGCCACGGAATGATAAACATGCTTATCATTCCGTGTATTTAATTCCGAGTCCAGTTAAAATATATTTATAATTCTTGCGCAGTACGGCAAGTATCAAGCAAATAATTTCTAACATAATTCCATTCCTGCAACCCACGTGCTTATTACCCCGTGCATTTGATTTCCACAAATTTTTTACTACTTTTGTCACATAACAATGGAAAAGTTCAATTAAAACATTTCAAATATGAGAAGAGGATTATTTTATATATCAGGCATCTTAATATTTACATTACTTCTTTCCTCTTGTGTTTCTAAAAAGAAATACGAGGAATTAGCCCGAGCAAAAAGGAGTATTGACCGGGAAGTAGTAACTTTGGAAAATGACAAAAAATCACTGGAATCCGAAATGCAGAAGCTTAAAGATGACTTCAACGCCGTTCGCTACCAGTTGACGGCTAACAATGCTGCTAAGGACAAACAGATTGATGACCTGCATGCCCAACTACGTGCTTTACAAAACAAAGAATCGGCCTTAAAATCTGAATTAAAAGACGTGTCTGAACAGGTGAAATCCAAAGTACAAAGTAGTGAGGGACAATTGGCTGAATTACAGCTTCAACTTAAAAGGACAACCGAGGAACGGGACCAAATTCGGAAACAATTGACTGACTATAAAACCAACGCCGATTGGGATAACCGTAAATTGAGCAATGAAGTGGAACATATCAAATCAAACCTCAAATTCAAAGACAGCGAGATTGCCCGTTTGGAAAAGGAGATTGCTGGAGTAAAGAAGCAATTAGCAAGTGCCAAGAGCCAATTAACTAAGAAAACCCAAGAAGTTGAAAAACTAACAAATCAAGTAAATCTTTTGAAAAAAGAACTTAGCAGGTAATTAAAATGATCTATATCGCTATCAGTATAATAGGGCTACTAGTAATAGTTGCCCTTTTTACATACTCTTCAAAATCAAAAACGAAAACTGAAGAGTCTCCTATCGTAACACCCCCTGCTGATTGTTGTGGGGCCCATGCTATCTGTGAAAAAGGACTAAAAAAAATAGATGAAAAGATCGAGTATTTTGATGACGAAGAACTCGATCAATACAAAGGTATTTCCTCCGACAGTTTCAATGATCAACAAATCGACCAGTTTCGGGAAATCCTTTACACAATCCGTCCAGAAGAGTTGTCAGACTGGTTTATCAGTTTAGAGAAACGAGGAATCGAATTGCCGGATGTTCTAAAACAGGAACTCAATTAGAGTCGATCTCTCTTCCTACCCGATGGAATATTTCTGCTCCTATTTTACAATGCAGACAACGATGTGTATCACAATATTCCCGTTTTACCTGTAACAAGGCTTGTGATTGCAAAGCGGAATTCATCTTTATCCCGTAACGGGCCCACGCCACCGAAATATGATTACGCTCCGCCTTCAACTCTTCCAGCCATTGTAACGCTTTATCACAATACCGTTCTTCTCCCCGTTCTTTCCCATAAACAAACAGGAATGGTATCAAGGCATTAATGATAATCACATTCTTCATACTATTCCCCAGTCTCTTCACCCGTTTTATGGAAATTATACCTAATTTATAGTGAGTATCCCAATAAGAAGAGGCACTTACATCCAATAAGCCATAAACTTCCGATATATTCGAAGCATCCAGCACACTAGAAAACAAGAAGTTAAAACGCATCATCAAGGAGGCTAATAAAGCCAAACGAACCGTGGGAAAAGCTGTCGGACGAATCCGCATAAATTTCCATTGAGAAGCATTCATGGCTTTTAGCTGAAATTTGGCTGCTTGGTACTCGTACTCCTCCCGTAAACCGAGGGTATACTCGTCTGTTTCCGGCACATCTGCCAACAAACCGGCATATCCTAAGAGTAAAGCCTCCACCCGGAAGAGAGATTCGCTACTACGAATCACTTTTTTATAAGATAAGTTTTGGGCCAATTGGGCGAAAGCATCGGCGTTCACGTTCCCCGACCAATAACGTACCAACATCCGGTAAAAACATTCCTCCCAATCATTTTTAGTCTCCTGTAACATCACCTGAATATCCTTACATTTGCGTTCTAGTCGCTCTATCGCATAACCTGTGAATAACATTTCCAAACGGGTCGAATCAATCTGTTTCAAATGCCGATGACAACGGGGTTCAACGGGTACTCCCTGCATGAAAACATACTCATCCCATAGCCGATGATCATAAGACAAAGAGATCGCATCAATCTCTCGGCCAAGAGAATTGTACACCTCCACGTCTGCTTCACCCACCACGGAGAGAATAACATTATTATAGGCAGAATCCTTTTCGTGGGCATGGCGGAACCAATCACTGCCTTTTTGATGAATTTCCACGTTCCCCACTTGTACAACATCATCGATGCGCACTTTAGCATTAAAAAAATCCGGTCCGGCATCCCGATTCTGAAAACCGACATTCAAAATTTCCACTTTTTTCCCCTTGGTTGAAACACATGCCATACTCATGAAAAGCGAATTCGCCCATACATACTGCAAAAACTCTTCTGTCATAAAATTCACTTGTTAATTGATAAGAATATTTTAGACCTTAAAAACGCCATTCACAATATTACGCACTTTTTTACAAAAAAACAAGTGCTAAATTTTTATAAATTCTAATCCTTTCTCCTTTCTATAACGTTTTATACCTATATTTGTTGAAAAGAATAACCAAACTTTGACTATAACATAAAACTGGAAATGAATATGGAAAATGGAACTTTGACTAAAAGCAAGAAAGATAAGACGTTAATAATAATTATCGGAGTGCTATCTGCAGTTTTAATTGTACTCTTAGTATTTTTCCTTATAGAGAAAAAAGAAAATAGAGAGAATATGATTGCCATTAGTGCCGAGAAGGAGGAACTGCAACAAGAATTAGCTGATCTGAGCCACCACTACGATAATCTGAAAACAGATAATGACACGCTAAATGCCAAACTCTTACACGAGCAGGAAAAGATTGCCACGTTGATGGATAAAATGAAGAAATTCCGGAACGATTCTTATGCCGAAATTAATCGTTACAAACGTGAAATTGGAACATTAAAAACTGTTTTAAGGAGTTACGTGGTACAAATCGACTCTCTGAATCAACTGAATCAAAAACTTCTTGCCGAAAATAAAGAAGTGAAAAAGCAAATGGACTGGGTACGCGAACGCAATAAGACTTTAGAGAAAAAGACGGAAAAAATGGAAGAGACGCTTGAAAAAGCTAACACGCTGTCCGTCGAAAATTTCCACATCTACCCGATTAACAAACGGGACAAAGAAACCACATTGAAAAAGTGTTTCCAATTGAAGGCCGATTTCACTATTTCCCGTAATATCACGGCAAAACGAGGTCCTAGAATGATCTACCTACGGATAACCCGCCCGGATGGAGAAGTACTAGCTGCATCCAGCAAATCATTCTTTAAATTTCAGAATGCCACCCTAACCTATTCTGCCAGAAGGGAAATTACGTATGAGGGAGAAAAATTGGATGTAGCAATCTATTGGCCCAATGATGGTAGTCTAACAAAAGGGGAATATGTAGCCGACCTATTCTCAGATAATCAACAAATCGGTTCACTTAAATTTATTTTAAAATAAAAAAGAAACAAATTATAGGAAAATCAGTAAACTAATAAACTTGTAACTTCTAACCTATAATTGTAATTAAAATTAACAAGATGAAAACAGATATTGAAATCGCAAACTCGATAGAAATAAAACCGATCTACGAGATTGCAGACAAATTAGGTATTGATAGGGACTTATTGGAACCTTACGGAAAATATAAAGCAAAATTACCATTAAGCCTGATTGATAAATCAAAGATAAACGGTAAAAAATTGGTGCTTGTGTCTGCTATATCCCCAACCCCAGCCGGTGAAGGTAAGACAACTATTTCCATCGGTCTTACAGAAGGATTAAACCGAATAGGAAAACAAGCAACCGTTGTACTTCGCGAGCCTTCACTCGGTCCGGTATTCGGAATTAAAGGTGGCGCTACCGGTGGTGGTTACTCGCAAGTCGTTCCGATGGAAGATATTAACCTACACTTCACAGGAGATTTCGGTGCCATCGAAAAAGCCCATAACCTGTTATCAGCCCTCATTGACAATAACATTCAAAGTAAAACACATTCATTAAACATCGATCCTCGTACCGTAACTTGGAAACGGGTAATGGACATGAATGATCGTTCATTACGCCACATCATCGTGGGATTGGGAGGTACCTCTGCCGGAATCCCGCGGGAGACAGGATTTGACATTACTGCAGCCTCCGAAGTAATGGCTATTCTTTGTCTGTCGGATGATTTTGAGGATCTGAAAAACAGACTGGGTAATATCTTTATCGGCTATACGTTCGATAAAAAACCGATTTATGCCCGGGATCTACATGCACACGGTGCAATGGCAGCTTTGTTGAAGGATGCTATCAAGCCGAACCTAGTACAGACTCTGGAAGGTAACCCAGCCATCATACATGGTGGTCCGTTTGCAAATATAGCCCAAGGAACCAACTCAATCATCGCAACCCGCATGGGATTAACCCTCTCTGACTATGTGGTGACAGAAGCTGGATTCGGTTTTGACCTCGGAGCGGAGAAATTCTTCGACATTAAATGTGTGAAAGCCGGGTTAAAACCCAGTGCTATCGTTATGGTGGCTACTGTTCGGGCATTGAAATACCACGGGGGTGTCAAATTGGATCAATTAAAAGAACCGAACCTAGAAGCCCTGAAGAAAGGCGTTGCCAACTTGGAAAAACAGGTCGAGAATATGAAGAAATTCAACATCTGCCCTGTTGTAGCCATCAATAAATTCGTTACGGATACCGATGAAGAGATCTCATTCCTTGCCGAAAAATGTAAAGAACTTGACGTACCCATGGAAGTTGCCGAGGTATGGGCAAAAGGCGGTGAAGGTGCGGAAAACCTCGCTCGCCTAGTTTCCAAAGTTGCAGAACAATGTACTTGTAGTATGAAGCCATTGTACGATTGGGAATGGAGTGTTGAAAAGAAAATTGAAACTATTGCCAAAGAATTATACGGTGCTGCCGCTATTGACTATACGGCAGAAGCAAAATCCGACTTGAAGAAAGTGATAGACTTGGGGTTAGATAAACTTCCGGTTTGTATTGCCAAAACACAGAAATCATTATCGGATAATCCAAAATTACTTGGCCGTCCGAAAGATTTCGTGGTAACGGTACGTCAGATCGAAATTGCATCTGGAGCCGGATTCATCATCCCGATTACGGGTAGTATCATGAGAATGCCCGGTTTACCGGATATTCCCGCTGCCGAAAAAATAGACATAGATAACAACGGTAAAATTACCGGATTGTTCTAAATAAATTTTAACTGACGTGTCAGGAAGGAGCCTCCTGACACGTCTCATTTTCGTTCTAAGCCATGGATACCATTGATATTGTCAAGTTTCCCCCGTACGCAAGTGACGAAACATTACAAGTGTTAAGCTACCACCTAGACCGAGAGTGTAATCGTATTACCTTGAAGGAAATAAACTGGCCGGACACCAATCCTTATCGCCCGGATATCTACTTCCGAATTGCTTATAACGAACAACATATATTTTTTAAATTTGACGTGTATGAAAATGAATTCCGAGCCACGGAAATCATGGATTGCGGACACGTGTGGGAAGATTCCTGTGTGGAACTTTTCGTTCAATTAGAAGACGGGGGTGGATATTACAATATTGAAATCAACGCCATCGGTACGATCCTATGTGCTTACGGTTCGGGGCGAGATGCACGCAGTCTGATGCCAACAGAAATAAGTACCACCATTCTCAGGGATTCTACTATAAAATTTAATAACGAGAATAAAGATGAAGCTTTTTATCAATGGTCGCTGATTATCAAATTTCCCCACTCGGCTTTTTTCAAACACAACTTTATCCCTACTTCCGGAAGCGTGATCAAAGGGAACATTCATAAATGCGGAAATAAACTTCCCCATCCTCACTTTGTCACTTGGCACCCGATTCCTACGGAGAAACCAGATTTCCACCAACCGGAATTCTTTGGAACATTTATTTTTAAATAATCAACTATGAAAACAGGATTATTCATACTGATAGCCGGAATTTTCTGCGTGCTGCTGAATGACTCACTCCTATTCTTACAGATCAGACGTTATTTCAAACGGAAAATATACTCGTATTTATTTTGGCTACATTCCCTGTTTTTCGTGGCATGTATCGTATGGTATCACTTATTTATCCCGACTCTTAAAAGCCCGGAAGCCTACTTTTGGGTAGAGAAATGTATCTCTATTATTTTGTTGTTCTATACACCCAAGACTTTGTATATTATCATAAATGCTTTTTCCATCTTATTACGGAAGGCCAAATGTATTCCGGCTGCTAGAATCGTAAATAGGTTGGCCCTAGGCATTGCACTAACCTCTTTTGCTGTTATATTGAATGGAATCACGTGGTATAGATATAGCTATAAAGTCGAACAGACAACCGTGTGTATTAAAACTTTACCTAACGCCTTCAATGACTTCCGTATCGTACAACTAACCGATTTGCATCTGGGAAGTTACGGGGAACATTATCCCGGAATCACAAAACTCGTAGATGAAGTTAACCGATTAAATCCCGATTTGATTGTGTTTACCGGCGACATGATAAATAGTTTTGCCTCAGAAATGGACCCTTGGATTGAAACCTTAAAGAAATTAAAAGCTAAATACGGCAAATATGCCACGACCGGTAATCATGATTACGGTACATACGTGAAGTGGCCCACGAAAACAGACCAAGAGAATAACCTAAAACAGTTTTTCGAGAATATGAAACGAGCTGATTTTGTGATGCTAAATAATACAAATATCCCGCTTGTCATTTCAAATGACACGCTTTACCTAGCCGGGGTTGAAAACTGGGGACTTCCTCCCTTTCCCTCTTTTGGCAAATTAGCTCAAGCTCTGGAAGGAACGGACGGTCATCCTGTCATTCTCCTTTCCCATGACCCATCTCACTGGCGACATGAGGTGCTAAATTATCCCGTAGATCTCATGCTAGCGGGTCACACGCACGCCATGCAATTGGGAATCACCATCGGCAATTTCCGATGGAGTCCAGCAGTATACGTCTACCCGGAATATAACGGGCTGTATGCATCAAATGGTCAACAATTATATGTTTCCCGAGGAGTTGGTTATCTGGGATTTGCCGGACGCATCGGTCAAAGGCCGGAAATAACCTTAATCAAGTTAACCAATAATTGTAAATAATAAAACCTTACTTCATTTCTTAAAGTCTCGGTCGACTATTTGTAAATAGGCTTTCAATAGCTCACCATCTCGGGGATTTGTGTTGGGTCCTATTGGCTTTTTTGTCTTCAGATCATAAATATAAGCCCCACTGGTAGTCACTACCGATGCCGCATTCGTGAAAGCATAGAAAGCGAAAGGTACGACTGTCGGGCTTAATAAATTTTTGCTGTAATGAAATGCAGAGGCATCCATCTTCAACTGGGCAAATAATGTTGCCACCATATCGGTCTGAGAACCCAAGGTAGTAACCACAGAATCCTGCACATTCATTGCTCCTCCCGTAAAGACCATAGGAATACGATAAGCCTCTGGTAAATGAGGTTGTAAATTCCCTACATGACGAGTTCCATGATCGGCCACCAACACGAACAAGGTATTATCCCAAAGTCCCGATTTCTTGCACTTTTCAAAAAATTCCCCCAGACACTGATCTGTATAGGCAATCGCATTCTTTAACTTGGAACCGCTATCATCTCCCGGAATCTTTGTCTCCATGGGAACAATAAAAGGTTCATGACTGCTCATAGTAAATGCCATGTACATAAACGGCACTTGGGCTATTCGCAGGTCTTCATAAAGGCGATCAAGCATATACCCATCATGTACTCCCCATTTAAAACGATTTTCGATTGCCTCTCCTGAAAAATCATCTTCGGTAACTATACTTTGGAAACTCATGGTCACGTAAGAACGAAATCCACCAAAATTGAGATCCCCTGCATAATAAAAACGGGTAGAATATCCTTCTGCCTCGAAATTCAGCGGGAAACGAGGCTGTTCATAAGTCTTGTTCGGATATTTCAACATGGATGCATTCGGATAAGCGGGAAAACCACTGATTACCCCCAATATACCCCGGTCAGAACGATTTCCGGTTGCATATATATTAGAAAAAAATATCCCTTCCTTAGCTACGGCCTGTAGATTCGGCATGGCATCCCAAGCGTTTAGCGTGAATGTTTCCAACAAGAGTACAACCACATTAGGTTTATCAGTTTTCAATACCCGAGGAAAATCTCCCGTTTCCACATACACGCTATCCACCAACTGCTGAGCCTTTTCCTCTGACATAAAAGCATAATTTCCTTTTACCTTGTCGATATGCACTACCTCGTACAAGAAATTCCATACCGGATTGACTGCAGCCTGATTCGCATACATATTTTTGTTATTGAAAAACACGAAACTCACGTTCATCGGAGCCACATTGAAACCTCCTCTCACGGGAATAAACGCAACACCACCTAAAATAAGATATATTATACCATGCCACAATGCTTCTCGCTTATCCGAATGAAAAGTCTTAGCTATCCAACGGCGATAAATCGTATAAAAAACAACCACCAGAACAACATAGAGCAATAAGAGCAATACAATTAACCCAGTTGGAGTTGAAGCCATCGCCTCGTCAGGAGTCTTTAGGTAAAACAAGGGAGTTGCATCCATGTGGTACCCCCAATTCTTGAATAACTCCAGATCACCCACGATAATCAAACTCGATACTACTAAAAGCAAAAGCGTTAGGTAAGAGAAAATACGTTTTAATATTTTTGCGGATAAAAAAACACCTGTTGCCATTAAAACACAGGACAATAAGATCACGTACCCACCAAACGAAAGATCCATTCGGAACCCTTTGGCAAAAATCATTACATAATCATGACCGGTAAGAGTGGCCGTCTCTTTGTATTGATATATCAAGAATACCACCTTAGCTACCCATGAGAATACAATCCAAAAGAGATAGTATTTCAGCAAAAATAATAATTTATCACGCATACTCTAATTTTAGATTTACAATTCTAAATTGATTTACGATTTCAGATTCAGATTTTATCATTACACTTTTGTAGATCCGAATGCATAAATAATAAATCAAAATGGAGCTTTACTACTATTCGCCGGATTTTCGAAGTTCTTGCCACCCTCCTGAAAACCGGAGTCTAGTTGTGGCATTTGCGGAACAGCATCCTCATTCATCCGTGAACCGAAAGTAACTGTCTTCACGGTAGAACCTCCCGATGCAAACGGAGAAACTTCTTCCAGATCACAAAATTGTGCCAACTCGTTACGGAATCGCAACTGAATCTCTCCTACCGCTCCGTTACGATGTTTAGCTATAATAATATCAGCAATCCCTTTCAAACTGTTTCCCATACTGTCCTCCATAATCCCATAACGTTCTGGACGATGAATGAAAAGCACCATATCGGCATCCTGCTCGATGGCCCCAGATTCACGCAAGTCAGACAACATCGGCTTTTTGGCATCTCCTGTACGCTGCTCAACACCACGATTCAACTGTGACAAGGCAATCACAGGTATATTAAGTTCCTTGGCGATAATCTTCAACTGCCGCGAAATCATACTTACCTCCTGCTCCCGGTTTCCCCGCATATCCGCCCCGGCAGTCATCAACTGCAAATAGTCGATAATCAGAACCTTGATTCCGTATCTTTGTTGCAAACGACGACACTTGGCCCGCAACTCGAAAATAGAGAGGGCCGGGGTATCATCCACATATATCGGAGCCTTGATCAAAGCCTTAATCTTCGAGTGTAACTGTTGCCACTCTTCCTCGGTCAACTTACCATTACGTATTTTTTCAGATCCCAACTCGGTCTCACTAGCAATCAGACGATTCACCAACTGTACCGAAGACATCTCCAAAGAGAATAACGCAATAGGCTGGTTGTGATTCACCGCCATATTACGGGTCATGGAAAGCACGAAAGCCGTCTTTCCCATGGAAGGACGAGCAGCAATAATCACCAAATCGGAAGGCTGCCAACCGGAAGTTACTTCATCTAAAGCCGTAAAACCAGAAGGAACCCCACTTAATCCATCCGCCCGTTTCCCGGCAATTTCAATCCCTTTGATCGCTTCATCAATCAAGGTATTAATAGCCGCTGTCTCTTTCTTTATATTCCCCTCGGCAATTTCGAACACCTGTTTTTGGGCCATATCCACCAAGTCAGCCACATCCGTCGCCTCGTCATAAGCTTTATTCTGTATATCGGTACACACCCGAATCAACTCCCGCTGGATATATTTTTGCACCACAATACGGGCATGGAACTCGATATGAGCCGCTGATGCCACCTTCGAAGTCAGTTGGGCCAAATAGTAATATCCCCCAATCTCTTCCAGTTCTCCCAAACGTTTCATCTCCTCACTCACAGTGAGAATATCCACCGGTTCATTATTCAAGGAAAGGTTTTGAATTCCCCGGTATATCTTTTGATGTGCCTCCTTGTAAAAACATTCCGGTTTCAAAAAATCACTCACGGTAATAAACGCATCCTTCTCCAACATTAAAGATCCCAGAATGGCTTCCTCCAGATCCACGGCTTGCGGGGGCATTTTCCCGTACTCGGTTTGCAATGATTTATAATTATACTCTGGTTTCTTCGCCATATTAAATTACTTTTAACTCTTTCAATTTCCAGAAGCAACGAACTGTTGCCCGTACGTCAGCTAAAGCATCATGGGCATTTTCGAATCCCTCCCCGAACAGAACCTGATGTAATTCGGATAATTTCGGAGATTTGAATCCCTGTTTTCCTCCCGGCAATTTACAATAATTCGTAGACATTCTCATCGTACAGTATTTCGGTTTCAGAAACAAAGAAGTCATCATACGTTTCCGCTCAAATTCAGCCCCCACAATACACTCATCAAAACTAATATTATGCCCGATCAAGGCATAGGCTGCATCTATCTTATCCGAAAACAGCTCTAAGGTTGATAACAAATCTTTCCCTTCCTCTTGAGCTTTTATCGTGGTAATCCCGTGTACACGGGATGCCTCTACCGGAATGGCGAATCCTTCCGGTTTAATAATATCGCTACGTTCCTCGATAATATTCCCCTTATCATCACACATAATCCACGCAAGCTGCACTAACCGGGGCCAATTATCAATGTCCGTCACGGGTGCATTCCAACGCTGCGGAAGTCCCGTCGTTTCCGTGTCAAAAAATAAGAACATCTTTACTATATTTACAATTTATGACTTACGATTTATAATTTTCTTTATCACACCTACACCTCAAATCATAAATCGTAAGATCCGAAATTATTTTGTTTCACCATTCTCAAAACTCTTGTTATACTGGTGCATCGCCCGGTAGCTCATACCCATGCTGGAGAATCCTCCATCGTGGAACAAATTCTGCATAGTCACTTTACGAGTCAGATCAGAAAACAAAGTAATACAATAATTCGCACACTCTTCGGCAGAAGCATTTCCTAGCGGGGACATCCGTTCTGCAAAATCAATCAGAGAATCAAAACCTTTAATCCCACTACCGGCTGTAGTTACCGTCGGGGATTGAGAAATCGTGTTGACACGCACTCTCTTCTCTCGTCCATAGATATACCCGAAACTACGGGCAATAGACTCCAACATAGCCTTGGCATCTGCCATGTCATTATATTCAAACATGGTACGCTGTGCTGCCACGTATGAAAGTGCCACAACAGACCCCCATTCATTAATTGCATCTAATTTCTTCGCTGTTTGGAGAACCTTATGGAAAGAAATCGCCGAAATATCCAATGTTTTCTGTAAAAAATCGTAATCCAAGTTATCGTAAGGACGTTTTTTCCTCACGTTCAACGACATAGCTACCGAGTGCAATATAAAATCAATCTTTCCTCCCAACAAATCCATCGCCTCCTTAAATAAACGCTCCAAATCCTCCTCACTAGTTGCATCTGCAGGAATCAATGGAACATTATTCTTCTCCGCAAAGCCCTTGATCTGTCCCATCCGGATTGATAATTCAGTGTTCGTCAACACGATTTCTGCTCCCTCTTCCAGACATTTCTCCGCCACTTTCCACGCAATCGACATCTCATTTAACGCACCGAATATTATCCCCTTTTTTCCTTTCAATAAATTGTAACTCATAAAACTGTATTAAATTAAAAAATTCTTTCTACTATTAAAACTGAGCGAGTAGCAACCGAGCATTCTCCAACGCTGCTTCACTGACGACACTTCCACTGATCATTCCGGCTATTTCCGCCACTCGTTCTTCATCAGTTAAACGACGAATACGTGAAATTGTTCCCACCTGATCGTCTTCTTTATATACCTTAAAATGATGATCTCCTGCCGCAGCAATCTGGGGTAAATGGGAAATACTGATCACCTGCATCCGGCGTGCCATCTCTTTCATCATCTCGGCCATCCGGTGAGCAATTTCCCCGGAAACACCTGTGTCAATCTCGTCAAAGATAATGACCGGTAACTGTTTCGTACGGGACAGAATGTATTTTAGCGACAACATCACCCGAGAGATTTCCCCCCCGGAAGCCACTTTTACCAGTTCTCCCGGCTCTTGGTTTTTATTTGCCGAGAACAGGAAATTCACATCATCTTTTCCCGTGGGCGTAAAATGTTCCAACGGAGTAACCATGACCTTGAACACTGCATGTTTGATTCCCATGCTTACCAGTAATCCCTGCATCTCTTCCCTTAATCTCTCCTCCGATGCCACACGAGCTTTATGTATCTTATTTGCCAACGAATCCATATCCGCCTCCACGGACCTGATTTGTTTTTCTAACATTTCAATTTGCTCTGCAAAAGATTGTATCCCTTTCAACTTATTTCCTAACTCATCTTTTAAAGTGATCAGCTCGTCTACTTTTTCCAATCGGTGCTTATGCAATAAATCGTACATCACGTTTAAACGATCATTAATCATATCGACCCTTGCCGGGTTGTATTCTACCCGTTCTGCCACCCGCTCTGATTCATCCGCAATATCCTCCAGTTCGAGAATCACCGAATTCAAACGCTGTTCGTAGTCGGTAGCCTCTTTCACAATCCCTTCCACTGTAGCCATTTTATTCTTCAACCCTTTCAAAGCTTGGATAACGGGATTATCTGATTCCGTCAATATATACGTAGATTCGGAAAAAACAGATTTGATATTCTCCGCATTATTTAACACAGCCAACTCTTCCTCCAATTCCTGTTGTTCTCCTTCTCTCAGACGGGCCTCATCCAGCTGGTTAAACTGAAATTTCAGATAATCTTCCTCCCGAGCCGCCTCCTTTGCTTGCTGTTTCAACGAAGCCAATTCTGACAATAATCCCTGCCGACAAGTATATTTTACCCGGTAATCTTTCAATAACGCTTGATTACCGCAAAAAGCATCCAGTATCTCCAACTGATATTCCGGTTGTCCGATAAGTAAGGACTGATGCTGTGAATGTACATCAATCAAAAAACTCCCGAACTCTTTCAATAGTTTGTTATTAACAGGAGTATCATTAATAAACGCCCTTGATTTACCATCTGCTGTCAACTCTCGCCTCACAACCACCTCGTTGTCATAATCCAAGTCATTATCAGCAAACCAGTTTTGTAAATCGTACCCCACAACATCATAAGTGATCTCGACCACACACTTTCTATTCTTATCCATAATGGCAGCAACATCAGCCCTCTGCCCCAACGTCAGTCCGATAGCACCCAACAATATGGATTTGCCCGCACCTGTTTCCCCGGTAATAATTGTAAACCCTTTCTCTAACTCGACATTTGTTCTATCGATCAAAGCGTAATTTCCTATATGGATGTTCTTTATCATTCCTACAACCTTTATTGCATAAATCATGCGAAAGTACTAATAATTTTCCATTTTCAATTTCCCGTTTTCAATTTAATTAGTACTTTTGCACACCGGTTTAAACATATAGTTCTTTATAAAATGACAAGTAGAAGATTAATTAGAATTAAAGTTTTACAGCTTTTATATTCTTACACGAAGAAAGAGGGAGTAACAATCACGGAAGTGGAAAGAGATTTGTTCAAAAGTATAACCAAAAGTACAGATTTATACTACCACGTTTTCCTCTTAATCACAGAAATCCAACGTCGTGCATTTTTAAAAATAGATGCTGCCCGTAATCGGAAACTTGCATCACAAAGAGAATTAAACCCCAACACCCGTTTTATTGACAACCCGGTAATCAATCAAATTGCCAATAACCGAAAATTCAAGACCTACGTTTCTACGAATCTGGTTTCCTTGAACGAGTGTCAAGATGTGGTCGCCTTGTTGTATGACCGCTTAATGGAAATGGATTTTTTCAAGCTTTATATGTCCAAACCCAGCGTGACTTACGAGGATCACAAGAAACTCGTGCTTGACATGATTTCGGAATTAATTGCGGAAGACGAAGATTTCGACCAAGCTATGGAAGAAAAGAATATTTTTTGGAATGACGATTTCGAACTCGTGTTGAGCATCGTGTACAAAACGGTGAAGAACATGAAGGAAAGCTATTCTGAAGACACCGTTTTCTTTATCTCCTTATATAATGAGGAAGAAGATTTGAGTTTTGCGAAAACTCTGTTCCGGAAATCAATTCTCGACATGAAGGAAAACTTGGAATTGGTGGATCAGTTCACAACCAATTGGGAACTCGACCGTATCTCCGACATGGATAAGCTAATCATGGATGCGGCAATTTGCGAACTGAAATACTTTCCCTCAATCCCCGTGAAAGTAACCTTGGACGAGTATATCGAAATTTCCAAGAACTATTGTTCCCCGAAAAGTAGCGGGTTTATTAACGGTGTGCTCGACAAAACCGTGGCTCTTCTGAAGGAAAAGAATGAAATCAGAAAAGTCGGACGAGGTTTAATGGAATAATTATAAAAACAAGAGGAGTTCGTCACCGGACTCCTAATTTTCCTGAGATATTTTCCACTCTTTTGTCTTTGGGCTTTTTGTATTCTTGAAAGCGTCTATTAAGCCATTTTATCCCAACAAATAAAGGGTGACAAAGCCACCCTTTACATTCTAAACTAAACTAACCAAACTTTTGTATCACTACAATAGTCAACTCATACGCTATATTAGCTTTGTAAATATAGAATATAAATATTAAAAAAACAAGTTTTTTTAATATTTACTTGAAAAATCTTTAGCCTGATAATTCTTGATGTATTCCACTACTTCTTCCACTGTATTCACGACAGTATACAGTCCGTCGTATGCTCTCGACACAAATCCTTCTTTACGGATGTTACTGATAAAAAGGAAAAAGTACTCGTAAAAATCATTCGTATTAAGAAAAATAACTGGTTTATTATGTATTCCAAGCTGTTTCAAGGTAATCACTTCCGTGACCTCTTCCAGCGTTCCCCATCCCCCGGGTAAAGCGATAAAAGCATCTGCTTTTTCACGCATCATACTCTTTCGTTCTTTCATATCGGGAGTCACAATTAATTCGGAAATACCTTCCGCAGAAACACCCCGATCCACAATGCATTGCGGAATAATCCCCGTAACCTTTCCCCCTTTATTTTTTACTGCATCTGAAACTTCACGCATTAACCCGCAATTCGTTCCACCATATAGTAACTCCCACCCCTCCTTCACAAACTCTTTCCCCAAATCAGCTGCAGCCTCAAAATACACATCATCAACATTCTCCGATGATGCACAAAACACACAAATTTTCATAAATTACAAGTTGCAAGTTCTTCATTTCATAAAACAAGTTACAGATTAATAGTATAAACCTGCACCCTATTAACCTGCAACTTGTAAACATATTAATACTTAAGCATCAATATTGGCATATGTAGCGTTCTGTTCAATAAATTGTCTACGAGGTGGAACATCGTCACCCATAAGCATGGAGAAAATACGGTCTGCCTCGGCAGCGTTCTCTATCGTCACCTGACGCAACGTTCTACCATCGGGAGACATGGTCGTGTCCCACAACTGTTCTGCTGTCATTTCACCAAGACCTTTATAACGTTGTATATGTAAACTGCTCTCCTTACCCGCACCCATTTCTTGGATCAATTGCAAGCGTTGTTCTTCCGTCCAACAATAGCGTTGTTCCTTTCCTTTCTTCACTGAGTAAAGAGGCGGAGTAGCTATATACAGGTAGCCGTTTTCAATCACCGATCTCATATAACGGAAGAATAACGTCATAATCAACGTGGCAATGTGCGCTCCATCGACATCGGCATCGGCCATTATCACAATTTTGTGATAACGTATTTTTTCCAAATTAACCGCTTTACTGTCTTCTGCCGTACCGATCGTAATCCCTAAAGCTTGAAAAATCATTTTGATCTCCTCGCTCTCCCACACCCGGTGAGCCAATGCTTTTTCCACGTTCAGGATTTTACCTCTCAAAGGAAGAATTGCTTGGAATTTACGGTCTCGGCCTTGTTTAGCCGTACCCCCTGCTGAATCTCCCTCGACTAAAAATATCTCGCAGTTCTCCGGGTTATTATCCGAACAGTCTGCTAATTTACCGGGTAAACCGGAACCGGAAAGCACCGTTTTACGTTGCACAAGTTCACGGGCTTTACGGGCCGCATGACGAGCCTGTGCGGCAAGAATCACTTTATCCACAATAGCACGGGCATCTTTCGGATGCTCTTCCAAGTAGTTGGCTAATGCAACGCTCACAGCTTGAGCCACAGCAGACCCTACCTCTGTATTGCCTAACTTAGTTTTGGTCTGTCCTTCAAACTGAGGTTCTGCTACTTTCACGGAAATAATAGCAGTTAAACCTTCACGGAAATCTTCCCCGCTAATATCAAATTTCAACTTACTTAATACCCCAGAATTATCGGCATACGTCTTCAATGTTTGCATCACACCCCGACGGAATCCGGCAAGATGTGTTCCCCCTTCGATCGTGTTGATATTATTCACGTAAGAGTAAACATTTTCCTTGAACTCCGTGTTATAATGCATGGCCACCTCTATCGGAATACCATTCTTCTCGGTCGTGATATGAATGGTTTCGTCTATCAATTTTTCCCGGGTTTCATCCAAATATTCCACGAATTCACTTAACCCTTTTTCCGAATAGAAAATCTCAGATTTGAACTCGTTCGTATCCGGATCAATTGTCCGTCTATCTGTTAACGACAAGCGAATACCTCGATTCAAATAAGCCAGTTCCCGTAAACGGGCAGCTAAAATATCATATTTATATTCTGTTACATAAAATATAGAATCATCTGGCTTAAAATAAATTGTCGTACCTGTCCGATCCGTTTCTCCGACCACTTGTACATCTGCTACCGGAAATCCTTTACTATATTCTTGACGCCAAATCTTACCTTCACGATAAATAGTAGCAACTAACTTCGTGGAAAGTGCATTCACACAGGATACACCGACCCCGTGAAGTCCTCCGGAAACTTTGTAAGAACCTTTATCAAATTTACCACCGGCATGTAACACCGTCATCACGACTTCCAATGCCGAGCGATTCTCCTTTTGATTCATTCCTGTCGGGATTCCACGACCATCATCAGTTACACTGATCGAGTTATCCTCATTAATTGTCACATCAATATTTTTACAATAACCAGCCAACGCCTCGTCAATCGAGTTATCGACAACCTCGTACACCAAATGATGCAATCCTTTCGTGTTAACATCTCCAATATACATAGATGGACGCATACGAACGGCTTCCAACCCCTCCAACACTTGAATACTATCAGCCGAATACTCGTTATTCGTTTGCTCTATTTCTTCACGCATGTTCTGCTCTAATTCTTCACTCATATGATATATTTAATTGTTTTTTTCTTATTTTTTATAGTCGCTAAATCACTCATTCACAGTCAGAATTGCATTTCAGCACAAAACATACAAATATACGAAAAATTCATGTAACTTTGACGAAATCATACGAGATAATGCAAGATTATCTTTAAAACAATTTCCATTGAAGAACTTCTTCTTTCACGAAAAGAACCTCCTTTCGGAAGGTGACCTTTTGCTCATTATTTATTTTCTGCACGGAAGAGATCAGCCAACCAGAATTATACTCGGCTCGGTTGAAAAACTCGATAGTGAACATATAATTTTTCACCTGTAAACAGTAATACTTTATAGATTCAATTTTTTGCAGTTCTGCCATCCCGCTATACGTCAACCAAGAAAAAAGAGTCAGGTAATCCGGCTGAATCCCCTTTGCCCAATAGGTCACCAACGAAGTGTCTGCTACCATATTACTTGAAAGTTCCATGAAGTTCAATTCATTATTAGCCGGACCGATAAAGAAAAGAGAATCTACTTTCGGGGTGAAAGCCTTCTCGTCAAAAGGACTACACCCAACGATAACCCATCTACTATCGCCCTGTGCACCCTGCTGAACTTTTAATGTCAAATTCACGCATTCTTCCTTCCCTTTTATCTTAATTTTGCAGGCAATCACGGCGTACCAATCCGGATCATAAAAAGACAACCGGGTGGAATCCTTCACAACCTGTTTCACGAATTCCTTTACAACAGGACTTTCCACCAATTTCTCGTTTTGTTGATTTACCAGAAATTGAATCATCATTTCCCGATCCTTCATTACCGTAGCCATTTTTTCTAACAAAGCAGAATCTAGATTCTCCTGCTGAAACGCATGTACAGTGTATTTCCCATTAAAACGCTGGAAAAACTCGTCCAACATTTTAACGCGCATCGTCAACACGTTATTTATCGCCCTATCACCGTCAAGACCTTGAGCCGCCAGAGTAACGCTCTGCAAACTACAAATAACGAGAATAATGTATTTATATAAATTCAGTATTTTCAAGGTATTATATATTATTGTCCGTGATCGATATATCTCCCAACTTCACCTCATAATAAGTGCCTTCCGGTTTTTGAATAGGAACAAGTATAATCTGTATGTTCTTTTGCACGACATCTGAATAAGGACGATCTCCTTCTCCTGTAAACTTCTGGCTCATAGAAACAACAGCCTCATATTTCCCATCTGGACGTTTCTTGAAATTGGAAATGAAAAAGACATCATAAAAACGAATCGTCACTTTATCATAGACCTTCTCGGACAAAAAGGCAATTCTCACCAAATACTGACGAACCTTTAGTTTCCGAGGCTTGGGTCGTGATGTTGAATTTACCTCTACTATACGGTTTTCATCTGAAAATAGACGTACGGCATTTTCGACTGCCGCATTCTTAGCTGTTTTAGAAGTATTCTGATCGTTCTTCACTAGGACTTCCAGATAATTCTGTAATGACTGTATCTTGTTTATTGCCTGTTTTTTAAATTCTTCGCCACTAATCTCGTTCGACGGGAATAACTTATTCCTAAAAGTCTGGGCAGAAGTATTCAAAACTGTCAGCGTACAGACGCACATAAATAGTAAAACACTCTTTATCATCGCTATATCATTTTGTTACCACTAATTCGGTTATTTTCTCAGCATCATTCTTTGTCACGGAAATGACTTGGTATACTTCCCCCGTTAACCATAAATGATTCAAAAACTCCTTGGGAGTAGAACGCTGGCCAATATGTCGATCCTCCACGCAAACTGAATCGGGTGAGGCAAAGTCACTTAAAACCGAGTTCAACTGGGCAGGAGGTTGTGCCAAATCAACATGCCCGGCAGACACCTCTCCCAAATTTTTCTGAATAAGCTCGATGATTTGGTCATTATTGGCAACGGGAGCTTCTGGGGTATTAAAAGGATAGAAATACCACACGGTAAAAGCCACTGCCAACAGAACAACAACTAAAGCGGATATTCCAGCTATTTTTGCCGTGTTAGCCCCTTGCTTCTTCCCACAATAGATGCAATATTTATATCCCGGATTCAACCAATTATGACAAGCCCTGCACGAGTGGGCTCCATTCAGCACCAAACCACATTCCACGCAATATAACGCATCAGAATCATTATCATGACCACATCGAGAACATTTCATAACACTACACATTTATTCTATATCCAATACATCAATCAAATTTCTTGGTAAAAATAATCATATTTTTCCTTAATCTATCAAAAACAAGTACAGTATCTATCACCTGTTCAAAATTATGAGCTTGAATCGTTATTCTAAACGAACAAGTATTTGATACCCGTTTATTATACATCTGTACCCCCACTTGAATTTCCCCTCGGGGTACCTCGTCAAAGAATATATTTTCCTGGGGATTCGCAATAGCCATTTCCAATTTTGCATTTGCATCTACATCCAAAGTTCCTGTACAACCGCCACAAACCTGCCATTTACGTTTGTAATAGATCGTATCCGAACAGGGATTAATCACAAGCAAATCCAAATCATCCGTGGTGCCCCACTGTAAATTTATTCTCAAAGAACCTCTTTCACCTCGCAACACGGTATCCCTAGGAGATTCTGCCAATGAATCCAATGGAGACGGAACCGTCTCCTGTTGCGTGATAGTAGTATCCGGTAAAACAGGGATATTTGCCGGTCGTTGACACGAACAACTGCAATCCCGTAACAACCATAATAACAGGAGTAATAACAATATACCTAACAACCAAAGCCACCAAGGTCTATTTTTCTTGGGATAAACCGTCATTTGATAATAGTCTGCTTCCGGCACAATCTTTAATTTTCCGGGAACATTACCTATTTTCATTTTCACTTTTTTAGTTCCCCAGATGTCATGTAAATAAAAATTCCCATTCTCATCCGTTACCGTCTGGAGATGAATACCCTCTCCCCAAACGCGCACAGGAACTCCTGTCAGTACCTCGTTCAAATGATTAATTACATGTACTGTCTTCCGATTATGCGGAAGCGGGACCTCTGATGGTCGTTTCACACCCAACGGGGGTACCGGCGGGGGTCCTTGTTTTGGAGGTACTGGGGGAACCGGGGGTGGCATTGGTTTATCCTCTGCTTCCAAGACCAACTGGTATTTCGCATGATCTAACACGTTGAACCCCTTCAAAAAACGTTGTTTCCCTTCTTCCCTCACGTCATAAGCTTCGAAAGAAGTTCCGATAGGCAAAGAAAAATCACATTTTCCGCTCCTGTCGGTCATAGCTTTCCAAGTACGTTCTCCTTGCTTGAAATGCAACAAAACCTGACCAGCCGGAGTTCCATCCGTATACACACAATCGATCACTACATTTTTTAACGGCCTTATTTTTTGGATAATCCCCATTTCTGCATTTGACGTGTTACTCAGGAACCCCCATTCAGTTAACACAAAATGTAATGTACCATCCGCCAATCGACTCATGTACACGCAATCTTCCAGCGAGGGGATCTCAATACATTGTAACAGTAATTGATAAAATGCCACGTAATCAGGATTCTTCACCCCGTTATCCGGATTAAAATGAGCCGACATGGCATCAATTTTTTCTTTTAAATCGGATTTTATCTCATCTTGAACCTGTGCAGAACAAGATGTAAAAACAGCTCGCAAAGGAGAAAACTTTTCCTCATGTTCCGTATACCAACTAATTTGTTTCTTAAATCGGTCAATACTGGGTTCCGCAAAAATACGATATTCTTCATTTCTTCCCAGATTGCTCTTTATTTGACGATACAAAGCTATCAATTCCAAATTATCCCTGACAATAGGAACGACATTCTCCAATCCGGTTGTCCTCAGTAATAGCATCAATGTTGATTTAATAGTTTTTTCAAACGCTCAATTTCCCGTTGTAAACTGTCTATTTTACGAGTACATGGATCCGCAAGCAAAGGATTATTCTTCTGGAGATACGCAATTGCTTTATCTACTTGCAACAAGTTTCCGATTTGCTTGCGTACCCCATTCCCCGGCAAAGGAATAGCTGTCTTCACTAAAGCCTCCTTAACTTCTGTAAACTTGACATCATCCCCAAGTGAAAACAACAAAGCTGCCGCTCCGGCAACAATGGGAGTTGACATACTCGTCCCTTGTAAAAAATCATATTTATTATCCGGAATGGCATTAAAAATACTCATGCCCGGAGCACAAATGGATACATATTTTCCAAAATTCGAAAACCAAGCAGGTTCTGCATTTACTCCGACAGCTCCTACATATAAAACTTTATCAGAACGTTTCATCGGATCGACTACAGTCAATATATTTTCATTCCCCGCACATTCCACGACTAGCACCCCGCATTCCTCTGCATAGGCATATAGTTCATTCCAAAACATCCCCTCTTCAACAAAAGTAGTTCGCCCGATCTGTTCCTGTACATCCCACGGTAGCCGATCCGTTCCCTCCCGAGGATTACTTCCGATGGAAATACTTATAACCTGTACCCCTTGTTTTAAAGCGTACAAGAAACCTTTGATGATGGCTGACGTCGGCATACTTCCGTCCTCAACTCCCACCTGTATCGGCATAACTTTACACCCCGGGGCTATTCCGGAAACACCCACACCATTTATGGCTCCAACAACCAACGAAGCCACGTGAGTTCCATGACGTTGTGTTCCACCATACGTGTTCACATCCGGCGAATTAGTCATAATATTCCAAGGATTGACACACTGACCTTTCAACTCTTCGTGTTCCAAGTCGAAAGCGTTATCAATGACCGCTACAACAACATCCTCCCTTCCCATCGTAACATCCCATCCTTGAAAAGCCCGGATGAGTTTAAAATAATAAGACTCATCCGTATCCTTAAAACCCGGCTCATCCGGTATCACTTCAGCACCAAAAACGCTTTCCGTAAAAACCATCCGCACCCCCGTCAACTTTTGCAGTCTTTCTTTCCAAACAACAATATCATCCGTGGTAAACTGTACTTGCAACAGGTTAGCTAATGTGTCGCAATACACAACTTGAGCTTGATCCGTATACCTCGCATTAAAATCCTCTAAGAACTCTTCTATCGTATTATCCCGGTTAATAATAACATTCAAGCGATTACCCACAATAGGACGCTGTAAGGTATCTCCCGGCATAGGACGTACAGCATTTCTATCAACAGGAAGCGGTGTCACCGGAATTTGCTCCCTCCGAGTAGGTGGTACCGGATTCTGTCGATTCCGATCGCCCGAACGATCTTGATCACGTTCCGGTAGCGGGTCCATTGAAATATGAGTGATCTGATCTCGCCTCGTTGAATCTCCACAACGAGAGTTATTCAACAGGAAGAACAATAATAACAGGAGTAATAAAGCCAATAAAATCCACAATAAACGTTTCCACCATTTTCTCCACCAAAGTTTCCAGCGAGATTCTTTCTTTACTTTCACATCTTCCGTAACCGTGGTCGTTTCATCCGTTATTTTTCTATCCTTTTCATATTCCCCCACGTTCTTATTTATCTCAGGGATAGGCGGCGGAGTGACAACAGTTTTTTTCTCGTCTTCCGTAATACCAGTAGTTCCGGTTTTTGGTACAGGCGGAGGCGTCACCTTTGTCTGCGATTCCGGTGGTGTTACCTGAGGTCGAAACCGACTCAACGCATCCCGCAAACTAAAACTTTTCTTACTTAATTCATCAGAAACGAATCCCCACAAAACCAAGATCACTTGCCCGTTACCCCAATAAATTGATTCATATCCCGGAACTCGGAATGCCAGATGCAGAATCTCTCCCATCTGCTTGTGAGAAGCCTCCCCACTTTGCAATAACTGATCCGCAAATGCTGTCACTTTTTCCAAAATCTCGGAAAGCTGATTAGCAGCCTGCTGTTGTTCCTCCGGAGCAAGTTTATCAAAAGATCGGTATTCCTCTACGTTTTCGGCATACCATACCCCGTATCGAACTCCATTTTCACCATCCATCACAGAAGGTTCTGCCAGCACGTTTGCAAACTTTCGATCGAATTGAGAACCTAACAAATTTTTAATTGATTCATATCGACCGAAGACCGTATCACCATACCACAGCAGAGGACGATAATTCTCTAATTTTATCTTAAATAACTCACGACTTTTCATGCCCTTAATCTTCCTGTATCGAATTAATAATCTCACCTAGTTTGGACATCGACTTCAAATTCGATTTATTATCTACTTTACTCTTGAAATAGACATTAGCCACGAATGATTCCACTAAACCGGTTCGCCAACTTTGGGCAATATCCATTCCCTCTTCCCCCGGAATAAATATCGGCGTACCAGATGATTTCTGAACCGGACGTTCAGACACAGGCACCCATATCCATCCCAAAGAAAACACAAATTGATTTATAACAGAAGAAGCGATACGGGTCACCAACTCGAAATTCTGATTCCGAGATACATCATAACTCTCCACTTGACTTCGAAGAGCATTCACCAAACGCTCTTTCAATCCTACCCGTTCATAATTATCTTTCAGAACACCCACAACTTGTACAAAGGCTACCGGATTCACAATACAAAACTCATCCTTCAAACGAGAACTGTCTATACTGTCTATATGCCTCAACCACTCTCCTACCAGACGATTCACAAACTGGTACACCGGATCATTCTCTTTTGTCCGATCGTAGAAAGCCAAAGAATGTAAATCAGCCTCATCAATGCCTGCCTCTCCGATCACCTCCAGCAACACCTTTTCATCATCAATATCCGTAACCGTCTTTAACTGTGAAATAATTTCCTCGTAACGAGTTCTCCCGGGGACAACTCGAATACCATAACTATCCAGTAAATCTACCAATACTTGATTATCCGATACGTTTACTTGATTCACCTCTTTCTGTACCGCAAACTGCCCGTTCACGAACTCTTGGTACACTCTTCTCGCCACATAATCCGGACAAGACAAAGCGGCAATAAACTTTCCTGTTCGCTGCTCGGAAATCATCTTACCAATCAGCAGATTAGTCTGTAAAGCATTCTTTTTCGCCTTACTTAACTCCACTTCAATATTTCCCCCCACGTAATACTGTTCCAATTCATTCAACACAATCTTACGCACCTGTTCCACAGCATCCTCTATTTGTTTTTTCTTGATTCGGGGATCTGTTACCGGGGTCAGGTAGGGCATCATATAATCAATGCCACTATGATTCGGCTGAATCATATCATCCCAACAAGCTTCCGGCTTATCCACCAAAGAACGTACATTTTCATCGGTCACGAAAGACTCCCTCATATAGCTCATCATAACTTCAAACTCTTCCTTTAATCCCTCCTCCCTCACATGGGTTTCTCCTCCCTGATTCTTAAAATAAGCTTTAGAGAACATCGGATTTCTTAAAATGAAAACATTCTTAAACGACTCCTTATCTGTCCATTTTTTAGTCCATACATCTGTCATCTGCTTTGTGTAGGCCTGACTGAAATTATCGTCAAAACGGCCATTCCATATACTATAATACCCCTCTTTTTTCATAGCATGTCCTTTGTCAAATGCCGTGTTGAACTTAGAAAGGATAACAAACAACGGATTAGCATAATCCTGTCCGGTCAGCATCTTTGTATCGCTCTCTTTACGGGCACGAGCCTCCGGAGTTTCACCATGTATTCCATGAATCCACTCTAGAATCAAATGTGGTAACTGAGCCACCTCGTGATTACCATCCCCCAAAACCAAGCATAAGGAGCTAATACCAAAATTTAAACTATAATAATCAAACAAATAAGACACCCGTCCTCTCAAAAACACTTTCAACTGATCCTCAAATCCCTTCACGACGAAATCTCTCTCTTTGAACATATCAGCAGAGCGTTCTCCAGGGAAATCCAATATATCAGCATTCTTCAGAAAATCACGACTATGGTCCTTCAACACGTCCTTGGGTAATGTTAACACCAATTCGGAAATAAGCGCACTCAATATTGTCCGGTCTATATTCACCAACTTACCCCCGGCAGAAACTTCCAATGATTTGGTTTGCACCCCCGTCCGGGCATTTTTCCGACACCATTCCTCTTCACTCATCTTGATCTCGGAGTAACGGCTCACATCAATGATAGAAACTTCTCTCGGGACCAAAGCGTCAAAACCGACATAAGCCATATTGGCAAAATTCAACGCACTCAATCCCCGGCTCAACAAAATAAACAAATCATTGAAGAAGTCATGCTTACCCCACACGAACTGCAACAATTCATACCGTTTATCCCAAGACACGTATGGCAATACCTCTGCAGCTCTTTCCCAAAAAGACATTTCGTCCAACGTATGAATGATATATTTATCCCCTAATTTCATGGATAAATATTCCTTGATCCCCATAATCTGATCCTCGTCAATTTCTGGATAAGGAGTCTCTCGCATCTCTCCCCTCAAACCTGTCAGTACCTTTTCCACCTCTTCCAGCAATTGCTCTCTCGGACACGTTTCGGGTTCTATAATATTTTTATGAAATCCTACAGCGATAATCTTCACCAAATCCACCTGACTGAACAATTTCACCATAATCGGTTTATCCGCCGGTTGTCCAGTCTGTCGCTCCACGGTAAATCGAGTAACCAGTCCGGTAGACTCTTTTCCGCCGGGAGGATTAATCTGATCTGTAAAATCATACATTTTCCCAGTTGCATCGTCCGTCACATACATCACTTCATCACTGGAACTCTTTGCCAAAAGTCCCACCATAAAAGACTTACCCGCCTGACTGGGACCAAACAAAGCCACGGCCGGTTTTAAATGTGTTGCCCGTTCCAATTTCTTAATCTCCCGGTTCAACTTTTTCAGTTTAGCAAGGGAAGTTCGCTGCTTTTCTTCGGATGCAAACTCTTCCATCCACCGGAGTGCAGAACTTATTCCTCGTCCAACGGTCTGGCATTTAGCAACTATATCTTTCATATCCTACATCTTTATTATTAACAAACCTCGATTTCCGCATATTTCACTGTCTGGTAAGAAAAACGGTTTACCACGGCAAACGTTCGCCCTTCCAGTATCTGGTTTCCCCCGATAGAAACTGCATTGTGAATTCTTAAATCAATCTCTTTACTTTCTTCCGGTGAAATAAACAGATAATCCGAAACTCTCGAATTACATAATTTAGCCAACTGCTCCAACACGGCCCGTCGCTGGGGAATATAAAGTCCTGTCAAAGCCTCTAACACATGCGTCAAAGCGGCATGCATGATTTCCATTTTCTCTTCCTCTTCACCCTCTTTCTGCAAAGCTCGCATCAAAATTCCCCAAGTCTTTGCCAGTGCCACGCAAAAAGCAGACAAAGCCTCGGAAGGATTTTTTATATCTTCCTTCAACAGCTGGTTTATGGTCTGAATCTCCACTGTTTCTCCTGAAAAAACGGCATCCACCACAACATCAATTTCCACGGATGCAGCCACTTTCTTTTTCAAGCTGTTCACCTCTCTTTGCAAAGGCTCCAACTTTATCTCCAAAGCCTCGATCTCCCTTTTTTGTCGTTCACAATCAGCCGTTATATCCTGATTGGAAACCTGAATTTCCTCGGCAACAATCAATCTTTTCTGTAATTCTTGTATTTCTCGTTCCACACGCTGAACCAACAGCTCCAGATCCTCCGGCTTCAGAATTGTTTTTAAACCTGCCGTTAACCAACTCGTAACACTCTTCTTTTCCTCCAACATAGACACGTGTAGGTTTTCATTCTCTTCCAGACGCCGGAACACATCCTCCCCAAGAAACTTCGTTAACCAAGCTGCCAAACGCTCGGCATCATCCCCTTGCGTTTCCCAATCCAACAAAGCGAATTTTTCTTTTGTCACATTCATAAGCCGTCTACGTTATCATTAATCGAGAATATCCCTGAATCTAACCAATACCCTTGCTCATCAGCCAAGGTCTGTAACCTCAAAATCAGATACTCTGGAGATACGGCATGTCCGTCCCGGTCGTAAATAGTCCCCCGGATCTTTAATGATTCCCGATTCCGTTCCGAACGTTCAATATTCACAGATAAAGGCAACTTATCCTTAATCATCTGGGCCTTTTCCGATGATGCAAAATCCAGTAAATACATGGGAGAAGCAACCCACTCCATCGCCTCAAATTGCTTAAACCCGAGTAACATGGGACCATCGAAACGTAATTGTTTACTATTCTCGTTCTCATCAAAACAGATAGATGCCAAATGAGACTTTATCTTATCATAAATACCAATATACTTAGCGGTTGACTCAAATTTCTCTTTCAACTTACCGATGTCTAATCGGAAATTATCCAAGCGCATCAACTCCCCACTCATTAAAGCGATTGCCGCCCCCACGGCCACGCAAGTCTTCGGGTCTTTAATCTGCCCGGCATTATTCGAGAACGGGTACCATTCCCCAATCCGATAGTTACCCATGGGAATAACCCGTTCCGGAGGTACAGGTAAATACTTGTAAAATAAATCTTTCACAACCGGCAAAGTCGTCGGGCAACCGGAGAGCAACACGTAATCACATTCATATGCTTTCAACTTCTTGCATACATCCCCTAATAACTTTTCAATTACCTGTCCGATTACCTGATTTATAAAACGGTTATCTATATTCCACTTCACATTCAACAAATTAAATGAAGTAGCCCCGTGATTTCTAAACTCGTCATTCACGTATTGAATTACTTGATTTACCGGATTTGCATACTTATTGTTCACATAGAAATCATTGAAGGTATAGAAACAAGCATTTCTATTTTCCCTCACATGATCCAGAATACCCAAGGCTATCGGGTAAGCTACCTGCGTGGAGAACATCAACTGCATTTGCTGCATGGTCCCATTTTGCGTACCCAAGTGAGGTCCGAACAAAAAATTCATACATTCAAAAGTAGACGTGCACCCCTGTTCTCGGGCATATTCTGCGATTGGTGGCAGTACAACTCTTTCCACGATACTCTTCACGATATCATCTCCTGCAAGGTTGAACCCTTCCCAGAAAAGCGGATCAGGAGAAAGCACCACAATATGCGCATCCGGGTCTCTGGAATACTCACAAATCATTACATCTGTCGTACCACCGCCAATATCGATACTGGCAATCCGTACGGCATTCTTTTCCTTTAAATAATCCTGCCAAACTTGTGAATATTTGAAGAAAAGACCCGCATCCCCTCGGAAACGGTGCATGATCTCACCATACACGAAAGCCAGCTGATTACAGGTAGCTTCATCATATCCCCAGTTTTTACGTTTGGTCTTATCCACGCCAATATCTTTCGCCGACGGGATAATCTCGACCTCGTCAACCAATGAAGACGGGAAGTAATCTTTTAGCAAACGAATAGCATCTTCGGCATGTTCCCGTAATATCTTTTTCTCCTCCTCCAGCATAGCCGTGGGACAAGTGAATACAACCCGTTTTAACTTTCGGGCAAAATCTTTGTACATCGGCTTCAAGCGGGAATTTCCTCGAAATTCATGGCTATTTATATAAGAAAGTGTCTGCAATAATATCTCGAATATAGCGAAAGTCATCAACGAACTCTTCGAATAGTTCGCCTCCATGGCAGCAATAGGCAACAACCCTTCTCCCTTTTTCTCCAAATCTTCCCTAGCACGTTCCAACAATACGCCATCAGCCGTCAAATGATGAGCCACACCAAACAAAGCCGATGCCGAATCCACCTCTTTATTGGCAGGAACGACCATCCAGCTCACCGGACGTTTCCGGGAATCCCACAAGTAACGTTTCGGACTCGACATATAGGAATTAGACTTCTGTCCGAAGATCACGGAATAACGCAATGCCTCTTTTCCCACCCGAACCAAGCTAGGCCAATTAAATATATTCTGGTCTCCGGCCTCCATCCGGGCTATCCGGTTACCAAACACCTGCTCGTGAAAAGCGACTCGCATCTCAAAGGGCTCCCGATACAACCGATTCGGCTGCCCCAAATCCCGAATAGCCACGGGTACCGCATTCGTGAATTGGAAAGGAGTCTCATGGTCTGTTTCAAAGATCACCCCACAAGTCCGGGAATTTCCAATATCCAATACTAAATCCACATCTATATCCTGCGTTCCCTTCTGTCCGGGAATCTCTATTTCTTCAAATACATTTGATCCCAACAGGACTTTTAACAGTTGGAAATAATACCCCACATGAGTGAACACCCTTTCCTGCTCTGAACCGGACAAAGGTACAATTTGACGTAACCAGTTGTCAATCCATTCATTTCCATACCAATACTGGTACAAATCACTTTCAGACCTGGGGACTGCAAAAAATTGATTTGTACGGGCATTCTGTGCTTTCAAGCTCATGAATCGATGTTGTCTCTCCACTTCCGTCGTGTCAAAAGCAAACACCACGTGATGTGTAGCCCCCGTCTTTCCATGATCTAACGTTCCGATCTTCGTGAACCACATTCGGGCCCAAGCAGTCGGCCCGTCATGAAATTTATCCCCGGCGGCCGTTTTTAATAAATACGGGACAGGCAACCACTTATTCTCAAAACATTCCAGTGCCTTCCGAGCAGGGATGGAAATAATCTCTTCTTCCGGAATGCGATGAATCACCCGATCCAAAATCTTCTCCTCGTCCATAACCTCCCACGTCTCAACATTAATAGCCTCGGCATTGATAACCGTATTTCCTGACTCGCTTGGAGCCTTCTCAATATAACTGGAAATCCTCGACAAATAATAGGGAAGTTTGAACAGAAAAACATCTTCGTCCTCCTCCTCTTCATCTTTCTCCTCGTAATACTCAAAAGGTCTGAACTTATTCAATTTATCATCAGAAAGATTCACTTCCTTCGTGATAAACTGTACACCGGAATTTGGAATAAGTGTTATCATGAACTCTATTATTTTATATCATTATTATCGCTTTTTACCACAAAATGGACAATAAATGGCATTTTTCGGCACTTCTCGTCCACATTTTCCACAACGTTCCAAGGGAACGAACGATTCCCCGCAATGTTTACAATACTTGTTCGTGATACGCTGTTTTGTCTGACAACGTTTGCATACCACCATATCTTTTTCTTCCGGTTTTACCTCCGGCTCCTTAGGCTGTTCGGATTTTTCATCCTTCTTTTTTTGTTGTTCCTCTGTAGGTTCCTTGGGAGGCTCCGGCTTGTTATCTTTCACCGGGGAAACATCCTCATCTTTAGGGAATACCGGAGGTATAGGAGGCACAGGAGGTATCTCTGCCTGCAACTTTCTTGCTACAAAATAACAGGGTTCACTACGCCACCCGTCTCCACTTAACCAAGGGTCCGGTAAATTCAACGCCCGGCAGATACAAAAGCAATGATCTGTTATCTGATCCGATTCGGTAAATTCATATCCTTCCGGAACACCTTCTTCCACCATCATATCAATGAACTTCCCGACAAACACGTAAGGATCCGTCTGTTCCTTCCGAACATATACATGAAAGTCATAGATTTTCTTCCCTTCGGTCAAATAAGTCACTAACCGGGGATCAATATAAAACTCGCTCTCCTGTCCCTCGTGACTTGCTGAAAATCGAATCACTTTATCCTTGTATTCCCACTTCAATCTAGCCATATATTTTAATTTTTATTTCATACTTATCGTCCCAACTCTTTCAATTTAGTCTTCGCCCGTTCCATCCCTCGATTCGCTGCCCGACGATACCACTTGGTAGCTTCATCCAGATTTTTGGTCACACCGTAACCAAATTCATACAACAAACCAATATTAAACTCCCCGTACATGTTGCCTTGATCCGCTGCTTTCCGATACCACTGCATTGCTTTAGCGTAATCTTTAGCAATACTATTACCATCATGATAGATATTCCCCAACTCATTCATAGCATCGCTATAATTCTGTGCCGCCACTTTTTCATACCACAGCATTGCTTTAGCATAATCTTTAGCAATACCATTACCATCATAATAGATATTCCCCAACTCATTCATAGCATCGCTATAATTCTGCGCTGCCGCTTTTTCATACCACTGTTTAGCCAAAATAATATTTTTTGGTACTCCTAGTCCATATTGATACATACACGCCAAATTACACTGTCCATAAGCATCCCCGGCCTCAGCAGCTTTTCGATACCACTTCATAGCTTTAACGTAATCCTTAGGTATACCATCACCAGCACAATAGAGGCCTCCCAAACTATTCATAGCAAAAACATTTCCATTTTCAGCTGATTTCAAAAACCACTTCCATGCTTCCTCGTAATTTCGTCCCACCCATTCTGCATCTGTATACATGAACCCTACCCAAAGTTGAGCGTAAGCATCTCCGGCATTTGCAGCTATCAAATAATTTTTCAACGCTTCTTGATAATTTTTCTCTTCATAATATTTATCCGCCTTATCCACGTAATACTTGATTTCTGTCTTGGACAACGTTGTCTCTGGATCAGACAATTTTGCCAGTTTATCCTTGGCATTTTGATACCCTTGATCCGTAGCCTTACGATACCAACGGATCGCCTCATTCACGTCCTTCTCAACACCTCTTCCCAGTTCATACATCAATCCAAGATTATACTGTCCATACATGTACCCCTGCTCTGCCGATTTTCGGAACCATTTCACAGCTTCCGTAACATCCACATTCACACCTAGTCCCTCAAAATACATGTACCCCAAACGGTTAAACACCCCTCCATCATTACCCGAGGCAGACAATTTATAATATTTCAGAGCCTCCGTGTAATTCTTTTTATCGTAAAATTCATCCGCCATCTTCTCGTACTCCTTATAGGTCTTACCGGAAGTCAAACCAGTAGTTGCTCCCGATAATGTCTGTCGCTGTTCCCGCAACAAATCCATTGAAGATACAGTAAAATCACCATTTTCCGATTGCCAACAATACACGTTATACATCTTCGACGGCATCGTTCTCTCCTGACCCGTATTCAAGTCAACAAACGTGATGCCAACCTTTACCGGCAATTTAAACTCCCCGTTCGCCAAACGCACGTACGGGGAAATTTCCTCCACATTCATGTTAAACGTCACCCGGGGCAAAACCACAGGAATTGTTTTCAAGAACTCCATTACATTCAAGTAGTTATCCTCCGTCTCCACCCCGATCTTTAAAAAATCGAATATTTTAGCCTGCTCCGACCGAAAGAATACCCGTATCAACTTCACCCGCCTTGTCCTCAACACGTTCTCATTCTCGTAGTAAATATCCGAACTGTACATCGATAATGCAGCAATCATATCTTGCACGTGTTGCTCCATTGCCGTCTGATACTCCTGCCGTAGCAGGTTATCCTCCTGCTGGGCAAACGAAACCCGGCTTATTCCCAACAAACACAACAGCATACAACCTATCGTTCTCAACATTCTCTCTCTACCTATATTCTTATCATGAATTAACTTCACACGTAACCCCACTTCCTCATTACCACGAAGTACATGCCCGCTACACGTTGTCAAAACGGCTAATATCCCCTTTTGGTTAACCGGGATTATCCCCTGTAAAAGCACCACGTTTAAAAACTTTTGAAAATACACCATTCCAAACAACGACTTCATATAGCAATGTCATTAACACAACTCTAAATTATTCAACAAATATATTAAAAATCAGCTATAATATCGAAAGTTTCAAAATATATTTCCCTCTTGTTAACCATTGATCGAATCGTTATCTATAATGCCGGAATCCCCCAAAAACATAAATATGAATGATTCTCCACTTCAATCTAGCCATATATTTTAATTTTTATTTCATACTTATCGTCCCAACTCTTTCAATTTAGTCTTCGCCCGTTCCATCCCTCGATTCGCTGCCCGACGATACCACTTGGTAGCTTCATCCAGATTTTTGGTCACACCGTAACCAAATTCATACAACAAACCAATATTAAACTCCCCGTACATGTTGCCTTGATCCGCTGCTTTCCGATACCACTGCATTGCTTTAGCGTAATCCTCAGCAACACCCTCACCATTATAATAGATATTCCCCAACTCATTCATAGCATCGCTATAATTCTGTGCCGCCGCTTTTTCATACCACTGAATGGCCAAAAGTACATCTTTCGCTATCCCTCGCCCATATCTATACATACGCCCCAAGTTATACTGTCCATACATATTGCCCTGATCCGCCGCTTTCCGATACCATTCCACCGCTTTAACGTAATCCTTAGCAATATCATCACCATTATAATAAATATTTCCCAACTCATTCATAGCACTGCTATGATCCTGCGCCGCCGCTTTTTCATACCACTGAATGGCCAAAACTATATCTTTCGTTACCCCTTGTCCATATCTATACACACGCCCCAAATTATACTGTCCATACATATTGCCCTGATCCGCCGCTTTCCGATACCATTCCACCGCTTTAGCGTAATCCTCAGCAATACCCTCACCATTATAATAGATATTCCCCAACTCATTCATAGCATCGCTATGATCCTGTGCCGCCGCTTTTTCATACCACTGAATGGCCAAAAGTATATCTTTCGTTATCCCTCGTCCATATCTATATGCACGTCCCAAGTTATATTGTCCATACATATTGCCCTGATCTGCCGCTTTCCGATACCATTCCACCGCTTTAACGTAATCCTTAGCAATACCCTCACCATTATAATAGATATTCCCCAACTCATTCATAGCATCGCTATGATCCTGTGCCGCCGCTTTTTCATACCACTGAATGGCCAAAAGTACATCTTTCGTTATCCCTCGTCCATATCTATACATACGTCCCAAGTTATACTGTCCATACCTATTGCCCTGATCCGCCGCTTTCAAATGCCATTTGTATGCTTCCTTGTAATTTCGTTCCACCCCTTCCGCAGATTGATACATCCATCCTACCCAATTTTGAGCGTGGACATCTCCGGCATTTGCAGCTATCAAATAATTCTTCAACGCTTCTTGATAATTTTTCTCTTCATAATATTTATCCGCCTTATCCACGTAATACTTGATTTCCGTCTCGGACAACGTTGTTCCTGAATCAGACAATTTCGCCAATTTATCCTTGGCATCTTGATACCCTTGATCTGCAGCCTTACGATACCAACGGATCGCCTCATTCACGTCCTTCTCAACACCTCTTCCCAGTTCATACATCAATCCCAGATTATACTGTCCATACATGTACCCCTGCTCTGCCGACTTTCGGAACCATTTCACAGCTTCCGTAATATCCACATTTACACCTAGTCCCTCAAAATACATGTACCCCAAACGATTAAACACCCCCTTATCATTACCCGGGGCAGACAACTTATAATATTTCAACGCCTCCGTGTAATTCTTTTTATCGTAAAACTCATCCGCCATCTTCTCGTACTCCTTATAGGTCTTACCGGAAGTCAAACCGGTAGTTGTCCCTGACAAAACCTTTAGTTTTTCGATAGCCTTCTCATATCCCTGATCTGCAGCTTTCTGATACCATCTCCTCGCCTCCGTCATGTTTTTTTCAACCCCGTTCCCATTTTCATACATCTCAGCCAAATAATACTGGCTAAAATCACTTCCTTGATCCGCCGCTTTTCGATACCATTTCACGGCTTCAGCTTCATTCTTCGTCACCCCTAGACCGTATCGGTACATGATTGCAAGCCAACTTTGTCCGGTACTATTTCCCTGCTGGGCCGCCCGCATGAACCACTTGAATGCCTCGTTATAATCCTTTGTCACTCCTTCTCCCGAATAATACGCGTCCCCCAGATTCACCTGCCCGGAAGCGTTACCGCCATTTGCCGCCATACGATACCATTTTACAGCCTCTACCGCATTCTCCGTTACACCGAGTCCTTTCTTATATATCCACCCGACCATCGTCGCTGCCCTGGCATTCCCTGCCTCTGCTGCTTGTTTATAATAGGTCAAAGCCGATGTATAATTCTTGGCATTGTAATATTTATCTCCTTGTGCGCTCCATTCGTTTGCATTCCCCTCGTTCTTGACCACCGTCTGTCGCTGTTCCCGTAACAGATCCATTGAAGAAACCGCAAAGTTACCATTTTCCGACTGCCAATAGTACACGTTATACACCCTAGAAGGTATTGTTCTCTCCTGACCCGTATTCAAGTCGACAAACGTGATACCAACCTTTACCGGCAACTTAAACTCCCCGTTCGCCAAACGCACGTACGGGGAAATTTCCTCCACACTCATGTTAAACGTCACCCGGGGTAAGACCACCGGGATCGTTCTCAGAAACTCCATTACATCCAAATAATTATCCTGTGTTTCCACCCCGATCTTCAAGAAATCGTACATTTTCGACTGTTCCGACCGAAAGAATACCCGTATCAACTTCACCCTCCTTGTCCTCAACACGTTTTCATTCTCGTAATAAATATCCGAACTGTACATAGATAATGCTGCAATCATATTTTGCACGTGTTCCTCCATTGCCACCTGATACTCCCGCCGTAACAGATCATCTTCCTGTTGGGCAAACGCAACCCGGCTTATTCCCAACAAACATAACAGCATACAGACAATACTTATCGTCCGATTTCTCATATCATTTATTTTATTCTTCGTTATACACAAAAACTCACACTCTTAATATTCTCTTTAATATATTATCCAGAATAATTTTACACCCAAATCTTTACTGTACATTCCTGTCATATATCGCCAAAGCAACTAATATCCTTTCCACTCAACCAAAGGTGGTACAAGCAAAAATCCCACGTTTAAAAACTTCTGAAAATGCTCGATTCCGAATAATGACTTCATATCGTAATATCATCAACACAATTCTAAATTATTCAACAAATATATTAAAAATCAGCTATAACCTCGAAAATTTTTAAGATATATTTTCCCAAATAAATGTTTACAATTTATGTAAATCAGTAGTTGGCATACTGTTTCAAAATTAAAACTCTTCCTCTTTGAAAATAGTCCACCTTTTCGTTATGGTTTCCCTACCCTTGCGCTATAACATGAACATAGCAACTACATAACATGAACACTGGCCGGTGTACATGCTCCGTTCGTGTTATGTTGGAACTGCGTTGATGCCCGCGGGCAGGGATAGAGAAGGGATTAACAGGGGGCAAACTTCCCCCAAGAGAATATTAAACCAACATCATTTAGCTTTGCCCTCCCTATCTTCATTTTTTCTGGGTATTGGCTGTCTATCAGGCAAACATTTCATATATCGTTCTAAACGTTCAAACTGCTCCCGAATCGGGGAATATTCCATTTCCCGGATTTTTTCCCGATACAAATCGAACAAGCCAAGAGTTCCCCGCTTATCATAAGTGTTCAGATAATATAAACAAATTCCATGCAAAATACGCTCTCCGGTCCACACAGCCAAGGGAGCCCAACCGGAAACATTGAAAATATCCAACGCTTTTTCGACTTTCTCATAATCATTCATTTCTTTGAAAAAAGAAAGCCCTACACTCTCGAATTCCACGATCCACTTTTGCACAAGCGAATGAAGCTTTGCAATTTTCATCTGAAACCAAGGCTTATCATCCAAAGGTATTCCCAAATACTTGTAAGCCCAACCAACATCCAGCACTCCGCAAATAGGCATACAATCCTTTTCCAATATAGCCTCCTTGTACAATTGACTGACTTTCTTACAAGTGACAAAATACTCCGTACGCAAGGACAACTGATCATTCTCCCAATTCGTGAATCGAAGAATACACTCGTTTTTCCATTCACGATCTTCATAAACAAATACATTTTTAGCCTTTATGAAATGATAGCCATGCCTCTCCATGACCGGAACAATTTGCTCAATAAAAAGCCCCTTGATACCTTCACCTTTCATTCTTGTATGCATATGTTTACCTATAATTTAGTGCCTGATCCTTTTTATCATTAGACAAAGAGAATAAAATTTTCTTTATTTTCCCTATAAAAGTTCATAAAGTTTACAAACTTTTTATTTGTTACCTATGTATAATTCGGCCACAAAGCGTGATTCATGAGATACCGGTGTTAAATTTATATACCCGGACGCAATTCGCCCCGTCTTTATCAACAAGGGGTATGCGTTTCCATTTTTCTCCACCGACCGCATAATTTCTCCCGGCTTTGGAGAAAAACGAATATTAAAAATACCTTCGACACCCTCTTGTAAATAACGCTGCAATGCGATTGAAACAATTCCCATGTTATAACGTAGATTTATTTCGACACAAGGCTGCACGCCGAATCTTCCCGGCTCATCTTCATATATCATCATATCCACCCCCAGGCATCCCACGTACTTCCCATGAAACGTCGTTGTCAACACCTCCTCTAACTGTTCCCGAATTTCATGCAGAAATTCTATTTCTACATATTTTACAATCAGTCCTTCCAAAGTAGTATTCGATGCCACCTTATTCCCCTCGTATTCACCCCGTCGGCTGGTTTGAAAAACAGAATACCCGAGAAAATTCAAGTGAAATGAATCATCCATTTCAAACTCCATGGCAAAATCCAACACCCGGTTCAATTTTCTTTCTACCATCACGTATCCTTGCTTATGCAAGATACCGGATAAAACTTCTTCTTCTTTACATGTCATCTGCCCTTTCGGGATAAAAAGAATACCTTTACCGGAAGAGGACCAAGGAGCTTTCACCACGATACTTTCTTCTTCAGACAATAACCTGATTTCTGCCAACGTGTTACATTCACGAGGAACAATATTCTCTCCTATACAAGGAATAGCACGTACCATCTCGGCTAAACAAGCAGCAGCTACCCTCCGGCTATATAAACCCCGCCGTTCATCACTCCACGTAGCCATTACACCCTCCCGAAACTGCTCGTTACAACGACTTTTCAAATCTTTCAATAAATTATGGACCCGGGGACTCCATCCCCAAGGCTTTATCTCGTTAAAAGAAAGTAACTGAGCTTTTTCCCAAATGACTGGTTTACAATCCAGACCGAAAACCTCTTTTCGACTTTTTATAAAGTCGAAGTCTGGCATCTTCGTAACCAACACATAATCACCTTTTCCTGCCAAATACGCGGATAAAAATGCTAAATCACCGGCCATAATGGAAATATTTGTCTTTGGCGTGTAACCATTTGTTCCATTGGCTATTGAAATTTCATTATCCGGATTAAACAGGTATAAATCTTGCATAAATGTTAAATTTTAGAGCAAAAATAAGACTTTTAGCTTAAACTTTATATTATCAGTAAAAGTTAAAAAGGAGAATATGAACAACAATCCGCATTTATACAGATTTTAAATTAATAACAACAAGTTTCATTTATTTCACAAAAAGTGAAACATTCATTTCAGGATTACCGTAGGATATATCGTGTAAAACTTGATAGTGATTGAAAAATAAAACTTTAAATAAACAGATGAGATGATTTTACAATTAGCTTTCGTTTTAACAGCAATCATCATCGGAGCGCGTCTAGGTGGTATCGGACTAGGTGTCATGGGAGGTATTGGATTGGGAATTCTGACATTCGTGTTCGGACTGCAACCAACGGCACCCCCTATTGATGTTATGCTTATGATCGTGGCGGTTATTTCCGCGGCAGCGTGCATGCAAGCTGCAGGAGGATTAGACCTCATGGTTAAAGTGGCCGAACGATTATTAAGAAAAAATCCGGCACACGTCACAATTTTGAGCCCGTTAGTAACTTATGCTTTCACGTTTATCGCCGGTACAGGTCACGTTGCCTACTCCGTACTTCCGGTAATCGCCGAGGTTGCCACGGAAACCAAAATCCGCCCGGAACGCCCCTTGGGGATAGCCGTAATCGCTTCCCAGCAAGCTATCACCGCCAGTCCTATTTCGGCTGCCACGGTAGCATTACTAGGCTTGTTAGCCGGTTTTGACATTAGTTTGTTTGACATTTTAAAGATCACGATTCCAGCCACGCTAATCGGTGTACTCGTCGGAGCCTTTTTCTCCATGAAAGTCGGAAAAGAACTCGTTGACGACCCGGAATATCAAAAACGTTTGAAAGAAGGCGTTTTCAATGACAAAAAATACGAACTGAAAGACGTTGCCAACCAGAGAAGAGCAAGCCTATCTGTTTTTGTTTTCATCATTGCCACGGTATTCATCGTGCTATTCGGTTCTTTCGACACCTTGCGTCCTTCCTTCGTGATCAACGGCGAACAAATATTGCTGGACATGCCATCCATCATTGAAATACTAATGCTATCCGCGGCAGCTATCATATTACTAGTAACTCGTACCGACGGGTTAAAAGCCGCACAAGGTTCCGTATTCGGGGCCGGTATGCAAGCCGTGGTAGCCATCTTCGGTATCGCTTGGATGGGAGACACCTTCTTGCAGGGAAACATGACGGAACTAAAATCTTCTATCGAAGAAGTTGTCAGACAAATGCCCTGGTTATTCGGCATAGCCCTATTCGTGATGTCCATCCTGTTATACAGCCAAGCAGCTACCGTTCGGGCGCTCATGCCCCTCGGAATAGCCTTAGGCATATCGCCTTATATGCTGATCGCCATGTTCCCGGCGGTCAACGGGTATTTCTTCATCCCGAACTACCCCACCGTCGTCGCGGCCATTAACTTCGACCGAACGGGTACGACACGAATCGGTAAATACGTGCTGAACCATTCGTTCATGATGCCCGGACTTATCGCGACTATCGTGGCCGTCGGACTCGGCTTGCTCTTTATACAGATTTTTTAAATACTCTAATTATAAGTAAATTTTAAATTACAGGTTATGAAAATGTTTAAAAATTTAAGTTTGCTGGTAGCCCTAGTGCTATTCTCTGTTGCGACCACGTTCGCACAAAAGTTGCCTAACATCCATATTCTGGCAACAGGAGGTACGATCGCCGGAACCGGAACTTCTTCAACCGGGACCAACTACACAGCCGGACAGGTAGCCATCGGTACTCTTTTATCTGCCGTACCGGAAATTCAGAAAATAGCCAATGTAACCGGAGAACAAATCGTCAAGATCGGTTCACAGGATATGACGGACGACGTGTGGTTGACGCTTGCCAAAACAATCAACAAACTACTGGCAAGAAAAGACATTGATGGAATCGTGATCACCCACGGAACCGATACCATGGAAGAAACCGCCTATTTCTTGAATCTTGTCGTGAAAAGCAACAAACCGGTTGTACTTGTAGGTGCTATGCGACCCTCTACCGCTCTTAGCGCTGACGGTCCGTTAAACTTATACAATGCAGTAGTAGTTGCCGGAGCGAAAGAATCTATGGGTAAAGGAGTTTTGGTTTCTATGAACGGTATCATTCTCGGGGCTCACAGCGTTTTAAAAATGAACACGATTGACGTTCAAACTTTCCAAGCACCGAATTCAGGTGCCCTTGGTTATGTCTACAACGGTAAAGTATTCTACAACCAATCCCCGTTAAAAAAACATACCAGCCAATCCATTTTTGATGTAACGAATCTGAACTCTCTTCCGAAAGTAGGTATCGTGTACAGTTATTCAAACATGGAAGGTGACGTTGTTAAAATGATGGCCAACAGCGGTTATAAAGGAATTATCCACGCCGGATTAGGTAACGGGAACATCCACAAAAACGTGTTCCCGGAACTAATCAACGCACGTAACAAAGGAATCCTTATCGTCCGTTCAACCCGTGTTCCGACAGGACCTACCACACTTGATGCGGAAGTAGATGACAATCAATACAAATTCATCGCTTCTCAAGAATTGAACCCCCAAAAATCAAGAATCCTCTTGATGTTAGCTTTGACCAAGACCAACGACTGGAAACAAATTCAACAATATTTCAACGAATATTAACTCATAAAAGCTCCCTAGCCCCTTAAAACAGGACTAGGAGCTTTATTTCACTTGTAAGGGGTCGCGTCAAAATTCGTTTCTCCAATAAAACTTCTCTACCAGCTTCGCCGCCATCTCCTCTACAAACAGAGGAAGAACTCTATATCTCTCACCAAAGATAGAGCGTATTTTAACCCGCCCTCTGTTTATAGAGGAAGTACGGTAAAGCCGAAAGGGAATTTGAACATGGAATTTTGGCACACCCTATTGGAAAATTATATTTTTATCAAAACGCAGAATATGAAAAAATTAACTTTATTAATACTTGTTATAGGATGTGCGGCAGGCGCTTTCGCACAAAATACCACGAACGAAAAGACCCTTTTCGAACGAGTAACCCGAATCGAGAAAAAAATCGATTGGTTCAACTTTTATTTGAACATGCAAGGTTCCTTTGATGCCAGTTTCAATTATGACCAACACGGACTTAGTGAAGCTGCATTCAAAATGCGTCAATTTCGTATCGAAGCAAAAGGTAACATCACCCCTTGGTTATCCTATCGTTGGAGACAACGTTTAAACCGCGGTAACAACGGGGGAAACAACATCGACAACATGCCTACTTCCATTGATATTGCAGGTATCGGGGTAAAATTGAATGACCAATTCTCATTCTTTGCCGGGAAACAATGTGCTGCATACGGCGGTATCGAATTCGACTTAAACCCGATCGAAATCTATGAATATTGCGATATGATCGAAAACATGAGTAACTTCATGACCGGTCTGAACATCGCTTACCAAATCTGTGACAACCATCAACTTCAATTCCAAATCTTGGATAGCCGTAACGGTTCCCAAGATGAAACTTATGGTCCCGGTTTTGAAAAAAGCCGTGCCCCCCTCTTGTACACGTTGAACTGGAATGGTAACTTATTCGATGGAATATATAAAACTCGTTGGTCAGCATCCGTGATGTCTGAAACAAAAAACAAGCAAATGTACTATTACGCTTTAGGTAATGACTTTACCTTCTCTAAAAAAGTAAATATGTTTGTAGACTTCATGTATTCCGACGAACAAATCGACCGGAAAGGTATCATTACCGGAATCCTAAAAGAAGAGAATGCCGACCTTGACGGTCACAATGCCCTTGATGCAGAATACCTGTCAGTCGTAACGAAAATAAACTACCGTTTCCAACCGAAATGGAATGCCTTCGTGAAAGGAATGTATGAAACAGCTTCCGTGTCAAAAACACGCGGTGACATCGAAAAAGGCAACTACCGTACCTCTTACGGTTACTTGGCAGGTATCGAATATTACCCGTTAGAAAACAGTAACTTGCACTTCTTCTGTACATTCGTGGGACGTTCTTACAAATTCACGGACCGTGCCGCACAAAAAGGATACAACACACAAAGATTGGAAGTCGGATTTATTTACCAGTTACCGATGTTCTAATTATCAATGAATTAGATAAATCAAAAGAGGGGATATTTAAAGATATTCCCTTTTTTGATTTAACCTATTTTATTTTGAAATTGTTTTAACGAATGTTATTTTTGCATCACAAATAGAGTACGGATTTACGGTCTAAATTTATAAACAAAACTATTACTATGAAAAAAACTAATCTACTCACTATTTTAGTGTTAAGCGGAAGTATTATTTTGTCTGGATGTGCCTCCATGAGTAACACGGGAAAAGGCGCCGCCATTGGGGCCGGCGGTGGAGCCGCACTTGGTGCCGGTATCGGTGCATTGGTTGGTAAAGGCAAAGGAGCTGCCATCGGAGCCGCGGTAGGTGGTGCGGTTGGAGCCGGAACCGGAGCCTTGATCGGCAGAAAGATGGACAAACAGAAAAAAGAACTGGAAGCCATTGAAGGGGCTCAAGTAGAAACCGTTACTGATGCCAATAATTTACAAGCCATCAAAGTAACTTTCGATAACGGCATATTATTCGCCACGAACTCCAGCCAATTAAGCGCGTCTTCCAGAGAAGCCTTGACGAAATTCGCCACGTCATTAAAAAACTCTCCGGAAACGGACATCACGATCTACGGTCACACGGATAACACCGGAACCCGTGCCGTAAACGAAAGAATATCCAAAGAACGTGCGGAAGCCGTTGCCAACTTCTTGGTTGGAAACGGAATTACCCGTAACAGAATCACCACCGAAGGACTAGCGTTCGACCAACCGGTAGCCGACAACAGTACGGCAGAAGGGCGTGCTAAAAACCGTCGTGTAGAAGTATACATCACGGCAAGCGCGGACATGATCAAACAAGCAGAAGAAGGTACCTTGAAATAAGATACAATCAGTAAGTAACCACTAAAAGCTGGAAGGCTGTTTTCGAACGATCTCCAGCTTTTAGTTTTTTTAATTCAATAACAATGATGAAAAAGAAACTATTACTAATCACACTATTAACATTATCACTACGTGGGTTGTCAGCTCAAGGCCTGTTATCCCACCTAAACGACACGGCAAACAAACGTTCCCTTTTCGAAAGAGTGGCAAACATCGAAAAAAAGAATAATCTCTTCAACTTGAAATTGCACATGCAAGCCACTTTCAACGGTGCATTCACTGACGGGACATTCGAGCAAGCCGCTTTCAAAATGAACCAACTTCGACTAGAGGCCCGCGGGGATATCAATGACTGGCTTTCTTACCGTTGGCGTCAACGTCTGAACAGCAGTAACACACCTCACGCGCTGGACAACCTTCCCTCCTCCATCGATTATGCCATGATCTCCGTACGTTTGACAGATAAACTCGTCACCTCCATCGGAAAGCAGGCGGCAGCATACGGTGGCTTCGAGTACGATTTAGACCCGATCGAAATCTACCAATACAGCGACATGATCGATTATATGCTCTTCGACTTCATGACCGGAATCACATTCTCTTATCAAGTCACCCCTACCCAAGAAATAGCCTTACAAGTCGTGAATAGCCGGACAGCTTCCATGGATGACATTTACGGGCAACTTCCGGAAGACGTGGAAGAAAGTCATGCACCTCTCGCTTACACGGCCAACTGGAACGGTAATTTCTTCAACAACAAGTTAAAAACCCGTTGGTCATACTCCTTACTTAGTCTGGCAAAAGGATACAACAATCATTTTTATGCCATTGGCAACGAATTGGATTTGGGAAAATTCAATATGTACCTTGATTTCTACCTTTCCGATGAAGAACTGGATAACCGAGGCATTATTTCAAGCCTCAACCGTCTTCAAGGAGATGCAGATTGCATCAAAAATGCCCGTTATGAATCTTGGGTCACCAAATTAAACTACCGGTTCCGGCCCAAGTGGAATATTTTCGTGAAAGGAATGTACGAGAATGCCTCTGTTTACAAATATACCGATCAATTAGAAAAAGGGAAATACCGGACGGCTTACGGGTATTTCGGCGGAATCGAATACTACCCCACAACGGAAAACCTGCATTTCTTCGCATCGTACATCGGACGTTCTTATCGATTCACGGGTAAAGCCAAAGCATTGGGAGCCGAAAACTATTCCACCTCAACTTTATCCATCGGATTAATTTACCATATCCCGTTATTCTAGATTTATAGAATCCAAATAAATAAGGGCAACCCTTAAAAGGGCTGCCCTCTCCTCTGTCCCGACACACCGACACAGAAAAAAACAACACACACATGAATATCAATAACTTTTTCTTCCTACTCTCGTATTCAAGAAAAAGCATTTACTAATCCTCCTTTTTCGAGGATCTTTTGAAACTCCACATCAACATAAGGAAGCTTATACGCTCTCTCGTTCAAATATAACAAATGATTTTCATCATCTATCGTCAACTTTTCTCCCGACGTGTAAGCATCCACCACGGCCCAATCAACAAGAATCCGTAACCCGTGGTTAATAGCCATCCGGTAGAAATCCCAGTTCACCGATTTCGCGATGACCAGTTTCACTCCCACGGCGACCAAACCCGTTGCCGCGTGCTTCACAAGTTGGCCACATCCGAAATTCTCCCCGGCAATAATAATATCTCCCGGTTTCACATCACAAGTGAAATTCGGATCCAACCCTTTAAACAAATAAGGTTTAATCTCCTCTACCTGTTCAAGAGTCAACCGACAGGTCAATTTTTCCGCAAATATCTGGCTACTTGATATATTATCTATATCCCCGTAATTCCACACCCCGTTATTCTTCCTATAATCATATTCCCCCAGCACGACGGGTTCAACCCGGGGAATATTATATTTATACTGGATTCCCTCGAAATGAATCATCGGTGTCAACTCCCCTCTCAACGCGGTCATGGCCACGGTTGCCGGAGAAGCGATATATTTCTCAACACCGGAGTGATTCGTTCCCCCGATGTACTGGCTATTGGCCGTAGAAATGAAACGGCTATTACCGACAGATGCCACCCGTCCCACTCCTAGGCAAGGCCCGCAACTGGAACCGAGCACCATAGCCCCTGACTGCGCGATCTTGTCAATAATCCCCTCTTCAACCGCCCGCAAATATATATCCCTAGAAGCCGGAACCACGAATAACTGGAACCCGTTAGCAATACGTTTGCCTTCCAAAATCATGGAAACCAACCGCAAATCTTCCAATCGTCCCGAAGCGCAAGCCCCGATAAGCCCCTGCTGTATTTTCAACCCGACAAGCTCCTCCACTCCTTGGAGAACATTGTTTCCCGTGTCATACACCATCGGAAAGACATTGGCCAGATCAATCTCTATAAACCGGGAATAAACAGCCTCCTCGTCCGCCCAAACACCCCGTACTGCCGGTTCGTTAAAGTAGTCGGCCAACTGATCGTCCGGGGGAAAAGCAGAACTGACCACTCCCATTTCCGTGGAAATATTGGCTATTGTCATTCGGTCATCGATAGACAAAGAGGCAACCCCCTCCCCGTGATATTCAATCGCCATCCCGTTCACGTCCAGCCGACTCAATATACCCTTGATCCACAAAGCCAAATCTTTGGCGAACACCCCTTCCGGCAAACGATTCTTTAAAACGATCTTCACGGTCTCGGGCACCCGGAACCACATTTTCCCCGTTTTCCATAACACGGCCGTCTCCGTTTTATTAATCCCCACGGCTAACGTGTTGAATGCACCTGCCGTGGCAGTATGAGAATCGCTCCCGGCAACCAACATACCCGGACGTACCAACTCGGAAATAATCTGATGACCGATCCCGCGGTCACAATCATAAAAATGCTCTATTCCCTGCTCTTCCACGAAATCCCGTATCGAGGTATATTCCAACGATAGTTCGTTGATCATCCCCGACACCTTCCCGTCCAACACGATCACCAGCTGGGATGGATTATATACTCGGGTACCATGAATCCGTTCAAACAAAAACCTAACCCGTGCCGAATTATCGTGGCTCATCACGTAATCCGGTTCACGGACCACGATACTCCCACGTTCGGCATTTAATATCTTCTCTACAAATGTTCGCATATATTGAATTTAGAATCTAGAAGTCAAAATTTAGAATGAACATCTCATCCTGAATCTCATTTTCTAAATTTTACATTGCACATTGTCTAAAACAGCTTTTATCTTCTCCACATCACTGTAATACTGCTCGTACTCCGGTAGTCCCGGAATCCCGCCCATAAACACGTTCGGGTTACGGAATTTCATTTCACTGTCCCGGTTGCTTTTCCCGCTCAAGTGGATAGCATCCACCCCTGATTCCATTAGCGTGCGGGCATTCGCGGCGTTCACGCCACTTCCCGCCATTATTTGCACTCGTCCTCCTGCCTGCTTCACCAAGGCTTTAATTTGCTCCATACCCTCGTTTACCGTGTTGCGTCCTCCCGATGTCAACACCCGGTAACACCCGGCCTCTATAATCCCCTCCAGAGCCTCTTCCATATTCCGGGTCATATCTATTGCCCGGTGAAACGTTACCTTTAAGGGTGCTGCCAACTCGACCAATTCCCGAGTACGTCGCACGTCAACCGAACCATCCGCGTTCAATATTCCCAACACGACCCCATCCGCCCGGCACGCTTTGGCAAACCGGATATCTTCCTTCATCACTTCGAACTCCAAATCGGAATAAAGAAAATCACCCCCTCTAGGGCGAATCATCACGTAAAGTTGTATGGATAACTTTTCCCGGGCCATACGAATCATAGCCGCGGAAGGGGTGGTTCCCCCGTCATACATCCCGGAACACAATTCCACCCGGGATGCCCCTGCCAACTGGGCGTTCAAGCATGATTCCAAAGAAAAAGTACATATTTCGACTTCGATATTATTCTTCATTCCACTCTGTCAATTTATTAATTCGCTCTACGAATATAACAAAATTATTAATAAACTTCAAATAAAAAACAAAGATAAAATACACCTTGCCCCTCAAGTTATTTCTAACTTACATACATTCAACAGAGTACCTCCTGTCAAAAAACAATCACGAGACAAACAATCATTCTTAGATTTTATAGCCTTGCTATAATCCATTATTGGAATACACGTGTACACCCTTGAAAAGTATTCATAAATTAACGTTTCCTCCACCTGTTCCCCACCACTATAACACAGGTGGAGAACAGGTGAGGGAGTGGTGGGAGAGTGGTGGAGAAGGAAGAGGTTAAGTGAGATTATTTCGTATCTCAAGACCAGCGAGGCTTGGGACGGGATGAAAAAAGGATGAATTTACGATATGTTAAATGAATTCAAACTCGTTGGCGAGAATAAATTAACATTTGATATATAATATATGAAACTTACAGTTAACACATGTGAAAATAGTAATAAGATTACCTTTATTTTACATGACAATATTGCAATAGTAAATCAATTCGAAACCGTTCGGGCTTACTTGTTAGCATAACTAACGGAAGAGTTTGAAAATGATACAAGTATTCTTAAAAGTGGTACATAACCACCTTAAAGTATATAGAAATCCATCCCGAAGAGTTCTTCAAAATACTTCTTAACGACCGCTTTCACTTCCGCAACGGGTACTTCATGCCCCACCTCTTTCGCGATAGAAGTTACCCCCTTATCCACGAATCCGCATGGGTTGATATAATTGAAATAATTCAAATCCGTATTCACGTTCAGCGCGAAACCGTGCATCGTCACGTAACGGGAACATTTAATCCCGATTGCACATATCTTACGGGCCCGAGGCGTGTGGGCATCCAACCATACCCCCGTGGCTCCTTCCAAACGTTCCCCCGTAATCCCGAATTCGCCCACGGTACGGATAACCACCTCTTCCAACAGATCCACGTATTCCTTCACTCCCACCCCGAAATTAGCCATGTCAATAATCGGGTACACGACCAATTGCCCGGGGCCGTGATATGTAATATCCCCACCCCGGTTTACTTTCACGAATTCGGCATGAGCCGCCTGCAACTGGATGGCACTGACGAGCATATTCGCCTCGTTCCCGCTCTTCCCCAACGTGTACACGTGATTATGCTCCACGAAAATCATACAATTCCCCGTTTCCTCTCCCCTCAACTTCGCGGCGATAATCTCGTTATGCAGCTCTTCCTGCTGCTGCCACACGGGCATATAGCTCGCGACTCCCAGATCAATTAATCGTGTACGTTTCATAGCTTATCTCACATGTTTTTCGGCGTGATAACTGGAGCGAACCAACGGGCCACTCTCCACGTAACGGAACCCTTTCTCCAAGCCGATACGCTCGTATTCTTGGAAAGTCTCCGGCGTCACGTACTCTTTCACTTCAAGGTTCGCCTCTGATGGTTGCAGGTACTGACCAATTGTCATCACCTTACACCCGACAGCCAGCAAATCATCCATCGTTTGAAGAATTTGTTCGCGAGTCTCCCCCAATCCCAGCATGATTCCGGACTTGGAAACGATACCCGATTCCGAAACCTGACGGATCACCTGCAAAGAAATATCGTATTTCGCCCGGCTACGCACGCCGTCCGATAACTCTCTCACCGTCTCCAAGTTGTGGGAAATCACTTCCGGACGTGCATCGATCACCTGTTGCACGAGTTCCCGCCGCCCTTGAAAATCCGGGATCAGCACTTCCATCGTCGTTCCGGGATTCACCCGTTTCACGGCCTCGATCACCTTTACCCAATGGGCCGCACCCAAATCAGCCAGATCATCCCGATCCACGGAAGTTATCACGGCATGTTTCAAACCGAGCAACTTCACGGAATTAGCAATGTTTTCCGGTTCTGCCGGATCCAACGGAGCCGGACGCCCCGTTTTCACGTTACAAAACTTGCATGAACGGGTACACACGTCCCCGCCAATCATAAACGTTGCCGTCCTGTTTCCCCAGCATTCGCCTTGGTTGGGACACATACCACTGGTACATATCGTATGTAGATTATGCTTTCTAACTATATTTAATACCTCCGTGGAACTTTGTCCTTTCGGTAATTTAATCTTCAACCATTCCGGTTTTCGTCTGCTATTACAACACGTCATACACTCTTTTTTTAATCGTACGCGAATATACTACGAAGTTTTTAAATACCTGCCGATATTTTCGATCTTTCAAGATGCTAAATTCCGTGGAAGCCCTCTTTTTTTAACTATATTCAAATAACAGAAAATGCGTTAAATAAACTTGGACTATTTGCATTCATTCGGATTATGCTCTACATTTGTTCGCGATAATTCAAAACCAATTTCGTAATGTACAGAGCAGAAATACACACAGAGAAAGGTGTTATGAAAGTTCTTTTTTTCGAAAAAGACGCGCCAAATACCGTTGCCAATTTTGTAAAACTAGCCCGTGAAGGTTTCTATGACGGATTAACATTTCACCGGGTTATTCCGGATTTCGTGATCCAGGGCGGTTGTCCCAGAGGTGACGGGACCGGGGGACCGGGTTACACCATCAAATGTGAGTTAAACGGGGATAACCAGTATCATGACCGCGGAGTACTATCCATGGCTCATGCCGGACGGGATACCGGGGGCTCTCAATTCTTTATTTGCCACAACCGTAGGAACACGGCGCATTTGGACAGACGCCACACGTGTTTCGGGCAAGTTTACGAGGGATTGGAGGTAATTGATGCCATCCGTCAAGGAGACGAAATCATTAAAATCGTCATCACGGAGGAAAATGAATAAGCCTGTGTTCTTAGTTGTTTAAATAATTCAGAAAAGCCGAAGTTCACAACAACTTCGGCTTTTCACTTATATCTTGCTTATCTTATTTTGCAAAAAGAGCAGCCAAGGCGATAGAATTTAATTTCGCATCCACGCTGTCACCTCTGGAAGACAACACGCTCGGGGCTGTCGCTCCCACAAGAATAGCACCTTGACGAGCGTTAGCCAATTTCGTATTCGTTTTGTAGAACACGTTACCGGACTCTATGTTCGGGAATACCAAGCAGTCCGCGTCTCCTGCTACCGGAGATTTTATTTTCTTGATCTCGGCAGCTTCCTTATCGATAGCCACGTCAAGAGCCAACGGTCCGTCGATGTCGATATTACCTAACTGGCCTCTCTCTCCCATCTTGGCAAGAATAGCGGCATCCGTGGTAGATTCCACTTTCGGAAGTACTTGTTCCGTGGCAGAAATCATGGCTACCTTCGGGCGTTGAACACCTAGTGCGTTGGCAATCTGGGTGACATATTTCACGATAGCCATTTTTTGGCTGAAATCCGGGGCCGGAATAATAGCGGCATCACTGAACACCAATAATTTGTGATAATTCGGACACTCCATCACTACCACGTGAGATAACGTAGCCTTCGGGGGTAATAAACCGCAATCTTTGTTCAAGATAGCACGCATATATTTGTCGGTACTAACCAAACCTTTCATGATAAAGTCAGCCTCTTTCTCGCGAACCATTTGTACGGCTTTGGCTGCTGCTTTCGTATCCACCGGCTCATGTACAATTTTAAAACGGGAGATATCAAAACCATGCTCCACACACACTTTCTTGATCTCGTTCTCGTCACCGCATAAAATAGCCTCAACGATTCCCATTTCAACTGCTTTGTTTACAGCTTCAATAGAGTGACTGTCGTTAGCATAAGCTACAACCAAACGCTTTTTTTGGGTATTTCCCTTCAATAACTCGTAGATGTCATCAATTTTCTGTATTGCCATGGCAAACTTAATTTTTTACTTGATTAGTGATTTATGTTTTAAATTTAGAAGCAAAAATAAAGTTTTTTGATGAAAATAGAAACAAAAAGGTGCTTTTTGATTTTAGATTCTAATCACTTCGTTTATTCTTAATTTTAAATTACTTTTGTCTTTTGAATAGAAAAACAGAAATCAAGTGTCGTTTAAAAAAAATATTATAGCACTTTACCTGATTAAGGTATCCAAATGGTTCACCCTGGTGATGCCTATCATCGTGCTATTTTACAAGGAATGCGGGCTGGATTTGGCAGATATATTCATCTTGAAGAGCGTCTATTCCATCGCTATGGTGTCATTGGAAATACCGACAGGGTACCTGGCCGACGTGTGGGGACGCAGGAACTGCTTAATCGCGGGGTGTATATTCTGCTTTCTGGGATTTACCAACTACTCGATTTCCGATACTTTCACGGCATTTTTCCTCTCGGAAATATTGCTCGGATTCGGCCAAAGTCTGGTATCCGGGGCCGATTCCGCCCTACTCTACGACACCATGCTACACTACAAAAAAGAGGATGAGTACCTGAAATACGAGGGAAGAGTCACCATGATCGGGAATTTTTCGGAAGCTTTTGCCGGGATATTCAGTGGTCTACTGGCTGTTTACTCCCTCCGGCTCCCGTTTTACGTGCAAAGCGGGATCGCGTTCATCGGAATCCCTGCCGCCATCGCCTTAACCGAACACGCTGCAAAAACCAGAATAAAGAACTCTTTTGCCAATATCATACAAATTATTCAATACTCGCTTTTCACGAACAAGGAATTGTGCTATAATATCATGTTCTCCGGTATTATCGGGGCTGCCACGCTCACCATGGCTTGGTTCGTGCAACCCCTTTTGATAGAACTAGATACGCCAACCACTTGGTTCGGAATTATCTGGACAATTCTAAATCTCACCGTGGGGATTTCGGCCCTGTATTCCGATAAACTGGATCAACGTTTGGGAAGCATGAAGATGTACACGTTAATCCTGTTCTTTATCGTGGGGGGATACATCGCCGTGGCCTTTAATATTTCTTATGTTGGTTTGGTATGTTTGTTCTTTTTCTATATCGTACGAGGATTTGCCACTCCGATATTAAAAGGATACATCAATCAAATCACCTTTTCCGAAATGCGGGCAACCGTGTTATCGATCCGTAACTTTGTCATCCGGCTCATGTTCGCGGCCATGGCCCCGCTTGTCGGTTGGTTACACGACTTGTATTCTCTTTCTATCGCCCTGCAAGCTACTGCCGTTATCATTTTTGTGCCCGGATTATTATTCTTGATCTTGCAATATCGCTACAAACCGAAAGGAGCTTCATTATAGGAAAACAAACGTAAATAGCCTTTATGAATTACATTGATCTATTGCAACCTCTCCTTCTTCCAATACTACAGTTCTAGGCCGAATGAAAATAGAGAAAGCGTCACGAAAGCTGTATCAAGCAATTCGTCACGCTTTACTCGATTTTTACAATCCCTCCACGTGTTTATTCTATACTCTCTAATATTGCTTCAATCTCTTCTTTTTCGGAAGGAGGGGGTGCAAAAGCCGTAATTATTTTAAAATCTTTATCAATTAAAATAAAGCGAGGAATAGAAGTTAAATCCCAAGAATCCTCCAGCGCATAAGTATCTGCTAAATATTCTTTAATTCGAGCGGGAATCCCTTCCTTTTCCAATTTTTCTTTCCAACGTTTAACCTCTAAATCAATGGATATTCCGACAAATTGTATTTCCGTATATTTTTCACTTAACTTTTGAAAATCAGGCCTTTGAAATAAACAAGGTAAACACCAAGTGGCCCACATATCTATAAACAATGGCTTTCCTTTTAAATCACTTAATCTCAATTCATTCCCATCAATATCTTTCAAAAGGATATCTGGAGCCAATCGCCCCTCCATTAAAGTCGCTCTTTTTTGTAACTTAGCTGAAAATGCCTGTTTTAAATCTTTATTCTGAATGCTCCGCCTAAAATCTTTATATGACTTATAATCAACACGTTTTATTCCTTTATTTAACAACTCGGACTTTTCTTGGGTCTGCATCAATTCCAAAAACGTTGCCGATTGCGGAAATTCGAATACATCAGAGGCGTAGCATTCATTCAAAACTCCTCGTACTTCAGAAAGTTCTAGATAATTGTCGGAAACGACCAGTTCTTTCAACAATGGTTCGACAATGAATTTAATTGTTTGGTAAAAAGCATTTTTCTTTTCCTGCTTCACCTCCGCCGAGTCATCCCATCTACTTAACTGTCCATACAAAAAATAATCTAAATAAATCTGTACTTGACAAGCCTTAATACGAATAGTCTCCAATTCACGGAACTGGTCATCCACAGTTGTCAAATTATTTAATTCCTGTAACCGGACTTCAATCAGAGAATCAGCCTTTAGTCGACATTCATCAAAAGTAGCTCTCTTGTTACTCGTGTCAAGTACCCAGTTCTTTGTTTCAAATATTTTCCAAATACTTAAGCGTTCACGTCCTTTCAAGTAAATATTTGCTTCTTCCCCTATTCCTTGAAATTGCCCCCGAGCTACAGAACGTCCCAGCTTGACCTTCAAATTATCTCCGGGAGACAAATACAATAAATTATCACCAATTTGATAATAAGCCGGATGGTTCAATTTCAATTCCAACTGGAATGATCCCATAGAATCAACCTCTATAAATCTTTTAAAGTTATATATATCTACAGCTATTCCACAATCCCTCATTTCCACTTTTTTCATTTTGAACTCCTTTAATGAACCGGATATTTTAACAATACCAGCATTTGCTGAAAAGAAAGTAGGAAATATAAATAACAACAATATTATAATCTTTTTCATAGTCTATATTTTTTAATTATTAGCTCTCCAACTCATGTTTTTTATCTTTATCAGTCCCGTCCAACAAGCGTTCGGGACAGGGATTACCTCCACTTTATTCGGGTCCATTCCTTGATCATATTTACGCAACGAACCTCCATCTGTATCATTATAGGTCGCCAAATAAATCGGATTAGCAGAAGGTTCTATCTGTGTATCACATTTTAACATAGTTATTTGATTTTCACCGAAATCCTCTAGCAGATAACATTTTTCATTTCCTTTATTATAATCATAAGCATATAACCGCGAACCTACTGTATAAAATATCACCGTGCGACGGGAAGAAAAGGCGTAAAAATCTGCTTTATCAAAATCTGTCGCCAAAGAACGATTAATCGTATAACTATCTCGCTTTGCCACACTAGACGATACATAAAATTTATAAATATAAAACTCTCCTGCTCCATCTTTAAGAAGAGCAAAGGAATTACCATCTGTAGATCCCCCATCCGTGTTAAACGTATTCTCGCCGTATACCATTGTACGTCCTGTTTTTCTTTGATCCCAATCGAACGGATCACCTTCCACATCAACCATTGTTGACGAGGATGTGACATATGAAGAAGCCACTCGCATAAAACGTTCATTTGTTTCATCATACCACACGATTCCATTGTATTTATTCAAGCTATACAATAAATAAGGCTTGGCTTTTAACCAAACATTGGGATTCGAACTTTCACAATTCACGGGATCCATATAATAATCTCCACCCAACATAAAGGATGAACCGACAAATATGTACCCGTTACTACAAACGACAGCCCGATCACTGGAACTAGCAACATTTCCTGCCTTATCTTTAATACGAGGTATAACATCCACTGGAACAAAATCCGAATCATATGATTGAGATAAATATAATAGTTTTGAAAAAACATCTGTCTCATTCCCTTTAAACGTCATCCGATCCATAAAATAAGCCTGAGATTTCGTTAATACCCATAATTTTATATTTTTATCCGTACTATTGTAACCAGTATGAATAATATCCACCGGATCTCTCAAGACGGGTAGACCACTATTTGCCAATATATCTTTACATAATACAGTATCCGTGTTCATTGCCAACATTTGTACATCAACTTCACCTTCTCGGTTTTCACCAATCATCAAGATACCTCTTGAGTAAGGAGCTCCAACATTAAGCGAAGCTGTAGCAACAGTCACAAGATCGGTTTGACGATCGATTACTCTAAAATATAACGTATAATTACGAGGATCCAATTTTACTGGATAATTCAATTTACGGGTTGTACCTAATAATATTGTACTGTTATAAGCCACGTTGGCTCTCCATTCATATTGGAACCGTGTCGTATCTTCAGGATCGGCCATTGTCATGGAAACTTTCGGATCAATCTCTAAAGTTGTTACTCCCATCGTGACATTATAACTCCCATCTATACCCTCTATTGTTGTTTCGTTTATATCGTGGTAGTCATAAGATCCTTTATCATCATAACATGCTATAAATAAAATTCCTAGCAATATATATAATACTTTTTTCATAATTTTTCCAATTAATAGAATAATACATTAATCATAATAATCCTCATCGGGGACCCAAGGTACTCCTATTTTAGATGTCCAAGGACAGCCGCTAAAAAACATCAAACGTCCATCATCTTCCAATACCGGATCTTTAGCATTATACCTATCAATTAAAAGTTGAGACATCGTTTTTGCGATTAAATTTTGCAACACTAATGGCATTGTTGTTGTACTCATAAAATCATTATAGGTTAAATCAAAACGTTCACAGATCATCTCTAACTTTTTACGACTAAAAGCTCCCCATAATCCCGATTCTGCACCATCATTATAGGGCGAACTATCCGTTCCTGTCCATACTGTTGGTCTAACCATCATGTCACTAAACCGAATTTCATGTAGGGATGCGTCAAAGCGTTCATGAATATCGCCACTATTAAAACCCTTTACAGCATCCCATTCCGGGAAAGCAAGGGTAAAATACTGATTCGCAACCAATTTCAACCCTATAATCTTTTCCTCATGTTGAAGGGCCTCGGTACGTATTAATCTGACCGGAACCATCGCCATATATTCCCCGGCTTTAATTACGATATCATTTTCTAATGGTAAATAGTCCACATTCACTACCGCTGTCGTACTATCCGGATTTACTTCTACCCGAAAAGTACGATCATAATCTTTCACCGAACCTGTGACCATCACTTTTAGATTAACTGTAGCAGTATCAGCATCTCCAAGTTGTATAAATTGCACGTTCGTGTAAGGTTGGTAAGGCCATGTAAGTTCACTACCCCATGAGTCTCCCCATTGTACCGCAAAATACACACCCTCCAATCCTTCATAATCCATCAAATCTTTTTCGCACCCCGATAAAAAAATCGGTAACATCATTATATAATAAAGTATCTTTTTCATAATTTATTATTTAGAAATATCTGTACTTGTTCTTTGACTCGTTTCACTATCCGGTAACGGAATAACATATTTGTTCAACTCAACATTCATTGTACCGCTTGCCTGTGTTCCATCGGGAATATTCACCATCTCTTTCCGTTTATAGAAAAAGAACATTTGTCCCTCACCTAACATCTCTTTTCGATATTCTGAAGTAATATAATTTTTCAAAACATCAACTGTCGGATAAACACTGAAACAATTTCTGGCATTTCGGAGTGTATTCAAATAACCAATAGCTTCATCCAAATCATCACAGCATTCAGCCGCAATTAAATATACCTCACTCAACCGGATTAAGGGTACCATATAGCGATAAGTTTTCGAACCTGAATTATCCTCAAAATCCTCATATTTCCGATGATATAAAACAGAGTTTCCGTTATTATTATAAGTCGCCCAAATCTTGTAGCGATAATCATTCTTATCATCGTATAACTCTTCAACCCGCCCACTATTCAAGGTACCAGCAAAAGTTAAAATACTCGTCGTTTCAAGAGTGGGTGCAAACAATGTTTCATGAATTGTCTCTCTGGAAGAATTATAACAACCAAATAAAACCTCAGTTGAAAATACCCGATCGGGAGTAGAGCTATTCGTTGCCGCTGCATTAGTTACAAACGGGAACAACTCCATACCTGGTTGCCGGACTGCTTTCAAAATCTCTATTGCAGTAGTATATGCTGAATTTCTATCCCCTTCCCATAAATAGACTCTAGCCAATAGAGCCTTCACGGCATAGTAATTCATTCGAAATTGACGATAATTAACATCAGTATCGTCATACACATTCTTATTTTCAGCCAAGTAGGGATCAGAGATTTCTAATAAATCCAAAGCTTCCTCCAAATCCTTTTTCACCAATGCTAACACCTCAGTCCCTGATAACAGAGGTGATATTTGTTGTTTAGATGTTGTTTGATAAGGAATACTTTCTTTACTTAACTCGGAAGGAATCGGACCAAAAAGTCGCAACATATCAAAATGCAGCATAGCACGTAATGCCAAAGCTTCTCCTTTAATCATACTGAAATAAGGTTCAGGCAAATTATCATTTTTCTCCCCGCATTTTTCAATAATCGTGTTACAATTTGCTATCACTAAATAGCATTTTTTCCACATGTTATCAAATAAAGTTTTTTCATTTGCTCCTGTAAAAACTAACTTTATATATTGATAGTAAGCGTGCAATGATGATGATGAATTTGTATAATACTGTCCCATTGCATCCAAAGCCCCTGCTGTTAAATCCAGTCCGTACAATTGGCTTGTATTTAATTCTATATAAACACCGTTCAACGCTTTCACAAACCCTTCCCGATCCTCAAAAAGCATTCCTTCGGACAAACGATCTGAAGGTGTAACGTTAATCCAAGACTCGCAGGAACACAAGGACATTAGTATAATAACCAATCCATTACTTATTATATATTTCAGTTTTTTCATCTTAAATCATTTTAAAATCTCAAACCTAAAGACATAGAGACCGAACGTGCAAACGGGTAATCAATACCTCGCTCATTTTTCACGGTAGACACTCTAAAAATATCATTCATATAAACTCTCACGTTAAATGAAGAAGCCCCGATAACTCGCAACCATTTCCCTTGAGACTCGTATCCCATCGAAATAGATTCTCCCGAGAAAACATTATTGTCTGCAACAAAACGGGAAGACATCGGAGTCTCATCTGTGGTTGAAATAGCTTTAAATTTAGCATTATCACCAGGTTGTTTCCAACGATCATACAGAGCTCGCTTGTCTTGATTATAATAGGCATCGTCTACAGAAATATTTTCAACTTTCTCATATAACGTAGAAAGAAAAATTTGTCCTCCCACTCGATAACGGAAATTAGCTGAAATAGAAAAACCTTTATAGTAGAAAGAAGTTCCGACAACTCCTTCAAAATCGGGATCACTATTCCCAACCACAACTTCGTCATCATAACTATGTGTGAAGGTTTGGGTTCCATTTTTACGAATAAAAATTTCACGTCCCGTAATGGCATCAATACCAGCTGAACGAACCGCCCACAGGTCAGAAGGACTACCACCATCATAGTATCTCAACATATTTTTCGATTTATTATCCGTGTTAAACTTATCTAAGTACTGACTAACATTCCGATACTCAGAAGTTAAATGGCGTAATGTAGCATTTACAGACCAAAGCACATCTTCTCGTTTCATAATTGCATAATTCAACATGATCGTGTATCCATTCGTCAATTGCTCCCCGACATTAGTGGGTGAAGAAGTCGTTCCCGTTGATGAAGGCATCCCTACATATACTAATAGAGGGTCTGTTTTCTTAGAAAAATAATCAAAATTCATCCGTAAACGATTATCCAATAAATACAAATCTAAACCTATATTACGATCTAACGTTTTTTGCCATTCTAAATTCTCGTTTCCGAACGTCTTGATCAATGTACTTACACCCCACGGATTAGTATGGTGATTATTATACTCGTAAATTTTCATTGCAATATAGGCATCAAAATTCTGGTTACCGGGATTTCCTATAGAAGCTCTCAATTTCAATTGATCTATCCAATCTATCCCTTCAAAAAAAGCTTCATTATGCACATTCCATCCCAAGCCAACAGACCAAGTATTTGTAAATAATTTGTTTACCCCAAAAACAGAAGCACCATCGGCTCTCCAACTAGCATCAAACAAATAACGATTCCGATAAGAATAACCTAAATTCACATAATAACTAGCTGTTCTGCGTTTCACTTCTTGATATACCTTACTATCTTTATTATAATCTTGAGCAAAAAGCGGATTTGAAAACTCATCATCAATAAAACCACGCATCGTGTAACCACTTATATCTGAAGACGACTGAGTAAAACGCATTCCGGCAACAGCATTTACCATGTGAGCCTCAGCTAACAATTTGCCATAAGTAATGCTCAAATCTCCATCATATCCAAATATATGTTTATTGGACTCTGTATACTCACCCTTTTTATCGTCCTCACTCCCCACGTATGCAGCATTAAAAGGAGAAGAAAATTTTTGAGCTAACTCATTTGATTTATTTAACCCAATCTTTCCCCGCACCTGCAATTCCTCTATTGGCCGCCAGTTCACTTCAAAATTATTCGTAAAACCAAAGTTCTTTGTATGATCAAAATTGTTATTACATAAATCATAATAAGGTCCATATACATTTTCCGTTTTTACTGAAAATGTAGAAATATCCAAATAAGAATAAGATTCCAGAATTTTTACGGGATCTCCATTCTCGTCTGTTTTTCGGAAATAAGGGTTTACTTGGGCAAACCTAGAGAATGGAACACTTTCCCTTTTTGCCAGCGTATAATCAATGTTGAATGTATTATTAAATGACAATTGGCCCTTTCGGTAAATCAACCGCACATTTCCATTTACTACATCTCGATCGGATCCTTTCATTACACCTTGAGTCTTACCATAACTCAAACCTACACCATAACGAAAAATCCCGTCACCACCTTCGAGAAACACATTATGCTTATGAGTTGTAGCAAAACGTAAAGGTTCATTCAACCAATAGGTGTCCACACCTCGTCGGACCTCGGCTAAACGATTATTATATTTAATTTCTTGTGCAACAGATCCCAAATATCCATCAGGCCCCATGCTCTGGTAAATCGCACCACATAGTAATTCATATTCCAATTTTTCCTCAGCATTCATCAAATTGTAATCTGATAAATCAGCAAAAGTAAAGTTCAAGTTTCCATTATAATTTAATTTTAACTGCCCGGCTTCCGGTACTTTCGTTTCTACTACAACAACACCATTAGCTGCTTTCGCCCCATAAATTGCAGTGGCTGCAGCATCCTTCAAAATAGTAATACTTGCCACTCGATCCATACTCAAATCACTAATTGTTGCCAAAGTAGATTCAAAACCGTCTAATATAAATAACGGTTGATTAGGGTCTGTATTATATTCCTCTGTCAAACCAATGACACTAGTCTTACCACGAATCTCGATATTTGGCAAATGATTCGGATCTGAACCAAATTCATTGTTTTCCATGATTGCAAAAGCTGGATCTAATGTCTTCAAACTTTGTAAAACATTAGAATTACCTACCATCTTCAATTCTTTTGTCGTAAATGTTGTTGAAGAACCTGTAAAACTCTCTTTCTTACGAGTAAATATACCCGTAACAACCACCTCATCTACCTGTTTCACGTCTTCCTTCATTACCACGTTGATCGTGTCCTTCCCTTGATACTTTATTTCTTGAGACTCCATTCCGACAAATGAATATACCAATAAAAAATCTTCTTTCATTTGAGGTAATCCCAATGCATACATTCCACTTTGATCTGTTACAGTCCCCAATGTAGTACCTTTAACAACCACTGTCACCCCCGGTATTGGCTGTTTCTGCGTGTCTGTCACTTTCCCGACAATTTTAATTTCTTTAGCCTTTTGTTGTGGAGCCTCCGTACGTTTAACGAGCATACCCAAATCCTTGTCGAAAACGGTTGTTAAAGGTGTACCTGCAAGTACATCTGTCAATACATCACATACCTTTTTATTCTTCACACTAACGTCAACCGAAGGAACCGCCTTCATCTGTTCCGCATTATACAAAAAACGTAGTCCTGTCTGCTTATGAATTGCATCAAACAATTCATACAAGCTGACATTCGTCAATTCTAGTGTTACAATCTGTTTCTGTCCCAGACTTCTAGCTGATACAGCAAACACAAAAAACATGACAAAAATGACACATAATTTCATAATTTTCCAGATTTTTCCGTACACTCTTGTTCGAAAGAGGTACAACATTCTCTTTTTTTTCATAAATTTGTAATTAAATTTTATAGTTAAACACGATAGCCACATCCTGCAAGATGAGTTATCAATTACTATTATTCGGAGAGTCGCCACAACTCTCCGTTTTATTTATCACTAACAATCACCGTCCTTCCTTTTATACTAAAGTGAACATCTGAAATTTTTTCCAATAAAGATAGTAGTTCCCCTATATCTGCATATCGCTGCATATTTCCATAAAATCGAACCTCTTTTAACGATTCTCTCTTGAAAAAAACATCCACATCATACCACCGAGCTATTTTGTCCATAATCGATTCCAAACGCTCATTCACAAAAACAATATCTTGATTTTTCCATGCAATATACGGGTACACGTCTACATTCATAATCTTCGATTCCCCAGTAAAAACATTCACTACAGCCAACTGATTTGGTTTCAATTGCTTTTCCAAGGTTGTTTCATTTGCTCTAAATCCGATGGATCCCTCTACCAAAACGGCTTGTATCTCATCTAACTTATAAGCATTCAAGTTAAACTCTGTCCCGTACACCCGCAAACTATATTCTCCGGAATGTACTACAAAAGGCCGCCCTATATCTTCACGTACCACAAAATATGCTTCTCCTTTCAATCGAACTTCCCGACTATTTTTTGCAAACTGCACAGGGTATTCTAATTCAGAATCTGCATTCAACCAAACACTCGTTCCATCCGTCAGCGTCACAAAAAATTCTCCTCCGCGAGGTACAATAATTTTATTATATAATAATTGCTCCGTTTTTGAAACAACTTTAGAGGTATCATAAATAAGTCCCCCTTTTTCTTTCACCTTTACGAAAGATCCATCTTGTTCCCGGATTACCTCCCCCGTATCACGCATTAAATCAACTATCTCTCCAGAAGAAAGAACCAACTTTGCTTTCGGAGATCCCGGATGAATCGTTTCAATCTTATCTGCTAATTTATCTTCTTTAGCAGGACTATTTAATAAATACACCCCTCCTAAAGTAATGATTATCGTTATCGAAACAGCCACTTTATAATAAATTTGACGAATCTTCGCTCGACGGATACGACGCATCATAAGTATCTTTCCACGTACAAGGTTTACACGTTGTTCTTTTTCTACCCAACGAATATGCTGACAATCTCTCATAAAGATCTCGAAAACCTTTCGATTCTCTGATCTTTCTTCCACCCAACGCTCTACCATACGACGTTCCTCTTCATCCAATTCCCCGTTGAAATAAGCCAATAAACGAGATTCCATTTCCTCTTCTGTATGTTCCTTTTCCATAAAGTACAATTAATTTTTCATTAATAATACCGGAAAACTAAAAAAAGGTCTAATGGTTTTAGATAAAAAATTTAATTTATTTTATTCCTGCCGACAAAACAAAAGTAAAAAACCAGCGTACATTTCTTTATTCAAGCGTTCTCTCAATTTTCTCACGGAATTACCCAACAATGTCTTCACTGTTGAAATGGAAATCCCGTAAAGCTCTGCCACCTCTCGGTATTTCATTCCCTCCACGAAAACGCATTTCATAACTTCTCTGCTTCGTTCCGGTAATTGAGTAATTTCTTCCAATACCCTCGAAACTATTATATCATACCGCTCATTGTATTCCTCAAAAATAATATCCACTTGATCAAGCGACATTACATGACGAAACACATCCTGTTTCTCAATTTTCTTCAAACAACGATTACGTACGGAAATATACAAAAAAGAATCCAAGGTCTCAGACTTCAATTTTCGATAAATCTTATCCTCCCAAATATCAATAAAAAGCTCTTGTACTATATCTTCTGCAGAATCCATATCGTGCAAGAATGTATCTGCCAACACAACTAAAGTACTATAATAGGTATCAAAAAGCATTTCCATTCCTTTGGGATCATCGGAATGTAATACGATACATATTTTTTGATTCCTATTTAATCTAGAACCATTCACTTTACATTATCCTAAATTGTAATCGATTAACACATCTTTATTACAAAAATAGCAAATAAATACTTTTCCCCAAAAAGCATTCGTAAATTTTCTGTAACCATAAAATAGTTACTAATTCTATTGTTAAAATTATCCTTAAGCTAACAATCAATGTAAAATTATTTATCGCCTAAAACAAAAGAGAGGTTAGTCTCATCGACAACCTCTCTTCATTTTATTTTCCGATATACCCTACCTTATCTCTTCGAGTATTTTGGTTATAGCCTGAAATACATCTTCCACGGTACCATGTCCATTCACCGAAAAATGTTTTTTCTGAACCTTGTAATGATCAGCCACAGGCAGTGTTTTTGCCTTATACTCGCGGAAACGATTTTCAATCACTTCCTCGTTGTCATCGGCTCGTCCTTCAATCTTAGCACGCTCCAACATACGGCGCATTAACTCGTCATGAGGAACATCGATACTCACCAATGCACTCAACGGATGCCCCGTTTTGGCCAACATTTCATCAAGAATCTCGGCTTGTCTAACCGTTCTTGGGAAACCATCAAACAAAAAACCATCTACCCCCTTGTGGTGTTCTATACTGTTTTTGATTAATGCTACCACGAATTCATCAGACAATAACTCACCTTTATTAATAATTCCGGCGGCCATTTTACCGAAATCTGTTCCTTCGGCAATCTCTTTACGAATCATCTCCCCTGTTGAAAGATGCGCCAAATTGTATTTTTCAACGATCTTTTTCGCCTGAGTACCTTTCCCGGCTCCTGGAGGGCCAAACAATGCAATATTCAGCATGACAATAACTTTATTTTGTTCCTTTTGATGTATTAAATTGTTTCATTTTTATGAACTCGGCCACAAAGGTATATTTTAATCCAAACTTTAAAATAGAAAAATCAGAATATTTTCTAATTTTATCTTCAGTATAACATCATTTTTGCATTATTTTGAATTACAGTATTTTAAAAACTTCATACTAAACTATTCATATTATTTGTATCTCCGTAATTACTCTTCCACCTTTTCAAGCACGTCCAAATCCGTATAATAGGTACGATGTTGTGATTTCTTACCAGTCGCATTCATTCTGGCCAACACATACTTAATGTTACCTTGGTTATCGACTTCGTAATCTTCTACAAATCCATATCTGGATTCCTCACCTATGTATCTTCGACCATTCTCATCCGGAATAACCCGTCGGAAAGCAGGAGTTGTAATTTTTACCTTCTCATCCATTTTAAACAGCCTGTTTTCGTTAATATACTGCTCTTTCAGTTGTCTTTCCTGTTCCCGATATTTGGCCACAATTTCTTCCAGTTTTTTCATAGAAGCTACATATTCTTCTTTTGTCATAGTTTTATTCATTTATCGAAATAATTTACTTACTCTTTTTACATTACGAATGTTATTGTTACCTCATAATTACAAATATATAAAATAAATCAAACAAATCATTTAACATGTCATAAATTCAACAATATTGGATATAAATAAACAAAAATACTTATACAGGTTTGATTCCATTTTTGAAAATCACATTACAATTTCGTACATTCGCAGACATTTCCGGAATCAAAAATATGAACAAGAAAAAGACTACAACACGAAAAAAAGCCTCGAAGAAAAAACAAAGTATCTTTGCCCGTGTTTTCAAAACAATACTATTGAGTATCTTATTGGGTACTGTTCTCGTTGGGCTCTTCGTATGTTGCGTGTACTACGGGATGTGGGGAAAAATTCCGGATTACCGGGACTTGAGGGAAATTCGTAACAATGAAGCCTCCTCCCTGTATAGTGAAGATGGGGAGTTACTCGGAAAATATTACGTGGAAAATCGTACGAACGTCATGTTCGGTAGTATATCCCGCAATGCTATAAACGCCTTAATCGCTACTGAAGACGTACGTTTTTACGAGCATCACGGATTCGATAAAGTCAGTATGTTGAGGGTTTTGTTCAAGACATTACTACTGGGTGATAAAAGTTCGGGAGGGGGAAGCACGATCAGCCAGCAATTGGCCAAAAACCTCTATCCCCGCCAATATAATAGCCGTTTCATGATTCCGGTGATCAAGGTCAAAGAGATCATCACGGCGCATCGTCTTGAAAAATTATACACGAAAGACGAAATTCTCACCCTCTATTTAAACACAGTATCTTTTGGTGAAGGTACGTTCGGTATTGAAAGTGCCGCCCAAAAGTATTTTTCCACGACAGCAACACATCTCTCCATCCCGGAAGCAGCCACCTTGATCGGACTTTTGAAGGGACCTTCCTACTACAATCCCCGGGTACATCCCGAGCGTACGTTACAACGACGTAACACGGTGATTGCCCAAATGGTCAAATATGATTATCTGACCGAAGAAGAAGGAGAAGAATTGAAAAAAGAGAAGCTACAACTCCGTTTCAAACCATTAAATCATTATTCCGGCCTAGCTCCCTACTTACGTGAACAAATCCGCCAAGATGCAGTCAAGCTCATTGCCGAATTCAACGAGGCAAACAGTACCAATTACGATTTATACAAAGACGGGCTAAAACTCGTCACCACGATAGACGCAGAGATGCAACGTTACGCAGAAAGAGCAGTGCGCCAGCACATGAAGTCGTTACAACACTCTTTCTACACGCATTTGGGAAAACAAGAACCGTGGGACAAAGAGAAAAATCTCCTTGATAATGCCATCCGGGAAAGCGAGACCTATAAAAATCTAAAACGCCAAGGACTTAGCGAGAAAGCCATACTCGCTTCCATGAACGAGAAAAAGCCTATGACTATTTATAGTGCATACCAAGGAGAGGTCGAAACACACATGTCCTCTATCGATTCGCTCAAACACTATCTGAAAATACTACAACCCGGCATGATAGCAGTAGAACCTCAATCCGGAAAAATAAAAGTATGGATTGGAGGACTTGATTTTAAGTATTTCCAATATGACCAAGTACTGGCACCCCGTCAAGTCGGTTCCGTGTTCAAACCGGTCGTGTACAGTGCAGCCATTGAACATGAAGCCCGTATCGATGCCTATTATAACAATGAACAAAAAAGTTACCCGGAATACGACAATTGGACACCTCGGAATTCAAATAACCAGTACGGTGGTTACTACACGCTAAAAGGGGCTCTAAGTCAATCCATCAACACGATAGCTGTCCAAGTTCTCCTACAAACAGGAATCGATGCCACGATAGAACACGCCCACCGCTTGGGCATAGAAAGTGAACTACCCGCAGTTCCCTCCCTTGCACTGGGAGCTGCTAATATTCCTCTCCGGGAAATGATTCTCCCCTACCTGTGCTATGCAAACAATGGCGTATCAACGACACCCTATTACCTACTTTCCATTAAAGACCGGGACGGACGTATTCTTTACGAAGCCGAATCTCCAAGCAGAGAACGGGTGATCCCGGCTGAGCAGGCTCATATCATGTCCTCCATGCTTTCCGCCGTTATTCAAGAAGGAACGGGAAAAAGACTAATCAACAACTACGGATTGAATATACCCCTAGCCGGAAAAACCGGAACCACACAGAATCAGGCCGACGGCTGGTTTATCGGCTATAACCCTCGTATCGTCGTGGGTATAAGAGTCGGAGCTAACAATTCCCGTGTACATTTCAACTCAACCGCACTAGGCCAAGGAGCCAACATGGCCCTTCCCATCTTCGGATTGTTCATGCAGGAATGCCTGCAAAGTAACACTTACGCCTATTGGTCCGATCTGTCTTTCCCAGTTCCACCCGCAGATATACAAAAAGAACTGGGAGTCCCCGCATTTAAGGATAATATAAATCTATTGGAGAGATTAACGAACCATAAACTGGAAGAAGTAAAGAAACAAGATGCCCAAAAAGACTCCGATACCCCCAAGAAAAAAGGGTTTTTCCGAAAAATCGGAGATCTGTTCAAAAGAAAAGATAAAAAATAATTCACCATGAAAACAATAAACAAGACATCCCTACTCCTTGCTTTTATCATACTGATGATTGCTTTTAGTATCATATCCATGATTGCAGCCCCAGCTGAAATACGCTACTCTTGGCACGGACTAAACCCGTGGAATACCGTTCAAGCCGTTCCACTCATGTTCAAACGATTCCTTAAAATAGACGATTGGATTATTTATTCCTTATCCGTATTAATTATCGTTTATCTTTGATGGAGAATTTATGCATTGGTGAACAAATTTAAAAGGTCATAACGTCAGGCTATAAGGATAAAGTCCGCTAAATAATTGTGAAATAACATTTTTGATAATTCTGACATTAGTTTATAGTAAACTTTTTTCAGAGTAATACATTCTTTCTTTACCAATATTTTTACTCTTTCACCCCATACACACTTTGGGATATACGTTTCACGGCCACCACGAAGAATCCTGTTAAAACGAGATTAAGCACTAAACTTAAAATGGAGATAATCAACGCAGGACCTCCTAACTGGTACCCCATGGCAATCACGATAATTCCAGCACCAACCTCTCCTCTCGTGAACATACCGATCGAAAGTGCCAGACGTTCTTGGATTTTCCGGTCACGATAGAAGAATAACGGGAACATTTTCCCAAGGTTCGAAAGGATTGTTACAATAATTACATGGAAAATCAGCATTCCCCATCCGGGCATCCCGTCTCCCCCGGTCTCCAAACCGATAAAAATAGGCGTACTCAACCCGACCAAGAACATAAATAAGTAAGAAATGAAACTAGAAGCTCTTTCTTCCTCCCGCGAGTGATTATGCACGGTTTTCATTACCATTCCCAACACGAATGCCGGTAACAGCACCTCAATATGGATCGCTCCATCCTGTCCCATCAAAACTTTTGAGATCAGGTACACGCTCTCGAATGCCGCCACGATACACACGGAATAGAGCAGAATAGCCCTCCAAGATTGTGGCAAGTTCAGCGAACTTAACCGTTTCCACCCGAAAATCAAAAGGATACAAACCACTCCAATAATAACAAACAGTTGCCACTTGAAACCGATCATCAATATTTGTAAGGGAATCATCAATAGAATCGTATCCAAGTCATCAAATATAGCCAGCACTTGCGTTTTCTTATAGATCCACTCCTTTTTCAGCCCGGCAGCAGCAAGCATCGTAAATAAAATTCCTGCTGATGTGGGAGCCGCAAACCGGCTGATCAGCAAATTATTCTCCCACGACAAACCCGTATCCAAGAAAAAGATATAATAACAGGCTATTAGAAGCCAAGGTACAGCAGCCGTCGCCATAGCTATAAAATAATCCATCGTGTACGAACGCCATTTTGCTTTATCCAGCTCGAATTCCCTCCCCACGTTGATCATGATAAACGCAAGACAAATAAACATTAACCATTTACTTATCGATGCCAAAGTACCATACGCACTCCCTAACGCCGAAGGAAGTATTTGAGAAAAAAACAAGCCGCAAAGTAAGAAAATAGAAAATAAAAAAACTTTCTTCATCCCCATCGAAATTAATTTAGTACAAAGATAGGGATTTTCAAGTAATTTTTAATCACTATTTAAAATGAATCTAGTTAAAAAATGTATACCAAAGGCTTTGATCTACTCGTATTTAATCGCATCAGGTTTATAAACACGGTAATCATAAAATCCATTTTTCCTACGACTGGACACATTCATTTCTATACTATGAATATCAGGTGGCCCTTTGGGATAATAAGCTAATCGTATACTTACATTCTTGAAAATCAAATTATCGTTTCGCAAATTCAAACTAAAACCAATTCCCCAGTACGATTGGCTATTTAATATATTCTTCTCATCCCGAGCCAATACACCCCAATCCACAAACCCGGTAATCGATGCCCGGAACCCCCTTTTGATATAAGGTAGAAACAAGGTAGCAGACACAGAAGCAGAAAGTCGTTGCGTCCCCCGAGTGGTATCGGAATCAAACCCTCGGATATTGGCATCCTCAAAATAAATGTAATCATCCGGATTCCGCTTAATCCCCAACACGTAATCCACGTTGCTATAAAAACGTAACCGATGCCGAGACAGCTCGTACAAATGACTGATATACTGGGTTCCGACTTTAAACACACCACTCTCCGCCGTGTAACCATTCAAAAAAGTCCCCAAGACCGCATACCAAGAATAGTACCTTTCCGTGTACTTGTTAAACCAAGAATAATGCCATTCCGTTCCCAAATACCCGTACTCCGTGAAGTCACTCTTTTCATACCCAAAAAGCAAGGTTCCCGACAATCCGGAGGGAATATCCTCTGTTCGCCCGAAATCATAGATTAAGTTTGCCTTGAAATACTTGATTTTAGTAAATGTCAAGGCACCCATGATACGATCACGGTCATAGTAGAAATGATTGGAATCACTCGACACTTCCGGACGATCGACAAAACTAGTACCTGTATAACGTCCTGTCAGGTAAAACATCCGGTTATAACTATATTTTTCCGGTAAATGAAAAGAAGTTCCACCCCAAAAATCCCACAAACGGTAATTAAATAACTCCACAGGTTTATTTATATCCCGGTCAACTAATGTTTTCGAGGAATACACTCGACTGTATGCAGCTCCTCCGGCCCATTTCGTTTTGTACGTCAGGAACTCTTTATCCAGTTCCACCCGAAAAATATCTTGATTATAGGAGTTCTCGTACATCCCATAAAAATCCATGTGAGATCCAAGGAGGTTACTAGCCTCATACTCGATCAAATTACCCCATTTTTGATTTTTACTTCCTCGAAAGCTGGCTTGATAATGTAAACTATGACCCAGTTTAAACAAGTTTTTTGTTTCCAGTCCCAAATCAACCGCATTCAAGAAGTTACTCCACACTTCCCCCGTCCATGAAAATTCATCCTTACAAATAACCAACAAATCGACTTGATTCGTATCGCTTTGTACTTCCTGAATTCCGATCAACGCATCATCCACGTTCGACATTGATTTCAACAACTGTTCATTCTGTACCAACTCGAAAGGATCGACTGTCATCCCCGGTCTCACTGTCAACTGCTTTTTTATCACCCGTTCCGCTGATTTCTGGTGAACGGAATTCGCCACACTTAAAAGCCATTGCAAACTGTCCTGTAAAGGTATCGTATCGTTAACGCTCGTTCCAAAAGGAGGTAAAACTTTCACGTGAATATCACGGATTGTCTTTCCCCGATAAGGTTTGTAACGATCCTCGCTGTTCTCCGTTTGTACAATATCAATATTAATCTTCCGCGGATTCACGAAAATCATTTTATACAACTCTTTCGTCCACTTCCGACGGTAAGCAACCTCCTTAATCTTAGAAAACTCGTACTGGAGTGTGTCCCGGATTAAACTATCCGGCAGGAAAACCACATCGTTTTGTTTCAGTGTATCAGGAAGCTTTATAAATTCGTATCCGTTATCCACACACACGTCGAATGATAAAGGCCCTGCATTTGCTTGACTTTCCACGAGTAACACCCATGCTAGCATCCATATCATACAACGAACAATCACATGCTTCCTTTCCAATAAAATTATTCCTCTAACACTAGCGTTTTCAATCGGTCAGACATCCAAACCTCACGTTCTCCCTGTTTATTTTGATAAACAAAACAAGCTTCAATACAAGGATTATCTAACACTATTTTTTTAGCTTCTTCAGTTCCCAACACCATAAATGCCGTAGCGTAAGCATCTGCCTCCATACAAGTCGGAGCATACACGGAGGCACTTAATATATCCTGTTGGACCGGATAACCGGTTCGAGGGTTTATCGTGTGAGAATATTTTTTTCCATCCACCACGTAAAAACGACGATAATTCCCGGACGTGGCTAACGCTCCTTCCCGTAATGCCAGCACAAGCTGCAGCACCCGGTTTGTTGCCGCTGTATCGTCAATCGGTTTGTCTATCCCGATATGCCACGGACGCTGTTTATTACTCTCCCCTTTCACCCGAATTTCACCACCAATTTCAATCATGTAATTTTGCACTCCTTTCCGGTCAAAAAATTCAGCCACAAGATCCACTCCCAATCCTTTGGCAATAGAACTAGCATCCATCTGCACCCCTTCAACCAGTTTTACTAACCGATCTCCTTCTAATTGCACTTTATCCATTCCCACGTACTGTAACAGAGAATCAACTTTCTCGTCCGAAGGCAATTTCTCGTTTTTAAAACCGAATCCCCAAGCGTTCACCAACGGAGCCACGGTCACATCAAAAGCCCCACCCGTTATTTTATTCACTTCTTTTGCTTTCTTATACATAGTTACAAAAAGAGAATCCACCTGCTCACTCTCTCCCCGGTTCCACCGGGCAATTACCGACTTTTTGTTGAACATCGACAAGGACTGATTCACCCGTTCCATCTCTTGACGGATTTCCACAGCATAGTCCGCTTCACTCTGGTATGACACGTGATAAATCGTGCCATACACGCTACCTTCCGTAAATCGATACACGTTAGGCTGACATCCCATCACCAACACTAACCCACATATAATAATCCCCAACTTTTTCATATACTTTTCTAAAAATAATATCCCAAATTAAAATAGAAGCCTAGTTTCTTCGACCAATCAGAAAGACTGAACATAAAATCAATCGGTCCAACAATGCTATCGTAAGAATACCCGACTCCCCCGCCCCAAATGTCATCACCTCCCAATATATCAAAGAAATTAGCCTCCTGTTTTGCATAATTTCCAGCTAGAGAAATATAATGATTTCGACCGATATTATATCTCATCTTAACTTTTGCCACCACAATCGAATTATCGAATATTTCTAAATGTTGAATTCCCAAGAAGGGCAATTGTTGGTCTACATACCTTCCGGCAACATCTCCTCCCATACAATTCAAATAAGGATAGGGAATGTTATGTCCCACCAGCACTCGTCCGTAAATGGCCGGGATAAACTTCACCCGGCGGGTAATAGACAGCACTGACTCAAAATCTAACCCGATCGCAGAGAAAGGAGCCCCGTCATTATAGGTGATCAAGTTATCAGTGTACAAGGAATAATCCACCTTCAGCGACATTCCTCGTGTTGGGTAATAACGTTTATCAAAGGTTTCCAAATGTGCCAACCCGTAATAACTGAAGAACCCTTCCGGTTTCACCGAAATATTATGATCTTTATCGGAAAAGAGGAACGACTCGTAATTATAATACTCGTAACGAACTCCGAGTTGCAATTTGAAGTTACGGAAATAAATATCAGAACCACCTAGGTTTACCCGATGAACCCCGTAGTCGACATTATCCGTTTTCTTTCCTTTGCTATAAATATCCAAGTTATTATACTTGAACATATATTCCAATTCAAAACGCCGCAAAAAGGTATTTCCCAGCGAATAGTTCAATTTCACGTAAGGATTCATGCTTAAACGTCCGGTCAGGGAAAGCCGCGAACCTCTCAAATCTTTATGGGTAAGCGTGGTATTCAATAATATAGCTGCCATTTCTTCCGAATCAAACCGGAACCCCAGATTCAAAGAACTCATCGATTTCTGTTTTAGTATTAATTCCAAATCGTACACCGGGCCACCGCTAAGCTTGTAACTCACCGTCGAAAATGCTCCGATCCCGTACAATTCGGCAATAGCTTCGTGCAGATCGTTCAATGTGATTCGGCTATAATCTTTTATCCGTATCTTTTTCCGTAACCATTTTTCATCCCGTTCATCAATTCCCGACAGATGGATATGTTCTAACATAATCGTGTCATTCTCGATAATTATATCTTCAGATACTTTCTTCGGATGATACTCTTCCGTAAGTCCCAACTCTTTCTTTAATTGCATCAATTCATCCCATTGACTCCGTGCCACATCCTCTCCCCGCATGATCAGCGTGTCGATAGCCTTTGACGAAAAACTGGCCGCAGAATAAGGGGTAACATCCGGCTTGATATAAATGTTTACCATCTTTTTATTTTCCTCGTACTTCTGTATACCTAAAAAAGAGGTCATCTGGTCAAGAATTCCCATCACGGATTCTAACCCGGAAGCATCTTTCAGTTCTGCCTGTACGTCCACCCCGATAATTATATCGGCCCCCATCGCTTTAGCTATATCTACCGGGAAATTATTCGCAATACCCCCATCCACCAATACCATACCATCTTTCCGCACAGGAGCAAAAACTCCCGGAATCGCCATACTTGCACGCATAGCCAAGGGTAATACGCCACAGTCCTGTATCACCTCCTTACCGTCCACTAAATTACTCGCCACACAAGCGAAAGGGATCGGTAATTTCTTAAAATCCAGCGAATCGTGGTAACCGATCGTTAAGTCCGAAAACAAGTTGTAAATATTCTGCCCACTGATAAATCCCGATGGAATCTTGATTTCCCGGTTATTCCTTATCGGTACGGAAACCAAATACTTCTCCGTTTCCTCCTTCTCCGAGAAAGGAAGATTATAACGATACACTTTATCGCTCAATAAAAACGTCCAGTTTTGCCTCCTTACTAAACTATCCATTGCATGTGCGTCATACCCGATCGCATACAATGCCCCGACAAGAGACCCCATACTCGTCCCAGCAATATAGTCTATCGGAATCCCGGCTTCCTCCAGCACTTTCAATACACCGATATGCGCCACTCCTTTCGCTCCCCCACCACTCAACACCAACCCCACCTTTTTCCGTTGTCCTTGCACATTCAATACAACAAATAAAACAAGAAGAAACACCAAAATTCGCTTCATATATTTCAGAATTTAAATTTAAGAGGTTAGAATCAAAAAAGATACCATTCTTCTCGCTCTAAACTTCCCAAAAATACAAATTTCCCGGAACATTAACAACTTGCTTTCCCAAGTTTGTGCAACACCTGACATTTCTTTTTCCGAATTATTTCCCTAAATTTGCGGTGAGACAAAAAGAATGTAGTATGACGAAAATATTAGTGATTGACGATGAGAGAAGTATCCGCAATTCTATGAAGGATATTCTACAATACGAGGGACATGAAGTCGTGCTGGCAGAAAATGGAATGGAAGGACTTGTTTCCATGAAATCTGAAAAACCCGACATTGTCTTCTGTGATATCAAAATGCCGAAAATGGAAGGTATCGAAGTACTGGAACGTATCAAGGAATTCTCCGCGGACACCCCGGTAATCATGATTTCCGGTCACGGAACCATTGACACGGCCATCGAGGCTATCCGGAAAGGTGCATACGATTTTATCGAGAAACCATTGGATCTGAATCGTATACTGATCACGATAAAGAATGCGACAGACAAGCATTTATTAATTCACGAAACGAAGACCTTGAAAAACAAGGTCAGTAAAAAATACGACATGATCGGGAATTCCGAGGCGTTGAACCATATACGAGCCATGATCGATAAAGTAGCAATTTCCGATGCTAGAATCTTAATCACGGGACCTAACGGTTCCGGAAAAGAACTTGTTGCTCACCAGTTACACGAGTTAAGTCATCGGAAAGACAATGCCTTCGTCGAGGTTAATTGTGCTGCCATTCCCTCGGAACTGATCGAGAGCGAATTATTCGGACATGAGAAAGGGTCTTTCACCTCAGCCATCAAGCAAAAGAAAGGTAAATTCGAACTTGCCAACGGGGGAACGCTTTTCCTAGACGAGATCGGTGATATGAGTCTCAATGCCCAAGCAAAAGTACTGAGAGCTTTGCAGGAACAAAAGATAACCCGTGTCGGCGGAGATGCCGATATAAATGTAGACGTACGGGTCATTGCCGCCACGAACAAAAATTTAAAAGAAGAGATCAAGAAAGGAAACTTCCGAGAAGATCTTTATCACCGGTTAAGCGTGATTATTATTGACGTACCCCCTTTAAGCCAACGTTTAGAAGACATTGATGATCTGGCCAATCACTTCTTGACGGAAATATGCACGGAAATGGGTATCGCTCCCAAAACGTTGTCTCCCGATGCTATCGCCGCATTAAAGGAGTGCGAATGGACGGGTAACATTCGCGAACTACGTAACGTCGTGGAACGGTTGGTCATTCTTTGTGGTAACACGATCACCCGGGAAGATGTGAAAATGTATCGATAATAAAAGGTTGCAAGTTACAAGTTAATCAAAAAAAGTTAAAACCTAACCTGTAACCTGCCATAGGCGAATAATATCATGGGAAAAGACAATAAATTGCACGTTATATTATTAGGGCGGAGAAACAGTGGGAAGAGCTCGCTAATTAATGCCTTGACAGGCCAAGATATTGCTATTGTTTCGGATGTGGCCGGAACAACCACCGATCTTGTAAAAAGAAGTTATGAAATCCCGGGCTTTGCTTCCGTTATCTTTATCGACACGGCAGGCATTGACGATACGGGTTCTTTGGGTGAAATTCGAGTGAAAAAAACCAGAAATGCTATATCTCAAGCCGACATAGCCCTGCTTGTGGTTACAAATAACCATTTCGGGAAACATGAGCAGCAGCTTGCCGAACAATTAAAAAAATTGGAAATTCCATTTCTGGTGATCCATAACAAACGAGACGAAGCCGCCTTGACTTCCACTTTAAAGGAAGAACTGACGACAACCTACAACTGTCCGGTAATCGACTACTCCACTCGAGAGGACAACACGGATTTAATTCTGAATGCTTTAAAAAGTGCATGGAAAAAGGACAATACTCCGAAATCTTTAATCGGTGATTTACTTTCCCCCGGAGACATCGTATTACTAATCACCCCAATCGATTCCGAGGCTCCCACGGGACGATTGATTCTGCCGCAAGTACAAATGATTCGGGATATACTCGACAACCATTGCACCTCTATCGTGCTGCAACCGGAAGAGATTACTCCTTTTTTGGAGAAAACGGGTATTCGCCCCCGTTTAGCAATCGCCGATAGCCAAGTATTCAAGAAAGTGGCTGCCATCGTTCCCCCGGAAATCCCTCTCACAAGTTTTAGTATCGTTCTTGCCCGCCACAAGGGAAACTTCAAAGCTTATCTTGCCGGAACACCTCGGATAGAGAAACTAAAAGAAGGTGATCGTATACTTATGCTAGAATCCTGCTCCCATCACGTTTCCTGCGAGGATATAGGGCGCCACAAGATTCCCCATTGGTTACAGGAATACACCGGGAAGAACTTCAAATTTGACTTTATCACCGGTCTGGATGCCATCACCCGTCCCATTACTGACTATGCTATGGTCATTCAATGCGGAGGTTGCATGATTACCGGAAAACAATTGAAAAACAGACTCCAACCTGCTATAGATGCGGGGATACCTGTCAGTAACTATGGAATGACGATTGCTTACCTGCATGGAATATTCGGAAGGGCCATGAAAGTGTTCCAAGGTTGAATTTAAAGACTCCTTGATTTAAGATTACAAACGTACAAAAAGTAACGTTTCTCAATTTGTAATGCGAAAATTTATTCATTGTACCGTTGTAATCTTAAATCAAAAATCTCTACATCCAAAATCTTTAAATGGTTATTCCCAATCCTACCGCAAAAGGTTTCAACTCAGGTGCCCGGTTCGTGTTAAACATATTTGTCAATGAATAATTTCCCCAAATACATACACCCCGATAACCAACGCGTAACGTGTAATCAACCTTAAAAGGAACCATCCCATAACTTCTGTTTTCTTTCAATTTACGTTTATTTCCTTTCTCGCTCGTATAAACAACTTTTGTTTTGGTAGACAAACGAATCCCCCCGATAAAACCGATAGACACATAAAATCTTTTCCTACTAGGAGCCGGGAAATTCTCTCTTATTATCATATCTCCTCCCGTTTAAACAACCACACCCAGCCTGCGGATGTTGGCTTTCATAAATACTCTCACCCATCCCGTGTCTCTACTCTCCCGTACAAACGCTCGGGAACCCCGAAATCATCGTAAACGGGAAGATTTAACTGATTGAGAGGGATAGTACGAAATAACTTAAAATCATACCACCCCACAATTACCTGTCCAATCGACGGCATATTGATAACTATTCCCCGATTCGTGGCGTTCACATCGTTCTCCTCCCACATGCAAAGTTCCCTGCCACTATGAAGAGATACCCGCAATTGGATGATCTTTAGGCTCGTTGATCGTGTCGGGTGCAGCAGAAAAAACGATCTCACTAATATGCTCCCAAACCATGTTTTCAGTCTTCCCATTTCAAAGTTCCACGGCTATCCAACTACCAATAGCAAGCGATGGTCCCCGTTCAAGTTCAATAACATTTCCCCCGTTCACGCCCAACTCTATCCGCTTATCACCAATCACTCGAATCGACCGGATATTCCCGAAACGACAAGAAGACTCATGCTCTGGTGGAGTATCCCTCCGGCCATCACTAAAATACCTTCTCTCCCATAATATCCCGATACCGTATATACGGATTTCCGATTTTTCCCGCAGAAAAAATGTCCGTTCAGTAAAGATTCTTTCCCCACGTGATATATCCGCATATTTTACGATTCATCACGGTAGTCACTTCCCCGTAAATCCATATAGCCCTATCTTGAGCCACCCCGTCAATAGCACACAAACAACAGATTAAGCATCCAATTACCCATATTTTTAACATACCACTATTTTTATTTATTAATGGGACGGAATGAACCGGGTGAAAAGTTACAAAACGAATTAAAACTTGAAAATAATCTAAACTAAAATCCGACTCAACCAAAGAACTTCCTTCATGTTAAGCCGGATTTTAAATAAATTATATTGACATTCTTGATTTATTCTGCATCTAACTGCTTAAACCCTTTTCCAAGAATTTGGTTAGCATCAAATATCGTCACAAAAGCATTTGGATCAATCTTGTATATAGCTTGTTGCAGAGTAGCCATCTGCCGCCGATTGACCATAGTCATGATCATTTCCTTTTCCAAACGATTATACATACCTTGGATTGGTACGATAGAGCCACCGCGATGTAGGTCATTTAAAACATACGCCCGAATTTCCTCGGTCTTATCCGAGATAATGAAGAAACTCTTCTCGGAGTCAAATCCTTGCAAGATTATATCAATCGTTTTACCCATAAGGAAGATGGAAAGCCATGAATACATAGGTACTTTCCAATCTTGGAACATAAGAAAACCAAAAATCACGATACAAGAATCAACGATCATCTGCAACTGTCCTAACGGACGGTGAGTCCACTTGTGTAATATATTCGACAATACGTCAGTTCCCCCACTTGATGCACGGGTTTTCATGATCATCCCAACGCCAATACCCATGACGACACCACCAAAAATACATGCCAATAACACTTCATCACCCAACTTAAAAGGATCGAGCGCCACCAAAGGATCTGTAGGAATCGGCTCACCCATTAACGTTAACAAGAGTGCAGGCAGACTATCAGAAAAAACAGCGACAAGAATGAAACAAATAAACGTTTTCACCCCGAAACCTGACCCCAAAACCCGCAGCCCCAACAAACTCAACGGCAGATTGAAACACAGGGCAGCCATACCGATCGGGAATCCCCACTTATGTTGAAGGACAATCGTGATACCATAAATTCCCCCGGGAACAATCTTATAAGGTGCCATAAAACAACTATACCCCAACGCTAGCACAAAAGCACCCCCGATGAGTAAGATATATGTCCGGAACCATTCTCGGGTAAACGGTTTCTCTTTTAAAAGTATATTCACCATTTCATCTAATTTAAATTCGGCCGCGAATATACACCTCCCCAATCTTAGGAAACATGATAAAAGTCATCTTTTCGAATGAAAATATCTCAATCTGTTTTTTAACACTTTTGTATTACCCATGGCATTGATTTTGCTTGTACGAAAATATTAATTATAATTGCACACTTTTTCCAAATTGTGAAATTAAAATGAGAACAACCCTACTGATCACAAAAGAAAAAATTATCAGCGTGGCACAAAAATTGTTCATTGAAACAAGTTTTTATCGAACAACAATGAAGGATATTGCCCGGGCCGCTAAAGTCAGTCGGCGTACGTTGTATACTCATTTTAACAGTAAGGAAGATATTTTTAATCACATCGTGGATCAAAAAATAGAATTAATCGAACAAAAGCTTGAACAGGCAGTTAGAACGGCCTTGCCAGCCGACAAACGGTTGAAGTTATACATCAAGGAACGATTCAATTTAATAGCGGAACTAATGGGCGGTAGCCAACCTATCAAAGAAACTTTTTTACACAACAACAGCAAGATTGAAATATTACGAGAGAATATAGACAGACAAGAAATAGAGCTTCTCTACTCCATTCTCCGGGACGGAACCAATGCGGGAATCTTCTCGATCAAGCAACCTCGACGTCTAGCGAACTCATTACAATCCGTCTTCAAAAGTCTAGAATTCGGTTTCATACGCCAGTACGAACATCAACCACGACCACAAGTAATTAACGAGTATATTAACATATTATTTCACGGTATCATTAAGAAATAAACTAACACACACTACTATATGGAATTATATATTAACGCTTTCGCTCATTATCTCCCGGAAAACCGAGTACCCAACTCTTATTTCAAAGACCTGAACGGTTTGGATGACGAGTGGATTCGCACCCGTACCGGAATAAGCACCCGAAGCAAAGCTGGCGAAAACGAAAACACGAATACCATGGCCTTAGAAGCTGTCAAACGCTTAAACGAAAAACTGCCCTTTCCCATAGAGGAAGTCGACTTAATCGTGGCTGCTACTTATTCGCCTCATGACACGGTAGCCACGGCGGCACACATGATACAGCGCCATTTCAAAGCACGAGCCGCACGTTGTCTCACCGTTTCAGCAGCCTGTTCCTCGTTTATCAACGCCATGGAAATTGTAGAAGGATACTTCGCCATGAACAAGGCAACAAAAGCCATCGTCGTGGCCTCCGAGCATAACACGGAATACAGTAACGAGACTTGCCCGCAAAGTGGTCACCTGTGGGGTGACGGGTCTGTGGCAATCGCCATTTCCACCATACCGGAAGGAGAAAAAGCAGCCCGTATACTTAATATATTCACCCGTGGACTTGGACATATAGGTAAAGCAGACACTGCCGTTTACCTACGTCCACATCACGGGGGTATCGGTATGCCGGAAGGGCGTGACGTATTTATCAATGCTTGTCACTACATGATCGAGGGATTAAATGCTGTAACCAATAGTCAAGGTATAAAACTGACAGACTTGAAATTCATCGCCTCTCATCAGGCCAACAAGCGAATCATGGCTACCGTTGCACGTCAGATCGATTTCCCCGAAGATCACATGTTATCTAACATCGAGGAAGTAGGTAACACGGGATGTCCCAGTTGCGCCATCGCCTTATCGCAAAACCTTGACCGGGTCGACCATGGTGACCTCGTGGCTCTCTCCGTGTTCGGGGGTGGGTACTCTTGCGGGGCAGTACTCTTGCAATTTTTATAAGCAAATACAGAATAAAAAAAATGAATCCAAATGAAGGCTCATTTGGATTCATTTTTTAGTCTATACACGATAAAAAAGATATACCTTTGTACGAAAGAAATTACCATGAATGACCAGACTGTAATATGTGCCATTGCCACGGCCCCCGGAATGGGTGCTATTGCCGTGATTCGCTTATCAGGGAAAGGATGTATTGAAATTTGTGACCGGATATTTGTTTCACCTTCCCATAAAAAACTGGTGGATGTTCCTCCGAATACAATTCATTTCGGAAAGATCGTCAACAAGGAGGAACTGATTGATGAAGTACTAATCTCCGTGTTCCACGCCCCCCACTCTTTCACCGGGGAAGACTCCATCGAAATTTCCTGCCATGGTTCAGTATACATTCAGCAACGCATATTACAACTATTAATCTCCTCCGGAGCACGGCTTGCCGCCCCCGGAGAATTTACTCAACGGGCTTTTTTGAATGGTAAAATGGACCTTTCACAAGCAGAAGCCGTTGCAGATCTAATCGCCTCGTCCTCGGCAGCCGCCCACAAAATGGCATTAAGCCAAATGCGAGGTGGATTCTCGGACGAACTGATGAAACTGCGAATGGAACTGCTACACATCACTTCCCTGCTGGAACTGGAACTGGATTTCTCGGAGGAAGACGTGGAGTTCGCAGACCGATCGGAACTACGGGGTATTGCCGTCGGTATTGACACGTTAATTTCCCGCTTATGTACCTCCTTCTCCCTTGGCAACGTGATCAAAAACGGTATCCCGGTAGCCATTGTTGGCAACACCAACGTGGGAAAAAGTACCCTACTCAATGCTTTGCTAAAAGAGGATCGTGCCATCGTATCCGATATAGAGGGCACCACTCGCGACGTGATAGAGGATACCATCAACCTCCAAGGAATCACTTTCCGTTTTATCGATACGGCAGGCATCCGCCACACAGACGACCAAGTAGAAAATATGGGTATCGAACGTACTTTTACCAAAATTGAACAAGCACGTATCGTATTGTTTTTAATAGATGCCACCAAAGACACGGAACAATTCCTTCCCTATTATACCCAAGTGAAAGAACATCTCGGATCGGATGCCCGCTTAGTCATTCTACTCAACAAGACAGACCAAACAGATTCTGCCGACGTGATCTTATCGCAAATCACGTCTCTATCTTCCGGGGAAAAGATTCTTCCGATTGCCGCAAAGACTGGGTATAACATCCATCACTTGGTGGACGAGCTAGTTTCCACGATCAACCTAAACGCACTTCATTCAGGAGATGTCATCGTCAGCAATGTCCGCCATTACGAAGCCCTCTCCCATGCCCGCCTAGCCATCGAGCGAGTCATCACCGGATTGGACTCCCATCTTAGTGGTGAGTTTGTATCACAAGACATTCGGGAATGCCTGCATTATCTCGGGGAAATCACGGGACAAATCACGACGGATGAGGTTTTGGGAAATATATTTAAGAATTTTTGCATCGGTAAATAAATATTTGATTATCAAATAGTTAAATTGATTATAATCGATTAATATGGCGCTCTTTACGGGCGCCTTTTTTGTTGCTCAAGTATCGTTGAT
>CALUKD010000011.1 GCA_944321125.1 Candidatus Butyricimonas faecavium | reverse complement strand
GGCTAATTATTAATACGTTCGAAATTTTTTCTTAACAATAAGAAAGTAATCCTCTGAAGATCATTAATTGATCGTTTGTTGAAGGTATATATTATTAAAAATAAAGTTTATATAAATGAAGTTAGGGGTGTAATGGATGGACGAGTTAGATAAAATATTGCAACTCTTGAAAAAAGGAGATCGACGAGGGTTAGAACTATTGTTCCACCATTTTTATAAGCCATTGGTATTTTATGCCATGAATTTTCTTGCGCAACAGGAGGAGGCTGAGGATGCCGTACAAGAAGTTTTTATTAAGTTTTGGGAGGGAAAGCGTTTTCACGCTATAAAAAATAGTCTGCGTCCTTATTTGTATCAATCCGTGCGTAATTATTGTTTGAATTTGTTGGAAGGGAAAAAAGTGTTTCTTACAGAGCCCATCAACTCGAGCATGGATATGGCTGAGAATGAATATTTGGATGAGTCGGAATGGAATACCCGTATTGATCAATTATATAAAGCGGTAGATCGTTTACCCGATCGGACGCGGGAAGTTTTTAAAAGAATCGTGCTGGACGGGAAACGGCATAAAGAAGTCGCAGAAGAATTTGAAATTTCTGTAACCACGGTAAAAACTCTTTTGGCGAGAGCATTAGCGGCTTTACGAGCCGAGTTAAGCGAAAAAACATATTCGATTTTGTTACTCTTCGTGTAATTTTTTTGATTTTTTCTTCGAATTCTTGTCATCTATTTTTTCTTTTCTCCTGTCATAAGTATAGAACCAATGGAGAATAAATCATCATGTTACCAGAAAATATAGTACAATTGGCTTTGAAATCTCGTAAAAAGGGATTGACTGCAAAAGAACGGGAGGTTTTGGAGCAGTGGCTTTTGGAGAACGTGGAATTGCAGGAAGAATTTCACCAGTTGGTAGAGTGTGGTTCCGTGGTACAGGCTGCTCGTTTGTTTGAGGATATTCAGATTAGAGATGCTTGGCAAAATGTGGAACAAAAACTTTCTTCCCGACCGGGTTGGAAAAAACGTCATTTGACTATTTATTGGAGTGTTGCTGCAACGGTAGTGATTATGCTGACTGCGGGATGGTTCTTGTTTAGACAATCACCTGTAAGAACCGAGCCGGAGAAGGTAGTGCAGATAACCCCGGGGAGTTTGAAAGCCGTCTGGGTTTTAGAAGGTGGAGAGAAATATGAATTAAGCGAAAATCTGGGACGTGATATCACGAACAGCGGGGGAGCTACGATAGGTAAGGACTCTTTGAATACGTTGGTAATTCAAGGGGGGAATAGCGGGCAAAGGAGTACCGTGAGGGTTCCGGAAGGGGGGGAATACCGGGTGGTCTTGAGTGATGGAACGAAAGTGTGGATTAACTCGGGGAGTGAATTGACATTCCCGATGAACTTTGAAAAAGGTGAACGGGTAGTTGAATTGAAAGGAGAGGCTTATTTCGATGTTACTAAAAGTAAAGAATGGCCTTTTATCGTGCGTACTTGTCGCTCCAGCGTGAAAGTATTGGGAACCTCTTTCAATGTTTGCAGTTATGAAGAAGATGCTCTTGAGCAGGTGACCTTGGAACAAGGTGGCGTGGAAGTGAAACATCATGATGAGACGTATCTTTTGCATCCGGGAGAGCAGTTTGAATTAGATACGACAAACGAAGAGGTTGAAGTGAAGCCTGTAAACGTGAAACTATATACATCATGGATTGACGGAATGTTCCGTTTCCATAATATGCCGCTGGATTTATTGACGGTGAAATTAGAACGTTGGTATAATGTGCATTTTGTTTTTTCGAATGAAGTTTGTAAGAACTATCGTTTCACCGGGGCCATTCGGAAAGACGTGGATTTTAACGAATTTATCCGTTTAATAGAACGGACTACAAATGTGAAATTTGTTATAAATCAGAAGAATATAATAATAGAAGAAAAATAAAAAGCAGGAAGTACGGTCATACTCCCCGCTTTGTTTAAATAAGATTCATGCTTTTTTTCAAGAGCATGAGAGTACTAATTTCAAATACAAAAGTATGAAAAAAAAGAGAAACACTTGGTATCGTTACGGGAAAATACCATGTAAAAGAAGTTTATGTATCATGAGATTAACATTATTACTAATGCTTGGGTTTGTGTTTCAGCTCTCGGCAACGGGTGTGGCACAAAGCGTGAAGATTGAAAAGCAGCTTCAATCCTTAGAAACTGTATTTGAACAGGTAGAATCACAGACAGGTTTGTTGATCATGTTCAGTAATAACGAATTGGACGTGAATCGTAAAGTGTCTCTTGATGTTCGTAAATATACGTTGGAAGAATTACTTCGCAAAGTGTTAGAGGGTACGAACATGGATTTTGACTTGGAACAGAATTACGTGGTCATCCGTCCGGCTCGTTCAGTTACTGTACGGGATAGTGTGGTAAAGACGAATAAAATAAAAGGAGTTGTCGTGGATGCCCACGGGGAACCTCTCCCGGGAGTGACCGTTGTGGCCAAACGTGGGGAGATTCTCGTGACAGGAGCGGCTTCCGACGGGAGTGGTAAGTTTGAGATCGTGGTTCCGGCTGATATTCGGGAACTTTCTTTCACTTTCGTGGGGTATAAAACTGCGGTTGTTCCGGTAGAATTGAATAAGGAAATGACTATACGTATGGAGGAAGAGGTGAGCGAGGTAGATGAGGTGGTGGTGACGGGTTATTTCACGAAATCTAAATCTAGTTACACTGGAGCCGTGAAAAGTGTTACCGCCGAGCAATTGAAAACTGTCTCCGGGACAAACGTTGTTGCCGCTTTGGCAGCCTTGACGCCCGGTTTGAATCTAGTTGAAAGAAGTGAACTGGGATCAAACCCGAATCATGTTCCCGAATTATTGTTACGGGGAATGAGTTCATTTTCGGATGGTTCCACTCAAGTGAATCAACCGACGATCGTGCTGGATGGAGTTGAAATCAGTATGCAGGATTTGTACGATTTAGATATTAATGAGATTGAAAATATTACCGTATTAAAAGATGCATCAGCAACGGCCCTTTACGGATCACGTGCTGCCAGTGGGGTAATCGTGGTGGAGAGAAAGAAATTGGCAGAGGGGAGTATGCGGGTATCTTATAATTTTACGGGAAACGTGCAATTCCCTTACTTGAAAGATTATAATATGTTGAATGCCGCCCAGAAACTGGAATACGAGCGTTTGGCGGGATTGTATTCAACCGAGGTGAAAAGAGATCCTTGGGGAAATATTACGAATGAAGGGGAACAATATGCTTTGGACAAATTGTATAATGAACGTTATCAGGAAGTGCAACGAGGTGTTGATACAGATTGGTTGTCGCAGCCGGCACGCACGGCTTTTTCTCACGATCACTCCCTACGTTTGTATGGCGGAGCTTCCAATGTCCGTTACGAGTTATCCGGACGTTTCAATAACGTGCAGGGGGTGATGAAAGAAGACTACCGTCGTCGTTATAATTTGGGTTTTAAATTGGAATACCATGTACAGAATAAGTTGACCATGGCCAACCGGACGACCTACAGTGAGGTGAATTACAAGCAATCTCCTTACGGTTCTTTCTCCAAGTACGTAGAAATGAATCCTTACGATCGGATCTATAACGAGTTTGGGGAGTATAACAGAAATCTATCTTGGGATATGGATAACCCGTTGTACGAGGCAAGTTTAGGGAATTATGATATTTCTAAAGATAAATCGTTCTCGAATACCACGGATTTCCGTTGGGAAATCAACAAGTTGTTCCGCTTGTCGGGAAACTTTAATATTACCGTGTCCAATTCCAACAACGAAGTGTTCAAATCTCCCGATTCTCAGGATTTTAAAACGGAGACCGAACTTTCTAAAAAAGGTTCATTGACCCAGAAAAATGGAAGTGGCGTGTCTTATGCCGGAACGCTGACAGGTGCATTTAATTTGATGACCGATAATAATAGTTTATACAGTGTGAATGCGGGTGTGGAAATCCGGAAGGAAACTAGCGAGTCTTCCACCATGACAGGAGTGGGCTTTTATGATGATGCGTTGAATTTCATGGGGCAGGCTGCTGGTTATTCGGATAAAACGGATCAAAAACCGACCGGAACTCAAGCTATCAGCACGGAATTGGGATTTTTCGTGAATGCCAACTATATGTATAATAACCGTTATTATGCAGACGTGGTTTATCGGGTGACCGGATCGTCCAAATTTGGAGCCAATAACCGTTATGGTAATTTCTGGTCAGCCGGATTGGGGTGGAACATACACAATGAAAGTTTTGTTACTTCCAGCAAAATTGATATTCTGAAAATCCGGGGAAGTTTGGGATACACTGGTAAGGTAAATTTCTCTCCTTTCCAGGCGATGACCATGTATCAATTCTCCGGGGATCTGGAATATTTAAACGGGATAGGAGCTGTTCCGCAAGGTATCGGTAATGAAGATTTAGGTTGGGAACGGGAGTTATCGTATAACCTCGGGACGGACATCAGTCTTTTCGATCGTCGGTTGAATTTTACGTTTGACATTTACTTGAAAAAAACTACCGATCTGGTATTGGATGCCTCTCGTGCTCCCTCTACCGGGACTACTTCTGCCAAAGAAAATATCGGAGAGATGGAGAACAAGGGATTGGAATTCCAAGTGGATGGTATGCTCGTGCAGAGAAATGATTTCTATTGGCAGGTTGCTGCTACCGGAAGTATGAACCGGAACCGGATATTGAAAATAAACAGTGCCCTAAAGAAAGCTAATGAAGATGCCAATAAGGTGGATTCAAAAACTCCGTTGGCACAGTATGAGGAAGGGGAATCCACCACGGCATTGAAGGTGGTTAAATCGGCAGGGATTGACCCGGCAACGGGACAAGAAGTATTTATAAAATTGAATGGTGAGAGAACTTTCGAGTATTCTGCGGATGACAAATTTGTGATCGGGGACACGGAGCCGAGATTCCGGGGAACGGTTTCCACCAATTTGTTCTACAAAGGTTTCAGTCTCTATCTGTTGGGTCGTTACGAATGTGGTGCTTACCTGTACAACGAGACTCGTGCCACGAAAGTGGAAGGTGCAAACCCGAAAAAGAATGCGGATAAACGGGTGTTTGATAGTCGTTGGAAGAATCCGGGAGATATTGCTTTTTATAAAGATATTGCCGATTCCGATGGATGGGGGACGAATCCGAAACATTCCGATCGTTTCGTGGAAAAAGAAAATGTATTCACGTTGGGAACGGTGAATTTCGGTTATGAATTCGGGCAGAATATCTGTTCCAAGATCGGGGTTCGGAATTTACGTGTCGGAGTGAATTTGACTGATATTGTGCGTTGGTCAAACGTGAAAATAGAACGAGGAACCACTTATCTATATAGTAACGGGTTTGAATTTACGCTTAGTACAACATTTTAAAAGGAAAGATTATGAAGATAAGATTTAGAAATATAATGATACTTTTAGTCTTGTTCGTCGGGGGAAGTTCTTGTGACAGCTTTTTGGACGTGCAACCTAAAGGAGAAGTACTGGAAGGCGATTTATTGAAGGATGCGAAGGGATTTGAGAATGCCCTCTACGGGGTATATGCTAAAATGGGGACAGCGGGGCTTTACGGGCAGAATTTGAGTTATTATGCTTTGGACTTGATGGCTCAATACTATACTTCTGCAAATAATGAAGAGGCAGAGCCGCTCATACAGTATGACTATAAGAGTACGAAAGTGGAAGATCGTTTCTATAATATCTGGTGTGAGATGTATTCCAATATCGCGTATGCAAATAACGTGTTGGAGCATTTGGAACATTTTTCTCCTTCAGATATGCAATTTTATAATATTTATAAAGGAGAGGCTTTAGGGGTACGGGGATTCATGCATTTTGATCTCTTACGTATTTTCAGCGAGCAGGTTACGGAAAACGAGGGTGCCGACGGGATTCCTTATTCAACTCGCTTCTCTTTGTTCGCCCCGGACGTGTTGAAGGCTAAAGACGTGTATAAACGGATTATTTCGGATTTGAAATCGGCAGAACAACTGTTGGATGACGAGGAGTTATATGCATCGGCCTCTTCGAATGCCAATTTCCTGAAAGATCAAAATATCCACTTTAATTTGCAGGCCGTGCAGGCAACGTTGGCAAGGGTTTACCTGACGGAAGGAGTATTGGATAGTGCTTTATATTATGCGCAACGAGTGATGCAGTCTCCCGGGCTTTCTTTATTAGATTACACGGAGATCGCCGGGGATATGGCTGGAAAATTGTCGTCCAAGGAGACTGTGTTCGGGATTTATTCCAAGAGCTTTGCTGATCCGGTGATCAAGATTTTACACAATTCCCAAACGGCATATTCTCTTGAAATGCGTTACAATATTCAACAGTTGTACCAAGTTGACGGGACTGGGAATGATTATCGTTGGAGCGCATGGTACACGTATAATGACGTGGCTAAAGACTGGAAGTTGGATAAATTGACGGATTCTTACGTGTTGAACAATAACGAATATTCTCGTCCGGCGGGACAAATTCGCGGGATTAATATGATTCGTTTGTCTGAAATGTATTATATCGCAGCAGAGTGTGCTTTGAAATTGGGACATTATGATCAAGCTCTCGATTATTTTAATGAATTGCTGGAAAGTCGGGGGTTGGTAGCTCTGGACGAGAGAACCCCGGCTGAAACTTTGACGATTGACAAGATCACGGATGACCGGTATAAAGAGTTTGTCGGGGAAGGCCAGTCTTTCTACCATATGAAACGGTTGAATCTGGATATCTTGAACGTGGAGGGTAAAATCATACCTGCAGACAAGAAAGTTTACGTGGTGGATATTCCGTCACAAGAGTTTGAATTTAGAAGATGAAATCGTAAATAAGAAGCATATGAGAAAAATAACATATATAATTATTAGTTGCTTGTTCGTGTCGTTCGGCACAGGACTGACTTCTTGCAACGAACAAGATTATAAATTGTTCGACTCTTCCCGTACCGGAATTTATTTCACGGAGGATAGTGTGGTGTATTCTTTCGGGGTGACAAAATTGGAAGTCACTTCCCATGAGATGGAACTTCCCGTGAAAATAATGGGGGCTCCGGTGAAAGAGGAACGTTCTTTCAAGGTGGAGGTTGTGACAGACAAAACGACCGCAAAAGCGGGAGAGCATTATATTATGCCGACGGAGTTAATTATTAAGGCGGATTCTGTAAATGGAGTACTTCCGGTGACTGTTTTGCGTGAAGATTTAGGAAGTGATACATATTGGCAGGTTGCTTTCCGTTTGGTATCAACAGATGATTTTGAGCCGGAAAATGAGATACTAACCGTGGCAATAGCTTCTTTCAATAACATCGTGGAACCGCCTCAATGGAAAGATTGGCAAGGTAATTTAACATGGCCTAATTATAAATTAGGAGTGTGGGATCCGGTGAAATGGGTGAAGTTCATGGAGTACTTCCGGGCGATGGAGCAAAGTGCCCCGGCCACGTATAAAGGCATGGTTGAAATGTACGGTCCGGATTTGGAAAAGGTTCAATACGGGTGGATGGACGAGTATAATTATGCGGCAACCAAGTATATCTTGATTCCCATGTATGATTTCTTTGAAGCAAATCCGGAATTATTGGAAAGCGGGCGAAATGATATCCCGAAACCGTATTGATAGAATGAATGATATATGTAATAAAAACAGATGATTATGAAGTTGAAATATTTATATATATGGTTAATAGGCTTATTGGCAATCGGTTGTTTTGATGATGACACGACGGTTGACACGGTTCGGATATCCGAAGTGGCCATTGATACCAATAGTTTGCAGAAAGAATATAACCGGGATAAGAATCAGACGCTGGTGATTGATATTACTTCTTATGTAACTCAAAAGGAAAAAGATCTTCCTTTGACATTCCAATGGGATATGGATTACAAGTTTTATTCGGATTCATCGGTTTTGTACGTGGATTGTCAGGAGTTAGGTACTTTTCCGATGCGGGTAAAGGTAAGTAACGAACATAGTAGTGCCTTCTACGAGTTCAAGTTGCATATTAATTCGCCTTACGAAGAGGGAATTGCCGTGTTGAGTGAAAGTAATGACGGGACAGGGATGCTTTCATTTATGCGTCAGATGGCTGATGGTACTTTGGGAAGTTTTGAAACTCGTTGTTTGTCAACGAATAATCCCGGAGTTGTGTTCCCGAAATCACCCACGGATATGTCAAAAAGGTTATCTCAATTATTTATCAGTTATAAAGATGATCCTTCTATTTATATGGTAAATGCCAAAACGCTTGAATTGGAGAATGTCGTGACGGCTACCGAGTTTTTGGATTTTGTCCCCGTGGCAATGATGATGCCGGACAACACGGCTCGTACGGCAATCGCTCTGTCCGAGAATGGGAAAGTGTATAATTTGGCCAGTATGGAGGGATTGATACTCTCTCATACGGCGTTGAGATCAACCTATTCTTTGGTACACCACGGTTATTTCGGTGCTTATAATCCTGCATATTATCTGTGGGATGCGGATCTGCACACGATTTGTTATTATAACGGGTACACGGTTAATGATTGTTCCCAATTCGGGGCAATTTGGGATGAAGATCATGAAGTGGTTGCGATATTTGAGAATGAGAAAGGATCGTCATTTACCGTATTGACACGAAAGAATGGTGAGATTTGGAAAACCTCTTTAGGTAATTATATCTACTTGCAAGATCCTGATACTTATCAATATGTAGGTATTGATTATCGGGATGTACAAAGAGTGATTACCAATCCGGTTCTTGAAAAAGAGAATCCGAAAGTAGCCAGTCCTTCTTACCAATGCTTGTTCTACGCGCAAGGTAATAAGATTTATCGTTGGTACTATTCTTCCACTTCGTTCCCGACCGAATCGTGGGCGACGATTGATGACATTCCTAACGCCGAGATCACGACAATGGCGATTAGCCCGGATGAATCCCAAGTGTACGTGGGAGCTTATCGCTCGGATGAATCTGGTGAAAACGGGTATGTCTATATCTACGACACGAGGACCGGTCGTTTGATCAATTCTTACAAAAACGTGGCCTACAAGCCGATAAAAATAATGTATAAAGTAAAATGAAGCATATAATCAGTATTCTTCTTCTGCTTGCAACCATCGGTTGCAGGCAGAAAGGCCCCGCAGAGGTTACCGGAATGGTAAGTCCGGGAGAATATTCGGAATATCAATTATTTTTGATTGATGGAGACAAGAGAGATTCTTTATCGGTTGAAAATCAAACAGGACTTTTTTCGCTCCAACTGGATGGTGACACATCTCGGATCGTAACTTTGATGGGAGTCGTGGGAACCGGGCAAAATAAGTGGCCGTTTGAACAGGCATTATATATTGAACCGGGAACAAAAGTTGAGCTTGATATTCAATTCAAAAATCGGAGGGTAGAAATGGCCGTGGATAAGAAAGATCGTAATAATGCGGCATTGATAACCTATAATCGTTTTTATCTGGATAAAAGTCGATCGATATGGGAGAACCCGCCCGTGGCGAGTGAACTAAAAAATAGTATGGGTGAAATCTATACTCGGGTGAATAACGTGATAGAAGAATTTCGACCTGCCAATATGACGGAAAGCTACCTACGTATACAGGCTTATTTGTCTTTTATACAGGCTTTGGATGGCGTGACTTATATGTATTCCCGAAATGGAGAGGTGTTACCCGATGGTATGAATGAACTGGTTCCCCCGGTCTACGAGGTTTTGGATGATCCCATGGCTTCACGTTTTTATAACACGAATTCTTTCGTGTTCAATTATCTGAAGAAAGAACGTGAGACACCGGAGGAACAGATTCAACTATTGAAAGAGCGTTTTACGGTACCATCTATCGTGTTATCTGTGAGTCGTTTGGTGTTGCAAAGTTTCGTGGCAAATTATAACTACAAAAACGGTTTTAAAGAAGGTTTGCTGCGTTTAAAAAATATGGCGGCTGAACTAGGGGAAGAAGGGGAGAAGCTGGTAAAGAATTTCGAATCCAAAAAGTATTCCATGGAAGGAGCGGCTTTGCCCGACGTGATGCTGGAGGACGTGGATGGTAAAATGCACAAACTAACGGATTTCCTGGGAAAATATCTTTACATTGACTTGTGGGCTTCATGGTGTGGTCCGTGTTGTCAAGAAGTTCCCTATTTGCAAAAATTAGAAAAGCAATTAAATAATCCCATGGTGGAATTTATCAGTATCTCGCTCGATACGAATAAAAAAGCATGGAAGGAAAAGATGAAACAATTAAACATGCATGGCCACCAATATATCGTGACCGGAGATCAATTTGCCACGATGATGAATATCAAAGGAATACCCCATTTTCTGCTTTATAGTAAAGAGGGTACATTGATGCAGTATAAGGCGGAGCGTCCCTCTTCAGGTGATAGAATACGAAATGTATTGGTCCGGTTAAAATAAAAAAAAGGTTCCGTAAGGAACCTTTTTTCACACAAATGTGTCTGAGTAATTGAATATTAAACGAGAGTTCTTTTTATTGCTTTCTTAAAAACTGAATCCACTTTGGAAAATGTTCGACTGGTTGTAAGGAACCAAGTTCCCGGAGAAAGTCAACTCTCTTCCGTTCGTGTTTGAACTTACGGTTACTGTAGAATAATTACTCCCGTAGCCGAGGCGAACAGTAACTTGAGCGAATAAAGCGGCACCCATCACGTTGAACGTGTAAGTGATATTTCCGTTTTTGTCAACTCTTTCGTTAATACTGGAAGGCCAGCCGGTGAGCGTGATCCCGCCTAAGCCGTTCGGTCCGGGGTTAAACCCGTTGAATGCCAGCTGCAAGGAAACTTGATTGTTGTCCATGGCCACGAAGTTCAAGTTGTTCGTTACGGGAATGGCAGCCCCGAAATTATTGAACAGCGTGTTGGCTTGTAACACCCAACTGTTACTTTTAAGTGCTTTTACTGCGTCTTGGTAGGCGATCATATTTTGTTGTTCGCGAACCATTCTGTTGTGCATCCTCATGCATTCCCTGTGAGCTTTTCTTTTTGCCCGTAGTTCTTTTTTTGTTTGTGCTTGCATCGCGAAGTCACTGAACAGGAATGTAGTCATTGCCAATAAAAAAATAATTTTTTTCATAGCGTCTCTTTTTTATTTTATTCTGATTAGTTTAGTTTACGAATTGACATATCCCCTCACCATCTTCTGCTAGTCCTTGAAAGAATGACTAATAGAATATTCAAATTCTATGGCGTATACGTCATGAAATCGGACAGGGTTATCCTTATCTCTTTAAAAAAGATTAATTTTATAAAGTTGGTCTTTATATAACTTGCTAATTCTAACATAAGTTTATTCTGCTTTACAGTAAACTTTTTAGGGGTAATACAGGGTGTTTACCCGTTGCATATTCGATGTACTTAGGGATTAAAGACGTATCAACTTCGATACAAAGACGTTTTAAAGGCGTTCACGAGCGTGTTTGTACCGAAGTTGATAGGTTTTTGATCTGTGATTATTTGGTGACTACCCTAAGTATTCATCCTCTCTTCATTTGATAACGGGGGGAATATATGGGGGCTTGCCTTTTTAGGGATTATATAATTACCATAACAAAAAAGAGGGGCTTTTGATATTTCCCCTCTTCTGTTTTCCCATAAGCATATTTTTATTTGTGCTTTTTGTTTTTTAGAGGTGTTTCGTGTGTCATTTCTTCAACTAAATAAGACGGAACATCTTTTTTGTTCTTGCTTTTCTTCGGTTTTTTGTTTCCGGCTGCACCCATGATAAAATCTCCTATAATTTAAGTGTTAAATATTTAAGTGATCAAATGAGTAGAGATCGGTTATTAAAAAATAGCTGGTCCTATCCATTTGGTGACTTAACAAAGGGCGTGCCAGACGGCTTGGCAGTGACACGAAGAGACGAGTTGACGGTTGTTGATGTCGGATTGGCAGAATTGGAAAACAGGTGGGTGGGTAAAATTCAGTCTTTTTTTAGCTGATCTTTTCCTTTATCTTTGCCTGCATAAAATAGATTGATATGAAGCATAACTGGAAGCCGGGAAATATGATTTATCCTTTGCCCGCCGTGTTGGTAAGTTGCGGGAGTGAGCTGAGTGAATATAACGTGCTGACAGTGGCATGGGTAGGAACGTTGTGTACGAATCCTCCAATGTGTTATATTTCCGTGAGACCGGAGCGATATTCGTACCCGATTATTCAGAAGAATATGGAGTTCGTGATTAACCTAACCACGAAGGATATGGCGTATGCCACGGATTGGTGTGGGGTACGTTCCGGGAAGGATTACAATAAGTTTGAAGATATGAAGCTGACACCGGGAAAGGCAAAGGTAGTGAAAGCCCCGATTATTGAAGAGTCTCCGGTGTCGATTGAGTGTCGGGTGAAGGAAATTATTCCTTTGGGATCGCATCATATGTTTATTGCAGAGGTGGTGAACGTGCAGGCTGATGATTGTTACTTGGATAAGGATAGCGGGAAGTTTGAGTTGGCGAATGCTGATCCTTTGGTGTATCTGCATGGAGGATATTTTGAATTGGGAGAAAAAATTGGTAAATTCGGGTGGTCTGTGGAGAAGAAAAGGAAAAAAAAGTAATGTTTAACAAAATTGTTGTAGAAAACGTAGAAGTTGGTAATGGAAATAAAGAGTCAACATATAGAAATAGAAAAACATCCATTAGAACCGTTCTTGCCGGAAAATGCCAAGTTATTGATGTTGGGAAGTTTCCCGCCACCAAAAGCAAGGTGGTCTATGGAGTTTTACTACCCGAATTTGCAAAATGATATGTGGAGGATATATGGGGTGTTGTTTTTCGGGGATAAAGATTATTTTTTAGAAAAGGGGAAGAAAGCGTTTAGTCGAGAGCGGTTAGTCGCTTTTTTGGAAGAAACCGGGGTTGCCTTGTTTGACACGGCCATGGAGGTGATTCGTCAACGGGGAAATGCATCCGATCAGTTTTTGGAGATTGTTACTCCCGTGGATTTGGATGCCGTGCTGAAACGAATTCCCAAATGTAAGGCGATCGTAACCACGGGACAGAAAGCAACAGATACTTTGCTGGCCTTGGTTGGGGCTGAGAATCCTAAAGTGGGAGGTTTTAGTGATTTTGAATATAAAGGGAGGGCTTTACGGTTGTACCGGATGCCTTCGTCTTCACGGGCTTACCCGAAGCCTTTAGAGGATAAAGCGGCAGAATATCGGGTGATGTTTCATGATTTAGGAATGTTGTAAGAAGATGAAGACTGTATTGTTGGTAGTGGATATGCAAAACGATTTTTGTTTGCCTTCAGGTTCGCTCTACGTGCCGGGAGCTGAGAAAGACGTGGAGAGGTTAAGTCGGTTGATCAAGGAGAAAATGACTGTTATTGATAAGATTATTCTCACGGCAGATGAACATCACGTGATGGATATTGCTCATCCGTCTTATTGGAAGAACAAACGGGGAGAGCATCCGGCTCCTTTTACAACTATTTCATGGTGGGAGGTGTTATCGGGAGAGTGGATTCCTTTCGGAGATAAAGATGAGGTGATTGATTATTTACGTCGATTGATTGAAAACGAGGAGTATAAGCACATGATTTGGCCGGAGCATTGTCTGTACGGGAGTGAAGGGGCAGCTATAACTCCTGTGTTGATGGAGGCCGTGACGTGCTGGGCCAGAGAAGGAAAATATTACGAGGTGGTGGAAAAGGGCTTGAATCCTTCGACCGAGTTTTTCGGTGCTTTTCGGGCAAATATCCCTTTGGAGGGTGATGCTGACACGAAGTTTAACATGAAACTGAAGGACGAGTTAGAGTCGTATGACGTGATCTGGTTGGCCGGCGAGGCAAAAAGTCACTGTGTGGCAAACACGTTGAGGCAGTTGTTTGATTATCCTGAGGTAGTTCGGCGACTGGTAATACTGGAAGATTGCATGAGTAATATTTCGGGATGCGAGGATTTAGCTATTCCAATTTACGAGAAGGCTGCCCGTATGGGGGCTCGTTTTGAGACGTCAGAATCTTTGTTGTTTGCATAAAAGGGAATAGAATGATCATCCATGATTTTTTAGATAACGATTTGTACAAGTTCACGGTGATGAATGCCATACAAAAGAAGTTTCCGGATTCGGAAGTGGTTTATCGTTTCGTGAACAGGGGAAATGCGAGTTTTCCACCCGGTTTTGCCGATGCTTTGAGAGAAGAGGTGGAGGCTATGGCGGGAGTGGTGCTTTCCAAGGAAAACGAGAAATTCATGCGAGCGAAATGTTATTATTTTGATTCGGTGTTTTTCGATCTCTTGAAAGGTTTTCGTTTTAATCCTGCCGAGGTAAAGGTGAGCCAGGAGGGAGGAAAGCTGGACGTGGAGATTCGGGGATTGTGGTACCGGACCGTGTTGTGGGAAGTTCCCTTAATGGCGATGATTTCTGAATTGTATTTTCGGATGACTGGACAAGTCGCCCGAGATTTGGAACGGAATGCAACGGAGAAAGCAAAAGCCTTTGCGGATATAAAAGCGGAAATTTCTGAATTCGGTACCCGGAGAAGATACTCCTTTGACGTGCAGGATCGGGTGATCGGCATTTTGAAGGAAAATATGAAAGGCTTGCTGAACGGGACGAGTAACGTGTATTTTGCCATGAAATATGATCTGACCCCGATGGGTACTCACCCGCACGAATGGTTCATGTATCACGGGGCGCATTTCGGTTACCGGTCAGCGAATGCCTTGGCGTTGGAAAATTGGGTGGATGTTTACGATGGTTATTTGGGAATAGCTTTGACCGACACGTATACTTCCGATAATTTCTTTAATAGTTTTGACACGAAGTATGCCAAGTTGTTTGACGGTTTGCGTTGGGATAGCGGCGATCCTTTTGAATTCACGGAGAAAGCATTGGAACATTACCGGAAACATCGGGTGGACCCGAAAAGTAAGACGATCGTGTACAGCGATGCGTTGGATCTAGATGGGGTGAAGAGAATCAAGGCTTTTGTGAGCGGGCGTTTGCATGACGTGTACGGGATCGGGACGTACCTCACGAATGACGTAGGGGTTACGCCATTAAATATGGTGATTAAGTTATTTGAATGTCGTCCGAAAGGGAGTGAGGTATTTTTACCTGCCGTGAAGTTGTCGGATGTAGAGGGAAAACATACGGGTTACCCGGACGAGGTTGATTTATGTTTGAGCATATTAAGATTAAAATGATGAAAGGATATTTATTTTTAGAGTACCCGGCGTGTAGTACTTGCCGGAAGGCGAAAAAGTGGTTGGATGAACAAAAAGTGAATTACACGGATCGGCATATCGTGGAAGAACGCCCGACATGTGAGGAGTTGAAAATATGGTTCGAGAGAAGTGGTTTGCCGTTGCGGAAGTTCTTTAACACGAGCGGTTTATTGTATAAATCCATGCAGTTGAAAGAGAAGCTGGACGGGATGAGTGAGGAGAAGCAGTTGGAGTTACTAGCGTCTGACGGGAAGTTGGTGAAACGTCCTTTGGTAATCGGGGAGGATTTCGTGTTGGTGGGATTCAAGCCGGAAGAGTGGAAAACGGTATTGTTGAAGTAAAAGGTTATTTTTATGTTAGTCACGTACGAGGATATACGAAATGACGAGAGTATAAAGTGTTATATCACGGAGGCGGATAGGGCTTTGTCTGCTTTAGGATACACGGAACATTCATTTCCCCACGTGGTGAAAGCGGCGACGATGGCGGAGATGATTTTATTAACTTTAAATTATCCGAAGCGAACGGCTGAGTTAGCCAAGATTGCCGGGTATATGCACGATATTGGTAATATCGTGAACCGGATTGACCATGCACAGAGCGGTGCGGTAATGGCTTTCCGATTGCTGGACCGGATGGGGATGGACCCGGTGGAGATAGCCATGGTCATCAGTGCTATCGGTAATCATGACGAGAGTACGGCTGCTGCCGTAAATCCGATTGCCGCTGCCTTGATTTTGGCTGACAAAACTGACGTGCGGAGAAGTCGGGTGCGTAATCAAGATTTCGCAAGTTTTGATATTCATGATCGGGTGAATTATGCCGTGGAGGAATCCAAGATTTATTTTAATGAGGATCATTCGGCTATTATTTTGGATTTGAAGATTGATACGTCCATTTCGGCGGTGATGGATTATTTCGAAATCTTTTTAGGACGGATGATGTTGAGCCGGAAGGCTGCCGAGTTTTTGAATATTAGTTTTGAACTGGTGATTAATGGTCAAAGGTTGTTGTAAATAAACCTTGTGATATTTTTCAAAACTTTTTGCGAGCGAAGTAACGGAATAAGCAATTGTGGTCGTGTGGAATATTATTATAAAATGTTTATATTTGCGAAAGAACAATGCTTTTCATTATGGCTATCGTATCGCATAAAGAGTTTAAAGCTTTCTTCGAGACTTTTTTTATTCCCGTTTACACGTTGATGCAACGCTACACGGGAGAGCGTGAATTGTCGAGAGATTTCACGCAGGAGGCATTTGTGAGAGTATTCGAGCATTGGGGAGAGTTCGAGACGGAAGAGAATGCCAAAGCTTTCTTGTACACCGTAGCCCGTCGTATCTATCTGGATCATTGTAAGCATCAAAAGATAGAAAATCAGTACCAGAATCGGGTAAACGAGGAAGAGCTCGAAGAATATGATTTTCTGAAGGAGGTTACTCAACAGGAGGTGTCCCGAATATTGTACGATGCTGTTGATAAGCTACCTTCACAGACTCGTTCGATCATTTTACTGAACTTGAAAGGGTTTAACAATACGGAAGTGGCAGAACGGTTAGGTGTTTCCGTTAATACAATTAAATCATTGAAAAAGAGTGCTTATGTGACGTTAAGAACCTTGTTGTCAAAGGATCTTTTGATGATTTTGTTCGTTTTAGTCGATAAATAATTTATTTTTACGCTCACCCACTTTTTTTTCTCAATCGTCTTCTTAATAAACGCTAAATTTAAATCGTATGAATTTGCTAAGAAGACGTTTTAAAATTGCTCATTTGATTGCGGAAGAGTTTGCCGGGGTGATTACGAAAGAGAATCAAGCTCGGTTGGAGCAATGGCGTGTAGAAAGCCCTGCTCATGCAAAAGAATATGATGAGATTCGGACATATATCATGACGGGAAACGAGCATAGGGAGAAAGGAAAACAAACAGTAAAGAATGAGTGGCGAAAATTTGAGCGTGTCTATTTCAGGAAGTATGTTATTTGGAAAAGAATAGGCCGGTGTGCGGCTATTATGGTGATACCTTTATTGGTGTGCGGGTATTTCGTGTCTTCCGAGTGGAAATCTTCGGAAGTCACGATAATTGACAACGTGGAAATTGTTCCGGGGACAGGAAGGGCCCAGTTGATTATGGCTGACGGAAGATTCTTGAAATTGGAACAAAAAGAAAATATGAAATTGGATTTACCCGGGGTAAAAATAGTTGCGACGGAAAAGAAAATTGTTTATCGGGCAATAGAAGAAGAAACGAGTACCCCGAAGGAGGAGGAGTATAACACGTTGGTTGTACCTCGCGGGGGAGAGTATATGGTGGAATTGTCAGATGGGACGAAGGTGTGGTTGAATTCCGATTCCGAGTTGCGCTTTCCTATTACGTTTGTCGGGGATAGGCGAAGTGTGGAGATTGAAGGGGAGGCTTATTTTGAAGTGGCAAAGGATGAAGGGAAACCTTTTCACGTGTTAGCGAAGGGGGTGGATATAAAAGTGTTGGGAACGAGTTTTAACGTGATGACTTATCGGGGACGTACGATTACGACTCTTGTCGAGGGTAAAGTCTGCTTGACTTATAAAGATGAATCGGTACTTATGGTACCGGACCGACAGGCAGAGGTGATTGCGGAGACCGGAAAGATTTTAATGAGGGAGGTGGATGCAAGGAATTTCACGTTATGGAAAGATGGGGTGTTTTATTTCGAAAATGCGGCTTTAGAGACGATTGCCGAGCGTTTGTCGCAATGGTATGATGTTAATATAGTTTTTAATGATGAGGCATTGAAAAAGTTAAGATATTCGGTTGAAATGAAACGCTATAATAATATTCAGGATTTACTAACTAAAATTGAAAAGACACAAAAAGTAAAGTTTCTAATTCAAGGAAAAAGTATTTATATTCATAAATGGTTGGAAACCTACGATTTGCTAGAGTGAACCTCGAAAAGAAAATCCCTATAATAGGGGATTTATAGAATAGATTTCGAAGGTTACTTTTGTCAAAATTTATTAGCATAATCGAATTCGAAAAATTGTAATGTAACTTTAAAATGATGCAAGCAGGTAATGTAGCCCCATTACCTGCCTACTAAGCTCATCATCTAATAAAATGTGAAACCTAAAAGCAAAAGTATGAAAAAAAATGACAACCCCAACAGTTTAAGGAGATTAAAGCTGTGGAGAAAATTGTTAATTGTGAAATTGCTATGCCTGTGCTTGTTCTTGCAAAACACTGCTTTGTTGGCAAGTGTTTACTCGCAAGAGTTAAAGTTGACGTTGAAAGGAAATGATATTAGTTTAACCAATATCTTTTCCCAGATTCGGGAAAATAGTGATTACACGTTTGTATATAATCTGGATGACATTCAAAATGTACGGGTGAAGTCTCTGGATGTGAAAGATGCTTCTATTCGAGAGGTATTGGATAAATGTCTGAAAGGGACGGGATTTTCTTACGAGATCGAGGATCACGTGGTGATTATACGTCCAGATCGTCCGGCCAAGCAAGAAGTAAAGAAGGTGACGTTAAACGGGTTGGTGATGGATCAGGATTCCGTGCCGATAGCGGGAGTAACCGTTATGTTGAAAGGAACTTACGTGGGGGTGACCACGGATATTTCGGGAATGTTTCAGATGACGATTCCGGAACAAAAAGAGGTATTTTTGTTGTTTTCGTTCGTGGGTATGGAGACGCGGGAGGTGAAGGTGACGGATTTCAAGAGAGTGGTCCGGGTGGTGATGAAAGAAAAAGTCGGCGAGTTGGAGGAAGTGGTTATTACGGGATATGGTCAAAAAACAACTCGTACTTCAACAGGCTCTACTGCTAGCTTGGGACAAGATGTTTTTGCCAATAAGGCTACACCGACAGTGGATATGTTGTTGCAGGGACAGGTTGCCGGAGTTAGTGTGATGGCGGTTTCCGGTAGACCGGGAGAGGCGGCTAAAGTCAGAATACGGGGAACGAATACGATTAGTGGGGATGCGGAGCCTTTATGGGTGGTGGATGGTGTACCTTTACAGCAGAATGTCCCGAATATTTCGACAGGGCAGATTAAATCTGGTAATCTGAATGAAATTTTTGTTACGGGAATAGCGGGAATTAATCCGAATGATATAGAAAATGTAACTATTTTGAAGGATGCTTCGGCGGCGGCTATTTACGGCTCAAGGGCTGCGGGAGGTGTGATTGTTATCACGACAAAGAAAGGGAAAGCGGGCAAAATGAGAGTAAATTATTCAGCGACTCTTTCTGTCGGGTTGAAACCACAACGAGATCCGGGATTGATGAATTCTGCGGAGAAATTAGTCTGGGAACAAGAATTGTGGGATGAATTTTCTTCTGAGTCTTTTGAATATAATAAAACGGCGTCTCGGAAGATTCATAGCCCGGTGGTGGGAATAGTAGGTATGCTTCGGTCTGAAAAGCTTGGAAAAGATGATAAACTTTGGCATGAGGATAATTTTGAACCTATGAGCGGGGAGGAACAGGAGGCGTATATCTCGAATCTGGCCAAGCATTCAACGGATTGGTTTGACGTGTTATTCCGTAATTCATTCTCGATGAATCATCATCTTTCTTTCTCCGGTGGATCTAAACAGTACACGTACTATGTGTCTTTAGGAGTTACGGATGATAAGGGATTGGTAAAAGAGACAGATTATCAACGTTATAATTTAAATGCTAAGATTGATTTGAATCCATCTGCCCGTTTGAATCTTGGGTTTGGGATAGATCTGTCAAAACAAAAATCTGATAGCTATTCCATGATAGTAGACCCGTTTAAATATGCCTATTTTGCGAATCCTTACGAGACATTGTATAATTCGGATGGGAGCTATCGGTCTGATCGGACCTATTTTAATTTGGCAGGTATTAATGACGGGAATTTGAGTGATGGGGTGCAACCTCCTAGTGGGTTTAATATTATGCGTGAGATGAAAGAGACTTCAAGTTCGGCAGATAATACAAGTGGAACCGTAAGGGTCAATCTCGGTTATGATATTATCGAGAAGTTGAAAATCTCGGGGTTAGCTTCGTACACGTACTATAACAATAAGGTGGATGACGTGAAGGGAAGAGATACGTATGCCGCTTTTTTGGATCGGCTTTATTTTGATGAAAATAACGGGGATTGGATTCCCTATGGGTCAATAACCCAGACTTCATCGGACGGAACGAGTTATAATGTCCGGGGACAATTAGAATATCGGGATGTATTTGGTGATGCCCATCGGATTGCTGTATTGGGGGGAGCCGAGTTACGAGGTGATAAAAGTAACCGTACTTATGCAAAACGTTTCGGGTATGACGATGTAACTGGTAATTCGGCTATGCCGATGCATCCGAATCCTCAACCGGAAGACGTGAAAAGATATGCCGACTTGATAGACCAGTTATCAGGAGAGGTTAGTTCCGAAAGCCGTTTTGCCTCATTCTATGCATCCCTGGACTATAGTTATTTGGAACGTTATTTATTAAGTGTTACGTTTCGGACAGATGGTTCGAATAACTTTGGTAGTGACGAGCAGTTTAATCCGACATGGTCATTAGGGTTGGCTTGGCATTTGGATGAAGAGAGGTTTATGTATGGTTTGCATCCAGTAGTGAATCGATTGACATTACGGGCAGCGATGGGGTACACCGGGAATATCGTGAAATCAGTCAGTAAAGATTTGGTATTGAACTATTCTACGACTTATTGGGACGGATTGAGAACCGGATCGATCAGTAAAGCACCTAATCCGAAAGTGCGTTGGGAGAAAACGAAAGACATGAAGATTGCTTTAGATTTCGGTTTGTTTGAGGATAGAGTCAGTGGGTTGGTGGAAGCCTATTACCGGAAAAGTTCTGATATCGTGTCTACGGTTGATGTGTTATCTACGACAGGATTCTCCGGACAAGGATTTAATACTTCCGAGATAAAAAATAAAGGAATCGAGGGGACATTGCGAGTAAAGATTTTGGATGGTAAAGATTTCAAGTTCAATGTAGCCGGAAATATTGCATGGAATCGTAATATTTTGTCCAAATACAGTAAAAAAAGAGTGATACAGGACGGGCGATACGAGGGGTTCCCTTTGGAGTCTGTTTTTGCCGGACGTTACACGGGAATAGACCCGCGTGATGGGGTGTATACTTACGAATTAAGACCGGATGCTCAGATTTATAAAGGAACAGATTTACAAGCCGTGGATAATTATCGTTATTATTTAGGCACTTCGATTTCTCCGGTTACCGGTGGTTTTAACGTGGATTTTTCCTATCGAAATTTACGGTTGAATGTTGGAGGCGTGGTTTCTTCGGGTGCGAAATTATTGAATATGGTGACTTCCCCGGCAAGTTATGAGATTATTACTTCGAATCGAACGGGAGAAACGCCTCAAACGGTGTATAGCGATTTGTATCGTAATCATTTGAACGTTTCGAAAGATATGGTGAATCGATGGACTCCGGAAAGAACGACCGGGGTGAAATACCCGAGGATTATCGATTTTATGGGTGATCGTTTATTATTGGATCAGTATAACGTGCATTCGCAGGAGATAACGAAAGGTGCTTATTTGGAAAATGTATCTTTTTTGAGAATTAAAAATATTTCGTTGTATTATGATATACCGCAATCAATAGTAAAATCTTTGGGATTGAGTTCGGTAGGTTTCTCTTTTACGATGAATAATTTTATCACGTTTACCAATTATTCCGGAATTGACCCCGAAACACCGGGGACGACTTACCCGATTACCCGTTCCATGACGTTAGGGGTGAATGTGGGATTTTAAATGATTGAATTTGAATATTAAAATTTTAAAGATATGAGAAAGTCAAGTTTATACATCATGATCTTGTTCCTTTTCTGTAATCTGTCTTGTACGGAGTATCTGGACGTGAAGAACAAAGGCGAGGTGATTCCGGAAACAGCAGAAGAATTCTCTGCATTATTACACAGACATTTATACAATATCGATGGAGCTAGCGAATACGCTTTTTTCGGAGCTCCCTCAACAGTAGCGGCCTATGAAGCTTATACGGATAACTGGGATGCTGATTTGACAACCAAGTTGGATTTGCCTATATACGTGGGAATAGATATTAGTAGCTTATCGTTTCGATTTAAATCATTGTATGAAGTCATTCGGGATTGCAATATCGTGATAGAGGAATTGAAAGAGCGGGATACTGATTTTGGTAAAAAACTATTGGCAACGGCTTACACGATTCGAGGCGTGTGTTATTACACGTTGATGCGTAATTATTGTGAGCCGTATGATAAAAACAATGCTGATAAAATGTTAGGTGTTCCTATCGTGAAAGTGTTTGATATGGAGGGAACTCCCGAACGTTCAAATTTGAAAGAAACAGCTGATTTCGTCGTTGAGAATTTGAAACAGGCCATCAGCTTGAATCAAACGGATCAACATTATCGTTTTTACGTGGATGTTTCTAAAGCTTATCTGGCCAGAACTTATTTTTGGGTGCAAGAGTGGGAATTGGCAGCGAGCACGGCCAAGGAGGTCTTGGATAAATACCCGTTAATTAGCGGGGAGGCTTATAAAGAGATGATTCAAACTGAGGTGAAGCAACTGGGAAATGTGTTGATCCGTTCCGGAATATCCAAATCGGAAGGATACGTGTACACGGATATGCAGAAAACTAAAGGACGTCCGTTGCCTTTGGAGTTTGTGAATTTGTTTACGGAAAGAGAGAGGGATATTCGTTATACTTTTTCTTTTGATGCGGAGTTTGTAAATACTAAAATGTTGAAAACGTCCTTACGTTCGGCGGAAATGTGTTTGATCATGGCTGAAAGTTATGCTCATTCCGGAGATACGGAAAATGCATTGAAGTATCTGAACCATTTGCGGGAGAATAGAATTTCCGGTTATACCCCTTACACGGAATCCGATTTACCGGTGGTTGATCCCACGGCATTAATTCAAGTGGATGCAGAAGGAAAAGCTTTAACTCCATTGATGTCTTCAATATTGAATGAACGACGTAAGGAGCTGTATTTGGAGGGTGATCGTTGGTACGAGTTAAAGCGGAACGGACGACCGGAAAGATGGTGCGGCTACAACGGGGTGAAATACGTGACAGCCAAATTCCTGTATACATTCCCGATCCCGAAGGAAGATATTGCATTGAACGCGGGGTTAATACAAAATCCTGGGTATGAGACTTATTGACTGTAAAATTTAAATAGAATGGATATGAGAACATTAAAATATGTGTTAGGATTGGGGTTATTCATGTTGTTGTTTACAGGATGTGATGATGTTGATGATACGCCTCCTCGTCTGGTAGATATGAAGACGGAATTTGTTTTGCCGGCTCCCAGCCGTTTAACAAATGCTGAGCGGGATATTATTCAGGCCAAGAGAGATGCTTATGAAGAAGCAATCGGAAATTAAAGAGTTTGAACGAATAAAAAAGATATAATTATGCGAAAGATTTTATTTGTTTTCTCGTTATTCTTAAGTTTGAGCCTTATATTGGCTTGCTCGGATGATGATAATAGCGATCCGAAATTAAGTTTTGGGCGTCCTATCTATATATTGAAAGCGGCAGAACCTTTGGCCGTGGAGTTGATCGTTTCGGAACCCGTGACGGAAGAGATAAAAGTACCTTTCATGATAGACGGTTCTGCTGTTTTGGATGAAGATTACACGATTTCAGCCAAGGAGTTCGTGCTTCATCCCGGCGATTGGATTGATACGGTTTGGGTGACTCCAAAGGAGAACGTGATCGGACAGAGGGAGATTCGCCTAAGCTTGCAGGAGGTGCCGAGGTATCGTTTGTGGAATAATCGCTGGGCCATTATTCCGGTGGAAACAAAGGATATCTTTACCTGTTCTTTTTCACAAACTACAATGGATTTGAAAAGTGAGGTCGTGGTTTCTATGAAATTAACGGTGGGAGGTGTTGACTATATGTATAAGCGGGAGGAGCTTCGTGTTCCTTTTGAAATAGATCCTGCATCCACGGCGGTAGAAGGGGAACATTACGAAATTGTGGGAGGTGGACGGGAATTGATCATGGGAATCCAGAAGGCAACAGCTGACGTAACGATTCGTTTCCTGAAAAAAGAGGTCGGTAAAGACAAGGTTATTATTCGTTTGGTTGAAGGTGGACTTTTTGAAGGTGGAACGAATACTTCTGTTACGATTAATGTGAATGGTCCCACTTTGTACGAAGACTTTGTTGGAACTTGGGTTTCTCCGACTTTTATCAGTGGGGATTTTATTAAAGGAATGGTATGGGGACACCCTACTGATTGTGATAATCTACCGGTTAATAATTTATCCACGGATAGGATTGTGTTTACTGCCGGGGCAACGAATACGCTGAACGTGGATGGAGTGCAAGGTGATCTGGCTAAATATCTTCGGAATTGTGAGGTCGTTTATATCGGAGAAGAGCCGGAACAGTTATGGGATCAAGATGCTTACGGGATAAAACGGGATGTAGTTACGTTGGAATTAAGTAAAGCAAATGTGAATTATTCGGTAACAAATGTGGCGGAGAGAAAAGCGATCGTGCTCGTACGGTTACTGAATAAAGGCAAGGTACTTGAATTCCGGATCGTTGATTATGAACCGACAGATTTCTTGACAGGAACCTATTATGACGAGACTCACCCGGGTTGGGGGGAACCTAAAGAGTATCCCATGAGAGAGTTGTATCCCTTGGTATTCCGTTTTAATAAAGTAGAATAACCTCTTTTAATGTCTTACTATAAAATTGAAAAGTATGAAAAAATGGATGCTAGTATTGTTCGTGGCACTTTTCGTGCTACCTTGTTCACGGGAAGCGGATGCTGCCGGGCGGAAAAAGAAAGGTAAAAATGCCGCCACGGCTAAGGTGACGGAGAAGAAAAGTGCTTATGACAAATTATTTCAGAAAGAGTCGTGTGAGACGGTGAAAAGCAATTTTATCACCTTGCATAAGGTGGATGGAAAATTGTATTTCGAGATTCCCATGAAATACTTGGGACGGGAGATGTTATTCGCTTCCACGTTGACATCAACCTCCAGCAATGATTTTTGCGACGTGGGGTACAAGCAGAATGACCCGCTACACGTGAGGTTCACGAAAATTGATAGTACAATCTACTTGAACGAGGTGAATGCTTTCGTGACTTCCAATCCGAAAGAACCTTCTTTGCAAAAAGCGATTGATAAGAATTTTGCGGATGCCGTGTTGTATTCATACAAGATTGCAGCCTACACGCCGGATAGTACCGCGGTGGTGATTGATGTGACACCGATATTCACGACGGACATGAAGGAATTTGCCTTTCTTCCGACGACGATCATGGGATTGATCCAGTTGAATTCTACATTCAACAAAGACGGTGTTGCTTTAGGTGAAGTCAAAGCATTTGATGATAACTTGAGCGTGAAATCCATGTTATCTTATAAAGTGTCGTTGAAATTCATGTCGTTCTCGTTTCTTGATAATATGTCATTGACGGCCACGGTGACCCGTTCTCTATTGTTGTTGCCGGAAGAGAAAATGCGTCCCCGGATTTCCGATTCACGGGTAGGCATTTTTATCACGAGTAAACAACACGTCTCTACGGAGAAGGATGGAATTCAGAATTATACGCTGGCTAACCGTTGGCGCATGGAGCCTAAAGATATGGCGGCTTTTCAGCGGGGTGAACTCGTGGAGCCCGTGAAACCGATCGTGTTTTATATTGACGATGCTTTCCCGGAATTATGGAAACAGCCGATAAAAGAAGGTACATTGCGGTGGAATGCAGCTTTCGAGAAGATTGGGTTTAAAAATGCCGTGCAAGTACGTGATTTCCCGAAGGATGATCCCGAATTCGATCCGGATAACCTGAAATATTCCTGTATTCGTTATTTGCCCTCCTCGACGGCAAATGCAATGGGACCGTCGTGGGTGGACCCGACGACCGGGGAAATTGTTAATGCCTCTGTTCTGGTTTACAATGACGTGATTCGTTTGATTAATAACTGGCGTTTCGTGCAGACGGCGCAAATCGATCCGTCCGTGAGGGCGAAGAAGATGCCGGATGACATCGTGAAAGAGTCTATTGCTTACGTGGTTGCTCATGAGGTGGGGCATTGTCTCGGTTTCATGCACAATATGTCGGCTTCTGCCGCTTATCCGGTAGATTCGTTGCGTTCCGCTTCTTTCACCAACACGTACGGAACAACACCCTGTATTATGGATTACGCCCGTTTTAATTACGTGGCTCAACCCGGAGACAAGGGGGTGCGCTTGACCCCGCCGGATTTGGGTATATATGATTATTTCCTGGTGAAATGGAACTATCAGCCTTTACCACAGGTGAATAATGAATGGGAAGAGCAAGCTATTCTTGAGAGTTGGGTGGACGAGAAAGCCGGGGATCCTCGCTATCGTTATGGAAGACAGCAGATTTATTCCCGCTATGATCCGAGTGCTATTGAAGAGGACTTGGGGGACGATCCGGTGAAAGCCGCGGAGTACGGGATAAAGAATCTGAAATATATCTTGTCTAACTTGGGAGAATGGGTGAATGACGATGCGGATTTCACGCACCGGGAAGAGCTATACAAGCAGCTGGCCAATCAATATTATCGTTATATCATGAACGTGATGTATAACGTGGGTGGTATTTATTTGACGGAAGTAAAAGACGGAACGAAGGGACAGCGCCATGAACCGGTTGCTAAGGAAAAACAACGAGCTTCTTTAGCGTGGATACTAAAAGAGTTTAAGTCTTCGGATTGGCTAAGTAAGACAGATTTGAAAAAGAATTTCACCATGGGAGTGGATATGACTCCGGTGTTACAAAAAAGAATACTGGACCAGTTGGAACGTTTGACCGGGAATATTATTCTGTCCTCTCATCTCGCGTCCAACCCATACACGATTCAGGAATTCCTGACAGACTTGTATAATGGTGCGTTTGAGAACACGGTAAAAGGACGGGCTTTGACGGATGCCGATAAAATGTTGCAACAGTTTATCGTGGATGTTTCCGCCAGTTCGTTGAAAGACGCGGGTGCAGGGGCTTTGCGGATGTTGACGGATGCGGCTTATATGCCTTCCGTGGAAGAGATTGCGGCGTATGGCCTGGATGAAACCGGATTGATCAACAAGTATCTTGATCAATTCCGTCAGGTGGAGCAAGAACGTGGCCCCGGTTACGTGGCACAACAGATGGCGTTAAATGAATTTGGTTATGGATATGGTTTCGTGCGGAAAGTGAATACCGGAGAGATTGATAATTCTAAAGTGTACTTGCAGGATATGGCCTTGAAAGCTCAACGACTTTTGAATTCCAAGATTGCCGGTGCGACAGGAGATACGAAAATTCATTATCAATCGTTGTTGATGAAGTTGAATAAGTCTTTAAAGGATAGTAAATAAAGATAAAGAGCCCGATTTTTCCGGGCTCTTTTTTTATGATTCTAAATTCTCGTAGAAAAACTTCCAAAGCGTGTCATTCAAGGGTGGGGGAGCGACAATCGTGATCTTTTCCTGTTTCACCGGGTGGGTGAACGTGATAGACCGGGCGTGGAGGCTGATTCCACCACCTTCATTGGAGCGGGGAAAACCGTATTTCAAGTCCCCTTTGATAGGACATCCGATCTTTGCCAACTGGCAACGAATCTGGTGATGGCGTCCCGTGCAAAGTTTCACTTCTAACAAATAGTAACGTTGTCCGCATCCCAATAATTTATATTCCAGGATGGCCTCTTTCGCTCCACTTTTGGGTTTATTGTAAGCATAGGATTTATTCTTTTCTGCATCCCGCACCATGTAGTGGGTTAATTTGGCATGATCTTCTTCGGGAAGATTACCCACGATCGCCCAGTATATTTTGGTGATTTCCTGATCATGTTCCTGGAACATTTTGTTCAGTCTTACCAGTGCCTTACTGGTTTTGGCGAACAATACAACTCCACTTACGGGGCGATCCACCCGGTGAGGAATCCCGAGGTAAACATCTCCCGGTTTGTTATATTTCTCTTTGATGTATGCCTTAACACGCTCGCTGAGAGGTTCGTCACCTGTCTGGTCTGCCTGCACAATATCGGAAACCTTTTTGTTGATAGCGATAATGTGGTTATCCTCGTATAATATTTCCAGATTCTTCATGTATTTTTGATTTATGATTTACGATTTATGATTCATGATTTTTAATCTAAAATCTAAAATCATAAAATCTAAAATTTTAATATTGTTCTCTCTCGTTCGGGAAATTACCGCTTTTCACATCGTTGATGTAATTGCCCACGGCTCCCGTCATCTCCGCGTACAAGTTGTGGTAACGACGTAAGAAACGGGGAGAAAATTCCTGGTTGATACCCAGCATATCGTGGATCACGAGAACCTGCCCGTCAACGCCGCCCCCGGCACCGATCCCGATGATCGGGATAGTCAATTCTTTGGCAACTTGCGTAGCCAGTTTTGCCGGGATCTTTTCCAGCACGATAGCGAAACATCCGGCCTCTTCCAAAAGATGGGCATCTTCGATCAGCTTTTTAGCCTCTGCGTCCTCTTGGGCACGCACCACATAAGTACCAAATTTATGGATGCTTTGCGGGGTTAGTCCGAGGTGTCCCATGACCGGGATTCCAGCTGACAGGATGCGTGTTATGGATTCAACTACTTCTCGTCCGCCTTCCAGTTTCACTGCATCGGCACTTGTCTCCTTCATAATACGGATTGCCGAGCAAAGCGCTTCTTTACTGTTTCCTTGGTAGCTACCGAAAGGTAGGTCCACGACAACCAGCGCACGATCTACACCTCTCACTACGGATGCCCCGTGATAGATCATTTGATCCAGCGTGATCGGCAGGGTCGTTTCGTTTCCGGCCATCACGTTAGAGGCGGAATCTCCAACCAGAATTACATCAATACCAGCATTGTCAATAATTTGAGCCATCGAGAAATCGTAGGCCGTTAACATACTTATCTTTTCCCCCTTGAGTTTCATTTCTGATAACACGTGGGTGGTTACTCTCTTTACTTTCTTTTGAACAGACATAGTAATAATGATTTACGAATCTTCGGTATGATTACTTGGATTCGGGTTCTTGAAATGTTCCGATAAGGGTTTGCGACCCTGTTACTTTTTGGCCGAGTTTCACGTCAATTTTGGTTCCTAATGGTAGGTACAAATCTACCCGGGAACCGAATTTGATGAATCCGGCATGTTCGTTCTGGCGGGCTTTACCCCCGACCGGAGCGTATGAAACAATACGTTTTGCCATGGCTCCGGCAATCTGTCGCATCACGATTTCTTGTCCGTTGGTTGCCTCGATAGCAATGGTTGTTCTTTCGTTTTCCGTGGAAGACTTGGGCAGGTAGGCCGCCATGTATCTTCCCTGGTGATATTTGAAAAATTTGATTATTCCGTTGATAGGAAACCAGTTAATATGAACATTGAAGATGTTCATGAAAATGGAAACCTGAATACATTGTTTTTTCAGGTATTCGGGTTCGAAAGTTTCTTCCACGACCACGATTTTCCCGTCGGCAGGGGCGAGGATCGTGTTATCCTTCATGACAATGTGCCTGTTGGGGAACCGGAAAAAGTTTACCATCAAGAGGTACAAAATTCCGCTGACGATCAGTACCGCCCGGAAAACAATGATATTAGGGATGAAGGCATACACGAGTACATTGATGAAAGCAAAGAGCACGAATGCTTTGAACAATAAGGTATAACCTGCTTTATGTATCTTCATATTAATTTCGTTACGTTAGTAAAACAGCGGGCAAAGTTAATACATGAATTCCATATAAACAAAAATAGCGGGAATTGTGAATATGATTGCATCGAATCTGTCTAAAATACCCCCGTGTCCCGGTAGTATATTGCCGGAATCCTTTATTTCGATACTACGTTTAAACAGGGATTCCAGTAAATCCCCATATATTCCGAAAACAACCACGATACACGAAATAATGGCTGTATCCCGGATCGTGTAACCCTCGATATAGGGAGATACACACAAACCGATGATAATGGTCATCAGTCCCCCGCCGATGGCTCCTTCCCACGATTTCTTGGGAGATATTCTGGGGAAAAGTTTATGTTTCCCGAGTAATGAACCGGAAAGGTAAGCGAAGGTATCGTTAACCCACACGAGTAAGAACGGGAAAAAGATGATTTCCGGCATCCATTTCCCTGAGGTCATGTAGGGTAGGTATATTAGCAACGTGAAAGGTAAACTGATGTATAGCAAAGCGTAGTAGGAGAAGGCTATGTTTTGGAACCCGTTTCCCCTTTTCCGGTAGAGTTCACAGATAGACATGATGAAGGTCAACAGGAAGAAATAGAGATAGCCGTCCTTGTAATTGATGTAATTATGTAAAAATCCTACGGTGAACAGGACGCTACCGCAAAGGATGCAGAAGAATAGGTTCACGTGGATGTTCATGTGTTTCGCCATCCGGCTGAATTCCATCAGGCCAAGAATGTTGATGATAAAGAACAGGATATAAAAACAAATGGGGTGTATGAAAATACACCCTGTTAGTACTACGACAAACAGCAGACCGCTGATTGCTCGTTTTAAAAAATTACTCACGATCATAATAGTCTTTAATAACTTTCTTGGCTTCTTCCTGATCATCCCGGCTGACCATCACGCTGATGTCGCCAAAGGTTTGGTAAGAAGAGTCTTTTTGATTCAAAATCACGGCCGGGATTCCCGCCTCGTCCAGTAGATCTTTTACGATCCCTGCTTCGAGTTCTCTTGTTGTTGTGAAAACAGATACCCAATTTTCCATAGTCCTCGGTTTTAAGTTTATACTGTTTTTTCCTGTCGGGAATCCTTCCGCCTTGCCGCTACAATTCTTCCGGTTGTTGTATTTCCTCTTCCTCTGTCCACGGACGTTTCCCGAGAATATTCTCCAAGTCATCACTAAAGATAACTTCTCGTTCGATCAATAATTCCGCCACTTGACGGTGTTGTTCCCTGTGATCGCTCAATAACTGTTTGGCTCGCTCGTAAGCGGCAGAAACCATATCTTTTACCTCTGCATCAATCAATTCTGCTGTCTTCTCGGAATAGGGCTTGGTAAAGCTGAAATCGCTCTGACCGGTGGAATCATAATAACTCAACATTCCCACCTTGTCGCTCATCCCGTAGATGGATACCATGGCGTAAGCCTGTTTCGTGGCTCGTTCGAGGTCATTTTGTGCACCCGTGGATATTTCCCCGAACACGATTTCCTCGGCAGCCCGTCCACCCAGCACGGAACACATCTGGTCAAGCAACTGGTCTTTCGTGGTAATTTGGCGTTCCTGCGGCAAGTACCAAGCGGCACCCAAGGCTTTTCCTCGCGGTACGATAGTTACTTTCAAAAGCGGGTGAGCGTGCTGCAGTAACCACGATACGGTGGCATGACCGGCCTCGTGATAAGCAATCGCTTTCTTTTCGCTCGGTTTGATAACTTTACTACGGTTTTCAAGTCCGCCTACGATACGATCGATAGAGTCCAGAAAGTCCTGTTTTTCCACGGCCAATTTATTTTTCCGGGCAGCAATCAGTGCGGCCTCGTTCGCCACGTTGGCGATGTCTGCGCCGGAGAATCCCGGGGTTTGTTTTGCCAAAAAGGCGTAGTCAATGTCTTCGGCGAGTTTCAACGGTTTCAAGTGAACTTTGAAAATCTCTTCCCGGTCTTTTAGTTCTGGAAGATCCACGTATATTTGGCGGTCGAAACGTCCGGCACGCAACAAGGCGCTATCCAAGATGTCTGCCCGGTTCGTGGCTGCCAGTATGATTACTCCTGAATTGGTTTCGAAACCGTCCATTTCGGTCAATAACTGGTTCAACGTGTTTTCGCGTTCATCATTGGCACCCATGTTCGGGTTTTTCCCTCTGGCTCGACCGATAGCGTCGATTTCGTCAATAAAGATGATACAGGGGGCTTTTTCTTTAGCCTGTTTGAACAAGTCGCGTACGCGGGAAGCTCCCACACCGACAAACATTTCGACGAAGTCCGATCCCGACATGGAGAAGAACGGCACGTTTGCCTCTCCTGCCATGGCTTTTGCCATCAAGGTTTTACCGGTTCCCGGAGGACCTACCAGCAAGGCTCCCTTCGGAATTTTACCTCCCAGTTTGGTGTATTTATCCGGGGATTTGAGGAAAGATACGATCTCTTCCACCTCTTGTTTAGCCTCGGCTAACCCGGCAACATCTTTGAAGGTAATCTTTATGTTGGATTCTTTGTCAAATAATTTCGCTTTGGATTTTCCGACATTGAAAATGCCGCCACCGCCACCACCGCCGGCTCCTTTGCTCATGCGACGCATGAAGAATATCCAGATTCCCACAAATATTGCAATGGGTAAGAATAGTGTAATGACTTCTCCCCACCAATTAAAATCATCTTTATAGTCAATGAACACGTCGGCTGCCTCCTCCGGGTATTCTTTCTGTGCCTCCTGTAAATTTTTTTCAAATTGCTCCAGTGTTCCGAAAGGCACATAGTATTGCGGACCTATACTTTTCTGGTTAAATCCTTTTGCTACTAGGTCACTGTGGGTTTCCACTTTCTCCGGTTTCAAGGTAATTTCGGCTTTACCGCCATTTCTGACAATGTAAATATCCTTTACCTCTCCTTTCGCTAAAAGTTCGGTTTTAAACTTTTGCCATGAAATCCGTTCAGGATTCGAAGGCATACTGAAAAATTGAATCCCGATAATAAAAGCGGCAATAATGATAAACGACCAATAGCCACCGAATTTCGGGCCTTTATTATTTTTTCCTCCGACTGGAGGAAAGTTGAAACTATCCTTTTTGTTATTTTCTGCCATATTTAATTTTAATTTTCTTCTACATTCGTTATTTCCGCGTCGGCCCAAAAATCTTCAAGTTGATAATAATCTCGTTGTTCTTTTTGAAATATATGTACAACCACATTTCCGTAATCCAACACCACCCATTGGGCTTGTTGTTCTCCTTCCACGTGTAATGGTTTCTCTCCCAATTCTTCGTTAACCTCGTCATAGACAAAGTCTGTGAGACTGGCCACGTGCGTGTTGGAAGTTCCATGACATATTACGAAAAAACTACAGAAACAGTTCTCAATTCTTCTCAAATCAATTTTTACAATATCAACACCTTTATTTTTGTTCAGCGTTTTAATAATTTGTTCCACTAATTTTTCTGCTCCACTCATTCTTTAAAAACTAATTTCTAATTAAGGTACAAATATACATTTTAATATTTAATCCAAATGTGTTTTGCAGGTACACTTTACTCTTTTTTATACAAAAAGTGTACCTGTAATTCCTGCTATCAGCTATTATGACGAATTGGCATAAAATAGGTTCGGTTTTTGTCTTGATTTTTATGACAAAGAGAGTTCCCGGACAGTTCTTTTCTTAATTAATTTGTATTGTAATTATTTCATGGCTTTGAGGGTGATTTTCCGACAATGCCGGAAATCTTTTTCCTGCAAGGGGTATTTTTTTGTACCGCCTCTCTCGATGGTGGCAATGATTTTGAATCCGCTCCATTTGAGAATTTCTTTTAGGGCTTTCACGGTTCCTCTCGTCTGGTTGAAAAGTATGTTGAACGGGTAGGGGGTAGTGCAGGTACTCACGATGATGGCTTTTTTCCCCTTGTGTAGAGGTTGGGGAATTCCCCTCGGGCTTTCGCCCATCATCCCGTAAACGATACGGTCAAACAACATTTTTAATTCTCCCGGTAGGTTTCCCCAGTAACACGGGGAACCGATGACTAGCAAGTCACATTTGTTTATTGATTGGAGAGTGGCTTGGGCCCCGTCTTCCGGGAGAACACAGGTTAAGTTTTTCCGGCAACTCATGCATCCGTTACAGGGTTTTATTTGCAAATTGCGGACGTGGACGGAGGTAACGTCGGCTCCTTGTTTTTCTGCCTCTTCTTTTATGGTCTCTAACATTTTCGAAATATTCCCGTTTTTCCGCGGACTTCCATTTATAATCAGTATGTTCTGCATGAGATGGCTGATAGTAGATTTGTTACTTTCCAAAAGTAATTATTTATTTTTACTTCGGGAAGTGTTGAGGAGGTTAAAAATGAATGTTCTATTTTAAAGGTAATGATATAATGGGTGCGTTTGGGGGGTAAAATAGTGGTTATTTATGATTGAATGTATGTTGTATATTAAGGCAAGAAAAAATCATGTGTTGTATTTATATAAATCCTGTTAAAATGGCGGCGAGGGACGGGCGACTAGGCGGCGAGAAGGCGGCGAGAGTGCCTAACAGGCGGGCAATAGTCAGGTTACTATAAGGCGACTTGGATAGGATAGGCACGCGAAACGATTATTTTCATATAGGAAAAAAGTTGGAAACGTGATAGAATCTGAAATAATTACTATATTTGGAATGGTAAAAATAAATTCGGTACTTGAAGGTACGGGGGAGATGTTTTTGCCACTAATTATTTGATTAATATTTGTTTGTCTCCTTGTGTTAGGAGATAGATTGAATCGGGAAATGAATGATTAAGAGTTAATAAAGTTAAATATTAGTTCAAAAGAGATGGAAAAATATCTTATACCGTTAGTACCGGGACCTGTTGCTGTTCCTCAAGAGATTTTGAAAGTTGCTGCCACGAATTTCGGGTCTGCCGATTTTGAGCCGGAGTATCTGGCATTGTACAAGGACACGGAAAAATTGCTGCAGAAAATGATGGAAACCCGTAATCAGGTGGTGATTCAAACGGGAGAAGGTATGTTGGTGTTGTGGACAGCCTTGAAAAGTACGTTAAAACCGGGAGATCGGGTGTTGGTGCTTTCTACCGGGTTGTTCGGCGAGGGATTCGGTGACATGGCCAAGGCGCTGGGTTGTGAGATTCGGGTGCTGGATTTTGGCTATGATGAGACGATTCATGATTTTGATGCCGTGGAGAAAGCGATCATGGAGTTTAAGCCCAAAATGATCACGATGGTGCAGAATGAAACTCCTAGTGGAACGATGAACCCGGTGAAAGAAATTGGTGATCTGAAAGTGAAATATGATGTTCCGTTGCTTTGTGTGGATATCGTATCCGGTTTAGGTGGGACTCCGATTCACGTGGACGACTGGCACGTGGATTTGGCGTTGGGTGGTTCGCAAAAATGCCTTTCGGCCCCGGCTAATATGTCATTCCTTTCGGTAAGTGAAGAGGCGTGGAAAATTGTGGGTGAGGTGAATTATACCGGATATGAGGCGTTGTTACCTTTCCGGAATGTAACCGAAACCGGGTATTTCCCGTACACGCCCTACTGGCAGGGAACAGCCCAATTACATAAGGCTTGTGAGCTGATTTTCGAGGAAGGAGTGGAGAGTTGTATTGCCCGCCACGAGAAAGTGGCTGCTTACTGTCGTGGACGGATTAAGGAGATGGGATTGAAAATCTACCCCGTGGAAGGAGCCGTGTGTTCTCCCACGGTGACAGCCGTTTATGTGCCGGAATATATGACTTGGGAGCACTTGGATTCGGAATTGAGAGTACAGGGGATGGTCGTGGGAGGTAATTATGGTAAATTGGCCGGAAAAGTATTCCGGATCGGACATATGGGATCCCAAGCAAACATTAATTTGATTAAGGAGGCAATGGATATACTGGAAACAGTGGTTCATGATATTTAAAATTTGAGGTATAGATTATGGGAGGTTTTGAAGGAGAAAGGAAAGAGTTACCGAATGCCACGGCAGTGCTTGTTTTGGGTGTGCTGTCGTTGGTATTTTGTTGGTGCTACGGGATTATCGGTTTGGTACTTGGAATCTTGGCTATGGTGCTGGCTTCGGCTCCCCGTAAGGCTTATTTCGAGCACCCGGAGCGATTCTCGGAAGTGTCCTATAAGAATTTAAACGCCGGGAGAATATGTGGTATCATCGGGATTTGTATCGGTGCGATCATCCTGCTGACAATTATCCTTGCCGTGGTTTTTGTTTTATACACTTCGGTAACCCCCCATTTACTCAACACGATAAATGTATGAATTGAGTATCTGGACGTGGCTGGAAGGACATCAACTGCCTTGCTTGGTGAAAGACACTTTTGGGATTGAATGTCCCGGATGTGGATTTCAGACTGCCGTGTTATTGCTCTTGAAAGGTGAGTTATGGGAGTCCGTGAAAATCTATCCGGGGTTGATTCCCTTGATCGTGTTTATGGGTCTTGCTATGGCTCATTTTGTGGGGATGAAAAAAATTACTCCTGGGGTAATAAAATTTGCAGGTTTTGTTTGCTTGCTAATAATTTTAATTTCATATTTGCTTAAATTAATAATTCATTAAAATTACGACCATGGAGATAATGGAAATGAAGAAGAAGGATCTTCCTAACGCGACGGCAGTATTGGTCTTAGGGATTTTGTCTCTGGTATTTTGCTGGTGTTACGGGTTTGTGGGATTGATATTGGGAATTCTGGCGGTAGCCATTGCTTCCGGGCCTCGGAGAGCCTATTTGGAACATCCGGAAGAGTACACGGAGGCTTCCTACAAGAATCTTAGTGCCGGACGGATTTGCGGTATTATTGGAATCTGCGTGGCGTTGGCCGTTGTCGCTTTCGTGATTTTAATGATATTAGGTGTAACGGCGCTGGGCGTCGGATCGGCATTGATGCTAGGTTAAAATAAAATAACATATGGATTACAGATTTGAAATCAGTTTACCGACTAGTTCGGATTTTAGATGTGAGATTGCTGTTGGAGGAGAACAGACGTTTCAACAGTTTCACGATAAAATAGTTGAGACCTTGAATTATGATAGTTCTCAAATGGCATCTTTTTTCACGCTTGACCGGATGGGAAACCGGGTGAAAGAAATTGCATTGATGGATATGACGACGGAAGATGAGGAGAGTGAAACTCTTGTTATGGATAGCACGAAGATCAGTGACATCATTAAGCCGGGATGTCTTGAATTGGAGTATGTATATGATTTCTTCTCAAATAAATATTTTAAGGTGGAGTATGCCGGGGAATATATCCGTGACTCTTCCGATGTGATGCCGGTTTGCGTTGCTTGTGAAGGGGATATTCCGGAACAGTTCTCTTACGAGGATGGGAATGCAGATTGGGAGTTTGACAAACCGGAGGAAGAGTACGAGGGGGATTATGACGATAGCTTTATGGAGGAGTTCGGCAACGGGGATTATGATGAGGAGGATCGCCAAGGCCGGGGTGGTGATGATGAGTACTATCGTGACGAACGCTATGAGAGTTTGGATGATTATATAGATAGGCTTTGATAATTTTGGATTTTAGATTTTAAATTCCAGCCGCACAAGACTCCTTTTTAGTGGATGATTGTGTGAGATGGGGTTTAGTAGTTATAATCATGAAATATTTTAATTTGAAATCTAAAATCATTAAATCTAAAATTAATATGGGGACGTTAATCGTATTGCTTGGACCAACAGGGGTGGGGAAAACAGATTTGAGTATCGAGCTGGCCAAAATGTACGGGACGTCGATTATTTCATGTGATTCCCGACAGATTTACAAGGAAATGTATATAGGAACTGCCGTACCGGAGCGAAAGCAATTAGAGGCAGTTCCTCATTTTTTTATACAGACGGAGTCTGTATATAATTATTTTAATTGTTGGGAGTTCGAGCAACAGGCTCTCCGGAAGATACGGGAATTGTTGGAGACGAAAGAAGTGGTGATCATGGCAGGTGGTTCCATGATGTACATTGATGCCGTGTGTAAGGGAATTGACGAGATGCCCACAATTGACGAAGAAATACGTCTTTCCGTGAAGAATATGTTTGAACGGGACGGAATTGAGGCATTGCGGATGTTGCTGAAAAAGTTGGACCCCGTGTCATATGCCACGGTGGATTTGAAGAATGCCAAACGGATCATGCATGCTTTGGAAGTTTGTTTGATGACCGGAAAACCTTATTCCTCTTTTTTGACCGGAAACGTGAAGGAACGGGAATTTGGCATCGTGAAAATCGGTTTGAACCGGGAAAGGGAAGAATTGTTTGACCGTATTAATCGTCGAGTGGATCAAATGGTGGAGGCCGGAATGGAGGAGGAGGCTCGTAAACTTTATCCTTTACGCCATTTGAATGCTTTGAATACGGTAGGGTATAAAGAGTGGTTCGATTACTTTGATGGTAAGTTTGACCGGGAAGAAGCCATTAGACTTATTAAGAGAAATACCCGTCGATATGCAAAAAAGCAACTTACTTGGTATCGAAATGACGCTGATATTCATTGGTTCCATCCGGATCAAAAAGATGAAATCAAGCAATTTCTTTTGAGTTGTGTTTTCTAGTCTGTCATGTATTGTTTTGAACGGTTTTCTTCCACTCGTTTGGGAGGCATGATCAAGATTAGCAGGGAACCTAGGATAATGATACAGGCTAGGATATAGTCTCTCGTGTCCAGATCGGGACGTAGATCAATGGAATAGATAGCAATCCATGCCTCTAAACCGAAGGTTAACATGGGTTGGAAGGCCCGAAAGGTCATGAAAGTTTCAGCAGTTGCCGTTTGCAGAGTGGCATAATACAGATAGGTGGAGAGAGAGGTGAGTAGGAAACCTGTCACGCAGGCGGCGATAATCGTCATCGGGTGGAATATCTCCGTGAGTTTGGGCAGGTAGAGTATTGAAAATGGAATGGCCATGAATTCCTTGGCAAAATAGTGTTCCACGAGGGCGACGAGGATCAAGAAAAGTATGACCAGCGTACCCCCCCAGAACATGGTGAACCCGGAGATTCCGCATTTTTGGCGTACGGATGTATTGGGGCTGGCAACCGTGGTTTTCTCGACCACGATGGCTCGGGTACAACTTGCCAAAACTGCTAGGGAAACTAGAATGGAGACCCGTAGCTGTATGGCTTCCGGGAGGGTGCGGATAAATAGGATAATACCGGTTGTGATTACTAACATTCCCACGATATCGCTGCTGTGAGGTTTCCTCTTGAAAAAGATGTAGGCCAGTATTGCCGTCACTACAACTTCAATGTTGATTAGCAGGCTGGTTTCGGTACTAGTGATGTATAGGTAAACCGCAGCCAGAAAGAAATTCCGGAATATTTGCAGTAGAGTGTACAGCCATGAATAACCGATACCTGCTTTCCAGCCTTCCGCGGTTACGGGTTTCCGGATAAGCAATAATGCGACTCCCCCGGCAAAAATCTGCATAGAGGCGAACACGAGAATGTTCGCCTCGTAGTTTAACAAGCAAAAACGGGTGATGACACTGATAATTGACCATGTTATGACTGATAGTAAGGCATATAAAGCACCTAGTTTCATATTTTCTTTTATTGTTTTCTCAGGATATAACGATTCGAAGGAGAAAAGGTTTTTTATCAAAATAAAATATATCTTTGTTTTAGTATTTATAACAACATGATACAGGATGATTGATATATGGTAGAATTGGAAACTAAAATAGAGGAATACACGATTGCTTTACGGGAGTTTTTCAATAAGGGAGCGACGAGGGACGTCGCCTTCAGGATTGGACGTTTAAAAGCATTGAAACGGGCTATAATCGAGCAGGAGAAAGAGATAAGTGCAGCCTTGTGGAGTGATTTGAGAAAGTCGGAGGGAGAGGCTTATTTGACGGAGATCGGTATGGTGTTGGGAGAGATTGACTATCACGTGAAGCATCTGAGACGTTGGGTGAAACCCCGACGACTGGCAACCCCGCTGGTTTTTTGGCCCTCGAAAAGCCGGATCATGTATGAGCCGTATGGTGTTGTGTTAATTATCGCACCTTGGAATTATCCGTTTCAATTATTGTTGGAACCTTTGATTGGTGCTATTTCTGCCGGGAATTGTGCCGTGTTGAAACCGTCTCCTTCTGCCCCGGCGACGGCGGAGGTTATAAGGAAGATTGTGACGAACGTTTTCGACCCCGCTTATGTCTCTGTGTTTGACGGGGAAGGGAATGTGGTGGAGCAGTTGTTGAAAGAGCGTTTTGATTATATTTTTTTCACGGGAGGTCCCCGTTTCGGACAGCATGTTATGGAAATGGCGGCGAAACATTTGACCCCGGTAACTTTAGAGTTGGGCGGGAAAAGTCCTTGTATCGTGGGGCGTGGTGCTAACGTGGAGATTGCGGCTCGTCGTACGGCTTGGGGAAAGTTTATCAATGCCGGGCAGACGTGTGTCGCCCCCGATTATGTGTTCGTGCATGAAGATCAACGGGCAGAATTTGTTGAGGCAGTGAGAGTGGCCGTGAAGCGGTTTTACGGGGATTGCCCGTATGAAAGTCCCGATTATCCGCGGATTGTTCACCGGGAGGGAACAGAACGGTTAGCGCGTTTGATGCAGTCTTCCGGACAGGTGGTTGTCGGGGGCGAGATGAACGTGGAGGAAAAGTACATTGCCCCTACGGTACTGGTTGACGTGGAGTCTGATAGCCCGATTATGCGGGAAGAGATATTCGGCCCCATTCTGCCCGTGTTGACTTACCGGGAGATAGATGAGGTGATTCGTTTTGTAAATGAACGGGAGAAACCCTTGGCCCTGTATTATTTCGGCCCCCGGCAGGAGGCCCGTGAAGTTTTAAATCGGACCTCTTCGGGGGGAGCTTGTGTGAACGATACGATCGTGCATCTGGCAAATCCCCGTTTGCCTTTTGGAGGTGTGGGGATGAGTGGGGTCGGAAAGTATCACGGGAAAGCGAGTTTTGAGCTTTTCAGCAATTTGCGTTCCGTGGTAAAATCTGTTACATTTTTTGATAACTATTTTCGTTATACCCCGTATAAACACTTGAATTTATTGAAAAAATTCATGTAATGTCTGGTGAGTTTATTATATTTGTTGAAAACTTTAAAACAATAAAGACTATGAAAAAGTACATTTGCACAGTGTGTAGTTATATTTATGATCCTGCAGTAGGTGATCCGGATGGTGGAATAGCACCGGGAACTGCATTTGAAGATATTCCGGAAGATTGGGTGTGCCCGCTTTGTGGCGTTGGTAAAGAAGATTTCGAACCGGTAGAAGAGTAAATCAGTTAAAAGTTAAAAGCTAAAAACTAAAAGTTGAAAAGTAAAACTTTTAGCTTAATAAAAATAGAGGCGAATCCAACAGATTCGCCCCTATTCTTATTAATGTGCCCATTCGGCGAAGAAATCATTTCCCTTGTCATCCACGATGATGAATGCCGGGAAGTTTTCCACCCGTATTTTACGGATCGCTTCCATTCCCAATTCTTCAAAGGCAACGATTTCTACTGATTTAATGCTTTCTTTGGCCAAGATGGCAGCCGGTCCGCCGATTGATCCCAAGTAGAATCCTCCGTGTTTTTTACAAGCATCCGTAACAGCTTGTGAACGGTTTCCTTTGGCAACCATGATCATTGAACCGCCGTGATCTTGGAATAAGTCAACGTAGGGGTCCATACGTCCTGCCGTAGTAGGTCCGAAACTTCCTGAAGCCATACCCTTCGGCGTTTTGGCAGGTCCGGCATAGTAAATCGGATGATTTTTAAAGTATTCCGGCATGGGCTTCCCTTCGTCCAGCATGGCTTTGATGCGGGCGTGTGCGATATCACGGGCAACGATGAGTGTTCCGGATAAGTTCAGGCGGGTTTTAACCGGATATTTTTTTAGTTCTTTCAATACTTCTTCCATCGGTTGGTCGAGGTCGATGTTCACGGCAGGTGCTAATGCCGGGTTCTCTGCCGGTAAGAAACGGGCCGGGTTCTTTTCCAATTGTTCGAGGAAGATTCCGTCTTCAGTGATTTTAGCTTTGATGTTCCGGTCTGCACTACAACTAACACCGATACCCACGGGGCAGGATGCTGCGTGACGAGGCATACGGATGACACGTACGTCGTGTACCCAGTATTTACCACCGAATTGGGCTCCGATACCCATGTCTTGACAGATTTTCTGAATTTTGGCTTCCCATTCCAAATCACGGAATGCTTGACCGCCATCGTTCCCTTCAGTTGGAAGATTGTCATAATACCCCGCGGAAGCTTTCTTCACGGTTGTCAGACAAGCTTCGGCAGAGGTTCCGCCGATAACCACTGCCAGATGGTAGGGAGGACAAGCTGAGGTTCCCAAGTCTTTCACTTTGTCCTTGATGAATTTGGTCAGTGCTTCTTCGGTCAACAGGGCTTTGGTCTGTTGGTACAGGAATGTCTTGTTTGCAGAACCACCGCCTTTGGTGATGAACAGAAACTCGTATTTATTTCCTTGAGTGGCATACAGGTCAATTTGAGCCGGTAGGTTTGTACCACTGTTTTTTTCGTTGAACATGGTGTAGGGAACTACTTGGGAATAGCGTAAGTTACGGTCTCTATAGGTTTCAAATACTCCCTTGCTGATAGCTTCTGCATCATTACAGTCCGTCCACACGTTTTCTCCTTTCTTACCGATAGCGATAGCAGTACCCGTGTCTTGGCAAGTGGGAAGTTCACCTTCAGCGGCAACTACTTGGTTCATTAACATGGTATGGGCCACGAATTTATCGTTGTCGCTGGCTTCTGGATCTTTCAGTATATTGGCTAATTTCTGCAAGTGAGAAGCACGCAGGTAGAAAGAAACATCTGTATAGGCTTCACGGGCGAGTAATTCAAGCCCTTCTTTTTGAATTTTCAATATTTTACGTCCTTCAATTTCTATCGTTTTCACGTAGTCTTTTGTCAGTAGGCGATATTCCGTGTTGTCTTTTTGAATCGGAAATGGTTCTTGATACTTGAATTCTGCCATAATTTTATCTTGTTTTAGTGTTGTAAATATGCTATTCCTATAACGGAAAAATTTCTTTAATATGCCGCAACGAAATTAGAATTAATAAATGAGAAGTCCAATAAAAAAGCCGGACAAATTGGTCCGGCTTTTATAGATATTAACTAATGATTAGTCTTTGAATAACTTGTCGATAGTCATGATTTGGTAATCGTAGAATGCGCGGGTTGTGGCATTTCCGGTTCCCCGTTTTTCTTTGTAAAGAGCCTGTACTTTTTTCAACAATGATAACATGGCAGGACGTCCCACGGAAGCAGGAAGTGTCGCGGCATTCATTGTCAAGCGGAAGTAGTCATACTCTCCCAAGTTACATACAGCATGGCTGCAAAGTTTGTGTTGGCTATTTACGCTATTTTCTAGAGTTGCCAATGCCTCGGTCGGATCGATAGAAGTAAGTCTTTTTGGTGCAGAGGCAGCAGGAGTAGCCTGAAGGCCACTTATTTGGCTGGCAATGGTTACTAAAGCAGTTTGCAAGTTCATTTCTTCGTGAGAAAGTGAACGGGATGCAAGGGTTGGGGCCATAATTAACTTATAAGCATCATTTACGTAAGCATCAAGTTTATAAGCGTCTTTTTGGCCAGAACGTTCTCCTTCGTATATACTACCAAGAGTAGCTGCATTGAAGATTTTACCTACGACAGCGTATTGTAATTGGTCGTACATATTCGGGTTCAATTCCAATTTCTCTCTCAGGTCCTTCGTGATCAACCATTTCGGGCAGGTAGTTACTTCGTTTACTAACCATTTGATGGCTTCCTGTTGTTTCGCTCTCGGAATGTATTTTTTAGCTACACCACCTTTGCCGTCTTGTACTAAGTCGGTGAATTCAACACCTCCGGGGTAAGCCAACACGTGGCTAAGCATCCTTTGGTACTGACCTAGGATTCCATTATAGTACATTTTCATGTCTTTATATGAGGCTCCCGGTTTGCTGCACCATTGTTCCAAGTTTTTCATGATGATTTTGAGGTTTTTGATACAAAGTGAATTGGCTTTCACGTGATCATTTCCTAAATCTTCAGTCTGATCGGTCGGGTCAAGTGTCATTGGGAATTGTTGTGCCCCGAAACGATACATTGGATCGTCTGATTTTTCTTCGATCCAGCTGTTTAATGTTGCGATTTCATCTTCCGGGGTTTTAGCGTTCGGAATGATCCGGTAACCCCAGTTGATAGCGTAAATGTCGTATACTCCTAATACGGGCGGAACAAGGTTTACACCGCGTTCGTAGTCTCCGGGCTGAGCCACGTAGTTGTTACGGGCGTAGTCCATGATACTCGGGGTGGTTCCGTATTTTTTCGTGAATGACGGGCTACGTAAAGAGTCTACGGGGAAAGAGTAACTTGCACCCATGTTGTGCATCAGACCTAACGTGTGGCCGATTTCGTGTGATGCCACGTAACGTAGGGATTCATTCATCACGTCATCACTGAATACTTCCGTGCGGACGCGAGGATCAACGGCTCCCGTCTGAACGAAACGCCAATCGTGTACAAGAGAAATCACGTTGTGGTACCAGATCACGTCGGCCACGAGAATTTCACCGCTGCGAGGGTCCACATAGCTCGGTCCCATAGCGTTAGCAGTAGGAGTTACGGCATAGCGCACGCAGTTGTAACGAATGTCGTCCGGGTCAAAGTTAGGATCGTCGGTCGGGTAATCCTTGGCGATAACTACATTTTTGAAACCTGCTTTTTCGAAAGCGATGTTCCAGTCCTCGATACCTTGTTTAACGGCGCCTCTCCATTTTTCAGGGAAAGCGTTGTCCACGTAGAACACGATCGGTTTTACCGGTTCCACGAGTTCTCCGCGTAAGTAAGCAGCCATATCTTTAGGTTCAACTCTCCAACGGTGGATGAATTCGAAATCTTCTACGCGGTCTTTATCGCTCGTGTAGAAGTTCCGGGGAGTACTGAAATAACCGACACGTCTGTCTTTGTAACGTATGGGCATGGGATCTTTGTCCAATTCGATAATAGAACGACGAACAACAAGGGTAAGAGGGCCGCTTTGTCCGTTATAGTTCATTTGAGAGGAGATTTCCATGTTGCGAGGGAAGTTTTTTACCTCTTTTATGCGAGATGCGGATGCGTCGAACATGGCACTTGGTTTTTTACCCGTCATCGGGCTGGAGGCCATAGGGGTAATACATTTTTCATCCCGTCCGAAAAATGCGGTCATGTCGATCAATAACGTGTCACCTTTGGTAGCTTTCACTTCGAAGCTCTTCATGATCGGGTCATTGAAGTTCCGCTTGAAAGACGGGGTGATCGGATCGCCTTCTCTCAACACGTTTTCGCATAGCACGGAGTGCATGTATACGTTCGTGGAATCCGTAGAGAAACGTACCATGAACGGATCATCAATCATTTGGCCGGCCACGAAATCGGTTGGCGCGCTGGTTTCAGAAAGACGATTGGCAATCAAATAGATTTTGTCCAAGTTACGAGCTTGGATAGCCCACATTAAGTTCCCTTTGGGGGTGTAATAAGCATCAATAACTCCCGGTAGGTGTTTGGCTCCTTTCACTTGCTTGTCGAAAGCGGATTCTTTAGGAGCAGGAGGTGTTGCAGTCTGTTCGGTCTTTGCTTTTTTCTTCTTTTTCTTGAAAGGGAAAGCTTGTGCCGTGGACCCTGCAAGTAATGACAGGGCAACAACTGCGAGTAAAATTTTCCTCATAGTTCTCTTCGTTTAATCAATTAATTATATCTCGTTTATTAGATTTGTGCACATACACTACTTAGTGCCATGTTTTCAACAACGGGCGAAGATATGTAAAAAAGAATCGAATTTATCTTACTGTTTTGTTAAAGTTTCATCCAAAAGATAATTATTATTGTACCTTTGCAAACAATGAATCTTAAAAACAGATAAAATGAGTTCCGAAATCATATTTTTTATCATTATTGTTTTCCTGTGCCTGGATTTCGTGTTGGAGAGAGTTTTGGAGTTTTTGAATTCTAAACATATGTCTCCTGTATTGCCTGATAGTCTGAAAGGAATTTATGATGAGAAGGAATACAGTCGGTTCCAATCTTATAAGCGGGAAAACGGGCGTTTGGATAGCTGGAGTTCCGGAACCGGGTTTGTCATAATGATTGTATTCCTTGTGTTGGGAGGTTTCGGGTGGTATAATAGTTGGGTAGTTTCTCTGACGGATAGTGTGGTTTGGCAGACCATTCTTTTCGTGATGGGGCTTTCCGTGGCTTCTTCCGTGTTGGATATGCCTTTTGATTATTATGCGACTTTCCGGATAGAGGAGAAATACGGTTTTAACAAAACTACGAGGCGGGTTTACTGGTTGGATACGGTGAAAGAGTTGTTCCTTTCGTTGGTGTTGGGAGGGGTTTTGCTGGCACTTGTCGTGTGGTTCTATACGTGGGCAGGGACTTATTTTTGGTTGTACGCGTGGGGAGCCGTTACTTTGTTTTCCGTGTTTATGGCCATGTTCTATTCGCAACTGATCGTGCCTTTGTTTAACAAGCAAACGCCTTTACAGGAAGGTTCGTTACGGGATAAGATACAGGCTTTCGCGGGAAAGGTCGGGTTCAAACTGGATAATATATACGTGATTGACGGATCGAAACGTTCTACGAAAGCAAATGCTTATTTCACGGGGCTGGGACCTAAAAAACGGGTCGTGTTGTATGATACGTTGATTGACGAGTTGACGGAAGAGGAGATTGTGGCCGTACTGGCTCATGAGGTCGGACATTACAAGAAACGGCATACGTTGCGTTCTATGGTGGTTTCCGTGATACAGATGGGAGTGCTTTTCTGGTTGTTTTCCTTGTGTGTGAATAATGCGGCTTTGTCGGAGGCGTTGGGGGGAGACCGGGCGTATTTCCAGCTGGGGTTAGTCGCTTTTGCCATTTTGTATTCTCCCGTGAATTTGATTCTGGGCATCGGGATGAACGTGTGGTCCCGGAGTAACGAGTACGAGGCAGATGCTTTCGCGGCCCGCTATTACAAGGGTGATTATTTGGTGTCCGGTTTGAAAAAAATATCGGTGAAGTCGTTAAGTAATTTGACACCCCATCCTTTATACGAGTATATCTATTATTCTCATCCGTCGTTATTGAAACGGATAGAAGCCATAAAACGTATTCACGAATAAAATATGAACGAATGAAAGCTATTATTATTACTATTGGGGACGAAATTTTGTTAGGACAGATTTTAGATACGAACTCACAATATATTTCTAGGCAATTGACTCGTTTGGGTGCCGAGGTGGCGGACATTTTGTCTATCGCCGATCAACGGGAGGAGATTTGGCACTGGGTGGATTACGCGATGAAACAGGCGGAATTGGTCATCGTGACCGGGGGATTGGGACCGACAAAGGATGACGTGACGAAAAAGGTGTTGGCAGAATATTTCGATACTCGCTTGGTGATGAATGAAGATGTGTTGAGGTGGATCGAAAAGTTGCTGGAGAACGGGGGAATGAGGATGAACGAGGGGAATCGTAGTCAGGCTATCCTTCCGGAATCGGCCAAAATTCTTTACAATCGCAAGGGGACGGCTTCCGGGATGTGGTTTGAACGGGACGGTAGGATATTGGTGTCTTTGCCGGGTGTTCCTTTCGAGATGGAGGATTTGATGATTCAGGGGGTGATCCCGGAATTGCAACGCTTGTATCCGCACTTACATTTGGATTACAGGATGTTGAAAGTGTACGACATTCCGGAATCGGAGTTGGCTCTTTTGTTGGAGAGGTGGGAAGAGCATTTGCCGGAAGGGGTTAGCTTGGCTTACTTGCCGTCACCGGGATTTGTGAAGTTGCGCCTGACGGCTAAAGGTGATCAGGTTTTTAATTTGGATGCCCACTATGATAGTTTGAAAGAGGTGCTGGAAGGACAGCATTATACGGAGGGAGAGAATGGCGGGACGGAGCGGGAACTTGGGGAATTGCTGATGTTGAAAGGAAAGACGATAGCCACGGCGGAGAGTTGCACTGGCGGGAATATTGCAGCCCAGCTCACATCGGTAGCCGGTTCTTCCGCTTACTTTAGAGGAAGTGTGGTGGCTTATGCCAATGATGTGAAAGAACGGGTGTTAGGAGTTCGTCCTGAAAGTCTGGAGCAATTTGGAGCTGTCAGTGAGCCCGTGGTGCGGCAGATGGCTGAAGGAGTTCGTCGTTTGATCGGGACGGATTATGCCGTTTCTACCTCCGGGATTGCCGGGCCGACTGGCGGTACGGTGGAAAAACCGGTGGGAACCGTGTGGATTGGGGTTGCCGGACCGGAAAGAACGATTGCCCGTAAGTTCGTGTTCTCGTTTACCCGTGAAAGAAATATCGGTAAGGCCACGATGAAGGCGATTGAAATGGTTATCGAAGAAGTGCGTAACGGGACTGTAAATAAATTGTTTATAAAGTGAATTCGTCGTGAATCACAGTAAAAAGGCGGGTCCCGGTAAACTTTTTTGTATTTCATGTTCCTATTTCGAAAATATAAATTACATTTGCATATCTCACTCAGAAAATAATACAACGTGTAGCGACGCTGAAGGTATTATAAAGCCTCCGGTGCGTGGCTATACGTAGTGTTAAATTTTGGGTGAGATCTTAATTTACAGTCCGGAGGCTTTTATGTTTTGTCAATAATACATAATTAATATTGTTCGTAGGGTAACAATTTTAAAATTCTAATTTCACTAAAATGGCGGGGCCGTGACGGTTACCCGCTTTTCTTTTGTATTTGACTGGAACTTCCAAAATATATCGGTTTTTCGACACAAGACTTTGTTTCCAAGTTAAAAAATGTCAAAATATACCTTTTTGTACGCTTATGATGATTTGTCACCATAAAAAATGCTCTTATGCTGATTTGTCACAATAGAAATTGTTGATTTGTCATCCGGCCCAAGGGGATATCCTCTAACTTTACAAAAATAAAAGAGAGCAAAGCATGAAATTGAGGGGTATGGATGAACGATTATGTGTTTGCCGGGTAGCCAGCCGTGTAAAAAATAAAAGAAAATTGACTTTTTCTTTTATTTTCATGCTTGAATATTGGGTGGTTTCGGAAATTCGTGTACATACACCTAGCTGCCAATTTTTGCATGTTTATATATTTATTTCCAATCCGTCCGCGAAAGGGGTTTATTCCGTTTGGCGGACGGATTACGGATTGCCTTTGCCTGAAACTTGAACCGGAATCAGGATAGCTGAAAATAATCATGAATAAATTAATAGATCGCTTGGTGGGTTACCAACTTCCCTTATTCAATAGGCGGTAACAAATAAATAATACAAGATATGAAGACATTAAAATTAATGATAATAGCAACAACGGGGGTGGCAATGCTGCTTACCGCTTGCGACGTGGAAGACCCGATTTATGACACCCCGCATCCCAATCACGGGAAGATCACGCTCACGACCGACTGGGCGGAGCGCGGTGCGGGTATAGACATTCCGGTCAGTTACACCGTCAAGGTGGGCGAATATTCGGCTGCGGTGAACGGTACGACCAACACGATAGACAATCTTTTTGTACCGGAAAACTACCGCATCCACGTCCACAATACAGCGGACAATATCACGGTCAGCGGTACAACGGCGAGCGTGGCTGCGGCAACGGCTTCCGACGGTCAGCCGGGCGTGTTTGTAAACAACGCTCCGGGCTGGCTGTTCTGCGGCACAATGGATGTGGCGATAGAAAAAGACAAAGTACATGAATTAACCGTTGCCATGAGCCAGCAGGTGCGCCAACTCACGTTCGTTATCGAACCAACTGGCGGTGCGGCTAATCAGATAGAAAGCATCAAGGGCTACCTTTCGGGAGTCGCCGGTACGCTGGACATTGACGCCGGAACGCATGGCAATCCTTCCAGCATAGCATTGGAGTTTGAAAAGCTTACCGGTGATGCCGATGCAGGGAAATGGAGTGTCACGGTGCGATTGCTTGGCACGGCAGGAGCGCAGCAACGGTTATATGCTCAAATCCGTTTCGAGGACAACCGTCCCACTGCCGTAACCCTCGACAGCGACCTGAGCACCGACCTTGCCGCTTTTAACATGGACAAGAAGATACCCTTCACGCTGGGCGGCAAGGTGGTGAAAACACCCATCGAAGCCGGATTCACGGCCACCATCGAGGACTGGAAGCCCGTGCAGGGCGATTCTGTGGTAGCCAACTAATGTATAAGGAAACAAATAAAAACAAGATAACATGAAAGTTACGATTAAGCAAGAGCAAAGCAAACCGCAGGTTGGGGCTTTGCCGAGCGTGAGTAAGTTGCGCGACACAGGAGCGAAAAACAAGAAAAGAGCAATCAGAAAATGGACGCTGCTCGCGGTACTCCCGGCATTGCTCCTCGCCGCGTGCAGCAAGGGGGATGACGCCACCACCGACACACCGATAAACATCCGCACCGCCATCATCTCTAACACCACCCCGCAAACCCGCGTGGCATGGAGCCCCGGCGATGACGGCAGCGGAATCTTCACACCCGATGACGAGATATGGCTGGGCGTCAGGAACATGAATGGAGTGGCAACAGGTCTACCTTATACCATCGTCACCACGGTCACTTGGGAGCAGTTAGGCAACGCCGTCCTCGCCAGTCCGTCCTTCACCTTCTACGCCTACTATCCGAGAGGCTCGTTAAGCGGCAGCGGCTTCGACCCCTCCGCTGCCGCCAACCCCGACCTACTGCTGGCCACCTCCGCCACGGACATCAACCGGGGCGATAGGGTAGACCTCGTCTTCCGCCATGCCATGCACAAACTGGTCGTGAACCTCACCACCGGCGTGCCCGGCTGGGATGCCAACCAGGCTACCGTCAGCCTGCTGGGCATGAACGCCTCGGTCAACATTGACATTGGCTCTGGCACCGTCACCCCCGGCGCCGCCACTAACCCCGATGGTAACTACGGCGAGCGCACCGGCGCCAAGACCTTCTTTATCGTAACCCCCCCAGCACGTGATCCCCGGCACGGACTGGATACGGATAAAGCTGGCCGGCAAAGTATTCACCTACCCTGTGCCTGCCACTTTGGACGGCGGCGCATCGCTCACCACTCTGAATAGCGGCCAGATGCTGACGCTGAACCTCGACCTCACCACCGATGACGTTACCTTCGCTACCGGTGAAATCTCCGGGTGGACAGATGGCGGAACCATCGACAGCGGCGTGGAGATAGGCGCAGGCCCGTCCGCCCCATGAAAATGCCCCGTATTCCTACGCTGCCACCGAGGAACTGGACCACACCAAGTAATAATATATAAACAAGATTGATAATGAAAACAAGAAGAACATACTTTATACTCGCCGCCCTGCTATTCGTAGCCGGGCTGGCCGCCTGCTCGCACGATGACGCCCTGTCCGGCAGTGATGACGGTACCGCAGATGAAATCACCTTCACCGCCGCTATCGGCGGTACGGCACTACCTGACGCCCAAACCCGCGTCACGCCCGACGGCGACAAGTGGGTCATGAACGACGAAATAGGCATCTACGTATCCCCCGGTCCGGGCGTCGTATACCCGAGCGTGGAGAATAAGAAATACACCGTACGCGATGCCGTAACAGGTGCGTTAGTACCTGCCGACGATACACACGTGCACTATCCGGTGCAAGGTACCGTAGATATCCTTGCTTATTATCCTTACGGTAGGCCTAACGAATTCCTTCAAATAATAGTGAACCTGACCGACCAGAGTAAACCGGCAGCCATCGACCTGATGGTGGCCCGCGCCGCAGGCGTGGGCAATAGCCCGTCGCCCGTCAAATTGAAGTTCGAGCACCTATTGAGCAAGATTACCCTCAACGTCAGTGCGGGCAACGGGCTCACTCCCGATGACATCAAAGGGCTGACGGGGAACGATGTATTTACCGGACGGATATTCGCAACCGTATCTTGGGGACTGCAAGGCAATCCGCCGCAACTTTCCAGTGCAGAAAGTATCAATCTCTATAAATCTGAAACCATACCCGAAGGAGTACACGCCACCTTTTCGGCCATTATTCTGCCTAAAACTACAAGCAGCATCCCGATAACCTTTCAGATAGGCGGACGGGAGTATAAATGCACGCTCACCAGCGATGACGAGTTTCAGGCCGGTAACAACTACGTCTTTCCCGTCACCGTCAATGATCGGCGCATCGATCTGGGCCCTCTCGCCATCACGGCTTGGGACGAGCAGGGCAGCGCTTCCGCTACCCTGCCTCCAGACAGGCCATGAAATATAAAATATACCGGTGCGTCCGGCCAGCAATAAAATGTATGAACAAACTAAAATGATATAATAAATGAGAACGATCAGAAATATAATGATGTTTTGCCCCCTTGCGGGGGCAATGACATTCGTATCCTGTAACGTAAACGACGGGATTCAGGATAATCCTCCAAAGCGGTACGATTTACCGCAGGTATCGAACGTTTAGTGTAACCTTCCACCGCCCCGGAGGCCCGGCCTGCGTCCGCATCCCAAATTTTGGGGTCGATGTCAAATTTGCAACTAAATTGAACGACTTTTCCGTCAATCGCGATACGGCCCGTTACCGGGAAAAAAGCGTGTAGGTCGTGTTGTTGCTGCCAAGCCGGTAAATCCGTATACCAGATAAACTGGTTACAGATACGGTTACGCTCCGGGGCATTAATTCGCTTTTAGGTGTCTTTAATTGTCCTCGCGTAAAAACTGAATTTAGCCATGAACGCCTGAATCGCAATTAACTTACATTATTCTGTTTCTTTTTACTTTTTTATCTGTATATTTACAGAAAATCTTCGCTATGAGAAAGTTTGCATTCTTGTTGTTTTTCGTTGTTCTTGGGTTGGTTTCTTACGCTCAAATGGGTGGAGGACAATATTTTGTTGATATACATGGAAATTTGCGTTATGAATCCCGGGATAGATTTCAAGCATCGCTTTCCACGAATATTTTCGGGGATAAGGTTTACAAGGATAATCGGGGAAACGAGGTGAAGTATTCGAAGGCGATGTGGGAGAAGGTCCCGGAGAAGGACAGGCCTTATTTTGAAGATTTCTTGTTCTCCGAACTAATACATGAATACCGGAATCGGAGAAATGTACATGGTGTGTACGAAATTGATATTTGGGGAAATGCACGATACGGGAATAACCGGGGACGATCCATGACATTAAGACGGAATATCATGGGCGAATTGGAATATTTTAGTAACGAGTTTCGAGCCACATTAGGAGAAGATATTTTTGAAAATGTAATATACAAGGATAATCGGGGAAATAGGGTGACTTATTCAAAAGAGTTTTTGGGTAAAATCAAGAGAGGAAGGCATGGAGGAAACAAGAATATTGAAGAATTCTTGTTGTTGGGATTAGTTAAAGATGTTGGGAAAAAGAAAAATTACACGGAAGAGTATACCGTGGATATATTCGGAAATATTGAATACAAGAATAGTGAGGGACGGCGGATTTCGATAAAAAAAGATATGTTTGATGGTATCGAGTACACGGATAATCAGGGTATGAGCCTTTCTATCCGAAAGGATATTTTCGACCATGTGCAGATAAATGACGGCAGGGGAAACAAAGTGGACATCGGGAGAGATATTTTCGGAGAGCTCCAAGTGAAAGATAATAAAGGAAACAAATGGAGCGTGGAACGGGATATATTCGGGGATTTAAAGTTCCGCCATAACTATAAAGAGTGTGCAACTTTGAAGAAGAATATTTTTGATGAGAGGGAATATTCCGATAACAAGGGGAATAAGGTCAAGTATTCGAAGGAATCGTGGAATAAGATGATAAAGAAATATGGAGATGACGAGAAGGTTTTTTCCATGTTATTGAAAAGGTTTTTTGGACCATTTTAGGCGTAGACGAAGCTTGCGACGAAAAGGCGGGATCGTCTTTGTCATGTAAGTGGCAATGATGGTAGCGTGACATGACAATAAAGTAGATAGGTATGCTTGGGGGCTTGGCGTGTAATCTTTTTTGTATTTTTGATTTGAACTTTATAGATATATTTTTACGGAATATTTTATTTAATTAATTAAAAATGTCACTATTGGCACGATAATTGTTAACTACTTCTTGTTTGAATTGGTATAAAGTTAATTAAAATTTTTAATATAATTTTTTCCAATGAGAGTGTAACATTTTTAAACGAGGCCCCGTATTTTGAATGTTATTAAGATCAGCTTAGATACATAACAAGCAAACAATAGTTAACAAACAGATGATGAATATGAAGAAGACGTTTATTTTGTTATTTGTAGCGATTCTGCCATTATTGGCTAGCGCACAAAAAGAAGAAGTTAAGGTAACTGTGGTAGAAGAGGAATCTACGGCTCCTTGGCGTGGTTTTGTTACCAATGGCTTTTGGGATAATTGGTTTATTTCAATAGGTGCCGGTGGGCAAGTTTATTTTGGAGAGTATGATAGTAAGGATGATTTCGGGCGCCGTATTACCCCGACATTTGATTTTTCTGTGGGAAAATGGTTGATGCCGACATTAGGAGTTCGGGCTCAAGTTGGTGGTTTCACATTAAAAGGTTTAACGGCTGATCCTGCTAATATTTATGCTAAGGGACCTTCTCGTGTAGATGGATATTACAAACAAAAATGGCAACAGTTTAACGTGCATGTTGATGGATTATTGAATCTTTCCAATTGGATTGGCGGTTATCGTACGGATCGTTTCTATGAGGCCGTTCCATTTGCCGGTTTTGGTATGATTCATGGTTGTTCTTCTGTGGACAACACGAAGTTTATGTTCGTGGCAGGTTTGATTAATAAAATGCGTTTATCTAACGCTTTTGACTTTAATATCGAGATCAAGGGTAGTTTGGTTCCTCAATCATTTGACGGTGACACCGGCGGAAGCAAAGGAGAAGGTATTTTGGGGGTAACAGCCGGATTTACTTATAAATTTAACCAGCGTAATTTTAGGAGAGAAAAACCGACAGAAATCATTTCTACCGGAGTTTCACCGGAAATGTTAAGTGCCGCGGAGGCTAAATTGGCAGAGCAAATTCGCCGGGCAGATCGTTTGCAGAATGAATTAGATCAAGCTCGTAAGGTTCAACCGCAGGTTGTTAAAGAGGTAAAAGCTGCTCCATTGGCTATTTTCTTCAATATCAACAAAGCAAACATTACCAACAAGGAGATGATTAATTTGAAATATTATGCGGAGATTATCAAGAACAATCCGAATCAAATTTATAGAGTTACCGGATATGCAGATAAAGCAACAGGAACTCCGGCTTACAATCAGAAGTTGAGCGAGAAACGTGCTCAAAACGTGGCTGACGCTTTAGTGAAGAAATTTGGTGTTAAGGCCAGTCAACTGCAAGTTGTTGGTAAGGGGGGTGTTGATAATCTTTATAAGGGAGGTGTTCAATTGAGCCGCGTGGTTATTGTTGAATGATGTTGAAGCTACATAACTACTGACCAAATATATTTTAGAAGCGGGAGTGTCAAAAAGATCTTTTGACACTCCCGCTAGTTTATAAAGTCTTTACTAATTTTAGATTCCGGCCGTTCGATGTAAATGCTCTTTTGGCCACTTTAAGCTTCATTTAAGCTTTTCTCAACTTTTAGCTTTTTGCTTTCAACTTTTCGCTTAATTAGTTGTATCTTTGCTGTCGAATAATTAAAAAAAAGAGAAATGATAACAAAGAATAAGTTTGTAACCGTGAGTTACGAGTTGAGAACGGCAGCGGATGCGGAACCTGTTGAAATAGCTGACGAGAAAACTCCCCTAGAGTTTATTTGCGGTCAAGGGCAAACGCTGGAATATTTCGAGATGAACCTATTGAATTTGAATACAGGGAATTCTTTCAGTTTTCATATCCCGGCTGCTAATGCTTACGGAGAGGTGAACGAGGATATGATAGTAGAGTTACCTAAAGATATATTTGCAGAAGTTGAGGCAGAAGAGTTGATCCCCGGAAACGTGCTGCCAATGCAGGATAGTTTGGGACGTCACCTGAACGGGACAATTGTTACCGTGGGCGATGATACGGTGACTATGGATTTTAATCACCCGATGGCCGGAAAAGATTTATTTTTCAAGGGTAAAGTGTTGGCGGTAAGAGACGCTACTGATGAGGAACTGGAAAGTTTACATTCTCACAAATGTGGCGGTTGCCACGGTTGTGGATCTGATGGCGGTTGCGGTTCGGGACACTCTTGTGGTGACGGTTGCTGCCACTAATCAAAATTGAAAATGCAGAATTGAAAATGGAAAATTGAGATAATCAAGTCTTGATTTTCCATTTTTTATACAGACCAGGAGTTTAATCCATCTTGATCCTTGAATAGTGAAGTGTTGTTCTCCTTCAGTTTTTAATTTTTAATTTTCAATTGTAATGAACACGATTGGTAAGTTATACACGTTGACCTCTTTCGGTGAATCACATGGGGAGGCGTTGGGGGGAGTGATTGACGGATGTCCGGCAGGGGTCCCCTTGTCGGTGGAAGAGATTCAGTATGAGCTGGACCGAAGAAGACCGGGACAGTCTTCCGTGACGACTTCGAGGACGGAAGAAGACCGGGTAGAAATACTTTCGGGAGTATTTGAAGGAGTGACAACGGGTACACCTATTGGTTTTATCGTACGTAATAAGGATCGGCGGAGCCGGGATTATGACAAGATAAAAGATTTATTCCGTCCCTCTCATGCCGATTATACAATGCAAGCAAAATATGGTATCCGGGATTACCGGGGCGGGGGACGTTCGTCGGCCCGGGAACACGTGGTTCGAGTGGTGGGGGGAGCTGTGGCCCGTCAGGTTTTGAAAAGACTGGGGGTTTTTGTCCACGGTTACACGTCTCAGGTAGGGCCGATCGTGTTGAATAAAACTTATTGCGAGCTAAATTTTGAGGAAACGGATGCCAATGTGGTTCGTTGTCCTGATTCGATGGTTGCAAGGGAAATGGAATTGTTTATCCGGAAGGTACAGGAAGAACGGGATAGTGTGGGAGGAGTGGTGAGTTGTATTATCCGGGGTGTTCCCGTCGGGGTAGGAGAACCTGTGTTTGACCGTTTTCAAGCCCGGCTGGGATATTATATGATGGGAATTAATGCAGCGAAAGGTTTTGAGTATGGAGAGGGATTCCGTGCTGCAAGTATGCGGGGAAGCGAGCATAACGATGCCTTCGTGATGGAAGACAGGCAAGTGAGGACTTTGACAAATCATGCCGGAGGGATTTTGGGGGGAATTACGAATGGGGAGGATATTTATTTCCGAGTTGCCTTTAAGCCTGTGGCAACAATCGGGCGGGAGCAACAAACCGTGAATTGTTTTGGGGAGGAGGTGACTTTCATGGCTCAGGGACGTCATGACCCATGTGTGGTACCTCGTGCGGTACCCGTAGTAGAAGCGATGGCAGCCATGTTGGTATTGGATATGATGTTGGAGGCAGGGAAGGTATCCATTCGGGCGTGAAAGAAATAAATATTTTTTGAAAATAAGTTTGTTTGGGATAATATTCTTTATTAGTTTTGTTGGAAATTAAATATCAGAGTTATGGCAAGTATTAGAAGACTGAAGAAAGATGTTGATTATTTGGCTTTTGCGGTGATCGCCGATTGTATGAATTACAATTCTAGAGTGGGAAAGAGTAAGCCAGAAGTTGTTAATATCGTGAAAAAGATGATTGAGTACAGAAATGAAATGAGAAATAAAATTTCTGCTCGTAAATCATTTAGCAATAAGAAAGAAGTTAGATCTTATTATAAAGAAATATCTATTGATTTATTGAAAACAGTGGATGGAGAATTTACCCGTTTAAGCGAATTAGTAAAACAGAACGCTTAAATGATGATTGCCCCCAAATGTTTGAGCTACCACGTTCTGTGGTAGCTTTTTTTGATGATGAATGACGAAATTATATTACCGGGAATCGGTAGGGTAAAGGTGAGACGTGGAAAGAATATCCGTTTCCTCTCGGTGCGAATCGCTCCGGGTAGAGGCGTGTGGGTGAACGTTCCCTACGGGGTAAGTGGACGGCAGGTAGAAGAATTCGTGCATACACAACGGGATTGGATTGTGCAGAATATGGCGAAGGTCAAAGTTTACGAGAAAGATACGGGGGTGGGGGTAGGTATGAATTCTGAGGTGAAGACGAAGTTCCACGTGCTGAAAGTACTTGCCTGTGATGAACTTCGTCCATACTATAAGATCGAGGGGAAAGAAATCCGCCTGTATATTCCCCGCGGTACGGAATATTCGAAGATTGCTCCCTACGTGGAGAATTTTCTGGTGGAGATTTATCGCATGGAAAGCAAGCGTTATTTGCCGGGAAGGGTAAGGGAACTGGCAGAGCGGTTTGGTTTTCGTTACCGGGCATTATCTTTTCGGAATAATATATCGAATTGGGGGAGTTGTTCGGCGGATGATAATATCAGCCTGAACGTGAAATTGATGAAATTGCCGGATGAGATTATTGATTACGTGATTCTGCATGAGTTATGTCATACGGTTGAAAAAAATCATTCCAGTCGTTTTTGGGCATTGATGGAAAAAGTGTGTCCCGGGTGTATGCAATTGCGTCGTAGGTTACGTCAGTATAATACCAGAATTTAAATGGTATTTTTTCTTCACGACTTGCCAGCCAGAACGTGAGAATGAATACGATCCCTAACATAAATAGTAACATTTCGACTCTTTTCATGATGCAAGCTTTAATATATGTTTTATGCAGGAACGTAACTAAATGTTACGTTTTCGGGTGTTTTTTATTAATATGGTTGCAAATGTTAGGGAAGGAGAGACGAGCTTGAGGTTTATTTATTATATTTGATTGTTGTTTTTAATTCAATGAAGATGATGGAAGGACAATATTGCTATCAATATCCTCGTCCGGCGGTGACCACGGATTGTGTAATTTTTGGGTTTGACGGGGAGATGTTAAAGGTGTTACTGGTGGAACGAGGAGGAGAACCTTATAAAGGTTGTTGGGCATTTCCGGGTGGATTCCTGAATATGGATGAAACGACGGATGAATGTGCCGTACGGGAATTAGAGGAAGAAACGGGATTGAAAAATGTGTTTGTGGAGCAATTACAAACTTTCTCCGATGTGGATCGGGATCCCCGGGGACGAACGATTACTGTGGCCTACTATGCTTTGGTGAATCCTGCGGGAATGGACGTGACCGGATACGACGATGCGGCAGATGCCCGTTGGTTTGCTTTGTCGGATGTTCCTTCCTTAGCTTTTGACCATGATCATGTATTACAGGTGGCATTGCATCGCCTGGCATTGAAAGTTTATTTGCAGTTGAACGGGATCGAGAGGCCGGATGAGCATTTCAAGGAATTTGATTTGAGGCGTTTGCAGGCTTTGATTCCTAGTAAAATATAAGATATGGATAGATTGGAAATCATTGAAGCGGATATTACTACATTGGACGTAGATGCTATCGTGAATGCTGCAAATCCCACCCTGTTGGGAGGGGGTGGGGTTGACGGGGCTATTCACCGGGTCGCTGGAAAAGAGTTGTTGGCGGAATGTCGAACGTTACATGGATGCAAGACCGGAGAGGCGAAAATCACGAAAGGGTATAATTTACAGGCTCTTCACGTGATTCATACGGTGGGTCCGGTTTATTCTAATGGGCGACAGGGAGAACCGGAGTTACTGGCGGCATGTTACCGGAATAGTCTTGCTTTAGCTGTGGAGAACGGTTTGAAAACCATTGCTTTTCCTCTGATTAGTACGGGTGTGTACGGTTATCCGTTGGAGAAGGCAACCCCGATTGCTTTGCATGAGATCAAAGCCTTTCTGGAAACGCATCCTGATTTCGAACGGGTGATTATTGCTTGTTTTAGTCGTAAGGCTTATGATTTGTATATGCAATTGACAATGGAATAATGACAATAATTTGTAACCTTTAAGCCCGTTGTCCTTAACAAAACGAATGTTTGTTGGGAAATTAATTTATAAACAGTAATTTTGTCTGGAAGATTTATAAAAAACAGATATTATGCAAGAGATAGTAAAAGAGATACGTGACGTTTTGTCGGAAGTGAAATATCCCGGCACTTCGAAGAGTATCGTTGCGCTGGATATGGTGCAGAATATAAAGGCTGAGGATGGTAAGGTGGATTTCCGCTTGGTATTCCAAAAGTCCAATGACCCGTTTGTGGGAGCGGTAAAAAAGAAATGTGAATCTCTGGTAAAGGAGAAATTAGGATATACAACCGTGGAGATTGAAACCGTGTTCGTGCATGATTTGGAGAAACCGTTGGCCTTGGAGAAGGTAAAACATATTGTTGCTGTGTCTTCAGGTAAAGGGGGAGTCGGTAAATCAACGATAGCCTCTAATCTTGCGGTGGCTTTGGCTAAATTGGGGTATAAAGTCGGGTTGGTGGATGCTGATATTTACGGGCCTTCTATGCCGAAAATGTTCGGGTGCGAGGATGCTAGTCCTTACATGGTAGAAGTAGGAGGTAAGGAGCTGATTGAGCCGGTTGTGAAGTACGGGGTAAAGTTATTGTCGATTGGTTTCTTTGTGGATCCGGATTCCGCAACTGTGTGGAGAGGGCCGATGGCTTCCAATGCTTTGAAACAGATGGTGGAAGGCGGTTTCTGGGATGAATTGGACTTTATGTTGATCGACCTTCCTCCGGGAACGAGTGATATTCACCTGACTTTGGTGCAGACCGTGGCTTTGAGCGGTGCGATCGTGGTTAGTACACCGCAACAGGTAGCTTTGGCGGATGCCGTGAAGGGGATCAATATGTTTGAATCTCCGGGAATACAGGTTCCTGTACTAGGGTTGGTCGAGAATATGTCTTGGTTTACTCCTGCCGAACTGCCGGATAATAAATATTATATCTTCGGTAAAGAGGGGGCTAAGAAACTTGCTGACGAGAAGGGACTACGTCTGTTGGGACAAATTCCAATCGTACAGAGCATCATGGAAGGAGGTGAGAACGGTAATCCGGTAGCTTTAGATGAAGATAGTGTCACCGGACAGGCATTTATGGAGTTGGCTCGTAATGTAGCTCATGCTGTAGATGAAACAGGAGAGATTGCAAAACGGGTTCGGGTAACGAGATAAAAAGAAAGGGGTTTGAAAAAGACCCCTTTCAAACTTTTTTGTATATCGCATTTATGCAAATCAGTACAAAAGTGATAAATTCAGCTACGGCTACGGCCAGCCAGATTCCCTTGATTCCTAACCATAATGGCAGGAGGAAGAAACAGACGGCAGGTAATATGATTCCTCTTAAAATAGTGAATATCGTTGACAGTTGAGACCTTTCGATACTCATGTAATACCCGATAGCCGTGATGTTGATTCCGAAGAAAATATAGCATACCGAGAAAAAGGGAATCCCGTATACAGCGTACTTCCAAGCGTTATTTGTATGGTCTGCGATGAATAGGGATACGATTGGTTCTCGTAGTAGGATTGTGAGGACAAGGAAAAACAATCCTGTTGCAATTGTTGCTAGCAATGCCAGTTTGAGTGCTTGTTGCGCACGTCCGTGTGCCGCATATCCGTGATTGAAACTGATAATGGGTTGTGCCGATTGGATAATGGCATTGAAGACCATGAATATGATCGGGAAAAAGTAGCACATGATACTAAATGCAGCTACTCCATCCGTGCCGAGATAACTCACGAACACGTAATTTCCGGTCAGCATCATCACACCAATGGCAGCTTCCCCTAGGAATGCCGAGAAGCCTAAACGAATGATATATCCGCTATTACGTGCCGTGAGTTGTATGCTCTTTTGACTGAATTTTAGTTTACCGAGACGAACACGAGGTGAATAACGTAATAAATAGGCAACCATGAGAATACATCCCACGATTTCACCGATACCGGTAGCCACGGCGGCTCCCGTCAATCCCCATTTATACACGAATATAAATAGATAGTCGAGTATGATATTAATTACCGTGGAGATTGTCATACACCACATGGCTATTTTAGGTCCGTCAATACGGGTGAAGAAAGTAAGCACGCAGAGTGCCGTTTGGAACATGGCAAAAGCGGCATAAGCAATCAGGTATTCCCGTGCCAGCTCGATAATATCTTCGGGTGCTCCGAGGATTCGAGCGACAGATGTCGGGAAAGCCATGACAAGGATAGATACTAACGTCATGCCGATAAAAGAAACAAGCGTTGCTTGCGTGGCATTGATGTTGGCCACACGTTCTTTCCCCCGGGCCAGGTTGATTGATGCCACGATTGCCCCGCCCATACCAAACATTAATCCCATTCCGGCAGCGAACACGAATAATGGGGCGGCAATATTTACCGCGGCTAAAGCGTCGCTACCAATTCCACGACCGACGAAAACCCCGTCGGTGATCACGAATAAAGCCGAGAAAACCATACCCAGCAAGGTCGGGAATAGTTGTTTACAGAACAACTGTCCGACTTTCATTGAACCAAAATCTATACTGTCTCGTTGCATGTATATATAATTTTTTTAGCTCGGCAAAGGTAGGTCGAATAAAACGGAGAAAAATTAACATATGATAATTACGGATTATTTTGTGTACTTTTGTCGTAAAATAATGAATAAAGGGAGATTTTAGAATGTTGAAAAGTGCAAATGGAGTGCAGATGTTTGGAGACGTGGCACGGCGTAAACGCTATTTTTATGCTCTGTTGATGATTTTGCTGATGATTGGAGCTGCTGAATTGTTGATGGAAAGAGAGATTATTTTCCCGGAGATGGCTGCTTTGACAATTGGGATGTGGATCGTGGATAAGCGAGTGTGGAGAGTGAGCCGGATCGGTATGGTCGTACTCATGACCCTGGGTGCCATTGCGGGGGTATGTATTGTGCGTTATTCTCCTTTCCCGTTACTTGCTAACCTGATGTTTGCGTTTGCTTTTGCTGCAATCTGCCTCACGTTATCCCGTGCGACTCTGGTACCGCAGATTTCAGCTTGTATGTTACCCGTGTTATTGGAAACGGAGAGTTGGGTCTATCCGGTAGCCGTGTTTATTATGTCGGTTATTGTTGTTGGAGGACAATGGGGTATGGAGAGAATGGGGTTACGGGAGAAGATTACTTACACGTCTGTGAGTGTAAATTGGAGGGAGGCTTTGGTACGGTGGGCGTTTTTATTGATGACGGTGGCAGTGGTTGTATTACTAGCTGTTTACACGGAGAATTTGTATTTTATTCTTCCCCCGTTAATCGTGACTTACGTGGAGTTTGCCAATTCAAAAGCCGGATTTCGTAATCGTCCCGTGCAAGTTTTATTGGTATTGTTTACGGCCGCCGTTGTCGGAGTGTTCTTTCAGGTCGTGGGACATGGGTACCTGCATTTACCTGAAGTTGTGGTCGTGTTTCCGATTTTTATTTGTATGTTCTTTTTGTTTGAATTCCTGGAAAAGTTTTTTGCCCCGGCGGGAGCTGTTGCCTTGATTCCGATGATTGTTCCCGAAGGGGGTTTATTTTGGCTGCCTTTGCAGGTGCTTGTGGGTGCTACGTTGTTTATCGGCTTGGCAATGATCTGTTTTCAGCGTTGTCTGCACTGGCCTCGGGCGCAGCTAATCGTGTGTCTAGTTCCACCTTTTATAAGGGGTTTGAGGAAGAGGAGTTTGTAAGATTTATAAGGTTCGTAAAGGTTATAAAGTACCCCACTAGGGAGTCACAACTTTACAAACCTTATGAACCTTATAAACTTTATGAACGAAAAGGGCTTTTCGCCCTTTATTTAATGTCTTGCTCTCGCTTTGATGATTTCGAAGAAATCTGCTGCTTTCAGGGATGCACCACCGATAAGTCCACCATCCACGTCCGGATTAGAGAAAATAGCGTCGGCATTTCCAGCATTACAGCTTCCTCCGTAAAGGATTGAAGTTTCGTCAGCTACGGCTTGTCCGTATTTCTCTGCTACAACAGAACGGATGAAGGCGTGCATTTCTTGTGCCTGATCGGGAGTAGCGGTTTTACCAGTACCGATAGCCCAAACCGGTTCGTAAGCGATTACCACGTGAGCGAATTGTTCCGGGGTAAGATTGAAGAGTCCCTCAGTCAACTGTTGTTTCACAACTTCGAAATGTTTCTCGGTTTCTCTTTCTTCCAACACTTCACCCACGCAGAAGATGATTTCCAATTTGCTTTCTAGGGCTTGTGCAACCTTCTTCACGAGAATAGGGCTTGTTTCGCCATAGTAACTTCTTCTTTCGGAGTGTCCCAGTATCACGCATTTTGCCCCTGTAGAAGCGATCATGTCAGCTGAAACTTCACCCGTGTAGGCTCCGGCTTTTTCCGTTGCACAGTTTTGTGCGGCAACCATGATGGAAGATTCCGTAATGTTATGAGCCACTTTTGCCAAGTGGATAAAGGGAGTACCGAGAACAACGAGAACGCCTTCCCCGCCTTCTTTATATCTCACGTAATCATTCACTTCTCTAGCCAATTCAACTCCTTCAGCGAAGGTTTTGTTCATTTTCCAGTTACCTGCTACAATCTTTTTTCTCATATCTTTATGTTTTGAATTGTTTGTGCTTAATTGTTTCTTTTCCCTTTTCTACGTGGAATCAGTAAATATGCTACAAAGAAAAGAAGGATAATGGAGTAAACCAAATAAATTCGTTGCATTTGTTCCCTTGAATATACGCAATAAGCTGTCAAGTCGGTATCCTGTAATTCTTTCACGTCGGGAACATCTTTTCCGGCCCATTTGTCGAGAATTGTGCCTTCCCGGAGGATGATCACGCCGGGATTGGAGCGAATCATGGTTTTTAACTGAATCTCGTCAGCTGTACAAAATTCGTAGGGAACGTGATACCGCTTTTTATATGTTTCAATGTCTCGTTCCGAGGATGAGGTTAACCCATAGAAACGAATTCCTTTCTCTTGGGCATACTCTGCCAGTCGGTTGATGGCGGGTTGATATTGCATGTCACTCTGGGTAAGGTTGTATGCTACGGCGAGGATCGTGTGATTATCATCTTCTAGGATTTCTTCTGTGATGTTACCAAGCGTGGGGTGTTCGATTACAAGATCATGAATCGGTGTGATATACCCTTTCTTTACCAGTCGCTCCGAGCTACTTTCGTATTCCCAGTTCAGTGTGTCTTGCCACGGATAGTTTTCTTCCGTGAAAGACTGGACCTCTCCGGTTTGCTTGTTTTTGTACTTTAACGTGACTTCGTATTGATCCGGTTCGGCTCCTTCGGGAAGTCTCATTCCTTCCGTGATGTTTTTGCCGACAGCGTAAGGACGGAAATCCAGTACGGGTAGGTGCCGATAGCAATAAACGGAAAGACATAACATTCCGGCTCCTGCCAAGGCGAGAAACGAGAATTGTCCCACCAAGGGAAGCGATGATTTGTATTCTTTGCGGTACATGAAGATCATGATGGCCAATAGGAGCAAAATGATATTCTTCCAAAAGGTTTGCCAGTTTGTCAGGATCATGGCATCCCCGAAACAACCGCAGTCACTCACAGGATTCGTCAGTGCCAACACGAGGGTCAACGGGGTGAAAAAAGCCATAAATAATAGGGAACCCCATGCCATACGGGATACCCATAAATTGAACAACAGGGCGATTCCGATCAGAAATTCTACCAGCGAGAGGGCGAAAGAGAAAAACAACGTGGTTGCGTTCATCCAGCCCATACCGAAAGCGTTGAAGTAGTCAGTGAATTTGTAATCAGATCCTAACGGGTCAATTCCTTTCACGAATCCGGAATAGATGAATACTATCCCGACAATAATCCTGCACAGGTTTTTGACGAGTCTCATGTTTGTTTATTTTTCGGTTAGACCTTACTCTTGCTCCACGACAAGGCGAATCAACCCGAAAACGGCGTAATTTACCATGTCGAAGTAATTTGCATCGATACCTTCCGATATGATCGTGGTACCTTGGTGATCTTCTATCTGTTTTGTACGGTTGATCTTCATTAGAATCAAGTCGGTGTACGAGCTGACCCGCATTTCCCGCCAGGCTTCATCGTAATCGTGATTCTTGGCAAGCATCAGTTCCTTTGCTTTGTGAAAATAATTCTGATACAGGCGAAGGACTTCATCTTGGGGGGTGTCGTTACCCGGTCCGAGTTGGAGTTGGATCAATCCCATGATGGCATAGTTGATGATTCCGATAAATTCGGGAACAATGCCTTCCCCGACTTTGGTGATCCCCTTTTCTTCAATACTGCGTATACGGTTTGCTTTGATATATATCTGGTCCGTAATGGAGGTCGGGCGGAGTATTCTCCAGGCTGTCCCGTAGTCCTGCATTTTCTTCACGAAGATATCCTGACATATATCTATCACTTTATCATATTCTTGTGCTGTATTTGGCATACTCTATTTATTTTTGATAATGAAATCTGAAAAATAAATTGTTAATTTGTCCTGTAAAAGTACTCAAATAATTGAATATTGGAAATCGAAAGTTGAAAATTATGACACATATAACGATCGGAGCGGAAAAGGTTAGCCTGGAGAAACCCGTGGTGATGGGTATATTGAACGTGACACCGGATTCTTTTTATGACGGGGGAAAGTACACGAGCGAGTTGAAGATCATGGAACGGGTGGATGAGATCGTGGAACAGGGAGCCGGGATTATTGATGTCGGGGCGTATTCAACCCGTCCGGGGGCGGCGTTCGTGGATGCTCAGGAGGAGTTATCCCGGTTGAGTTTTGCCGTGGAATTGATTCGTAAGTACCACCCGCATCTTCCGGTATCGATTGACACGTTCCGGGCCGATGTGGCCAAAGAGATCAGTCATTGTCTCGGACCGATTATCATCAATGATATTTCCGGGGGAACGATGGATGACAAGATGTTCGAGACGGTGGCGGAATTAGGACTTCCTTATATCATGATGCACATTCAGGGAACACCTCAGGATATGCAGGTTAATCCTCATTACGATGATGTCGTGCGTGAGGTTCGGGAGTTTTTTACGGAACGGATTGCTCGTTTAAATGCTCTGGGATTTAATAATATAATATTGGATCAAGGATTTGGTTTTGGAAAGACCGTGGCCCATAATTATGAGTTGATGGATAAAATGGATTCCTTTCTGGATTTGGGTTACCCTTTGTTGGTGGGAATATCTCGGAAATCAATGATCTGGCGGTTATTGGAGATTACACCCCAAGAAGCATTAAATGGAACAACCGTACTGAATACGATCTCCCTGTTGAAGGGAGCGCATATTCTCCGGGTTCATGATGTGCGAGAAGCCGTGGAAGCCGTGAAAATCGTGGAGACAATGAAAATGAGTTTATAAAATTTATAAATTCATTTCAGTTGTTTGTAGAATAGCGGGTGGATGACCTGCCATAGTACAATTCCGGCGGTGACGGATATGTTGAATGAATGTTTGGTTCCGAACTGGGGGATCTCGATACAGTCATCCGAAAGATCAACTACTTCCTGTTGCACGCCTTTTACCTCGTTTCCGAAGATGAAAGCATATTTTCGTCCGCTTTCGATGGCGAATTGTTCCAGAGAAATACTGTTCTCCACTTGTTCCACGGATAGAATCGTGTGCCCTTCGTTTTTCAATGCCTGAACCGCATCGGTGGTTTCTTCGAAATACTCCCAGTCCACGCTTTCTTCTGCTCCGAGGGCCGTTTTGTGTATTTCCCGATGGGGTGGTGTTGCCGTGATACCACAAAGATATATCTTGGAAAGCCGGAAAGCGTCGGATGTGCGGAACACGGAACCGATGTTATTCAAGCTGCGCACGTTGTCCAGTACAACTACGATTGGGAGTTTTTCAGCGTCTTTATACTCTTCCGTGGTGAGTCGGTTCAGTTCTTCATTGAGGAGTTTACGAGACATGATAATGACTGATTTTCAATTTTTAATTGCTTCACCGATGAGAGTTGCGGGGGTACATTCCGTGACACGAACCTGAACGAGTTCACCAACTTTAGCCCCGTTATCCGGGAAGACGATCACCTTGTTTTGGCTGCTGCGACCGAAAAGTTCATCCGATTTTTTCTTAGAAACACCTTCCACGAGTACCTCGAATACTTTACCCACGTCTTTCAAGTTGCTTTGGTGAGAAATCTCCACCTGCATATCAATTAGTTCCTGTAAACGGCGTCCTTTTACTTCCTCGTCCACGTTATCCGGCAAGTTGCGAGAGGCCATGGTACCCGGACGTTCCGAGTATTTGAACATGAAGGCAGAGTCGAACATAACCTCTTTCATCAAGTCAAGGGTTTGTTGGTAATCTTCCTCGCTTTCGTTGTGGAATCCGACAAACACGTCCGTGGAAATTCCACAATCGGGGACAATTTCACGGATGGCACGAATCCGGTCAAGGTACCATTCACGGGTATATTTTCGGTTCATGTCTTTCAATACGGAATTACTCCCGGATTGGAAGGGTAAATGGATGTGTTTGCAAATGTTGGAATGGGTGGCAATCGCACGTAGAATGTCGTCATTCATATCTTTCGGGTGTGACGTGGCAAAACGGATACGCATATTGGGTACCGTTTGCGCTACCATGGCAAGCAGAGCCGGGAAATTCACTTCCTGATTATCCCCCCGCCAGAGGTAGGAATTTACATTTTGACCGAGTAGCGTCACTTCCTTGTAACCTTTGGATTGAAGGTCCAGAACTTCATTGACAATACTTCTGGGACTTCGGCTACGCTCGCGGCCCCGGGTGTACGGAACGATACAATAGGTACAGAAATTATTACATCCCCGCATGATGGAAACAAATCCTGAAATGGCTGTTTCGTCAATTCGGGAAGGGCAGATATCCTTGTAGGTTTCCGTGGTGGAGAGTTCGATGTTGATGGCTTTCTCGCCTTTTTCGGCTTTCTCGATTAAAGAAGGGAGGTCCATGTATGCGTCGGGACCAACCACGATATTCACGTTTTTCTCCTGTTCAAAAAGAGCCTCTCCCAAACGTTCTGCCATACATCCCATGATGGCTACCAGCATGTGTGGATTCTTTTTCTTTACCTCGGAAAATCCTTGTACCCGTCTGCGAACCCGTTGTTCCGCGTTTTCACGCACGGAACAGGTGTTCACCAGAATCACGTCTGCCTCACTTTTTTCTTGCGTCCGTTGGTATCCTTTGTCTTCCAAGATGGCTGCAACTACTTCACTGTCGGCCACGTTCATCTGGCAACCGTAAGTTTCAATATAAAATTTCTTTACCTTCATTCCTAATTTTATTTGCAGGGAGCAAAGGTAATGAATTTTAATCTACGGGCTTTCTATTTTCTTTTAAAAATGCAAAACCGTACTATCGTTTGTCTTGGGGCTATATCTATCGTGTCATGTTGTCGTTATTTCTTCGTTATTCTTTCGTTCTATAGAGCGAGTGTTTATCGATAGTATATCGAGGAGATAACGAATAGGTGTAAGAGTTGGTGAAACTCAGGTGTTTATTAAGTTTTGAGGAAAAATGTATTTGAAAATTTGCATTGAAAATCTTTATGAACTACATTTGCCCCGTTCATTTGTCTAATATGGTCCTCTCTGTTTAAGAGGCGGACGTTTAGGAAAAGGGCGTCTTATTTAATTCTTCGGGCAAAGATCACTCCGTGGATGATCAGGAGGCGCAGCTTTGTCGTAGAGTGAATGAATAAAAATTATGTGATGCTTAAATTATCCGATAACGAGCTACATTGGTATGTTGCAAATACTTGTCGTCAGGAGAAAAAGATAAAACAGCGTTTGGATAGCATGGGGATTGAGAATTTCATTCCGTTCCAACAAATTGCACGAAAAATTCATGGTGTTGATAAATTAATAGAAGTACCGGTTATTCCTAATCTGGTATTTATTCATACAACCTTAAAAACTTGCATGTCATTGATTCAAGAATATGCTTTTGATATGCGTTATTTGAGGGATCGGGAAACGGGAAACTTCTTGATTGTTCCCGATAAACAGATGAATGATTTCATGTTCCTGCTTGACTTCTCCAAAGAAATGGTGGAGGTGGTGAACGAGAATCTGAAAAAAGGCGATAAAGTACGTGTCATAAAAGGAGATTTTGCCGGGATCGAGGGCGAATTGATCCGGGTGAAAGGTCATAAAAGAGTGGTCGTAAGGCTAGAAGGGGTCGTGTCTTTAGCTACAGCGTATATTCCTGGTAGTTTTCTGGAAAAGATAGAATAGAAGAATGAAAAATGATTTTTTTCATGACTTGTACATGACCATTCGGGATGTACGAGTAAGGGATTGTTCTGCAATGTCATTATCTCATTTGCTGCATGGTTATTTATCCGTGTATGCGATGGTACGGGTTTCTCCCACTTTGGAACGGGAGTATGGAACACTGCAGGAAATTCATGGGCGGTTGCGTGAAATAGCAAAGGAATTGTCTAAGACAATGAAAGATACCTCTATCGAGCTGGACGAACGGATAGGGTACGTGGCAGATTTGATGGATGCTTATCAGACATATTCAGATATGGATCTTTTGAATGAGGCGTTGGATGTGGCTTATCGGATATTGACCGTGGATGAGAAAGGGGAGATCGTGATAGCGGGTAGAACTCCTAACGTGTGTCGATTGCTTTGTAATTGCTACTATTTTACGGGGGAGGAGTGGTGTTTGGAAATGGCGAAAGGGATTGTAGGAGATTACGATAATCTAGAAAAAAAGCAAGCGTGGCAATGGTTGCGAGCTGTGAGTTGTTTTAAGAATTTGTCAGAAGACATGATATTTTGGGCGAGATGGAAGCAAGAAGAGAAGGAGGTATTGGGTAATATCATTGTTTCTATAGAAAATATCGGAATCGTAGGTAAAGAAACTTTTTGTTTCGAGCTATTGGGGATGTGGGAATTGAAGGGCAAAGGGTTTGAATTATAATTGAAATAGTTAAATATATCATGAAGAATTTTGCTTTGATCGGGGTGGCCGGTTACATCGCTCCTCGTCATTTACGTGCTATAAAAGACACGGGTAATCGTTTGGTTGCGGCTTATGACAAGTTTGACAGCGTGGGAATCATGGATAGTTTTTTTCCTGAAGCGTCCTTTTTCACGGAGATGGAGTTGTTTGATCGTTATTGTTCCCGGATAAAAGGTGATGATAACCGGGTGGACATGGTTTCCGTATGCACGCCTAACTACCTGCATGACGCTCATATTCGTTACGGGTTGCGCTTGGGGGCTGACGTGATTTGCGAGAAACCGCTGGTTTTAAATCCGTGGAATATAGACGCCTTGGCAGAAGTAGAACGAGAGACCGGGCACAAGGTGAACAACATTCTTCAACTTCGCTTGCATGACTCGATCAAGGCCTTGAAAAAACGAATAGACGAGGGACCGAAAGATAAAGTTTACGACGTGGATCTGACTTATATCACCTCTCGCGGTAACTGGTATTACACGAGTTGGAAGGGGGACGAGCGCAAGAGCGGTGGCGTGGCAACGAATATCGGTGTCCATTTTTACGACATGTTGACATGGGTTTTCGGAGGGGTAAAGGAGAACATCGTTCACGTGAAGAGCCATGACCGGGTGGCCGGGTATCTTGAACTGGAACGTGCTCGTGTTCGTTATTTCTTGAGCATAAATGCTGACAACCTACCGGAGAATGCCGTGGAGGGAGAGAAACGCACCTATCGTTCCATCCGTATCGAGGGTGAGGAGTTCGAGTTTAGCAACGGTTTCACGGAGTTGCACACGGAGAGTTACAAGCACGTACTGGCGGGTGAAGGCTTTGGCTTGGACGAGGTTCGTAATTGTATAAATATAGTTCATCATATCCGTAACACCGAGCCTATAGGTTTGAAAGGTGATTATCACCCGCTGGCTAAATTGCCGTTGGTAAAACATCCTTTCGGTTGGACGAGATAATATTCTCTCGTTTTCAATTTTCAACTTTCCATTTTTAATTGTCATGTATAATAAACTAGTAAATAAAGAAGCCAGGCTGGCGCTTGTCGGTTTAGGCTACGTGGGTTTGCCCATCGCGTTAGAGTTCGCCAAGAAAATTTCTGTTATCGGTTTTGATATCAACGAGGATCGTCTTGCCAAGATGCGGCAGGGGGTAGATCCTTGTAAAGAGCTGGATCATACCGCTTTTGAAGAGGCAAATATAAAATTTACCTCCTCTATTGACGAGTTACGGGAGGCTTCATTCTTTATCGTGGCCGTGCCGACCCCGATAGATCGACACAACCAACCGGACTTGACCCCGTTGTTAAGCGCGACCCGTTCGGTTGCTCACGCCTTGAAAAGAGGGGATTACGTGGTTTACGAGTCAACGGTTTACCCCGGTTGTACAGAGGAGGATTGCTTGCCGATCCTGGAAGAGATTTCCGGCTTGAAAGCGGGAGTCGATTTTAAAATTGGTTACTCTCCCGAGCGGATCAACCCGGGGGAGAAAGTACATACCCTGCCGAACACGATAAAGATCGTTTCCGGTTGTGATCCGGAGGCCCTCGATACCATTGCTAAAGTGTACGAACTGGTTGTGAAGCCGGGAGTCCACCGGGCTCCTAACATAAAAGTGGCGGAAGCGGCAAAGATTATCGAGAACACGCAACGGGACGTGAACATCGCCTTGATGAACGAGTTATCCATTATTTTCAGTCGAATCGGGATTAACACGTATGACGTGTTGGAAGCTGCCGGGACGAAATGGAACTTCTTGAAGTTTTACCCGGGACTGGTTGGTGGGCATTGTATAGGAGTTGATCCTTATTACCTCGTGTACAAGGCGAGCGAATTGAAATATCACACACAGATTATCAGCGCGGGACGTTTTATTAATGACACGATGGGAGGTTACATTGCCAAAAAGTTGGTGAAGAAGTTGATTGGCATGGGCAAAGGGGTTCTCGGGGCTCGAGTACTCGTGATGGGAATGACCTTCAAGGAGAACGTGGCTGATATTCGTAACTCGAAGGTGGTTGATATTATCAACGAGTTAAAGGATTTTGGCGTTGATGTTGACGTGGTTGACGCTTACGCAGACCCGGAAGAGGTGAAACAGATGTATGGCTTTAGCTTGATAGAGAAACCGAGAAATAATTATGATGCGGTGATCGTGGCTGTTTCTCATGATGCGTACAAGGATTTGGATGAGAAATATTTCAAGTCGCTGACGTGTGATAATGCCGTGTTGGTGGATGTGAAAGGGATGTACGGGGGAAAGATAAATGAGTTGAAGTATTGGAGTCTGTAGGTAATTATCCTAGCTTAATATATTAGGATTTTTATAAAAATATTAGGTGGCTTGTACGAGTTATTTCAATTTGTGTATTAGTGTAATCAGATTCTGGGTGTTTATTATTAAAGAAAAATATACATTCTGAATAGTAGGGGTAAAATTATATTTGAGTATTACTTGAATGTCTGTAAATGAATTAAAAGCGGGTGCGACATTAAATTATATTATATTAGGTCTGAATGCACTTTTAGGTCTTGTTTACACTCCTTTTATGCTTAGAATGTTGGGACAAAGTGAATATGGTATATATTCACTTGCAGCTTCTGTTATTGCTTATCTTTCTATTCTGGATTTGGGTTTTGGAAATGCGGTAATACGTTATACGGCAAAATTCCGTGCTGAAGGAAAGTTGGAAGAGCAGTACTCTTTATTCGGAATGTTTACCCTGTTTTATACAATAATAGGATTGTTGGTTTTATGTATAGGGCTGGTATTGTATTTTAATGTAGGTAATTTATTTGGAAAAACTCTGAATATTGCAGAAATTCAACAAACGAAGACAATAATTCTTTTGATGGTTTTTAATCTTGCGATAACTTTTCCATTGAGTATATATGGAGCTATTATAACAGCCTACGAGAATTTTATATTTTTACGGATACTTCAAATCTTTAGATTGTTATTGACCACAATCGTAATGATTTGTTTATTGAAGTTAGGTTATAAAGCTGTGGCGTTAGTTATTGCCCAGACATTTTTTAATGTTATAACTTTATTGTGTAATTATTTTTATTGTAGGCGTAAGATAAAAATAAAAGTGAGATTCTCAAGGTTGAATATTCCTTTGTTGAAGGAAATAATGATATATTCATTTTGGATATTTCTTAACGTAATATTTGATAGAATTTACTGGAGTACGGGACAATTTGTCTTGGGTGCAACGATAGGTTCTGTCGCTATAGCTGTATTTGCTGTTGCAATTCAATTAGAGGGAATGTATATGATGTTTTCGACAGGGGTATCAGGAGTATTTCTACCTCGTATAACAGCTATGGTAACTTTTAATAATAGTTGGCGAGAAATCTCGGATTTGTTTACTAAGGTGGGGCGAATTCAGTTTATTGTTATAGCCTATATTTTGAGCGGGTTTATTGTATTTGGAAAGGCATTTATTTATTTTTGGGCAGGCAAGGATTATGGCGAGTCTTATATAATCACACTGATATTTTTTGTTTCATTGACGATACCACTGATTCAGAATTTAGGCATTATTATTTTGCAGGCAAGGAATCAGATGAAATTTCGTTCTTTACTTTATTTGGTTATTTCTTTAGTCAGCCTTTTTTGGCAGATACCCATGGCACGTTATTTCGGTGGTATCGGTTGTGCTTTGGCTATTGGGGGGGCTTTGCTTTTGGGGCATGGTTTAATTATCAATATTTATTATAGTCGAGTGCAACAAATTGATATTGGGTATTTTTGGAAAGCTATCGCTAAGATGAGTGTTGTTCCTGTAATAATGGTCGTAATTTCATTATTCGTGATGAAATATTTTGTGATAGATTCAGTCTGGAAGTTAATGATGGGGATTATTGTTTATTCTATGGTTTATTTTCCCTTGTTTTGGAATTTTTCGATGAATGAGTATGAACATAATTTGTTGAAAATTCCACTTTTGAAACTTGTAAATAGGGCTAGATGATTGAAGTCGTGAAAAAAGAGGATTGTTGTGGTTGCAAAGGTTGCAGCCAGATATGTCCTAAGCAATGTATTTCCATGTACGAGGATGTTGAGGGATTTCTATATCCGAAAGTAGATAAAGAGGCTTGTATTGATTGTCATTTGTGCGAGAAAGTATGCCCTGTTCTTCATCAAGGTGAACCTCGTAAAACACAGAGAGTTTATGCGGCAAAGAATATGGATGATGAGATTCGTATGGCAAGTTCTTCTGGTGGTGTTTTTACATTATTGGCAGAGTTAGTAATTGAGAGTGGTGGAGTCGTTTTCGGAGCAAGATTTAATGCTAGATGGGAAGTTATTCATGATTATACTGAAACAAAGGAAGGATTGACTGTTTTTCGTGGTTCCAAATATGTGCAGAGCTATATAGGAGATTGTTTTGGTATAGCGAAGACTTTTTTGGAATCTGGTCGTAAGGTTTTGTTTTCTGGTACGCCTTGCCAGATCGCGGGTCTGAAACTTTTTTTACGGAAAGAGTATGTAAATTTATTGACGGTTGATTTTATTTGTCATGGTGTCCCGAGTCCTAAAATTTGGCGGATGTATTTAAATGAGACTATCGCACATCAGTGTGAAAAATTTCATTCTATTGATGGGAAAGGTATTTTGATTGAGAATGTATCTTTCAGGAATAAATGTTTGGGATGGAAAAAGTTTAGTTTTACTCTTACTTTTTCTAGGTTCAAAGGGAATGGATTAAAAAAATCTATTTTACTTTCTGAAGTATTCACGAGGAATATTTTTATGAAAGGTTTTCTTTCTAATTTGTATTTGCGACCATCGTGCTATTCTTGCCCTTCCAAAGGATTTAAAAGTGGTAGCGATGTTACACTTGGAGATTTTTGGGGGAGTGAAAAAATTTTGCCGTTTTTTGATGATGATCTAGGAATATCTGTTGTCATGGTAAATTCTAATAATGGAAATTTTTATATGGAAAACGTGAGGGATAGGCTTGCCTTGTATCAAGTACGGACGGAGGATGTTCTTTGCCATAATTCGTGTCTTGTTGAATCTGTGGCTCCACATATAAATAGACATGATTTTTTTAGTGATTATGAAAAAGGAGTATTATTAGCTATGGGAAAACAATTTAAGCAATCTTTTGTGCATAACGTTATTTTTAAAATTGTTTCGACCAGCAAACGAATAATCGGGAAATGAAACTAGCTATATTAACACAACCTATATCGACTAATTACGGTGGAATCTTGCAAGCCTATGTGTTACAAGCGTTTTTACGTGATTTAGGACATGATGTTGTTATTCTGAACTTTAAAGAAAAGAAACTTAACTTGTATGATAAAAGTGTTATTTTTTTTAAAAGGTTTGTACTCCGGTATTTTTTGGGACGTAAGAATATTGATTTTTCATTTGAATCAAAGTACGAAGCAATAAAGCCTTCTTTGTTTAAAGAAACGTTTGATTTTATTGATAAATACTTTACGAATTTGTCTTCTCCTATACATAATAGGCGTGATTTGATGCGGATCGTGGGACATCATTTTGATGGATATATAGTTGGTAGTGATCAGGTATGGAGACCTATTTATTCTCCTGATATAAAAGCTTTTTTTATTGATTTTGAGCATTCCGATACCGTCAAGAGGGTGGCTTATGCTGCTTCTTTTGGGGTGGATACGTGGGAATATTCATTTTGGCTAACTTGCAAGGTACGTTCATTGGTTAAGAAGTTTGATTGTATTTCGGTACGTGAAAGTTCCGGCGTGGAGATGTGTCGAAAGAGGTTAAAAGTTGACGCAACCCAAGTTTTGGATCCTACTATGTTATGGAGTGAAATAAAGTATGTACGTGAATTTGGATTGAAGAAGAATGAAGTAAATGGCAATTTTATTGCTGCTTATATTTTGGATTTGGATGATAGAAAGTCTCGTTTGATTCGAGAAGTGGCTAATGACTTAGCTTTAGATGTGACGAATTTGTATAAAAATGGATATCAAGTTTTACAAGAGTCATTCTCTAATCCTTCTCCTGTCTGTTGGCTTGAAACAATATATAATGCTTCGTTTGTTGTAACAGATTCTTTTCACGGTTGTGTATTTGCTATTTTGTTCAAAAAGCAATTTGTCGTTTTAGGAAATAATAGAAGAGGTACGGCTCGTTTTGTATCATTGTTGGAGCAATTTGGCTTGTTAGACAGATTAGTGGATGATGAATCATTCATGAGAAATGTATTAATGAAAAATATAGATTACGATCGTGTACATCTATTATTGGAAGAAAAAAGAATACAATCTATCGGTTTTTTAAAAGAAAGCTTAGCTTGAATGTACGCTCCATTGATTTCTGTAGTAGTTCCTGTGTATAACGCTGAAAAGTATCTAGATCGGTGTATTAATTCTATATTAATGCAGGACTATACAAATTATGAACTTATTTTAGTTGATGATGGTTCGTCTGATAATTCATATCATATTTGTGAATCTTATCGACAAAAGGATGAAAGGATAAAGATTTTAAAACAAGTAAATTCAGGAGCTTCGTCTGCTAGGAATAAAGGATTGACTGTGGCAGTCGGGGAATATGTTTGCTTTATTGACTCTGATGATTATGTTGAAAAAGAATATTTATCTTCTTTTTTAGTGCCGGGTCTTTGCATGAACAAAAATTTGTTGGTAATTCAAGATATTCGATGTATTACAGGAACTTCTTCTTTTTTGTTGTCTTATGTTAGGAGTGGAACAACAGGCATTGCGGATGCTTTCTATGGAGGACAAATTATTCAATATGGTTTCCCTGTTGGGAAACTTTTTAATCGCAGAATAATTCAAGAAAATACTCTTTCGTTTAATGTAAATATACATTATAGTGAAGATATGGTTTTTTTGTTGAGTTATATTAATTGCATTGAAGAAGTTTATTTCACGTGTTCTAGTTGTTATAATTATATGATAGATAATGTTGGGTCTTTATCTAAAAAATATCAAGCCTATGAATCTGAAATCTTGTGTTTTACTGTTGCTCGCGGTTATTATGACTTGATTGCAAAGAATCATGCTTTTTCCGAGTTAAAGATAGCGGAAGATTATTCTATTCTTGTTAAGTTTTTGGTACGGAGTATAAAGGCTATGTATCGAATTGATAATTTAATGGATTTGGAAAATCGGATCAAGACTTTAAAAAAGCATATTGGAAATGGCGATATGCAATTAGTTATTAATCATTTTATTCCTGAATTATGGTTAGATAAAGTTTTGATTATCTTGCTACATACAAATAGGGTTGGAGTTATAGATTTATACTTGAGATTTATTTTCCTATTAAGATATCGATTCTTTTTTTTCTGGAAGAATATAAGAGGGTTTATTAAATGACAATTTTATTTTTTTATACGTTGGATTTTAATATCCGTAGAGGAGGCGTGGAAATCGTTTCAAATGTGTTGGGGCGGGAGTTCGCGAAAAAAGATGTAACAGTGTATTATCTTTCTTGGTATAGGAGTATTATACACGCATATTTACCTAATCAGAAGAAGTGTGATTGTCGTGAAAATAGACTTTTTTTGGAGCATTTCATTCGAGAAAAAAGCATTGATATTATTTTGAATCAAGCTGTTTTAGATATAGAGTCTTCCAAGTTAATATTGAATCTGAATGTTCCTTCTGTAAAAATTATTTCAGTGTTTCATAACAGTCTTTTAGCCCGGGCTAATAATTTTGTTATATCTAATCGAGTTTTTAGGAAGTATAGTAAAATAAGAATTTGTCGTTATCTATATTCAAGAAATTTCTTTTTATCTCTGGTATTGTTTTTATATAAATTGAAATACACTTCTCATTATAAACGTGTGAATGATAGAAGTGATGCGATCGTATTTCTGTCTCCCAGTTTTTTTCAAGAATTTTATTTCTTTTATAAATACGCTGATTCTAGTAAATTACGCGCAATATCTAATCCATTGGCTTTTGATTACCCCATAAATGTCATAGGGGAAAAGAAAAAGCAGTTATTGTATGTTGGCCGGATAAATGTTTTCTCAAAGCGGGTTGATTTATTATTGGAGATATGGAAAGAAGTGGTTGGTCTGTATCCTGATTGGTCTTTGAAGATTGTAGGAGATGGAGAAGAAAAAGCTACTGTTATGAAATTAGCTGAAAATATGAAGCTTAAGAATGTGTATTTTGAAGGATATCAAAATCCTATTAAATATTATGAGGAAGCAGCTATTTTTTGTATGACTTCTGCTTATGAAGGATTTGGAATGGTTTTAATTGAAGCAATGGCTTATAAAACTGTTCCGATCGCATTTAATAGTTTTCTTTCAGTTACGGATATTATTGTTCACAATTCAAATGGGATTTTGGTAAAACCGTTTGATAAGAATGAATATGTAAATGAAATTTGTAAATTAATAGAAGATAGTGGCTATCGAGAAAAATTGTCGAGAGAAGCTCAACGTAGCGTGAAACGTTTTGCTTCTGATGAAATCATTAATGATTGGTTTTCATTGTTTGCTAATGTGATTGGAAATGATTAAGGTTAAAAAGAAAATGTTTTCTTTTGAGTATTTTTTTTTGTATGCTCAATTCTTATTCATATTATTTACGTGTTTCTTGTATCAGAGAGATGGTTTGCATTACACGACAGCGGCGGTTTCATTGTTTTGTTCTATTTTTTATTGGTTGCTATATTGGAAAGGAGAATATTTAAAAATTCCCTCGATGGGAATTTTGTATATTCTATGGGGAATTTTGATAGCTGTATCTTCATTATGTGGATTTTATTTTTATCCTTATAGTGGATATAATTATTTGACATATTATGCATATTCAACGATGTGGATTCATTCTAGTTTAATGCTATATGTTTTTATCAAAAGAAATCCAGATGCTTTTAGTTTAGTCAAGTATTTCTATATTTTATTTTTCATAGTTGGAGTCTATATGAATTATCACACCTATCAATTGTTGCGGAATGTTATAGGGTTTGATAGTCAATACAATGCATTCTACTTTGTTGTGACTCCTCTCCCGTTTTTGTTGTTGTCGAAGAAAAAAATTCATATTATGCTTGCATTAATGTTCACAACATTATGCGTTGTTTTTTCTCTAAAACGTTCTGGATTTATAATAGTAGCTTTTTTATTTCTTTGGTTTGTGGTATTTCTATTATTTCTAGATTCCCGGATGAAACATAGAATGTGGCGTAAGTTACTTATGTTGCTTCCTGTATGTTTGGCTCTCTATATTTTGATCTGGATAAATGGAGATATGGTTGATTATATCATTAGACGAATTAATCATATTGGAGTAGATGGAGGGTCAGGACGTGATGATTTGTTTAAATATGCTCTTAATCTATTGGATCGGATGCCTTTTGAATGTTATATATTTGGGAATGGTTTTGGTAGCTTTCATGAAGTAACAAAATCTTACTCCTCATCTCATAATGATTGGTTAGAAATCATGTTTTCTTATGGGATATTGGGAATACTTCTTTTCATATGTATGCATATTCTTATATTACGGAATATTTTTATTTTGTTAAGGAATAAATCATATTATTTATTTTCTTATGTCGCTGCTTATTTTACGTTTGGGGTATTCAATTTAGTTTCATCTATGATATATTATCAATTTTATTCGATACCATTATTGTCGTATTTTGTTATAGCCGAATCTTTTATACATAAAAATGAAATTAAACTAAAATAGAATGATAAGAATTCTGTTTGTCTTTGGAACACGCCCTGAAGCGATAAAAATGGTTCCATTAATAAAAAAATGCCAGAAATATCCTGGAGAATTGGAGGTTTCTATTTGCGTAACCGGGCAACATCGCGAGATGCTGGATCAAGTGTTGCATATATTTGATGTAAAGCCGAATTATGATTTGAATATTATGAGGCAGGGACAAGACTTGTATGATATTACAGCTCGAGTATTGACGGGAATGCGTGATGTACTAGAAGATGCACGTCCTGATATTGTATTAGTTCATGGAGATACTACAACTTCAATGGCTGCGGCTTTAGCCGCTTTTTATCAGCAAATACCGGTAGGACACGTGGAAGCAGGGCTTCGTACGCATGATATTTATAGTCCATGGCCAGAAGAGATGAATCGTCAGATAACGGGGCGTATAGCGACCTATCATTTTGCTCCAACTTTATTAAGTCGATTGAATTTGTTGAATGAAGGAGTGAATGAAACATTTATTACGGTCACGGGCAATACCGTGATAGATGCTCTCTATATGGTTGTAGATAGAATTAAAAAAGATAAAAATTTAGATGCGGAACAAGAAAATTTGATTCGAGAATCTGGTTATGATGTCAAGCGTTTAAAAAATGGTAATAAACTGGTTTTGATAACTGGACATCGTAGGGAAAATTTTGGCGAAGGTTTCGTAAATATATGTACAGCCATTATGGATTTGACAAAAAAATATCCGAATGTAGATTTTGTTTATCCGATGCATTTGAATCCGAATGTTCGAAAACCGATTCATAAAATATTTGGCGAAAACTTATCCGATTTAGGCAATATGTTTTTTATTGAACCTTTGGAATATATGTCATTTGTTTATCTTATGGAAAAATCCACGATCGTGTTAACTGATAGTGGTGGTATACAAGAGGAAGCTCCAGGATTAGGGAAGCCGGTGTTAGTCATGCGCGATACTACGGAACGTCCCGAAGCTTTAGAAGCTGGAACAGTTAAATTGGTTGGCACAAATTATTTCAAGATTGTGGCTGAAGTTTCTGCTTTATTGGATAATCAAGAATATTATGATGAGATGAGCAGAGCAGTTAATCCTTATGGGGATGGTAAGGCTTGTGACAAGATTGTAAATTTCATTATGAAAATAATAGAGCATTGATTTAAAATGTTAAGCAGAAAAAGAGTACATGTTGTTTGTACTACAAGTGATTTACGATATGATGGAAGAGTATTTTCGATGATAAATACTTTAGCAAGATCATATCCGATGGATATTGTATATATTTTAGAATTGACGAGTTCTGATTATGTGGTAGAGAATTTGTATGATAATGTCAAATATAAGAGGATAGGTTGGTTGTCACGTATAAATACCAAAAGTCGATTATTGCGATATATTTCTTGTTTAGAATATGCAATAGTAACATTGGGTTATATGTTACTCAAATCTCCTAAATCTATTCAAGTTCACCATGAAGGAGTATTGCTTTCAACTATTTTGTATAAAAAATTATTTCCTAAAACGATTTTGGTTTATGATGATAAAGAGTTCTATAATCCTAAGGATAAGAATATAGCTAAACCAATATTTCTTCTTGAGAAGAAAGTAATACAGAATTGTGATTTATTAATAGAAACGAATTGTTATAGGAAAAGAGCAGTCAATTCAACTGTTTGTCCTCTTTCTGATGTTATTGTCGTTGATAACTATGTTTTTGGTAAAGGTAAATGCTATTTGGGAGATTTACTAGAAACTATTAAAGACCTAAAGAATAGAGGACAACGAATTATGCTTCATCAGGGTGATTTGTCGGATATAAGAGGAACAAAGCAGATTTATGAAATTATAGAGTCGTTGCAAGAAAATTGGATTCTGCTATTTATTGGGTTGTCACGGGAGTCATTTGATGCTTTGCATTCCCGGGCTGCTGGGAATAAAGAGAAAATATTGTATGGAGGGTATATTCCATATCAGGAATTAAATAGTTTTTGGAGTTATATGGATGCTGGTGTTTTATTTTATGACGCTTGTTCATTTAATAATAAATATTGTGCTCCGAACCGCTTATATTTGGCTGTTAATAATGGTGTCCCTATAATTGTAAATTCTGATAATTATACTTTAACTCGATTTCTGAAAGAATATAGGTGTGGTTTATCATATCCTGGTTCAAGATTGGAATGTTTCTATAATTCATTCGCTCATTTTAAACAAAATGCTTTATCATTGAAAGGTAGATTTGTTTATGATGATTATTACATACAGGATTTGGCAAATTTTTACGTGAAAAAATAGAGGTTTGTGAATATTCTTTTAATTAATCATTACGTGGGTAGCTTGAAATGTGAGATGAAGTATAAACCATATTATCTAGCTAAAGCATGGATAAAATGGGCATCTGGTTACTTTGATTAGTGCCGTTCTCTCATCTGAGGGGGCACAATCAACCAATATAAACAACATCCTCATTCAAGAAAAGATAGATTGTATTTGGATAAAAGCAAATGCATATAAAGATTATGGAATTGGAAGAATAATTTCATTGTTCTTGTTTGTTGGAAATAGGAAATTGTGACGAGAATTTCAGCCGAGTGTAGTGATAGCTTCTTTCTCATATCCTCTTGATATTTTTTCTGTAAAGAGAATTACAAAAAAAATATCAAGTGAAGTTAGTTCATGAGATTCACGACTTTGGGTTATCGTTTCCTATGATTAGGGAGAATTCTAAATGACATCCATTTATTATCATGCAATATGCAGAGAATTATACGTACAAGCATTGCGATAAATGTGTGTCTATTTTACGTAGTTAGTAAATAAAGTACTTGAGATATATAATTGATTTATTATTTGATGATTATTTTATGGACAGTTCTATTATAGCTACTTTTCTAAATAAAAAATTATTCGGTTCTAATATTGAGGTAACAAAATTTTCATCTCTTTCGGAATTGAATGATAATTGTGTTGTTTTTTGCAAAAAGTATTCTGTTGATTTGGCGAAAGTTTTAAATGAACATAAAGTCATTTTGGCGATTGTCACTCCAGAGTACGAGGGGAAAATTGATTGTTCCTATATTATTTCAGAAAATCCTCGATTGGATTATTTGCGAGTAATCAAGGAATTTTTTGTTGAGCATAAAGATCAAATTAATGCTATTCATCCAACAGCCGTTATTGAAGATGGTGCTAAATTAGGAGAGTGTGTTTACATCGGGGCAAATTGTTATATTGGTAAAAATGTGATAATAGGCGATAGAACACATATAAATCCGAATGTTGTTATTGTTGGCGATACTGTAATAGGTACTGATTGCTTTATAAAATCTGGAGTTGTAATAGGTCAATCTGGGTTCGGATTTGAAATTAATGAAAATGGGATTCCGGAACATTTTCCTCATGTTGGAAAAATAGGAATAGGAAGTAATGTTTATATTGGGGCTAATACGGCAATTGATAGAGGTACTTTAGGTAGTACTATAATTCATGATAATGTGAAAATAGATAATCTTGTACATATTGCACATAATGATGTAATTGGGGAAAATTCATTTGTAATTGCCGGCGCAATATTAGGCGGTGGGGTTGAAATTGGAAAAAATTGTTGGGTTGCTCCCAATGTGTCCATAAAACAACAAACACGTGTTGGAGATAATGCTTTAGTAGGCTTGGGAGCAGTAGTTTTGAAAGATGTAGATAACAATACTGTTGTAGTTGGTAACCCTGCAAAAATTTTGAAAAAATAGCTATGATTGAACGATGTAAAAATGTTTTGGTGTTAGCTCCACACACTGATGACGGTGAATTAGGTTTGGGAGGAACAATTAATAAACTAATAACAGAAGGAAAACGAGTTACATATGTTGCTTTTTCAACAGCGGAAGAATCAGTTCCCCCGGGATTTCCTAAAGATATTTTAAAGACGGAAGTTAGAAATGCTACTGCTAAATTAGGAATAAAGTCTGAAAATCTGATCATATATAGTTATCAAGTACGCAAATTGAATTATGTACGCCAAGAGATATTGGAAGAATTAATAAAGATTCGTAAGCAAGAAAAATATGATTTGGTTTTTATCCCTAGCTTACATGACATTCATCAGGATCATACAACAATTGCCCAAGAAGGTTTGCGGGCTTTTAAGAATACGACAATATTAGGGTATGAGTTGATTTGGAATAATCTTTCTTTCGATACACAGTGTTTTGTACGATTGCGGGAAGATGATATAAAAGCTAAAATTATGGCTTTAAAAGAGTATCACTCGCAAGGGAAGCGGGATTATTTGTCAGATGAGTTTATTTATAGTTTAGCAAAAACAAGGGGGGTGCAAGTTGGGAGTGAATATGCTGAGGCTTTTGAAGTTGTAAGGTTGTTCTTGTAGATTTATGAATATTCTTTTAATTAATCATTACGTGGGTGGCTTGAAGTATGGTATGGAATATAGACCATATTATTTAGCAAAAGAATGGGTAAAGATGGGGCATCAGGTTACTTTAGTTGGGGCATCTTTTTCTCATTTAAGAATTCAGCAACCTCTTGTTGCGGCAAATAAAATTTTTGTAGAAGAAACTATTGAAGGAATAAATTATATTTGGATAAAGACGCCCGCTTATAAATCAACATTTGCTAGAATTAAAAATATTTTTGTGTTTGTTTGTAAGTTGTGGAAGTATTCTAGGAAAATAAGTGAACTTGTAAAACCAGATTTAGTTGTAGCATCTTCAACATATCCTTTAGATATTTATCCGGCGAGAAAAATTGCAAAAATAGCTGGTGCAAAATTATGTTATGAAGTGCATGATTTATGGCCTCTTTCTCCCAAGTTGATAGGCGGGTATTCATCATGGCATCCTTTTATTGTCGTGATGCAATTGGCAGAAAATTACGCTTATAAACACGTGGATAAAGTAATATCATTGTTGTGGAATGCAGAACAACATATGAAGGAACATGGATTAGTGGAAGGGAAATTTAAATGTGTTCCTAATGGTTATTGTAAAGAGGATTGGGAGGATTTGAATTTGAAAGAAGAAATACCACAGGCACATAAATTGTTGTTTAAACAATTAGAAAACAAAATTGTTATAGGATTTGCAGGTGGGTTTGCAGCTTCCGGTTCGTTGGAAACACTTGTAAAGGCTGCAGTTTTGTTAAAAGAGAATGATGATCTTGCTTTTGTTTTTGTTGGCAAAGGACCAGAGCAAGAGTATCTGGAAAAATTGGTAAAGGAACATTCTCTAGCTAATACTTTTTTCTTGCCTGCAGTAAAAAAGATACAGGTACCTCTGATTATCGCATATTTTGATATTGCATTTATTGGAGGTGTACATTCATTTTTACATAAATATGGAACTTCGGCAAATAAATTAACTGATTATATGTTGTCTACAAAGCCTATCGTGCAGGCGATAGATGAACCAAACTCTGTGGTTGAAAGAGTCGAGTGTGGTATTTGTGTTGAGGCTGAAAATTCAAGGCTAGTTGCGGATGCAATTTTGAAATTGGCGGGAATGTCTAGAGAGGAGAGAGAAAAAATGGGAGAGAGGGGAAGGATATATGCATCTGAAAATTTGGAGTGGAATGTTTTAGCGGAACAATTTTTAAATGAATTTGCAGTAAAGTAGATGATACATACTATTTTGTTTGTCGGTTGTTTATTTATTCAAGTTTAAGGGAAGTAATATATAATTGTTTGAATTTTTATGATACCATTTTCACCACCAAGAATTGACCAGAAGGTCATTGATGAGGTTGTTGATACCTTAAAGTCCGGTTGGATCACGACGGGACCGAAGACGAAGGAGTTTGAACGGAGGTTGACGGCATATTGTGGAAACAAGGCGACGTTGGCTGTGAACTCGAATACTGTGGGGCTTGAAGTTGTGTTACGGTGGTTTGGAGTGCAGGAGGGGGATGAGGTGATTGTGCCTGCGTACACGTATTGTGCCACGGCGAATGTGATCGTGCATTGTGGGGCGAAACCGGTGATGGTGGATGTGAATGCGGATGATTTTGACGTGTGTTTGGAGAATGTGAGGAGGGCGATCACGGATAAGACAAAGGTGATTATGCCTGTTGATTTGGGAGGTATGCCGTGTGCGTATGATGAGTTGTTTGAATTGGTGGAGACAGAGGAAGTGAAAACGTTGTTTCAAGCGAAGACGGAAGAACAGAGGAAGTTGGGAAGGATTTTGATTTTGTCGGATTCGGCTCATTCGATTGGGGCGGAATACAAGGGGAGGAAAGCGGGATGCTTGGCTGATGTTTCGGTATTCTCTTTTCATGCGGTGAAGAACCTGACCACGGCGGAAGGTGGTGCGATCATGTTGAATTTGCCGGAGCCGTTTGATAACGAGGAAGTGTATCGGTATTTATGCACATATACTTTGCATGGACAAAATAAAGATGCATTGGCCAAGACGAAAAAGGGAGCATGGCGTTATGATGTGTTAGTTTCCGGTTTTAAGGGGAATATGACGGATATTATGGCTTCTATCGGTTTGGTGGAGTTGTCTCGTTACGAGGACGATACTTTGCACTACCGGAAGTGTATATATGATCAATATACCGATGCTTTTTCCCGGTACGGGTGGGCGGAATTACCGATTTACGAGACGGAAGATCGGAAGAGTTCTTATCACGTGTATTGTTTGCGGGTGAAGGGAATCACGGAACAACAACGAGACGAGATTATTCAGCGGATTTTTGATAGGGATGTTTCAGTAAACGTGCATTTTCAACCCTTGCCTTTGTTAAGTGCATTTAAGAATAAGGGGTATAAGATTGAAGATTATCCGGTTGCATACGATAACTATTGCCGGGAAATTTCTTTACCTGTGTGGTATGGGTTGAGTGAGGAGATGGTAAAAACGGTTATAGATGCTGTTATTTGTTCTGTAGAAGAGGTTTTGGCGTGATTCGCTTTTGTGATGTTTTCTTTTCTTTATTGGGCTTGATAGTTCTATCACCCATTTTTGTGATCATAGCTTTATGTATTGTGTTGGATAGTCGGGGAGGTGTGTTTTATCGGCAGGTGCGAGTGGGGCGGGATGGTAAGGATTTCCGATTGTTTAAGTTTCGGTCTATGGCGAGTGGGGCGGATAAGAAGGGATTGATAACCGTAGGGGCAAAGGATTCACGGGTAACACGGGTCGGGTATTTCCTGAGAAAGTATAAACTGGACGAGTTACCGCAGTTGCTGAACGTGGTACGAGGGGAGATGAGTTTGGTGGGACCAAGGCCGGAGGTAAGAAAGTACGTGGATATGTATACTGTTGAGCAGCGTAAAGTGTTGGCTGTTGCTCCGGGTATAACAGATTATGCTTCTATCGAGTATGCGGATGAAAATACCATTTTGGGACAGGCACGTGATCCGGACCGGGCTTACGTGGAGCAGATCATGCCGGATAAGATACGATATAACATGAAGTATATAGATAATCGATGTTTGAAAGAGTATTTTAAGATTATATTTTTGACGTTGATGAAAATCGTGAAATGATGTAAGGATTTCATGATTGAAAAAGAGATAGTACCCCGGATGAAAGTTCGGGGTATTTTTGTATAATGAAAAAGTTGTTGTAGGTGAAGGTGCGGCTGTCAAATCGGCAGGAATTTGGGTTTGGCATAACTATTGTCATTTAGTTGTCGTAAAATTTGAAGTATAATTAAATTAAAAATATAGAGTTATGTCAACAGGAAAGATTGGAGTTTCAACGGGGAATTTGTTCCCAATTATCAAGAAATTTTTATACTCGGATCACGAGATCTTTTTGAGAGAGATTGTTTCGAATGCGGTGGATGCTTCACAGAAAATGAAAGTGTTGGCTTCGAACGGGGAGTTTAAAGGTGAACTTGGTGAGTTGAAGGTAAGGGTGAAGGCTGACAAAGCGGCAGGGACGCTGACGGTATCGGATAATGGTATCGGTATGACGGAGGAGGAAGTGGAGAAGTATATCAACCAGATCGCTTTTTCCGGAGCGGAGGAGTTTATGAACAAATACAAGGATAATGCCGCTGCCATTATCGGGCATTTCGGGTTGGGTTTCTATTCTTCGTTCATGGTGAGTGATCGGGTGGAGATCGTGACTAAATCTTATAAAGAGGGGGCGAAGGCCGTAAAATGGTCATGTGAGGGAAATCCGGAATACACTTTGGAGGAGACGGAAAAGGCCGAGAGAGGTACGGATATTATCATGTATATCAGCGAGGAAGAGAAAGATTTTTTGGAAGATTCTAAGGTGAACGAGTTGCTGACCAAATATTGCAAGTTTTTGCCGATAGAGATTATTTCCGGAAAGAAAAAAGAGTGGAAGGATGGGGAATACAAGGATACGACGGAAGATAACGTGATCAATGACACGAATCCGGCGTGGACTCGTAAACCGACCGATCTGACGGAGGAGGATTACGAGAAATTCTATCGTGAGTTGTACCCAATGGCTCAGGATCCGTTGTTCCATATTCATTTGAACGTGGATTATCCTTTTAACTTGACGGGTATATTGTATTTCCCGAAGATCGATAATAAGTTCGAGATTCAGAAGAACAAGATTCAATTATATAGCAATCAGGTGTACGTGACGGATTCCGTGGAAGGAATCGTGCCGGAATACTTGACGTTGTTGCATGGTGTGATCGATTCTCCGGATATCCCGTTGAACGTGTCTCGTTCTTATTTACAGAGCGATCGTAACGTGAAGAAGATTTCAAGTCATATTACGAAGAAAGTGGCTGACAGTTTGAGTGATATTTTCACGAATAAACGGGAAGATTACGAGAAGAAGTGGGATGATTTGAAGATTTTCATCCAGTATGGTATGTTGACGGATGAAAAATTTGCCGAGAGAGCCAAGAGCATCTTCTTGTTCAAGAATACGGAAGGAAAATATTTCACGTATGAAGAATACGAGAACTTGATTAAAGCCAACCAAACGGATAAAGATAATAAGGTGGTGTTCCTGTATGCCACGGATGTGAAAGAGCAGTACACGTATATCGAGACGGCCAAGGGTAAGGGATATGATGTGTTGTTGATGGATGGACAGTTGGATACACACTTTATCAACCATTTGGAACAAAAGAATTCAGATCATCGTTTTGTTCGGGTGGATTCGGATGTTATCGATAAATTGATCCCGAAGGAAGAGACGAAAGAGGTTGCTTTGAGCCATGAGGAACAGGAGGAGTTACGTGCCGTGTTCACTTCCCAGTTACCGAAGGAAGAGGGAATGTTTATGGTTAACTTCGAGGCAATGGGAGAGAATGGTGATCCGGTGATCGTGACGCGTTCAGAATTCATGCGTCGTATGAAAGAGATGGCTGCCATGAATCCGGGTATGGGATTTTACGGGGCAATGGGCGATCAATATACTTTGGTGGTGAACACGGATCATAAGTTGGTGAACACGATCTTGGAGAACGAGAAAAAAGAGATGAGCGCCCAGTTGGAGCCGATTAATTTCGAGATCAAGGAGACTGAAAAGAAACAGGCAGAGCTGGACGAGTTAAATAAGGGTAAGAAAGACGAGGAAATTCCTCAGGTGGATAAAGATCGGAAGAGCGAGTACAGTAAGACGATTGCCGATCTGAACAAGCAGAAGAACTCGTTGCTGGAGGAGTATGGAAAAGGTAACAAGGTTGTTGGTCAGCTGATTGACTTGGCATTGTTAGCGAATGGACTACTGAAAGGTGAGGCTCTGAATAGGTTTGTGAAGCGAAGTGTTGAACTGATTAAATAAAAAATTAAGCCGGACAAGTCGTCCGGCTTAATTTTTTCAAAAATAATGACTACTTTCGTTGACGAATTTCGTATAAATTAAAAAATAGAAGTTATGCAGATTATTTATACTTCCGGAAATTACAAAAGGACCGTCGTAAAATCGATCGTAGCGATTGTTTTAGGTCTTGTGCTCGTACTGTGGCCGACAGAAGTGTTGAATTACACGGTAAAGATTATCGGTGCCGTATTTTGTGTTACCGGGATTATTTCTTTTCTGGTATCCATACGGGATCAGGATGAACGTTCTGCAAGGGGATTGACCTCTTTTAACGGGATCGGGAGTATTGTTTTGGGTATTCTGTTGTGGTCTATGGCTGATTTCTTTACCAATATGTTGATGTACCTGTTAGGGGTTATTTTGATCGTTGCGGGTATCGGTCAGTTGGTGATGCTAACTTCTGCTAGAAAATTCGGGCATATTGCTTCTTTGAGTTACGTGTATCCGGTTATCATTCTGTTGGCCGGATTAGTTGTTTTTGCAAATCCTTTTGAGGCAAAGACTAGTATTATTCAGTTTTTCGGTGCTGTTACTATATTTTATGGAATAACGGATTTGATTAATCATTATAAGGTTAATCAGTTGCGTAAGGAGACACAAGAGGCGGAACAACAACAGAAGATGGGAGGCGGAGAGATTGAGGATGCGGAGTATGAGGAAATAGAATAAAAAGAGATTTACTAATTTTAGATTTTAAATTTTAGATTTAAGATTGGGATAAGTGCGTGTGATAGGAAAGGTTTAAGAAAAGAATAGATTAAATGGTACATATTATTAATAAGGAGGATTCGGTTTATAATCGTTTTTTAGCAGAACTTAGAGATAAAGAAATTCAAAAAGATCCGTTGCGTTTTCGCCGGAATCTGGAGCGAGTGGGAGAGGTGATGGCTTACGAGATCAGCAAGACGTTTCGTTATTCAATGCGACAAGTACAGACCCCGATAAACGTGGCTGATGTCAGATTGGCAGACGAGGAGGTTGTGGTGGCATCTGTGTTGCGAGCGGGATTACCTTTTCATCAAGGCTTTTTAAACTATTTTGATCGTTCCGGGAGTGCTTTTATTTCGGCAAGAAGAAAATACAAGGAAAATCATATCGATTTTGAAATTCGTTTCGACTCGATTTATACGCCAAGTTTGGAGGGGAAACAGTTATTACTGGTGGATCCGATGTTGGCCACGGGAGGTTCTATCGTGGTGGCTTATCATGAGTTGTTGAAACAGGGAGGAAGACCTGCGCACACGCATATTGCAGCTATTGTTTCCAGCCGTCAAGGTATTGAAAGGCTTACGGAGGCTTTGAAAGATGAACCTGTAACGGTTTGGACGGGGGCATTGGATGAGCATCTGACAGAAAGTTGCTATATCGATCCGGGAATTGGTGATGCCGGAGATTTGGCTTTCGGAGAAAAGCTATAGAAGATAAAAGCTAAAAACTAAAAGCTAAGAGCTAAAAATTAAAAGATAAAAACTAAAAACTGAAAAGTTAGGAGAAAAGCATTATCTTTGGCGGTATGGAAATGAACAAATATTTGATAGCAGCCTTGTATGTTGTCGCCGGATGCGTGGCAACCCTGCCGATAAATGTGCGTGGGGGGAATGTATCCGTTAGGACAGATTGCTATCGTTTGTTAGTTTCTTCTACCGAAAAGGTAATCACGGTTTCTACCGAGAAAAGGTCTGTAGAGGATTTTCATTATGGCGATTTCTACAAGCAGAGTCATGTGGAAACCGTGGATGCAGTAAAAGTTTATACAACTTATTCGTCTGTTGTTTTACCGGGTTGGAAAGTACCGGAAATTGCAGCAAATCCCATCCGGGCTCCCGGGAAAATGGAATGATTTCGGATTTATGATTTTAGATTTACGATTGAATGACTAAAGGAAATTTGTGCTTGGTCATTTTCAATTTTCAATTTTCAATTTTCAATTATAAACTATGGGATTTAACGATATATTAAAAAGTCTTTTTGGTAACAAGGCTGACCGTGATTTGAAAGAATTATTGCCGATAGCATCCAAAGTAAATGCAGAGTGGGAAAAGATCAAGGGGGTAAGTCATGATGAGTTGAGAAAAATTTCGGCTGATCTGAAAGCAAAGATTCATGCCCACGTGAAGGTAGAAGAGGATGAAATTGCCTCTTTGAAAGCAAAAGTAGAGAATGATAAACCTTCGATCGAGGAAAGAGAAGAGATTTATAACCGGATTGATAAGCTGGAAGAACAGATTAACACGAAGCTAGAAGATGTTTTAAACGAGATATTACCTTTAGCTTTTGCCGTGATGAAAGATACGGCGAGACGTTTCAAGGAGAACAACGAGATTGTCGTGAAAGCTAACGATTTTGATCGTGATTTGGCTGTAACGAAAGATTTCGTGGAGATTGACGGTGAGGATGCCGTTTATTTCAATTCTTGGGTAGCCGGAGGAAACGAGGTTACCTGGGACATGGTTCACTATGATGTGCAGTTGATAGGTGGTTCCGTGTTACACCAAGGTAAGATTGCCGAGATGGCTACCGGTGAAGGTAAAACGTTGGTGGCTACCTTGCCTGTATTCTTGAATGCCTTGACAGGTCGGGGGGTACACGTGGTTACGGTCAATGATTACTTGGCAAAACGTGACTCCGAGTGGATGGGACCTCTTTACATGTTCCACGGGTTGTCTGTTGATTGTATTGACAAGACGGAGCCGAACTCCCCGGAGAGACGGAAGGCTTATCAAGCAGATATTACTTTCGGAACGAATAATGAATTCGGTTTCGACTATTTGAGGGATAACATGGCGATTCACCCGGAAGATTTGGTACAACGCAAGCATCATTACGCGATTGTCGATGAGGTTGACTCCGTGTTGATTGACGATGCCCGTACCCCGTTGATTATTTCCGGTCCGGTTCCGAAGGGAGATATTCAAATGTTTGACGAATACAAACCCCGTGTGGAGAAGTTGGTGCGTATGCAGCGTGAGTTAGTTGCCCGGATTTTCACGGAGGCTAAAGCGTTGTTGGCTAGCGGTGATCGGAAACAAGAGGAACAGGGAGCTATATTGTTGTTGAGAGCATATAAAGGATTACCTAAATATAAGCCATTGATCAAGTTCTTGAGTGAACAAGGAAACAAGGCTACCTTGGTGAAAACCGAGAATATTTATATGCAGGAGAATAACCGTCGTATGCCGGAGATCACAGATGACCTTTATTTCGTGATTGATGAGAAACAGAACTCTATCGATTTGACGGATAAGGGACATGATACGATTACGGCCGCAGGAGAAGATCCGAATTTCTTTATCTTGCCGGATGTGGGTTCTGAATTGGCAGAGATCGATAAGATGAACCTGACAGAAGAGGAAAAATTAGAGAAAAAGGATCAGATGGTGCAAAATTATGCCGCCAAATCTGAGCGTGTACATACGGTGAACCAGTTGTTGAAGGCATATACGTTGTTCGAATTGGATGTTGAATACGTGGTTATCGATAACAAGGTGAAGATTGTGGACGAGCAGACGGGACGTATCATGGAAGGACGTCGTTATTCAGACGGTTTGCACCAAGCTATCGAGGCGAAGGAAAACGTGAAAGTTGAGGCTGCCACGCAGACATTTGCCACGATTACCTTACAGAACTATTTCCGTATGTACCATAAGCTAGCCGGTATGACCGGTACGGCAGAAACGGAAGCGGGAGAGTTCTGGGATATTTACAAGTTAGACGTTGTGGTTATCCCAACGAACAAACCAGTGATCCGAAAGGATGCTAATGACTACGTGTACAAGACGAAACGTGAGAAATATAACGCGGTGATCGAGGAGATTACCCGATTGGTTGGAGAAGGTCGCCCGGTATTGGTAGGTACGACTTCCGTCGAGGTTTCTGAGTTGTTGAGCCGTATGTTGAAATTGCGGGGTATCAAGCATAACGTCTTGAATGCGAAGTTGCATCAACGGGAGGCTGATATTGTTGCAGAGGCCGGTAAATCGCAAGTGGTTACGATTGCTACCAACATGGCCGGTCGTGGTACCGATATCAAGCTAAGCCCGGAGGTACGTGCCGCGGGAGGTTTGGCCATTATCGGTACGGAACGTCATGATTCTCGTCGTGTTGACCGTCAGTTGAGAGGTCGTGCTGGACGTCAGGGAGACCCGGGTTCTTCTCAGTTCTTCGTGTCATTGGAAGATGATTTGATGCGTTTGTTCAGTTCCGAGAGAATCATTCGGGTGATGGATCGTTTGGGACATGAAGAAGGTGACGTGATCCAACATTCCATGATTACCAAATCTATCGAACGTGCGCAACGTAAGGTGGAGGAAAACAACTTCGGTATTCGTAAGCGTTTGTTGGAATATGACGACGTGATGAACTCTCAACGTGAGGTGATCTACAAGAAAAGACGTCATGCGTTGTTGGGAGAGAGAATCGGAGTGGATATTGCCAACAATATGTATGATGTATGCGAGGCGTTGGTGGAAGAACACAAGGAGGCTAATGATTTGGAAGGTTTCCGTATGGATGTGTTGAAATATCTTGCTGTAGACTTTGATATAAAGGAAGAGGAATTTCAAAAGACTTCTGCTAACAACTTGACAGAGAGATTGTACAAGGAGGTTCGGGATACATTCAGTCGTAAGACGGAAACTATCGCTAAACAGGCTTTCCCGGTGATCAAGAATGTTTTCGAGCAGAGAGGGGAAATGTTCAAGAATATAGTGGTGCCGTTTACCGATGGAAAACGGGCTTATAATGTTGTGGCTAATCTTGAGAAGACTTACAAATCTGAAGGTGAGGAATTAATCCGGGCTTATGAGAAGTCGATCATGTTGGCTCATATTGATGATGCTTGGAAAGAGCATTTGCGTGAAATGGATGATTTGAAACAATCCGTGCAGAATGCCACTTACGAGCAGAAAGACCCGCTGTTGATCTATAAGTTCGAGTCGTTCAACTTATTCAAGAGTATGGTGGACAAGATTAATAAAAATGTCGTGTCTACTTTGATGAAGGGACAAATTCCTTTTGAGGCTCCTGAAGAAGTGAAACAGGCAGAAGAGAAACGAACCGATTTAAGTAAGATGCGTACGGGACGTAGTGATGCTCCTGCCGCTCAGACCAATCAGGCTCCCCGTAAAACCGAACCCGTGAAAGTGGGTCCCAAGGTTGGACGTAATGATCCGTGTCCTTGCGGAAGTGGTAAGAAATACAAGAATTGCCACGGGAAGGGGGAAGAATAGAATAATTTTAGATTTTAGATTTTAAATTTTAGATTGGGTTTTACAAGATAAAATTTGACTTCAAAATCTAAAGTAATTAATAATTGTAGGTTTTGGATTATTGCATGATAATTTAAAATCTACAATTTAAAATTTAAAATTATGACATTGGTTTCATTATTTATCAACTGGGATGTTAGTCCCGAATTAATTAGTTTAGGTGGTTTCTCGATTCGTTATTACGGGTTGTTATTCGCTTTGGCTTTCGTGTGCGGGTATAAGGTCGAGGAGAAGATGTTCAAGTCGGAAGGGTTAAGCCAGCAATGGTTGGACAAGTTGTGGATATACGTGGCAGTTGCCACGGTAATCGGGGCCCGGTTGGGACATTGTTTCTTTTATGATTGGGCGTATTATAGTGCTCATCCGTTTGAAATTATTCTGCCGGTTCGGTTTCAACCGGAATTCCGTTTTACCGGATACCAAGGGTTGGCCAGCCACGGGGCTGCAATCGGTATTATTGCCGGGTTGTGGTACTATTCCAAGAAGGTAAGTAGGAAATCAATATTCTGGATTTTGGATCGTGCCGTAATTCCAATCGCATTGGCTGGTTTCTTTATCCGGATGGGAAATCTGATGAACTCGGAGATTGTCGGTTTACCGACAGAGCTACCTTGGGGATTCCGTTTTGTACATTCTGGGATGCCTGATCCGATGACTCCCCGTCATCCAGCACAGTTGTACGAGGCGATCTGTTATTTGATCAGTTTTGCTGTTTTAATGCATTTGTATTGGAAGACGAAAGCGAAAGATCGTCAGGGATTTCTTTTCGGGATGTTTTTAGTACTGATCTTTACCGCTCGTTTTGTGATCGAATTCGTGAAAGAGAACCAGGAAGCGTTTGAAGACGCCATGACCTTGAATATGGGACAATGGTTGAGTATTCCCTTTGTGGGGATCGGGATTTACATGATTTGGAGAAGCGGGAAAAAGTTAAAAACTAAAAGCTAAAAGATGGAGGAACTTGTAACTTGTAACCAGTTAACCTGTGACTCGCCGAAGGCGAATTCTTATAATCCGGAGTTTATGAAGGAGGCAATTCGTATTGCCGTGGAGAACGTGGAGAATGGGACGGGAGGGCCCTTCGGGGCGGTAGTTGTGCGGGATGGTAAGATTATTGCAACTTCCGGGAATACGGTTGTTCCGGATAATGATCCCACGGCTCATGCGGAAGTGAATGCTATTCGCAAGGCTTGTAAGCAACTTGATTCTTTCCAGTTGAAAGGTTGTGAGATTTATTCCAGTTGTGAACCTTGTCCCATGTGTTTAGGGGCGATTTACTGGGCGAGACCGGAACGGGTGTATTATGCTTGTACGAAGGAGGATGCCGCTGTCGGGGGATTTGATGATTCTTTTATCTATAAAGAGATCGTGCTGGATGGTCCTATGCGTTGTATCCCGTTTGAGAATAAACGAGAAGAGGGTGCAGGGGAGGAATTCAGGCTTTGGCAGACGACCAATAATAAAACGAGATACTAAGAGTGTCAAAAGTTCATAAGCTCTATAAAGTTTGTAAAGTTTAGGGGCTTCGTATAAACAGAGGAGGAATTAGTACCTTTTCCGAAGGCTATAAGTGTTGAAAAAGACGCTGTAATCACAAGATTGCAGCGTTTTTTTTTGTTTTATTGGTTGCGAACTTTCTCTTTTTTTATTAAATTTGTAGACATCAGATATTTATTGCCTATATAAATATTCTAAACCCTGACTTCCGGGGACTTGTTTGGGCGATATCCGTTTGTCGTTTTTGTTTAATCTAAGATAAGGAGAAAATGTGAAGGAGAAAGATATATTAAGTTTTTCGTGTATAGAGTTGGTGAGTTTATTTGAGCGGGAGTTCCCGACGATCATGCAAGGTGCAAACCTTAGTAAGGATTGGAAAGAGTTTGAACAGTTTTTGAGGGGATACGTGCGTCTTGCTTTAACAACGCATTCTACTTCTTCGTCTATAAAACGATTTTTCAGGATGTTCATGAACGAGACCCGGTATATTCGGGATTTTTCCACGGGGGAGAAGATTCGTTATGAACCGATTAAATGGTTATGGCAAGCTTTACGGGGAGAAGGGGATGGCATACATCCGGACTTTTTGTTGGATTGGTATTATTTATTTAAGAAATACCAGACAGATGAAGTCGTTTTACCGGATCGGGCGCGATGTGATCAATGGCGGGGACGTTGGAAAACCGGGATGGATGAGGATGTCGCTCAAGAGCGACGGGAGAACCGGGAACGGATATGTGGTTTGTTAATCGGGAAAATAGAGAAGAGGGATAAGTTGAACACCCGTTATCGTTTTGAGGAGGAAATGAGCCTGGAAAGAAAACGGGAGTTAGTGAATGAATGGTGGGGGGATTACAAGTTTCATTTGGCTTTAGCTGTTCGTGATCCGGATGAGCTGAACTTGTTCATGGGTAACACGTTGTCTCCGGAATTGATGAAGCTGTTGTATCGGGCGAAACAGAAAGGGATCCCGTTTTTCGTGACACCGTATTATCTTTCCTTGTTAAGCATTCGGGTGGATGGGTACGATGATTCTACGATCCGCAGTTACGTGATTTATTCCGAAGAGCTTGTGGAGAATTTCGGGCAGATTCGGGCGTGGGAGAAAGAAGATGTTGTGGAACCGGGAAAACCGAATGCTGCCGGGTGGTTGTTGCCCAATGCCACGAATATTCATCGTCGTTATCCCGAAGTGGCCATTTTCATCCCGGATTCGATGGGACGGGCTTGTGGCGGGCTGTGCGCTTTATGTCAGCGTATGTATGACTTTCAGAAAGGACATTTGAATTTTAACTTGGATCGACTGAAGCCGACGGACGGGTGGGAAGTCAAGATGGAACGTCTGATGATGTATTACGAGCATGATTCTCAATTACGGGATATTTTGATCACGGGAGGGGATGCCTTGATGAGTCAGAACCAGACGTTAGAGAAAATCTTGGATGCTGTTTTCCGTATGGCCGTGCGCAAGCGGGAATTGAACAAGCGACGTGGGAAAGGGAAGAAATATGCCGAGATTCAACGGGTGAGGTTGGGATCGAGATTATTGGCTTATCTGCCGAATCGTGTAAATGACGGGTTGATCGAGGTGTTGAAAAGATTCCGGGAGAAGGCGGAGCAGGTTGGGATTCAGCAATTTTTCATACAGACTCATTTCGAGTCGCCTTTGGAGGTGACGGAAGAGGTGATTCATGCTGCCCGGTGCTTGCTGGAGGCCGGATGGATTATCACCAATCAAGCCGTGTTTACGGTGGCGGCTTCACGTCGGGGGCATACGGCGAGGTTGAGAGAGGTTTTGAATCGAATCGGTATTTTGACTTATTACACTTTTTCCGTGAAGGGATTTGAGGAGAATTATGCCTTATTTGCCCCGAATAGTCGTTCGGTACAAGAGGGGTTGGAGGAAAAAGTGTGCGGGGATTTATCCATGGAGTTGGAAAAGGAGGTTTTGGAATTGCTCGAATACCCGGAAAGGATTCCCTCGGAATTGCCGGGCTTGTTGGATAAATATCGGCAACCGTTTTTAGCCACGGATCGAAACGTGATGAACTTACCGGGGATAGGGAAGAGCATGACGTTCCAGACGGTGGGGATGACAAAGGAGGGAAAACGTATTTTACGTTTTTCTTTGGATGCGGGACGACGACATAGTCCCCAAGTGGATCACGAGGGGAATATTTATATCGTGGAAAGCAAGTCGATTGCGGCTTATTTGCGCCAATTACAGGCGTTGGGGGAACGGGTGGAGGATTACAGTTCGTTGTGGGATTATGCTGAAGGGCGCACGGAATCCCGCTTTGCCCTTTTTGAATATCCGGAGCCGAGAATTGAAATCACGGGGGATTTCACGAATTTGGAAATGGATTCGTGATCAGGCTTCCCCATTGGTTTCGAGTAACCCCAGCGTACCCGATGCGTTCTGCCCGTTCTCGCTAACAGCGAAACCGTACACGACCAGTCGGTTCACGTCCCAGTCTTCCGGTAGCGGCCATTCTTTTTCCCCGCTTGTGCCTCTGGTTCCGAGTTCCACGAGTCGGCTTTTCTTTTCTTCCCGTTCGTGAATCACACCCATCAATCGGTCTTCTTTAGCCATGGAAGGCATTAATGGTTGTTGTTTCCATTGGAACGAGACCTGTCTCTTTTCCTTGTCCACTTTCGCTTCGATGAGGGGGAGGCGCAACCCGCCACCGGAGAGCGAGAGTGTCAACAAGTCCACGGTGGGATTTTCCGTATCTTCAGCGTTCACTTTGTGAATATTGTCACGGGTGAAACAGTTGGCGCATACTTTACCGGAGGGGGAGCAGTAGCCAACGGATAGGACTTTGAGGAAACGGCGGCGCAATTTGGTAATCAGGCTTAATCTAGCACGTTGTTTTAATTGTTCCGGGGTTTGTGCGTCCTTCACGAAGCCTGGTTTTCCTCTAGCGATTTGAGTTTTACCCACTTTGTAGGAAGTTACGTTGCCGACTGAACCGGAGATGTCTTGAAATATGGTAGGTTTAAAAATTGCCATGATATTCGTGTGTTAAGATTTAGAAATTGAGAAATACATGCACGGGGAGTAGCGTTTCCCGTCTTGGGCAGCGAAAAAGCAGTACAAATGGGCCGTTGTCCAAGCTCCTTCGGGCAGGAGGACAGCAGCTTTTTCATCTGATCGGTAGTATCCCGTGTCATCCAGCACGACGGGTTGATAGGGTTCGTTGTCAAAGATGGCGGCAACGGTCAGTTGGTCGGTTGCTTGCGCGGTGACGGTTGACGTGTTATCCAGCCATTCCAGTTCCAGTTTGTCAGTATGAATGGCCGTGGCTTTCATCCCGAAAGGTAATTGCAGGCTACCGTCCGACAGGACTAACCGGGGGTAATCGATATAGTCGTTAGGGCCGAACATATTCATGTTCGCGTGGAGGAACCAGTGGTAGCCGGAGCGTCGTTCCTCTTCCCGGGCCACGAATGCATACACTTTTTCCAGCAGGCTCCCCCGTGTGGCACGGTACATGGTCTGGACTCCGGGGAGCTTTGAACGTTGTGCCGTTTGTCCTTCCGAACGCGGGTTACTGATCGTGTCCGCCAGTTTTCGGGCATACGTTTTGTTCCCTACCGTGTAAGTCACGTATCCCCCGATTTTCCCGGAGGCTCCTTGTAATACAGAATCGTTTAATGTTGCCATGTATTTTCTGATTTTGTTGACCTTTTGGTCGTGTTTATGAGTCAGCCTCCTGTTTTAAGACTAAAATAATGCTATATAGGAGTTTTCAAATGTAAATAGATTCCTTTAAAAAAACAAATTAATTGCAATATTTAGTTTTAATTATAGGAGGAGGATAGGGCAGGAATGGGAGCGGAATGGGAGCGGCTCGCAATATGATAACATGTATTATCCTGAGAAAAGTTTACTGTAAATCTAAGTAAACCTATGTCAGAATCCTTAAAAATCATCAAACGTAAT
>CALUKD010000010.1 GCA_944321125.1 Candidatus Butyricimonas faecavium | reverse complement strand
ATTACGTTTGATGATTTTTAAGGATTCTGACATAGGTTTACTTAGATTTACAGTAAACTTTTCTCAGGATAATACATATCATCATATTGCGACCCGCTCCCATTCCGCTCCCATTCCACTCCTATTCTCCCCCTATTAAAATATAAAACTATTGTAGTATCATAGTAATTATTAACACTAGGATAAGTATCTTATAACAATTTAATCACAGAATAATAACTCTATCAAATAGAAATCCTATCAGAAAGCCCACTTTACCGGGACATAACTCCACAAGATTTTTTATAGCAAAAAACGAACGTTTTATTATACGGAAATGCTGACCATCAACAAAATGAGTAATGTTCATATTTGATTTGCTTTCTATCTGATCGATAGAATATTAAAAAATAAGCAATATTGGTTTGCTTAAGTAAAAAATACCTATATTTGTAACGTTAATAAACGTTCATTTCTTGATACGAAGAAAAACACCTATGGATAGTCACAACACATTGCCATCAAAAAAATTACTCGTTGCCGAAGACAACGAAAGTAATTTCCTTTTAATTATGACTATCTTGAAAAAAGAATACCAGATCATTCATGCTGCAGATGGTTTGGAAGCTCTCCAAAAATACCGGCAATATTCCCCCGATGCCATTCTCATGGATCTCAAAATGCCAAACATGGACGGTCTGGAAGCCACCCGTGAAATCCGAAAGTTAAACCTAGATATCCCTATCATCACCGTGAGTGCCTTTGCCTTCGACAGTGACAAGCAAGAAGCAAAAGAAGCCGGTTGTACAGACTATTTTACAAAACCGATCGACTCTCGTTTATTAAAAGAAACTCTGAAGAAGTATCTTTCCTGAAAACAAAACAAAATTCACACGAAATCGAACTATTTCCAACAGACGAATCATAAAAATCAACGGATCCCAATACAGAATAATTTCTACATTAGAAACAATCTATATAATACCAAGTTGATAACAAATCTCTTGTTCCTATTAATAAATTAATTATATTTGGAACGAATTTTTATGCGATTGAAATTAAATCATAGGGAAAAAATAAAAACTATAAGAATGTGTGATTTCCATTCAAGAAAAAATAGAGTAATTAATACAGGTATTGAATGCAAACGTTATCGGACCATATCCTAGATATTGCCCAAAACTCAATACGAGCCCAAGCTTCTCGCATTGAGATTAATCTGCAAGAGAACGCAACAGAAGATTCTCTTGTCATTACGATCAAAGATAACGGATGCGGCATGGATGAAGCCACCGTGGCCAAAGTTACCGATCCTTTTTTCACGAGTAGAACCGTACGCAAAGTCGGGTTGGGAATTCCTTTATTCAAACAGAATGCAGAAGCAACAGGAGGAACCTTGAAAATAGAATCAAAAAAGGGAGAGGGTACTGTTATCGAGGCAAAGTTTGGTCTTTCACATTGGGACAGACCGCCTATAGGTGACATTGCCGGAAGTATCGTGATTCTCGTGTCGGCAAATCCAGAAATCGACTTTATTTACCACCATTCCACGGCAAAAGGGGAATACACATTCGATACGAATGAAATAAAAGAAATACTGGAGGGAGTACCTCTAAATGACCCGGAAATCGTTATGGCATTGAGACAAATGATCCGGGAAAACATAAAAGAGATTACATAAACCAGTTAAAACAAAATAACCTTAATCATTTTATATGGAAAAAATCAAATCACTCGCGGACCTCAAACGCATCAAAGAAAACGTGCAAACGAAGATTGATCTTCGGGAGAAAAGTGAACAGGTAGAAAACCTGATCCAGATTAAAGTGGCTATGGCAACTTGCGGAATCGCCGCAGGTAGTAAAGACACCATGAACTACTTTATCGAGAACCTGGAGAAAAACGGGATTGCTGCCGTGGTTACACAAACAGGATGCATGGGGTACTGCTACGCGGAACCGACCGTGGAAATCACAAAACCGGGAAAAGACCCGATCGTGTTCGGACACGTCACTACTGAAAGAGCCGAAGAAATCATTCAGAAGTACTTGAAGAATGACGAGCTCGTGGCCGACATTATTCCGGTAAATTTTGAAACAATCTAAAAGAAAAAGGACAGCTAGAACAACTAATCAAAACCTTGAATCTATGAGTTATAAAATGCATATCCTCGTTTGTGGTGGAACGGGATGTAGAGCATCTGCCAGTCACCAAATTATTACCAGACTGGAAGAATGTTTAAAAGAGAAAAACCTGGAAGACGAAGTTCAGGTTATCGCAACCGGTTGCTTTGGTTTCTGTGAAAAAGGACCGATCGTGAAAGTCATGCCTGACAACACCTTCTACGTACAGGTTAAACCGGACGATGCCGAGGAAATTGTAAACGAACATGTTATCAAAGGACGTAAAGTCGAAAGATTATTATATAAAGACCCGGAAAAGAAAGAAGCAGTAAGCGACTCAAAACACATGGGTTTCTACAAGAAGCAATTGCGTATCGCTTTACGTAACTGCGGATTTATTGATCCGGAAAATATTGAAGAATATATCGCTCGTGAGGGATATTCCGCACTAGCGAAATGTATCACCAAAATGAAACCGGAAGAAGTGATCAACGAGATCAAATTATCCGGATTGCGCGGTCGTGGAGGCGGTGGATTCCCGACCGGGTTGAAATGGGAATTCGCGAGCAAATATCAGGCTGACCAGAAATACGTGGTTTGTAATGCTGACGAGGGAGACCCGGGGGCATTCATGGATCGTTCCATCATGGAAGGCGATCCTCATTCGGTAATTGAAGCTATGGCTATCTGCGGATATAGCATCGGGGCGACCAAAGGATTAGTTTATATCCGTGCCGAATACCCGCTTGCCATTCAACGCCTGAAAACAGCCATCCATCAAGCCGAAGAATTCGGTTTATTAGGTGAAAATATCTTTGGAAGTAATTTTTCATTCAATATTGAACTACGTTACGGGGCTGGAGCTTTCGTTTGTGGTGAGGAAACAGCGTTAATCCACTCCATGGAAGGGCACCGCGGAGAACCCACAATGAAACCACCCTTCCCGGCAGAATCAGGTTACCTGAATCGCCCGACCAACGTGAATAACGTGGAAACTTTAGCCAATATCCCGGCAATCATCATAAAAGGTGCCAACTGGTTCAACAAAATCGGAACGGAACGTTCCAAGGGAACGAAGGTATTCGCCCTTGCCGGAAAAATCAATAACGTGGGACTGATTGAGGTTCCCATGGGGACGACCCTTCGTGAAGTGATTTACGAGATCGGTGGTGGTATCAAAAACGGTAAAAAATTCAAAGCAGTACAAACCGGAGGTCCTTCCGGCGGTTGCTTGACCGAGAAACACCTAGATGTACCGATCGATTTCGATAACCTTTTAGCATCCGGTTCCATGATGGGGTCCGGTGGTATGATCGTGATGGACGAAGATGACTGTATGGTATCTGTCGCCAAATTTTATCTCGAATTCACGGTGGAAGAATCCTGCGGTAAATGTACACCTTGTCGTATCGGTAATAAACGCCTGCACGAAACCTTGGACAAAATCACGCAAGGCAAGGGAACCATGGAAGACCTTGAAACATTGAAAAACCTCAGCCGCGTAATCAAGGACACGGCCTTGTGTGGTCTGGGACAAACTTCCCCGAATCCGGTATTGTCTACCATAGATAACTTCTATGACGAATATCTCGCCCACATCAAGGACAAAAAATGCCCGGCAGGACAATGTAAGGCATTACTAATGTTCCACATTGATCCGGAACTTTGTATCGGATGTGGACTCTGTGCCCGTAACTGTCCGGTAGATGCCATCGTGGGTGAACGTAAAGAACCGCATTTCATCAATACGGCCAAATGTATCAAATGTGGTGCATGTATGGAGAAATGTAAGTTCAAAGCAGTAAGCACGAGATAATTTAGAATTTAAAATTTAGAATTGCTCAAGCAGTTGAAGAAGTTTATACTATGAATGAAAATATAACACTCAAAATAGACAATCGGGAAATCAGCGTTCCCAAAGGAACCACAATTCTTGAAGCAGCCCGAGAACTGGGTATCGATATACCCACGCTTTGCTACATGAACCTAAAAGATTTATGCATCAAAAATGCCCCGGCATCTTGCCGTATCTGCGTGGTTGAAGTAGATGGCAGGAAGAATCTCGCCCCCTCTTGCGCCACTCGCTGTGAAAATGGCATGAACGTACACACGAATACAATCCGGGTACTAAATGCCCGTAGAACCGTGTTGGAACTCATGTTGTCCGACCACCCTTCAGACTGTCTGGTGTGTGCCAAGTCCGGTAATTGCGAATTACAATCCGTGGCTATTAAACTGGGAATACGGGAAATTCCTTTCGAAGGGGAGAAAACCGAGTTCAGAGTTGACTTGTCTCCTTCTATCCGCCGGGATACCACAAAGTGTATTTATTGCCGTCGGTGCGAGATGATGTGCAATGAAGTACAGACCGTGGGTGCGCTGGGTGCCGTCAACCGGGGATTCAGTTCTGTCGTGATGCCCGCATTCGACCAGTCATTACAGGATTCCGAATGTACTTTCTGTGGACAGTGCGTTGCCGTATGTCCCGTGGGGGCTTTAACGGAATTGGATCACACGAACCGTTTGATCAAAGATTTAGCCGATCCGGACAAAACCGTGATCGTGCAAACCGCCCCGGCAGTTCGTGCCGCCTTGGGTGAAGAGTTCGCTCTTCCGGCAGGTACTTCCGTTACCGGAAAGATGGTGGCCGCTTTACGCAAACTAGGCTTCGCCAAGGTGTTCGATACCGACTTCGCAGCCGACTTGACCATCATGGAGGAAGGAACCGAATTATTAGGTCGCCTAGAAGCATTCCTAAAGGGCGATAAATCGGTGAAATTACCGATTATTACCTCGTGTTGCCCGGGTTGGGTAAATTTCTTCGAGAAACAATTCCCGGATTTATTGGATATGCCGTCAAGTGCCCGTTCCCCGCAACAAATGTTCGGATCAATTGCCAAGACATACTGGGCAGAGAAAATGGGTATCAAACGTGAAAACCTTATCGTGGTATCCGTGATGCCTTGTTTGGCAAAGAAATTCGAGTGCGAAAGAGACGAATTCAAGACAAACGGGGACCCGGATGTAAATTACTCCATTTCTACCCGCGAATTGGCCGCATTAATCAAACAGACCAACATCAATTTCATGCAGTTGGAAGACGAAGACTTTGATGCGCCACTGGGAGAATCTACCGGAGCCGCCGTAATTTTCGGGGCAACCGGAGGCGTGATGGAAGCAGCCTTGCGTACTGCTTACGAAATTCACACGGGTAAAACGCTGGATAACGTAAACTTTGAAGGTGTCAGAGGTATCGAAAATTTGAAGGAGGCCACGATAGATGTTGATGGATTCGAATTGAAAGTAGCCGTGGCACACGGTTTAGGAAATGCCCGCAAACTCATGAACGAGATCAGATCCGGCAAATCCAAATACCATGCTATCGAGATCATGGCCTGCCCCGGCGGGTGTATCGGTGGTGGTGGTCAGCCATTACATCATGGAGATTCTTCTTTGTTGAAAGCACGTACACGGGCTCTCTACACGGAAGACAGTGAAAAATCACTCCGGAAATCTCACCAAAACCCGTACATCATCTCGTTGTACGAAGAGTTTCTTGGCAAACCCATGAGTGAAAAAGCCCATCATTTGCTGCATACGTGCTACTTTAACAGAGGAAAAGAGATTATTGAACAATAATATTCGAAGCTATCATTATGACACAAATAACATTAGCGAAGTGCAAAGTTGACCAACTGGTAAAACTGTGTGAAGAATTCGGAAACCAACCGGGAGAGTTAATTAATATCTTGCACAAAGCACAAGGCTTGATCGGCTACCTGCCTAGAGAGGTGCAGGAAGTGATCGCCCGGCAACTAAATATACCCGTATCCAAAGTGTACGGGGTGGTGACCTTCTATTCTTTCTTCTCAATGACCCCGAAAGGGGAATACCCGATCTCCGTGTGTATGGGAACAGCCTGCTACGTTCGAGGTGCAGAGAAGGTTTTGGATGAATTCAAACGTATCCTAAAAGTAAATGTCGGAGAGACAACCCCGGACGGGAAGTTCTCTTTAACCAGCTTACGGTGCGTGGGTGCCTGCGGACTTGCCCCGGTCGTACTGATCGGTGAAAAAGTCTACGGACGGGTTACCCCCGGAGAAGTGGAGAAAATTTTAAAAGAATTCGAGTAACATAAAAGGCGGTCAATCGACCGCCTTTTTGTTTGTTGCAAATTATAGGTTAACAGGTTACAAGTTCATCCTATACCAGCTTGTTGTAGCCTATAATTGATTTTATCTCCGACAAAATTACTTTACCGGAATTGTGAAATTAAAGTTAGAACCAACACCTTCTTCAGAAGTAAACCATAAACGCCCGTGATTTTTGCTTACGAAGTCCTTACACAATAATAAGCCCAAACCGGAGCCTTCCTCGCTATTCGTACCGAAGGTCGTGAAGTGCGTGGCCTCATTTAACAGTTTCCCCTGATCTTCTTTTTTGATTCCACATCCTCTATCAGACACAGTGACAAGTACTTCTTTACTATTCCCCTCCTCTGTCTTGTTCCCATCTGCAACATCCTGTACCTTCACGTGTACTATAATAACGGTATCTTTATGACTGAATTTAATTGCATTTGAAATCAGGTTACGCACAACGGATTTTATCATCTCGATATCAACAATAACATTGATAAACTCGACTTCCGAATTCAATTTCAAGGAAATCGACTTGCTCTCAGCTATCGGTTTAAACACCTCTATAACACCATCAACCAACCCGACCATATCTATCGGTTGCGGGACATTGGACAACTTACCTAACTGGCTCTTGGTCCACTTCAATAGATTATCCAACAAAGAAAATACTTCTTCTGCCGTTTTATTGGTCATTTCCAACATCTCGAACACGTCTCTCGGAACTGTTTGTTGGTCTATATTCATCATAATTGTATTGCATAACATTTTGATAGAGGCCATCGGAGACCGTAAATCATGAGCAATCACGGAATAAAGCTTATCCCTACCGGCTATCGTCTTTCTCAATTCTTCCGTCTGACGCAAAATAATCCGTCTGGCATCCACCAGAGAAAGCTGATGCTCCACCCGGATCAACAACTCTTCTCTACGAAAAGGTTTCGATATAAAATCATTCGCCCCGAGTTGAAACCCTTTCACAACACTTGCCGAGTCATTCAGAGCAGTTAAAAATATAATCGGAATTTCAGCTTGCTCCGGCTCCACCTTCAAGCGTCCTGCCACTTCAAACCCATCCATATCAGGCATCATAACGTCCAACAATATCAAATCCGGATGTTCACTTTTCACTTTTTCTAAAGCTTCCATTCCATTCATCGCATACACGATACCAAATCCCTCCCGTCCCAGTAAAGCTTTTAACAACAGCACATTTGACTGAACATCATCCACCACCAATATCTTATATTCAGCAGGATTTATTTTCATACACATCATTTTTTAATTAACGCACGTAAACACAGTTACAAATGTACAAACTATAATTTATTTTCGAGACATCTTTCAATCATTGTTTTCAACTTTTCAACCGCTAACGATTTAGATATATATTCGTTACATCTAGCAGCAAGAGGCATTCCCCGATCAGTTTCAAAAGCCGTAGTAACTATAACTGAAAATCACCTTCATCTTATTCTTAACATGTATCTGATATACTTGGCGTAAATCCTCAGACAACTCCCCCATCTGTATATTCTCATCTACAAATCCCATATTTACCGGATTCTACACGGGATTTTTGAATATCAGCAATAAAACCCACGACCGTCATAACTTTTTCTTGTTTATCAAATTCTTGAGCCACACCTTTTAAATCTACCCATTTATACATCCCGGTACTAAACAAATTTATTTTTACAATTTCTCTGTTTTTATTCGCAGTTCATGACATAAATTTTCTTGCACTAACCACTTTCTAACGAGTTCTTTTCTTGTAAGACTTTCATATACCTCCATTCCATATTTCAATTAAAATCGATGAAATATACAAAAAATGAACATTTTCTATATTTACACAAGCAAAAATAAAGCTATTTTGCAATAATATTATATATTTGCACCATTAAAAGAAGGTGATATATGAGTAAAAACATTCTGATAGTGGATGATAAACCAGAAATAGCAAAAGTTATCACGATCCAACTATCTAGGGATTACAACGTGCATTCGGAAGCAAACCCGATTGAAGCTCTCGCATGGATGCATGCAGGAAATATTCCCGATCTGATTATATCGGATGTAAACATGCCGGAAATGGACGGACGAACATTCCTTAAACAGCTAAAAGCGAGTTCCACATTTAATTTTATTCCCGTTATTATCTTGTCCAGTTTAGAGAGTAGTAACGACCGGATTGAATTGTTGGAAGCCGGAGCCTCGGATTTCGTGCTAAAACCTTTTAACCCGCAAGAATTAAAGATCAGAGTCCGTAATTTATTGCGTTAAAAGTATGTACACGTATTATATCGGGGAAAAGACAGACTGGATAAATAGGATATCACAATATTTGGATTGTCAAGTTATTACTTTCAGTAACCCGATTAAAACAATTTTGTGTATCAACGAACAATCGAAGAAAGATATATCCCCCACCTATATCTTCATCGAATCGTACAATAAAAAACGGGATTTACAATGGTTGAGTGCTATCGCCCAAGGCGATCTGAAGAACACGTATCTACTACTACTTTCAGAGAAGGTTGCAAAAGAAGATATTGCGGACTATCTTCATGCCGGCACTAGCGAAATCATCAATATCAATACAACCCCGGAAGATTTACAAACAACATTGGCCTTCCTGCCTAAAATCAAGCAGCATACGACAGCTCATATTCAAAATAATCCCCGGAGATTCAAGCTCCCTTGGTGGAAAAGAACATTCGACATTCTCTTTTCCGGGACGGCGATCGTTTGCCTCTCCCCGTTTCTGATTATAACGGCATTTGCCATACGGATCGAAAGTAAAGGTCCTATTATATATAAATCCAAACGGGTCGGAAGCAATTACGACATATTTAATTTTCTCAAATTCCGTTCCATGTACGTGGACGCAGACAAACGCCTGAAAGAATTTGAAGCATTGAATCAATACCGGGAAAAAATACAGGAACAACAAGCACATACTGAAACTTCCCCAGCCTTCAATCAAACCAACGAGACACTTCTCGTGGCTGATGATTTCATCACAACAGAAAAACAATTATTAAAGAACAGACGGAAACAACAGAAAAATGCTTTCGTCAAATTCGAGAACGATCCCCGAATTACCAAAGTCGGACGTATCATCCGTAAATATAGCATTGATGAACTTCCACAACTGGTTAATATTCTGAAAGGAGATATGTCCATCGTCGGCAACCGCCCCCTCCCTTTATACGAGGCTGAATTACTGACCACGGACGAATACATCGAGCGTTTCATGGCCCCCGCCGGACTCACCGGTTTATGGCAAGTAGAAAAAAGAGGTGACCAAGGCGCCCTTTCTGCCGAAGAAAGAAAACAACTGGATATAAAATATGCCCGTAACTTTTCGTTCGGGAACGATATAAAGATCATTTGCAAAACATTCACGGCGTTTGTGCAAAAAGAGAATGTGTGATTAAAACAAGGTGTATTATTATGAAGTATATCATATTGACTATTGTCATTTTCTTCATCGGCATCCGACTAAGTATGCCCCAAGAAAATCTTCCGACAAACATTAACAACGTGTTGGATTCAACCTACACGAAGTTACAACTTCCTCCTTTACAAGTATTCTTAAATGCCGTATATAATAATGCATCCGTTCAAATACGAAAAGAAATAACCGAAGAAGAGAAATCTGCCCTTCAGGTAGAGAAAAAGAATTGGCTCAATTATTTTTCTGTCAAAGGGATGTATCAATACGGAGTTACAAGTGGAAATATATCGCAATCAGACACAGAATCGCCCTTATTTTATACTTATACGGGGACAAACCAGCACTTACATAATATTGGTATAAACATGAATATCCCGTTAAATGATCTTTTTAACCGAAAGAATAAAGTCAGCGAAAAAAAATCAAAAGTAAAGCAAGCTGAATTCGCCTACGAACAAGCTGTCGAGGAACGAAAGCTCAGAATATTAGAAGCCTACAATTCGGTATTAGAACATTTAACCTTATTAAAAGTTAAATCAGAAGCTGTTGCTCTATATAACGCACAGATGAGAATCTCCGAAGCCGATTTCGTAAAAGGGAAGATATCTATTATTGAATTATCTCTAGAACGAGGACGTCGAACAACTGCTGTCGTAAACTTCCAAGAAACCAAAGCAGCTTTGCACAATTCCATCACATTATTAGAAATGCTTACCGGCATAAAAATCATAAAATAATGCTTATGGAAACAAATACCATTACCTATTTAGCTCGTTTCATTTACCGTATCAGATATAAATTATTTTTAGGCTCGATAATAACCTGTTTATTAACCATTTATTTTACTCGTTTTTTACCCAAAACATACACTGTATCTACCTCTATTTACACAGGTATTGTTTCCGGAGGAAGTATAAATGCAGAAACTTCTATGAACTGGAATGAAACAAACAATGCCTTTGAGAATATCATTCAACTTATCCGTTCTAAAAAAACATTAGAACAAGTCTCATTACATTTACTTGCACAAGATCTAACTTACGGAAATCCAACAGAAGATACCAGATATATTTCCGCCGAAAATTACAGAGATCTATTAAAATACACAAAAGATTTAGCCCCATTAGTTCATCGAGACTCCGTGGAAAGAACATTCCAAAATTTGAATCGCTATTTACAAGATTCACCGGATAATTTAATCTATCGAATTCTAAGTAGTGACCGACCATTTTATAGTTTTCAAGCACTAAATAAAATCGCAGCACGTCGTTTAGGTACAAGCGATATGTTGGAGATCGTCTACGAATCCCGTGACCCCGGTATTACCTACAATACAATTAAATTACTATTAGAAGAACTACTAAAAAGATATGAAAGTATTCGTTTCGGAGCATCACACGATGTTATCAAATATTTTGAAGAACAGATAAAATCTATACGAAAACGCCTGCAAAATCAAGAAGATTCTCTCATGTATTTCAGTACTCAAAATCGAATTATCAACTATTCGGATCAAACCAAACACTTAGCAGAATTAAATAAAGACTATGAAAATCGTTACCAAGAAATCTTACTTACCTATACAGGATCACTCAATCTACTTCAAAAATTAGAAAAACAATTAGACATAAAAACATTATTAATTAAAGAAAACGAATCCTTTATCAAAACATTAGATGAAATCTCTTCACTCAATAGTAAAATCACCGAATTAGAAACTTTCTCTACAACCTCCGGAGAAGTTAATACTGAACTTTTGGAATATAAACGCCAATTAAAAGCTGCTGAAGAAAAAATCGCACAAACATCCATAAATATGGATATTTACAAATACACAAAAGAAGGACTTCAAGTGGAAAACATGGTTCAAGAATGGTTGCAAGCTTTTGTCCAAAACAAAAAAGCAGAAGCAGAAGTAAAAACAATGCAACAATTACGTAATAAAATTGATGAAGAAATTCTCCGATTTTCACCATTAGGCCCTAGTCTTAATCGTCAAGAAAGAGAAATCAGCATTTCCGAAGAAACTTACAAAGAACTTTTACATGGATTATCATTGGCACGTTTAAAACAAAAAAACATAGAGGTAACATCAACAACACTCGATATTACTGTATCCCCAACTTACCCGATATTCCCCAATGCCAATAAACGCCTATTGTATATCATTGCAGCATTTGTGGGTAGTTTCATATTTATCATGGGTTTCTACCTCCTAATTGAACTATTAGACAAAACCCTTCGGGATGCAGAACGCACGGAACACTTCAGCAAGGGAAAAGTTTTAGGAGTATTCCCCGATAAAGGCTCTTTAAAATACCGGGGATTCAACCGGGTATGCCAACGCCAAGTTATCCAAAATACGTGTAATTCCCTTCAAGATTTACTCATAAAAGATAAAATAAATATTTTCAATTTTACCAGTATTGATCCCAAACAGGGCAAAAGCTACATTATTAATGAAATTAAAGAGCACTGGGAAAGTTTGGGTTTTAAAGTAAAATCAATCTCCTATGGACAGGATTTTAGCACAAATTCACCGGACTACATTTACACAACAAGTATATTAAATATCACATCCATCCAAGAAAAAATTGACATTTTATTAGTCGAATATCCCGATTTAAAAAATTGTCAACTACCGGCAAACTTATTAACAGAAGCAACTGCTAACTTGATCATCATAGATGCCAATCAAGCATGGAAAAATTGTGACCAATATGCTTTCAACCAATTAACTGCAAAAATAAAAGACTCCCGGCTTTTCCTTTATTTGAATAAAGCCGAACGAGAAGCTGTTGAAGAGTACATCGGACAATTACCACCTTATACTCTCGGACGTAAACTTGTTTACAAATTATTCCATTTTGAATTAAGCGGACGTACTTCTTTAGAATAAATAATTAAACACTTATCAATGAGCAAATCAATAAGATACAACAAGTTATTAGGCTACGGAGGAGTATCCTTCGGTCTTCTGCTCATGATTATTTGTTTTATCAAGGACTCACTTTTAGGGGGTATCGTAGTCGCATGTATTCCCCTAGTCTTATTATACATTTATTTTTTATTAACTCATCCCTACTGGGGATTAGTAACATTATTAATAATCAACTACTTTATTATTCCAACAATAAGGTATATGCATATGGAGGGATTGAGTGTTATTATTGATTCCATGATTGTCTTTATATTTATATCAATCATTTTCAACACTCTTATTTACAATAAAATAAAATGGAGAAAAATTTATAATAAACTAGTATTGGTATCCGTCATATGGCTCATATACTGTTGTTTGGAAGTTCTTAATCCGACAGCAAACACGAAAGCCTGGTTTCTTTCCAGAGGATTGACCTATTACTTTTTTGCCATAACACTTTTAACCCTCCTCTTATGCGAACGCTATAACGATGTCAAACGTATTCTATACATCTGGTCCATACTGACTTTAATCGGGGTTGCAAAAGGTTTTATACAACATCATTTTGGTTTCGACAGTTTAGAGATGGCATGGTTAAACAATGGAGGCGCAAAAACCCATTTACTGTCCACAGGAACACGTTATTTCTCTATTTATGCTAGTGCCGGGATGTTTGGTGCCGTCATGGGGCACGCATTCACGATTTTTATAATTGCCGCATTCTATATGAAAAGTAAATGGATTAGAGTCTATTTCTTTTTTGTAGCATTATCAGCCTTATACGGACTCATTATATCAGGAACTAGAGGGGCTATCGCAGTCCCGTTAGCAGGAATTGCTTTATGGACGATCTTATCCAAAAAAATAATCATCTTTGTTCCAAGCACAGTCCTATTAATCTGTGTATACTTATTCTTTGCCCACACATTTATTGGTCAAAGTAATCAATATATCCGACGCATGCGTACAGCTTTTAATCCTAATGAACCTTCATTAATAGTCCGCCGGGAAAATCAAAAATTATTTGGAGCATATCTCAAAGACAAACCTTTCGGAGAGGGGTTAGGATTAAGTGGTATGGATACCCAAGAAGAATTTAAACGCTACACGACTTCCATCCCCACCGACTCATGGTATGTAAAAATATGGGTTGAAACCGGAATTATCGGACTTTTAGTCCACATTGGTATTTTACTATATATCATTATACACGGGGCTTACATTATCATGTTCCAAATCAAAAATCATGAATTAAAAGGAATTCTATGTGCTTTACTATGTGGCGTATTCGGAATCATAGTATCTTCTTATGGAAATCAAATATTCGGTCAATTCCCAATTGTATTTTTTACATACACGAGTATAACCTTTGTGTTCATAGGTAAAGAAATTGACCAACAAATAACGAACAATCTAATAACAAAAAGATATGAATGAAAGTAATACTTATTTTTCATGGTTAAATGTAAACTGGTGGATAGAAAACCAAGATTTCATACTGACAATAATAGATAATGTTGTCTATCTGTTTTTCGTATTCTCCATTTCATATTTATTCATTTTTGCTCTCTTTTCCTTACGCAAAAGAACAGTAAATTATTCTCCAGCAGCAAAAAAACAACGTTTTCTTGTATTAATTCCAGCATACCAAGAAGATAAGGTTATCTTACAATCAGTCTGTTCCCTACTGGAACAAAACTATCCAAAAGAAAAATATGATATCGTTGTTATTTCCGACCAAATGCAAGAAGATACTCTTGAGAAATTAAAAATGTTATCAATCAATGTTATACATATTTCCGAAAAGGATAGTACTAAAACGAAAGCATTACAATGTGCCATGGCACAATACGGGAAAAATACATTTGACGTTGTTATCCTCCTAGATGCTGATAACATTGTAAACCCGGATTACATCGACAAAATTAACGATGCTTATTATTCCGGAGGTATGGCTATTCAAACGCACCGTCTGGCAAAGAATCTCAATACCCACACTGCAATATTAGATGCTATCAGCGAAGAAATCAACAACTCAATATTCAGAAAAGGCCATGTTCGCCTAGGCTTTTCTTCTGCCCTAATCGGTTCGGGAATGGCTTTTGAATTCAATTGGTTCAAAGATAATATTCTCAAATTAGGTCATGTAGGAGTTGATAAACAACTTGAAGTATTATTACTTAAACAACGTATCTTTATAGAATACTTAGAAGATGTGTACACATTTGATGAGAAAGTCGAAACATCCAGTAAGTTTTACAAACAGCGCCGCCGCTGGCTAGCAACTCAAACCAAAAATTTCAGTATAGCATGTAAAGACATTCCTTATGCTATATTGAACGGTAATTGGGATTATTGTGACAAAATTATCCAATGGATGATGCCCCCAAGAGTGATGTTACTAGGACTTCTCATCATCATTACTTTAACATGGACATTTTTTAATTGGCCGATTTCCATTAAATGGTGGATAGCCTTGTTTATCCTGTCACTTACATTCTGCATTTCCATTCCCAAATACTTAATTAATAGCAAATCGCAGAAAGCCCTCATTATGCTTCCGTTTTTATTTATCTTGATGGTATTCAATCATTTCAGAATTTGCGAAGCATCAAAAAAATTTATTCATACAGAACATAGTGGAAATTAAGATATGAGAATAGCCATTGAAGCACAACGAATTTTTCGTATCAATAAACACGGAATGGACCTTGTAGCCCTAGAAACAATCCGGGAATTACAAAAGATCGACACAGCAAATGAATATTTTATTTTCGTTAGCCCAGGTCCCGACCATTGCCTTCAAGAAACTGCCAATACACATATTATTGAAATAAATTGTAAAACTTATCCCTTATGGGAGCAAGTTGCACTTCCTCATGCATTGAAAAAAATCAAACCGGATTTACTACATTGCACAAGTAACACAGCTCCATTGCATTGTACCATTCCTCTAATTCTAACTCTCCATGATATCATATTTCTGGAACCCCGAAGAAATTCCAACAAGTCATTATATCAAAATATGGGTTGGTATTATCGCCGCCTAATTGTTCCACACATCTTACCCTACTGTGAAAAGATTATAACAGTATCCAATTATGAACGTGATCATATATTAGAAACCTTAAAACTTCCACAAGAACAAATTACAGCCATATATAACGGTTATAACAAACATTTCCACCCCATAGATAAAAAAGAAATAACGTCCATCGTAAAAAAATATACCAGCAAAGAGAATTATATATTTTTTTTAGGTAACACAGACCCCAAAAAAAATGTACCACGCACATTAAAAGCGTACAGCCTATATTTACAATATTCCAGCCAAAAACTTCCCCTACTAATCGCAGACTTAAAAGAAGATGATTTAAATAGGATTCTAAAAGAGCAACAAATTGAACATATAAAATCATATACACATTGTATCGGTTACATTCCCAACACCGACTTACCCTATCTTTATAACGGGGCTCATATTTTTTTATACACGTCATTACGGGAAAGTTTCGGTATACCTATTTTAGAAGCAATGGCATGCGGAACCCCGGTCATTACATCAAGCACTTCATCTATGCCAGAAATAGCAGGGAAAAATGGCATATTTGTAAACCCGGAAAAAGAAGAAAGTATCGCTCAAAATTTATTAAAACTAGAACACGATACAGACTTTTACAAAACACAAACAGAATACGGATTACTACAAGTAAAACAATTCTCATGGACCCAAACTGCACTTTCATTACTTGCTATTTATCAATCCATAAAAAAATAATTACATCATGATTAAAGGACAAGATTTCATTGTCACGAGTTTACAACCGTGGGATATCGCAATAGGAAGTACCATTAAAAATACAGCACTGGAAATATCAAAAAATAATCGAGTATTATATTTAAACACCCCATTGAGCTACTCCACACGCTTTCAAGCCAACAACAGACCTGAAAACAAATATCGATTTGATTTACTGAAAAATAAATCAGACAAACTTATCAGACAAATCAATCAAAATATGTGGGTCTTAGATTGTCCATTTTGCATATTGCCCATCGGTAAAATAAAGAATCAGTGGCTTTTCGATCTGCTAAATAAAATTAATAATAAACGTATAGCAAAACATTTAGCAAAATATTACAAAACACTGGAGTTCAAAGATCCGATCTTATTAATTGATAATGATATATACAGGAGTTTCTATTTGAAAGAATTATTACGACCTAAGATATCAATATATTACAGAAGAGATTATGTCCTTGAAAATCCTCTATGGATACATGCACGAAGATTAGAATATACCCTTGCCCAAAAATCTAATATAGTCATAACCAATTCTCCTCATTTCACTAATGAATTAAAACGTATAAATCCTCATACTTATACAACAAATACAGGTGTAGATTTATCATTATACAATATTCACAAACCTTCAGATTTGTCACCTTCAGATATATCATCTATAACACATCCTATTATCGGATATACAGGAACAGTTACCAACAAACGAATTAATGAAGAATTTTTACTTCACTTAGCTCAAAAACGGCCAAACTATTCTATCGTTCTTGTGGGACCGGAAGATTTATTCTTTACCCAAAGTTCATTACATCACTTTAAAAATGTATATTTTCTAGGAACAAAAGAAACTCAAAACCTTCCCAAGTACATATCAAACTTTGATGTCTGTATTAATCCTCAAAAAATAAACAATATTACCATTGGAAATTACCCGTTAAAAATCGATGAATATTTAGCAATGGGCAAACCAATTGTTGCTACACGTACTGAAACGATGATTCATATATTTAAAGATTACGCTTTATTAGCAGAAACAAAAGAAGATTTCATTAATCTAATTGATTCAGCCTTACTCACAAATACGCCCGAATCAATTAATAAACGCATCGAATTTGCTCATACTCACACGTGGGAAAATTCGATCAACAAGATTTATTCATTTATAAAACATTATAATCATGCTTGATAACTATCCCAAAACCAAAAGAATCATACATTTCCTTTTAGTCCATCCATACACTTCCAGACCAAGACTATGGGCTCGATTATTCTTAATCCCTTTCGTTATCAAACGAAGTAAAGGTTCTATTATCAGAAGAAAAGCCAGATTAGATATTATTCCCTCCAAGAAAATCTCTATTGGGATTAAAAGCGTCATTGAAGATTATGCAATAATCAACAACGGCATGGGAGATGTCATTATAGGAGATTATACACACGTTACTTCACGCGTGAAAATCGTTGGTCCTGTTAAATTGGGAAATTATGTGACAATCGGTAGTGGTGCTCAAGTCACAGGACTAACACATAATTACCTTGACATAGATAAACCTATTGCTAAACAAGGCGTTTCCCCAAATCTTACTGTTATTGAGGATGATGTTTGGATTGGAGGTAACTCATGTATCAATCAAGGAATAACTATTGGTTCTCATTGTATCGTTGCCGCCGGTAGTGTTGTGACCAAATCAGTTCCTCCTTATTGTGTTGTAGGTGGCAACCCGGCAAAGATTATTAAAAAATATGATTTCCAACAGCAAGCATGGATAAAGGTCAAAACAACATAACTTAATTACAAACATTTATCCAATAACCCACGTTTCGTTCCCCTCCATATGGCAGTCATCATCTCCCATCTCATATGGAAAGAATAGTATAACATATTTTTAGGTAAAACGATCATAACCTGGTAAAAACAAGATAGTAGCTTTGATATCCTAAAATTATTTCTACGGGCAAACAACAATCGACTCCTCGTCAGGTAATAGCAACGAGCTGGACTTCCACGTTCTATTGTCATACTCTCTTTATGGTAAACCGTAGAAGCAGGCTCATACCACACGGTATAACCCGCCCGACTTATTTGCAAACACCAATCCAATTCTTCATAAAAAAGGAAATATATTTCCGTCATCTTTCCCGCCTTTTCTATGACACTTTTTGTAGTAAGCATACAAGCACCATGGGCAAAAGCGGTCTTTTCAGCTCGGTCATACTGCCCGATATCTTTTTCTCTCACCCCTATCGCTCGATTACGAATCGTAATAGAAGTCATTGGGGTATATCCTGCATATTGTATTATATCCGAAGCATAAGAATATTTTATTTTGGGAGAAACGATGCCTGCTGTAGAAACCTTTAGTCGATCGACTAAAGGTTTTAAAAAAGGAGCTTTTACTATCATATCATTATTCATATATAATATATAAAAACCGCTAGCATGACAATATCCCAAATTGTTTCCCCCGGCAAAGCCTATATTCTTCTCGCTACAAATTACTCGAATCTCAGGATAAGTACTTTGTAATTTTCCGGCTTCATCATTTTCCGAAGCATTATCAACAACAATTAGTTCATAAGGAAAAGTTTCATATTCAATTAAAGAGTCAATAAACTCACAAGTATCCTTCAAACCATTATAATTAATTGTTATTATCGAAACTATTTTTTCAGACATACCTCCTCCATATTTCATATTACAAACATATAAAATAAATCAATAATAATACTATATAGTGAAATTTAAATCAAATCATAATTAGAAAAAACTTAAAGGTTAAATTCTTCAATTAAAATGATATTTTTTACAATAAAATATTCAAAAACATAGCTATTTATTATTACTTTTGTCATAAAATACATTTAATAAATTTTCAAATGCTTTTAACAAGTATCGAATACCTCATATTTTTTATTTTATCTGTAAATATTCTATATTTACTCGTATTCAGCGTAGCCTCTCGCTATCCCTTAAAATCCTCCCAAACATCAGCATCCGTTTTTAAAAGGATAGCGATCCTTATTCCAGCATATAAAGAGGACCAAGTTATCATGGAATGTGTAAATTCATGTTTAACACAAGATTACCCTCACCAAAAATATGACACTATTGTTATTTCTGATCAGATGAAGGACACCACTGTTTCATCCCTAAAAACCTTACCTTTAAAATTAATTAATGTAGTTTTCCAAAATAGTACCAAAGCAAAAGCTTTAAATTACGCAATGGCTAAAATAGGCGATAATTACGATATCGCCGTAATCCTTGATGCAGATAATGTTGTCGATTCAAAGTTTCTGTCACATATTAATATAAGCATGAACCAAGAAGGTATTGAAGTCACACAAGCTCATAGAACTGCCAAAAATAAAAATACAAAATTAGCCATATTAGACGCTATCAGCGAAGAAATAAATAATAGCATTTTCCGCTTAGGTCATATGAACACAGGCTTGTCAGCCGCATTAATCGGCTCCGGAATGGTCTTCAAATATGAATTACTAAAAAAAGAACTATATTCTATCAACGCTATCGGAGGATTTGACAGAGCCCTAGAATTAACGCTAATCAAAAAAAAGAAAAAAATTACTTATTTGCCGAATACTTATGTCTGGGACGAAAAGATACAAAACCATCATAACTTTTCAAAACAGAGGAAACGCTGGCTTTCCGCGCAATTACATTATCTAAGATTATCCTTCAAAGAGATTCCTCAAGCCATTCAAACCAAAAATTGGGATTTATGTGATAAAATTTTTCAACAAATGAGTCTACCAAGGGTATTATTACTAGGAATAACTTTTCTAATTGCACTCGGAACATCTTTTTTCACATGGGAAACTTCTATAAAATGGTGGATACTATTTATCACTCTAAGTATTACTCTATACATTGCCATACCCAAACAAATGTTAACCACAAAATCAGTTACCGCAATTTTAATTTTACCACTTTCTTTCATTCTGATGTTTCTAAATCTATTCAAGCTCAAAAATGCAAACAAAAGATTTATACACACATCGCATGGTATTAAGAATTTAGTTTTATAGAGTAACTCACCCCATGACAGCTATAAAAAATCAAGCTTCTCAAAGTGTTTTTTGGAGTGCCATAGAACGTTTCTCGACGCAAGGAGTACAGTTTGTACTCGGAATGATTGTCGCTCGCCTCCTCCTCCCTTCCGATTATGGTATTATCGCCATGTTAAGCATTTTCATGGCAATAGCCCAAACCTTTATTGACGGGGGCTTTATTAACGCCTTGATACAGAAAAAACAATGTTCACAACAAGATTACAGTACCGTATTTTTTTTCAATATATTCATGTCGATAATTCTATATGGTATTATATATTTATGTGCCCCGTGGATTGCAACCTTTTACGAAGAAGAACTACTAACCCAAGTCATCAGAGTCTTTGGAATTACTCTTATTATCAATGCATTGGGAATCGTACAACAAGCCAAGTTAACCATTGAACTCAATTTCAAACAACAGGCACTTGCTTCTTTTATAGCAGTACTAATCAGTGGTATCTCAGGAATCCTACTGGCCTATCAAGGTTTAGGAGTCTGGACTTTAGTCGTTCAAACATTGACAAACAATATCTTACGCGTTATTCTCTTATGGATATTCTCTCGTTGGAAACCCCTCTATTGTTTTTCAAGAGATTCATTTACCACGATGTTCTCTTTCGGTTCCAGATTATTATTATCTTCTTTATTACATACCATCTATACAAATTTGTATTCTCTGGTTATAGGTAAAAAATTTACACCTGTTGAACTCGGATTCTATAATAGAGCAACCACCATTGCTCAATTTCCATCCAATAATCTTGCATCTGTCATCGTACGTGCAATTTACCCGATTCAATGTAGAATGCAGGATGACACTCCAGCATTAAAAGAATTATTCATTAAATACCTCAGAATGGCTTGCTACATTATATTTCCCTTAATGATCACACTATGCGTACTCGCAGAACCTCTAGTAAAAATTCTCCTTACTGAAAAATGGTTACCGGTTGTTCCCCTTATTCAGATATTATGTATTGCTTACATGTGGGATCCTGTCATGAAAATAAACAATAGTCTGCTAAACGTAAAAGGACGCTCCGACTACTTTCTTTATGCTGAAATTATAAAAAAAGCAATTGCCTTAACTATCCTTATTATCACATTACAGTTTAACATCCGGATCATGTGTTTCGGTTTAATATTATATGCTTTTACAGATATGTTAATTATTTCTTTGTATGTTCGTAAAACCATTGGAATTACAATCAAGCAACAAGTAAAAGCTCTTTTTCCTATTCTAATCCTCTCTGTCATATCAGGAGTTGTAAGTTACTTAACTGTGATGGTGACCAGCAATTCTTGGTTTCAATTAACAGGAGGAATTATAACTGGAAATCTCATCTACTTGTTTTTTTCTTATTATTTCAATTTTCATGAACTAAAACTATTATTACATTTCAAACTATAATTATTCAATATGGCCGGATTTAAATTTTTCCTCTCAACAATAATCTTTCTATTTTCTCTACTAATTGCAACAAGCGCTTTATTGGGAGTAATATCCTCTCATATAAATCCCAATTCATCTGGCTTAATCGCCCTTGCAGGAGTTCTTCTTCCTGTTTCTCTCTTAGCAAATTTTTTTTTTATACTCTACTGGTTTACAACCAAGAAAAAATGGTGGATAATATCTCTTCTAGCCGTAGTCGCAAATATAAACTACCTCTTATCTATATATCAATTTAACTCACCAATATCAAATACCAATAAAGAAAAAGAAATTATCATCGCAAGTAACAATGTTCACCGCTTCTTAACAAACCACCGGATTACATTCCACACAGTAACAACATGGGCTGCTAAAGAAAAAATCGAGATTATTTGTTTTCAAGAATATAGTCAACTACATTTCAGTTCCGACAGCATTCAAAAAATATTTAACTCATATCCTTTCCATTCGACATTTTCAAAAGGAAAAGAACTCTGTATCTTCAGTAAATATCCCATCATCCGATCTCAAAATATCAATTTCCAGATGCAAGAAGGACAAGGGGAATGGGTTGATATTTCTTTAGGCAAAGATACAATCCGAATATTCAATGTTCATTTACAATCCACAAATATCAGTAAAAACACCCGACAATACAATTTATCCCAAAAAACTGGTAACCAACCGGACAAAATGGCTACCCTTCAAAATTCCATTTCTGATTTAAAATACAGCTTTAAAAAAAGGGCAAAACAAGCTGTACTTCTAAGGCAAATTATAGACACCACTCGCTATCCAAGCATTATTTGCGGAGACTTTAACGATACTCCAGCTTCTTACGTCTACCATAAAATAAAAGGGAAATATATAGATGGTTTCCGACAATGTGGAAATGGTTACGGATTTACATTTAACGGATTAGGTAAATTATTACGTATAGATTATATTCTATATTCCAAACATTTCACAGGTCTACAATATACTTCCCCAAAAACAGAATGGAGTGATCATAATCCAGTCATTATGAAACTATCATACAATTATTAATAACTAAACCATGGCTATATTTACATTTCTATTTTTCTTTGCTCTTTCGATAGTATTCTACACTTACATCGGGTACGGAATCCTATTATATCTCCTTGTCAAGATCAAAGAAAAACTCCACCCGGAACAGCCGTTAACGCTCCCGATTCCTCTCCCCGATGTTACGCTTCTTATAGCAGCTTACAACGAAGAGAAAATCATCAAAGCAAAAATGGATAACTGTGCGACCCTCGATTACCCGAAAGACAAGTTACACGTAATCTGGGTTACCGACGGTTCCACCGATTCAACAAATATGTTATTGGCCACATACCCGAACGTAACGGTCCTCTTTTCCCCCGAACGCAGAGGAAAGACGGCTGCCTTGAACCGGGCAATGTCATCTATTAAAACACCATACACAATTTTCACAGATGCCAACACGATGCTCAACACGGAGTCGATAAAAGAAATTATGACTTGTTTCACTAATCCCAAAACGGGGTGCGTGGCCGGAGAAAAGCGTATCGAAAACAAGGACAAAGACAACGCTGTTTCAGGTGGAGAAGGTTTTTACTGGCGTTACGAATCAAAATTAAAAGCGTGGGATTCCAAGTTGTACTCGGCAGTAGGAGCCGCAGGGGAATTATTCGCCATCCGCACGGAATTATTCAACCCTATGCCCGAAGACACTTTACTGGATGATTTTATACTCTCGCTACGAATTGCCATGCAAGGGTACAAAATTGCTTATTGCGACAAGGCCTATGCCATTGAATCCGGCTCCGCAGATATGCACGAAGAACAAAAACGCAAAGTACGCATTGCGGCAGGGGGCTTACAATCTATCGCTCGGCTAAAAGGACTACTCAACCTGTTCAAATATGGCACCCTCTCTTTTCAGTATATATCACACCGAGTATTACGCTGGTCGGTTACCCCTGTCTTATTATTCCTACTGTTCCCGTTGAATCTGATTCTCGTCATAATACAAGGAACACCCCTCTACAAGACCATATTCATCCTACAAATTATCTTTTACGTTCTAGCTTGGCTCGGAGCTATTATGGCAAAAAAACAAATAAAAATAAAGATTCTGTTTATCCCTTACTACTTCATATTTATGAATTTAAACGTGTTGAAAGCATTTTTCTATCTGAAAAGACACAAAGGTAAAGGAACTTGGGAAAAAGCGAAAAGAGGATAACAATTACAACTGAGACTCAAAATAATCTATCGTTTTCAACAACCCCTCCCGTAAGGGAATCATCGGTTGCCAGCTTAACTTTGTTTTGGCTAACGTTATATCTGGTCTGCGCTTTCTAGGATCATCTTCCGGGAGTGTCCCAAACACGATTCGAGACTTTGACCCTGTCAACTCCAGTACCAAACTCGCCAGTTCCAACATCGTGAATTCCCCGGGATTTCCAAGATTCACGGGACCGGAAAACTCATTCTCCGTAGCCATCACCCTAATCATGCCATCGATTAAATCATCCACGTATTGAAAACTTCGCGTCTGAGTTCCATCACCATAAATTTCAATATCTTTCCCTTGTAAAGCATTCACGATAAAATTCGAAACCACACGCCCATCATTCTGAGCCATACGAGGTCCGTAAGTATTAAATATACGGATAATTTTCACTACCACCCCGGCCTGACGGTGATAATCCATGCACAATGTCTCCGCACATCTCTTTCCTTCATCATAACAAGAACGAAGCCCGACAGGATTCACGTTTCCCCAGTATTCTTCAGTTTGCGGATGTTTCACGGGATCGCCATAAACCTCACTCGTCGATCCTTGTAACAACTTAGCCCCAACACCTTTCGCCAGTTCCAACATATTTACCGCACCCAAAACAGAAGTATTTATAGTTTTTATCGGGTCATATTGATAATGCACCGGAGAGGCCGGACAAGCCAGATTATAAATTTCATCCACCCCTTTCATGTAAGGCCAGATAATATCTCGTTCTTCCAATTCAAAATTAGGATTACCTAGCAAATGTTGAATATTTTTCTTCGATCCGGTAAAAAAATTATCTAAACAAATCACATAATTACCTGAGTTTATCAATCGATCACATAAATGTGATCCCAAAAAACCAGCTCCACCAGTCACTAATACACACTTCATAATTCACCTCTATTATTTATACAAATGTATAAATAAATATTCAAAAATCACACTAATTAGTGTGATTTTTGAATATTTATAAGGATAACTAGAATGGATATTAATACATCTGATTCAATTGCTCTTTAATTTTATCACTCGTAATATAATCATCGAAGTCCATTCGCTTGTCTATCATTCCATTCGGTGTCAATTCTATCATCCGGTTACAAACAGTTTGGATGATCTCATGATCATGGGAATTCATTAAAACGATTCCTTTGAATGCTACCAAAGTATTATTAAAGGCCTGAATGGATTCCAAATCCAAGTGATTCGCCGGAGAATCCAATAACAAGACATTCGCATTTGTCAACATCATCTTGGCTATCATACAACGCATTTTCTCTCCCCCGGATAAAACCTTTACCCGCTTGTAAATATCCTCCCCGGAAAATAACATTTTCCCGAGGAATCCTCTTAAAAACGTTTCACTTGTATCTGCCGAGTACTGTCCTAACCACTCTACCAATGTCATATCCGTCTGGAAATAAGCTGAATTATCCAACGGAAGATAAGCATTCGTAATCGTTACCCCCCATGTAAAACTACCAGTATCCGGTTTTTCATTCCCCGTAAGGATCTCCAATAAAGCCGTCATCGCCCTCGGATCCCGTGACAGAAAAGCTATTTTATCTCCTTTTTCCACGGTAAACTCCACATCACGGAATAAAGTCTGTCCCTCGATAGATTTACTCAAATTACGAACCTCCAAAATCCGGTCACCCACTTCCCGTTCCGGGGTAAAGATAATTCCGGGATATTTCCGGGTAGAAGGTAGAATCTCTTCCACGTTCAATTTCTCCAACATCTTCTTGCGGCTCGTGGTCTGTTTGGACTTTGCCACATTAGCACTAAAGCGAGAAATAAATTCTTGTAACTCCTTCTTCTTCTCTTCGGCTTTTTTATTCTTAGCCTGGGCCTGACGCAAAGCTAGCTGGCTTGACTCATACCAGAAACTATAATTACCGGCAAATAACTGAATTTTACCGAAATCAATATCTACCGAGTGTGTACACACGGAATCCAGAAAATGTCGGTCATGCGATACCACTAAAACCGTATTCTCGTAATTGGCCAGATAATTTTCCAACCACATAACCGTCTCCAAGTCCAAATCATTCGTAGGCTCATCCAATAGCAAGTTATCCGGCTTACCGAACAGGGCTTGAGCCAACAAAACCCGTACTTTCTGCTTTCCACTTATATCTTTCATCAAGGAATAATGCAGATCTTCCTTGATACCTAATCCACTCAACAAGTTCGCCGCATCACTCTCCGCATTCCATCCGTCCATCCCGGCAAACTGCTCTTCCAGTTCGGCAGCCCGAATCCCGTCCTCGTCAGAGAAATCCTCCTTCATATATATCGCATTCTTCTCCTGCATCACCTTCCACAAAGAAGTGTGTCCCTGTAACACGGTATCCAAAACCGTACACTCGTCATAAGCAAAGTGATCCTGTTTCAGTACCGACAAACGCTCTCCCGGGCCGAACATCACGGTTCCTCGTGTAGGCTCTAAATCGCCACTCAATATTCTCAAGAACGTAGATTTCCCAGCACCATTGGCACCTATTACTCCATAACAATTCCCTGGTGTAAACTTCAAATTCACATCCCTGAACAAAGTTCTCTTCCCAAACTGAATCTCTAAATCCGAAACTGTAATCATTGATTTATCTTTTTCTAAAAACGCCCGCAAAGATACACGTTAAAAAGTTGCCATGCAACTTTTTAATGCTTCTCTCCAATCCCGAATCTCCAAATCGAAAGTCTCCTTAATTTTTGTCTTATCTAAAATTGAATAAGCAGGTCTTTTCACTTTAGAAGGATATTCTTCTGTTGTCACTGGGTTTACTTTACAATTCGCACCTGTAATCTCCACGATTTCTTTGGCAAAATCATACCATGTACAAGCACCCTCGTTTGTAAAGTGATACACTCCTTCCAACTCGGGGAGATCATCCCGTTCCAGAATACTAATAATAGCCTCCGCCAAATCCCCTGCATAAGTTGGAGTACCCCACTGATCGTTCACCACATTCAACTCGTCCCGTTCTGAAGCTAGACGGGATATTGTTTTAACAAAATTATGTCCATACTTAGAATATAACCAAGCCGTACGAATTATAATATACAGACATCCCGATTTTTTGATTGCCTGCTCTCCTTCCAACTTTGTTTTCCCGTACACACTCTGCGGGTTTGTAATATCTTTTTCCGTGTAAGGATGATCTGATGTCCCGTCAAATACGTAATCCGTAGAAATATGAACCAGCATACAATCCAACTTCACGGCAGCATTAGCCAAGTTAGCCACAGCATCACGATTCAATTTCATCGCTTTTTCCTCGTCATCCTCCGCTTGGTCAACAGCCGTGTATGCGGCACAATTAATAATCGTGTCAATATCATGTGTCTCAATAAAGGCACATACCGCCTTAAAATTTGTTATATCCAATTCTTCGACATCCGTGTAAAACACGTCATCCAACAAAGAAAAGCTACGATTTCTCAGTTCTGTACCCAACTGTCCATTCGCACCCGTGATCAATATATTCGCCATATATAATTTTAGATTTATGATTTTAAATTTATGATTTCTCCCCTCAAACCCACACGCCTTAGCCCCCTTATAAACTCACGGACTTTTTATCGTATTTCTCGAATTCAGAATTCTTACTGATAAACTCGGGAACAATATCCTTCATCATCTTCACCATATCCGGGATATTCACCCTAGCAGCCAGTTCATTCAATTTATTTAATTCATTTACAACATCAAAATAATTATACTCCCGGACTTTTGCTACACGAATCTTGTTATGAGCTGTTGGCAAAGTGTTTTCCTTGTTACTTAATAATTCTTCGTACAACTTCTCACCCGGCCGTAATCCCGTGTAGATAATGGAAATTTCCTTATCCGGATCAAATCCCGATAATTCAATCATGCGTCTTGCCATATCGGCAATCTTCACGGGACGCCCCATCTCGAAAATATAAATCTCACCTCCCCTACCCATCGTTCCGGCTTCCATCACCAAACGGCAAGCTTCTGGAATTGTCATGAAATAACGAATAATATCCGGATGAGTTACGGTAACAGGTCCTCCATTGCGGATCTGTTCACGGAATCTCGGAATTACCGAACCATTAGATCCTAACACGTTTCCAAACCGAGTCGTGATAAAGCGTGTTGTTCCTGCTCGCAAACCATCCCGAATAGCCACACTCAAACTTTGTACATATATCTCAGCCAAACGCTTGGAAGCTCCCATGATATTTGTCGGATTAACCGCCTTGTCCGTGGATACCATAACAAAACGCTCCACACCATATTTCACGGCATGATCAGCCACATTCATGGTTCCAAACACGTTCACCCGCACAGCTTCACAAGGATTCGATTCCATCAAAGGCACATGTTTATAAGCAGCCGCATGGAATACCACCTGAGGACGATAATTACGAAATACAAAATCCATACGATCGAGAGACCTGACATCCCCAATCACGGGAACAAAAGGAGTCGTCGGGAATTTATCTGTAAACTCCAACTGAATATTATGCATCGGAGTTTCGGCTGAATCTAAAAATACCAATTGTTTTATATTAAAACGTGTCAATTGACGACATAATTCGCTTCCGATAGACCCGGCTGCTCCCGTCACTAAAACCACCTTCCCTTCCAAACCTTCTGCAATCTCTTTCAAATTAATCTTTATCTCGTCACGTCCAAGCAGTTCTTCCAAGCGAATTTCTTTCATCTGCGGGCGTGGCAACTGTCCATCACTCATTTCTTCCACGGAAGGCAATACCAACATTTCCAAACCCAATTTCTGACAATAACGTACCAATCGTTTTTGTTCCTCCTGAGCAGTCCGATAATTCGGAAACACAACGCCGTCAATCCGCAAGCGTTTTATCAACCGGTTAAATCCTTCTTCTCCTGTAATAAAGTATACTGATTCACCGGATAACCGGTAATGCTTATATCTCTTACCTATAGTCAAATACCCCGTCACTTTGTAAGATGGCAGGAAACTATTAGAAACTGCCGTACTGAGTGAGGCAGAACAATCATCCATCCCGAAGATCAACACCCGCTTTTGTTCTCCATTCAAGCGCACCTTCAAGAAATCATACAAACTTACTAACACCACTCGCACAGATACCAGCACCACCGTAGTCGTCATCACATCCAACAAAGCACCCAAAATCAATCTTTCATTGGATACTTGCGGGTAAAACACATGAATCAACGGGTAAAGAATGATCACCTTCAAAGTCATTGCAATCCCCAAACGCCATGTTTCCCGTAACGTAGTAAAACGCATCACAACACGATGTGCGTGTAATATAGCAAACGCCAACGCACTAATTACCGCTGCCAGCAATGCTAAATATGTAACCCACGACCAAACAATAGGTTCTTCCCTGACAAACCGGATAAGCCAGTAAGCAAAAACCGTTACCAAAGTCGAAAGCACCACGTCAATCCCCATTACAATCCAGCGACTCAGGTATCTCGTGTGTACAATCTTGGTAGCTAATCCATTCGGTCCAAATAAATAACTTTTCATGTAATCTCTTTTTACAATAATATCACATCCCGCAACCTTGGATGCTTTTTATCCTTCTCCGATAATATAATATCTTCTGATGGTAATTTCCAATCTATTCCTAAATCCGGATCATCGTAACAAATCGCCCCTTCATAATCGGGAGCGTAGTATTCGTCACACTTGTACTGAAATATTGCCTCTTCACTCAAAACAGCAAATCCATGTGCAAATCCCTTAGGCAAAAAAAATTGCAATTTATTTTCTTCACTCAACTCCACGGCCAAATACTTTCCAAAAGTTAGTGAACCTTTACGAATATCCACAGCAACATCCAACACACGGCCTTTCACCACTCTCACCAATTTCGCCTGCGTATATGGTGGCAATTGATAATGTAATCCCCGTAAAACACCGTATTTAGATTTAGATTCATTATCCTGCACAAACACCGTTTTACTTACCTTCTCTTCAAAATGTTTTAAAGAAAAACTTTCAAAGAAATATCCCCGATCATCACCGAATACTTGCGGTTCAAGTATAAAAACACCTTCTATTTCAGTCTCAATAACCTTCATTATAATTGAAAATTGAAAATTGAAGTATGAAATTGTACTATTAGGTACAATTTCATACTTCAATTTACAGATTATACATTGATTCGTAATACTTCATGTATTCTCCACTCGTCACGTTATCCAGCCAATCCTGATTCTCCAAATACCATTTTACCGTTTTTTCAATCCCCTCCTCGAACTGCAAGGAAGGCTCCCACCCCAACTCTTCATGCAATTTAGTGGAATCGATAGCGTAACGCAAATCATGCCCGGCCCGGTCTGTTACATACGTGATCAGTTTCTCGGAAGTCCCTTCCGGACGGCCTAATAAACGATCAGTAACCTTGATCATGACCTTGATCAGATCAATATTTTTCCATTCGTTAAATCCTCCGATATTATAAGTATCCCCCACTTTACCTTTATGGAAAATCAAATCAATTGCCCGTGCATGATCCTCCACGAACAACCAATCTCTCACATTCTCCCCTGTTCCATACACCGGAAGTGGTTTGTTATGACGAATATTGTTTATAAACAACGGGATTAATTTCTCTGGGAACTGGTAAGTTCCATAATTATTAGAACAATTAGAAATTTTCACGGGTAACCCGTAAGTATCATGATAAGCTCTCACGAAATGATCGGAAGAGGCTTTCGACGCCGAATAGGGAGAATGAGGATCGTATTTTGTGGTCTCCAAAAAGAAACCTCCATCCGGTTGCAAAGAACCATACACTTCATCCGTCGAAACATGATAAAACAATTTTCCGTCAAAATTACCCTCCCAAGCCAATTTAGCAGCTTGCAACAAACTTAACGTTCCCATCACGTTTGTCTGGGCAAAAGAAAATGGATCTTTGATTGATCGATCCACATGACTCTCTGCTGCCAAATGGATTACCCCGTCTATTTCATATTCGGTAAAAACCTCACACATTTTCTCGAAGTCACAAATATCCGCTTTCACGAACTTGTAATTCGACATCTTCTCAATATCCTTCAAATTAGCTAAATTACCCGCATAAGTCAACTTATCCAAATTGATAATACGATACTCCGGGTACTTGTTTACCATTAGCCGAACCAGATGCGAACCGATAAACCCGGCTCCGCCAGTGATTAGTAAATTTTTCATTCTTCAAAATTTAGTTTCAAGTTTACGAGTTACAAGTTGCAGGTTGTAGAATCCAAGTGAGTAATTAATTGATACCCCTAGAATAAAACCATACAATCGGACAATAACCCATTTACCTTTATTTTATCTATATTTTAGTTACAAGTTTACAGGTTACAAGTTGCTGGTTGTGGCATCCAAATAAGTAATTAATTTACTGATACCTTTAGATAAAACCATACAATCAGACAATAACCCGTTTACCTTTATTTCGTCTATATATTTCAAGTCTTTAGCTAAATACAACATACTCCTGACTTCACCACAACTTCCCCTCGATATTTGCAAAAACTTCTTAAACATCACATTACCACCAGCCTCATACCCCTCCGCAATATTATTCATCACCGAAACTGCCGCCCTTCTAACCTGATCATTAAACCCATAATCCTTCACTCCTGCAGTGTACAAGTAAACCTGATTTACCAACAAACGGGCATCCTGCCAAATCTTAAAATCCTCAAAACACCTAACCGTCCCCATAAACAATTTATAACCTGTAAATAACTTGTAACCTGCCAACCTGCAACTTATTGAAATTACTGCAGTAATTTCAATAAATACTGCCCATACTGATTTTTAATCATCGGTTGAGCTACCGCTCTCAAATGCTCTGCATCAATCCATCCCTTCATATAAGCAATCTCCTCCAAACAAGCAATCTTCAATCCTTGACGTTTTTCGATAACCTCTACAAAGTTAGAAGCTTCAGCCAATGAGTCATGAGTTCCCGTATCCAACCAAGCAAATCCACGCCCCAATAACTGAACTTTTAAATCACCTGCCTCTAAAAAAGTCTGGTTCACGGAAGTGATTTCCAACTCCCCCCGAGCTGATGGTTTTATCTCTTTAGCAACACGAACCACTTCATTCGGATAAAAATACAACCCGACCACGGCATAATTCGATTTCGGGTTCTTCGGCTTTTCCTCAATACTCAATACATTCCCATTCTGATCAAATTCGGCAACCCCATAACGTTCCGGGTCATTCACCCAATAGCCGAAAACGGTTGCTTTATCCTCTCCTTCCGCAGCTTTCACGGCATCTAACAACATTCCTGTAAAATGTTGTCCATAAAAAATATTATCTCCCAACACCAAACAAACCGAATCATTTCCAATAAACTTCTCTCCGATAATAAATGCCTGTGCTAACCCATCCGGACTAGGTTGTTCTGCATATGTGAAATGAACTCCGTAATCGGAGCCATCACCGAGTAAACGCTCAAACCCCGGTAAATCCTGCGGAGTTGAAATAATTAAAATATCCTTGATTCCCGCCAGCATTAATACTGAAACGGGATAATATACCATAGGCTTATCATATATCGGCAATAATTGCTTTGACACGCCTTTTGTAATTGGATATAACCTAGTCCCGGATCCTCCGGCTAATACAATTCCTTTCATATCATTAGATTCTGACGCGAAGTTATCATTTTATTTATAGGCTCCAGTATTTCATCAGGTGAATTTTTCCCCTGTAAATTCCTTTTATATCTCCTAATACAGCGTGTTCATATGTCAATTCCCGAAAATACCCCTCATCTAAATCCAGATACTCCTTATGCGCTACCGCCACGATGACAGCATCATAATTTGCCCGAGGTTTCTCAATCAATTTAAAACCGTATTCGCGCATCACTTCCTCTGAATCCGCCTTTGGGTCAGTGACATCTACATCCACACCAAAATCTTTCAGCTCGCTTACAATATCCACAACCTTCGAGTTCCGAATATCCGACACATCCTCTTTAAACGTAACCCCCATAACCAACACGCGAGCCCCCAAGATATTCTTCCCCATTCCGATCATCTTTTTCACGATTTTCTTGGCTATATATCCTCCCATCGAATCATTTACAAACCGCCCGGCATTAATCATTTGCGGATGATACTTCAACTCTTTTGCCTTATGCACCAAATAATAGGGATCAACCCCGATACAATGTCCTCCCACTAAACCGGGATAAAACTTCAAAAAATTCCATTTCGTTCCCGCAGCCTCCAGCACATCATACGTATTGATACCAATACGGCTGAAAATAATGGATAACTCGTTCATCAAAGCTATATTAACGTCCCTCTGCGTGTTTTCGATAATCTTTCCTGCTTCAGCAACCTTGATACTCGGAGCCCGATGTACTCCCGGTTTCACAACTAGCTCGTAAACTTTAGCCACGGTTTCCAATGTCTCGGCATCACACCCTGAAACAATCTTCACTGTGTTAGCCAACGTATGAATCTTATCGCCCGGGTTGATTCGTTCGGGAGAATAACCGACCTTAAAATCAATTCCTACTTTCAGCCCAGACACCTCTTCCAACACCGGAACACAATCTTCTTCCGTACAACCCGGATAAACCGTAGATTCATAAACCACGTAATCGCCTTTCTTTAAAGCCATCCCCACCGTGCGGGAAGCCGCTAACAAGGGTTTCAAATCCGGTTGATTAAACTTATCTATCGGGGTCGGAACCGCCACGATAAAAAAAGACGCTTCCCGCAACTCATCCACGGAAGAAGTAAAATAAATATCGCTATTCTCAAATGTTTCCGGCCCCAACTCATTACACGGATCGATTTTCTCTCTCATCTTTGCCAACCGTTCCTCGTTAATATCAAAACCGATCACGGAAATCTTCTTGGCAAACTCCAGTGCTATCGGTAACCCGACATACCCCAACCCGACTAATGCTAACTTTGCCTTTTTATTTAATAATTTATTATACATACGTAATAATTTAAAATTTAGAGTTTAGAATTTAGAATGAAACCAAAAGCAACAGTTTGTGCGGCTGGAGTCTAAAATCTAAAATCATTAAATCTAAAATTAATCCAACCTATCTTCCGGCCCCAACGGACGGTACGGCCCATCCTTCACCTCAAAAATCACGGTTCCTTTCTCCACGACTTCCAACGTGTGCCATTGTCCGGCAGGTATATGAATACCATATTCACCTTTCAACGGATTCAAGGTCACGGACTCGGTCACCCGCTTGTCATCATCATAAAAAAACACGTTAATTTCACCGCGCAGCACAATATAAGTTTCCGCGGTGAAACAATGCCTATGTACAGGCAATTCTGTCCCCGGCTCCAAAGCATTCAACAACCGTTGAGCATTAGCCTCCAACGTGTCGTGAAAATTATAATTCATCCTCAAACGCGGACTCCCTGCGGCTTGGCGAGAAACCTCATCTAACAACCCATTATCAATAATTTTCATTTTCCCTTTATTTTTAGTTTTTACCCCTTAGTTTTTATCTTTTATCACCTTCCCCAACCGAAAGGATGTTTTACCAATGGTAATTTTGCCAAGGGATGGTAATCCCCTTTTAAACCAATTGGGGTTGCATGGCGAATATCATGAACTATCCCGATACAATTACGGGCTTCTTCTATACGGAACCCTTCTCCTGCTAGAATTTTCCGATAACTCTCGGTATGCAGTTCCGTGAACCCCTGACTAAACTCAAATTCCTCCCCTTCAATACGGATAGACCGATAAGTTCTTTTCTCCCCTTGCACGGCATTTTCCGGCAAATTGTCAGCATTTATACTTAAAAAATAACGTACACGAGCCTTTTCTAATCCCAAGAAACCGGCAACACGATCGTGACTCATAACATGCACGATATTCTCCTTCACCGGACCAAAAATCCATGACAACATATCATAAAAATGAACCCCGATATTCGTGGCTACACCCCCACTCTTGCGTTCATCCCCTTTCCAACTCGTGTAATACCAATTCCCGCGAGAAGTAATATAAGTCAAATCCACGTCATACACCTTGTCTTTCGGTCCCTCTTCAATCTTCTTTTTCAGAGCTTTTATTGACTCGTGTAAACGCAGTTGCAAGATCGTGTACCCTTTATGTCCAGTCTCTTTCTCCACGTCCTCCAAGGCATCTATATTCCAAGGATTCAACACCAACGGTTTCTCGCAAATCACATCAGCTCCCAAACGCAAACCATAACGAATATGAGCATCGTGCAAATAATTCGGCGTGCAGATTGATACCATGTCCACCCGTTCATCTGTCTTCTTCAATTTTGAACAATGACGATCGAACAACTCCATTTCCGTGAAAAAAGAGCAATTCGGGAAATAACTATCCATGATACCCACGCTGTCAAACTTGTCATAAGCGGCTACCAACCGATTTCCCGTATCTTTTATGGCTCGCAAATGCCTTGGAGCTATATATCCTGCCACGCCAATAATTGCAAAATTTTTCATATCTATTTTATTAATTCTTTATTCACGTCTATCTTTTTGTCAAATTAAAAATTTGAACTTCAAAAATATAACTTTAATACTTTACATCAAACGAAAGAAGGACGAAATTCGAAGTTATTTTTCCTTCATACATTTCAATGCCTTGTACAAAATCTCTATCGGATGTAACGCCTGTTTCCCCGTACCATCCTTTATTTGTTGCCGGCAACTCGTCCCCGGAGCCGAAATACAAACCTCTTCCCCAGCACCCCTCACTGTTGGAAATAACACTTGTTCCCCGATCTTCATAGATAACTCATAATGTTTTTTCTCGTACCCGAAAGCTCCCGCCATCCCACAACATCCGGAAGGAATAACCTCCACACTATAATTTACAGGCAAAGATAACATCTTCCGAGAAGGTTCTATGGAAGCTAAAGACTTTTGGTGACAATGCCCATGTAACATAATCTTCAACGGCTGATCTGTAAATTGTTCAGCCCGTATTCTTCCGGCACGAATCTCTTGGACAAAAAACTCATCGTACAACAAGCAATTTTTCCCTAACCTCACGGCATCTTCCTTCAAACCATCCCCGACCAAATCCGGATATTCATCCCGGAACGATAATATACATGAAGGCTCGATACCCACCAATGGAACATCCTCTGAGACCACGTCTTTCAACAACAACACATTCTTTCGAGCCACCCTTTTCGCCACCTTCAACATACCTTTCGAGATCGCCGTTCTCCCACTCTCCACATGTTTCGGAATAATGACTTCATACCCCAACCTATCCAACAATTCGATCATCTTTATCCCAATCTCCACGTCCATATAATTAGTAAATTCATCGGCAAAAAGAAACACTTTCCCCACGGTCTCGCCTCTATTCTTCCTCTGATAACGACCAAGCCAATGTTTCAACGTAGTCTTATAAAGAGTAGGTATTGCCCGCTCTGGAGCAAAATGCAACATACGTTTCAACATTCCACCAGTCACTTGGCTTCGAACAACAGCATTATACAACCACGGTAAAATAGAACCCAAACGTTGAATTTCAGTCAAACGGGCTATTAAAAAAGCCTTCATCGGCACTCCGCACACATCATAATGTTGCTGTAAAAACTCTGCCTTAAAACGAGCAATGTCCACGTTTGAAGGACACTCAGATTTACAGGCCTTACATGAAACACAGGTATCTAATACCTCTAAAATCTCCCGCTGATCATATATCTTTTTCGTTCTTGGACGAGTTATCAACTCCCGCAACGTATTCGCCCGAGCCCGTGTTGTATGGCTCTCTTTCCTCGTGGCTCGAAAACTCGGACACATCGTACCACCAAAAGCATACGATTTCCGACAATCTCCCGAACCGTTACATTGCTCAATAGCACACAACCAACCTTTTTCCTTCGAAAAATCAAAATAAGTGCGACTCGTCATATTCGAATCCCCCACCTCATACCGAAACGAGGTATCCATGGGTGGCGTATTCACAATCTTCCTAGCGTTAAAAACATCCTCCGGGTCCCAACAAGCTTTAGTCTCCTGCATCAAGCCGTACATTTTCTCCCCGAATAACAACGGAATAAACTCACCTCGTAAACGCCCGTCACCATGCTCTCCACTCAAAGACCCGCGATGCTTCTTCACTAATTTGACAGTCTCTTCTGCCACACGCCGGAATAATACCCTATCCTTTTCCTCTTTCAAATTCAACACGGGACGTAAATGCAACTCACCCGTACTGATATGTGCATGGTACACACACTTTAACCCCAATCGCCCTAACATCTCCCCGAAATCTTTCATGTAAGCCGGTAATCGTTCCGGAGCCACGGCTGTATCCTCGATCACGGAAACAGGTTTCGCATTCCCCGGCATCCCGGACAACAATCCTAATCCGGCTTTCCGCAAACTCCACACCCGACTAATATCATTCCCGTAAACTCGCGGAAAGTGATACCCATACCCGTGCATCTTCATATCCTCCTCAATCCGGTCTGCCACCCGATCTACCTCCTCTCTACTTTCTAACGCTAACTCAATAATCAAGATTGCAGCTGGATTCCCCTGAACAAAAAAACGGTTCTTATTCTGCGCTATATTTCTTTTACTTAATTCCAAGATATTTTGATCCATTAACTCAATAGCCACCGGATGATGCCTTAATGCAACCAAATTCCCCTCGAACGCCTCTTCCAATGTCCTGCAATGCACACAAATTACCGCCTTCTCCCGGGGTGGTAGCGGAACAAGGTTCAATTTCAATTCGATCACAAACGCCAAAGTCCCTTCCGATCCGGCCAATAACTTACACAAATTAAACTTATCTTCACTAGTAGTATCAAAATAATCCGAGTACAACAACTGATCTATAGCATAACCGGAATTCCTTCTTCGCAATGCCGGATCAGGGAAATATTGAACAATTTCCTCCCCGTTCTTTTCCAACATTTCTATAGTATATTTGTATATCTTTCCCTCCAACGTGTCCTGAGCCATCTTATCTAGCACTTCTTCTTTCTCCAACCCCTTCAGTAAAACCTCTTCACCATTGCTCAAAATAACTTTTGCTTCCAAAAGATGATCCCGCATACTCCCGTACACCAAAGAATGAGAACCACACGAATTATTTCCCACCATTCCTCCCAAACAGCAACGATTGGAAGTGGAAGTTTCTGGACCAAAAAACAATCCCAACGACTTTACCTGCATATTCAACTCATCCAATACTACTCCCGGCTCAACCCGAACCCAATGTTCTTCTTCGTTTATCTCTAGTACGTGATTCATATACCGGGACACATCAACGACTAACCCGCTCCCCACAACTTGCCCTGCTAAAGAAGTTCCTGCAGCACGGGGAATCAACGTAATCCCATTTTTTCTCGCAAAGCTGATACATTCTTTCACATCCGAGGTTACCCGAGGATATACAACAGCCAAAGGCATCTCCCGATAAGCTGACGCATCTGTTGCATAAATCATTTGATGAAGAGAGTCGGTCATCACGTCCCCCTTTATACTTCGTGTTAATTGCTCAAAATCAATCATTTTCAAATATTATCAAATATTTCCCTCCCACACATCAATACCCATGTGTCACAAAGGTAAAAAACTTCCTATAAAAAGAGGTATGCCAATACATTTTGACACACCTCCTGTAATATGAATAACCGACTTTTCGGTCTTAAACTTACTCTTTTATAAACCGTTTTAGTTTATCATTTCCAAAAACATTAGCCACGAAAGGTAATGCTAAGACTGTACCTACTCCAGCAAAACCACCCAAGAACGTAAACAACACACAAATCAATCCCCTTTTGGGTTTAGCACGTTCAATCGGGACTACAACCGGTTCTACAATCGTCAAAATCGGTGTGGTTTCATTCACGGCAATCTTAGCCTGTTCCATCTGTTTTGCCAACTCGGAATACACACTATAAGCAAGATTATACTCGTTCGTCAAAGCCTCCTCCTGAGTTTTAGCCACGGCAGAAGAAAAACTCTTATTCGCATCTCTGAAACGAGCCAAACTATCCTGCATCTTCTCGTAACGCTTTTTTGCAGCCTCATATTGTTGTTCTACGAAAGTCAAATTTGACTTTACCTTTTCAATCTTGAAATCCGTAATATACGTCTGTAACAACTCTTGTGCCCGTTCTGCCAACTGCGCTACAGCCAAAGGCTCTCCCAAAGAGGCAGACAATTGTACATAACCATCCTTATCATTCACGTTCAAAGAAACCATATTATTCAACATCTCAGACATCTTCTTTTCATCCTTTGAAAGAGACTGTATCGCACTCCCCTCACCTGTAGAAATCATAGTTGTATCTTCTCCCCGGATTGCACTCATGATTAATCCCGGTAAACCAATCGTGTATTTTACAATCGTACCACCCAAACTAAATTTTTGATATTCATCCTTTGTATAATAATCCAATAACGTAATTGGTTGATCATACCCTTCAAATTTTAAAGGCGTAGCCATCAAATCCTTCTTAAAAGGAATACTTGCCACAATTTTAGGATAAATTGTCGGAGATAAAACCTCTCCACCCGAGGCACCTCCTAAATTAATCCCGACCATGGACGCCAATCCACTCAAATTCCCCCCAACTTTCTTATCTCCAGATTGAGGAACCATCGTGCATCCGGCAGTATATTCTTTCGGACTAAACAAGGCCACTAATACCCCTAACACCATAAACACGACTGTAATTCTCAGTATCAGTTTTCGGTTTTTCCACAATTTTTGAATTACCTCAACCAAATCAATTTCTTCCTCCTGCGGCATCTGATTTGCCTGCTTTACTTCCTGTTCCATACTATTTCGTGTTGTTAAGAATTGCAGTAACCATTGCCGCTATCGATGTCGTTGATGATGCCAGACTCAAAATCTCTGGTAATCCCATCCGATTCTTGTTCATGGATTTCAACGGAACAATAATCTCACTTCCTGGCTCTATCCTTGTACGATTTCCCTTACAAACAGCTAGTGTTCCATTCGGGTACAATACATAAGCCTTTCTTTTCTTCGCATCAATACTATATCCTCCCGCATTGTCTATATAATCCTTATACTTCATTTTTTTGAAATATGTCACGGCATTAGGATACATCACAGCCCCACTGATTTTAACGGTATTCACATAATTAGACACTTGTAACACATCTCCTTCACGAAGGATTAAATCAGATTCTCCTCCCGGATTCTCTAATGCATCTTTTAAGTCAATACCGACATAATATACCTGTTCAAACGACATACTATCAATAACAACCGAATCACGTCCTGAATGCTTAGCCAACTGTATTGCAGACTTTACCCTTTCCAACTCGTCTGCATTCATACGACGCAACAAGCGGGCCCCTTTCACGTAAGCCTTAGAAGTTACACCACCAGCCCGCTTCACAAGATCCGAAAGACGATCATTTGATGAGCGTTTGGCATACACACCCGGGTAAAGCACCTCTCCCCTCACCACGACATTCTGTTGTTCGCTGTATCCCGGAGAACGACGAACATAAATTTCATCAAAAGGCTCAAGAATAAATTCAGGATCTCCCTCTACAACCAATCCATCCTTCAAGGCAAATGTAAACAATTCTGCCTCAGCCGGAGCTTCCTCCATACTATTAGGAGCCTTGATTCTCCGAGAAACATCCACTCGTACCATAGAAGCCGATTCCAACAAACCTCCAGCCTGAAGAACAGCATCTTCCAACGTCATATTATCCACGAAAGGATATTTTTGAGGATTCTTTACCTCCCCCCGAATATCAATCACGTAATCTCCCCGCAATTCTGTTGCAGAAGGCACATACAAGCGGTCATTCTTTTTCAGTGGAATGTCGTCAATTTCACCTTTTAACAATTTTCCCAAATCAACAGCAAGCATTTCTTGACTTAAATCCTCTTTCTCCCGATACAAAATAGTTCTATTTAAAAAAGCGTCCTCCCGAGGTCCTTCCACCACATTTATCAAATCCTTCACCGTCTTTATGGAATTATTTATTGCATAATTCCCAGGGCGATATACCGCACCTGTCACAGATACCCGATTTTCGTACCGACTTATAATAGAGTCTACCATGATTGAGTCTCCATTAGCCAACTTAAAATCGATAAAATCATCATTATACACGGTATACATCTGAAACTCTGAATCTCCTTTGCGACTCACATTCACATTTTTCTTGTACGCATCACTAGTAAACCCTCCTGCATACTCCAACAATTTACTTAAACTTTCCTCTCCTTTCATCTCGTAACGCATCGGACGTTTTACCTTACCAACCACGGTAACAATCGATTCGTAAGTTCCCACGTTAACCAAATCCCCATCTTGCAAAGTTATATCAAAACTATTATTACCATTCATAATATAGTCATACACGTCCACGTGCTTAAAAGCCTTACCGTTCCTATATAACACGATATCCCGTAACGTTCCCACGTTATTCACCCCTCCAGCCGCATACAAAGCGTGAAACACGGAAGCAAGAGAAGGTAACGTGTAAGTACCGGGAATCATCACCTCTCCCATCACATTTACCTGAATACTTCTAATCTGTCCCAAAGAAAGTTTTAAAAAGGTTCCCGGATTTTCGGAATTCAAATCCGAATAGATCCGAGCCAACATATTCTTCATGTAAGAAGAGGCTTCATTTATTAACTTTCCACTCAAATAAACCGGTCCTAAATTAGGAATAGTAATACTTCCCTCAGGAGAAATCGTTTCTCGAATCGTTTCCTCAGAATTTCCCCATATATCAATAATCACTTCATCACCCGGACCTAACTTATAATTCTCCGGAGTCGGGATATTCAGATTAGGTTCGAACGTCAACATCTTATTATTAAATAATTCTCTCCCATACACATTATTTTTATTTCTCTTCAAATTTAGAAACGAACTATCTCTCACATTCCCGAAAATATTATTCACCCTCGTTCGACTATCATCCGTTGTCTGAGTTCCGATCGTGTTACTCCCTTGATTTTCCAAACTCGCCTTAATACGCAACACCTGCTCTTTCGTGACTCCTTTTTGTGATAGCATCAAAATAATCTCGTCTTGACTTTTTCCCTGAGCCTGTGCGGACTTCACGGCTTCAATAACTTGTGCATCGGTTATTTGCGCACAAACAATTCCCGTGACACCAAGCATAAGTACAATAAAAATTAAAAATCTCATATAACTTTTTTTGAATGTTTTTTATGCAACCATCCCTTAGGTTCATCCTTTCTGATTCACAAATCAATCAAGATAAACCTATATGCCGGATCAGCCACAAAGATACAGCATTAATTGAAAATCAAAAATTGAAAATCGAATTTTATTATAGTTTCCGATCTATATGCTTCTTTAAATTTCATTCTTGCTTGCGTAGTGCATAAAATTTACGTCTCAAAGGCAAATAAGCAGCCACCATCACCACTATTGAAATTATAAAATAAATCAATGAATACTCGGGAACATATACCAATACCAACAAATATCCCAAATCAATAACAGCCTGTATTCCCATATAGATCAAAGAGACAGACAAATGAGCAAACTTTCCCTCATTGGCCAACAACTGATATAAATGCTTCCGGTGAGGTTGACCGATATTTTCTTTTAACAAAATACGATGTATAATTGTCAGCACACCATCCACTCCATAAACAACCAAAAATACCAATGCCGACACGTGCCCGGAATGTATTATAAAACCACCCAACAAAAAGAGTATAATAAAAGCCATTGATATAGCACCGACATCCCCAGAAAAACATTTGGCACGAGAACGGAAATTATAAAAATTAAATACAAGTAACGAGAGTATTACCACAGGAATAAAACCCGCCGGCGCTATCGGGGAAACAAAAGCATTGATTCCCCATAGCGCCAACATGGCAACCAAACTATATCCTCCGGTAATACCATTAATACCATCCATGAAATTATATATATTGAGTATGGCCAAGCCTCCAAATAAAGCTATAACCACGTATCCCCACGAAATCTCATGTCCCCCTAGCTGTAACAGTAGTAATAACAAAGAAAAGGTCTGAACCAAAAGACGTACCTTTGCAGAAAGCGGGTGCATATCATCAATAAAACTCACCAAAGCCACCAACGTCAACCCGCATAAAAACCAAGGTGCAAAAAAATCAAAGATCAACCCATGCACAAGTACCCCTAAATAAAAAATCACCCCACCTCCTCGCAGGGTAATTGTATGATGAGAACTCCTTGCATTAGGGATATCTAAAATATTATATCTCTTGGCAATCTTAAAATAAATGTTCTCCAGCACGAAAAGGAGCAGGAGAACAAATCCATAGATCCAATTTATCATTTTTGTTGCTTAAACGATTCAACCATCTCTCGAATTCCATCCTCCAAAGTGTAACGAGGCTCGTAACCGATAGCACTTAATGCTAACTGACGATCAATAACCACATCACCCCAAAGTTTCTGATAAAGATCTGGACGAACCTTCTCTACCAGTTTTAAGAATATGGAAGGAGAAGGTAAATTTATCGTGTGTACTCCCAATTGACGAGAAATTTCCTCGACCACGTTACGCGTAGAATAAGGAACTTTATCCGTTGGATAGAACACACCCTCAACCTCTTTCTCCACGGCTAAATGAATAAACTCAACCAAATTTTTTACATTAATAAAATCACGACTATTCCGGGCAGAACCGAAAGGTAGCGGAATATGTTTATTTACCAAACGAATCAAACGTAACATATTACCCGGAGCCATTCCTCCCCCATAAGCCATTGGCGGACGGATAATCGCAGTCCTAAACTCTCGATCGCTCATTGCCACTAACTCCTTATCTGCTTTAAGTTTAGAACTTCCATAATAAGTCTGTGGTTTTTCCGGCGTTGTTGCAGAAATTCGACTAGCACTACCAAACACTGCTATCGTACTCATCTGCACGAACTGACGCACTCCAGCCTGTTTCGCTTTCTGTGCTAACAAACAAGCCATCCGATAATTCACATCATCATAAAGCTCTTGGTCTTTCACTTCCGGACGATGTACGATTGCTGCAAAATTTATTACCGTATCAAATCCTGAAAATGCTTCAATGGGCATATCTCGAAATGCTTTCACAACAATCTCTTTCTCGTATCCGGTCGGTCTACGACTGTAACACGTGATAGATTCCGTTAATACATATTTTTTTATAAATTGTCCAGCAATAAAGCTATCTCCTCCAATAATCAATATTTTTTTCATTCCTTGATCCATTAAAACGGCATAAATCTCCAACTCGCCCACATACATGAGCATCATTATTATCTCATATTAGCGTGTTTATAAACAGGATACGCTCTCTCCTCTTATCTTGCTCCCCTTTTACGTCGTATAGACCTCAGATGTTTTACTTGTTCTCATATATTTAATAATAGTGTTGTGTGTGTTGTTTTTAATCAAGATGCAAAAGTAGATCAATGGTTGCGTCATAAAATGATGTTTTTTTGTTTTTAACAAACTATTAACAAAATCATTATTATTCCTATCAGATAAAGATAATTTTTGACACAGCTCAACAAAAATAATTTCAAACCGTAAGTCAAACAAAATCTTAATATCTATAGATCAGATCATGTCAAATTACATTATTAAAAAATCTTCCATCGAAATTTCCAAATCTTCAATTGCTCTTTATCCCGGTAAAAGAAAAGATAATACAATATATGAATAGAAACATTCAATCCATATACCAGTTGACACATATAAAATATCAAATTACATCTCAACGTTTTTTTATAATAGAGTCGCCGTGAAGTTAAAAACATTCGTTCTCTATTTTCCTTCAAAGAATGACTTTTTCCTTCTAAATGAACAATACACGCCTCTGGCACACTCATGATTTTATAGCCAGCCTTACGAATACGATATGTCAATTCCGTTTCTTCAAAATACATGAAAAAATCAGGATCAAAACAGCCCACTTCGTCCAATACGATTTTCTTTATCATCATATCTGCTCCTGTAATATATCCGACATGAAGAGGCCGATTATCATGATTAAATTCAAAGCTCTTCCCATAACACCACTTAGACAATTTATATCCTGTCAACTGATCTAATTCGCCAAATACAGAGGGCAAATATCTCAAGAAAGAATGAGTCGGCTCTTTATCCACATTATAAAGATTTCCCCCACATACAGCAACCTCATCATGTGAATCCAAAAAATCACTCAATATTTTTATTGCATTATTTAACAAAATTGTATCTGGATTTAACAAGAAAATATTACGTCCCTTAGCTTCTTTTATTCCAATATTATTAGCTCTTCCAAAGCCCACATTTCCTCCAGAGTTTAATATATTCACTTGGGGAAAAAGCTCTTGAATCATCTGAACGGAACCATCGGAAGATTCATTATCAACAACAATAACCTCAAAAGGAAGTGATTTTGTTTTCTCAAATAAAGAATACAAACATTCTCGCAAAAAATCACGAGCATTATAACTCACAATGATAATCGAAACGTCAATACTCTGCCCCATTTTTCAATAAAATTTGCTTCAAACGTTCATACGACTTTTCCCAAGTATATTGCTTAATGTAGTAGTGCCCATTTTCTGCTAATAGCCAACGTAATTCTTTATTTTCAATTAATCGAATGACATTACTAGCTAAAGATGCTACATTTTTTACCGGACTAACCAAAGCAGTCTCTTGATGATGAGCAACAACAGAATACCCTCCATTATCAGTACAAACGACAGCACAACCACACTGCATTGCCTCACCAACAGTTAATCCCCATCCCTCCGTATGACTTGCCCCGACATAAATTGCGGCCTCATTATATATTCTATTTAACGTCGCTTTATCCGGCATTTGATAATAAACATACCAATCTGGTAAATCCACTGGTCTTTCATAAACCCCAAATAAATTCACCATCAATTTTGGATATTTTTGTTTCACTATATTCAAAGCCTCGAAAGCATCTTGAAAACCTTTCCACTCTAATTCATGATACAGCATAACGATCCTCTCTCCTTGACGCTTCCTAATGTCAAGTGTTATTTCAAAAGTATCAAAATCAAACCCATTCTCAACAACATCTGCAGATTCGCCTAATTCATTAGCGATATCCTTTAACCAAGGAGCAATAACGATTTTATGCAACGGAGCTTTCCAAGTTGCAATTAAACGTTGCTCATTTGTACAACTCCAACGTTCATAATGTTGAATAAAATAATATTTATCACGAATACCTTGATAAGTCATCAAATATTCTGCTGTTTCCCATGACGTAGCCACATACATGTCAGCAACAGGCACATTTACTTGTTGCAAAGTATAAACAAAATATTGCTTTATGCGTTCATCCAATGTAAACCAACGAGTTGGCAAATATCTTTTTTGCCACTTCCATTTCAAATAAAATAGTACAGATAAAATTCTCTTTACTACAGATAATTCCCGTGGAAATAATACCGAAGAATACACGATATGAACATTTATGCCATCCCGCACTAGCCGGTTAGCATACTCATAAACGACCTTAAAACCTCCTACCGGTTTCGATGCAGAACAAGGAAGCAAAAAAACGATACTTTTCATCCCATTTTCATTTTTATCAGCAATAGGTATTGCTTTAAATCAAAACCTAAAATAATTGCAAATATAGGCAATGATACACATAATAAACAACCATGAAGCATTACCTTTAAAACAATGTGTACATTTGGAAAATATTGACTAAACATCACCTGTACAATAATAAGTAATACTAATAACAACATATAACGCAATATATAAAAAGTCATTCCTTTTTTATTTTGTATATCTAAATTCAAATACATCACAATAGCCATTAATGTATGAGAAATAAACAATGCAATGGAAAAAGTATAAATACCTAATATTCGATAAAATGCGAGATCAAATACAATCATAATTACTTGAGCTAAAGCTCCAAACACAGCATACTTTTTCCCTCGATTCTGAGCTAACAAGGTTAAACCGAAAAAAAGATAGAAAGCAACACTAATAAACGCAATACCATAAAACTGGGTCAATAATGCGATGTTATTGACAGTATCCATTGTCACCTCTCCTCGAAAATAAAAAAAAGTATCTATAGGCAAAGCTGCCCCTATTAACAAAGGAATAGTGAGTGAAAGCAGTAAAAAAACAACTTGCACGTATTGTTTAAACACCGAATAAAAGCCAGAATAATCTTGTCCTGAATAATATTTCGAAAGAACTGGCACTAAAACAGAACTTAACACACTAAGAAAAACACTCAATAATATTTCTGTAAACCTTCGGGCATAATCAATAGTAGAAACTATTCCTGTTCCCATCAAATTAGATAAACTCTTTTCCAGGATCGCATTACATTGTGAAACAAAGTACGGAATAAAAAAAGGTATTGAAAAAAAAACAAACGGTTTTACGGCTTCCCATGAAAATAGTATTGGAATCCTAATTCTGATCCTTTTTTTTCGAATACAGAGAATTAAAACAATCAATAATAATATTGAACTCAGATATATAGAAACAACCAACGAGTTTATTCCTATTACTGGTGCCAACAATAACAAACATAATACATTCAATATCCCAGAAAAAAAATTTACAATCTCCGGTACATAAAATGACTCGTAAGCATTCAATATACTCGTTCCAATCGTCACTAATTGATTAATTAAAAAAGTAGGAACCAAAAAATATAGCATTTTTACAAAAAGTCGGGTTCCTTCCCCTGAAACAGAAGGAGCTATCACGGCCATTAATTGCTCGGGAAATAATAATATAACCAAAGAGACCAAGATCGTTCCTAAAATAATAAATGAAAGTAAAGATGCCGTTCGCCTCAAAGCCTCTATTTCGCCTTCTTTTTCACGAAGAAAAATAAATTTTGTTCTAAATGTTTCATTTATTGGCCCCCAAACAGCCAAATTAATCGTCGTAATAAATGCAAGAACTAGCAACCAAACATCTCGCTCTATCCCAATACCAAAATACTTGGCAGATAAAGACACGGTTATAATAGATATGGCCGTTCGTATTAACCGTAATCCGAACAAGTAAATAGAAACCTTCTTTACATTTTGTGTCATTTTACTTTCTTAAGAACATTCTATACAACAATGATCGCCCTCGCTTACCTATCATACGAACAATACTTTTTACAAATAAACTAAAGACAAATTCTATAAAATTTATTCGTTTAGATTTCCACATAAAATGTAGCAAATGATACTCAGATACAACATATCTCCATCCACCACGGCGTTGTAACATATTATAACCACCCCTAGCCCACAACAAACTCTCTCCAATATTAGCAAATTTAAACCCTGCATTTGCCATCCGATTCCATAAATAATAGTCTTCCAACAAATAAAAAGGTTGATAGCTTCCAACAGATATTACCGCCTGTTTACGAAACATTACAGTCATGTGATTAAACGGATTACGCCACTTCATAAATTTCAATAACTGTTCATTTTCTAATGGTAATTCTCGAATTGATTCTATTTTTTCTTTGTTTTCTGAAAATTCTTCTATCCATGCACCAACTACACTTATGTCCGGATGCATTTCCATAAAATGTACCTGTCTTTCAAAACGTTTAGGTTTACAAATATCATCCGTATCCATACGAGCAACAAGATCAAATTGACAATGTTCCAAGCCCACCTGCAATGCTTTACCCAAACCCATATTTTGTTCTAAAGTAATAACTTTCAATGTTTGCTCCTGTTTTTGATAAGAAACAAGAACCTGCTCCAATTCCTCTGTTAAAGGTCCATCTTTCACAATGACAACTTCTCCCGGAGATAATGTTTGAGCAAAAACACTTTCCAAAGCCTCTTTCAAGAAAATAGCCTGCTCCTTTATATAAACAGACATCAAAACTGAATAATCCATTAACAATCCTTTTTCCGTGAATACTCTATCAATCTATCACATATAACGGAATCTTTTTCCATATCAAATTTACGCCCAATAAAAGCAGATGAAGCCATAATTCTTTCGTAATCATCATTTGTCAAAATCTTAGGATTATCTTTACAATCTTTCCAATCAATATATCGTAGATTATTATTGCATACTTGTCCATCTATACCTAATTTTTTTATCAACATTTGAATGAAATGCTCATCCGCACACATCGTATGTTTAAATTTATTCATATATGCCGGATTTTCATCGACAAACTCTACAATAGTCTTCAAGCTCTTTTCTGTAAGGGTCCACCACTCTCCTCCTTTGTAAATATCCTCTACGTTAAATTTTTTAATTCCTATATGCATATGATTATATATATAACGCAAGAAATAATTTAAAACCCTCACACATTTATATCGTCCGATATTTGTCCCTATTTGAAAAGTATTAATCCGAGCATCAAACTCAGGATGACGTTCTAACTCTATAAATTCTTGAGGATAATATGTTTCTAAGTATTTGTAAAATTGAATATGTGGTTTTATTAATAAATCCTGTCCACTTATTAAACTTGCATAAGAATATTTTATACCCGAACGCAACATTGTTTTAATCAAAAGAATAATCGCTTCTAATTGTGAAAATCCTCCCCAAGAAACTGCAACTCGCTCTTTTAATAAATATGCCCCACTAGTATTATTCAAACTCTCGCTCAAACTCAGGTATAATTCGTCATTTTTTTTATCAACATGTACATACACATCTGCATATTCGCTAACTAACGAATTGATCAAAGTCATAACCTGTCGTCCATTCTTATGGCACATTACTAAATAAGCAATTCTATTCATCATTATGCAATTAAAAAATTATTACTGTTTTATAAGTATCAAATATAGATTTGTACGGAACGTACAAATCCTTATAATTTGTAATAACTCCTTCCAATCGAATCAAAAAATATATTCCAATTAAAATAAAAAGTAATATTTGGTTTTTCCTATCCTTACCAAGCAACAATATGTAAGGGAATAAAAATAACTGAAAAATATTATAGTACGAAGCAATCCTTCCTAAAGCTGGAGATAAAGGCACCGTCATGAAGAATAATAACAAACCAAAAATATAAAAATTAATAAAACCATTTAGAACAGGATCTTCGTTACGTTCATTATTCATCCAAAATAATAGCACGATCAAAATTAAAGATCGATTTATTGCTCCCTTCAACAACACAATTGCGGCAGAATATGCTGATCCAAATGTTTCTTCTGTTCCTGTCTGTAAATAATATTGAAGTTTTGAATCAATTGTTGGCCCTAATAATCCCCCTATATGCCCAACGACAAACTCGCTAAAACATAAACCAACAACAATCACAATCCCCATTCCCCACACCAAAATAGATCTAGAAATTTTTAATGAATAAATAAAATAAGCAGGGAAAAAAATCAATGCTGACCTATGAAATAAAAATGCAACAGCAATCACTAACAAAAATGGTACAAATTTTCTATCAATAATATAACGTACTGAAAATATCGCCAACGAAATTGCAATCGTATTGCGGGTAAAAAAAACATCAGCAATAGATATCGCAAACCAGATCGCTAGAGAGAAGATTGGATAAACACCATATTTATAAATCGTAGTTCCAACTAATGAATAAACTAAGAAAGCTAATATTCCAAGTAATACAGAATAACTATTGAATAGAACCTTCACCAAATAATTTAAATACGAATATCCAAATTCAAAATACCAACTCTTTGGAGCATAACCTGAAATTGAATTATAAAATTCATAATACGACATCCAATCAGTCCCCCGTTCCCATCGCAACGAAGACAAAAGAAAGAAAACCAAAAGAATTAAATAAAAAAGAATCTTATGAATCCTTCCAAAGTAACTAAAACGGTCCATCTCAAAATAGGCCACGAACAAAAGAATTGTATATATTAAGTATAAATACATAAGCTACTCGAATAAATCAATTTTTACTTGTTCAGGAGCAAACATCACTCTAGCCTTTTTCATATTCATCAAGAAACAATTATAAGTTGCCATATCAGGATTATCAATAAGTTTAACCACTAACTGGCAAATTTCATCCAAGGAATTACAAAGATACCCTATTTCTCCACAACGCTCAAACACGGCGACAAAATAATCATTTCGTAAGGCAATTATCGGTTTACCAAAACTTATTGCATCAAAGATAGCTCCACTGGCAATCAACTTGTAACTTTCTGTATTGTATAAAAACAACACATAATCTAAACCACATATCAATTGAGAGAATTTCTCCCGAGGCAATAAACTATTTCCCAATGTTGAATATTGAATTAAATCTTGATGGACAGGCATCACATTCTCTAACCGTCCTATTACAGAAACACTTAATCTTCCTTCTTCAATTTTTTCTCTTAATAATTCAACCAAATTCTGCAATCGATAAAAACCTTTAAACTCATTCAAAACTCCAACCGTACCCAAAAACATTTGTCCCTGTATGACATGTTTTGTTGTAAATCCTTCTTCAAAAAAATAAGGATGCTCAATAGCCACAAACCTCTTTTCGTTTCTTTCAGAAATAATACGTTTCAAATTAGAAGCAATTGAGTGCCCAAGTACAATAAAATGCATCTTTTGCCCAATATTTATATACTTGAAAAAGAAATGAAACAAGTGCTTGTATAAAAACGAAGGCTTACACCAACAAGGAAAACTAATTAAAAGTTCTAATTCACCGTGGCAAACGATCCAAATTGGTCGCCTCAAGAAAAAATTGAACAGATTTAACCAATAAATAGAGAATGCATCATTATGCATGAAAATAATAGGCCCTTTCCCTCCAACAAACAAATAGTATACATTTAAGAATGCACTTACAAATGTTCGCAACAAAGATCTCAATGTTGATTCTTTATGAACAACACATAGCGATCGACACTCTATATTAGGAACAAATTCCTTATACCCTTTCTTTTCTAACAATGACATTACACATTTTTGGCTAGATTGAGCTGCATGATAGATAACCTTATCAGCTACTTGACAACAAGAAACCAAAAAACCCGCATTGAAAAATTCATGATAACTACAGGTTGAATAAGTATCAACAATATGTAATATCTTTTCTTTCACTTTAAAAATATTTATAGTACCCTACAACTATCCGTATTTTCCACTTTTTCGAAAATGAAAATAAATCCATCACCTGTTTACGCTCGTCATATTCCTTCAATATCCTCTTTATAGAATCCCGACACACATTTTGCCGTGACTTTTGAAAAGCCATTAATAAAAAAAGTAATCGCAAAGCCAACACGTATAAAGAAAGCTCTGGCATCAATCCACTCTTTTCTATAGTCTTACTAATTAACTCCGCAGCTCTTAAATTATCATTTGCTAATTTAGGACTCCCCATATGCATAACGGAATTTTCCCTTTGCACATAATAATAAACAAGTTTATTCACCATTGAAATGGTGTTAGCCTTCTCCACGAGTTGAAATAAAGTTAAAGCATCTTCTCCCACAGCCAAATCAGTTGGGACCTCTAATTCTCCGACATAAAATAATGCTCGACGAATCAATTTTGAGCATATTTGCCACGGAGCCCTTCCAGTTGTTAACAACTTCAAATATTCTAGATTAGAAATTGTTCCAAATTTATCAACTTCATAAATTTTTTGTTTTCCTTTCCATGCTAAAGCAAACAACCCAAATACAACATCATTTTTCCCTTGTTCAGTACCAACAAATAAATCATTTAAAGCTGTTGAAGGCACATAGTCATCTCCGTCAAGAAAAAATAAATAATCCCCTTTAGCCTTTGCTACTCCCGCATTTCGGGCACTTGTCACGCCACCATTTTCTTTAAAAATTCCAATGACCCGAGCATCCTTTTGTTGATAACCTCGAATAATCTCAGCCGTTCTATCTCGACTACCATCATCAATAACAATCACCTCGAAATTACTAAATGATTGTTCTAATACGGAATCTAAACAACGTGCAAGAAAAGCCTCCACGTTATAAGCCGGAATAATTACAGATATATAACAAGAAAGCTTTCTCATTTCACGAAAGCATCTTTAATAAAGATCCAGATTACTCCCATAAATATCCCCAATCCAATACTTAATAACATAATAAGCATTTTACGAGGAGAGTCTGCATTCAAAGGCATCATAGCAGGCTCGATCACGGAAAAAGTAGGGTGTTTTTTCATTACATTCACTTTTGCCATTTCATACTGTTGAGCCATCATATTATAAAAACCAAAAGCTAAATCCATATTTACCTGAGAAGTGACGGGAGAAGTTCCAAGTTTATAATTTTTAGCATACCCTTTAAATCGCTCCTGAGTCTGATCGTATACATTATGCGCCTCTATATACATATCTTCTATAAACTTCAACTCTTCACGTGCTTTCTGAGTCCTATAAGATGTAATATAAACATACAAGTGCTGAATAATATTTTCAGCCACGGATGTTGCTACTTCCGGGTCTTGCATCAACACATCTATCGTAATCAATCCTGTTTCTTTATCAGCATTAACATGTATTGAACCCGCCAAATCACGAATAAATTGCCTTTGTTGTCTAGAAAGACGAGAAATATCCCAAATCGTATCATTTTCCTCAATTATTTTCGGCGTAAATAATCCTCCGATTTTTCTTGGTAATTGCGTAATAAAACTCCACCAAGCTTCCTTTTGGTGCAACGTTATGTATTCATATAGAGACATCTCCACCATACCTTGAGGTAAAACCTTCAAATTGGCAAACTCCAACAAGTAAGGAGTACTTCTTATTATATCCGGATAAATATCTGCAGAAATCTCCCTACTAATGTTATTATTAACAGCTAAACCTAACAAAGACGCAAAAGAATTAGCCTTGTTTGTAACCACCTCCTTGGTATCCTCTGGTATAATTTTAGATTCACTTTTATACGTCCTAGGCAAACTGAAAGCGATAATTACCCCTATCACAAAAATGACCAACGTAAATTTTATCAAAAAACGGCGTTCACTCCAAACTTTGTCTACGATACTTATCAAATCTATCTCATCACTCTTAACTTTCTGTTTTTTTTCCATATCCACTTATCGATATTTAAATATATTCACTTTTCAACAAAACATTAAAAACTATCTTCCAAATAGATACATTCCCATTTGAGAAACAAATCCTTGCTTGTAAAAATAGAGAAAATAAGTAGTCGAAACAAACGATTTAATCAAAAACCATCATCTCCTATAATATAAGCCATAGATACGCAGAATACCATCCACTCCATCTTAATCAAAGATACAACTATTTAGTAGATAAAACTCATCAACATTAGTATGTAATACCATAAAAAGAATTACTTTTACAACAACACAAAAACAACACAAAATTGCAGCACATGAAGAATATATCATGAAACTAACACTCAAAATAATACATATATTGCAGCAGGGCAAATACCTATTTCTTGTTTTCATTCTCTTATGCATCCAACTGATTTACACACATTATTCTGTAGTAACAGATAAGGAAGAACTTACCGCATTCGCATATTTGGAAAACTTAGGTACAACTTCTAATTGATGCAGGACTCCTATTGTTCTTTTCATTTCTACTTATAAACAAAAGAAAATACATATACATTCTCTTCTTCATACTTATTGATATACTCCTACTTACTAATATTTGGTATAGTCGAAATTTTCATGCTTATTTTCCTTTATCTCTAATTACAGAATACAACAATCTCCAAGGATTAACCAGTAACATCCTTGTTAGTACTTCTTTTCTAGATTTAATCATCCCATTTATAAGTATTTTTGCACTCTCAATTATATATCATAAATTTCACCCCAATATTTCTTGGAAGAATAGATTGATAACTTCTTTCACTTTCCTCGGAATCTCTTTTATTCTTATTACAGCATTCGTTGTTCTTATTTTTCTAAGATCATCAACTCCAAAAGAAAAATTCATTATGCCTTATGCATATACCCCTTTAGAAACAACATTTAGGCATGGAGTTTTTTATTCAAGCGTGGAATTTCAATTCTCAACAATATTCTGAAGAAGAATTACTAAAACTTGAACCGTTATTTTATGTTCAATCTACAGACATCACTCCCAAACAAAATAAAAACATTATTATTATTATCGTTGAATCCCTACTTTCATTTGCAGATGATCTTAATTTCAATGGTCAAGAAATTACACCCAATTTAAACCAATTGAAAAAAGAAAATACATATTACAACCAGCATGTAATGCCACAAACTAAACTTGGTGAATCCAGTGACGGACAATTTATTTACCTTATTAGGCTTTTGCCTTTAAAGAATACTGTAACTATTGTTAATCATTTAAAGAATAAATATACCACGTTTCCCTCTCTTTTAAAACAACAAAATAAAATAAAAGAAAGTCATATGACGATACCAACAGGTCCAACCTATTGGCATCAAGATAATATGTGCAAACATTACCAGATAGACTCTCTATTTTCCCGAAATGATTATCCTCAGAGAAAATCCATGTGGTTAAACGATGAAGAAATATTTAAACTTGTACAACGTAAAAATATGAAAATGCCCCAACCATTTCTATCAATCATACTTACAGCATCAACTCATTCACCATATGATCAAACCATCGAGGAGAATACCACATTTAAGTTTCCTGAGGAATACACCCAAGAATTACAAAACTATTTGATAAACTTACATTACACAGATAGACAAATTGGTAACTATATATTCTTTCTTAAACAAAATCAATTATACGATAATTCAATCATCATCGTTACAAGTGACCACGAAGCTCATGCAGATTTTCTAAATCTGCCCCCATCCCTAAAACATATTACACACGAAATTCCCTTTTATATTATCAATGCTCCAAACGCAATTAAAAGATCTCCTCATGATACAATCCAACAAATGGATATATTTCCGACTCTCCTTGATCTGACAGGAGTCCAATCCTCTTGGAGAGGTGTTGGAAGAAGTTTACTTATGAGTGATTCTATTGCAAACTCTACCCGAGAAAAAGAACGTAGAGAAAATGCTCAAAAAATTTCAGACATAATCATTCATAACAACTATTTTAAAACACACCAACTACCAAACACCAACTAAAATCTCATTTTCTGACATTACTCTACTAAGACCTAACTATTCTTTTTCCAACGTTCAACTATCTCTCAAGCATGATACCCCACATCCAAATCGTCATCCTAACACCCACGTGACGGGTACATAATATTAGGAGGAAATGCCCTGTAAAGTCCGAGAAATAGTTAAAACCATAGAATTAAGGTATTATTACTCTAGGAACAAACATCACAAATAAAATTACAGTAGAGAAAATATCATATAGTACAAATTCACCCCAAATAAAGAAGTAATCCTACCCAAATAATCCCACATATTCAGAGATCATTTGATGCTTACCCAGAGCTTAGACATTCCGTAATGTATGAGCCACGAATAATCTTCGAATGAGCTTCGAATAAGGGAGATTATTTCCCTAGGATTTCCTTAGCTTCTCGACAGGTTCTCATTATAAACCTAGTTCTACACCAAAGGAGACATTTTCGTCCCCGCAAAAATATAGAAAAAAATCAAGACGATAACTCTAAGAAATTACTTACAGTCTTGGCTTCTGCGGAAATCCTATCACCTAGTTTGTCCGCTTCCATATTAACCTCTATGTAATTCTGGAACAATTTTTGTCCAACATATAGGACTTCCCAATTTGACGTGTGCCATCCACAATCAACACTTTATTAGCACCTGCTTGCAAATATTTCTCAATATAGTCTCCGACTTTACTGGAAAACATAATACACTGTTCCAATGAAAAAGTCATGTTTAAAATACACTTTTATAGAGCAAGTGATTACACTTTTACCTTTGCCGCACATTCTATCAAATACGGAATACGAATCACAATCTGATGTCCACCAGCTACCTCTATCAACTCACCTCGTACCCCAGCTAATTCACCCTGCATCACACTTACAGTAGTTCCTACTGGGTATCCCGTATTCACAGCTTCAAGTGACTCGGCGTGTTCATTCAAAATTCGCAAACTATCCAACTGCTGATCCGAAATCACTACCGGTTCCTGTTCCCTTTTTAATAACGCAATCACTCCAAAAATTGATAACACGGAAGATAAATTCGTTTCAGAAACACGAACAAAAATACACCCTGTAATCACGGGAACTTCCAATCTTTTCACTAGCCCATCCCTCGCAAATTTTACCTCCCGTATAGGTAAATAATTTTCGATTCCTGCTTGTTCCAAACGCTCCTGCACACGTTTTTCCGCCCGAGAAGCAGTGAAAACTGCATACCAATTCGTCTTCTCCATTACTCTCTGACTTCTAAATTTTCGGCTACCTGAATTTTATTTAAAACCTCTTCCATCTGATGTTCTACTCCTTCCTCTTCCATCTGGAAATCAATAGATTCATAGATCGAATTTTTCGATTTAAACTCAGGAACGATATATTTCATTTGTTTCACCACGGCAAAATTATCTTTTGTCTGCAAAGCTATATCAAGAGCCTTTATCGCATCTGTAACTTCACCATAATTATATTCACGAACTTTGGCAATCTTTATTCGTTCATGTACGGTCGGCAAAGTTGTCTCTTTCACGTTAAGCACCTCCTCGTACAATTTCTCTCCCGGTCTCAAACCGGTAAAGACAATATGAATATCTTTTCCCACCTCATAACCGGAAAGTTTGATCATCTTACGAGCCAAATCGACAATCTTAACACTCTTACCCATGTCAAAAACGAATATTTCACCGCCATTACCTAATGCCCCAGCCTGTAAAACAAGCTGACACGCCTCGGGAATCGTCATGAAAAAACGAGTTATTTCCGGGTGAGTAACCGTTATTGGGCCCCCAGCCTCAATCTGTTTCTTGAAACGAGGAATCACCGAACCATTCGATCCTAAAACGTTCCCAAAACGAGTAGTAATAAAACGAGTATTCGCAATACGATTCAACGATTGTGTGTAAATTTCCGCAATACGTTTACTTGCCCCCATGACATTCGTCGGGTTCACCGCCTTATCGGTAGAGATCATTACGAAACGCTGGCAATCATACTTCACAGCACAATCGGCAACATTTTTCGTTCCGAAAATATTAGTTTTCACACCTTCAATCGGGTGTTTTTCCACCATGGGCACATGCTTATAAGCAGCGGCATGATACACGATGTTGGGACGATATGTTTTAAAAATTCCCTCCACCCTGCTTACATCACGTACATCCCCGATCTCAATTTTATAATCCGTGAAACCACACTCCTCTTTCAATTCCAACTCTATATCATAAAGCGGAGATTCAGCCTGATCAAACAAAACGATCAAAGAAGGGTTAAAGTGCGTCAACTGCCGCACAATTTCACTCCCGATAGAACCAGCCGCCCCGGTCACCAAAACCACTTTATTCAACAATTGTTTCCGAAGATTAGTCCCTTCCATGTGAATCACGTCCCTCTCCAACAAATCCTCGATCTTGATATTCCGGATATGTCTCATACTCAACTCCCCGTTAATCCAACTTTCGAAACGGGGAACTTCGAGCACATTCACATCAGCGGCCAAGCAAATCTCGACAATTTCCCGTTTTTTATCAGGAGATATCATCTTTTTAGCGATAACGACCTTGTCCACCCGGTTACGTTTCAACAAAGCGGGTAAAGACGACATTTTGTAAATTTTGACCCCCTCGATAATCTTTCCCGCTTTCCGGTCATTCACATCAACAAAAGCAAGAACATTATACGTGGCATCCTCCACGTTATCCATAGCATGTTTGGCCATCATGCCATACTCATCACTACCACATATGATCACGTTCTTTTTAGTACGCTCGGCACCGATATACTGCGCAAAGACTTTCTTCACAATCACCCGACTCATAACCATCAAACTGGTCAAGAGAACATACTCCGTAAGTAATACGGAAACCGGAATAAAAAGATAATCATACAACAAGAAAAACACGCCACTCCCCAAAAGAATGGCAATCTCCCCTGCCGTCAACACGTAATAGATACGCAATGCATCCTCCGTTCCAGTGAAACGTACTATTCCGGAATAAGTATGTCCCAACAAGAAACTGATCACCCGGACACCTACAATAACAAGAATCCCGGTCAAGACAAAATCCAATCTCATCCGGTCAATCTGGAAATTAACCCAAATCAGATAGGCAATACTTACTGCCATAATAGCAAGAGCCAAGTCGATCAGAAATACAATCCAACGAGGAGTGTACGAGAATGAGCGCAACGTCCTCATTCTATTCAGACCATTTGTAATAAGTGCAACCATAATTTTTTAATATAAAAATAAAACCTTTACGAGATAAACCTCCTAAAAGGTGGACACCCGCAAAGGTAATAGTAATAATATTAAAAAAAAAATTTTTAGTAGGCCTTCAAAATATTAACCTCATCTTCAGTCAGGAAACGCCAACGTCCTCTAGGCAAATTCTTCTTCGTAATCCCAGCAAAAAAGACACGATCCAAACGGAGAATCTGATAACCTAAATGCTCAAAAATTCTACGGACAATACGATTTCTACCGGAATGAATTTCAATCCCCACCTGTGTACGATCATCTTCCATCACCCTCACGTCATCCGCCTGAATAAAACCATCCTCCAAATCGATCCCCTTACGAATAGCCTCTAAATCACCCATTTGAACCACTTTATTCAAAAACACGTGATATATCTTTTTCTGGTTATACTTCGGGTGTGTCAACTTTTTTGCCAAATCACCGTCATTCGTGAAAAGCAACACTCCTGTAGTCTGACGATCCAAACGTCCGATCGGATACACACGCTCTTTACAGGCTCCTTCTATCAAGCTCATCACAGTTTTACGTTCCAGAGGATCTTCCACTGTCGTCACGTAATCTTTCGGCTTATTTAACACTAAATATACCTTACGTTCGGGGGTAATTACTTGATCATCCACCTCCACTCGATCCGTACGTTTTACTTTTACTCCGACCTGCTGCACAACTTCCCCGTTCACTTTCACCCGACCAGCTGCAATCAATACATCAGCATCACGACGGGAACACACACCGCCTTTAGCGATATATCGGTTCAAGCGTAATTCCGTCTCTAGCTCCTCGTTCTTCTTGCGAAACTCAATTTGTTTTTTCTTACTATACACACTTTTCGGAGTGCTATCCCCATCTTCCCGACGGGTAAATACTTTTCTTACCGGACGATCAGAATAACGATCCCGACGATCATCTCCCTCTCGGCGATCCCGACGTTCTCCCCGGTAACCTTCATCACGGGAACCTTTTTCCCAACGTCCTTCATCACGACGGTCATTACGATCCTTGTTTTGATAACGATCACCTCTTTTTTCTGCATTACTATCCCGATCCAGAGGCCGTCTTTCCCGACGCTCACCCCGGTCAGAGAAACGATTGTTATCCCTAGAACCTCTCTCGTATGATCTTCTATTATCCCGATTTTCGTAACGATTATTCTCCCGATCCCCTCTTTCCCGACCTCTGTCAGAATCCCGGTAATAACGATTCCCGTTATCTCGGTCCCCCGCACTCTCGTTACGTTCTCTTTCACGTTCTTTGTTCAAATCACGGATATACCCGTATCTTTGTTCCTGTCTCGGTCTGTCCGTGTTAAAACGACTAGGTCTTCTTGTTTCGTTTTCTCCACCTTCACGGTTTTCGAAACGCAGTGTTCTACTCCGACGATTCTCATCACGATTCTCAATCGGTCTTGTAATTCTAGGTCTTTTAGTCTCCCTATTCATATACTTACGTATAAATTTTTGATTTTAAATTTATGATTCTTGCTTATAGCCATCATTGGCCTATTCTATCAATTGAAGATATGCATTCATTCTTCATACCCTCTTTATTTCATTTTCAATTCTACATTTTCAATTATTTCGGTGCCGCACGGTACACAAATAATGCAACCACTGCGAACAACATATTCGGTATCCACACTGCTAATAACGGGCTCATACCTCCATTGGTTGCAAAAACCGTGGAAAATTGCATAAATAATATGTACGAAAAGCTAATTAACAATCCTAATCCCAAATGGAAGCCCATCCCTCCCCGAATCTTACGAGAAGCTATACATACCCCGATTAACGTCAATATAAACGTGGCGAAAGCCCCCGAAAACATTTTATACTTCTCGATCTGGAATTCCACCACATTACTGCTTCCCCGCAATTTTTGCCGGGCAATGTATTCATCCAGCTCTGGTAATGTCAAGCGTTCCTTGATCTTCTTAGGATCCTCGGAAAACTCAGACGCACTAAAATTCAATACAGTATCAATCGTTTGCCCTGTTGTATAAGTTTCCTTGATCCCGTCAAATTCCCGCAATGTCCAGTTATTAATCCGCCACTTCTCAAGTTCTTTATTCCATGAAATGGATTTTGCCGTTAACTTACTAACCAATGTATCTTCCCGAAATACCTCGTAAGTAAAATCATTACCCCGGCTAGAATAGACATTAAAACTCGACATATAAATAAAGACACCCGGTGCAATTTGCCGATGGATATTCTCTTCCTTGTTACTATATTTTTTCCAGATATATTGTTCGGAGAACTCGATCCGCTTTTTATTGGCATTCGGAATAATAAAAGCACTTAAAAGGAGTGACAAACAAGCAATTACCCCTGCCGAAACCATGTATGGACGAACCATTCTCCGAAAACTGATACCTGTACTTAAAATAGCAATAATCTCGCTATTATAAGCCATTTTAGAAGTAAAAAATATAACTGAAATAAAGGTAAACAGAGAGGAAAACACGTTCGCAAAATAAGGCACAAAATTCAGATAATAATCAAATATGATTGCCTTCACGGGAGCCTCGTTTTCGATAAATTTTTCCAGTCTTTCCGAAAGGTCAAAAACCACGACAATACTCAAGATCAGCACCATTGAAAAGAAAAAGGTACCTAAGAACTTCCGGATAATATACAAATCTAATTTCTTCATTTTATGCTAGTTGCTTCTCAGCACTATAATCTTCGTGTAACTTTCTTTATCGTGCTCTCTTTCCACGTCACAAAATCTCCTTCCAATATATGTTTACGTGCTTCACGTACTAACCACAAATAAAACGACAAATTATGGATCGAGCAAATTTGTAGCCCTAAAATTTCATCCGCCTTGATTAAATGACGTAAATATGCTTTCGAATAATCATCATCAACAAAACTCAATCCTGCCGGATCAATACGGCTGAAATCTTTTTCCCATTTTTTATTCTTTATATTGATCACTCCTTCCGTGGTAAACAACATTCCATTCCTCCCGTTTCGAGTCGGCATCACGCAATCGAACATATCCACACCTAAAGAGATTGCTTCCAAAATATTTTCCGGAGTTCCGACACCCATCAAATAACGAGGCTTATCCTGCGGTAGAATCCGGTTCACCACTTGAATCATTTCATACATCACGTCAGCCTCTTCCCCAACAGCCAATCCCCCGATAGCGTACCCCTCCCGATCAAGAGCGACAGCATGTTCCGCCGCCCTTTCCCGCAAATCTCGGAAAGTACATCCTTGCACGATCGGAAAAAGTGACTGATGATAACCGTACAATGGCTCCGTGGAATCAAGTCGTTTCACGCATCGTTCCAACCAACGCTGGGTCAATTCCAATGAATTTTTCGCATAACCGTATTCACTCTGCCCTGGGGGACATTCATCAAATGCCATGATAATATCAGCCCCGATCTTACGCTGAATATCCATGACATTTTCAGGAGTAAACAGATGTTTCGAACCATCTATATGGGAACGAAACACAACCCCTTCTTCCGTGATTTTCCGACAATCACCTAAAGAAAAAACTTGAAAACCGCCACTATCCGTGAGAATCGGACGATCCCATGAATTAAATTTATGTAATCCCCCTGCCTCTTCCAACACCTCAGTACCCGGTCGCAAATACAAATGATACGTGTTGCCCAAAATGATCTGGGCTTTAATATCTTCTCTCAATTCCCTCGCATGCACGGCTTTCACAGTTCCCACCGTACCCACCGGCATAAAGATCGGGGTTTCGATATTTCCATGATCCGTGGTTAACACACCACACCGTGCATCACTGTTTTTGTCTTTCGCTAAAAGGGTATATTTCATCTAATCATGATTTTGAGCGCACAAAGATAGGAATAATTAAATCTAAAATCATAAATCTAAAATTATTTATATCTTTGGTCCAAATTAAAAAAACAAAAAATAATTGCCATGAGGATGTTTTACAAGTTAATTGTATGTATGTTTATCGTGGGGTTTGCCCTACCCGGAAACGCTCAAAACAAGGGCAAAAAATTCACACTGGAAGATTTTAACTTGACCTACACGTTCAGGACACAAGGTGTTTCAGGCCTCCGCTCGCTAAATGACGGGGAACACTATACCGTGTTGGAAGACAAAGGTAAAAAGCTGGTCATGTATAGTTACAAAACCGGGAAAGCCGTAAACACTTTATTGGACTTAAACGATCCCAAGTACAAAGCTGTCCAAACCATCCAAGATTATGAATTCAGCCCGGAAGAAGACCGGATTTTGATCTGCACGAATATAAATCCTATCTATCGTCGCTCATTCACGGCAGACTATTTTGTGTTTGATTTTAAAAACAAGGAATTAAAACCTTTATCGGAAGGTGGTTCTCAACGTCTGGCAACATTTTCCCCGACCGGAACAAAAGTGGCATTCGTGAGAGATAACAATATCTTCATCGCGGACTTACGCTTTGGTTCCGAAATACAAATCACCTTCGACGGAAAATTTAATGAAATCATCAATGGAGCCCCGGACTGGGTATATGAAGAAGAGTTCGGATTCAACAAAGCTTTCGAATGGGCTCCCGATGGATCAGCTATCGCATTCATTAAATTCGATGAATCAGCCGTCAAGACTTACCACATGAATATGTTCAGAGGACAATATCCGGCATACGAACAAAATGCTCTTTATCCTTCAAATTATTCTTATAAATATCCGAAAGCCGGGGAAGCCAATTCCATCGTGAGCGTTCACGTTTATGACATTAAGGATCGCATTACGACCTCAATGAATATTGGTGAAGAAACTGATATTTACATACCCCGTATCAAATGGACAAAAGATCCGAAGAGATTAGCCATCATGAAACTGAACCGTTTCCAGAACCAACTGGAAATCCTATTGGCCAACGCCCGCGTGGGAAGTACGACCGTACTTTACCGGGAAGAAAATAAATATTATATCGCAGAAAGTAACTTGGACAATTTGATTTTCATGGAAGACGGGCAACACTTCATCATGAGCAGTGAAAAAAGTGGTTATTCTCACCTCTATTTGTATGCCATGAGCGGTAAAGAAATTCAACCGATTACTTCCGGAAAATACGATGTGGTCGACTTCTACGGGTACGATCCGGTAAAAAAACTTTACTATTATGCTTCTCATGAAGAATCTCCTCTAGAAAAATACATCTACTCCATTGACTTGAAGGGTAAAAAGAAAAAACTCACCCCGACAAAAGGATGGAATGAAGCAGAATTCAGTAAATCATTCAAATACTATATTAATATAGTATCCAATGCTGATATGCCTCACGTGTACACTCTATATGCAGCAAACGGTAAAGCTGTCCGTACGCTGGAAGACAATGCCGCATTAAAAAAGAAACTGGAAGATTACGCTGTTGCTAAAAAAGAATTTATCCAAATTCCGGCAGCAGATGGAACCACAATGCTAAATGCATGGCTCATGAAGCCCGTGAATTTTGATGCATCAAAAGCTTACCCGTTACTAATCATCCAATACAGTGGTCCAAATTCTCAGCAAGTAAGCAATAGCTGGGGCATGGACTGGACACAATACCTCGCCCAAGAAGGTTATATCGTAGCTTGTATCGACCCTCGTGGAACTGCTGCCAGAGGGGAAGAATTCCGTAAATGTACCTATATGCAACTCGGTAAAATCGAGAGTGACGATATGATCGCCGCAGCCAAATGGCTTGCCGGACAATCTTACATCGATGCTAAAAAAGTAGGTATCTGGGGGTGGAGCTTCGGAGGATTTATGTCATCACTTTGCCTTATGAAAGGAAATGACGTGTTCTCCACCGCTATCGCTGTCGCTCCTGTTACTCATTGGGGCTTTTACGACTCAATCTACACAGAACGTTTCATGAGACGCCCGCAGGATAATCCTTCCGGCTACAATGACAACTCCCCGATTAATTGGGTTAAACACCTAAAAGGGAACTTGCTGTTATGCCATGGAACTGCAGATGATAACGTACATGTACAAAACACTTACGAATTATCAGAAGCTCTCGTACAGGCAAATAAACAATTCGATATGCAAATTTACACGAATCGTAATCACAGCATTTTTGGAGGTTACACACGATTACAGTTATACACTAAATTCGTGAACTACTTGAATCAACATTTGAAATAAAACTTCAAATGTTGTAAATTAAGAACTTGTAACTTGTCAATCTAAAACAAAAAAACAGATAAGTTGTGATTAAGTCACAACTTATCTGTTTTTTTTATATCTTGCAAACGATAGAAATAAACATGAGTTCAGTGCAATTATCTTCGAGATAATCTACTGAAGTCTTAAATCATAAATTTAAAAATAAAAACGTTATGAGTAAATGTATCTGTACGTTAGAGCCCAAGGCTATTTGGGAAAACTTTTATAAACTAACTCAAGTTCCACGTCCGTCAAACCATGAAGAAAAAGCCAGAGAATTCGTTATGAATTGGGCAAAAGAGAACGGGATCCATGCTGAAATGGACGAAGCAAACAACATATTATTGAGTAAACCGGCAACCCCGGGTATGGAAAATCGTAAGGGGGTCATTCTTCAGGGGCATTTGGATATGGTTCCACAGAAGAATGAAGATAAACAACACGATTTCACGAAAGACCCGATCGAAGCATATATCGACGGGGAATGGGTAACGGCAGACGGTACCACCCTTGGAGCTGACAACGGTATAGGTGTTGCCACCGGAATGGCTATTTTATTATCAAAGGATATTCCTCACGGCCCAATTGAAGTACTAATCACGGCTACCGAAGAAACCGGAATGGATGGGGCAAATGGCATCCGCCACAATTGGTTAAAAGGAGATATCTTATTAAATCTTGACTCTGAAACAGAAGGTGAACTGTATGTTGGTTGCGCTGGTGGTATTGACGGGGAGATTGTCTTTGACTATACCCCCGAAGCTGTTCCTGCAGGACACAAAGCATTCCAATTATCACTGAAAGGCTTAAAAGGAGGTCACTCCGGAATGGATATTAACCTCGGTAGAGGAAATGCCAATAAATTATATTTCCGTTTTTTGAAAGCAGTCAGCAAAGAACTGGATCTCCGTCTTTCTTCCGTATCCGGCGGAAACATGAGAAATGCCATTCCGCGTGAAGCATTCGGAATCGTGACTGTTCCGGCTGCTAATGCCGACAAATTCCTAGCTAAAGTAAAAGAATACGAGGAAATCTTCAAAGCTGAACTAAGTGCTAAAGAACCGAATCTTGCTTTCTTTGCCGAAGAAACTGCTCTTCCGCAGAACGTGATGCCGATAAAAGTACAATATAACTTGATCAACGCTATCAAAGCGTGCCCGAATGGTGCCATGAGAATGATTGATTCCATGCCGGACACGGTTGAAACATCCAACAACTTAGCTATCGTGAAAGGTGGTGAAGGAAAAATCGAAGTATACATGTTGATGCGTTCTTCTGTTGAAACAGCTAAAATGTCTTTGGCTCAAGTAGTGGCTTCTGTATTCGAATTAGCAGAAGCAAACAAAATCAATTTCTCCGGAGAATACCCAGGCTGGAAACCGAACCCGGACTCAGCTATCCGCAAAGAAATGGAAGAAGTTTACATGAAATTATACGGCAAAAAACCAGCAATCATGGCTATCCATGCCGGATTGGAATGTGGTATCTTAGGATCCGCCTACCCACATTGGGACATGATTTCCTTTGGACCAACCATCAGTTCTCCTCACTCTCCAGACGAGAAAGTGAACATCGAATCTGTAAATAAGTTCTGGGAATTCTTGAAAGCTACATTAGCTGCAATTCCTACGAAATAATTTAAAGAGGTGACTGAAAAATTTTTCAGTCACCCTTTTCCCACAACAATCTCAACCCGATTTCCTATCTCTTTCTTCCCCCCTCACAAAAAGCCTAAAATCTTAGATAAATCAAGCGTTACCGGTACATAAAACACTAAAATTGGCTTCAATTTCTCCTTCACTTTCAAGCCATTTACTCCATTTTTTAAATATTTTAACCACATCGTATTGTTTTCTGTATTATCTTTGTAGGGAAAATTCATATTATTAAAACATGACTTTAAAGAAATTGACGTTACCGGAACTCTTGAAAAATAGTTGTTCCAAGTTTTCTAAAAATTTATCTTTAAATTTTGTCGCAAGCGGAAAAAAAACTTACCAAGATTTATATAACGAAGTTGTATCTATTGCCAACCATCTACTGCATTTAGGTGTAAAAAAAGGAGACAAAGTTGCCATTTTAAGTGCTAATATGCCAAACTGGGGAATTACCCAATTTGCCATTGCAAACGTTGGAGCTATTGCCGTACCTGTCTTACCGGGCTTCTGTTCTACAGAACTACAAAATATACTGGAACATGCAGAGGTTAAAGTAATCTTTGTTTCTCGCTTACTGGCAAAATGTTTGGAAGGAGTAAAAACACCGTTCCTTGAGCATAAAATCTTGATCAATAACTTTTCAACGATCCCGGAAGGATGCTACCAACCGGAAGAATTGGATAAATTGGTCCCAGATATTAGTTTAAATAACACAACTCCTCTTCCAGAAATTTCAATTGAAGAAGAGGATATTGCATCAATTATTTATACCTCCGGTACTACTGGATTCTCAAAAGGAGTGGTCTTAACACACAAGAACTTGGTATGGGATGCTCGCCAGTGCCATACTATCCAGCCCGTGGATGAAACCTATCGTTTTTTGAGTATTCTACCTATGGCACATACTTACGAGAATACGCTGGGTTTATTATTACCCTTGATGTTCGGGGCGCAGGTATATTACTTGGATCGGGTGCCGACACCGAAACTACTTGTTCCGGCAATGCAGAAAATCCGTCCTACTGTAGTTTTATCCGTACCTTTAATTATCGAGAAAATCTACAAGTCGCAAGTGCTGCCTAAATTCACTAGCTCCAAATTGATGAGTAAACTCTATCAATTCGCTCCGGCTCGTAAATTATTCAACCGATTAGCTGGAAAGAAACTAATGGAAACCTTTGGTGGTGAATTAAAATTCTTCGGGATTGGAGGCTCTAAACTGGATAGTACTGTGGAACAATTCCTTCGGGAAGCAAAATTTCCTTATGCCGTTGGTTATGGTCTCACGGAAACAGCTCCTATGGCAGCAGGATCCAATCCGTCACAAACATTTCTCCAAGGTGTAGGCCCTGTTATGGAAGGTGTACAAATTAAAATCAATGACCCCGACAAGAGCGGACAAGGAGAAATTTGGATCAAAGGTCCTAACGTGATGAAAGGATACTATAAACGTCCGGAACTCACCGCAGAAGCATTCACAGAAGACGGTTGGTTCAAAACCGGAGACTTGGGTTCTTTCGACAAAAAGAACAGATTAGCCATCCGTGGAAGAATCAAAACTATGATTCTCGGCGCATCCGGAGAAAACATCTACCCGGAAGAGATCGAATCCATCATTAATAACTTCCGCTTTGTAAACGAATCCTTGGTAGTGGAAAATAGCGGTAAACTGGTCGCCATGGTTCATTTCAACATGGAAGAACTTGAAAAACAGTACCAGAAATTAAAAGATCAAGCCGGAAACTACAAGGAAAAAATCAATGATTATATCGAAGAACAAAAACAAGAATTACGAGATTACGTGAATGCCCGGGTGAATAACTTCTCAAAACTACAACTTGTACTCGTACAACATGAACCTTTTGAAAAGACACCCACTCACAAGATCAAACGTTTCTTGTACTGCAAATAGAAATAAAAAATCGGGTTCTTTAAAACCCGATTTTTTATTTCTATCTTATCTGAAAGTCTAGTAAACATTCACCGTCTAAAAGCACCCGAAGATGATCCCCAATAGATAAATTCCTTTGTCGAAAAACTCCCCCACAAAACAAGAAATCTCCTATTTTCAACATATAATACTCAGACATGGCAGCAAGCGTTTCTTCCGGCCCTCGTGAAATCTCAGTGGTTTTACGAGTAAAAACACCCTTCCCGTTCAATTCAAATGAAAAAATCATATTCTCCAGTGAAATACCCGCCAATGATTTCATCGGTGAAATTGCTGCCGAAGAATCAAAAGCCATTGCTGCCGTAGGAGATAAAGAAGCCGCTAGCAATTCCCTTTCCAGATTATCTGCATAAAAACGGATACCCACTCCCACCTCCTCGTAATACCGCCCGGCAAAACGCTCTGCCACGTGTTTCCCAATCTTCCCAATTCGTAACACGACCTGCGGTACACAGCTCAACTCCGTGGCAAAAGCCGGAATATAGAAATCATCATTATTTCGCAGGAGGGCATTATCGCCAATGACATTATAAGCTACCTCACCCGCCTCATTATACTCCGCACAAAGCAATTTCATTTCTAAAATCCAAAATTTAGAATCAAACCTTCAATTATCACAGAATCACCAATTCATCTAAAGCTCGTTTCGGAACATGGTGCGATCCGTCCGTTTCCCGCCAGTACTTGTAATCACCGTCTTTCAGATCTTCCAACACCACAGTTTCCTTCGGTTTCCCTAAAGCAATGACATACATGATCTTCAAATGCTCCGGCAATTGCAATACCTCTCGCAACGGCTCGTTCTTGAAAGCCTTGATAATACAACCGCCATACCCTTTCTCCACGGCTCCCAACAATATAGTTTGTGCTTGAATCCCGTCATCACACAAACAATTCTCCACGATAGAAGTATCCAACAATTGGATCAAATAAGCTGCCGGACGTTCTCCCTCTTCCGGACCGTCCCAATCTTTTAGATAACCTGCCCATGCTAAATCAGGAAACACCTTGTCACACAAATCAGCATCTGTCACCACCTTGTATTTTAATGCCTGTGCATTTCTTCCCGATGCACAATAACGAGTCAGCCCAATCAATTCTATCAATTCTTCCCGTGTGATCCGAACATCCTGAACAAAACGACGGTAACTTCTATTTTTTAATAACAGTTCTTTCAGCATAAATCTATATAGAATCTAATGATTAAATTGTAAATTTGTTCCGAAACAAAAATAGTAATAAAATATGAATTCGTTTCTCCATCTTCTAGCAAAAGATCTGATTCAGAAATACGGCCATAATTTTGACAACCTAACCATCCTCTTTCCTAACAAACGGGCCGGATTATTTCTGGCTCAAGAACTGGCCCAACTGATTGATCGCCCCGTTTGGATGCCGGAAATTCTGACATTGAGCGAATTCATTGAACGCCAAACTGGACTGAAAAAGGCAGAAGAACTGACTCTTATCATCAAACTTTACAAGACCTATCAAGAATACGCCGGAACAACCGAACGTTTTGACGATTTCTATTTTTGGGGCAATATGTTACTTGGTGATTTTGATGATATTGACAAATATCTAGTGGATGCGAAAGACCTCTTTTCCAACATCACGGCACTAAAAGAAATTGAATCCGCTTTCCCTTACCTTACCCCGGAACAAGTAGAGTTCATTCAAAGCTTCTGGCGAAGTTTCAATTCGGAAAAATACAGTCGGGAACAACAAGAATTCTTGAACGTGTGGGATAAACTCTACCCGACCTATACTCGTTTCAAGGCAAAACTATTCGCTGAAAACCTATGTTACGAAGGAATGGGACAACGTCTATTTTGTGAACAACTTCCTCAACATCACACGGCTCATCAACTGATATTTGCCGGATTCAACGCGTTGAATCAATGCGAGAAAAGAATATTTTCCTATTTTCGGGATAACCAACAAGCCCTCTTTTACTGGGATTATGACTTGTACTATTCAGCAAATGACAATCACGAAGCGGGTCTTTATATCCGAGAGAACATGAAGTTATTCCCCAACGCCTTGGGGTTGGAACATTTCAACAACTTCCGGTACAACGACAAAGCCATCGAGTACATCTCTGTTCCCTCAACCATCGGACAAGCAAAACTGATCCCGACACTGATTGAACAGATTCACCCGGAACGGCAAGATTCATACACGGACACGGCCATCATCCTTTGTGACGAAAGCCTGCTCACCCCGGTCATTCATTCCATTCCCGAAACGATTGACAAAATCAATATTACGATGGGATACCCGGCCCAGAACACATCTATTGCCGCCTTGATTTCCATGCTGGGAGATTTAAAACATTATTCCAAGAAAGAGGGAGAAATGACCCATTATTATTACAAACCAGTCATTGCCCTGCTGAACCATAAACTGATAAAAAGTTCCTGTTCGGAAGACGTACCCAAGATCACGAACTACATCAACACGAATAATATCGTGTACGTGGCCGAAAAAAGTCTTCAGTTCAGCGAAATCACCCAAGCTATATTTTCCTCATCGGAAGAGAACTTACTCGAATACCTATTGCGCATTTTGAAGCAACTGATTGTCTCCATACACCCCACGGGACATGCAGGAATAGCTATCGAAAAAGAGTTTCTATTCACGATTTTCACAACGATTCAAGGCATTAAAAACACTTTTATTGAAGAGAACATTACCCCGGACAATAAGTTCTATCTCCAGATTATTCACAAAATATTACAAGGAATATCCATTCCCTTTTCGGGAGAACCACTAGAAGGTATGCAAATTATGGGATTGATGGAAACCCGTATGCTGGATTTCAAAAACCTGATTATTCTATCGGCCAACGAGGGTATCCTCCCCAAAGGCGGACACTCCTCATCATTCATTCCCTATAACCTGCGATTAGGATTCGGATTACCCACCCCGGAACACATGGATGCTCTCTTCGCCTACTATTTTTACCGCCTCCTACAACGATCTAAAAACATCAAACTACTGTACACGGATGTCACGAAAGGCATGAGTAGCGGAGAAATGAGTCGTTTTCTTTACCAAATAAAATACGAATCGGGGCTACCTATCCGGGAAACCCATTTCCAAAACAGCATATCAGTTCAAGACAATCCGACCATTTCCATTCCTAAAAATCCGTCGATTCTGGAGAAACTAAAAAGCTACACGGATGAAAACGAGCGGGGAATCTCGCCATCCGCACTCAACACGTATATGGAATGTCACTTGAAATTCTATTTCAAATATATCGCCCGGATCAAAGAAAAAGAGGAAATGGCCGAAGAATTAGATCATCGCCTGTTAGGAACCATTTTCCACCAAAGCACGCAATCTCTCTACCAAACTTTCCCCAACGGAGAGATTACACTCGAAGGTCTCGATTTATTAATGAATAACGACCCGCTGATTGAACAGCATATCCAAACCTCCTACGAGAAACTATACGACACTACCGTATCCAAGATGCTGGAAAGCGGGGCCAATAATCTCGTATTGTCTGTCGTGAAAAAATACGTGAAAAAAGTTTTTGAATTTGATAAAACGTTATGCCCTTTCCGCATTCTTTCCATGGAAAAAACATATCGTATGCCTGTCACAATTTCCGCTTTTAACCAACCTACCGTGATTTACATAGAAGGAGATATCGACCGGGTTGACCGGATAGCCCAAGGGACTCGTATTATAGACTACAAAACCGGAGCCGACAAAACCGATCTTAAAGACCTACCATCCATCTTTGATTCAAATAACAAACAACGAAATAAAGCAGCTTTTCAAACCTTACTCTACTGTATGATGTACGAGTACGAAAATCCCGGAACGGACCCGATTCTTCCGGGAATATACAGCACGAAGTTGCTTTTCACACCGAATTACAACTATCTGTTGAAGTGTAACAAAGAACCAATTTATCGTTTCAAACCCTATGAAACGGAATTTCAAGATTTACTCGTGCAATTATTGGAAAAACTCTTTTCCCCCGAAATACCATTCACCCAAACGGAACTACCGGAAAAGTGCCGTACTTGCTCGTACAACGAAATCTGTAAACGGAAATAAAAAAAAGTTAGAATCATTTTGAAAAGAATTCAGCGGGAAATAAGCCTGAATGGACGTTTCTCACTCCATTCCCCTTCGCTTCAAAGCCATTGGGCTGATCGAATATGATCTGTAGGGTACACGTCTTTAGTTGCCACGTACAGACTTATTTCTCAATAAACACGCTCGAACTTTCACGTGACACGGATACTATACCTGCTCCTTGGCTTTCAAATAAAAAGGAAGTCGGGATTCCAGATGCTCCCGAACAAAAAATTCCAACTCATCATCGGAATACATCGCCAATAAAGGTCGGTCAGCACGTTGCCGTTTCAAACGATCGACAATAACAAGAGGTGACGTGTTCAAGAAAACAGTCTTTCCCTCTTGATTCATATAGTCCATATTGTCAAAAAAGCAAGGAGTTCCTCCCCCCGTTGCCAACACGAACTCATCCGTCTCATTACATATTTCATGCAATATCTCCCGTTCCCTCTTCCGGAAATATTCCTCCCCTTCTTTGGCAAAAATCTCCGAAATCGACCGTCCCTCGCGGGCCTCAACAATCTCGTCCAAATCTAGAAAAGGAAGTCCTTTATCCTTAGCCAATTCTTTCCCGAACGTTGATTTGCCACTCGCCATATACCCCACGATAAAGTACTTCATACTTCCCATCTCCACCATTTATTCAAAATCCAACTTCATCTGCGCCTCATCACTCAGCATATCCGGGTTCGTGATCTCGAAATCAATGTCGCTCGAAGCCACCTTCCCGTTTTCCTCTTCCCCGCTATCCAAAGGTTCGATTTCGTTAATCTGTTTCACCTCGTAAGTTGTCACCCGCTTTCCGCGTGCCTTGTATGATTTCTCGGCAATAAATTCATCCGCAACGATTACTTCAGCCGGACGACTTTCATAACGTCCACCAAATACGACCTCGAACCGGGGCCGCTTTTCACTACTCAAGGCAACAAGGTACGAACCTTCCGCTTCCCCGATAAACAGCGTGTGACGCACCACATTCTCGAAACGGAAACGCTTCAAATAATAAAATTGCAGCTCGGCATCAAAGAAGACTGCCGACCACACTTTCTCTGGCTCATATTTCTCGATCACTAAGAATCCCTCCTCGTAATGATTGCTCAAATCGTAATCCGTCGTGTAGTAAGTACCATTTTTATTCACCACCAGAATCCGATCTTCACCTTGGAACTCTCCCAAATAACGACCCCGTTCGTCAGTATTCAACCGCAACACATCCTCGTCAATCCATATTTTCCTACCACCCAGCGTAGAAGCCCCTTTCTGTACCAAAGAAATCTTGTGAATATCATTTTTACTCAATACATTTCCCTGTGAATCACGTCCCTTGATTGCCAAACCGGCAAAGTCATACTCAAACACCAATTTTTTCATTCCCGGCTTCGGCTTCAAGCATACCTTGATCACTTCTGCCTCCCCATTCGGGTTTGCACTAAAATATAGAACCCGTGATCCCGGCGTACCTTTCGTCAGATTGTATTGCTTATCGCGAGTCGTTCCCGTCACGAAGAAACGTTTCACGTAAGACGGTCCCACTTTACCATCCCGGTAAGCTACATTATATATCGTACGCTTGTCATTTTTCTTGAACACATTCACATGCAACACGTCTTTTCCCACGAACAACTTATCCGCCACCTTGGTCACATAATACGTACCATCCTTCCGGAATACAATCACGTCATCAATATCCGAACACTCGCAGATAAATTCGTCCTTCTTCAAAGCTGTCCCTATAAAACCTTCTTCCCGGTTGATATACAGCTTTTCGTTGGCTACTACAACTTTCGTGGCTTCGATATTTTCGAAATTCCGAATTTCCGTGAGACGTTCCCGACCTTTACCATACTTTTTCTTAATATTCTCGTAATAGTTAATCGAGTAAGGGATAATATGTTCGATATCAAATTTAACCCGTGCAATCTCCTCTTCCAACCCTTTGATGTAATTTTCAGCTTGCTCCGAATTAAATTTCAAGATACGTTTCATCTTGATCTCCAATAAAAGCTTTATATCGTCATCTGTCACCGGACGAATCAATTCCGGCAAAAACGGTTCCAATCGTTTCCGCACGTGAACCACAACTTGATCAATCGACTCACTTTCCTCAAATTCTCTGTCCTTATAAATACGTTCTTCTATAAATATCTTTTCCAGAGACGAATATTGCCAATCCGTCTCCAATTCGCCCAGCTTGATCTTCAACTCCAACAACAACAAAGCCACAGTCTCGTCCACCGATTTCCGTAAAATATCGGTAATCGACATGAAGATAGGCTTGTCATTCTCAATCACACAAGAGTTCGGAGAAACCGACAATTCACAATCCGTACAGGCATACAAAGCATCTATCGTCTTGTCGGAAGAAACTCCCGCAGCCAGATATACCAAAATCTCGGCCGTAGCTGCCGTGTTATCATCAATCTTCTTGATCTTGATCTTTCCCTTCTCGTTCGCCTTTAGAATCGAATCGATCAAGGCCGAAGTCGTCCGCCCGAATGGGATCTCCGTAATCCGTAAGATCTTATTCCCAGCATCTTTCTCTATCTTGGCCCGGATTTTCACTACTCCCCCGCGTAACCCGTCATTATATTTCGACACGTCAATCATTCCCCCTGTCGGAAAATCCGGATATAAAACAAAATCTTCATTTTTCAAATAAGCGACACAAGCGTCCAGCAACTCGTTGAAATTATGCGGCAATATCTTTGAAGCCAAACCCACGGCAATACCTTCCACCCCTTGAGCCAACAATAACGGAAATTTCACGGGTAACGTCACCGGCTCCCTCTTCCGCCCGTCATACGACAATTTCCAGTTCGTCGTCTTCGGGTTAAAAGCGACCTCCAAGGCAAACTTCGAAAGACGCGCCTCAATATAACGCCCGGCAGCCGCATCATCTCCCGTCAATATATTTCCCCAGTTCCCTTGACAGTCCACCAACAGGTTTTTCTGTCCCAACTGCACCAAAGCATCCTTGATAGAAGCATCTCCATGCGGGTGATAAGCCATCGTACTCCCCACGATATTGGCCACCTTGTTGAATCGCCCGTCATCCATCTCCTTCATCGCATGTAATATACGACGCTGCACGGGTTTCAACCCGTCATTCACGTAAGGCACCGCACGTTCCAAAATCACGTAAGAAGCATAATCCAAGAACCATTTCTCGAACATTCCCGACAAATGCTGGATAGACCGCACACGACCATTCTCTTCCTGTTGCTCCGACTCCACGTTCTCTACTTCCTCGTTCTCTATTTCCTCGCTCATATTAATTGAATATTGAAAGTTGCAATCTAAAATCTAAAATCATAAAATGGTTAGATTTCATCCTTTTCCACGTACAAATTATCTATAATAAAATCTTGCCGCTCATTCGTGTTCTTTCCCATATAATAAGATAGAATCGTACCTATCGGATCCTGTTTCGTCATGCGCACCGGTTCTAAACGGATGTCTTTCCCGATAAATCCACCGAATTCATCTGGAGAGATCTCCCCCAAACCTTTAAAACGCGTAATCTCCGGTTTCGGTCCCAACTGCTTGATCGCCTTCTCCCGTTCCGCATCAGAATAACAATAGCGAGTCTCTTTCTTATTTCGCACCCGGAACAACGGGGTCTGCAAAATGTACAAATGCCCCGACCGTACTACATCCGGGAAAAACTGCAAAAAGAAAGTCAACAGTAATAACCGGATGTGCATCCCGTCCACATCCGCATCCGTAGCGATAATGATATTATTATAACGTAATTCCTCTATTCCATTCTCAATATTCAAGGCTGCCTGCAAAAGATTAAACTCCTCGTTTTCGTACACGATCTTCTTGGTCAACCCATAAGAATTCAACGGTTTACCCCGCAAGCTAAACACCGCCTGCGTGTTCACATCCCGCGACTTCGTGATAGACCCACTGGCAGAGTCTCCCTCGGTAATGAATATCGACGATTCCGTCTTCCGTTCATGGTTGGAATTGAAATGCACCCGACAATCCCGCAACTTTCGATTGTGTAAGCTCACCTGCTTGGCCCGTTCTCTGGCGATCTTCTGGATGCCGGACATCGCTTTCCGTTCCTTTTCCGTTTCGACAATTTTGCGTAACAACAATTCTGCCGTGTCCGGATTCCGGTGCAGATAGTTATCCAACTCCTTGGTCACGAAATCAAAAATAAAATTACGCACCGAAGGCCCCCCCGGAGCTATATCTTTGGAACCCAACTTCGTTTTTGTCTGCGACTCAAACATCGGTTCCTGTACTTTTATGCTGATCGCCGCAATAATCGAAGTTCGAATATCGGCCAAATCAAAATCTTTCTTGTAAAAATCACGGATCGTTTTCACCACGGCTTCCCGAAAAGCAACCAAGTGTGTTCCTCCTTGTGTCGTGTGCTGACCGTTCACGAAAGAGTAATACTCTTCCCCGTATTGCCGTCCGTGCGTCATCGCCATCTCTATATCATTCCCCTTCAAATGAATGATCGGATACAATCCCTCACCACTCATATTCTCCGACAACAGGTCATACAACCCTCTTTTGGAGTGCAATTTCTGACCGTTAAAATTAATAGTCAACCCGGAATTCAAAAACACGTAGTTCTTGAACATGGCCTCCAGATAATCCATGATATAATGGTAGTTACCGAACAACTCCTTGTCAGCGACAAACGTCACCAATGTACCATTCGGTTCCGCGGTCGGTACCACTTCCTGATTTTCCACGATCAGAGCCTTATTAAACCGCACCCGTTTTGTCTCCCCATCCCGGAAAGACTGGATAATAAAACTCTCGGAAAGAGCATTCACTGCTTTTATACCTACCCCATTCAACCCCACGGACTTTTTAAAAGCCTCGGAATCATATTTAGCCCCCGTGTTCATCTTCGATGCCACATCAATCAATTTTCCCAATGGAATTCCTCGTCCGAAATCCCGTACCGAAACCGTTCGTTCCTCCACCTTGATAACAATCTCGTTCCCCGCTCCCATTGCGAACTCGTCAATACTATTATCCACCACCTCTTTAACCAATATATATATTCCATCGTCCATTGCCGCTCCATCCCCCAATTTTCCGATATACATACCGGGGCGCAAGCGTATATGTTCCCTCCAGTCCAACGTCCGAATAGAATCCTCCGAATAATTCTCTACCATAAGTTACTCTTGTTTTGCACAAAAATAATCAAAACTCCGCAATTTAAAATCTAAAATTTAAAATTTAAAATCACAAAACGTAAATCATAAATCTAAAATTTATAGGTGATTTCCTTAAAACCATACACTCGTACCCTCCCCTCCTCATCTTCCAACAACAATTGTCCGAATTCGTTCATTCCCCGAATCGATGCCCGGAACATCCCCACTTCATCCTCCCACTCGTACACTCCCTCCCGGCGATACAGTACTCTCAAAAAATCACGTTTCAACCCCTCGTAATCCTGTATCGATTCGTAGCGTCTCCCAATATAATCCAACAACTCCTCCAACGCCCGATCCACAGGGATTTCCTCACCGATCAACTGAAACAAGGAAACCGGATTCGGTGCATCTGACAAGAAACGTTCCTGATTAACATTTACCCCTATGCCACACAAAGACCCTCCCACGTAACACCCCATGATAGTATGCTCGATCAATATCCCGGAAATTTTCCGATTCCCCACATAAATATCATTTGGCCACTTCACGGAACACTCGTTCACATAACGGGATATAAAATCATAAGCCCCCAAAGCAATCACCATAGACACCGCAAACTGTTGCCCCGCAGGTAACTCCCACGGCTTAAACACCACTGTCATGGATATATTCTTCTCCGGTTCACTTTCCCAATGATTACCGACCTGTCCCCGGCCTTGTGTTTGCCTATACGTTAAAATCACCATTTTATCTTCCAACTCGTCCCATCCCACACGTTCCGCTTCCGTGTTCGTGGACGCCAACTCCTCGTACTCTCTCACCCGAAAACCACTAACTTGATATTCTTGTATCATACTTACCACATTTATTTTTTCAAGCCAAAAGTAACTTTTTCCACCCAATTGCACAACTTTGTGCAACACACATCCGTGTCATTCATATTCTTCACCGAAATACCCCTTTCTCGTATAATATCACCTTATTTTCCCCCTAGCATGAATACGATCAACTTACCCATAACCTATTCCATGTTTATTGCCAACGTTCTCGAAGTTCTTTTTCCCGTAACCGTCGTGGCAAAAACATATACCAACATCTCATCAAAGCAAAGATACCCTGATCAATAGGCTATATCAATATAATCCTACTGATTTCATGACTCAGAATTTTCTGAATCACGCTCCTCTTCAACCAACAAACCTCAATATTCAAGCAAAAACGAATCACAATTATCCCGATGTATCACTTGGAAGTCGCTATTCTCGTATGAATCCAAAAACAAACGAGGAATTTTCACCTTTTGGTCAGGGTTCCATTTAAATTCATACCCTGTAATTTTCCCATCTCGTTCCTCGACCAAATCAATCTCCTTTTGTTCTTTTGTTCGCCAAAACCATGAATTTCCCCACAAACGATTATACTCCAAAAACTTTTTTCTTTCTGATATTAAAAAGTTTTCCCACAAAGCACCTCGATCAGTTCGTGCCTCAATTTGATTAAAATTGGCAATTAAAGCATTCCTGATACCATTATCATAGAAGTATATTTTCTTACTGGTTTTCAACTCATTCCTTAAATTCCGACTAAAAGAATTCAACCGAAAGATAACATAAGACTGTTCCAATAAAATAACATACTTCTCCACTGTTTTTGAATCCAGACTACATAATTGTGCCAATTCATTGTAAGAAACTTGACTACCCACCTGAAAAGCAAGAGCCTGTAATAACTTGACCAAGTTATCAGGCTTATTGATTTGATCCGACATCAATACATCTTTATACAAATAACTATCAGACAATAATCTTAAAATCTCCCGTTCTTCTCCCGGACACATCACGACTTCTGGATAATAACCAAAGATCAGACGATGTGGGATCATCCTTTTCTCCTCCAATAATCCATGCTCATCAACCATTTCGCCAAAAGACAACGGGTACATCCTGTATTCCCATTTCCTCCCGGTCAAAGGTTCTCCCGTTTTGGTCGCCAATTCAAATGCAGAACTTCCTGTAGCGATTAATTGTATACCTTTTATCTGATCCGTCACCAACTTCAAACGTAAACCTATATCAGGAATTCGTTGAGCTTCATCAATAATGACAATCTTTTTACGACCAAACATTGCCTTTAAACGAGTTGCCGAAACCCCTTCAAACAACGCTTGTACATCCAACTCATCGCCATTTAGCCACATAACATCCTCCCGGCCTTCAAAAAGCTCTTTCAATAAAGTTGTTTTCCCAACCTGCCTAGGGCCCATTAACAATATCGCCTTACCATCAAAAAGCCTCTTTTCTATAATATCCTGTAACTTTCGTTTGATCATGATTGCTCTATATTTTTCCCAAAAATACAACTTTTTCGGAATCAATTCCAAAAATTCTTCAACTTTTTCGGAATCAATTCCAAAAATTCTTCAACTTTTTCGGAATTACTCTCGAATTTCATCGCATATGCAGACAAGCAATATACCTATAAACAAAAAAGCCCCGGTATTTCCGAGGCCCAATTCTTTTATATAAAATTTCAAATCACTTCACCACCAAGTGTAACTTGAAATACTTTCTCATAAACAGCACGTACCCAATCCCCAATACGGCAACACTTCCTCCAAAACAGGCATAATGCATTCCCGGCATAGCTAGATAAACCGCTACTATCAGGGCTTGCACCCCCATATACGCCAAAGAAACCACCACATGAGGTATCTCCAATTCATTCGCCATCAACTGGTACATATGCTTCCGATGCGGTAACCCGATATTCTCATGTAACATCAACCGATGTATGATTGTCAGTACACTATCCACCCCGTAAACCGCCAAAAATATAATATAACTCCAATCCCCCGTTTCCAGAATCAACCGCCCTAGTAAAAACAAAATCACAAAAGCAATACTCACTGCCCCCACATCCCCGGCAAAACACTTCGCTTTTCGCCTGAAATTAAACCCATCAAATACCAACACCGCCACCATCATCGTGTAGATCATCCTCTCGTCAACAAAAGAAACAACCCATCCGTTCACGTACGCCAATCCCCCCAACACCACCAAACTATATCCTCCCGTAATCCCGTTAATTCCATCCATGAAATTGTAAGCATTAATGATCCCCGTGCAGACAACCAAAGCCACCACCACGTACCACCAAGGCAACGATACCATTCCCCATTGGTAAAACATCAATAACATCGCCACAAAATGTACCACCAACCTCACTCGTTGCGTCACGGACCGCACATCATCCACAAAACTCACCCCGGCAATCAATGTCAACCCCAACATAAACCAAGGGAAACTAAACCCACTAGCAACAAAATAAACCAAGGCCCCCACGTAAAACACAATCCCCCCTCCCCGTAGCGTAATCCTCGTGTGAGAACTCCTCTCATTCGGCTTATCAATAATATTAAAATGATTTGCTACCCGAAAATAGAGCAACTCCACCCCCAGTAGTACCACAAACACCACCAAATAATATAACATGGAAACTAAAAGTTAAAAACTAAAAGATAAAAGCATTCCGAAATAGAATGATCCTACAATTCAACAATCAGCTAATCGAAAATCGCTCAATTTAAAATCTAAAATTTACAATTAGTAAACGATCTTATCGTTTTCCTCAGCCCCTCTACTGCTGTCACCGGCATCCGCTCAATACCCAAAGCCCGCTTGATCTTCTCATTCGAAACCACGTAATTTTCCGTCAATTTCTTCAACCGTTCTAAATTTAACGGCAAATGCAACAACGTCCCCAACCCCGCACACTCCTTCATCAACCCCTTATTCATCCGCCAAATATGCGCCTTCTTCCCCATCACCTCACACATCTCCCGGATCAACTCGTTCGTCGACAACGCCTCATCATCCGCCATGTGATAAATCCCTGACGGGACCTCCTTTTCAATCAATCCATTCACCACGTAACAAAGATTATCCACCGAAGTAAACGACCTTCTGTTCTCGAAATCCCCCAACGGCCACGGTAACCCTTTCTTCACCACACTATACAGCAAATTCAAATTCCCCTTATTCCCCGGCCCATGAATCATGCAAGGCCGCAAAATATACACCTGCTTCCCCTGCATTTGCAATTCTTCATTTGCAATTTTCAATTGTTCTAGAATGTAATTCTCCGCTGCAATTTTACTCTCCCCGTAAGGCCCCTTCGGGGTAGGGATCACCTCCTCCGTCAACTTATCCCCCACCACGAAATCCGCTGCCGCCTTTACTGAACTAAAGAAAATAAACTTCTTCGCCGAAGACTTCACGAAAAAATCAAATACCTTCCGTGTTAATCCCGTGTTTATCGTAAAATATGTCTCCGCCAACGCCTCATTTTTCGTGTCATGCGCCTTCCCTGCCAAATGTACGATTGCATCAATCCCTTCCACTCCCTCCAATTCTTCCCACGAATACGTCCTCGCTACCCCCTCTTTTTCCGGGGCAACAATATCCAACCCATAAAAAACATGTCGATCTTTCAAGGATGACACAAGATTAGAACCCACGAAACCGTGGATCCCTGTAATAAGAATATTCATAAATATACACTAATAAAATTAACGACACTCAAGAATAGAGTGTGCCATCTCTTTCATTATATTTTTCCGGGCAAACTTGTTAACAAAATCCCCCTGTTCTTGATTCCCCCTATCAAATTTTAATATTTGTTCCACCATACTCTCAACATCAGTTGGTGCAAACAAGATATAATTACTCAAATTCTCTCGAATAAATTGGCTCGCATAACCACCAACGCCCGCTATAATAGGTTTATCAAATGCCGCATATTCAAACAATTTCGACGGAAGCACTTTTTTAAATGCCTCCAAATCATTCAAATGCAAAAACAGAAAATCAGAATCATTGTAATACCCTATCAACTTTTCTCTTGACACCGGATCTAACAACTCCACATTACGAACCCCCAATTCTTTTATCCGATCTCTCAATAATGTCTTCATTCCACCATCCCCGATAATCCTGAAAAAATAGCGATCTCCTAATTTTTTAGCCGCAATGGGGATCACTTTTTCTAATCCTTGTCCACTCCCGATATTCCCGGCGTATGTAATCACTTTCACTTCTGCAGCTTGCCGCTTAGACTTCGGGACATCAAGAAAAATATCATCTATTCCATTCGTAAAATACGAATAAACAGGCTTTCTGTATTTTTCGAAATATATTTTAAATCCTTCCGAAACTAAATTAATATGTTTTGCTCCCGAAAATGTATACCGTTCAATCCATTCAAAACAAATCCCGACCGGAATCCGAATCATCTTCCTCTCCTGAAACACATCTTTAATCGTATCAACAAAAATGTCTCGTATATCCAGATACAAAGGAATACCCTGTTTTCCCGCAATTCTTCTGCCTAAAAAAGCAGTAAACAATCTTGAAGAAGAAGCATACACTAAATCATAACGCTCTTTTCCCGCCAATCGTAACGCCTCTTTATAAAACACCCGAAAAGAACAAGCTTGATCAACAAAACCACTCTTGTGTTCCGGAATCCGAATCCTATCTATCCTATAATTCCCACTAATTTCCCTTGCTTGCCCCTCAACATGAAAAGAAGGATAACGATTCGGTTGTGTCGTAATCACATGAATCCAATCTTTTTCATCCATTTGGCGTAATAACTCTCGAAATAACGGTGTATTACGAAATGACCCAGCACAAAGATCCGGTTCAAAATAAAAAGTTAAAAATAAAATTTTCATTGTATAATAGTCTCTAGCTTCCTGTCAAAAGAAATACGGAAACTTCGCCGTTCTTCTCTTTTATTAAATTCAGGAGCATACATAGATGTGAATGGTTCAATCTCACGAGCCCCATCGAATTCTATACAATAATCCGATCCGATAAGCCTGTTTCCATCAAAAACGATATTCTCTTTAGGCATGAAATGTAAATAAGCCGTCCCCTCGCAATCAATTTCATCAACAATCCGAATGTGTTCTTCCATCTTTTCCATTTTGCGGGTATGCAAACACCCCAAACGTTTATAGCCATCATGTACGGCAACTATACGTTTTTCTTCATCACAAAGGACTTGAACCTTTGCCCGTCGAGCCACTCGATGTCCCGCCCAAACCTGACTGGAATTTTGTCCGAACACAACCACGGTATTGTGAGCCGCCGTACTTCTTTCATAAAAACGAGTATTATTTACCTCGTACGTGGAAGTTCCGGTATCAAGAATGACAGGTCGTCCATTGATATATAACTCAAAACTAAATGTATCCGCATGTGCATGCCCCGGCTGATAATTCGGTCCAACTTCCCCAACATCAATAAACAACTCGAACTTTCCCCATCGAACTTTCCGATACCCAGACTCTTTCAAGCTCACTTTTTTACTACAAAATATCCCCAATCGTTGGCCATATTCGATTAATTCTTTGGCAGTCGGAGCTATTCCCACAGCTGCATCATTCAGTAGTGGAATCCTCCCATCACTATAAACAACTTCTTCCAACCACCCCAACATAACCACGGCCTTCTCTTTCAGAGTATCTTCCAACTCCTTTCCGAACAAAGCATTATTATGTACCAAATTATAGCAATCTAACACCCGATACAACATGATACAATGATACATTGGACTCCTCTCAAAATGCCCTCCATCACCCAACACCTGTTCCTGCAACTCCGGTATCAGTATCGTTTTTGCCTTTTTATAGAAAACAAGATTATTAAAATAATAAGCCCCGAATAATAATGCAAAACCATTTTCCAACAAATGGTTTCCTAGCAAATGATATTCAAGCTTATGGATTAACAAATTCAATTGAGCGTATAAAACAGCATCAATGTCAACATCATTTATACCATTACATGACAAAAAACGAATCCAATTTATAGACCTTAATGACAATGGGTAAGGTTCTATCCCCATGCTGGCCTCTGGAAGATGTTGAATGAAATCTTGAATCAATTTTTTCCCCTCCTTTACGTCTATACCTCTTTGATTCAAGAACTCAAAATAGTTCAAATTATATCCCCACAATCTCCCAAACTCAACAAATTCCCAATCAACTTGTTCACCAAAAGATTTCTGCAAGTTTAAAAATTGAAAAACATTGTCACCGAAATACGTGATTTCATTCGAGATTGACGGAACAAAATTCAAAATTTGCCTATCAGGAGGCGTATCTAATGCTTGCAAATATTGTGGAAAAAATCGTTGACCCCACAACTTAACACGATAACGCCACTGAATCGGTTTTAAGTACTTAACCGTATTCCATAGTATACCAACCTTACCAATAGTTGACATTTATTTCAAAGAACAATCCGACAAAATTATCTAATCTCAACCCAAGCCTTCTTCTTTAAACTCTCAATACAAGCAAAAGAAGCACGAGTCGTATTTACAATACTTTCAAATGGGATTAACGCTTCTCCTCCTTTCTGTACCCGCTCATTCAACAATGCAAATTGACGTTTATGTCCTTTATCCATCGTCCCCGTCATTTTTGAAAATCCTTTCACGCCAAATCCTTCCAGTCTCCTCCAATTATCCAATACCAACACCTTTTCTTGCGAGAAAACCTCAACACGCTCTTTTGCGTAAGATTTCGACCCATTAGCAAAATAATTAATCACGGCATTTGTACCATTTTCATATTTCAATAAAATCGAAACGTTATCCGTGTTCTCTTGCGGGTTCTCACCCAATGCATTCATACAAACAGCGATCACCTTACTATCGGCAAGGAAAGAACACAAATCAATAAAATGACAAGCTTCACCTATAATACGCCCTCCCCCTACTTCCATATCCTGCACCCATACTTCTGGTGGAATATATCCGGCATTCATTGTCGCCACGATATTTTTAGGTCCACCCCCAACCAATGCTTTCATTTTCACAGCAAACGGAGAAAAACGACGATTAAAACCAACTGTCAGCGTTATGTTGTCGTTCGCCTCCATGTACGCATTTTCTATATTTTGTAATTCCTCCTCGTTCAAACAAAGCGGCTTTTCAACAAAAACACTCTTACCCGCCTCCAAAGTTTCCATCACCATCGAAGCATGCAAATTATGTCTTGTTGTAATAATTACCGTATTTACTTCCGGATCATTCAACATGACACGATAATCAGAGGTCGCATTCTCCGCTTTGGCTTTCTTAGCTAAAACTTTCGCCGTTAATCCCTGCGCACTGGCAATATATTTTATTGGTGCATTAACTTTTTGCAAAGCAGGAATAATTGTTGCTGATGCAAAATTCCCAGCACCAATAATTCCTAACTTACCACTTCCAACCATCGTACGATTCTCCCCAACAGGAACAACTCTCTCAATAGTTGAATCGACTGGAAATTTTAAGATCGAAGCTATCGAGCCATGTTTACGCATATCTCCATAGATCTCGGCATAATTTGCCAATTCCACCTCTTCCGTTATCAGAGGTTGTACATCCAATATCTTGGATGATATTGCACCAAGTATCGTTTCAAAATTTCTCTTTTCCGTCCATCGGACATAAGCTAACGGGTAATCATGGCCTTTATTTTCATACTCTTCATCATATCTTCCGGCACCATATGAACAAGACACTTGAAAAGATAACTCTTTCTTATAAAAATCATCTCTTCTCATATTTAACCCGATCACACCTACCAACACCACCCGCCCTCTCTTGCGAGACATTAAACAAGCTTGATGAATCACTTCATCTCCTTTAGCTGAAGCTGTAATAAGTACTCCATCCGCACCAACACCTCCGGTTATCTCTTCAACATATTTCACAGGATCAATCCCATTCTTAGGGTTAATCGCATATATACCTTTATTTTTTGCAATATCCACCTTCTGTTGATCGAAATCCACCCCGATTACCTTACAGCCATTTGCCTTTAGCAACTCTGCTGCAACCAATCCAATCAATCCCAATCCAATCACCACAACACATTCCCCTAGTTGAGGATTCAACAAGCGAATCCCTTGTAAACCGATAGAACCAATCACAGTAAATGTTGCCTCTTCATCCGTTACATTATCTGGAATTTTAGCCACCAAATTCTTGGGAACACAAACGTATTCCGCATGATTCCCATTAGAAGCAACCCGATCTCCAACCACAAACTCCGTTACCCCTCTTCCCACAGCCACAACTTTCCCCACGTTACAATATCCTAATGGAAGCGGTTGTCCTAGCTTATTAAACACAGCTTCCAATGTCGGTTGCAATCCATCGGTCTTAATCTTATCCAACACCTGTTTCACCTTATCCGGTTGCTGCCGTGCCTTATCAATCAAATTCGCTTTCCCAAATTCCACCAACATCCGTTCCGTTCCCAACGAAACTAACGTTCTAGTTGTTTGAATCAACACATATCCCGACTTTACTTGTGGAACCGGAACTTCCTCCAAAACCGTCGCTCCAGACTTAAGGTCTTGTATAATTTGTTTCATACTATATTTTTAATTTCAACTTACCTGCTTTAGTCTTAAAAGGACTATTAATTATCTTTATTTCATAATTAATATTTACATTAGATAAATCTAATAATTCAGTTCCATCTAAAATGTTATCATTTTCTGTTACTAAATAAAATATAACTTTTCCTCTATCAAGTTGTTCTACTTGAACGAAATTCACCAAATTAAAAGCTTTATGATGTCTTCCAAAAATCAAAGCTGTCAAAGCTATTCTATTTCCATCCAAATCTGTAATATAATCTGCATTACGCCCTTCTGTAACACTAAAAGATTCCAGTATCCCTTTTTCATCCTCAACCCCCTTTACGATATCTCCAGTACTATACCGAATCAACGGCATATCAAAATTATGATAAGAAGTTCCTATCAAATTACCATCCACAACCTCAGGATATCCATACGAAATAAATGGTTTATACTTATTATTTTTAGCCTCGTCATAAGCCAACACACACATTTCACTATGACCATACCAAGAAATATAATCCAAATTCCACACTTTAGTAAAATACTCCGTAATATTAGAGTGAGGAAATTCAGAAGCTAACAAACAAGCAATTAAATTTTTACGAATAATTTCTTGCTCTCGAAAATCACAAAATAGTTCTATACTCTTAAGAAACTCAAAAATAGTAGATGGATAGCCATGCAAATATTTTATTTTTCGAGTTTTAAATAAATTAACTATTTCATCTTTAAATGAATCTACCCCCTTATATGTATTCAGTACAAATTCATTATGAACAGCATTATACACAAAATTTTTATCCCCTAAATTTTTCCCTCTTAAGGTTAATTTCAAATCTGTATAATAATAACCTTTCAATTTCCATATAGTATGCATATGTGCCCATTCTCTTGCAAAAGCATTCTTATCAACATAAAAACTAAATGGTTCTCCTGTCGTTCCTCCCGTATTTAGCAACATTGATCCGTTAAATTCATCCACATGATTTTTCAACATTGTTTTAGTAACAATAGGGACTTTTTTTATATCTTCCAGACTCGTTATCTTCAAATCATATACACCCATTCGTTTATAAAGATCTCGATAAAAAGAATAATGGCTTTTAGCAAATTCAAAGATTTTTGCAAAATGATTAATTATATACTGTTCTTTATCAAGTTGTCCATCATCCAATTTTTCTATAATATTCAAAAATCTCGGATAAATTGCTCCAAACCGAAGATTAAATGGAATCTTCGCTAAGAAATGTCCTAAAGGATAAGAAATGTTTTGTACAAGATTTCTAATTTGCTGTTTTACCATAGCAACATTAAACTAAAATATTTATAAGAGATCACCTTTTCACAGTATCATCAAATACAATTAATACATTTTATGAATAGCAAATAATTCTATTTCCCTTCTCCAAAATTACTTGAATACAATTTAGGTATTTCAATATTATAAAAAAAACCAGATAAAAATCCAAATAATATAGCAGTATAGGGAGCTCTTACAGGAACATTTACATTAAACGAAATAAAAAGTAAGCACAAATACACAACTACAAAACTATAAATTACATACCTTATTATAGTATATCTATATTGTTTTATATTAATAAGCATATTTCTCAAAATCCCTATAATAAAAACAAAAAAAAGACTTAATCCTATCGTACCAGATCGAAGTAAAATTTCTGCATATTGGTTGTGTGGAGAACGAAAATCTCCTAAGTTCATAGAATAACCGGTTCCAATTAAAAGATTAAAATCAGCCGCCGAGTTACCAAAAACAGTATGAATAGCCCCAGTTCTACCCGCAGTTATATCACTACTTTCACTCAAATTTTTTAGCTTAGTTATTAAAGGTGCAGATTCATATATTTCTTTTATCGGATCTATAAAATAGATAATTAGAACACATATAACAAAAAATAGTAAAAAATATTTTAATATATTATTCACAGATTTTACTTTCTTGCTCAATAAGGAAGAAGATATAATCCCAAATATCGAAATCAAAAGAGCTTCCCTAGCACCAGTCATAAGAATAACAAGCAGCAACATTGTGGAATATATATATTTATATTTCAATGTTGTAAATAATGATAATATAAAAAAACATGATACCATTGTAGGATAATATACCAATTTTTGATAAACTGAAAAAAATCCAAATACGCTATCTTCTCCTCTATTAACAAATGTACCAACTACCCCCAAAGAAACAAAAGATGACAAAAGATGAGCCATACAAAATAGTGAAAATACAAACACAACTTTATTTACAATTTTTATCAAGTTTCCTCTAATCAAATAAGGCTTCAATTTATATCCAAAACAAAAAGAAACAAGCAATGGCATTGTTGATACAAGTAATAAATTAGGATTCAAATCACTCCCACAAAAAATTATTTTCAATACAAAGATCAATATAGAATATAACAAAAATATTAATAACAGGATCGTTCTTCTTCCCAATAATACACCTATATACTTCGTACTACAAAAAAATACAGCAAAGAAAACAATAATTGAAATCGGTAAAGCAAATGTATCGTCATTTAATGCACTACCCCGATAAATACCTGTTGCTGTAAAAAATACAGGCATTGGTATAAAATACAGAAGATTATATAATTTTAATTTCCTTAGCATTATTTGCTAATTAATTGTTTAATAGTCGATCATTCTCAACAAGTAATCGTTTTAGAGATCTTTTTACAAGTAAATATGAGTATAGCGTTACACATAAATTTACTAATATCATTCCAATAATCATCACTTCAACAGTAAAGAATAATAATGCCACAAAAACTGTCGCTGCTGTAAAAATCATATTTACAAAATTCACTAAATTAGACAAGTGACTTTTTCCACTCGCTAAAAAATAGGCACTATTAATAGCATTCAAACATTTAAAAGCCCATACTCCTAGTAAAAAAATTAAATAAAAAAGTCCTTTAGCGTATTTATCTCCATAGATCCATTCAATCCCAATAGGAATAAAAACATACAATAATAACAACAACAATACGGTACTCCAAAAAAGGATTCTATTGTATTTTTTTAACAAACAACTAATTGTACTATAATTATCATTGTATTTTGCTAAATAAGGGACTGTTACTTGCACTATTGTACTTTGTATCATACTAAGTCCCATAACAATAATCGCAGCAAAACTATATTGTCCTATAATATTCAATTGATTTGTCAAGAACAAATTCATAAAAATAATATCCAAATTAGAAGCTAACATCCCAAAAATATTAGTACCCAAACCATGTATGCCTAATTTAAATTGTTCTTTTATTTTGAAAGACAATCTATTTATTTTTTTATTCAAGTAAAAATCGAATTCATTCTTTACAAAAGAAATATTGATGATCAATGATAAAACTAGTCCAACACATGTCCCTTCAAAAAAACCATAAAAACCTCGCCAATAGGTAAATAGCACAATAAAACCAATAGATACGAACTTTGTTAAAATAACAAGATTTGAATATTTCTTGAAAATCTTTGATGATTGTATAAATGCAGTATAAACAGCTATTATTGCAGTGAAAACAACAATATACGAGTATTTATCAAATAACAACTTAACTTCAGATATTGGTGTCCATAAATCAAATTGATTAATAACAATAAATAATGCTAATACAATTATTGAAATCGGAACCACTGCATATAAAGCGACCGAAAGATGTTCTAATTTTTGCTTTACATTTTGAGTGCAAGAACAAACTATAAGAACAGAAGTACTAAACCCCATTCCTGCAAATAGGGACAAAATTTGAGTGAAACTTTGGAAGATTTTAATATATCCTAATTGAATATCTGTTAATACTTTGGCAACAAATAATTGCGAGCCAAACGCAACTAGTGCAATCAAAAAGTTTGCAATTAAAACATGAAAGAATCCTTTATCCCATATAGAATGTAAAAAATTAAATACCTTTTTCAAACCTCAACAACAATTTTTCAATATTACTTTCAAAAGAATATTTTTCTTTTATAGCTACTTTTATTTTTTGTTTCTCTTCTTTACTTCTTGTATTAATGTTAAGAATCTTATTTTTCATTTCCCGAGCTATTGCTTGTGCAGTTAAAGGAGTAAGATTAAACTCTACTCCAAAATAATCATCTAAATATCTGTATGGAGATATGTCAGAAATAATCAACTCTTTTTCATTCACCAGAGGTTCAAATATTGTAGTAGATAAACCATCATGTTGTGCAATTTGTAAACCACAATTCATTTTTCCCCATATTAGATTTAAATCTTCTGTTTTAAAAAAGATCGTTTTCTGTAGGAAAATTATATCCGAACATAAATTATATGTAGATATTAAACCTTGAAGTTCTTCATACCTCTGATTATCTTGTTCATTCCCTCCCAAAAAGTAAACCTTAAAAGGAGGCAATTTTTCACCATTTTCTTTCAATATTTTAACAGCTTCTATGACTAAATCATGACGGCTAACCTTCAAAAAAGATTTTGGATAATAAAAATTATATTCATTCTCATTTATTATCTCTAGTAATTTACAAATTTCTTTATGAGGATTAGTTGAAACTTTGTAAAAATCCTTATTGATTCCCATAACTTGTATCAATATTTTAGATTTAAGTTTAGGATTTAACAAATCTGCAATACCATACCAACCACAATGAATACATGTAAAACAGGATAACACTTTCCGAAGAAACCACCCTTTAATTGTTTTTTTATTTGTTTCTCTTGGTAATCGTTCTCCATAAGGGAAAATAACTAATTTACTATTTTTCTTCATGAAAAAGCTCATAAAGGCAATAACGTAGAGTAACCGCCCTCCCCCCATAAGCCATACAACATCGTATTTTTTCGCATTAAAAAATAAATGTAGCAATTTATTAGGAATTGGTAAAAAACTTATATTAGTATATTCATCACTAAATGAATCCTTGTGATGATAATAAAAATCTACTTGATCTTTTTGCCAATCGTTAAAAAACATTAAATAAGGCTTAATATTATGCCCGTAACCAGGTCCAATTATAGCTAACTTCATTTCCGCTAATTAATATGTAAGTTCTTTCAGATAAACACTCCATTCGCCTATATCTTTCCAAGATTTTTCACTTACAGGGAAAACTCCTACTCTCCCTCGCCTATTTTTTACTTTTTCAATAAGTTGTGTGATATGAAAGAACTTATCATTCGGAATCTCGTCAATTAAATGAGGTTCTAAAATATACATTCCACTATTTATTTTAAATGTAAAACAGGGTTTTTCTATTAATTCCTTTAATTCACCTTTTTCTCCTGACTTAATTGTCCCATAAGGGATATTATAACTTTTCAATGCTGCAACAATAGTTATTTCATTATTATTTCGTTTATGATACTCCAAAATTTCAGAATAATCTTCTTCTATAAGGATATCACAATTACTTACAAAAAAAGTATCCTTTATTTTTCCTTTTAATAATGATAGACTCCCAGCAGTACCCATCGGTACATTTTCTTTAAAGTAAACAATATTATATGGTAAATTTTGCTCATCAAGATAGTATTCAATCAATTCTGCTTTATAGTTTACAGAAATATAAAAACTATCACAACCGTGTTCTCTAAAACGATCAAATATATGTTCTATAATTGTTTTTTCATTTATTGGGATAAGAGGTTTAGGAATCACATTTGTTAGAGGCTTTAATCTTGAACCTAACCCTCCAGCCATAATCACAACAGGTACGTGAAATTGTTTTTTAGGTGGAAGTATTGGACTACCAAACAAATCTTCCCAAAAAATGACCTTCACAATCTCTCGTCTATCATTTACCACGGGCATAAATTCAGCCCGAATTTGTAACATTTTACTTTTTATAGATTCTATACTTTCTCCCTCGTCTGCAACTACAATATCCTCACGTAAAATTTCTCCGACATGAGTTATCAAATCTATATTGTTAATGATAGCTCTTTGTAAATCGCCAATACTTAATAAACCTATAAACTGACCTCTGGAAAAAACCATAAGAAGTTTCTTTCCCACAACGTCCATTTGTTTTAAAGCATCTGTTAGTGATTTATCAGATTCTATTTTTAAATTTTCAATCATTTGATTATAACAATAGAGTTAGTTTATCCGTAATTATCTACTAAGACGGATACAAAGTCAAAATCATCCAAAATTTGTTTACTATAATCATTTTGCAGGAATTCCTTTCACAATAATATTTTCGTCCACAATATTTCTTGTAACCACAGCTCCAGCCCCCACAGTTACCCCTCTTTTTATGTCTATTTCGGGTAATAATGTTGAATTTGCTCCAATATAAACTTCATCTCCAATATGCACCCTTCCCAATAAGACAGCATTCGGGGCTACTGTAGAAAAATTACCGATTTTACACTCATGCATCACGTTCGCATTGTTATTCAATTTTACAAAATCACCGATACAAACTTCTGCTGAGACATGTACACCAGCTTGAATTATGGTTCCCATCCCAATGACTGCAGAATAAGAAACATTAGCCCTTGGACTTATTAATGTCTTGAAAGTAAATCCATAATACTTATATAGATCGTATAACTTTTTCCTTATGTGAGGCTTATCGGGAGTTATAATAACAGGTATATGTTTATAATTAATTAAATTTCTTAAATCATCATCAGTTCCCAATATGGGATACCCTCTATAATGCGATTCTCCCAAATTATCAATACATCCGATAATCGTACAACCACATTCTTCACACAACTCGATTATCTCACCAAAAGCCCCAACAACTATTACAGGATCCTTCATAAGTATATAACAACATTTCGTTATGCATTCACGATATTAATCACAGTGTCGACAATTGTATCAATCTCGTTATCAGTCAATTTTGCATACATAGGTAAGGTAATCTCATTATCTGAAACATATTCTGTTTTAGGAAGTACTCCCCCTATATTTTTATAAATAGAAAATTTGTGAACAGCAGGATAATGTACACTTGTCTGTATTCCAGCAGCATGAATCTTCTCCCGAATTAAATCTCGTTTTTCTCTCGTTGAATTTATTAATACTATTGGCATTATATAATTAGATACAAACCCTTGATGATCTGCAAAAGGGACTATAATTTTATCCAATTGAGATAATTTCTCCACATAACGTTGACGAACAAGAGCACGTTTTATCAAATCTTCCTGAAGTTTTTTCATTTGCACACACCCGATTGAAGCTCGAATGTCATCCATACGAAAATTATAACCTAAATCTACAATATCATAAGCTGTGGCATGACCTTTAGCACGTTGATAAGACATCGTCGTCATCCCATGTGAACGCAGTAAATACGCCTTAGTCGCAAGTTCTTCACTATTTGAAACAAACATTCCCCCTTCTCCCGTACTAATATTTTTATTAGAGAAAAAACTAAAAGCAGCACAATCACCTATTGTTCCTAATTTTTTTCCGTGATATTCAGATAAAGGCCCATGACACGCATCTTCAATAACCTTCAATCCATACCTATGCGCAATATCCATAATATTGTCCATATCTGCGGGAAAACCTGCCATATGAACAACGATAATACCTTTAGTCTTACTCGTAATTTTTTTTTCAATCTCTACTGGATCGATATTTATATGCGTTGGACCTTTAATATCACAAAACACTGGAGTAGCACCAACATAACGAATGCAATTTACAGAAGCTGCAAAAGTTAAAGAGGGGCATAACACCTCATCACCAGGACCAAATCCACAAACAATACAAGCCAAATGCAATGCATCAGTACAATTCGTTACTGAAACAGCATACTTTACATGTAACATATTAACAAAAAGATTTTCCAACTCTTCACATTTGGGACCTGTTGATATCCATTTTGAACGAATTGTTTCCGTTACAGCTTGAATCTCTTCCTCCCCAAAATTTAATTGGAATAAAGGGATCTGATATTCCATAATATATTCGAAATTAATTTTTATTTGTTAATCACATTTTCTGATCTAAATTTTTACCCTTTTCTTCATGTTCGAAATTAGGTAAGAATTCTTTCAAGGATATAACAATCTCCGATTTATCAAAATCTGGTTTTAAAAAGATTGTTTCTAATTTGTAAAACAAAGCCTCTAATTCTTTTATAGGACGTTTCTCCCCCCTCTCGATAACTCCTAAAGAAAAAAAACGTGTTGTGTTTAATTTCTCTCCAGGTACATAAAACTCTTCAAATTCTTTTTCTCCTGTTGTATCACTCTTGAAATAAACAACAGGATAAATTTTACTATTCATCGGCATCTCGAAAGCAAACTTTTTGGCCTCTTCATCAGTTGTGCACTCGTGCTTCTCATAACCAAGGCTTGCTAGAAAACGATCACAAATGGAAGAAAAAGTAATCATCTTTTCTTCACCTAATTTTGGAAAAAAGATCTCACCATTTTTACCAAGAATACAAGCTAACATACAAATTTGACCACTTTCTTCTGGAGAAACAAAATAACGTCGAACATCCACTGGAGCTACTAAAGGTTGTTTTTTCATCAAACGATTAATAAAACCAGCCAATAAAGAACCATTAGAAAAAGCAACATTAGCAAAACGAGCCATCGTAACTTTAAATTTATCCGTATAAGCCATAACCATATCTTCCATCACACGTTTGCTTGCCCCCATGATATTTACAGGATTTGCTGCTTTATCTGTTGATACACAAAAAAAATGACAAGGAGGATATTCTACTAATAAATCAAGAAGCTTTTTGGCCTTGAGTACATTGTTTTCCAATAAAGCTTGAACCGAGTACTTATCTTTCTCACTACGAACATGTTTATGGGCAGAAAAATTAGCAACAATGTCAAAACCACGTTCTTCTCGGAAAATACGTGCGAAAATTGGATCTGTAAAACTAAACGAATAAGTCCTATATTCTGAAGGTACAAACATGTCCCATGTTGAACGTAAATCTCTCGTAAGTTCAGCAAGACCATTTTCATCTAGATCAACAACAACTAATTTTGAAGGTCTAAATGGTAATATTGCACGAATATAGGAAGAACCTATTGAACCTGCTCCTCCAATAACCAAAAGACTTTTCCCTTCAATCTCTTTTTGTAATTGTTCCCTATTCGCTTCAATATCCGATATAAACATACTTTCAGAGCGAAAGGTTATATCTGTTGAAATAAATTGATTAATATTTATCATACTATTCTAATTCCATAATAATTTGTCGACATGCTAAACCATCCCCATAAGGATTTACCGCTTCGCTCATTATTCCATAATAACTTTGATCTTCTAGTAAACGAGAAACTTCCTCCACAATTCTATTAAAATCTGTTCCAACCAATTTCACTGTCCCAGCCTCCAACGCCTCTGGACGCTCCGTTGTATTTCGCATAACTAGAACAGGTTTTCCTAACCCTGGAGCTTCTTCTTGAATTCCACCACTATCTGTCAATACAATTGTTGATTTTTCCATCAAGTACACAAAACTCAAATACTCTAATGGTTCAATAAAAAACATGTTCTTCAAATTCGACAAATCTTCCCCGAACACCTCATGTATAGGCTTTCTCACATTCGGGTTTAAGTGCATCGGGTAAACAAAATCCACATCCGGGTATTTCTCTGACAATGTTTTTATCGCTTGACACATGTTAATGAATCCATCCCCAAAATTTTCCCGCCTATGTCCGGTTATTAACACCAATTTCTTACCATCATTCAAACGATCCACGTCATACCCAGCCTTTATCAAGGAGCAATTTAGACCAAACTCCAACGTTTTATCATTCTTTATCCGCTCCACTACCATATATAAGGCATCAATAACTGTGTTCCCTGTTATCGTAATCTTTTCATCACGAATTCCTTCTGCTAACAAATTTTGACGACTTAAAGGTGTTGGTGCAAAATGATAAGCGGCGATTCGCCCTGTTATTTGGCGATTCATCTCTTCCGGCCAAGGACTATAAATATTATGTGTTCGCAAACCAGCTTCTACATGTCCCACCGGGATTTGCTGATAAAACGCCGCCAAGGCAGCTGCAGTTGAAGTCGTTGTATCGCCATGTACCAAAACAACATCGGGTTTCGTTTCTTTCAACACCTCACGCATTCCGGTTAAAACCCGTGCCGTCACGTCGTACAGATCTTGACCTTGCTTCATGATGTTCAAGTCATAATCAGGCTCGATTTCGAATATATGAAGCACTTGATCCAGCATCTCTCGATGCTGACCTGTTACACAAACTATAGTTTGGAATTGTTCCGGGTACTTTTGGAACTCCTTTACCAAAGGAGCCATTTTAATCGCCTCCGGGCGAGTTCCAAAAACTAACATTATTTTTTTCATCAAAACAATTTATTTCTTGTAAATACCACAAAAATCAAGAATCACTTTCCGGTCTGTCCACGGTAAAGTCTTAAATTCATCATGAGCCACCAGCATTACCACGATATCCGCTTGCTCGTAAGCCTCCCGGTATGCAGTCAATTTAAACACTTTATGTTCTTGCACGTTAGGCTCAACGACAAGAATATCCGCATTACTACAAGATTGCATCACTCTAGTTGTAATATATTTTGCTGGGGATTCCCGCAAATCATCAATATTCGGTTTGAAAGCCAACCCCATCATGGCGATAACAGGTTTACAATGATGTTGTAATTCAAATTTCAACATCTCGTTTTGTACTTTCTCCGCACACCAGAACGCTTTATAATTATTTATCTCCCGGGCATCAGCAATAATCTTGGATTCCATCGGAAAATCCGCTGTAATAAAATAAGGATCAACGGCTATACAATGTCCCCCTACACCACAACCGGGTTGAAGAATATTCACACGAGGATGCTTGTTTGCCAGGTTAATCAATTCCCATACATTGATTCCCGCTTTATCACAAATTAAGGATAACTCATTCGCAAAAGCAATCTGCACATCCCGAGAAGAATTTTCTGTCAATTTACACATTTCAGCCGTACGAGCATTTGTTTTATGTAATGTTCCTTGAACAAATTGTGAATAAAACTCGATAGCCTTATTTGTTGACTCTTCATCTATCCCCCCAATCACCCGGTCATTATGCACCAGTTCATAAATCACGTTTCCCGGTAATACTCGTTCCGGGCAATAAGCTATATATATTTTATCTTTTAATTCCGGTCGTTCACCATAAATCAAATCCCTCATTTTCTCTGTAGTTCCAATGGGGGATGTAGATTCTATCACATACAAGTCTCCAGCTTTTAATAGAGGTAATACAGATCGAGTTGCAGCCTCCACGTAAGAAATATCCGGCTCATGATTTCCTTTAAAAGGAGTAGGAACAACCATAAAATAAGCCTCACAAACTTCCGGCTTCAGAGAAGCTTTTAAATTCCCCGTTTTTACAACTTCTTGTAAATATACCTCCAATCCCGGTTCCACAATATGGAGTTTTCCTTGATTTGTCAACTCAACAACACTAGGATTTATATCAACCCCAGTAACTTCAATACCATGTTTTGCGGCAATAATTGCCGTGGGCAGACCAATATAGCCTAACCCCATGAAACAAGCTTTCATAAATTATTTTAAATTAATATATTCTTTTGTTGCTAATACATCAAAACATGAAGAAACGCACCTCAAATCTAGCTCCTCAATCCTTAGCCCAGCCAAAAGGTTATTCCCAACAAGATTCATATCTCCTAATTGCATCTCCTGCCTCTTTTCCTCAATTATATTCTCATAAAACTCCTCAGCCTGAAGCCACTTCCATACATTCAATTGTTCTAGATCCCTAGTAGCTTTTTTCACACAATTTTCCCATTCCATTATTATATCCTTTGCCAACTTTGCACATTCCTCCTCCCCCGTAAAATAATAACAACTACACAACAACCTACACATCTCCGGAGTCCGACAAGGTAACACGATCTCTCCATTCCTCTCCGGGGATATAATCCCGTAAGCCGCATCCAACGCAATATCTAAAAAATCCATGTCGGAATAGGTCAAATAAGTTTCCATCAAGTCGGCAACATACCCCACTCGATCTTCCAATGCAACAGCCGGATCTTTTATCAAATCCGCTAACTCCCCTGCTATTTCCCGAATCCGTTCATGGATGTCCCATTGGCTACCATACACGTCTTCCAACCACGGGTTTACTCGCACGATGGAATAAACCGAGATATACCCATGCAATAAGCCAGACAACGCGGATGGGGGAAAATCCCCGATCGGGATGGCCGATACTTTCTTGTACAAATCATTAAGATTCATCGCCACTATCTCTATTTTATTTTTTCTAGGAATGAACCCGGAATGTAAGAGGTTGCCACAGAAACAACCCCTTCCAGGCGTACTATTATGCGTTTATGCCCCTTTATGCGGAGCAATTCTCCTTCAAGTCCAATTAGCGGACCTTTGATTACCCTTACCCGATCGCCTCGCTTCAACTCTTCATTGATCACCTCCACGGTGGAATCTGAAAAGTCAAGCAAGAACATAAAATCACGCATTTGCTTATCGGGAACTATCAGCAAATGACGAGTTTCTAAGTCTTTCAGGTAAACGACGCTTAAACCATGTTCATTAAGTAACGAGAAAGCTGTTGTTTGATCCGTCCGAATAAAAATCAAATGAGGGATCAAGATTACCCGCACGTTTTTCTTCCCGGAAGAAGTCTCACGAACTTCATCACGCATAGCTAGATAGTTTTCTATCGCCAAGTGATCTAACCGCTTTTTAATCGTTAATTCCTGATTGATTTTAGTGTACGCCGCATACCAATGTATTTTTCTCGTACCCTCTGACATATTTTATAGCTTGTGAAATCTGGAAATTCTCGTGATTGGTTAATAAAAATTTGATATATCACGATTGATGTAGATACGCTTCGCGCATTAACCTTTAGAATCAGGCTTAACTTTTTATGCCCATGTGTCCCACGCACCATCCTTAAACAGGTACAGCACGTAAAAACTGTCTTCTGGAAGGATTATATTCATCCCCACGCAAATAATCTGATTTTACTGATTCTAGACTATTAATCTAAAAAAACGATCGATTATTGCGCTGCAAATATACTAATTTTTCATGCTTACAAATGGAATGCAGATATTTTTTTCTTTTTA
>CALUKD010000009.1 GCA_944321125.1 Candidatus Butyricimonas faecavium | reverse complement strand
AAGAAAACCGCAATAAAAAAGACATTTTATCACGATTTTCTTTTAGAAATATTTGCAAGAGACTTAGAATTCAGCCTTATAAAATCTTTATGTAACGGATTACTTCTTGATATTCGGCAATTCCAATCCAAAGCCTTTCTTCTTGTCAATAATCTTCAGGTAAAGGGCTAACAAAAGGGCAACCCCACCGAAACAAGCAAAGATAATCATGGGCACGGTGTAGTTGTACGGGATCAACACGTCAGTCTGTCCTTGTTCAACCAGAGCTTTTGCCGCAATGACAGCTTCATTATTTGCATTTGAAGAAGTCAATGCGTTACCGATGATTACCGGAACGAAGCATAATCCTATGTTCTGAACCCAGAATATCAAGGAGTAAGCACTACCCAAATATCTCGTTTCCATGATCTTTGGAATACTCGGCCATAAAGCGGCGGGAACCAGAGAGAACGAGATACCCAACACGATAATAGCCACGAAGGCGATGAATTTACTTTCTGTACTAGGCACAACAAAAGCAAACGTGAGGTGGCAGAAAATCATCAGTAATGCACCCAAGATAAGCATTGTTGCACCTTTCCCCTTGTGATCCAAAAATGAACCTAGCATGGGGGTGATAATGGCTGCTCCGATTGGGAACCATCTGAATACGTTGGCGGCGGCGGAAGCCGTCATGCCGAGATTACATTGCAACATGTTTGTTGCGTAACGTTGGAATGGGAATATTGCGGAGTAATATAACACGCATAGTAAAGCAACAACCCAGAAAATCTGGCTAGAGAAGATTTTCCCGATATCGCTGATCCTGAAAGCTTCTTCTGGCTCTTCATGAACATTGTTTTCACCGATCTGCTTGTCTAGTTTTTTATCCATGACCGTGAAAACCAAGAAGAAAATTAAACCGATAATCAACAGAACTGTACAGAAAGCAATGGGTCTCAAAACTGATTCTGGGGCCATGTATGCTAACCACGGGGAGATAGAGAAAACTCCGAATACTCCGATACGCGCAATTGCCATTTCCAATCCCATGGCTAAAGCCATTTCTTTACCTTCGAACCATTTCGCGATAGCTTTGGACACCGTGATTCCTGCCATTTCACAACCGCAACCAAAAGCCATAAATCCTAATGAAGCTAATTTGGCGCTAGCCGGCATAGAAACCCACCATGAGTTTAACCATGTTGCGAATTCGGTAGCCTGAAACCAGTCTGAAATACCAATGTATTTAATGACGGCTCCACCGACCATTAAGGAAGCGGATAATGTCCCTGTAAAGCGGATACCGGATTTATCTAGGATAATACCCGCGATGATCAGGAAACCGCAGACATTCAGAAAATATTCTGAACTTGCGTAAGTTCCGAATACGCCGGGATTCCACCCGCGTTGCGTTTCAATCAAATTTTGCAGGGGTGACATTACATCGACAAACATATATGCAAATAGCATCATGAAAGCGATTAATAGCAAGGCTGTCCAGCGTGCGGCTTTCGAGTCTCGAAGGGTTTGTTGAATTTTTTCTACCATAGTATTTTATTTAAAAATGAATTTACACACAAACGTTCAAAGGTAAAATAAAATATGGAAAATCTTAAATTTTTTTCTCAATTCTATACACGTTCCGGTCACTGGCACTTCGGGAAACCAGTTCCGCTAGAAATCCGGCTAGAAATAGTTGTGTACCCAGAATCATGCAAGTCAAGGCAATATAAAAGTAAGGATTATTCGTCACCAAGGGAGCCCGTAAGTTATGAGCCACTGCTAGCAGTTTCTCGATTCCGATCCATGCGGCTGCACAGAATCCTATGATAAACAGTAATGTACCGATTGCGCCGAATAAGTGCATAGGCTTTTTAGCAAAGCGGGTGATGAAAGTCACCGAAAGCAAGTCGAGAAAACCGTTGATAAACCGGTTTAGCCCGAATTTTGTAACCCCATACTTCCGGGCTTGGTGGTGAACCGCTTTTTCCCCGATTCGGGTGAATCCGGCTTGTTTAGCTAGGATTGGTATGTAGCGATGCATCTCCCCGTATACTTCAATATTTTTTACTACTGTGTTTTTATAAGCTTTTAGTCCGCAGTTAAAATCGTGTAATTTTATTCCAGAAAATTTTCGGGCGGTTGCATTGAAGAGTTTGGTCGGCAGGGTTTTGGTTATCGGGTCGTATCTTTTCTTTTTCCATCCGGAGACTAAGTCATAGTCTTCTTGCGTGATCATTCGGTAGAGTTCCGGAATCTCATCCGGGCTGTCCTGTAAATCTGCGTCCATGGTGATGACCACGTTGCCTTGGGCATCCTCGAATCCGCAGTGTAATGCGGCAGATTTCCCGTAATTGCGCCGGAACTTGATTCCCCGTATTCGATTGTCTTTTGCAGACAATTTTTCTATGACTTTCCAAGAGGTGTCGTTACTCCCGTCATCCACCATAATAACCTCGTAGGTGAAGTTGTTCGCGGTCATGACTCGTTCGATCCATGCTGCCAGTTCCGGCAATGATTCTTCTTCATTATATAACGGGACAACTACTGAAATATCCATGATTAAAATTCTTACGAGTTAAACGGTAATTTGCTCCTTCTGACCAGTCCGGCGATGAATAGCGAGAATGCACCTCCCACGATGATTCTGTTGAATAATTCTCCGAATGCTATGCTGACAGGGAAGAAATACATATCGGCATTTTCTTCAATCATTTTGAAGAGCGGAGAGTTTTGGCCGGAAACTTTCAATATATTTAATGTTATATTTTTGAATTCGGTTAGAAGGTTTGCGTTAAACGTGTATAAAAAATATACGTATACGGCGTAACATAAGGAGGCGATACACAGGATGAATATTCCGGTCTTTAAGGCTTTCCCGTAAGAAATAATTCCTGCCAATTGCTCGTCCCTATATTTGCGGACACCCATAAATATCCCGAAAATTGTTAACATCATCATGATGTTATTGAATTGGACGTTTGCCACGATTCCTTTGTCCGCCAAGATAAACAGTAAAGATGCGAAAATGAAAGTGGCCCCCATGAGACATCCGAATATGGAATTCTGTTTGAGGAATAGTTCGTTATTTTTTTCCATTTACTTTTTCTTCTTTAATATAATTGAGCAGGCCCCCTTAACGAGATCATTTCACCTACCTGAGGTTTATCTCCATTCTCCATATAATTATATTGTAATAATTTGGCAAGCTTGATGCCGTATAATTGAGAGATCAGGTACATGGAATCTCCTGCTTTTACTTTATGGAATGTGTAGCCTTTGGGGGCTTTATTCTTTTTCTTTGCAAGGAATACGTGCATCCCCGTACGAATCGAAAGTTCGTTTTTGTCATTGTATTTCAATAATTTCTTCAGGGGGATATTGAAATATTGTGCGATACTTTCAAATGTGTCTCCCTCTTTTACTTTCACGGAAGGTATTTTATTTATATATACTACTCGGCTTTGATAATTTTTGCTTTCACTGAGCGTGTAATTTAATTCGTTAGGAATCGGACGAAATTTTTTCGCTGGGTGGTCGAATTGATACAGTTCTTCTTCTTCAATGATCTTGATCAATTTTTGGGCATAGTCGGAAGCTGTGGCGTAGCCTGCCTTTTTTAAACCTTTGGCCCAGCTTTTATAATCGGTCTTAGGCAAGTCGAACAAGAAGGCATAGCGGGGACGCGAGAGTAGAAATTCGCTGTGATCAACCCATGACTCTTCCGGATTCCTGTATTTCCGGAAACATTCGTTTTTCTGATCGTCATCCATCGTGAAACTGGGACCGTTCCAGTTGTGGCATTTGATCCCGAAATGGTTATTGGCATTGATGGCCAATTGGGAAGTTCCACATCCAGACTCCAAAATGCCTTGCGCTAGTTTGATACTGGCTGGGATGCCCGTACGATCCATTTCTTCAATGGCAATATTTTTATATTTTCTAATAAATACTTTCCGACTGTCATTTGAGGCATTGCATATGTTAATACCGATAAAACTCAAAAATAAAATAACACAAATCTTGCTCATAATTTCCGATAATGTTTTATATTGGCGGTAAAATTACGAAAAAAAATAGAATGGAGAAAGCAGAATTGAAGATTGATTACATGGTGTACCGGGAATCTTACCCGGAAGGGTACGAGGAATTGTGTCGTGCGGCCTTAGGGATCACGAAAAATGCGTATTGTGTGTATTCGGGTTTTGCCGTGGGGGTTGCCGTGTTGATGAATAACGGAGAGGTTGTTTGCGGCACGAATCAAGAAAATGTTGCTTATCCTTCCGGTCTATGTGCTGAGCGAACCGCTTTGTTTTATGCTTGTTCTGCTTACCCGGAGACGGGAATCAAGGCAATCGCTATTGCAGCCCGGGATCATGGCGTGGAGGTGGAGGATAGTGTCACTCCATGTGGGGCTTGCCGTCAAGTGATGGTAGAGATTGTTCAACGCTATAAAGCGGATTTTGATGTTATTATGGTTGGTAAGAAACGAACGATTTTGATCAAGGCCAGCCGGTTATTACCTTTTTCATTTGTCATGTCCTAAAATATCTTTTTGAAGAAAAAGAGTTTGGGAGGATATTAAACCAGAATTAGGTGTAATACAATTGTAATCTAATGGAGAACAGTACCCTTTTTCGTTGGTCATTCAGAGATGATTCGTTGCTTCTCCTGTTGCTACTATATGAGCTCTGTTTAAGCTCTGAGGAATCTTCGAAAGAAGGGTAGTTTTTCCATCCGTTCTCTTATTGTTCTCGGTTTGATTTGTTATGCTTTGCTGTTTCTATCTTGTTAGTCAATACTTGGCTTTGCATCTGTTCGTTATGTAGGCGTTAAAGTGGTGTTCTATCGTGACGGAGATTTATCGAAGACATAACGAAGCGATAAAGGATTGGTGTAAGCGTAAGTATTGAGGAAAAAGGGAAAAAACGATGAAATTAAATTAAACTATTTTTATGATTTTTGAGAATTAGGATAATACTTTTTCATTGTTGATGTGACATATATAAAAATCTGTTGATGTTTGTGAAGTTGAGATTATTTAAGTACAACAATTTATGTTTTGTTATGAACAAGAACAATATTTTTATCGAGTCAGAATACGAATTCAAACGGGTTTGTAGGAGCATTTTGTTTCGAATTTTTGCAATTCTTGCGATTTTAGGGCTTGTCGTATATCAGTATTCTTTTCTGTCGAGGGTAGGTGGTAGCGATTCGATAAATGATTTGTTTCAATTTTACATGGATTGGCCTTCTCAGGCTTTGGCTTCGTCTATTCCATTTAAAAGTGCCTATTATTTTAATTTGATTCAACTGTTGCTTGTCGTTTCTCTTGTGGTAAATGATTTGAGAAAATATAAAATAGGTACAAAAGAGGCTCTATTTTCCCGTCCTCAGGGTAATCGGGAAATCGTGACAGGTAATTTTCTAGGGAAATTGCTGGTCGTGACATTATTAAATGGGTTTGTATTTGTCGTATCGATTATTATTAATCTTATTTTGTATTCTCATTCTTTTAACTTGTCATATTACTTGTTTTATTGGATTACGCTCACATTCCCGGCATTAGTTTACTTCCTCGGTTTCTCCGGTTTTATGATTCGTTGGGTTCGTAATCTAGGAATGAGTCTTATTTTATTCTTGTTGTTATTTAGTGGGTTGACTTTTGGTGCAGCTCATCTTTTGCATGGATTGTTAGATCCTTGTGCCCGTTATGTACCCAATATGTTTTCTGATTTTACGGGGCATGTAAATCTTGAGAATTATCTCTTGCAACGAGGGAACATCTTGTTTGCAGGGATTGGTTTTTTCATGTTGTCCGTTATTTCTTATCCGAGAATCCCGAATGAGGCTTTTGTAATGAAAAAGAGTTTATGCGGTGCTTGTGTTTTATTTATTCTTTCCGGTTGTTTGGCTTTCATGTATTATGATCATTACAAGACGATAGATAATAATAGAAAGCTTTACCGACAGGTATATCATGAAAATAGTAAATACTCGGGAACGAGAATTGTTCGGAATGATTTACGCATGAAGATGTTGGAAGGGGGAGGGCTTGCAATTGAAAGCCAAATGGAGATTGTTAATGGAAATTTGGAAAAGATACCTCTTGTCCTGTATTTGAATCCGGGCTTGAAAATAAATCGGGTTGAAGTAGATGGGAAAAACATATCATTCCGAAGAGAATGTCAAGCTATTATTTTGGATAAAGAATTAACTCCCGGAGAGAGATGTTGTGTTGGGGTTCTGTATGAAGGAAATATTGAAACGGATATATGTTTTTTGGAACAAGAGAATGAGGAGTATGATTTTTCAGATGTGAATCGTGTTGGAATATCTTGCTACGGTTATACACCAGCTTTTTGCCGTGAGGATTACACGTTATTAACCCCGGAAAGTCTATGGTACCCCGTGTGCGTTCCGCCTTATAGCCCATTAGAGTATAGAGGTGTGAATTTTACCCGTTATTCATTGGCAGTCGAGCATGACCCTCGTCTGATAGCAATCTCACAAGGGGATATGGTGGACGAGAAAGAAGGGAAAACTTCATTCGTTTTTACACATGATATGCCGGGTATAAGTTTGTGTGTCGGTGAATATCGAAAACGGGAGATTACCGTGTCTTCAATGGGTTTGGATGATTCGACTTGTTTGGAATTGTATTATTTACCTCGACACGAATATTTGTTGGAACAATATAATATACCTGAAGATCTATTGGTAAAAGAGTTAGCAGATAGCAAGGTTAGTTTTGAGATGCAGGGATGTATAAAAAAAGGGCAGGGTCTGACGGATAAAGAGTGGGAAGAGGTAAATGCGTTGAATGATGGAACTCGGGACATGGGGGTGTTGATCAAAGAGGTACTTGCTAAAAGGAAGTTCGACCCGACCCAGCATTATCCTTATCGTCAGTTGACGCTTTTGGAAACACCATGTGATTTTTATTGTTTTTCTAATTTGTCTCGTTTGACGGGGGAACGGGAACAGGCGGGAATTGTGTTCCTTCCGGAGAAATTATATTCGATCGTGAAATATCAGAATAAGGTGCCCGATAAAGGAGATGACCCGGAAAAAATGTTATATAAATTGAAAGTGGATATTATCACGATTTTTGGACAAGGAAGTTGTTCCGTAAATCCAACTTTATTTGGTCGTACGTTGTTTGTTGGTTCAGAGGAATATCCGATTATGCACGATGTTCTACTTAATATGGCATATCAAGATTATCGGCTTGGGGGAAGCATGACAGATCATTGGCAAGTCGTGCGTTATTTGAAAGATCATAGTTTGAAGGATGCTTTGCAGGACCATGCTTTGCCTTCAGAAGTTGTTCGTAATATTGTTCTTAAAAAAAGCGAAGAATTGTTTAGTCATTTGATGTTGAGAATAAAGAGGGAGGCGTTCTGGAAGTTTTACATGGATTCTATTGCTAGTGAGCATTTTGTTGAGGTTCCGCTGGATGTGTGTTATCGAAAGTTTCAACGTGCATTTGGTTTTAGTTTGGATTCTATCGTGGAGAGATGGTACAATACTAAAGGATTGCCATGCTTTGATATACGAGAATTCCAGGCGTTTCAGTTTGAGGGGAAGGATGCATTTGCTTTTTCAGATATATTTTGTCGTTTTAAAGTATTCAATCGGAGCGATGTACCGGGAATCATTATGACGAAGGATATGCAGGGATGGATCATTCCTCCTCGTGAGGGAAAGGAAATTAAAGTTCGCAACCGGAAAGATATAGGGTTGGTTACTAATAATTATTCTTTGAATATGCCATTAGCCGAGAATTTTCCATGTGTAACGTCTGTTAGGTTGGAAAAACCGGACGGAGTTCTTGGTGATACCGTGACTGGGATTTTTAATTTGGATTCGATAACGTTTTTCCAGAATAATAATGAAATTATAGTTGATAATGAAGATCCCGGCTTTAGGATCATAAAAGCGAAAGGTTTTAATATTGTCTCTCTGTTTCGAGACGAAGAAGGACCGGAAGAGTACCAAGCAAGAGCAGGTGAGCCGGCAACTTGGAAACCTGTTGTTGATAATAATTTTTACGGTATGCCCGTACGGAGTGCTTTTTACAAACGAGCAGGTTCCGGCAAGTCGCATGTGGAATGGAATGCCGTGTTACCGCAGCCGGGGGAATATGAGGTGTTTTTTTATCACACGAAACCTGTTAATACGGTAGCAGATCCTAAACAAGAATTTTATTACACCATTTGTAGCGGGGAAGAAAAATATGATGTGATTGCAGCTGTGGATAGTAAAGAAACAGGATGGGTTTCGCTGGGCGTGTTTCCTTTTTCAAAGGAGGCAAAAATCATATTAAGTGATAAAGACCGGAAGGATAAATTTGAGACGAAATATGGCAGTTTGCCTCAAGAGCTTGTGGCTGATGCGATAAAATGGGTTAAACAATAAAATTTTCTCTATATGTATGGAGAAATTTGAGAAGAGGGGAGATCAAGACTAAATTAAGTACAAAAGGTATGAAATAATAAAATATTATTACTTTTGTAATTATTAAACGATCGTTTTTTGATCGTTTTCAACACGATATCAAAGGAGAAAAAGATACCTCAACAATTACGTATGGAAAATTACATAATCGGCTTTTACCTTGAGAAACTATATTATATTCCCCACTTCGAACCAGTCATCAAAGAGATCATCAAACGAGACATAGCATACGTCATAATTATCCCTAAAAACAGAGGAAGAGATGAATTGAATCAACGGGAAGAATCCATCAAGTATTGCCAAGAAAAGGGATTCATGTATTGCCTTGACGAAGAAAACCGGGAATGTCATATTATGGTTTTCGGAAATACCCCACGTCATATTTCTACCTCATTTAAAAAATCAGCCCTTATCATGCATGGTACATGGGGGGGAAAAACGGTCAATTACGCACCGGATTTGAATAATGTCGATTTACGTTTCTTGGACGGGAAATTCATGGAAGACAGATTAAACGAACTCTTCCCGGAGAAAAAATCAATCTATTATATATCCGGATACTCTAAACTGGACAATTACTTTCTATTAACAGAAGAAGATCGTATCAAATTTCTCCAAAGTTGTAATTTAGACATAAACAAAAAGACCATACTATACGCTCCCACTTTTTACCCGTCATCTATTTTGAAAATGGGTAAGAAATTCCCGGAAGACTTTGCCGAATATAATATCATATTAAAGCCACACTCTCATCTATTTTTACGCAAAAGATACCGGAGAGATTTACATCGCTTAGAAACGTGGGCCAGCTACCCGAACGTGTACCTAGCCAAATTTAATGAAACAGATATTCTGCCATTTTTAAACGCTTCCGATCTAATGATTTCCGATATGTCAAGTGCCGTATTCGAATTTTCTGGTATAGGTAAACCAGCTATTGTCAATATGTTTCTGAGATACAGATTGCACGATCGTCTATTTCCTCACAAAGCAAGAAAGCGATTAGACATAGAAAATTTCTATTTATGGGAAGTAGCAGACACGCCCAAAAGTTATCAGAATATGGTGAAAAATGCACGAGAGGCTCTTGCTGGGATTAATAAAAACAAAGCAAAACGAGAAGAGTTGGTCCGCTACGTCATGGGTGTCGTGGACGGGAAAGTATCTTCAAAGATCGTTGACAAATTACTAGAACTAAACGATAATATAAAAGCATGAAAACAAGGGGCAAATTACTCAGCCCCTTATTATTTGAAACAATAGCCACCACTAACCTCGATAATGGAGCCATTTACAAATTGATTATCCAGACAAAAAGCAACAGCGTTTGCAATTTCATCAACGGTTGCAAATCTTTTTATTGCTGTCTTTCCATAAATATTTTCCCGTATATTCTGAGGTTTATTTTTTTGCCACTCGGTTTCAACAAAGCCGGGAGCGATAGCATTAACGGTTGTTCCCGTTCCCTCAAATTCCTTAACAAGATTCTTTGCAAGAGCATGAACTGCCGCTTTGGAAACACCATAAGGCAACGACGTTCCATGAGGCAATACTCCCATCATTGAACCGATGAAAATAATCCGAGAATCAGGTTCAATCATTTCATGACAATCCCGAACCAAGTAAAAGTGAGAATTAATAGCCACTTGCATCACCTGCTCCCATTGTTCGTCCGTAATTTCCATATTAGGTTTCCGTATGGTCATTCCCGCATTACAAACAATACAATTTATGGACTCTGCTTTAGCCTTTACGATTTGAACAAATCGAGTGAAAGATTCTTTATCACTTTGATCGGCTTGAACAATACTCAAACGGTCTTTCCATTGTCCTAACTCCTGTTCTACCCGTTTTGCCGATTCTTTATCACGAGCGTAATTCGTAAACACGTAAAAACCTCTTTCCAATAATACTTTTACAATCCCTAAGCCGATACCTTTCGTGCCTCCCGTTACAACTGCATACTTCATACGACAAATCTTATTTTAAATACGTTGTATTATTCGAATCACGGTAACAACCAATGATCTTAGCTATCGTGATTGATTCGTTATGATTCAATTTGTAACTACTTGTCCGTCCACTCAGAACCATCGTCACGAACTCCTGTATTTCATAACGTAACCCGTCACCTTGATAAGTATAGAAATATTTCTTATTCAAATTCTGATCCTCATATCTCACCTCAAAATAATTCGTCAACCACCAAGGGGATGGAACAAGCACGTACCCTTTTGTACCCGAAATAACCAAGTTCCCTTCAGTTTTCACACCCAAACCAAGCGTTATGGAAGCAACCGCATTTCCATAAACGATTTCACCTTTCGTGAAAATATCCACTCCATCCTGCATTTTTGAAAAGAAATGCACACCTAAATAATCCTTGCCAAGCAACTTCACGATAGCCATCAAAGGAAACGGAGCTAGTTCTGTAACACTACCGCCCGCTTGATTGACATCCATCTCCCTGACGTTATTGGGTACAAGTTTTGACAAAGAAGCCTTGACATCAACCACCTCCCCGATCACTCCGCTTTTCACAAGCGTGAGCAGATGATTCCATGCCGGACAAAATGCTGTTTTAGATGCTTCAAGCAATACCAATCGCTTTTCTTCTGCCAATGCATAGAGTTCTTTAGCTTCCTCCCCGTCCAGCACCATGGGAATTTCACATAGAACATGCTTGCCAGCCATCAATGCCAATTTTATATACTCATAATGCGTGAGGTGAGGAGATGCGATATAGACAGCATCAATCGCACCTAAAAAATCTTCAAACGAGTTGTAATTCGTCACGTCAAATTTTTCACAAAACTGCAAAGCCTCCTCTCGCATAGGGTTATAAACTGCCGTAATTGAGATACCATTCACGAATCCCGCCTCAGGAATAAATCTATTTGCAATTCGTCCGCTTCCAACAACTCCCAACTGCACAATCTGTTGAGATTCATTTCTTATCTGAGTTGATGACACCCCCTCTGTACGAGGTAAATACACCACCTTACAAAATTCATTCAAGTAATCAAACTTACCAACCCAATCTGAACCAACAGTAAAAATATCTATATTATATTTTTGTATGTCATCTATTTTTTGCCCCACATAATCTTCAATAATAATCTCATCGGCATAACCTGTTTTTCTGACGGCCTCCACGCGTTCCAAAACATTATTTTTTACATTGAGCTTCCCCCGTTCCCGATCAAAACGATCAGACGTAACGCCCACGATAAGATAATCACCTAGCTCTTTCGCCCGCTTCAATAAATTCACGTGGCCTTGATGCAAAACATCATAAGTACCGTATGTTATAACCTTATTCATAAAATCATCTTTAGTATTCTTTCCAATACCTGCCAAATTCTACCACCCTACCTATCAAAAACAAAATTAAAGAAATTTATCGTCTTACCGACATTTTCACAATGAATTTATAGTAGAAGTACAAAACTCTGACACTCATTCAAAAGCACAATTAATAAACACCTCATCCATCATAGGTTGCAGGCGTTCCCATACATATTCCACAGTAAGCAGATCGAATACCTCTTTTTCGGTTCTTCTCTCGATTACCTGCCCAGGAAACATATCAAAAGGGCTAACACTCTGATAACGCATATCATTGGAAGGCAACCACCTAGGTAATTCAACCCAAGGCGGGTAAATAGCCAACCCCGGCAAATGACACGCTTGGGCAATATGCCGAGGCCCTCCCTCATTCCCAAAAAAGAAATCGGCCGTCTCCAGCATTGATACCAATTTTCGTAATGAATCTGCCTCTACATTGATAAAGATATGCTCATCCTCTCCCATATCCTCGTACAATGCCAAGGCTGCAGCTTTTTCTTCCTGGGAATAATTAAAAATTAACTGAGCATCATAACGCTGAATAATACGAGACAATACCTCTTTCATTTTCGCCATATCCCAAGCTTTCCGTACAACTCGGGTAAAGGGAGTACATACCACAATGAAACGAGAAAGATTAATCCCCTTTTGTTCCATGTACTTTCTAAATTCTAGCGTTTCCTGTTCTGTCACATACAACCGGAAATCGGTGGTCATCGCTAACTTCCCTTCTCGCTTTAGTGGTTGTAGCAATAACAGATTTCGCATAACCTCGTCCAAATCATCATTCACATGGTTACGCACCCGGTAATTATGAAAAAAATGATTATAAAACTTCGATGTTCCGATACGATATTGTGTTTTTAAAGAAAAAGCACTAAACCATAACGTTTTTATCGTCGCACGAGTATCAATGATCACGTCATATCGCTCCGTTTTCATCAACTGACGGACTTTCCGTAAATACTTGAAAAAATGATTGTTTTCTTCATCTGAAAAGGTAATAATTTTATCTATATCCGGATGATTTTCAAATAAAGGAGCGATATGATCATTTAACACGTAATGAATCTCCACTTCCGGAAAACTCTTTCGGAGAGAGCTACAGATCACGACTGATAGTACCGCATCCCCTATTCTCCTAAAACGAATCACCAATACTTTTTTTACACTCATACTCCTCGCCCTTTTCTATATAATACGGGATTCAATTCTGGATCATTATACATCTTCATCTGCTTGTAGACTTTCATATATTTACGTCCCGTTTCTATATCTTCCAAAAGCTGATTTATCGCAAACACCAAATCTCGTTTCTGTTCCAGCAACACGCTCAATTTGTCATCACACTCTTTTACATGCACTTGCGTTACCTCTCTACGTTGCACCTCCTGTTCCATGTGATAAATTTTCAGACATAAGATAGACAATCGGTCTATTGCCCATGCCGGACTTTCCGTGTTCACGGTGGCACAAGATAGTATTTTCACGTTCTTATATTTATCCCAAAAATATCCATCCAGCAACTCGACTAAATCCGTCCGACGCTGATTCAACTGATCTATACGTCGTTTGATCCCTAACGCTTTTACGGGTTCTATATCCGGATCACGAATCACATCCTCCAAATGCCACTGGATTGCATCTACCCAATTTTTAAGAAATAAATAATACTCTATCGATTTATACTCGTATGGATTAACCATTTCTGCATCAACACAATCTTTCACGTGATAGTACGATGTACTCTCCTCAAAAATTTGATAGCATAACTCTGCAAATGACATAATACCCCTTTTTCAATCCAATTTCATTACAAAAATAGCAAAAAGTATTCCAATTGTAACACATCCCGGTACAAATCCCTTGAAGACCTTATCAAGCCAAAGGTTAAAACAACTTCATTTCAGTCATAAATCTTTATTTCGAGATATTCCTATTCGAAAAAGTTATATTTTTTATCTTTGTTCCAAAATAAATTGGCAATTTATGAAAAAGTATTTATTCTTCGTGTCATTATCATACGCTTACCCTATCTTAAGACCCATTCAATCAGAAATTTGGAGACGAGGAGATGATGTCGCTTGGTTCTTCACTTCTCCTTGTGATCAATATTTACAAGAAGGGGAAAAACAATTGAAGACTATTAAAGAAGTGATGGAATACAACCCGATTGCCGTCTTTGCCCCGGGTAATAAAGTGCATGATTTCTTTCCCGGAGTCAAAGTTCAAGTTTTCCATGGATTCTCGATAGACAAGCGTCCCGGAAGAGGTGACCATTTCCGTATCCGGGGATTATTTGATATATTCTGTACACAAGGAAGTACCTCTACCCCTCATTTTTTAGAACTTGAAAAACAATATCGACATTTCAAGGTATACGAAACCGGTTGGAGTAAAACCGATCTGTTTTTTCCACTCGTCCCGCAAGAAAAAAATCCGGTACCGACTATCCTGTATGCCTCCACGTTTACACCTGGCATAACTTCTACTCCCCATTTATACAACGAAATAGCAAGACTAGCCAAAGAGAAAAACTGGCAATGGTTAATTACTTTCCACCCAAAAATGTCCCCGGAAATCGTGGAAAAATATAAAGAACTGGCAAATACATTGGACAACGTCAGTTTCTACGAGGGAGATAATAACGTAGAACTCCTGCAAAAAGCGGATGTCTTGCTGTGCGATAGTTCATCCATAATTATTGAATTCCTGTTCTTCGACAAACCCGTTGTAACTTACAAAAACACGTCTCCGGGGAATTACCTGATTGACGTGGATTCTCCCGAACAAATTGAACCGGCTATCGAAAAAGCACTCGCACGTCCACAAGAATTAATGGATAATATCCGGAAATATACCGATAGCCATCAAACTTACAGAGATGGACACTGTTCCGCCCGCATTCTCGATGCCGTGGACGATTTTATAGCCAACTACAAGGGGAAAATCAAAAGAAAACCACTCAATCTATTTCGAAAATTACAGACTCGCTGGCGAGTAAAGTATTTTCCTTTCGGCCCCCCGTTACACGGCCTCAAAATGAAGGATTTAAAGCAGCACTCAAATATTACATAACAAATAGATATTCAATTTTTAAACTTCACCTATTAACCCGAAGAGCATGCACTGCAAAAAATAGTTACGGGCGAGATATCCAGAACTCGGTAAAATCAAAAGAAGATAAACTAATTCTTCTTTTTGGCCTTTCGCTTGAGGACCTGTTCGTCATGGGCATGGGTCCACTCTTTCAGTAAACGGGTCATATCCATCACATCCGAATGTGTCAATCGGGCATATTCATCCGCGATAATATCAATCATATCATCGGTGGCATTCAAACGGTAAAAATTCCTCAAACCCACCAGCGGGGAAATCTTCATAAACTTGATTCGGTTCAAGTCAACCAACATAAAATGAAATTGATCTCCTTCCCTTCGGATCAACGTGTTCCCCGGAGAATGATCGATAAAATAGATTGATTGCGTGTGAAAATGATACGTGAACCGGGTAAACTCCCGCAAAATAGACTCCAGATCTGCCGGACGTTTCACCCGCAGATCCCGAAAAGTGTAATCATACTCTTCCTGTCGGGAAATATAAAAACTACGGGTTACCCCGAAAACATTTCGATAAACGATATAGGCAATCGGTTCCGGGGTATCAACTCCCCTTTCCAACAACGTATTCGCGTACTCAAACGAGCGTTGTGCCTTTCCCTTCCGCACGTAAGCATAAGCGAATTGATTAATGATATTAGGTTTTTTAAAGGATTTCACGTTAAAACGTTCTCCTTCCACGTTCAGAATCTTAATCACATTCCGTTTATCATCAATGACCTCTCCTTCCTGATCAAAACGACGAGGAATATCCAAGATGGTCTTTTCCAATGATTTATATTTCGTATTAATTTGGCAATCAATCATTTTACCCGCTCGTAATTTATAAATGTGTAATCACATTCATTTTTCTCATCTGCCTTACCTGCTTCTCTCACCACTTCTTTCCAAACTTCAAGGTCAACGGATGGGATCACCGTGTCTCCCTCACATTTTTGGTGAACGACAGTAAGGTACAACCGATCTGCTTTATCCCACAACTTTTTATAAATTGTCCCTCCCCCGGTCACAAATACCTCGTCTTCATTTTTCGTCAACTCCAAAGCCTCCTCTACACTATGCACGACCTCGCATCCCGCGGCTTTGAATTCCGGATTTCGAGATATAACGATATTTCTCCGGTTAGGCAAAGCCCGACCGATCGACTCGAATGTCTTCCGTCCCATTAATATCGTATGCCCAGTGGTCAAAGCCTTAAAACGTTTCAAATCTGCTGAAAGCTTCCATATCAACCCGTTATCCCTTCCGATAACATGATTCTCTGCTGCTGCTACTATTATTGATAAAACCATGAACTAATTTTAGATTTACGATTTATGACTTTAGCTCCCATCAAATTGTTGATTTATGATTTTAGATTAAGTGATTTTCATCCACTAACCGATATTTTCACTCGCAAATCGTAATTCACAAATCGTAAATTAATGAGAATAATTCATCCTACATTTTAAACTCTAAATTCTACATTATACCGAAATTGCTCCTTTTATATGCGGGTGCGGGTTATAATCACATAATGTGAAATCCTCGTATTTAAAATCAAATATATTTTTCACGTCCGGATTGATTTCCATCCGGGGTAAAGCACGAGGCTCCCGAGTCAACTGCAATTTCACCTGTTCGATATGATTCAAATAGATATGCGTATCCCCCAAGGTATGTACAAACTCACCCGGTTTCAATCCACACACTTGCGCCATCATCATCGTCAACAAAGCATATGAAGCGATATTGAACGGCACGCCTAAAAAGGTATCGGCACTACGTTGATAAAGTTGACAGGATAATTTTCCGTTAGCCACGTAGAATTGAAATAATGCATGACAAGGGGGTAATGCCATATTCTCAATATCACCCGCATTCCATGCACTCACGATCAGCCGACGTGAATTCGGACTATGTTTAATGTCATGTACCACATGAGCAATCTGATCCAGAGTAGTCCCGTCCGGCTTAGGCCACGAACGCCATTGGTAACCGTAAATATGTCCCAAATCTCCATTCTCGTCAGCCCATTCGTCCCAGATGCTTACCCCGTGATCATGTAAATACTTCACGTTCGTATCGCCATTCAAAAACCACAATAACTCGTATATAATTGATTTCAAATGTAACTTCTTTGTTGTCAGTAAAGGGAAACCTTCTTCCAAGTTAAACCGCATCTGATGACCGAACACGCTAATCGTTCCCGTCCCCGTCCGGTCCTCTTTCACCGTCCCCTCCTTCAAAATCCTATTCAGTAAATCTAAATATTGCCTCATAATAATTGAAAATTGAAAATTGAAAATTGAAAATGTACTATTCAACTTTCAATAGATAATAGAACAAAGATAACCTTTAAATTTAAAATTCTAAATTCTGCATTATCTGAAATTCTAAAGTTTTCTTATAATCATTAATCCGTGACGAATTGGTAACAGGATATTCTCCACCCGGCTATCAGCCTGTACCATTTCATTAAAATCCAGAATACCTTTGGTCTGTGCATCCAATTTCACTTGCGGGTCCGCCACCTTACCATCCCACAACACGTCATCCGCAACAATCATTCCTCCACTCCGCACCTTATCAAACACGAGCCGGTAATATTCAGAATATTCCCGCTTATCAGCATCGATAAACACGAGATCAAACACCTCCTCCAGCATGGGAATTATTTCGCAAGCATCTCCCACGTGAAAAACAATACGTTCCTGCAAACCACTTTTCTCAATATATTTCCGTGTAAAATCTTCTAACTCGTCATTTACGTCAATCGTATGCAGGACTCCTCCCTCCTCCAATCCGGCAGCCATTGAAATAGCAGCATACCCCGTGTAGGTTCCAATCTCCAGCACCCGTCGGGCACCAATCATCCGGCATACCATTTTCAAGAACTGCCCTTGCAGATTTCCCGACAACATTCTCGGACGCAGGACATTCAGATGGGTTGCCCTAGACAACTCGGCCAGCACCTCACTCTCCGGCTCACTATGTGCCAATATATATTGTTCCAATTCTGCATCTATTTCCAACATGACAGACTCTATTTATACAATAATACAGATTGTTTATCCACGTCAAAAACCTCCTTCGCCACACGAATCAGCAACTCTGGGGTAATTTCCTCGATCTGGGTATAAATATCTTCAAGACTATCCACCTTATCGTAAATCAAAAAACTTTTCCCGATCGACAGCATCAAATTCTCATAATTCTCCGACGAGATCGCCAGTTGCCCTACCATCTGAGCCTTTGCCCGTTTTAGCTGCAAGGGTCCCAGTTTCTCTTCATACAAAACTCGCATCTCCTTCTTGCACAGATTCAGGCACAATTCGGCATTCTCTGGATCACACCCAAAATAAATCATCGATACCCCCGTGTCTGAATAAGGCGTATATGAAGCCTCAATATTATAAGCTAGCCCATACTTTTCACGGATATTCAAATTTAAACGGGAATTCATGCCTGTCCCTCCCAACAAATTCATCAACAACGACAATGCCAACCGATTATCCTCCGTGTAATCATAAGCGATATTTCCTATGATACAATGACTTTGGTGCGTATCCTTATCCATCTCCACAAACCGGGGTGTATATATTTCAGGCTTGATCCTAGTCCTTAACGGAGTTCCGACCTCGTAGGACGAAAAATATTTTTCCACCAAACGCACCAATTTCTCAAACGGAATATCCCCGACCGAACTAATTACCATCCGATTCGGGAAATAATTACGTTTCACGAAATCCAGCACCATATCCCGGGAAATTCTCTCCACGGAAGCCTCGTCTCCCAAAATATTCCGCCCAATCGGATAACCGGTATAAATCAGTTCCTCGAAATCGTCAAAAATCAACTCTCCCGGATTATCCTTGTACGAGTTGATCTCGTCCAGCACCACATCCTTCTCTTTCTCAATCTCCTTCTCCGGGAACACCGAATGGAACACAATATCGGCAAACAATTCTAGCGCACGTTCATAATCCTTCGCCATAAACGTGGCATATACACACGTGTCCTCCTTCGTGGTATAAGCATTCAACTCTCCCCCGACATCCTCCAAACGACTTAAAATATGATAGGCCTTACGTTTCTCAGTACCTTTAAAAATCACGTGCTCTATAAAATGAGCCATTCCCAATTCATCATCTCGTTCATCCCGGCTCCCCACATTTATAATCAACCCGCAATAAGCGGCTTTATTCGGTACATAGTTATGGATTAATCTTAATCCATTAGCAAATATATGTGTTTGATACATTTTATTGAATAAAAAGACTGCCTCCCGACAAGTTCAGACTCACTTTTCCCGTGTATTTCTTATTCCCGATGAACCCGGTTTCCAACACGGTATTCCTGTCCGTTGTCGGTTTATTCTCCAGCGTCACACCCTGCGGCAATTCCACCTTTAAATTTTTATTACGTGTCAATTCCAACGTGTAACCGCATCCTTCCATGAAAGTCAATCCCACCCGCGTAGAAGTACCTTTCACGTCAACAGAAGCGAACGAAAAATTAATATTACGCACGTTCAACTCTCCCCAACGCGTATCCATTTTGAGCGACCCACCAATATCCTGCACCTCGTATTTCGTGTTGAAAGAAGTCCCATCCAAATCCTCGACCATCCCCAGATAACAAGTTCCACCCGATGTCTTCAACGAAAGTTTATCCGCTTCCATCAACTGCAAGGTTGTTGACGTACAATCCAATTTCATCTCCTTCCCCTCCCCGATCTTCACCTTACAAGATTTGAACTCGGCCGTTATATTTCCTAATTTTTCCACATCAAATTCTCCTTTATTTTGTTTCACCGACAATTCTCCTCCCGTCACCGAATTGGCTTTAAAATTACCGGACACGATCTCCACACTCATATCCCCCACGAAATCGGTAACAGAAGCTCCTCCCTCCGTACATACCAAACGCACTTTCTTACCTTTCGGAACCTTAATATGATAATCAACACTCACCGTTACCCCCGCAAACATCTGACGCAGACTCATGTCTTTCCGGAACAATGTTTCCACATTCAACACGGTTCCCTGTTCCTTGGCCGTTATTGATATATACTCCAATATCTCATCAACCTTAGCTTTAGTTTTTGCCTCTACCCACACGGATGCCGTGACGAAAAACTCGTTGCCTTCCTGTTTTACATCGATGTTTCCATAGCGATTTGTAACTGTCAGTTCGTTAATGGTTCCCGCAGAAAAACTCTTCTTAAACTCCTTTGATCCCTCTTCTGCCCAAACACTCGTCACTCCTAACAAACCAATTACTAAAAACAATAATCTCTTCATATCGATCGATTTAATCATGAGTTATTCGACAACAAATCAAATCATATCATCTCCTCGTTCTCTTCTACTTCCTTGTACCGAAGTGCCAAGTAAGCTAGCATCCGGCTAAACGTCTCCATTGCCATTGTCGTTTGCGAATTTATCTCTTTTTTCTGTAATCGCAACATCAAATGTCCATAAAGAGCATGAAGCGCCAATTCCACATCGGACACATCTTCCGGTAGGTTCGTCTTCCGGCGGTAATCCAACAAATTATTTGCAGCCATCATAAACAACTGCTTATACTTCATATCTTGCACGTTATGGAGCAAATGAAAGTGTAATTCCGTCAACTCGTTCACCATATTCTTCACCACCTGTACATGCCCGCTTTTCATCACTTCCTCCTTCCTCATCATCTCGATTAGGTTATCATACCAATCACTGATCTCCTTCCGTGTCGCATCATCCCCCCCGAACTGGCTTACCACGTTCCTATTTACCAGCTCAATATCCATTTGCATCGCCCTCAACATATCCTCTATCTGCCACATATACAGGATATATTCGGCCACATTACTCTTTCTCTTCTCGCGTGCTATCAACATACTAATTTATGATTTACGATTTATGATTTACGATTAGAAACATGAGCCTCGTGCGGCTGGAATCTAAAATCATCAAATCTAAAATTTCAAAGTTCTTTGAGTTTATCTATCAATCTCCGGTCTCGTTTCGTGGGACGTCCTGAACCACGATCCCGACTTTCAAATTGCATGAAAGTTCCCCGGAGAATATCCAATTTTTCCTGCGGGGTGATCTCTTCCACAAAGTCAACAGCCAATTGGGCAGACATGCGCTTGTCAGTAACCTGTTTCACCACGTACTCTCGTTCAATGGGGGGGACCCGCACTTTTACAATATCCCCGACCTTTACCTCCCGGGACGCCTTCACATGGACATTCCCGATGGAAACGTGGCCTTTACCACATTCTTCTGCGGCCAACGAGCGGGTTTTAAAAATCCGAACCGCCCATAACCATTTGTCTATTCTAACCTTCTCCACAACTTATTCATTTATAACTTACAATCTGTCATTCCAAAGCTAAAACTTATTCTGCAAATGACAAAACAAATGCCAACCTGAAATTTCCATTTTTAAATCCGGAATCACGACTTCAAAATCACAAATCATAAATCTAAAATCGCAAATTATTACACAGGCTCATCGTCTTATCTACCCCGATAAAAATAAAATTCTCGATTACCTCCCCGCAATGCTTTAGCATGACAGGAAGACGCTCCTCTTCTTCCGAAGTCCACTCTCCCAACACGTAATCCACTTGCTTTCCCTTGGGAAACTCGTTCCCGATCCCAAAACGTAAACGGGCATAATCCTGAGTTCCTAACAATTGATTAATATTCTTCAACCCGTTATGTCCCCCGTCACTTCCCTTGCCTCTCAAACGGATAGTCCCAAAAGGTAACGCCAAGTCATCCACCACCACGAAAAGATTCGATAACTCAATTTTTTCTTTTTGCATCCAATAACTGACAGCCTTACCACTAAGATTCATGTATGTATTCGGCTTCAACAAAACCAGTGTACGTCCCTTTAACTTCACCGTGGCAACCGCACCGTAACGCATATCTTCAAAAATAGTATTGGACGCCTTTGCAAAGGCGTCCAATACTTTAAATCCGATGTTATGTCGTGTATTCTGGTACTCGGGACCTATGTTGCCCAATCCCACAATAAGATATTTCATCTGTCTATTTTTTCAAACCATTATTGAGCATTTTGTGCAGCCCTTGCAGCTCTTGTTAACTTAACCTGAGCAACCACAACACTCTTAGCATTCAACAGCTCAACACCTTCCATGTGAATATCCTGTACTTTGATAGCCTTACCAACGCCCAAAGATGTCACATCGAGAACAACCTCGTCCGGCATGTCTTTCGGAAGAGCTTTTACTTTCAACTTACGAGTGATGATAGCCAACTTACCTCCGGCTTGAACTCCGACCGCATGTCCAGTTACTCGAACAGGAATTTCCATTGCAACCGGTTTATCTTCTCTAGTCTGATAGAAATCAATATGTAAAACCTTATCCGTTACCGGGTGGAATTGTATTTCCCGCATCACGGCATTGTAAGATTTACCATCAAGGTCTAAGTTCACCAAATATACATTAGGAGTGTAAAGAAGTTTTTTCAAATCTTTATCAAGAACAGCAAAATGAACATTTGCCTCTCCCCCGTAAAGAACACAGGGAACTTTCTCTTCTCTTCTTACAGCCTTGGTTGCTTTCTTACCTACATCGTTTCTTACTTCTCCTTTTAAATCAAATACTTGCATAATAATAAAATTACTTGTGCTACTCAAATCCAGACTGATGCCCCGGGGTTATAAGCCACGTCTGTATTCCCATCACACGTTAAAAAACTATCCCCGTACTCTTAATGCGGCGCAAATGTATAAACAAATTATCAGAATCACAACATTTTTCCCTTTTTCCGAAGTTTACAATCAATATAAATAAGCATCCATCACATCCCTTACAACACCCTAGATAACAAACTATAAATCAACAATAAACAAACACAAAACCGCCATTTACAATGACAAGTTTTAGCACGGAACAACCCTTTTTATTCCGAAAAAGTTTTTTGTTTCAATTATAGGTCTTATTTTTGCGCCATTATTAACAAACAAATTTTTTTAGAAATGGCTTACGTAATATCTGATGATTGTATTTCTTGTGGAGCATGTGAATCAGAGTGCCCGGTAGGAGCAATCTCTATGGGTGATGATCACTATCAAATCAATGCTGATGAATGTATCTCATGCGGGGCTTGCGCTGGTGTATGTCCTGTTGGAGCTCCGAAAGAAGCTTAATCATCATAAAAAGAAAAAAACAAAGCTGCTCCTAAGGGGCAGCTTTATTTTTATTCAGGAACTATACAATCCCATGAATCACAAGATCCATCCGCACATCCAATTCATCAACTGGCACCTCTTCCACAAACTGAAAACCAAAACAAATACCCACTTTCCGGGCAATATGCGTTTCTTTTAAAATCTTATCATAATACCCGCGACCTCGTCCCAGACGATTCCCATGCCGATCAAAAGCCACTCCCGGCACTACAATCAGGTCAATCGCATCATAATCCGTGTACAACTCACCAACTGGTTCCAGTATCCCGAAAGCCTCTCCCGGTTGCATAGATTCCATTCCCTTGAATACCCGTAATTCCAACACATCCCCTTTCACGCAAGGCAACAGGACAGTCTTCTCTCCTGCCCACTTACAGACATAATCATGCGTGAATACCTCGTCGTCCATCGACCAGTAAAGCAACACGGTTCGCGCCTCTTTAAAAAAATCCGTCCGCTCCAGCTCCTCCCACAAAGGACGGGACATCTCCACCTTTTGCTCCGGAGAAAACTGTTTTTTTAAAACTTTAATCTGTTTCCGTAATTCTTTTTTATCCATGATCAACAATCTTCCTAATCCTTATTCATTATTTTGCGCAAAAATCGTACTTTTGCAGCAATAAACAAAACAAGCACCCAAAGAGTTATCAGATATATTTTGGATGCTTACCAACAATCCATCCCGCCAAGGGATACAATGTGCAGAATTATGAAAATAGCGATACCTCAAATCAACTACCGCATCGGAGACATTTCCAAAAACAGGGATCTTATTATTGCTGCCATAAAAAAAGCGAAAGCAATGAAAGCAGAACTTGTTCTATTTCCGGAACATGCAATTTGTGGCGCTTACCCGCAAGATCTTCTCGAAAAAGAATATTTCGTAAACGAATGCCGTGTCAATATTGAAAAAATTGCAGAACAATGCCATAACATAGCGGCATTAGTAGGTGGTCCGAACCTAGATTTGGAAGACGGCATCCTAATGAATGCCATGTTTTTTATGTACGACGGGGAAGTGCGAGGCGGAGTAAACAAAACCATATTAAGTGATTACGACGTTTTCGATGAAAGCCGGTACTTCATTCCGGGAGTATCCAACACCCCCCTGCACTATAAAAACCAGAACATCCGGGTGATCTTTGACGAGTATGAATCCAATATCATCGAAAAAACCGACACGCTGATTGTGCACGTCGGTTCTACACCTTTCACCACGGAAAGTTTTGCTTACCGGAAAGAAAGTTTATCATATATTGCACACAAACAGAAATGCCCGCTCATATCGCTCAATCACGTGGGAGCAAATGCATCCTTGATATTTGACGGAAATTCTTTCGTGGTCAACAGTAAAGGAATCTCCACGTACAAATTAGCCGCATTTAAAGAAGATTTCATGATCATCGACACGGAAAGGCTGCTTAACGCCCCGGCCCTCAAAGAAAAAGGACCGGATGCCATAGCTCTTATTCACGATGCTCTCATCTTAGGAATAAAAGATTTCTTTCACAAAAACGGGTTCTCGAAAGCCATCCTCGGACTTTCCGGAGGAATCGACTCGGCCCTCGTTGCCGCATTAGCAACGGAAGCCCTTGGAAAAGAAAACGTATTGGGCATACTGATGCCTTCCCGTTTTTCCACCGATCACTCTGTCACGGATGCCGTTGATCTGGCAAGAAACTTGGGAATCTCTCACGAAACCTTACCCATAAAAGAAATATATGATAACTTTATCACCACGTTGCACCCCATCTTCAAGGACGCTCCTTTCAACGTGGCCGAAGAAAACCTGCAAGCTCGTATACGCGGTTCCCTTGTTATGGCCATTTCCAATAAATTCGGGCACATTCTTTTAAACACATCCAATAAAAGCGAGGCATCCGTGGGATATGGCACCCTGTACGGGGACTTGTGCGGATCGCTTTCCGTGCTGGGAGACGTGTACAAGACCGACGTGTACAAATTATCCCGTTACGTGAACCGAAACGGAGAATTGATCCCAGAAAATACCATTACGAAAGCCCCCTCAGCCGAACTACGACCCGGACAAAAAGATCAGGACTCCTTGCCAGATTACGACACGCTAGATGCTATTTTAAAATTATACCTTGAAGAAAATAGTTCCAAGCAGGAAATCATAGCGAAAGGATTCGCCCCGGAAATCGTTGAAAAAACACTCACCTTGGTCAATCGTAACGACTACAAACGGGCACAATGCCCGCCTATACTGAAAGTCAGTAAAAAAGCGTTCGGTAGCGGACGCCGTATGCCACTTGTTGCCAAACTATAACACCAGAATAAGAGAACGAGTTTATGAGAACGATAAAAGACAAAGAGTTACACGAAAAATATTGCAACATTTGCATTGATAGTCCCAACTCCCTTTTTGCAAACCTTGACGAAAGTAGCAAAAGCATTATTCGTCAAACCAGTATCTGCAAAATGTACAGGAAAGGGGACTTGATTTACGAAGAAGGAAATAAACCTTTCGGGTTAATTTGTCTGATTACCGGGAAAGCTAAAATTGCCAAGAAAGGTATCTCAGGACGGGAACAAATCGTGCGCATGGCAAAACCCGTCGGGTTCATCGGTTACCGGGCCTTCTTTGCCGAAGAGATGCACATCGCATCGGCCGAAGCTCTGGAAGAATCTATCGTCTGTATTATGAAAACAGAACTTATTTTCGGAATTGTACGCAGTAATTCGGATGTTGCCATGAACGTGATCCGGGCATTAGCCACCGACCTCGGTTTCTCGAATCGCCGAACAGTCACACTCACGCAAAAACACATTCGCGGACGTTTGGCAGAAGCCCTGCTTGTACTGAAAGACACGTACGGATTCGAGGATGATAACATGACATTGAAAATTTGTCTCTCGCGAGAAGATATGGCCAACCTTTCGAACATGACCACATCCAATGCCATCCGCACGCTATCCAACTTTGCTTCGGAAGGTATATTAGAACTTTCCGGCAAACAAATCAAGATCACAAACATGGAAGCACTGGAAAAAGTGAGTGATATGGGATAATTCAGCCTACAATTGATCGATACACCGGCTAATAGTTTCATAATCAAAACCACGACTCAAAGCAAAGCGGAAAAGCTTTGCTTTTCGTTTATACGGGTCTTCCTCCTTCAAACCCCGATTCTTTTGTTTTAACAACGTCAGGCACGTGGCATCGTTTTCCTCATCGGGTAAAGAAGACAAAGCCTGCTCGATAACACGTTCCGGCACACGCTTTTGGCGGAGCATCTGCATGATTTTCAATTTTCCCCAACGATTAAAGCGATACTTATCTCGGACATACGCCTCTGCAAAACGAACATCATCCAGAAAATGATTCTTCACCAAAAATTCCATAACTGTGACAATATCCTTTTCCTCTAACTCCCACCGCTGTAACTTTTTGAGAATATCAAAACTACAATACTCCTTTTTACTACACAGCCCGGCAACAATATTCAACGCTTTCTTCGCATCCACTTATTCTCAATTTAGAATGAAAAAAACTTTTATATTTTAACTCTTTTAGCCCTTACCATTCTCTCCCGCTCATTAATATCCTTACGCAACTCAACATCCTCGTATCCCATCTCCTGAAGCAGCTCAACAGTTTCTTTCCCCAAAGCCTCGTTAATTTCAAAAAACAATAATCCGCCTTGTTTTAGATGATCACGGCCGAATCCGGCAATCTTCCGATAAAACATTAACGGGTCGGTATCCGGCACAAAAAGAGCCCTAGAAGGTTCATAATTCAACACCCGATCATGCATAAGTGCCTTCTCTGATTCCCGTATATACGGCGGATTACTCACAATCACGTCGAAACCGGGCCATTCCCATCCTTCATAACACAATATATCACGTACCTCAAATTCCACCTCCACGCCATTCCTTCGAGCATTATCGGCAGCCTGACGCACGGCCTCCGGGGAAATATCCACCCCGTAGAGCTGCATCCCTTTCAACAACTTTCCCAAAGACACGATAATACACCCGCTTCCGGTGCCTATATCCAAAATACTCGCACCCGGCTGAACTCCCGATTCCACGATCCACATCACCAATTCTTCCGTCTCCGGACGGGGAATCAATGTTTCACTATTTAACTGGAAATCAATACCGGCAAATTCCGTTTCTCCCAAAATATACTGGATCGGCTTATTCGATTTTAACTCTTCCACGACCAAAACGAATTTATCGATAAAGCTTTTTGCTAAAAATTCGTGTTTATTAAGATGGATTTCTATATTTGTGCAATGCAACAGTTTGCAAAAGGTAAGCGAACATAAAACTTTTATTTCATGTTCGGTATAAGAATCCTTTAGCTCCTGTAGTGCGTATCGTTGTAAATCAAACATTGTATTCATGAAACAAAGATACGGTTTAATTGAAAACTGAAAATTGAAAACTGAAAATTTAACCGCGTGAACTGGACGAGTATTGCAATAAACATTGGAATAGTACTGTATATCCTCACCATTTTGGCGATCATATACACAATCATACTGGAAAACAGGAATCCGGTACGCACACTTGCATGGATACTCGTCCTCGTCCTCGTCCCCGGTATTGGACTATTTTTTTATATCTATTTTGGGATGAACTACCGAAAGATCAAGATGTTCTCCATGAAAGGACTGGGAGACTTCAAGTGGTTGCAATACATGAGTGAGGACCAGAAACAACGCATCAAAAAAGCCGAATTTCTGAAAAAAGAAGACATGGAAGCGGTAAAACCGTTAATGACGTTACTTCTAAACAACAGTAAGGCCCTTCTCTCCCGTAACAATACGATCGAAATTCTCAACAACGGGGAAGCCACCTTCAGTTCAATTTTCAAGGCCATCGCCAAGGCAAAAAAATACATTCATCTGGAATATTATATCATTGATAAAGGAGAACTCGGTGAAAAGCTGAAAGAATTGCTCATCACAAAAGCTAAAGAAGGCGTGGAAGTTCGCATCATTTATGATGACGTAGGATCTTGGAAATTACCCAAACACTACATCAAAGAGATGCAGGCCGCCGGGATTCAGATATACCCCTTCCTTCCCGTACGTTTCCCTTTGTTCACAAATAAGGTGAACTACCGGAATCACCGGAAAATTGTCGTTGTCGACGGGGATACCGGTTTCATCGGCGGGTTAAATTTCGCTGACCGTTACCTGCACGGACTACCCGGTATCGGCATCTGGCGTGATACCCACCTGAAAGTAAAAGGAGAAGCTGTCACCTCGTTACAAGTAGTTTTCCTATTTGACTGGTACTTCGTTCGTCAGGAACTTCTACTAAACAAAGCGGAATACCTTCCCAACAAAAAAGTCGACGGTAATGTGGTCGTTCAAACCGTGGCATCCGGTCCTGATAGCGACTGGACATCCATCCAGCAAGCCTACTTCACGCTGATCAACATGGCCAAGAAGTACGTTTTTATCTCCACCCCCTATTTCATGCCGGGAGAAACCACGATCAACTCGCTGAAAACCGCCGCCATGAGAGGAGTGGACGTACGCATCATGATCCCATACAAATCCGATTCATTACTCACCCACTGGTGCACACGCTCCTACGTGGAGGAACTACTAGAAGCCGGAGTTCGCGTTTTTCAATATCGTAAAGGATTCAACCACAGCAAAGTGATCGTCATGGATGGCTTGATATCTTCCGTGGGTACCGCCAACATGGACATCCGTAGTTTCGAACAAAACTTCGAAGTCAACCTCATCATCTACGACCGTAATGTCAGCCGTCAACTCGGCTCCGATTTTCTGGATGACCTGAAAGGTAGCACCGAAATCAGTATCCACCGCTGGAAATTTCGCCCCAAGCGAGATAAAATCCGGGAATCTTTAGCCCGCCTTTTTGCGCCCTTACTCTAACTCGTCACCTTGCAAATCGATTACAAAACAATTTTCTTCATCCCCATGTAAATCCAACCCCTAAAATCCGTAGTTTTGTCTTTGTAAAAACAACATCATTGAAAATTGCAAATCTCATCATTTTCAATTTTCAATTTTTAATTTTCAATTATTATGAACGAGATCGCCGAAATTATTAACGGTACTTTACATAGCGGGATACCCGTAGAAATCACGGAATATAGCATCGACAGCCGCTCTGTCGTCACGCCCGAACACACTCTATTTTTTGCTTTAACAGGCAATAATCATAACGGACACGATTACATCCGTACCCTATACTCTGATGGGGTTCGGGCGTTTGTTATCAGTGAATTCCGGGAAGAATTCAAACAATTGACAGAAGCCAACCTGATCATCGTTGAAAACGTATTAACGGCCTTGCAAAAACTGGCAGCCCACCATCGTCAACAAATCAACGCGGAAGTCATCGGAATTACCGGAAGTAATGGAAAAACCGTCGTAAAAGAATGGCTATACCAGCTCATGTCAAAGGAATTCCTGATTTACCGGAGTCCCCGGAGTTACAACTCTCAAGTGGGAGTCCCGCTATCTCTATTGGGAATAGAGGCCAATACCGAAATTGCCATCATCGAGGCGGGAATATCCCAAAAAGGGGAAATGCAACGCCTGCAACAAATGATTCGGCCAACGATGGGAATTTTCACCCATCTTGGGGATGCACATGGTGAAAACTTTGCATCCATGAAAGAAAAATTAGCCGAGAAAGCCCAACTTTTCACTTCCTGCCTTTGGGTGATCGGGCAATCGGGCGAGTCCATGGAATACATCAAAACACTATTACCTCCCACCACGTCATGCTTACTTTGGGGCGAAGATAAAAATGCTCACATTCAAGTAAAAACACTAAACATATCCAGAGGACACCGGGAAGTACAAATCACGTATAACGGTACAATTTTTAGGCTGGACATTCCTTTCGCGGACATCGCATCATTCGAGAACTGTATGAATGTTGTCAGCACAATGTTGTTGAAACAATACTCTCCGGATACAATTTATTCACGCGTGCAACAACTTTCTGCCATAGCCATGCGCCTTGAGATCAAAGATGGCATCAACAATTGCACGCTCGTGAATGACTATTACAATTCGGACCCCTCCTCGTTTCAACTAGCGCTGAACATATTGGCAACGCAGGATCTTTCAAAAGAACGGGTTGTCATCCTTTCCGATTTCATGGACACGGGAAAAGCCGGAAGTGATCTTTACCCGTCTATCGCGGAAACCCTCCGACAAGCAAACATCTCTTTGTTTATCGGTATTGGTAAACATTTGAGTGAACATCGGCACGATTTTGCACCCAATTCCCGTTTCTACGAAGATACGGAACATTTTCTCCGCCAAGAGGACCGAGAGAATTTCAAAAACCAAATCATACTGATCAAAGGCGCACGGGCTTTCCAATTCGAATATATTGCCGGATTCCTGCAAAAGCAGTCCCACAGCACCATACTGGAAGTCGACCTAGATGCTATGGTATACAACCTAAATCATTTCCGGTCATTGACCGACGCCCATATAGCCGTTATGGTAAAAGCTTTCTCTTACGGTAGCGGCTCCCGGGAAATCGCCTCCTTACTACAATATCACCGGGTAGATTATCTCATGGTTGCTTTTGCCGACGAGGGAATCGAACTGCGTGCCGCAGGAATCACCATCCCGATAGCCGTCATGAATCCGGAACGAGAAGCTTTTGACAACATGATCATGTTCAATTTGGAACCGGAAATCTATGCTTTAGACATTTTAAAAGACTTTAATCAAGCACTGCATAAACATGGGATCAAACGTTTCCCGGTACATATCAAACTGAATACCGGCATGAACCGTTCCGGTTTTGATGAACAGGACATTCCGCAATTACTGGAATTTTTCACAACCGAACGTTCCGTGTACATCCGTTCCATGTTTTCTCATCTTGCGGGAAGTGACGAAGCTAAGCATGATGAATTCACTCTAGAACAAATTCACTTGTTTGAACGCATGACCAAACGCATTCAGTCCCAATTCAATTATAAAATCTGGCGACACATCTTAAACTCTGCCGGAATTGAACGATTCCCGCAATACCACTTCGACATGGTTCGTCTCGGTATCGGATTACATGGCATCAGTGCTGCAAACGCTCAACTTCAAGCCGTAAGCAGTTTTAAAACCTATATTTCCTCCATCCGCAATGTACCCGAAGGCCAATCCATCGGGTACGGACGTAAAAGTTACACGACACGTCCTTCCCGGATCGCCGTGATCCCCGTGGGGTATGCAGACGGACTAAACCGCCACCTGAGCAATCGTGTCGGCAATGTCTTCGTCAAAGGGAAACGAGTTCCGATTATAGGTAATATCTGCATGGATACTTGCATGATTGACATTACGGATACTGATGCCGCAATCGGGGACGAAGTAGAGATTTTCGGAAAACACATTCCGGTCTCCGAACTTGCAGAACAACTGGGGACTATTCCGTATGAAGTTCTTACAAGCGTCTCCTTCCGCGTGAAACGGGTGTATTATAAAGAATAAAAACTTAAAGCAATTATATGCCACTTTACAGTAAAATACATTCTGGGCAATTCTGATCTAGGTTTACTTGGTTTCACAGTAAACTTATTTAGGACAATACACGGTGTTTACCCGTTGAATATTCGATGTTCTTAGGGATCAAAGACGTATCAACTTCGAATCAACTTCGGTACAAAGACGTTCGTGAACGTCTTTGTACCGAAGTTGATAGGCCTTTGCTCTATGATTATCTGATGATTACCTCATGTATTTATCCTTCCTTTATTTGATAACAGATAGTAACAGATAAAAGAATCAAGCATCATGCGCTATTTTCCAATAAAAGCCCAGTCTGATTTATATGCCCAGCGGGAAGGACAAGCTTTCAACACATGCCGTATCCGTAAAGCTTGATCTACAGAAATTGAATTCTTACGACTATAATTATCCATCACATTAAATGAAGTAAACCACTCGTACGCCGCATCTTCATCCTCCCTATACAGACGATTATTTTTAAATATACCAGTATTGTAACCACTATAATAAAAGTACGTGTCCGTACAAAAATCATTATCACCGTCAACAAACTTGTTATTATTATCTTGATCCGTGTAAAACAAACCGCAATATCGTCCTATAATTTTTGCCAGTGAATAGTTAGTTGAAGGACTCAAAAAGGAATCATAATTTAATATTACACCCACCTCCAAACAATCACTAACATCTGACGATTCATAACTATTTACTACAGTAATATTTTCCAATCCCGGAATAGGTTCTAAAGCATAATCCGAATGAATCACTTTCGGATATTCACTTTGATACGCTGCAAGATCATAATAATCACCTCCTCCTGATTTTCTCGCAACCCAAATATTCAGATACTTATTCGGATCCCATAAAAATGAGCTACGATACCGAATGATAAATTTATTATAAGCAACACTTAAAGAACTACTATTTTGGTCTGCATAGCTTCCAATCAAAGACATATTGCTTTGAGAAAGCTGTACAATATGCTTACCAGCCTCTTGTAAACGAATTCCCGCCTCATTGTATAATGCCAACTTAAAGGTTATTTTGGCATTACCACCGTTTGGGTCAGAAGTTATACGCCGATTAAACACATCATTCATCCTTTGTAGAACATTTTCCAAATACTCTACTGATACATCAAATGTTGGCCCTGTAATTGCCGGAGGCAACAGAAAATGAAAAATTACTGGAATAACCAACTCTTCATAAGACTCATCCGGTAAAGCCCGAACCGCTACCGATAACCTATTACTCTCAATCTCTCCCGCCTTTGCATAAAACTCGATAATACTTCCGGGAACATCTCCTTCTGCCGAATAGATATTATCATCTACTTCATGTCCATTGGAATCATATATTTTCACGTAGTTCCCCGGTAAAATATCATTAGGGATCAAATATTCTACCTCTATTTTTTCTGCAATATATTCTTCTTCATCATTTTTATTATAATGGTCTACTGTTTTTTTACCATATACCACAGGGTAAAATTCCATCTTGGCAATCCCGTTGGACAAAAGAGTATTATGATCCGCCCTCAATTCTATTCTATAAATTTCATCTTTCGTTGCACCCAAATCAAGTACTATTGTCTTTTCTTTTTCGCACCCCCATAAAAGGAGTAGAACAACTAAATATTTAAATACATTTTTCATACTGATTTCATTTATACCATTAATATTTCCAACCCGGATTTTGTAAGATATTATTATATTGCAATTCAGAATCAAGCGGTATCGGTAACGCATACCTGTAATCATTAGCATCCAACGTGTAAAGTTTTAATCCCAAAGATTCTTCATCACTAGCTTCTCTAGAAACGGATACCCCCAAACGTTTCATATCCAACCATCGCATCTGCTCCTCAAGTACAAATTCCTTACGACGTTCTTTCAATATTTCTGTTAACACATCTCCCTCGAAATTTCCTTCATAATTAGGAATTTTACTTCTTTTAAATTCATCCAATAACATTCTAGCCTCTTCCTCGTTTCCTTGATGAATTTTCGCTTCTGCCTCTATTAATAATAAATCAGATATTCGAAACAAAGGATGTGTTTCATTACAATAATCCACATTTCCAATACTTTGCAATTTTACAAAATAAGGTTTTCCATCTACTATATTAAAAAAAGCAGCAACTCGAATATCTTCTGCATCATACATCTCAAACAACTCATCAACAGGTTTTTGTTGAGGAAAACTAATTGTACCCCAAGGAGCATAACCATTTCTCCCATCCCCTAAAAGAGAAAAGCGTAACAAAGCAAAAGGATGAGGTTTATTAACAGTACGATCTTCTGGGACGTAATTCAATTCTTTTTGTTCTTCAACAGTATTCTCGACCCTTCTTCCATCCCGAGCTTCCCGAGCATAGCTTTCCGCTTTATTCCAATCCTCTTTTTCTCCTGCCGCAGAACCAGCTTTAAACTGATACGCTTGAGCTAAAATGGCATAAATAATTTTCTTATTATAAAAAATATTCCAAGAGTCTTTAGGAATAGTTTCATAATCAAGCACATCATTTAATTCACTAAACAAAATTTTATAAACCTCTGTCTGCTTCAGTCTCGAACCACCTTTTATGTCATCCACATCAAAATTAATCGGAATACCCAAATCGTTATTATCATAAGGAGCGAAAAGCTGATTTAATCTTAAAAGATAATAAGCCCTGATAATACGAGCCTCTCCCGCAATCCTTTCATATTCCACTTTATCATAATCCGGCACATTACTTAAATCTTTTAAAACCATATTCAAATATCCCACACATAAATAAACTCCCCTCCATATTGTTTCTGAAAAAGAATACCCTTCCCATTTTTTTATTTCTTGATATTCCGATTCATAAGAATATCCCCCTCGGTCAGGCCGATCTTGATTCTCATTAATAAAACCAACCATATCGATATCATCCGAACACATCGCTGATGCCACATTTACATAACGGGAGAAAGGAAACTGTATTCTTCCTCCCCCAAAATAAACAAGATTATTCAATGTATTTGCTGTCCCAGTAGCAGCATTGGAATTCAGAGTCCCATATAAAAACAAACTCATCGCCTCTTTAACATCCTCGGTGGTGTAAACAACTTTTACATTTTTAGGAGGCATATTCAAAAAATCTTTACATGCACTACACAAAAAAGTAATTACCAATACCAATAATAAAATCTTTTTCATAACCATCTCTTTTTAAATTCCAATAGAAAGCGTGAAATTGTATCTCTTTGCACTCGGATAACCAAAAGCCCCCTTGTTTTCCGGATCTATTCCCCTATATTTAGTCAACGTGAATAAATTGGATAAATTAAAATTAAAACGAGCACGAGAAATATGTAATAATTGACACAATTGCCCTGAAACATTATACCCAAAAGAAACATTATTACACTTCAAAAAAGCTCCGTTTTCAAACCTAAAATCATATATATCATATAAATAAGAAGTCCTTGACGTTTCATATTTGGGAACATCCGTTATGTCTCCCGGTTTTCTCCAACGATTCAACTCCATGGCAAGAACATTTTTTGAAGAAGCATAAACATTGCCATTAGATGTGTATGATTGAAATGAACGAATTTTATGTCCACCCATAAATGTGAAACTAGCAGACAAATTTAATCGCTTGTAAGTAAAAGAAGTACTAAACCCTCCTGTATAAGGAGGATGACTCACTCCTAAACATTCACGAGCTGCATGTAACTCTGTTGTAGTTATTTCGCTATTATCCATATTGATCACATAACGTCCGTCCTTATACAAACTCCCCAATCTATTACCATTTTTATCAAAACCGTCTACATAGGCTAAAGCTCCTCCCGTAGCAGGGTCAACCCCGGCATAACGATACCCGTAAAAAGAATTTACATTTTCTCCTTTAACATACAAATTATACATACTTTCCATAGTAGAATTAGTATTGACAGAAATCTCCTCCAAGCTTTGATAATAAGTATCTAATACCACATTTTTATTCGTTGAGAAATTAAAGGATGTTATCCAATTAAAATCAGCAGTCCTAATATTCAACGTTTTCAAGCTAAATTCCCATCCTCGATTTCTTAACGAAGCCACATTCGCAACAATACTTCTGAAACCTGTGGAAGAGGGTAAATATTTAGTATCTAGTAGGTCACGAGTAACATTATTATAATAATTAATAACTACATTCAGTCTATTATGAAACATCGAGACATCCAGACCAAAACTTCGATCTTGAGTACGCTGCCACTTGATTGAGGGATTTGCTGCCACATATTCATCAACAGTTTTAATTCCATCGTAAACATAATTAGTCCGATACATTACAAGCCTTGAAAATGGCAAAGCATTGCGATCTATACTTCCCGTATAACCATAAGAGAATCTAAATGCCAATTGATTAAATAATGGCAAATTTCCCATAAATGATTCATTATGAATATTCCACTTAGCACTTACATTCCACAAAGGAGAAAATCGATTTGCCGTACCAATAATATCCGCTCCATCCCAACGTGCAGAGCCCGACATAATATAACGATCTTTATAACTATACGAACCAGTTACAAAAAATGAAACACTACGATCTTGCGATTCCCGATGTGAACCAAAACTTGCAAGAGTCATTGATGAGTTTAATTTCATACCGCTTAAATCAGGATACGTCGCAATTCCATAAACAGGACTCCATTCTGGAATCATACTAGAAAAGGAAAATCCTTTTGAAGAAGATACTTCTTGGGCTGCAAGTATATTCACATAATGATCTTCTCCATGAAAACCCTTGGCATAAGTCAACTGAAATCGTTCAGTCCAACTCTCTGAACGAGAATTTGATTCAGTTATTTTACCATTATTCATATAATCAGGAGTCTCATTTTCATCATACAAACTTTGAACCCATGAAGAATACTTGGAAGAATACGATCCAGGATTAAGTGTCGATCTATAATGAGAACTTGAATTTGAATAAATTCCCATGATGGATGCCATTAAACCTTCTATAATTTTATATTCCAATTTAAGATTAATCTGACTGCTCAAATATCTCGTTTTTGATGTATTCTCATTCAGGTCCTTTATAATATTCACATCATACTTATAACCGTCTTTTAATCTACTAAGGACTTTCGTGTAACTTCTATCGTACGCCCAATCACCGTTTTCATCATATACTTGCTCATAGGGATTTGCAAAAGTTGCATAGGTTAAGGGGTTTAACACGGATGCTGTACTCCGATCACTCCTAATACTCGTAGATACATTAAAAATAACACGCAAAGATTTATTAAAATCATGAGTCAATTTCAAAGACCCACTAAGAGCATCATATTTATTATTAGGTACAATCCCCTCTTGAGTACTGTAAAATAGGCTTGTATAATACTGGGTAATTTCAGTACCACCTGAAAGTATCGCATTATAACTCTGTGAACGAGCCATGCGAAAAATTTCATCAAATCAATTCGTATTTATTTTACTTAACCTATTCATTTCTAGTTCCGCATTTTTCCGTGAAATGATACCTTGATCCGCATCATCAAGTAATTGATAAACACGACCACTCAAATTCAATGAAGGAAAATCTGCATATATACCTCTCTCAAAAGCAATTTTCTGTTTTGAATTCATCATTTTTAAACGGTTTTTAGGAGCTTCACTCATAGCATAAGAAGCTTGTATATTAATGTAGGATTTACCTACTGTACCCCGTTTCGTCGTAATTACTATCACCCCGTTAGCAGCTCTTGATCCATAAACAGCCGTCGCTGCCGCATCTTTCAGCACGGTTATACTTTCTATATCATCGGGAGCAATGTTACCGATTCCACTCGTTAAAACCGTTTTTTGAAATTCTGTTCCTCCCATGCTAATTTCCGGAACATCTCCCTGAAGTGGCATTCCATCAACTATCCACATCGGGTCAGAACTTCCTGTCAATGAATTTACACCACGAATCCTAATTTCAGCTTGAGCCCCCGGTCGTCCAGACAAACTCATCGTGGTCACACCTGCCAATGTCCCTTTCAATATTTCCTCTACACTAGTATATCCTTTATTCACAATATCTTTTGCTGTGATCGTCTCAACGGCCCCCGTCATCCTTTCTTTTTTGATCTCTTGGTAACCAGTGACAACGACTTCGTCCATTTCAGTTACATTATCTTCAAGTATTACTAACATCAACCCTACTTTTTCATTATAGACAACATCTTTTGTCTTCATTCCTACAAAAGTAAATTGCAAAATAATTGTATCCTGTTTCGGAACCGTTAATCTAAATTCACCTTTTACGTCAGTAGCAACCCCAACCGTAGTACCTTTTAACCAAACAGATACTCCCGGCAATAATTCTCCTTTTTTATCTTTCACCACACCTCGAATTTCTACCTCTTTTTTCTCCTGCTTCATCATCTTTTCTCTCTCAAACCGTTCCATGACAATATCAGCCCGAAATGTAGAAGCATTTACTTGAACTACATTAATCAATTTCTCTGCTTCCACGGTAAACGGTAAACAACAAACAAGACAAAGAGAAGACAAACACGTGATAATAAAAGGTATTCCGAGTTTTGCCTTTTGGGAATTAAAGAAACCAGAATAAGGTTCTTCGTGATTAATTTTTCTTTTTCGCTTTTTGTTCATAACTTTGATATTAAGTTAATTAATTATTAATTAGCCGGAGAGTTGTCAAGTTGCCACACTATAGGACAACTCTCCTTTTTTGATAAATATATGGTCATCATCATTATATTTATGTATTTAAAATCAATTAGTTATCTTTCTAAATATAGAGAGAATGTAGCTTGCTAGAAAAGTCAAAAAATAATGATCACAATTAAATATCAATAACAAAAAATATACGGAGAACGATTGTCATTTTTTTCATAGTCCTTTATTCGATTAATAATCAGCATTCTGTATGCTTGTTACATTCAACATCCTAAACAAGTCCTATAATTCAAAAAGCTATGCATTCCCCGTAAATATCACGGCTTTAAAATTAAATTCCTTGATTTTACTCGCACCTTTCGGTGGTTAACAGAAAATCATCCACAAGACTAAAACTTTATAATAATGTTTTATCAGACGTAAATATAATACACTTCTATGGTTGTGCAAAATATTTAAACAGAAATATTTCCTTTATCATTAATTTTTTCAAAATGGAAACTACAAAGGAGCAAAAAAAAATAATGAAAACTGAAATCGAACTATTTGTAATCAACAAAGTTCGTGAATTAAGAGAGAAGAAAAATATAGGACAAAAAAAATTAGCTATGGAATTAAAATTATCAAGTTCCTATGTTGGAAACACTGAAAATCCCTATAATAAAGCAAAATATAATCTTAACCATTTAAACGAGCTTGTTAAATTCTTTAATGTTCCTTTTTCTTATTTCTTTCCTACAACTCACCTCGAAAAAGATTGTATCGAAGAGTATTCAGACATACATCCCAAGGTAAAAGCCAATTATGAAAAAATGATGAAAAAATATGAAGAAAAAGCACAGAAGGAACAGGAAAAGATAGAACAGAAAAAAAAGAAGAAACAATCGTAATCCCCTCCATCTAAAGTTAAAAATAAACCTAGCCGCATTCGATGGACAACAAGAAAACCATTAAATTCCATTTATAGGACTTAGAAATTAGCACTACATTGTAAAATTATACAAATAATCTAAAAGAAATCAGACTACACGGTAAATAGGGAATAAAATTCACATTCTACTCCCTATTTATCAATCTCATTTACAAGGAACTACTCTTCAAATTTATCGCCTAAAAGGTCGATCAATATAACATCCAGTTCGGCACCTCTTACATCACGTGCTACAATTTTTCCCTCTCCATCAAGTAACAGACTGAAAGGAACTCCCATTATTTTATATTTTAAACCTACTTCTCCCTGCCACCCCTTCATATCACATAACTGCATCCAACGCATATTCTCCTCCTTTAATGCCGTTTTCCAATCTTCATCTTTATTATCAATTGAAACACTGATCATATTCAATTCATCTTTCCCGTATATTTCGTACACATGACGAAGATGCGGTATCTCATATCGACAAGGCCCACACCAAGACGCCCAAAATTCTATCATATTATATTGCCCCGGTTTCACGTAATCTGCCAAACGTACTGTTTTCCCGTTTACATCCACTAATTCTATATCAAGATACTTCTCTCCGATAGTTGTAGGCAGTATACTATTGGCAAACTCATCCAATTGTTTGTAGGCGGGGATTTCTCTTAACGAAGTATCTATACTTTGCAAAATCCGATCCATTTTATCTTTTGTCATCTGCCCTCCATAAATCAAACTTTGAGCAACTTGAACAGCTACCGGAGATGTCGGGTGGGCTTTAATAAAATCCCACTGTACTTGCTCTATTTGTTCCTGTGCAGATTCCATTTCCCGGACCAATGCAATCCCTTCCCGTGTATTAAAAATCCCCTCTCCCGCAGGAATATGGTAGACTTTCAGATATTTTTCCCATGCCTCACTTTTCCGACTACTACTCGATTTTATCGCATCCTGATATTTCATATATAAGTCATGGGAAAAAGACCCAGAAACCGTCACTTTTCCTGCTACTTTCCTTTCAAAATCATATCGAGAAGGTAATGAATCTATCGACACACAACGATATTGAATATTCGAATTATCAACAAAAACATTCGAGCCACGCAAATCCTTCTGATAATCAACCGTTACATCAGGTGTTAAATCTATAAATACTCCACACAAAGAAGGTACCCCCATCTTTCCCTGTAACAAAAATTTTCCACTTTTTATCACGGCTGAATCTACTCGCCTATCCTGATCAAACAAGTATACCTTCATTCCGTCCGGAGTTCCGGGAACCGATCCGTTAATCCGATAACCGACTTCCTGCCGACAAGCTATCAAAGAAGTACAACATAGCAATCCATATAATAATCTTTTCATCTTATTTCCAGTTTAAATAATTTATTTCTCAAATCGATCTCCCAAGAGTTCTATCAAAACATTATCCAATTCCGCCCCCCTAACTCCCCCGGCAACAACCCGTCCTTCTCCATCCAAAATTAAGGAGTAAGGAACACCATATACTTTATATTCCGATACTACCGGACCATTCATACCTTTTCGATCATTCAATTGAATCCAAGGCATATTTTCCTTCTTTAACGCCTTCTTCCAATCTTTTTCCCGTTCATCAATGGAAATACTCACCAAATTAAAATCATTTCCATACAACTCATGGACATGGCGCAGATGAGGGATTTCCCCTCGACAAGGCCCACACCACGATGCCCAAAACTCCAACATCGTGTACTCTCCCGGTTGCACGTAATCTGCCAAACGTACGGATTTTCCGTCAATATCCGTCAATTCGATATCTATGTATTTTTCCCCCTTAGCAACCGGATACATATTCTCGGCAATTTCTTTCAATTCTGCATAAACACCACTTTCCCGTAGGGAAGGATCTATCGCTTCAACGACCTCATCTATTTGTGTTCTCGTATATGAATTTCCGGCATAAACTAATATCTCCATTGCCACTTGAATTCCTACGACAGAATTTCCGTGTGTTCTCAAAAACTCCCAACGTTTCTCTTGCATTTGCTCTCTTACCAACTCCATTTCCCTTACAATATTCACCCCTTTTCGCGTATTAAATACTTCCTTCAACGTGGGACGATGATATTCCTCCATATACCTGTCATCTAAATCTCTATATTTTTCCTGCAAAGGAATTAACAAGGTCATATATTGTTGGTATAAATCATGCGTCGGAGAACCTGTCACCTTTACGTTTCTGTCATCTTGGTGTATTAAAGGAAAAGAATCTACTGATTCACACGAATAATTCATGACCGACTGATCCAAAAATATCCATGATCCTCGCCACTCTTTTTGGTATATATCCTTATTTTCGGGACTCATATCCACCAGTAACATACATAATTCCGGATGATCCAGATGGCCTTCTAATACGAACTTTCCATCTTTGGTTACAGCTGTGATATCAACCACTTTCACGTAACTGTTATTATACAATCCAACCTCCAAGCCATCCTTTATTCCGGGAATTGATCCGTTAATGACAAATTTGTTATCATCTTGTCCCCACACGAAACTGTGCAGGAACAAAAAAACAATTAATAACTTCTTCATAAACTATTCTACTGTCTTGTTTACCCAAAATTTACAAAACTCTTCCAAATCCACTTTCAAATATTCTTTATAATATTCCAACGTAAGATCATACCTTTTCTTTACGAGCGGATAGTTATCTAATATTTCTTGGCGATCTTCAAGAGGTGTACAAGCAATCCATGCGGCATAAGTTGCCATATCTTCATTCGGAGAATAATCACTTGCCAGCATGAAAAACGCATAAGGATCAACAAAACCTAAACTTCTTATATAATCCATATTCCACTCTTCTGTTTCCCAATTAACCATATTCATCATCGCCTCATCTTGCTCTTCATATGACATTTCGCTAAAATATTTTCCTTTCGATACCTGAATAAATGCATCCGGCGAAGGCATATCATTAACATAATAGGATGATGTTCTCGTTTTAAAAAAACTAATCGCTATGCTATATTTCCAAAGCTCCGGTTGCGGACCAATATCGTCATCCATCCCACCCCAATAAACAATACCTTGTTGAGCCTCATCAATATCGCCGATACTTAAATTCGGAGTCGAAACCATCATTCCATAATATCCCACATACTCACTTAAATTATCATACCAAATATTTTCTTTTATCAACACTTGACGCTTTATAACCGTTGTTTTCACGATCGCTTCAGGTAAAGCAGCATAAAAATCCCGTAACAATTTCAAAAATGCCCCTGCTGTATCTTCATCTGCCGCTTCCAAAGGTAAAGCATCCGGATAATTATACTCTATCATATTCGTTTGAGTCGTGCCTACATTTGTACGCAAAGCATCATCACCGCTTAATGTATAATATACGTGATGATCATACTTTTGGTATAATTCATAACAGATTTTCTGAGCCTCCGAAGGCCCGTCAGCTATCGCCGGAATCGGTCCATTATAAATAAATTCCGGAGTCAAATCACTTTCATTACAAGCCGATCCGAAAAACAACCAGCAAACTAACAGTAATATTCCATATTTTGTTTTCATATTCATGCATTTATCTAGGATTAGCACCAATTTCAGGGTTCGCGTTCAACTCTTTTTGAGGTATCTGCAAAACATAACGGGGATCATTTTCCTGTAAAGTCGAACTTCCGGTAATCCCGTAATGTGTGATCGAAGGCCGTGTTGTACGCCGAAGATCAAACCACCGCTGTTCTTCAAAACAAAATTCCCGCCTTCTCTCATTCCAAATCGTTTCTAATAAAGTTTGTTGATTAAAGTCTTCGGCATGAAGTCTTCCCGTTGTTTCAAAATCCCGTGTTCTAAATTTTACTTCACGCAATGTATTCAAATATCCCACGGCAGTATTGATACCATCGGCCTTATGAGCATAGGCTTCAGCCAAAACAAGATACATATCTTCTGTTCTTATAACACGGGTATATCCATATTCCGAACTCAATTGAACCACAAAATTAGAATAGGTTAAAGAATAATACCTGTTTTTTATATAGCGAATCCGCCCCTGAGAGTTTCTTCTCATAAAATAATACCTGCGCACATCTCCCGGTTCATATGAATTAAATAGGGTCTCACTCGGATAAAAAACAGATTGAGCAATATCTCCGTCTAAAATCATATAAAGCTCATTTACTCCATTAACAAACAAAACATTTTCATTTTCTTCGTTTAAATAACCAATACCGGGAACATTCTCGGGAGTCCAATACCCTAAAGGATTTTCAGTGTAGATTACCGGATTTTCTCCTTCATCCCGCAAATCAAACAAGGCTGGGTTGGTTTCTATTACCTCTTTTGCTTGTTCTATCGCAAGATCCCATTCCTGCATATACAGATATACTTTTGCTAACAAAGCTTTTGCCGCAATAGCAGAAAAACGGATCTTACCTAAATCCATAGGATTTTTTTCCAATAATGGAATTGCTGTTTTCAAATCATCAACAATCAACCCGTATACAGCTTTCAATGATGACCGACGATAAGCCTTATCCTCCGCCGTAATATCCAAATTAATCGGTATTCCGGGGGTTGTTTCGCAAGTTGCAGGGTCGTAAGGAGCCGCATACATATTCACCAAATAGAAATAACGGAAGGCACGCAAAGCATGAGCCTCTCCTTTAATATGATCGCGAGTTTGCTGGACAACCGTTTCATCCAAAACGTCTCCAACAGCATGATCAATATTTTCAATTACAACATTCGTATTGAAAATACTATTATAAAATAATTCGAATGTCTCATCCCCGTTCGGCATCGTAGTCTCAATACTATTATCCCATAAATGAGCCCCCAAGTAAGTATCGGCACTATTCGCAAAATTCGGATTCCGGTCTGCCACAAGATAATCCATATCATCCGTCAACACATCAATATAAGGAAGGACAGCTTTCGTTAGATACGCATTATTAAGCAACTGATCATAATCGTCAGTTGTTGATAGTTTTTGCTTATTCTGGGGTATTTCATCCAGATACCCTTCACACGCCCCAAAAACCAAACACAAACTTGCGATGAATAATTTATATAAATATTTCTTTTTCATAATCTTTCGTTTAAAAATTAATATTCAACCCCAATGTAAATGTTCTGGCTAATGGCAATGCACCATAAGAAGTTGTCGTATAATTAATTGTTTCGGGATCATAACCTTTCAAACGTTTGTCTGCTAACACGAACAAATTCTGAGCCTGAAATTTTAAAGTAATATCACTCAATTTTTTATCACCGATAGCTACCTTATTTGTCCATCGAACAGGTAATCTGTACTCAATCATCAGGTTTCTGAAACGAAGATAATCTCCCGGAACAACCGTGGCATCAGACAGGTTGTACCAATCCGTGGCATAAAAATTTCCATCTGCCGTTGAAATATAACTATCTCCAGGAGATAATGCAGGAATCGTCTTTCCCGTATTGTCCTGTCCCGGTCTCCACCGATCCTTTATACTGCTGTTAGCATTCTCATCTGACCCCGGTGCAGATACGTAAGCACGAGAAGGCAGACGAACTACATTTTTCAACCCAAAAGCAAACAACATGGATAATGATAAGTTTTTATACGTAATTCTCGTATTTAAACCGCCAGACAGCATCGGATCTCTTGTCCCTTCATATTTCAAGTTTTCTACATCATAAGGATAGTTTACAATTTCCTCACTATTTACCCCAAGCACGTTTCCATTCTTATCATAAAACATCGGCATCCCATTCTCGTCCAATTTAGCAAAACGATAAGAAAACATGCCGTTCACAGGTTTCCCTTCGTACACTTCTCCGGGCGTATAAACACTTTGTACCAAATATTTCGCCTGTGCCGTACTTTTGGATTCCGTTACCTTATTTTTCACATATCCCATATTAAAGGCCGCCGTCCAATTCCAACTTTCATTTTTAAGGATGGTCCCACTCAAAGCGATATCAATTCCCTGATTGCTTACATTTGCATAATTAACATATTTCCCCGTAAAACCGGACACCGCTGAAACACCTTTATAAGCGATCAAATCTTTGCTTTTATCTAAATAATAGTCAATATCCAATAACAAACGATCGTCAAACAATCCCAATTCCAACCCGACATTAAATGAGGCCGTTGTCTCCCATTTCAAATCGGGATTAGGAGCCTGTTGTATTTCCATTTCAAACGAACCGGTTACCGCATTGGGCGGTAATGCCGCAGCAATAATCGAGGGACTGCTGTCTTCCACGATATTACCTCTCAAACCGTAAGATGCACGAAGAGCAAGATTACTGATGGTATTATTATCCGACAAAAATGATTCATTACTGATGATCCATCTTCCGGAAACTGACCATAAAGGTAAGTAGCGGTATTTAGGATTTGAGCCGAAAAGATTAGAACCGTCAAAACGAATATTGGCATTCAACACATAACGATTATCATACATGGCAGAAAGCACACCGTAATAAGATATATTGGAACGGTCAACCAAGTTACGGGTAGTCTTATTGCGTTTCAGATGTCCCGTTGATTCTCCTAATGCCGGCTCATAAAACGTGTTTCCTCGATCATGGAAATATCCGTAAATATTTGATTCCAAACCTTTATAATTCGTATTTCGGAATTCCTGTCCCAACAAAACATCAATTGACAAATCCTCCGTCAAACTTCCCTTATAAGTCAATCCATTACGAATCAAAGAAGCACGTTGTTCGTATGTAGTTTCATTATATACGCCACCATAAGGCAGAGGAGATTGTTTTATATCGTCTTCAGAACCTTCTCCATAATCATAACCTCTAATATCTGCCACATAAGCCGTTTTTTCCGTGGCATAATCCCTAGCCGTAGAGTGAGAAGAGGAGTAACTGAACAATCCTTCATATTTTAATCCTTTATACAGATTCACCGTAAGATTAACGATCCCTTTCAGATCGGTCTGGGTACTCTCGTTTCCAGTATTTGCCAATTCATTCAATATATTAAACATAGACCAACTCCCGGTCGCTGTCCCCCGGTAATAATACAACTCTCCGTTATCTTCACGCAAAGGCACGGCTCTAGAAGTACGAACGGCATAATTAAACAGGTCGATAGAAGAATGATACATTTCCCGATCCCGCCGATCTGCCTGAAGGATTGCTCCCATATTCACACCTCTGAACAATTGAGTATTCACCTTCACCATTCCCCCGTAGTTTCTATACTCGCTAACTTTATCTACACCCTCTTCTCCGTTATAATTCAACGAAACATAATAATTCATTTTCTCCGTTCCTCCGGAAACACTGAAGTTATGAGTTTGCGTGTAAGCATTCCGAAACAGGATATCAAACCAATCGGTGTTATTCCTTTCCAATTGATTAGCCATCGCATTTAACTGATTTACGTTTATCTGTCCATAGGTATAACTATTTAATAAACCTTCAAGGCCGGGTTCTCCATCAAAATGAGTTCCACCCCAAACAGACAAACCATCTTCATAATTCTCCCATGTCAATGCAACACGTTCTTTGGAGTTTAACAAGTCAAAATTGTCATAGTAAGGACGTATACTCACGGTTGAAGTATGTTGATAGGCAATATTAAAACTATTCGCCCTCCCTTTTTTAGTTGTAACAACAATTACCCCGTTAGCCGCACGAGTACCATAAATAGCTGTAGCAGACGCATCTTTTAAGACCGTAATACTTTCTATATCATTGGGATTGATACCACCAATCACGGAGTTAAACATATTCATCACATCCGGACTATTCAAATCTGCAGCCGTTATAGGAACAGAATTTTCCAAAATCACACCATCCAATACCCATAAAGGATCTGCATTACCAGAAATTGTTGCAGTACCCCGAATACGAATTTTTGGGGCAGCTCCCGGTGCCGCAGAAGAGTTCACGACAGAAAGTCCCGGGACAACTCCCTGCAACATCTGTTCGATACTAGAGGCTCCTATCGTCTTCAATTCACTCGTTTTCACGGTTACCACGGAACTCGTCAAATTTCTTTTTTCAATTTGCTGATACCCTGTTACAACAATTTCCTCAATATTTTCAGAATCTTCCTCCATCACAATAACCAAAGGTTGCTGACCTTTTTTAAACACGATTTTCTGAGTTTTCATTCCCACGAAAGAAAAATGCAATATCACACTTTCCTGTTCGGGTACTTTTAAAAGGAATTCCCCTTTTGCATCCGTAGCCATTCCTAACGTAGTTCCGCCGACAAGCACCGTCACCCCCGGCAAAGGTTCCCCGCTCTTGTCTTTCACCACTCCACGAACCTCCATCTCTTTACTAGCCTGTTGTACCGTTTTTTTTGTTTCATATCGCACCATAATAATATCATCTCGAAACGTGTAGGTAAAACCCGTACCCTCAAAAACACGATCCAAAACAGATTGAACAGTTTCATTCTTTGCTTTCACCGTCAGCTTATCCAAATGATTCGTCTGCTCACTACTAAAAATAAAATGCAATTTTGTTTGACGCTGAATTTCTCCAAACAATGTCTTAATCGACACTCCCCGCAGATCCAGATTAACTCTCTCCTGCTGAGCAAAACTATTTGCCGAAAGAGAAAACGTGAAACAACACATCAAAATCATAAAAAGTTTCATAATTTTCCAAAGTTTTCGCCCATGAGGCCAATAACCTCTAAGGCATAATAGATTTTTTTTCATACCTTTGTAATTAGAATATTAGTATTTAACATTAGGCATTGCTCGCAACATTAGCCTATTTGTTTATTATTATCTTGGCGGAAGATGCTCGCAACATTTTCCGCTATTTTTTACTCCATCACGACAATCGTCCTTTCTTTCATCGAGAATTTCACCCGGGTCACCTCCGCTATAGCGTTGAGAATACGAGATATATCTTCGTACCGTCCTAAATGTCCGGTAAAATGTAAGTCTTTTAAACTTGCCGTCTGAAAGAATACATCCACATCATACCACAAAGACAATTTACTCATAATATTCTCTAAACTTTCGTCTTCAAACATAAATTCATGATCCTTCCACGCCACATAAGGCAATACATCCACGTCTCGAATCTCCATTGTATCCTTTACCTGATCATAAAGAGCTAATTGCCCCGGTTTTACAGTATATTCAATATCCGAATTAACATATTGAATACCAATTACACCCTCAACTAAAACCGTTTGAATCTTTTCAAGATTGTACGTGTTCACGTTGAAAGAAGTACCATATACCCGAATTTTCAACTTATCCACATTCACGGAAAAAGGCCTCACGGAATCTTTTGCCACCTCAAAATACCCTTCACCGGAAAGGAATACTTCCCGATGTTCCTCCCCGAAAGCTACCGGATATCGCAATTTACTTCCAGAATTCAGATAAACCACCGTTCCGTCTGATAATGTAACCGTGTATTCTCCACCACGGGGAACTTCCAAAACGTTATATTCAATTTTTCCCTTTGCCACTAATTCCGGATAAACCATTCCCGATGAACTATTGACAACTGCTACTCCCTCCGCCACGTCAAGCTGTATCTCTTGATCCTGCGTAACTTCAAACACACGATTGTCTCCCATACGAAGAATCGCTTTACTTTTTCCCGGTTTAATAGCCATCTCCATATCCTTCTGCAAAGTATCCTGTTTCATCTCTTTTATAAAATATCCCCCAGCAATCACCATCACCGGAACCATTACAGCAGCAACCACTTTATACCATCCTAAACGGCGAGATTTATGTCCTAATTTAATATTCCCTTTTGAAACAACCTTTTCCCATGCCAAATCTTTATTTACATTCTCGTAAATACCAAAATTGGAAGCAACACTCTTTTCACTACAAATCTCTTTAAAAAGTTTCTCATGCAAAGGATCTCGCCTAACCCACTCCTCCAACTTCACTTTTTCTTCCTCGGATAAATCTCCCACGAGATAAAGCTGGATTAATTGTATAATATTTTCATCGTAATGTTTCATCATCCTTGTTATTTTATACCAAAGACGACAAGAGGATAAAAAAGGAGTATAAAAAATCGACTTTTTTTAGAAAATATTTTTCAATTACATGAAACCCACTTTAAACAAGACATATAGCATGTATACACCACCTAATCTCTTCCGTAGATAAACAATAGCATTCCGTTTTTGAGTCTTCACTGTCAACTCGGATATTCGAAGTATTTCCGCAATCTCGCTATTCTTTTTTCCTTCCAAATAATGTTTAAACACTTCTTGACACCGTTTGGGCAATTCATCCAATACTTGGTATAAACGGCGATACACCTCATCTTTCATAACCTCCAATTCAGGCACTTCACCCGCCTCTGACGCCCGAAGCGTATAACGTACATACCTCCCTTCCACTTCTTTGTGTTTCAAATAATCTAACGAAGCATTCTTCACCGAATTATACAAGAAATTCTTAAAGCCATAGTATGAACTGTAAATCGTATCCCGTTCCCATACCTGCACGAATAAATCCTGCACAATATCCTCTGCAACCTCTTGTCTCTCCACCCATTTCATGGCATATAACACGAGATAACGATAAAATCGGTCAAACAATATTTTAAAAGCTCCCTCCTGTTTTTGATTCAACTGCTCGATTAATAATTCATCTTGAACCATTTTTTCAAAGGATTATTATACAGATTTATTGGTGTATAAAAGTAGTAAAAAAACTATCTTTGCCCAAGGGTTAAAAATAATAATATCAAAATTTATGAAACAAATTATGACAATATTGGTCTGCTTCGTACTTTTATTACAAGCAAATCCATCTTGGGGGCAATTCGACAAATATTTTCACAACAAAACTTTACGCATGGATTACGCCCATTGCGGGGATAGCCAACACGATGAAATTTATTTTGAAGAATTATTGGAAGAACCTTACTGGGGAGGTTCAAAAATCAATCTTATCGACACCATGTTCTACGGGAATTATTATCTCAACGTGTATGACATAGCCACCGGTAAACTCATTTATTCCCGGGGATACTGCACCCTTTTCGGAGAATGGCAAACCACAGATGAAGCCAAAACAACCCGACGTTGTTGTTCCGAAACTGTCACCATGCCTTTCCCGAAAAATGACGTACGCATTGAAATATCCGCCCGGAACAAGAAAGGTAAATTCGTGAAGAAATTTGAATACACCGTGGATGTTGACAGTTATTTTATCAAGAAGGATCACCGGATGCAATACCCGACTTTCGACGTACATTACACCGGGAACCCGGCTCAACGAGTAGACATTGTCCTGCTCCCCGAAGGCTACACGGCAGATGAAATGGAACAATTCAAAGCGGATTGCAAACGCTTCGCCGAAGGTTTGTTCAGCATCTCTCCTTACAAAGAAAGACAGGGACAATTTAACATCCGGGCGGTTCTCGCTCCTTCACAAGAATCCGGTGTAGATATTCCCGGAGAATATATTTGGAAAAATACAATCCTGAACTCCGCATTCTACACATTTGACATGGAACGCTATATTATGACTTATGACAACAAAAGTCTCCGGGACCTTGCGTCAAATGTTCCTTACGACTTTATCTATATCATCGCCAACACGCAAAAATACGGCGGGGGTGCCATCTACAATCACTACGGGATCAGCGTCTCCGGCAATCAACATGCAGCAAAAGTATATGTTCACGAATTCGGACATCTATTCCTAGGGTTAGGAGACGAATACGTGGGAGGATCCTCCTATAACGACATGTATCCGAAAGGAGTGGAACCTTGGGAGGCCAACTTAACCACTTTGGTTAACTTCGATAAGAAATGGAAAGATATGCTTGATAAAAATACACCGATCCCCACTCCTTATGATTCTCAAAACCCGACCAAACTTGGTGTCTACGAAGGTGGCGGTTACGTCTCTAAAGGTGTTTACCGCCCTCGTTACGATTGCTTGATGAACACGCTCTTTGGCAACGACTTTTGTCCAGTGTGTATCCGAGCTATCAAAAAACAAATCGATTTTTATACCCGATAAATAAGAAAACGGCTGTCTAAAAGTAAACAGACAGCCTTTTTTCTTCATTACTCACCCCAATCTCAACCATCAAGTTATAATTCAATTTTTTCACTTTTACCCTCTCGGAATACAAAGACAAAAGAGTCTCTCTCTCAATACCAAATAAAAGACAATTGAACAACTAGAAAAGCACTATCACAACACGAATTATTCTTCAAAAAGCGATTTCAAATGTAACGGATGGCGAACCACAAAACGGGCTCCTTCTTTATAATCCCCATCCACCCATATGTCTCCACCCATCATCGTGATTGTCAACTTACATATAGCCAATCCTAAACCGGTACCCTGCACGTATTCATCCAGTTTCTCAAAACGTTCGAACACCTTCTTCTGCTTATCCTCCGGAATCCCCCGTCCTGTATCCGTCACGCTAAAATAAACACAATCCTGCTCCTCATTAATCTCAATTCCTAGCGTGATACTTCCCTGCTCCGTAAACTTATTGGCATTCGACAGCAAATTAATTAGTACCTGTTGTAATCGCTGCACGTCCGTTTCCAGCATAAATTCTTCACACGGAGCCAGAAACACGTACTCCACCGCATCCCGTTTCCCGTAACTGGTCGTGGCCAGCACACTTTGGCACAAAGAAACAATCTCAACCTTTTCATAAGATAACTTCAATCGTCCTGTTTCCAAGCGGGATATATCCAGAATATCATTGATCAAACGAAGCAATAAATCTGAATTCTTTTGGATAATAGCCACGTACTCTTGACGGCTTTCCACATCACAATCATCCGATGTCAACACTCCGGAAAATCCCACGATAGCATTCAACGGGGTACGGATCTCGTGGCTCATATTAGCCAAAAATGCAGACTTCAACCGATCAGACTCCTCAGCTTTTTCCTTTGCTTTCCGTAACTCCAATTCCCCCTGCTTTTGCTTGGTCATATCCTCCATCCGTACCACGACACCCAACAAATTATTATCATCATCAAAAACAGGATTCGCCAATATATACAAGTAATAATTCCCACGTTCCACAACAGCATCGGTCACTTTTCCCGTCTTCATGGCTAATACTGCGGGACAAAAAGAGCAAGGGGTATCCAAGCCTCTCAAAACCCTATAACAAATTTGTCCCTTAGAATTTTTTATTTTTTCCGGATCAACGTCAAAATCTATTCCGTTATGCCATTTTATCGTGAAATCCGGATTAATAAATTTAATTCCGGAATTAACATTATTCAATATTAAGATGTTATCTTTTTGGGCCTGCCACAAAGCATCTTTAAAACGTTTAGTCCTAAAATAGAAATATAAAACCAAGAAAAAACCGAATAGTAAAACTAAAAAAGCTAAAACGACCCCTATAATCTGGTACTTATACTCTTCGAAATAGGACAACTTCTTGTTATAAAGAATGGCTCCCTTGACCTCCGCTTTATTCAGGAACCCCTCTGAACATAACTTGGTATAATCAAAACAATACTCATTCGGTATGATTTGCATACCGGCTAGCATAGTCGAATCATGTCGCCGCTCTAACGCCCGAGCTTGCCTAGCCATATCTTTTCCAACTGTCCGGTACTGCGGTACACATCCCCCGACTGCCCAATGTCCCATCCCGATAGAAGTAATCGTAAAAGCCGGAATTTTAGGATTCGCCATCATCATCGAATACGTGGCATTCCGCATGAAATAACCATCATTTCTATCTACCCGCCACGTTCCCAACAAAATAGCCGTTTTCTCCGGCAATTGCACAATTGCATCACTGATCGAATAAATCGTATGCTTCCGACCATCCAAAAGAATCAAATCCAGATGCGGGAACTTCTCCTTTATCTTTTTCTTCACCAAAGCCTGCAAAGAAACTCCCCCGTAACTATTATCCGTAATAAAAGCAATATGCTTGGTTTCCGGGTAAAAATCCAAAATTAACCGAAGATTTGCTACCACGTCATACTCGTAAGCAAAACCAAAAACCTCCAATTCCCGGATATTATCACTTATCACATCTACACTCTCCGCCTCCCAATTCTCCAAATCAGTACCCACCTCCGGCAACAAAACAGCATTCCGGCTCACCATTCCCCCCATAATCGGAACGTCCCGGGTAACCAGCGAATCCTGAGACCAATAAGCCGTCCATGCCTCCTGTCCCAACAGAATAATAAGTTTCGGTATACCTTTCTCGACATTTTTATCCAATATCCCTTTCATTCGTCCTTCCCACAAACAAGCCTCAGAAAAACTTTTACAATTCATATTTTCAATATCAATTGAAAAATTCCCCCCAAGTCGATTGTACTCTTCTATGAATTCAGATATATTCTTGGCAGTTTGGGAAGTTTCCGGGTTATAGGAACTGATAATTAATATACGGGAATCTGGCTCACCGGTTGCCCCCTTGGTTGTCCAAGAAACGAACAACAAAACGAGTAACACTCCCGCGTACCTAAGGTTCCTATATAGCTTTATGAAAAACTCCAACATCTTCTAATTGTAACTTCGCAAAGATATTTATTTTCTCTTAAAATACGCCAAAATTCATACACTTTCTACAAAAAGATATATCTTTGGCTTAAACCTTAAACTTGTAATTTATGTCCATTATTTCTTGTATCATATCCCGGCTAACAAGGGAGGAACAGACTGATACTTACGTGCATTTTGAACAAACAGCCACCTTGCGGAAAATTACCGAAACAATTGATTCCCCTTATGTCTTTTTTTACACGAAATACCCGACTCCCCGGCTAGAAGAACATGCTCAAAAACGTTTTCTCCAAGTAGCACAAGCCACCGGAGCCGTCATGCTTTACTCAGATTATTACACGGAACAAAACGGCCTGCAAACGGCACACCCGACCATTGACTATCAATTGGGAAGTGTCAGGGATGATTTTGACTTCGGATCAATACTTTTATTCAGAACAGACGTTTTAAAAAAAGTGATCAGCGAGATGGACACGGAATACAATTTCGCTGCACTTTACGACCTGCGCCTGCGTCTTTCCCGGGAAGGATTGATTTTTCGGATTCCCGAATTCTTGTACTCGGAAAAAGAACATGATTCCCGACGTTCCGGTGAAAAGCAATTCGATTACGTGAACCCTCGTAACCGGGAAGTTCAAATTGAAATGGAACGGGCTTTCACTGCTCACTTGAAGGCCATCGGGGCCTACTTACCCCCTATATTCAAAACTGTCACGTTCCAAGATGAAAATTTTGAAACCGAAGCATCTGTCATCATTCCCGTACGTAACCGGGAAAAGACTATCGCGGAAGCTATTCGATCCGTCTTTTCACAACAAACAAACTTCAAGTATAATATTCTCGTTGTCGACAATCACTCCACCGATGATACAACCGCCATTGTAAAAAAAATGGCTCAAAAACACTCCCAAATAATCCACATCATTCCTCCTCGCACCAATCTAGGCATCGGAGGATGCTGGACACATGCCATTATGAGCGAACACTGCGGACGATTCGCCATCCAGTTGGATAGTGACGATTTGTACATCAACCGACACGTCCTCCAACGTCTTGTCGACACGTTCCACAAACATCAATGCGCCATGATTATCGGCAGTTACAAAATGGTTAACTTCAAACTGGAAGAAATACCTCCCGGCATCATTGACCACAAGGAATGGACTCCGGACAACGGGCGTAACAACGCTTTACGGATCAACGGACTGGGGGCACCCCGCGCATTCTACACACCATTACTCCGGCAAATCAGAATCCCGAATGTAAGTTACGGGGAGGATTATGCCACGGCTCTCGCAATTTCCCGCGAATACCAGATCGAACGCATCTATGAACCATTATATTTGTGCCGTCGTTGGGAAGGTAATTCCGATGCAGACTTGAACATACAACGTGTAAATGCGAATAATTACTATAAAGACAAAATACGTATGATTGAAATATTGGCCAGACAACAAAAAATTGAAAATTGGAAATGAAGAAAAATCATAAATCTTAAATCAATTCCTTCTCATGTTTTTCGATGAATTTACTAAAACACAATTAGCCTCTTGGCCTTTAGCCCGGGACAATTATAAACGCTTGCGGAATGTCATTTATCGTACTATCGATTTCGAGGGATTCCAAATTCGTATCCAGTACAACCCGGACCGAATCCAATCGGCAGTAGCTAAAATAGATGAGCAATCGATCAAGGCAAGAGCCTGTTTCCTGTGTAAAGAAAACATACCACTGGAACAAACCAGTTTCGATTATAATCCCACGCTGGATATACGGGTAAATCCTTATCCCATATTCGACCGCCATTACACGGTTCCGGCAAAGCAACACATTCCCCAGCTAATCAAGGGACATTTCCAAGATATGTTGGCCATAGCACAAACTTACCCGGAATATACGATTTTCTACAATGGTCCTCGTAGTGGCGCCTCCGCCCCGGATCATTTTCATTTCCAACTGGCAGCACGTCATATCATGCCCTTAGAAACCGATGTAAACTCCTGCCCGAAAGAAATCTTGTGGATATCCGAATCACAAGAGACAACAATCGAAAGTATCCATCGTTACCTCCGGAAGAATATCATATTCCATTCAAACAATCAGGAGCAATTAATGGACATTTTCGAGCAATTATTGTCACTTATGGGACAAATCATTCCGAACGACCCGGAACCCATGATGAACCTCTTCGTCTGGTACGAAAACAACGAATGGTGGGTAGTCATCTTTCCCCGTCGTCAACACCGCCCCTGGCAATTCTTCGCGGAAGGAGATGAAAACATACTGTTCAGTCCCGGGTGCGTAGACTTCGCAGGTCTGATTATCTCACCCCGGGAGAAAGATTTCAACCGTCTAGACGCCCCTTTGTTGGAAGACCTCTTTTCCCAGTTAACCCTTACCGATGAACAGTTTAAGAATTTGCAATTTATGATTTACGATTTATGAAGATAAAAGAACCTGTAACTTGCAACCAGCCAACCTACAATTCACCGAAGGAAACCTCTCTTTCCATTGGCATCCTTTTCGCTCCTGTCATCACTTTCAGACTGAACGGGGTCTATTGGAACAACAATCAAAAATATTCCGGAGAATATACCATTTCTAAGGAAGGAAAGAACCTGATCCTACATTCATCTTCAGGAATACAGACTGTTCCGGATCCCTTCACGTTGATACCGGAAAACGAGGAAATAGCGGATTTTGACCTGCTCAATGTCATGATCGGGATTAATTTTCACTGGCAACGCACGGAAGATCAAAAATTCAAGGGTACATTGAAAATCATAGACGAAGGAAATCATCTGACGGCAATCAACATATTACCTTTAGAAGATTATTTATTAAGCGTAATTTCTTCCGAAATGAGTGCAACCTCATCTTTGGAACTCCTGAAAGCTCATGCGGTTATTTCCCGCAGTTGGCTAATCGCCCAAAAAGTAAAATGTGAAAAACTAACAGATACTTACCAATCCTGTATACAGGATGAACAACAATATATCCGGTGGTACGACCGGGAAGACCATGAGCATTTCGACGTGTGTGCAGACGATCATTGTCAACGCTACCAAGGAATTAGTAAAGCATACACGCCATTTGTCCGGCAAGCTATCGATGCTACCCGGGGAGAGGTTCTCGTGTATGATGGCAAAATCTGTGACGCCCGATTCTCGAAATGCTGCGGAGGAATGACCGAATATTTTGAAAACACTTGGGAACCTGTGGAGCATCCCTACCTGACCAAAGTGGTTGATTGCGACACACAGCCCTCTATCCCCGATTTATCCCAAGAAGAGAACGCTCGAAAATGGATACTCTCTACGCCGGATGTGTTCTGCAATACCCGGGACAAAACTATCCTGTCAAATGTTCTCAACGATTATGACCAAGAAACCCAAGACTTCTTCCGTTGGCAAGTATCCTACACGCCTTCGGAACTATCTGCATTAATAAAATCCCGTATAGGAATAGATTTCGGGAGCATCCAATCGATAGACCCCGTGGAAAGAGGGGTATCAGGACGAATCATCCGTCTCCGAATCCAAGGTTCAAAACGAAACATGATCATCGGGAAAGAACTCGTCATCCGCAAGGCGTTTTCCAAGTCCCATCTATACAGCTCGGCTTTTATCGTAGAAACAGACAAAGATTCCTTCGGAACCATTACCCGTTTCACATTAAAAGGTGCAGGATGGGGACACGGAGTAGGTCTCTGTCAAATCGGAGCTGCTGTCATGAGTGCCAAAGGCTATGATTACAAACAAATCCTATTGCACTATTTTCCGAACACGAAACTACAAACAATTGAAAACGGAGAATTGAAAATGAAATCATAAATTGCCAATCTTCAAACATTAGCCCGCAGTTGGAATCTAAAATCATAAATTATGAAATCTAAAATCACAACATCGGCTTGGTCCTGGATCCCCACCTTATATTTCGCACAAGGTCTACCCTATGTCGTTGTCATGACACTTGCCGTTATCATGTTCAAACGGTTGGGAATAACCAATACGGACATAGCCCTTTATACGAGTTGGCTTTACTTGCCTTGGGTGATTAAACCCCTATGGAGTCCACTGGTGGATATCGTGAAGACCAAGCGTTGGTGGGTCATCACCATGCAACTAGTAATTGGTGGAGGATTAGCCGGAATAGCACTGACACTTCCCGGGCCTCATGCTTTCCGTTACTCATTAGCATTCATGTGGTTATTGGCCTTCAGCTCTGCCACCCACGACATTGCAACTGACGGATTCTACATGCTGGGACTTGACACAAAGAAACAAGCCTTTTTCGTTGGCATCCGCAACACAGCATACCGACTCGCCATGCTTACCGGGCAAGGACTAATTGTCATGCTCGCCGGTTGGCTTGAAAAGATTTATTCCTCCACGCTCCCGGAAGAAATTGCCGTTCCCAAAGCATGGTCAATCACCTTCTATTTATTAGCAACCATATTCGTACTTCTCTTCTTCTATCACCAATTTATCCTTCCCAAACCGGAAAATGATATTCCCGTAAAAAATGGTAACCCGTTACATGCTTTTTTCCAGACCTTTATCACCTTCTTTCAAAAGAAAGGAATCATTGCAGCATTAGTATTTATTCTTCTCTTTCGCTTTGCAGAATCACAACTTGTAAAAATCGCCTCCCCCTTCTTACTGGATAATCCCGAAGTCGGTGGGCTGGGACTAAATACTATGCAAGTTGGTACAATCTATGGTGTTGTAGGCCTGATTGCCCTCACGATAGGTGGAATCCTAGGCGGCATCTTCATGGCTAAGAATGGCCTAAAACACTGGATCTGGTGGATGACTGCCGCCATGAATCTACCCAACCTCGTGTACGTTTATCTAGCATTCGTTCTCCCATCCAACATTTGGCTAATCTCCTCCGCTGTCGCCATAGAACAATTCGGTTATGGATTCGGTTTCACGGCCCTAACCTACTTCATGATGCTCTTTAGCAAAGGTCCGCAACAAACCGCCCACTACGCTATTTGTACCGGCTTCATGGCCCTCGGCATGATGCTCCCCGGCATGATCTCCGGCTACATTCAGGAATTAATCGGCTACCAGTATTTCTTTCTTTGGATTATGCTCTGTACCATTCCCAGCTTTATTGCCGTGAAATATATTAAAATATGAAAGCCGTTCGTTTCCGAACGACTTTCTTAACAATATAAAACACAAACACATGAATATCTCTTATCTCAACACTTTTATAAAGTTTTATTTTCTATCATAAAAATGCGGATTCAATATTTTAGTTGCTAAAGTATCCACCCGCATCGCCTCCTTCTCATAACCGGCTGCCCTCAACATATCTCCTTTCAAATACATCAACCGGGAACGAATTCCCGCATCTTTTTGTTTCTCTACCACTCGATCAAGTTTCCCTATTCCGTACAGGATTTGTTTCTGACTCCCGTTCTCCTTTAACTTCTCACAAAAAATATACACGTATTCTCCGACCCTCTTATCACCGACACCATATTCCTTAATAAAACGTTTCAAATATTTCAAGACGTCATCATAATCACTTTGATAAGCTTTCTCTGCCATGTTTAACACGAACAAACAGAAATCCTTCTCCTTCCAATCCATAGACTTGATACAGTCTCTTAAAGCAACCAATCTCTGGTAATTCTTTTCCGATCCTCCTTGGTCAACCCTCCTTACATTATCCTTGACCTGCCAAGTCAAAACTTCTTCCAATTTACTTTTTACCCGCTCTACACCTATTTTTTGAGCTATCTGCTCCTGCCCATACCAAGCCAATTGAAAAACGGGCATCAAAACATCATTCCCCTCTTTTTCAAATAAATTCCAATTTTCCAATATAGCTAAACGCTCCACTGTCATATCTTTAAAATATCCTGCTAACACCTCTCTATATTCTCCGTAATACAAAGATTTTAACAATCCCAAATAAGGAATAAGCAACGCCTCTCCTCGTTCTCCCGCCTGATAACGTTCCCGCATTCCCGCCAAATTCCATTCACCATCCAAAGCTTTCTGCCCAAGATTCAGCATTCCCGATTCATCAGTCCCCCCCTGAAAACCGTGCACAATCTTCAAGGTTATAGGATTTACGAATAACAATAAAGGAATAGACGAAATTTTAGGCATATCAAAAAATTCCGGAGATTTATCTTTCTCTATATCATAAGAAACACTCACGAAATTCTCGTTATAAAAATCTGCAACAGCATTCCTGCTGAACACGTCTTTTACCAAAGCTTTACATGGATTACACCACTCGGCGTTACAATCGATAAAAAGTAATTTATTCTCCTCTTTCGCTTTCGCTATAACCCGTTGCCAATCCGCTTTTTCTAAACGAATAGAACGCTCTTGTGCGTAGGAGAAGTTACTCATCCATACACTTAAAAACATAAAAAACAAACGCATTTTTTTACTTTTTAATAACAAGGGAGATAATCTCCCTTGTTAATTATACTACTACCTATCTTTTATTTCTCCCATTGCTGCGACCTCTCTAAAACCGATATATGGAGAATTTTCCCATTCCGATATATTTATTTTAATATGCTTTCCTGTTATCTTTGGGAAATATACTCGTTGAGCGTCAAGATTAGGTTTTCCACCTTCAGTTTTAAAATTATACGTCCCGGCTAATTCCCATTCCTCCTTATCCATACTGACATAAATCTCTGCTTTCTTTTGTCCCACCTTATTAGGATCGTAATCTTGAACATACATTTCCACACCTGTAAAGTCAGCCACTTTATTTTCATCTTTAAGTGATAATATCACCCAAAACTCTGATGCCTCCCCTGCCACCATCCAATTATCCCCTAAAGAACCATCTATCAAAATATCCCCACTTCCTTGCCACGTCTTGGATACAAATGCTTCCCAATTACTTTGAGCTATCATTTCATTGAAAAATAAAAAATATTTTCGATCATTCAAAGGATCAACGTTAACACCCTGATTATCCACATTCATCCTTATTGGCAACAGAGAAACGCCTACCGGAATCATATCCCCCTTCACATTAAACGATACTTTTTTTTCCGTTTCTTTTCTTTCAAAACTAATCTGACTTGTTTCCCAAGTGACGGCCTCAGATGCCACAGCCTCATAATTCGTACCGTACTCTGTATTAAAATCATCCACGAGAGCAACATCAGCAAAAAGGTCTACTGGTATCGTTAAACGATTATCAAAATTCAAAGAACACGATAAATCCAAACTCAACTCGTCTTCATGATGAAAATACACAGTATCAATTCCAGTTTCGAGCAGAGCTAAGGGTTGCAATACATTAAAAGCAACGATCACTGTCCCGTAACGATCCTCAGTCGCCTGCCCATTAACATATATACGATAAGGTAAAGCATACTCTATTTTCCCGTATGTTCCCAATTCCACAATCTTATCCGGGGAACACATTACTTTGAATTTAGCATATTTCATCTCGTCCGTCACCTCAAAAACAGTTTGTTCCGCATGATAACAGGATTCCGGCAAAAGTTTTAGCGTTGTCCCATGTTCCTGATTATAATTATCCAACACACTTGCATCTACCATGTACTCGACTTTAGATACACCTTTATCCGCCCAACTTTTTGTTGCCCACAAATAAACAGCTTGATCTTCCTTAAAATTGTAAATGGTTTCCTCCACATAATCCCTAACCTCTAAAGTCACGTCCGAGGATTCCACGTCATCATCCGAACATGACGCAAATACCCATAAACTTAAAAATATATAATAAAATCTCTTCATAACTTTCCATTTAATACTATTCCACGTCCTCTACATTTCCATCCCGAACACAACGAACGGCTATCGCAATTCCCTTCAATTCCATCTCTTTCATCTCCCAAGGAGTATCCTTCCAATCCCCAGAATTCGTAGCCTGCAAAACCCAAACTTTTTTAGTCTCGGCGTCCCATGTTGAAGTCCATAACAGCCCATGTTGCCACTGCCAGTTTCCCCCAGGTATTTCTTGATAACCAGACATCGGAATCCCCAATTTTTCACGTAAAGCCCTTGCTGCCGTTTTTTCTTGTTGAGTATCAAAATTAGCAACGTTAGTCATATAAATTATTTTTTCACACTCTTCTTTTGTCGGCAAACGCCATCCTCCAGGGCAAGGAGTCGCTCCCCCCTGGCTCCAATCCGAAAAATCCTCTCCCTCGGCATTCCACGATGGATCAAATTCCGGATATCCTCCCTTAAGAACCTTCCCATTGGGGTATATATAGTAACCCCCCCGTCCATCACTTCCTCCAAATTCCATATTGACAACCGGAGTATTATTTCCCCAATGATAATAATTCCCTCTAATTTCAACTGCATTATTATTTACCGTTTTATCAAAAGCCATCGTTGCACCAATATTTCGATCAATCACAAATAATCCCAACTCTGCCCTTAGATCCAAATACTTATAGACCCCCATAGTATTTCTCACCGTAACCCGACATTCTCCTTTCACCCCTTTCCTCGTCGCACTTGTTGCAGAAATTACCACTTCACAATTTTTCACGGTTCCCCATTTCAGCTCTCCGGTCTCCGGATCTATATCCAACACCTCTGGAGTATCGGAACTCCACACGACAACAGAATCTACCGTATTAGCCGGAACACTTACGTAAGACATGGATGGAAATTCACTATCTACATACAACGTGAAAGCACTCGGACTCACAATGATCGTGTTCACCGGACCTCCTTCTGCCAAATCTTCTTTATAATCTTTTATATCACCGGCATAATCACATGCATAGAACATAGCTATCATGGATAACAACAAAAATATATATCTTTTCATAATCTTAATTTTACCGATTTACTATTCTATGGTTATCTGGCACTTGGTAAATTGGGGATCACCCACTTTCATCGTTTCCGTATCCACCAGACGGATCAACAACGTCAATTTTTCCGTCATATCCGGATCTTTTCGCATAACCACAGGAATATCCACTCGAAATACATTTGCAGGAATTTTCAATAACTCACGCAAACCCGGGTCATCAAAAGCGACATAATGCTTTCCCTCCACAGCTTGATTAGGAATCTCGTAGGAAAGTGAATCCACGACATTCCCCACATGATCATAAACATAATCCCACCCCACGGCTTTTTCCTGAACAAGCTTCAAATAACGATCGTAGTTCTTAGCCCGTCCCATAGTTTGTACCGGAATCCAGCAGGTATCATACTCTGCATTCGGATCAAGAGCCATCCCCCATGAATACTCAACCACAATATCCTTATCAAAATTCGTGGTATAAAATTGAACTGCATCATTTCCCGTGTAAGGTTCTAGCTTTTCCTCTTCACAAGCAACAAACATGCAACAAACCAAAAAAATTAATAATATGTTTCTCATAACAATCTACAATTTATATAATTTCAGACTCTCTTCTAGGAATTGGTAAAACATACTGAGCCTCCGCACATTTCTGATTTCCCCACAACATCCTCTCCACCTCCAGACGCTTACTCATATAAAACACTTGTCCTTCCCCAATAAATTCTTTGTAATATTCTCTTTGTAATATATTCATACGATTACCCTCCGTCAATTCCTTATATTCCGTACCTCGGGACTCGCAAAATTCTTTATACAAAACATTAGCAACATCCAAGGGTGCACACTCCATCATAATCAAATACATTTCTGCCAAACGAATTCGAGGTATCCAATTATCGTTATAAGCTTTGTACTTATAGGTCGTAACATTCTGCGGCTCACCAGTAAAAACATCCGGATCAACTTTCCAACACAAAGTATACCTAAAATCATTCTTATCATCAAATAATCCCTCTATATTAGAGACTGGTGTCTTAAAATAAGCAGCATTATCATTAAACTCTTGTTGCCAATTATAATATGACACATAATATCCAAATAAACATTCCGTCTTCAACGTGTTTACAGCCTGATCAGTACTTGTGATATTTATATCATTTGCAGTTCCCAACCGGAATTTTACACTCCCATCCGCATTCAGAGCTTCCTTCACCATTTGCGCATATGTCAAAGCACGTTCTTTATCTCCCATCCAAAGTGCAATTCTGGCTTTTAAACCCCACACGGCATAGTAATTAAAATGATTCTGACGCCAATAATACTCTAAACGATCATATTCATCCCCTCCATTCTTGTTCAGCTCATCACAACTATGAGTCAATAAAGGTTCATATTTGCTCAATAAAAACTCAGCCGAATCCAAATCTGCCTGTAGTTTTCCCATATACTCCTCGTATGTATCATAAATATTCACTTTTTTAGATACCTGTTGCACATAAGGTAAATACCGGTAACTGGCATCAACATTATTCGGCATAGGTCCCCATAGACGTATCAAATCAAAATGGAGCATAGCCCGCATCCCCAATGCCTCACCTTTAATTATATTATACGATCTTTCCGGAAGAAAATCCTGCAACTTTAAGTATTCCAAAATAGTATTAGCATGAGCAATCATATTATATTGATTCAAGAACACATCAGCTAAACGAGAATCCGCATCAGCATCTTTATACCTATGATCTATCAAACGCTGTTCGACACTCTCTGAACTAGCAATCCATATACTCGCCAAGAATTCGACATCAGAGCATTGCAAATGCCCCGTAGGACCATAATTTGCACCCATAATAGTATATAACCCATTTAATGCTTGCCAAAATCCCTCTTCCGTCTCATACAATTTTGTTTTTTCTATCTCGTTTTCCGGACGTATTGTCAACCACTTATCACAAGAGGTCAAAAAGAAAAAGCATACACCTAAACTTAATATCACCTTTTTCATAACAAATTCTTATTAAAATGAACATGAAATTCCAAATGAGGGTTGAATCGCAAAAGGATAACTGGTTCCTCTTTCTTGTTTTATTGTCGACCAATGGAAAACATTACCGATACTTGCAGTCAGTGCTAAACGAGAAAAGCCTGCCTGTTGAACCCATTTTTGGCGGAAATCATAAGTCACACTTATATTGTTACACTCAAAAGTACTTTCATCTTGTATATAACGATCCGTCATATAATAATTTTTGTAATCCAACCCTGAAAAAATCGCTTCATCCCCCGGATTCATCCAACGCTCGCTGCCCACCCGACGGTCCACATTAAAAGCTAAATTCACGTTCTCAATTTTATTTGCATAAGTTCGATTATATTGTTGTCCCCCCGTACGAATCGTGAAACCCGCATACACGGAAAATCCCCGCCAAGAGAAAGAAGTATTCAGACGTCCATCCAGTTTCGGCATACGATCTCCACAAACCACACGCTGTGAAACATCATATTTGTAACTTTGTGTCCCGTCTTTATATAGATAAACCAACTGCCCCGTACTTGGATCTACACCGACTGTTGGAACAGCGTAAATCGCATCAACACTGTTCCCCTCCTCATAGACATAATACATCCCTGAGGATTGTTGGCTTCTCAATTCGTTCATCTGCTCTTTTACAGCCTCGGAAAGTTTTAACAGTTTATTCTTATTATAAGAAGTTCCGAACGTCATATTCCAGAACACCTGTTTACCTTCATTCCGAATCATATAGAAAGAAATATTCAAGTCAAAACCAGTATTTAAAATCTCCCCGGAATTTCCTGTATAACTTTCAAAACCATTACTCAACGGCAACGCCATATCCGTGATTGAATTATCCGTTAATTTACGATAGTAATTCGCCGTGATTGAAACTTTGCTTTTCCAGAAACCGAAATCAACCCCAACATTATGTTGATACGTATTTTGCCATTTCAAATCAGGATTTTCCAACCCACTGATCGTAGCCGCAATTGAACCATGATACTCCATACCATTACCAAAAGTATAAGTCCCTTGAGATTGCCATGGGGAAAAAGCCATCGAACCGGAACAACCGAACGAATATTTTAATCGCATATAATTTATTAAAGGTACATATTCTCTCATCCATGTCTCGTTACTTACAGTCCACCCGGCCCCCAACGACCAGAATGGGGCAAAACGAGAATCTGAACCAAAAGAAGAGGCCCCATCGATACGATAAGAAGCATCAAAAAAATAACGATTATCGTAATTATAATTTATTGTCCCTGTAAAGCCAACAGCCCTAGATTTAAAGTCACTACTAGATGGACGATCCCCAACATATTTATGTCCATTTCCCAAACTATTCATCTCGTCATTCAGGAAACCTTGAACTGACATAGAACGACTCGTTATGATACTCTCCCGAAATTCCATGTTAAATCCGGCAGAAAGAATATGCTTATCCCATTGTTTAAAATAATTCACAGTTCCACTTATTGACCAACTAGAATTCTCACTACTATTATAATCCCGTTGTCCACGCTCTAAAATATCCTCTTTCCAAACCTGATTGGAATGTTTAGACGACTGGTAATTATCAGAAGCCGAAAAGGTCTTATTGAAACTAACATTAACCGTTGCCTGCAAAAAAGTTATCGGTTTGTAAGTTATCGCCAAATTATTCGTTATCCCATTATATTTTGATTTTGAAAAACTACCGGAAAAAGCATTCCACAATGGATTGTTTATAGGATTTGTAAATAAAACGGTACTTTCTGTTTCAAACTGTTTCACCACGTACCCTTCTTTATCATAAGGCTCCCAATAAGGATTCATACTCACATAACTCGAATAAGCTCCATACGGACTCTCTGATGAATTATTAATATTAAATGACATAGAATTATTCAACTGGAATTTCTCTCCTAAATAAGACAACGTCACCGAACCATTCAACGTGTTACGCTTAGACCCCTTCATTGCACCAACAACATTATTATAAGACAACCCCATACTATATCTGAAAAGAGCATCACCTCCACTAACTCCCACATAATGATTTTGGCCAACTCCCACTTGCACGGGAATAGACTTCCAATCCGTATCGACACCTGCCAATACTCTCTCAAGCTTTTTTGCATAAGAACGTTTCAATTTCAGATCTTCTGCCGCTACACTATTTTCATACAACCCGGCATCCCATTCTAACTGTAACTTTCCTGCGGCATCCATCAAGTTATAACTACTTAAACTTGGTATCTCCAAATTCAAATTACCATTATAAGAAACTTTCAATTTCCCTTGCTCTGGTTGGACACTTTTTATCACTATAACCCCATTAGCTCCCCGCGACCCATAAATTGCAGTAGCACTTGCATCTTTTAAAATCGTGATCGACTCTATCTCGTCATTATTCAAGTCCATCACCCGTTCCAATGTAATCTCAAAACCATCCAAAATAAACAAAGGTGTACATAACTCCGCTCTCATATCCGTCTGTAAATCACTCACGCTCGGTATAGAGGAAACACCACGCAAGCGAATTTCTGGCAATTTATTCGGATCAGAGCCAAAAGCATTATTTTCAACAATCTGGAAAGAGGGATCAATATTAGACAATGATTTCAATATATTCCGATTCCCTGCAGCTTTCAATTCTTCTTGGGTAACTTTCACTGCTGCCCCCGTGAAACTTTCCTTCGGTTTGTTAAAAATACCAGTTACCACAACCTCATCCATGGAAGTAACCTCTTCTTCCATCACCACGTTTAGAGGTTTACGATTTTTCACCGTTACAACTTTCTTTTTCATTCCCACAAAAGAAAACACTAGTCTCGTGTCAAGAGCTTCGGGTACGGAAATAGAAAATTTTCCATTAACATCCGTCGTCACCCCGGCAGTCGTTCCTTCTAGAATAATCGTTACCCCCGGTAAAGTATTTCCCCCTTTATCCTTTACAACCCCTGAATAAGTCACGGTTTTCTTGGGCACCTCCTTTTTCAACTTTGGAGAAATAATAATATGTTTATCCTCGATCTTGTATCCCAGATCGGTTTCCGCCAAACACAAATCCAACACATTCTCCAAAGATTCATTACTCACGTCAACAGACACATTTCCGACTTTTTCTAAAATCGTACTACTATAAACGAATTCGTAACCTGTCTGCCTCGCAAGCTCATCAAACACTTGTAAAAGAGTCACGTTATTCATTTTCAATGTCAAACGGACATCTTGACTGTACCCTTTCACAGGAATCAGCCACAGACACAAGAACAAACAACAGTAAAAAATACCTTGTTTCGCATAAGATTTCCATCTTACACCAAAATGTTCATACTTTTTCATAACTTTGTTATGTTTTTACATTTATAATTGCCTCACCCAACTGTGAGACGTTATTAAATTAAACGACAAGGAAGTAGGCCTAATACTTCCTTGTTTTATTTATCCATTGAAACCACTATCGTTTTACCTGAAATACTACATTTCACACACGTTGCCAATTCAATAATATGAAGTACATCATTTATATTTTCATACCTTGGAAATATCCCCGTAAACTTCATATTTCGAATTGCATCATTATTTATAAATACATCAATATCATACCAACGCTCCAATTCATTAAACACCTCTGGCAGTACTTGATCTTCAAAAGCAAAATCACCGTTTTTCCAACTCACAACCGATTTTATTTTCACCTCGTGAACTTTAGGGCCATCTTTCTCCAGTACCCATTGTTGTCCCGGCCTTATCTTCATCGTTTCTCCCAAATATCCTACAGCAACACTTCCCTCCACCAACGTGGTCTTATATTCTTCCCCAGAATAAGCCCGTACATTAAACGATGTTCCCAACACCTCCACGACCACATCTCCCGTTCGTACCAGAAAAGGACGTAACGAATCTTTGGATACCTCAAAATATACTTCACCCTCCACCTGTACTTCTCGTTTATCATTCTGGAATACAGAGGGAAACTGTAAGTGACTGGAGGCATTTAACCATACCCGGGAACCATCGGACAAGGTTAGCTTATACTCTCCCCCTACTGGAGTAAAAACCGTATGCAGAGAAGGCTCAATCGAATTATCTTTAACGACAAGTCGGGTACTATCTCCAGCAACAAAAATCCGGGTTTCGCACTCTCCAATCTCTACTTGCATTGTATCCCTTAAATCTATATGTTTACCATCGTTTAAAACTAAAACAGCTTTACGTTCTCCAGGTACGATGGAATCTGTCTCCAATTTTACCAAAGGCACATATTTTTCTTCCTGAAAAACAACCCATCCCCCCAAACCGACACCCATCAACAAGACGAATATAGCCGCAATCATAGCAACTCGACGTAACATACATCGCCGATCAATCATTCGTTTTGCCAGTATAAACCGAGAAAATCCCCGCTCTTCATCAAACAACTCATGTTCTATACGTTGTATATTTACAAATTCTTCACTTTCGAAAATTTGGAATAATTCCCGATGCCGTTCACTTTCTTCCAGCCAACGTTCCACTTCTTCTTCTTCTTCCACGGATGCCTTTCCCAAAACACAAGCCTGTATTAATTTTGCAATCCGATAAACATTTTCCATAATTCTATCTATTTTTAGATATATAACAGGACCTCATATTAAAAGTGTCAAAGAAACAATCAAAAAAAATAAAAGATATAATATTAATTCCCACCCTTGCACCACATAAAATATATCCTATCTTTGTTCTCGTAAAGAAGACCAGAATAAAATGACAGACTCGGAAAATCATAATATTTGGGTAAAACAACTTATCGAGGGAGACGAGACCGCATATAAGATTTTTTTTAAAGAATACTACCAGATATTCGCACACTTCGCTTTTAAATACGTAAAAGACATTGACGTGGCAGAAGACATCGTCCATGATGTCATCCTAGATTTATACAGCAACAAACGAGATTTTGCCAATCTTAACAAATTGAAATCTTTTCTCTATCTCTCCATTAAAAATCGTTGTTTCAATTATATGGAACACGAAAATGCAAAACAAAATTATTTGCAAACAAGTACACCTCAGCAAGATGAAGATTATTTTCTGAATACCATCATCGAAGAAGAAGTATATTTTCTCATGCATCAGGCTATAAACAAACTGCCCGAACTAATTCAAACTATATACAAACTAAGTTTAGAAGGCAAATCCAACGAAGAAATTGCCCAGATTCTTAAATTATCACTCGATTCTGTGAAAAGCTACAAAAAACGGGGAAAACAAATACTAAGAGAAAAATTAAAGGGACTCACATATTTTCTTTCTATCACGTTGCCACTTTAATTAATTCTGAAAATACATTTACTCACGTACCTAATTATTATAACCAAAAAAAGGCAGGTCACCATCACGGCCCTGCCTTGGACAAATTGAATTTTAAAAATTGTTACACGGAAATTGTAACAATATCTTCTAACAAGCGTTTATCTCTATGGAAAAAAAAGAGCCTCCGGTCTCTTTTATTATAATTGCCCATGAAATAACAAAAAGAACGCCGTCGCATACCGGAGGCTATCCCTTCCTATGCAACAAGCGTTCTTTTATTTCTTATGTGGGCATTGCAAATATAGTAATAAATTTTTCAGTATATACTAAAAACTTACTTATTTTTTATTTTATTGTAAAATACTATTTATCCATTATTTTCCCCAACATTCAAAATATACTGTCATTTACCAATTCAAAACCAATACTATAACCGATTATTTTGACCATAACTCTAAATACATTAATTAAAAAAAACAAAACAAAATTCTATTACTAAAACAATACATATTTATTTTATGTGACAATCAAATTATATTCTTTCAATTCACAACCGGAAACTCGATTGTTTCACTTTCTTCGTTCCAATCCTCTATCGTAAAGTCTCCAGGGTCTCCACCAGGCAATATTTTGCCAATAACCACATTTAAAGTAAGACGTGTATTCGGCGACAACGTAGAAGCCAATTGCTTGGAAAGTTTATGCACGGAACCGTCTTCCAATGTAATAAACAACTCTAACAAAGGATTAGGCGCAGAAGGAAATAACATCACTGTAGCATTGCTCATGATCGTTGCATCTGTAGAACGAGACAATTCAAACTTCACTGTTTTTGTCATATTTTCTGCTTCAGCCGTATAAAAATTCATTTTCTCGGCAATACTCCCAATATGAACTTTTACGCTCGTAACACTAGAACTGAACACACTATTATCCTCTTGTCTTAAAATCACTTTCAAACCAGATCCCACTCGTGTAAGAGAAGTTTGCAAATCTTCTGAGCCGATATGAGCAGGTTTTACCGCATATACCAAATCATACACAGGCATATAAGTTCCATCTGTATTAGCTCGTAAACCAAAATAAAGTTTGGAAAGATCTGCTCCCTCTGTTAGTCCAGCATGAATTATCGCAGGAGAATTATAAATTGGTTCCTCATACTTGGGTGTCCCCCAATACACCATGTTATAGTCTCCTATCGGTAAATGAAGTTCTCGATTGTGATCACCATATACATCCCCATTCAATATGGTATAATATCCATTAAACACGGTAAGTTTTCCATTAATATAATTACCGTAATAAATAGAGGTCCCGTCTTTACATGGGTATACCTCAAGAATACCCGTAAAAGGATTCTGATTGAGCGGATCCGTCACCCTTGCTCTTATTTGAGGAGTAACCAATTTGGAGATTGATTCATCTGTTCCATCATCATCTTTAGAACAAGCAATCAGCAAAGTCAAAGAACTTAATATCAAAACCATTAATTTTTTCATAATACTTTATTTAATTTTAAATATAAATATATTTTACCGTGAAATATTCGTCCAATAAAAACATCCATTAATACCTGAACAACAAACTTATCAGACGAGTAACAACTAAGTCCATAGGAGAAACATCTATTTTTAGACTCGCTTTTATATACTAATAAAATATATACTTAATATTACGAAATAAAAAAAGAAAGGTTTGTAATAAACACGTTTATTCTTTTATCAACGTCAAATTTACTACTCCAAACTAAACCGCCAACCATGTAGAGAATTGAGCTTCCTCCTCTATATCAATTTTTGTTTAAAAGCCATAATAACAAATAGCTAACACATTCATTTTCAAAATATTTCTCAAATAAAATTAGAGAGGAATCGCAAAAATGTATAAAAACGAATTATTGTACTTTGTTGTACACAAAATAACTAAATCTTTATTTCCGATAATTTTAGAACGTGATCTTCAAATTCATAGAGAAAGTACGGCCGAAACCGTAGAAAACCTTGGCCGTTTCCTTATCATGCTTGACACCATCCTCGGCATCTGCAACATATTCCTTATCCAAGAGATTATTCACGTTCGCAAAAATCATCACGCCAAACATCTTTCTCAACGAAAACCGATAGTTGACATTAACATCCAAAGTACCATACGCCGGCATTCTCCAAGGAGATTCAAATGTGTTCTCTGCTCCCAGATCATACCCCAAAGAAGGTGTAAATTTTGCATAATTCCGAGCAAAATGAGAATAATCCACTCCTACATGTCCCCCTTTCAAAAACTGATAACTCCCTCCCAAAGCAAAAGTAGTCTGTGCCGAATTACCTACCCGTACATCCTTCATCTTTACTATATTTTGAGCATGATTCCCTCCCCCGATCTGGTTCACCGGATTTCCACTTTTATCAACTGGCTCACCGGATGAATTATAAGCATATCCTTTACCATCTCCATTCCAATGCCAGTCACCCATGGAAAACATCCCGGTAACTTTCAGATCTTTCAACGGACGTAACACGAAATCAACCTCAATCCCCTGATGCAACGCATCTAATCCGGTCAAATTCACCCGCACCCTCTCCCCGTTCTTCTCAAAAAAATTGGCCAATGTCTTATCCATCCACGAAGTTCGATACAAATTCATGTTGGCATCCAACCAAAATGACCGGAAACCGTATCCTAACTCAAAAGTAAACACCTTCTCGTTCACGGCATCCGGATTCGTCTCGTTACTCACATCCTGCTGCAAAAACACGCCGCCTTGCATATAAGGAGCCCGAGAGAAATATCCGATATTTGCAAAGATGTTATGATGATCTGTTAAATTATAATTCGCCCCGGCTTTCACTGTTCCCCCCAAGAAACTCTCCTTATCCGATTTTGCCTCATCTTTTGAATAATAAAAACGATCTTTTCGCCAATAGGTTATATTTGAAAAGGATCCGGCTACAAATACACTCAAAGCATCTCGATTATATTCTCCTTGTGCAAAGAAACCTTCCTGCACCATATAACCATCATAATCCCGGTAAACAATATCCCCTTTCTTCAATTCCTTGTTTTGCCATATATAATCGTCAGCCTTATATTTTACATTCATCCGACTATCATCAATAAAATACTTTCCCCCATACAAATCCACGATCTCATTATAATGTTTTCCTTTGTAATAACGCAAATCGACGCCCCCATGCACATCAAAATATTGTCCCAGTTTGGTCGTATACGTGGAAATCAATCCATACCAATTATGCTCGTTCCGGCTCATGGCCATGATCATTTCCGAACCGGCCAAGCTGGCAGAATTCAAATTATAGACAGCCGTATAATTAAACGTTCCGTCGACCGCCCTAAAATCACCCGTAGTAGGCTCTCCCTTCGAAGTTCCATACCAATCATATTTATGAGCCTTATTAGAACGCCCTCCATATCCACCACCTCGCCCTAAAGACAAGTAGAGCACACTGGACAAACTTGACTTTTCGTTGATCTCCCAAAGGTGATTCAATGAAATTTGAGGCTTGTGATATTTATTATATGCCGAAACCTTTCGTACCCTCTCTCCTTTCCAATTCGCAAAACCATAAGACGGATTATACTTCGTATCACCCAGCTTTTCCCAAGCCTTGATAAGCATTTTATCATTCCGATTACGTTGATTATGCCATTGTGGAGCGCCAAGAGCAGTTAAGGACAATTCATGATTTTCTCCTAATTTCTTGGAAACATTTATAAAATAAGAATACCCCTCGAAATCTGTTCCTTGTATATACCCGTCTCCCCAAGTTCTTGCTCCTAAAATAGACATAGCCCATCCATTCTTTAACAAACCGGTAGAGAGGCTAAAAGCCACTTTGTTATAACCATCATTCCCCACTCCGTATGAAACAGAGCCTCCAGCTTCAGCATTCGTTGTATTTGTCACTATATTAATAGAACCGCCAACAGACGGCACAGCAATCTTTGATGCACCTAATCCCCGCTGTACCTGAATAAAACGAGTCACATCCGACAAGCCTGCCCAATTTGACCAATAGATTCCACCCCACTCCATCTCGTTCACAGGCACCCCATTTACCATCACTGCTATATTCTCCGTCTCGAATCCTCGCAAATTAATCCGTCCATCACCAAACGCTCCTCCCTCTTTCGTGACATAAACACTCGGCAAAGATTTCAATATCTCAGGAAATTCCTGTGTTGAAAGTTTCTCCTCGATCTCTTTCGTTGTCACCACCGATAAGGCCACCGGAGTCTTCCGGTCCACCGCCAAAGAACCACGTACCACCACATCCGACAAATTAATATAGATCGGTAACATTCCCACTGTCCCTAAATCCACCTTTTTATCATCCACAACAACACTCTTTTTCACTTCCGAATAACCTACACTCCGGAATACCAACACCACCGTTCCCGATTTTTCTATCTCTAATTCAAAGTACCCATCTGTATCCGTAACACACCCAACAGTCGTACCCTCCACGTTTACTGTAGTCCCCACCAACACCTCTTTTGACTGAGAATCAACAATTCTCCCTTTGATTACTCCCTTTGCCATAATTTGATACGATATCCCAGACAAAAACATTATACCACAGATCACTTTCAACAATATACTCATATTACCCACTTTAGCACAACAATCAAAATATTATCTATATAGAAGAAATTAAGCCTGCGAATGTAAGTATTTATTTACAATACTCCTAATCATTTATTAATTTTATTATATAGTTATTATGAATTCTAACAGATTTGTATATAAAAAAGAGGTGCCCTATCGTCGACATTCATAATCCTCTTCAGCTTCACCGTCAAAAGAGAGCACGGCAAAGCTAGAAGGAATCTGAATATGACTTTCAGGGCCTCCTCTTCAAAAGCACACCATCAATTCAATCGATACGATAACATCAAAATTCCTATCTGCTCCTCCGCCTTAATAATATAAAGACAGCGGAAACCAGCATCAAACAAGGTAAAATCCAAGACAGGAATATATCCCAAAAACGCACAAGAGAACCACTAACTTTATAATCATTATCCAAAAGTGCCGGTCTACGGACATCAATAGGTACCTCTCCATCCGACAACCAATAAAATCCTCCCATAATCAAGGTGTAGTTCGAAGAACGAATTCCCGCCCGCCCCATACTCAACTCTCCGTTACTAATACAATCGGCATCTCCTAAAATCATAATTCGTTGTTCACGTTCACCAACTTGGCGAGTCAACGCCACCGAAGTGGTATATTTCTGTTGAACTTCTCCACTGGTAACATCCAAGCTTACAGAATCATCGACAAAATCTGTCGTCTGTAACTCATTCCATACCAACGAATCCGTTTCAAACAACGGAACCACCTTAAATCCTTTATCTTCCTCAAATGTCAAGGCAGAAACAGAAGGCATGGTCACACAATATCCTTGATCCAATATAGCTTCAAAATAATATATTTGTTCACAAGCTTCCTGTGTCGGTAAAGCCTGAATTAACTCTGGGGTAAAATCCTTTGTCGGTCTAACTAAGATACCCGGCACCAATTGCACTCCAAAATCCGCCAAAACAGGCCCCATAATATCTTCCCGATTCGGTTCACTCAATATAATCAAATTTCCTCCTCGGGCAACATATTTTTCCCAGTTTACCCGTTGTTCCGGTGTAAACGGACTACGCATTTCAGCAAGTAGCAAAATACTAATCTCTTCCGGAACTTCATTATCCAAAGAAACCTCTTTTACATCAAATCCTTGATTCATCAACGCATAACGGAAATGCCTATCTTCCCCAAAAGCTGTATAATTTCGATCCCCAACCTGATGTATATTCCGTTCTCCATGACCAGTTACAACTCCCACGGTAGGCAATTCCATGGCCAACCTTTTCATCGCTGCCGTAATTTCAGCCTCCCGCGGCATTTTATTCATATCCTTGAATACTCGTAAAAATGTCTTTTCTCCACTTTCCCGTTCCAACACTCTCACAAACCAATTATCTTCTCTCACCAAGTCTATCTTCGTCCTTATCTGTTCCGGAGTCAAAACCTTTGTCGAATCCAACCCATAAATTGTCATTGCCTCATGCGCCCGCTCTTTCAAAGATTTAGTCTGCATATATCGACTCGGTTCCACGCCGAGAAGCGTATCATAATAATACACGTATTTCATCTCAATTTCCGGTTTGAAACGAGTATAGTGACGGAAATTCTGCTGATCAGACTTGTAAGCGCTGGGAACTCCCCAATAAACATTATTATCATCCAACAAATTCACATAAGTCGTAATAGTCAATCCTCCTTTCAATTGGGAGATCACCTTCTGGCTATGCTCTGTTAAAGTATTTCTCTTTGTTGCAGTTGCATCATAATAGGTCATCAAAGACGGACGAGAAGTAAAATATCCTAATACCACGATAACCAACACCACTCCTAAATACTGTCCCGATGTTTTTGTCCATCGTTGTTTTTGCCGAGCCGCTTGTAAACGGATCGTTGCCAAAGTCAAAAACATAATTGTCACGATGATAAAGTACAGCAAATCTTCGCTACAAATCAATCCTCGAATAAATTCATTCGCCCGTCCGGAAATAGAAAGCCAATACGTGATTTCTCGCACGAACTCGATATCCTGCCACATACTTCCCACGTAATTCAACACACCCAAAATCGTCAACGTCAGCATAGCCGCAACTACCTGATACGAAGTTAAACTTGACATGAACAACCCAACTGCAGCATATACACAAAGCAATAAATACAATCCCAGTAATCCGGTAAACACCATCGGATAATCAAAATCTTTGATGGAACACCAAGCTACAATGACATAAATCAACAATACAAATATCATCACCAACCCGTATATCATCATAGACAGATACTTACCTAAAATTATCTGCCTATTCGTCACGGGTGAGGAATACAATAACTTAATGGAGCCACTACTCAATTCCCGGCTCATCACTCCCATGGTCAACAAAGGGACGTACAAATACAAATATCCCTGAATCACTGGGAATATTCCACCACTCCATTGATCCACAAAAAGTTTATATGTCAAATCCGACAAAGAGTATCCCAACTCTTTACCCATAATCATACCCGCCAGATGTCCTCCAAAAATTCCAGCACTCTGAAACGTGAAAATAATCAATATCAACCACGCAATGGGAGAATAAAATAAAGACTGCAACTCCGCACGTGCTATATCATATATATTTCTCATATTACCCTATTTTATTATTTCTTGATTTTAGACAATTCGGCAAAAATATCATCCAAAGAACTCTTTTCCAACCGGACTTCAGTCAGTCGCCAATCTTTCGCAACACTGGTCTGCACCACTCTCTCGATCATTTCTTGAGGTGAATCGGAAAACCGTAATCGATAATTCGGTCCTCCCAATTCATCCACGTCAACCACCCCGTGGAGTTGCTTTAATTCCTCTATTGGCGGAGCTGCTACCAACGTGGCAAACACCGTGTTCGGTAAAATATAGTTATCAAACTCATCCACGGTACCAGAAAAAACTAAAGTTCCCTGCCCGATCATCCGTATGTAATTACAGGTTGCCTGCACCTCCGAAAGAATATGAGTAGACAAAACAACCGTACATTCTTCAGCAATCGCTTTAATCAAATGCCGGATTTCTAAAATCTGGTTAGGATCTAACCCATTTGTAGGTTCATCCAACACCACGAAATCTGGACGGTGGATAATTGCCTGAGCTATACCCACCCTCTGCTGGTAACCACCCGACAAATTATGAATCAGCCTCTTTCTAAAATGAGAAATACCGCAACGTGCCAGCACCTCATCCACAACCTTCCCTTCCTCCGCCCGAGAAACCTGACGTAATCGAGCACAATAAGTCAAATATTCCTCGACCGTCAAATCCGTGTGTAAAGGAGGTTTTTGAGGCAAGAAACCGATATGCCGCTTCGCCTCCACCGGATTATCCCGCATATCAATTCCCTTGATAAACACGTTACCTTCAGTTTGTTTCAACACACCACAAATAATATTCATGGTGGTGGATTTACCGGCCCCATTAGAGCCGAGTAAACCGTAAACCCCATTTTGAGTAATTTCAAAATTAATATCCCGTATCGCCCACTGCACACTATAGCGATGCGACAGGTTTTCCACCTTTAAAATTGATTGTTCCATACAATGATTTATATAATAATTTACCAGACGAATAGATTTATTCGTCAACATCCTTTCAAAAATTTTAAATCAACAATCAGTCTTCGTTATAGTTACGATTTCTAGGTTTATACAACATTTCCACAATCTCACCAGCAACCCCCTCTTCTTTCCATTTCAATTCTTTTGTCTCGATATCATAACAATAAACAGCTCCCCGATATTCCCCGTTTGGAGTATCCACCGCCACATACAACTCAGATTTATCTTCATTCAATATCATTTTCTTAATCAAACTACCGGAAACACCCACCGTATAATCCGATCGTGTCGGGAAGTTTCCCGCCGACAAATAATTATAACGGTAAATTTCATTTCCAACCGTATAATACAAGATATTCTCTTTCGTACTTGATGCAAACACACTTTGATCATTTATTCCTGGTGCTGCCGGATAAACCGACTTGAACTCAAAAACCAAAACACTTGAATAATCAATATACTGTTCTGATATATTCAGATACACCACTTGATTTTGCCCGTCCTTATCTTCCAACAAAATGAGTATATCTTCCACATTCACACCAAGAAGCATATCATATATTTTATTTACTTCAACAATTTCATCCCCGTTCATGATCGAATGAGGTTCAATATCCTTTGCGCTAAATAAAAACTGATTTTTCATATCAAACGCCAATAAGTACCAATTATATTCCCCTCCATACACAACCGCTTTATCAGATAGTTCTGCATCTGGGAAACTTCCGTATTTTCCTGTTAAGCCCTGTTGAAAATTATTCCGGAAATAAGCATTCTGACAATCATAATCCAACGTTTTTCCATCAGCCATAATATACAAACAATAATCTTTTTCCAACATTCGATCCACTCTTTCTTCCGGATAAGCAATCTCTTCCAGTACCTGCATCGTATAATAATCCAACTTCAAAAAACGGAAAGGATTCTCGGTAACAAGATAAATATAAGGAGTATAATATTCCGTTGGAGAGCAAACTATAGCAATCGGATCGGCTCCCAAAGGTATCCCCGGATTATTCAAGGCGTACACATCTTTTTCAAATCCTCTCTCTGGCCAATTATCATTACGGAAAGAAATTATTGAACGTCCATCATATTTACTAAAAAGTAAGAGGCCTTCGTCATAAGGATTAGGTATTCGTAATTTAAATTCTTTAAAAATAGCCCCATCCTCATTATAAACTTTTAACCGACAAGGAAAAAGGCCGCAACTATCATAAGCACACTTTAAAACTCGCTCTGTTGAAACTACCTCATAATTGATTTGCCATTCATACGATAAAATCTTATCTTGATTTTTCTGTTTCATTTCAGGAGTTTCAATTATAAATTCTACATTTCTCTCTCCATAATATAAAGAATCCAACTCCGTCTCAAATGATAAATAAGATATGGCATTTTCACCCATTTCCGTCTGGTCATCCAAACAACCGATCAACGAAAACAAGACTACAACGATTGAAATTAATTGTTTCATTTGTTCAGTTTTTTAATTCATTAAAAATCTACTACTCGTAAGGCCACGGAGCTGTTTCAGGAAACTCCATACCAAACTCCGGATGCAACTTAAAGTAATCATACATTTTTTTCCCACACAGAATCACTTGAACCATACGACTAGTATACTCCTCAAAACTGATCGGCCCTCCCCAATACTCCATCATTTTTTGATACTTTTCCGGTCGATAATCTCCCCAATACATGAACTCCAAAGCATACCACCAATCTGGTTCCTGCAAATAATTACTAAACACCACTTTACTCTGTAACTTTTCTTGCACCCCCAATCCGAACTTATCATTCTCCTCCAAATCCAACACGATTCGATACACGGTGTCAACCATTGGATCTATTTTATTTCTCAACAATTCAATCGGGATATAAGCATTCACAGAATCCTTATCCACAACAAATTCCGTAGATAATGAAGTATATATATCTTCCGGAGCTGTGGTTAACTCCTTATTTACATTTACTCTAAAAACTCTATTCTCATCAAAAGGTGCCCCTAATACTTTTACCGGAACTTTTACCGTATAAATTTCTACATCCATTAGCATTTCCCCCAAACGACAAACAATACTGTCTTCTAAGAAATAAACACGGTCTATATCCTCGTAATACCCGCTTTCTCCATTTTCATCACACCCTGCCAACAAACAGGTCGTAAACATGATTAATAATGTATATAATTTTTTCATTTCTTTACATTTATTGGTTAGTAATTCCATATTCTTGCTCAGATTTGGGCCACGGAAGAACAAAAATATCCTTGGAAGGGACTATATCCACTTTATCCTGAAAATCCCGAAAAGCTAAATTGTGACACTTGTAAAAACTAAACATCTGACCTTCTCCGTAAAATTCCCTCATACGCTCCCTCATCATTTCTTTCATAAATTTTTCCCGAGTATCCACCAAAGAAACCTCAATATCGGCTAACCCTCTACTTCCCCGAACCGCATTTAAATAATCAAGAGCCTTCTCTTTATCTTTTGAGTAATTAGCTTCTGCCAAAATATAATACATTTCAGGCAAACGTACTAGGCAAGTCCCGTTTAAATACCAAGTAGGATTATTACTAGCTGCCTCCGTCGGATTTAAAAATCGAATAAAAATATGTCCCTCATACCCTTTATCCTGGAAAAAACTTGTATACCGCAAATCCTTACTATCAGCCGTAAATTGCGACACCTCATACAAAGCCTTTATATCTGTCCGCAGCGACGCATTCAAAGTAACAGCACTATTCAAAAACAATTCTTTATAATCCGTATACATTTTGTTGGTAAATACTCCCCAAATTAGTTCCGTATGTGTACCGTAACGTTTTACATGATCAAAATTTTGTCGTTCCGTCAATCTCATTTCTGGAGAAGTAACTACTTTCTCCGCATAATAAGCGGCACTATCCAAATCCCCTTTAGTGTAAAATACTCTAGCCTTAACCGCCCACGCCGCATATAAATTACAATGTGAATAACGTTTTTTATGATATGAATCTTCCGTCATTGTATTATAAATATCACCATCCCCTGCCAAATTACGAATAGCTTCATTCAAATCTGCCAACACATTATCATAACACGCTGCCAACGTGTACACACTCTTGTTACTCAAATCAAAAGTATAGGCATAAGGAATTCCTCCAGCCTCTGGATTCGTTTGATAATTATCACAAAACAAACGCATTACCTCGAAATGTAAAAAAGCTCTCACCGCATACGCCTCTCCCTTGATTAATTTCAAGTCTGGATCCTTATTCAAATCCTCGTTATTTATATTACCTATCACATTATTCACATAAGAAATACATTCGTACAACTTCGCCCAGATAGCCTCTATCTTCTCCTCCATCCGCTGATCTTTATAATTATAAACAGAAGCATATTTAATATAAGCATATTTACTAGCAGTCCACCCCTCGCTTGCATCAGCAAATAACCCATATTCATCTCCAAATTGTTGAGCAAGAACATCTACTAATCCCCAATTCATCATCATCCCGAATAACTCCTCCTGGGCCATCGAGGCATAAATCCCATACATTGCATCCCGGTACCCCTGTACGTTTTTAAATTGTTCATCCTGTACCAACTCTCCTTCCGGCTTGATATCCAAAAAGCTGTTACAACTACTCAAAGAGAGTAGTACCAGCATCATAATCCAAATATATTTTTTATTTTTCATACTATTCTTATTAATTATTCGTATCAAAATGCTGCACTAAGTGAGAATTCAAAACTTCGAGCAAAAGGATATGAAAATCCTCGTTCCTGTTTAATCGTTGAAGCCCGGAACACATCATTCATCAGAAACTCTATCCTCAAACGACTTAAATAAAGTTTTTGACAAATCTCTGGTGTAAAATCGTATGAAAGACTCAAACTTTGCATATTAATCATATACTCATCTCGAACAAAACGGCTGGTGATATCAGGAGTTGTCTGATCGGCAATATTTTTGTATTTCACCCGGTCTCCCACCTCTTTCCAACGACTGTGAAACACTCGTTTATCCGCATTACGTTGCGGATTGGCTCCTTCCACCCGGGTAACCAACGTTTGGTTATAAACCGTTGCCCTCAACTCGTAATTAAACAACATATTTAATGAAAATCCTCTAAATGTCAAGTAAGTACCGAACGTTCCGGATAATGTCGGGTCCGAATCCCCATACGTCCGTTTATCCCAATAATTATAAACAAACGTTGGGTTACCGAAACGATCAATAAAAACTTCCTGTCCGGTAGCTGGATCAATTCCTCCGGACTTCACGGCTTTCACGGCACTCAAGGATTCGCCTTCCACGTAAACAGGTGGCGGTAACAACGTTCCCTCTGCCGTGTTCAACTCCTCATTCATCTTTTCCAGTGCATTACTGATCTTTTTAATTTTATTCTCGTTATGCTGCATATTCAATGACAGCGACCAATTCCAGTATTTATTGGAAATTGCCACTACTCGAGTTTGAAACTCAATACCGGTATTCAACAATTTACCCATATTCTCTTTTGCCTTAGTCGTCCCCACGGAAGGAGCCTTTGCCACATCCAGCAACAAATTATCCGTTGTCTTGTTATAATACTCTAGTGTAAAATCCAATCGGTTCTTAAATAAAACGACGTCCAAACCTATATTATAAGTCAAGGCTCTTTCCCACTTTAAATCCGGATTACCAATAGCCATGGGAACTGCTCCAATCCCCTTGTCATAATCCAACCCGGCATCATACTTATAGGTTGTCATTGCCTGATAAGGAGAAAAAGAAGCATTACCAGTATACCCCAAGCTCCCGCGCAATTTAATCCGATCTGTCCCAGACATATTCAAAAATTTCTCTTTATGAATATTCCATCCTAACCCTAAACTCCAGAAAGGAGTAAAACGCTGATCCTTTCCAAATTTAGAAGATCCCTCGTACCGAATAGAAGCATCTGCAAAATAACGGTCATCATAAATCACATTCGCATTTAAGAATAATCCCATAGAACGTTCCAACCCTTGGCTCCCTTGCGGGGTTTCCCCCTCCGGATACCTTGTCGCAAAAGCGGGGTGTCCCAGTTTATCCGAATAAAGCCCGACTGCCGTATAACCATTACTGTTGTTTTCCGAGGACTGTATATTCGCACCACCCATTGCATTCAACAATGTTCCCGTCCCAAACATCTTATTATAAGACAAGGTCACTCTTCCTTCATAAGTTATGGATTTATTGTTAGATATCCCTATTCTCCCAGACTCGGAGGCCTCTTTATTCTTAAACTCATGCGCTTCTGGAGAAGTAAATTTTTCCGTATCATCTTTTGACTTATTCAACGAGAAAAAACCTTCCACACGGAAACCCGGCAAAACCTCCACGCGTAAATCAAGCACGTTATTCAAATAAAACTGTTCGCTTCGATCATAACTTCCCAGCGTGGCCTCGAACAAGGGATTGGGGACATTAAAACTTAACACCTTATTCAACGAACCATCCAAATTGTAGGCTCGGTCATAGGGGTTCAACTCAACATACTTATCAAAAGTACCATAAGGAGACTCCTCGCTATTCACCGAAGTTATCGTTGTCGTATTAGACACATAAACCTTATCCTGTTTATTATACGATAATCTGAAATTTAAAGAATAACGATCACGTTTTGATTTTTTCATCACACCTTGCTCTGAACCATAACGAGCCCCCAAGCTATAACGAATATATTCATCTCCTCCAGCTATATTCAAATTATGATTTTGTGAAACAGAATTACGCAATGGTTTTGATAACCAATCTGTATTTACCCCTTCCCGTACTCGCTTAAATTTTTCATTATATTCCGCATCTAGCTCATATTGCTGTTTTCCACTACCATCATATACTCCAGCTAATCGCTCGTACTCCAATTTTTCTGCAGCATTCAACAAATCATAGTCCCGCACATCCGGTATCGATGTTCGCAAAGTTCCACTGTAAGAAACCCGTAATTTCCCTGCACGCAAAGGTTTTGTCGTAATAACTATAACCCCTTTAGCAGCCTTAGAACCATACAATGCTGAAGCGGAAGCATCTTTTAACACAGTTACTGTCTCCACGTCATTCATATCCATATCAAAGACATAATCCAGATCGACTTCTGCCCCATCTACAATAAAAGTCGGTACATTGGATGATCCCTCAAAACTACTCCGACCGCGAATCAATATCTCTGGCCGCGTATTCGGATCTGATCCCATCTCATTATTCTTCACAATCTGCAATCCCGGAACAAAAGCAGCCAAACTCTGTAAAAGACTTTTCGTACCTACGCTCATCAGCTGTTGCCGACTCACTACGGTCGCAGAACCTGTAAAACTATTTTTAGATTTATTTCCCATTCCCGTAACGATAACCTCTTCCAATTCTTCTTCCTCTGAATGCATTACAATTTCAAGGTTCTCTTTCACAAGATTCTTTACTACCACCTCCTGCGAAATCATCCCGATAAAAGAAAAAACTAACGTAACGGTTTCACTTTCATCTATAAATTGCATCTTGAACTTTCCGCTAGCATCCGTAGCCGTTCCAGTAGAAGAACCTTTCAATATAATCGTCACTCCCGGCAATGGAATCCCATTATGATCCTTCACAACCCCAGAAATACTCCACTCCCTTTTCTTCTGAGCTTGATCCTCTTTTTTGGGACTAACAACAACCACTTGGTCCACAATCTGATACTTAAGTGCAGTCCCTTTCAATACGTAATCTAAAATCTCCAACACGGTAGCATCTTTCATAGACACAGAAACCTTCACATCCTTCACTTCATCGTCATTGTAGAAAAACTCGTAATCAGACTTTTCACTCAATTCGTTCAGTACTTCAATAAGACTCACAGACTTTTTTTCCATGGACAACTTGGCATCCTGAGCCATACTCCCCGCTGATACGGAGAAGATTGCAAACAATGATAGAACAAGACAAAGTTTCATAATCATACAGATTTTTTTTAAGGCAGACCATCCCCCTGCCCTTACATTCGGTTTTTTTTTCATAACTTTGTAGGGTTAAATTGTTTATATCAGAATCAATTTTTCAATAAAACGGGAGTGGTACGAACACTTCCGTTTTTTATTGTATTATTATTGTATTTCCTTTTATTTGAAATTTAATATCTGTTGTCATCCCAATCATCTTCAAAACCTGAGATATATCTGAATACTTTGGTAAAGACCCCGTGAAACGTTTTTGTTTCATCGAAGAATTTGAGAAAAAGAAATCTACATTATACCAACGGGATAACTTCCGGATCACCCCTTCCATGTCCTCACTGGCAAACGTAAACCGATCTTTCCTCCACATAGCATACAATTTGGTGTTTACTTCCCGAACAATCATTTCTTCCCCTAATAGCAACGCCTGTTTACCTGGTGTCAATGTCACCTTCTCCCCGTTAATCTTATCATCAACTTCAACACGACCTTCCACTAGAGTTGTATGACTGTTCTCCTCATCTTCATATGCCGACACGTTAAAGGAAGTGCCTAACACTTTCACATCCATATCTCGTGTTTCTACGATAAACGGGATCATTTCATTCCTGAGCACTTGAAAATAGGCCTCCCCTTTCAAATAGACCCGCCTTTCATTACCGACAAAGTGGGCAGGATACTTCAATTCAGAAGCACTGTTCAACCAAATTTCCGTCCCATCATCCAACACTATCTTGTACTCCCCTCCTCTTGGAACCTGCAATGTATGCCATTCCGGTGTTTGCGAGAAAGTGGACAAAGAATATTTCAAACTACCGTCCTCGTTTATTTTTAAGGTCTCATTTTCTGTGATATTCAAACAAGTATCTTTCAAGCCCTGTAATAACAATTGTTGTCCCTTTCCAGTGATCAATATCGCTTGAGTTTCCCCCGGTCCAACCTGCGTAACAAGAACCTGTTCTTTTCCCGGTCGAACTGAATCTGCAATCTGCCAATACAATAATCCCCCCACGACAGCCACCACCAACACTGCTGCCACACGCCACCATACGCCCCTCGACAAACGATGTTTCCGGGAAGGTTTATTCATCACCTCCTTTAACTGAGTCCAACGTCGGGAAGTATCAAACGACGCATACTTTGCAATTTCCCGCTGTAAAACTTCCTTATCCCGAAGCTCATCCAACAACTTCCGGTGCCGCTCGTTTTCTGCTAGCCATCCTTGAAGTCGGATCATCTCCCCCTCCGAAATATCTTCCTGCAAATAAGCCAGAAGCAACTCATATATTTCTTTCTCCATTTTCATACATTTAATTTACACCTTAAACACACTCAATCGTGAAATAGGTGACAAGAGCATAAAAAAATTGGAAATTATATACAATTTTACAACAATCAAGCAAGTAAGGTTCCTAATGGTATGTAAGTTTCCTTTTTTATTTCTGACGGTAGGAACCGGTGAAGATTTTCCTTGTTAGTCGTAGAAATGATAACGAGATTCCAGTTTAAATTGTAATCAATGGCATGGGGACCTACTGGCCAAAAACTTTCCCTTACACGGGGGAGGCCTGCCCCCTGCTAATCCTTCCTCTACCCCTGCCCGCAGACATCAACACAGTTCCAACATAACACGAACGGAGCATGTACACCGGCCAGTGTTCATGTTATGTAGTTGCTATGTTCATGCTATGTTCATGATATAGCGAAAGGGTAGGGAAACCATAGCGGAAAGATGGACTATCCTCGAACAATAATGGAAGGCAATTCATATACTGCTTTACGGAGAATTTCGCTGCCACGTGAGTGCAAAATGGTTTGAAGTTATCCACGTTCGGCAAGTAGCGAGCGAACTTTCTGGGGTGAAATTTAGAAAACGGGAAATCATCAAATCTCAAGTGAATTGAGTGATCCCGGTAAAGCCAAGAGGAAGTTGGAAAATGTGAGATAAATTTTAACACATGATCATTTAGCTGTAAACTTGTATATAAGTTCCAAAAAATTTATACATTTTCGTATAAACACTACCTCTCCACTATACCAAGACCATAAATACACTATCATTTATACTTATCCGCCTATAACTTCACGTATAACAAATATACACGTACATCCCTACCATCTGCAAACAAAATTAATTCAAACATCTATTTTATGGAAGATGAATGCTCTATGGTCTCAATGAACTATCAATAAATATCTATCGGATCTCTATGGAAGATAGGGTAATCCTAGTGTATCACCCTCGAATCATAAGCCCGAGAAAAACATACCCGCATAAACGAACAAATCTCCCAACCTTTCCCGCAAGTAAGCCTTCGCCCGCTGTTTTTGAGTCTTTATCGTGTTCAAAGATATATCCAACTCGTCAGCAATCTTCCGATCTTCTTGGCCGTCCACGTATGAACGCTTAAAGATCTCTTTGCACCTATCCGGTAACTCGTCAATTGCACCAAAAAGTTCTGCCACCACATCAGCCCGAATTTGCTGACAAAGAAAATAGTCTTCATCTAATTCTTCCCGGTACAGATTTTTATAATTCCTATCCCGAATTTCCAAATCCCGGAGATAATTCAAACACCGATGCTGCACGCTATTATAAAGAAAAGTTTTTATCGTTTTTAGGTTAGGAAAGCCACCTCGATCCATTTTCCAAAAAGAAAGAAAAACATCCTGCACAATATCTTCCGCTTCCGAATGATCCCGCACAATACGCGCCGCAAAGAAGCATAAGGCCTTGTGATACGCCTCGAACAATCGTTGAAAAGCCTCCTGCTCTCCTTGTTCTAAACATTTCACAAATTCCGATGACTGAATATCAATATTATACATCAAATCCCTATACTTAATTTGCTTATCACACTTTCCTATCAGGACTTCCGACAAATAGGAACACTTACAAAAATAAGTATTATTTTATCAAATCAAAATAAATATATCAAAAAGAGCTGTCTACCGATTGGAAGACAGCTCTTTTCTCTTTACTTATTCTTAGTTGATAACCTGATCTTATATCACGTGATTTACTTTTCTCTTCACATTCACTTTCACTTCGGGAAGACTAACCGGTCCGAAGATCGTGTCTTGACTTGCTACTTTCCGCACTGGAGCCACCGCAGTCGTGTTTTCCACTTTTTCTTGATCAGCATAAGCACATACGATTTTTTCTGCTTTAGCTTGGTTTAAACTACGTCCACCGATAAATACTGTAATTACAGCCACGAATACTATTATAATATACTTCATCATTTTATTTTATATTTAAAAATTAGACAACTATGTTTGTTAACTCTCTTCATTTCGTTGTTATTATCTTTCAACAATACAAAAGTACGACACTTCCCTCTACCGGGAAAATTATCCAAGTTATACTTTAGTTGTCATAAGGTTAAATATATGTTAGGCTTAAAAAAGATAATCCTCTCTTTTATAATTATTAACCAAAACGGATTTCCCCGTACAGCAAAGGGTTTGACGGGTATTTCATGCGAAAAGCTGCACGTTAACGAAATCATAATTCACCCCTTTAAACCGCAATTTTTTAAGGGAAACGATTTATCGGAAAATCTTAATTACATGCTGACATTTATAAAAACAGGCATAAAAAAGAATGTAACGAAAGTCATTTTAGTATCATTCGTTACATTCCATAATAATATTACCGGGTTACCCCATATAAGTAGTCTTTATCGAATTTCCGATCCCGGTTTTACTTCTTTATCCGGTGAGACAAAAGAAAGCGTTCCGTCGGCATTCTCGGCCATCAAGATCATTCCTTGGGACACGATGCCTTTCAACGGCTTCGGCTCTAAATTTACCAACACGCTGACTTGACGCCCGATCACCTCTTCCGGTGTATAATGCTCGGCTATACCCGAAACAATTGTACGTTCGTCAATTCCCGTATCCACGGTCAATTTCATCAACTTTTTAGTTTTAGCCACTTTCTCGGCTGCAATGATCTTACCTACCCGAATATCCATTTTCATGAAATCCTCATACAGGATATTCTCCTTGGCAGGGGGGGCCTTCACGGATGCCATCTCGTTTGCTTTCTTAGTAGCTAACAATTTATCGATCTGGGCTTGAATCGTTGCATCCTCAATCTTCTCGAACAACAACCCTGCCTCACCCAATTCATGCCCGGCAGGAATCACGCCATCACCCATTTTATCCCAATCAATCACGTCTATATTCATGAATTCGCGTAATTTCTGAGAAGAGAACGGCATGAACGGTTCCATCAACGTGGAAAGGTTGGCGGAAATCTGTAAACAGATATTCAGAATTGTCTTCACCCGTCCCTCGTCCGTCTTGATCACTTTCCAAGGTTCAGTATCCGCCAAGTATTTATTACCCAAACGAGCCAGATTCATCGCCTCTTTCAGCGCATCACGGAAATGGAAAGTCTCCAGACTCTTCTCTACACGTTCCACGATTTGCGGAATTTCAGCTAAAACTTCTTTATCGTAATCCGTCAACTCTCCTCGTTCCGGAACCCGGTTGGCAAAATACTTCTGCGTTAGCACCAATGTACGGTTAATGAAGTTTCCATAGATAGCCACCAACTCACTGTTATTCCGGGTTTGGAAATCTTTCCAAGTAAAGTCGTTATCTTTCGTCTCGGGAGCGTTTGCCGTCAGCACATAACGTAACACGTCCTGTTTACCGGGGAACTCTACGAGATACTCGTGCAACCATACCGCCCAGTTCCGGGAAGTGGAAATCTTATCCCCTTCCAAATTCAAGAACTCGTTGGCCGGCACGTTATCCGGTAATATATAAGAACCTTCGGCTTTCAACATCGCCGGGAAAATGATACAATGGAAAACAATATTATCCTTCCCTATAAAATGAATCATCCGGGTCTCCGGGTCTTTCCAATATTTTTCCCATTCCGGGGTCAAGTCTTTCGTGGCAGAAATATACCCGATCGGGGCATCAAACCACACGTAAAGCACTTTTCCCTCGGCTCCCTCTATCGGGACAGGTACCCCCCAATCCAAATCACGGGTCACCGCACGAGGCTGTAAACCGTTATCCAACCAAGATTTACATTGTCCGTATACATTCGGTTTCCATTCTTTATGTTCTTCTAAAATCCACTCTTTCAACCAATTTTCATACTGATCCAAAGGTAAATACCAATGCTTTGTTTCTTTCAGTTCCGGTTTGTTTCCCGTGATCGCTGACACTGGATCAATTAAATCGGTAGCGTTCAAGCTAGTTCCACAAGCTTCGCACTGATCCCCGTATGCCCGTTCGTTGCCGCAATGAGGACATTTTCCCACGATATAACGATCTGCCAAGAATTGCCCTGCCTTCTCGTCGTAGAATTGCATCGAGGTCTTCTCGATAAATTTCCCCTCGTCATACAGTTTTTTGAAAAAAGCGGAAGACAACTCGTGATGCGTCTTCGAACTTGTCCGGGAATATATATCAAACGAAATACCCAATTCCTCGAAAGAATCCTTGATAATCTTGTGATAACGATCGACAATATCCTGCGGGGTCACACCCTCTTTCTGAGCCTTGATCGTGATCGGCACTCCGTGCTCATCCGATCCTCCGATAAATGCCACATCTTCACCTTTTTTCCTCAGATACCTCACGTAAATATCGGCAGGCACGTATACCCCCGCCAAGTGTCCGATATGCACGGGTCCATTCGCGTAGGGCAGAGCCGTGGTAATCAAATTTCTCTTGAACTTACTCATATATCCAGTTTATAAACTTTTGAACTCTAGTGGCGCAAAGTTAGAAAAATATTAGTTACCTTCGTACTATAATAACAAAACTTCAACTTTTATGTTACGACCTATATACCTGCAGCCGGGAGATAAGGTGGCTTTAATTTCACCCTCGGGCATCGCGACAAAAGAACAACTGGATGCGGCATGTTCACTCCTAACCTCATGGGGACTAGAACCCGTACTCGGACAACACGTTCTCTCCCGACACGGAAAACTGGCAGGCACGGACGAAGAACGATTACATGACTTACAAACGGCCCTTGACGCCGAAGACATCCGGGCTATCTGGTGTATGGCGGGTGATTACGGTATGTTACGTATCGTGCAGAAAGCAGATTATTCCATATTTCAAGGAAATCCCAAATGGGTAATCGGGATGAACGACATCACGGTATTACACGCCAAACTCCATTCTCTCGGGATCGAAAGTTTACACGCTTTCATGCCTTCCGACTATAATACAACTTCTCCGGAAGTGGTCACACAATTACGGAATTTCCTTTTCGGGATCATTTCCTCTTATGCCATTCCCACCCACCCACTCAACCGACCGGGAATTGTGGAAACAGAAATGATCGGTGGTATGCTGCAATGGGTGTATAGCCTGCATAACACTTGCATCGAAAGGAACACAAAAGGAACGATCCTTTTCATCGAGGATCCGTCTAACGATCTGTACGAAATTGACCGGAATGTGAAATGCATGAAATATGCCGGAAAATTCCAACATTTGGCAGGATTGATTGTCGGGGAATTCGGGAAAAACTCGACCTCGGAATTCAAAGAAGAAGTGTACAAGCTGATTCATGATGCCGTGGAAGATTACACGTATCCCGTGTGTTTCGGTCTTCCGGCCGGACACGTGCCTAACAATTTCCCGTTGATTCTGGGGGCTAACGTGGAATTAATCGTTCACCCGAAAGGAGCGGAACTACATTTTCCTTGATCACGTATACCATGAACAAAATTTTATTGGTAATCTTATTTTCAATTTACACTACAATGAATAATATTGTTTATCCGGCAAAGCTGGACACCCTATACCGGGCGATCGACTATCGCCAATCACAACACGATTTGCCCTTAATTGGCATTTCTGCCAATTTTGAAAACGGAAACTCATGTATTGAGCACTCGTACGTGATTTCAATCCTGCAAGCAGGTGCCATTCCCGTGCTACTTCCCGTGCATAACGACATCGAAACTCTCCGGAAGACCATCGAAACACTCGACGGACTGATGCTTACCGGAGGCGGAGATATTAATCCATTATACGGGAACGAGGAACCTCTGCCCCCACTCGGAAGTATTGATGCCGCTAGAGATCAATTCGATTTCACGCTGGTAAAACTGGCTGCTGACCGGCAAATCCCCATTTTCGGAATCTGCCGCGGCCACCAGATCATTAACATGGCTTTCGGGGGGACAAATTATCAGGACATCTATTCACAGCATAAACAACAATTATTAAAACACAGCCAATCTATCAGCCGGGAATTTGGTTCTCACACGGTAAACATTGTCTCAAACACCGTACTCCACTCTATTTTCGGAACAGACACCCTGATTGTGAATTCATATCACCACCAAGCAATCAAAGATGTGGCTCCGGGTTTCCGGGTAAGTGCCATCTCTTCCGATGGGATCGTGGAAGCCATGGAAGGAATGCCCGGACACCGCATATTCAGTGTACAATGGCACCCGGAGAAAATGGCCGTCCGTCCCGATGAACAAATGATGAAATTATTTTATTATTTTGTCGACGAGGCCACTTTATTCAGAAAAGCCAAAGAAATTCACAGGAAGAGCCTAATTATTGATTCACACTGCGATACTCCCATGAAATTCACAGAAAAATTTAACTTCGGGGAGCGGCATGAAAACGTTAAGGTTGATCTGCCCAAAATGCAGGAAGGCCGGGAAGACGCCGTTTTCATGGTAGCCTATCTTCACCAAGATGCCCGGGATGATGAATCTTTACGGGCTGCCACTCAAAAAACAGTGGATATTCTTTACCAAATATCCGAACAAGTGAAGCTGAATGAAAGCCAAGTAGGCATTGCCTATAACGTCGATGACCTGATCTATTTAAAAAACGCCGGGAAGAAAGCCATTTTCCTTGCCATCGAAAACGGATATGCCATAGGCAAAGACCTTGATAATCTCTCCATGTTCAAAGACATGGGGATCACTTACATCACCTTATGTCATAACGGGAGTAATGATATTTGTGATTCCGCCAAGGGAGAACCGGAACACAACGGCTTGAGCCCGTTCGGTCGTGAAGTCGTGAAAGAAATGAATCGTCTCGGAATCATTATCGACATTTCGCATACCAGCGCAAAAACGGTGCAGGATGTTCTGGAAATCAGCACGGCACCCATCATCGCATCCCACTCTTCCGCACGGGCTTTATGCGATCACCCGCGGAATCTCACGGATGATCAGATCAAAGCGATTGCGGCTAAAGGTGGAGTAGTGCAAGTATGCCTCTACAACTGGTTTTTAAGCAAACAACCGAACCCTACGATCCTAGATGCCGTGGCACATATCAATCATATCGTGCAACTTGTCGGCATTGACCACGTGGGTATCGGCACGGACTTTGACGGTGACGACACGGAAAAACTAACCGGTTGTCGGGCTGCCAACGAAGTGATCAATCTCACGGTTGAACTTCTTCGACAAGGATACACGGCTGAGGAATTACATAAATTATGGGGAGATAATTTATTGAGAGTGTTGAATACCGTGCAAAATTAAAATATAAGCTTGCTATTTCAGCTCACGCTAGATTTTACATTTTAAACCATGACGATCGAAACGTTACACCAGAAATTTAGACACGAACTACCCGGACAAGCAGCACAAGACCGGATGTCTCCCCAGCCGAAATACGTGGAAGGAAAAGAGGGGATTCGCCAAGGTCATCCCATCAACAGTGCCGTTATGATGCTCTTTGTCCCCTACCAAGGTGATCTGGCAATACCTTTCATTAAAAGAACAAATGTAGGGAAATACCATGGAGGCCAGATGGCCTTACCCGGCGGTAAAAGTGAACCGGGAGACGGGAACAGCCTGAACACGGCATTACGGGAATGCGAGGAAGAGATTGGAGTAGCACCCAAGGAGGTCTCGGTTATTGGAAAATTAAGCGACGTATATATTCCATTAAGTAACTTTAACATAACACCCTTTGTTGGAACTATCCCGGAAATGCCTAATTTTGTACTCTCGAAAAATGAGGTAGAAAAAGTGATTATCATCCCGTTAAAAGATTTATTGGACGACAGGAATAAAACAAATCAGGTATTGTACCGGCAAGAACAAAAAATTATAGCCCCAGGTTACAAGATCGGAGAAAATTTCATCTGGGGAGCCACGGCCATGATAATCGCAGAACTAGAAGCCATGGTAAAAAATGAATAATAACGACTGAAGTCAAGATGAAGAACAAAATTTGTATATGCATTCTCTTCCTATTACTCGGCTGCTCAGCTTGTAACTATCCCTCAACACAGGAGAAATACAAAACACTTGCCAACGAAACATGGGAACGAGACAGTAATTACAAATTCGAATTCAACATCCCACAACCCGGCAATTATCACATCAGTACCTGCATCCGCCACACTACCGACTACAAACAAAAAAATATCAGTTGTTATCTGACTATACTACATCAAAGAGTAGAAATGGATAAAGAGAATTCTGACATCATCATTGTAGACAATAACGGCAGGTGGGTCGGTCAAGGGCTCACGGGACTAAAAACAGTCGTACAACCGATCGACCGGATTTTCCATTTTGACTCCACGGGTATTTATACCGTGGAAATCAAACACCGGATGAAAGACAAACAATTGAAAGGAATCAAAAATATAGGAATTAAAATGAATAGATTCGGGAATTAACCCTGTTGAAAGTACTTGAAACAGGTGCATTTTCGAATTCACAACAAATGATTATGGCGAAGAATAAACTGGCGAAATTTGCCGAAATGGAAACCTTGGAAAACGTGTTCCAACCCACCCATGAAGAAGTATTCCGCACGGATTACAAGTTAAAAGGGAAGTGGGGAGAACAAGTTTTCGGCAATGATCACCCGATCGTTTTAGAAGTGGGATGCGGTAAAGGAGAGTACTCCGTGGGATTAGGCGAACTTTATCCCGAAAAGAACTTTATCGGATTAGACATTAAGGGTGCCCGTATGTGGACAGGGGCGAAAGCAGCAAAAGAAAAAGGAATGAAAAACGTCGTTTTCCTGCGTACTCACGCGGAAGAACTAGAATCCATTTTCACTCCCGGAGAAGTTTCTGAAATATGGATCACCTTTCCCGACCCGCAAATGGCAAAAGCCCGCAAACGTCTCACTGGAACCCGTTTCCTCTCCCTGTATCGAAAGTTTTTGAAGGAAGACGGCCTTATCCATTTGAAAACAGACAGCCCTTTCCTCTATCAATACACGGCAGAACTGGTCAAAGTGAACCACCTCCCCGTGAATGTCAATACGGATGATCTTTACGGGGTTGGGCTGGATGATAAAATTTTAGGTATCAAGACTTTCTACGAACGACAGTGGCTATCACGAGGTAAAACCATTAAATACATCCAATTTTCATTAGCCGGGTCATCCCAGCTCATGGAGCCCGAAATCGACATCGAAAAGGATGATTACCACAGCGAAACACAATTCATGACGAGATAATTGAAAACGAATTAATTTACGATTTAAGAATTACGATTCATGATTGAAAAACATTTGTTCATAGAAAAGGACCTAAAATCAAGAAATTAAACAGATTATGAAATCTAAAATAGATCGGACTTATAACTCGCCGAAAGCAAATCCCCGAGTACTAATGGCCATGAGCGGTGGAATTGACAGTACGGTGGCAGCCATGTTACTACAAGACCAAGGGTACGAGCTGGTAGGGGTTACTTATCGGGTATACGATCAAATTTCCCAAGCCTGTATGGAGAAAGAAAAAGGATGTTGCAGCGTGAACGCCATTTTCGAAGCGAAACACATGGCCCTGCAAATGGGATTTGAACATCATATTCTCGATATTCGGAAAGATTTTAATGATCTGGTGATTCGGAATTTTATCGATGAATACTTGCAAGGGCACACACCCAATCCTTGTGTCCTCTGTAATTCCACGATCAAGTGGGGAAAATTGATTGCCATGGCCGACGAGCTAGGTTGTGATTATATTGCCACGGGACACTATGCCCGCATAGGTCAACAAGACGGACGTTATTTTCTACGCAAAGGAGTGGACGAGACCAAAGACCAGACTTATTTCCTCTGGACGTTAACCCAAGAGAATCTTGCCCGTACGATCTTTCCTCTGGGGGAATTAACAAAACCTGAAGTACGACAAATTGCTTTGGAGAGAGGATACGAAAAACTCTCCAAGAAAAGCGAGAGTCAAGAAATCTGCTTTATTCCGGATAATGATTACCGTACTTTCCTCGCGGAGAACGTGGAAAACTTTACAGAGAAATACGGTCCAGGATTGTTTGTTGACACTTCCGGCAAACGCTTGGGAGAACACAGAGGATTTCCCAACTACACGATCGGACAACGCAAAGGACTTGGCATTGCCTTAGGCCATCCCATGTTCGTGGTAGCCATCCGACCGGAAAGTAATGAAGTAGTACTAGGAACCCGGGAAGAATTACAAGGAAAAACGTTCCGGGCAAAGAATATTAACCTAATGAAATACGCCTCCTTACCCGATGGTTTTGAAGTAAATGCCAAAATTCGTTATCGCAACCGGGGTGCGCAAGCCTCCGTCTATCACGAAAACGACTTACTTCGGGTAGAATTTCACGAAGGAATGGATTCGATCACCCCGGGACAAAGCGCCGTCCTGTATGAAGGTCCCGACGTTGTGGGCGGAGGAATCATTATCTAACCCCCAAATTTAAGAAGGTGTCTAAAATGAAGAGAAAAGGCCGTCTATTTACCTTTTAGACAGCCTTTTGACATATTATAATCTTTCAATCTAATGGTAGGTACAAAATCATACCTGCGAAACAAGTCTAGGCTTACTTTATTCCGGTACCTAAAAACTTCATTGCAAAAGAATCAAGCAAGTCAATAATTTCCGGCTGACGAGCCATAGCATCCGAAACACCCTCCAAGGCATATAAACGGGAATATTTTAATATTTTCTCAGACATTGATTCTATTTCTGTTGTACCAAGAAACTTTTCGGCAGCCCAGACCATATTATCATATGCATCCGGTTGACGGGCAATAGCGGAAAAACAAGCTGCCAGACATTTTCCCCGAGCCGTTCCTCGTTCCACTTCCGCCTCTTTATCCAACGGAGTGATAGCAGTAATTGTGTCATACTGAGCTAATTTTGCTGTAGCCTGTATCAATTCTTTTGCCATTTCCGGTTGACGGGCAATATTTTCATATAACGAAAAGGTTGAATATATTTGACTCGCCTTATAATCAGAGGTGAATACGTCACCATTATATATAGTAACATCATCTCCCTCATCCGAACAAGCAACAAAAAATAAAAGGCAAACAGCCATTAACGCGGCAATAATTTGTCTCATTGTGTAACTAAAATTTATCAGTTTAACTTGTTATCTATAATCTTCGTCAATATCTCCCGAAGTGTTCCCCCCATGGCTCGTACCATCTTTGGGACGATACTATTGGAAGTCATTCCCGGAGTAGTATTCACCTCTAACATAAAAATTTCGTCCTCCCGTACGATATAATCTACCCGGATAATCCCTTCACATCGTAATATATCATAGATCATCGATGACAAAGTCTTAATCCGGTTAGTCAACTCGGGGGAGATGCGAGCCGGGATAATTTCATCCGACTTTGTCGGATCATATTTTGCCTCGAAATCAAAGAACTCGTTCTTTGAAACCACCTCGGCAATCGGCATGGTAATATCCATATCACCGACCTTCACAACCCCACAAGTTAGTTCCCTCCCGTCTATAAAAGTCTCGACTAATACTTCCCGACAGAGAGCAAAAGCCTTATTCAAAGCTCCTTCCAACTGGGCAGCCTCTTTCACTTTCGTCACCCCAAAACTAGATCCCTCGGCATTCGGCTTCACGAAACAAGGTAATCCCACTTCACCGATAATCTCGTTCACATCGTATGCCATCCCCCGGATCAACATCACGGAATTGGCCACGTTTACCCCATAACTCTTCAAATAAGTATTACACGTATGCTTGTCGAAAGTCAAGGCAGAAGCTAACACGTTACAACACCCGTAAGGTACACCCATCATATCCAGATACCCTTGCAACAACCCGTTCTCTCCCGGAACACCATGTATCGTGATATAGGCAAAATCAAACAATATCTTTTCTCCGTTTCGGGTAAACGAGAAATCATTCTTATCCACGGGGTACTTTTCCTCTCCGATCTCCACGTGCCAATCCCGTTCTTTCAGAACAACGAGATATTTATTATACTTGGTTTCATCAACCTCATCGTATATATTTTTCCCAGATTTCATGGAAACCCCATATTCTGAGGAATTTCCACCGGCGATAATTGCAATATTTTTCATTTTGAATTCATCTTTTATAACTTGACAAAGTTAATAAGAACTTACAAAAAACGTCTGAATCGGGATAAATAAAGTAAATATCCGACATTAAAGATCGTAACATTTGGTTTTCCCAATTATTCGATTCGTTGGAAAACAATGGTATCGAGAAATTTATAGAAGAAAACACGTATCTACTACAAAACAAATATATACGCCCTGATTCCTTCAGGTATTCCCCTTCCATAAACAAAGGGATGTATTATAGTCTCAAAATCATCCATTCTGACACTATAATACATCCTCTTCCGTTTATAATTTTAAACTCCTTCCTTCAACGGCTAAATTTAATATGGGAACTTATTAATTCTCTTTCTGATGTATAACAATTTTATAGCTGCCGTGTAAAGCGAAAAATCAACGTATATTGTCCCTTCATAGGTAATCCATCTCGATTCCAAGTAGAATCATTCTTTCGACTGTTATAAGGATCTACTAAAAAGTCCACCGGTTCATACTGCACGATTCGTACTTCCAACTCATTTTCTCCTATCAAGCGGATATCTACATTCGCTTTATCCACGTGCTGTACTGTAGCCGAGAAAGCTAAATTTACTTCACTAAAAGTTGTACGAATAACTTCCCGATCCAGATGTTCTTCCATGTCAATACTACCTGAATGATAATACATATGGTCTTCACCGGTATTATCCACGCTTACCGTGGCCCCATCAATAAAATAATTTTTCAAATCACCGATTAGTCCCCTCGTGTTCACCACATTCTTCCCATCACGCTCTTCAAAAACCAGTACATCGGAAACATCACATTTCGGTAGTTTCTCCGGATCTTCATTAACCAATCCTCCATAATACTTGGCATTATCGGAAAGAAAAGTCTTAAATTTCCAACTCCCTTTCAAATTCTCGAACGTGATCGGTCCAGCAATCATAATACATGCCCGATCATTATCAAGACTTGCCAAGAATCGCTCATTCTCCACCAACCTTAACACAATTCTGTCTTTTCCGACCTCTTTTTTCAAACATTTTAACCGCACAGTTCCGATATACTCATTCCGCCCATAAAAGAACTCCTCATTTTCCCCCACAAACTCATAATGTACACCTAACTCCGCTGTTGAACTGGGATCAATTTCAAAAGGAATATAAGCATCATAAGAAGGCCTATACTCGCTAGAGCCCGATTTCAATTTCACGCCAACCACACCTTCCTCATACAAATCGTACTCCGTGGCAACAAATTCCACGGTTAAAGCAGTTCTTCTCTCCATAGGTATGATCGTTTGCTTGTATATTCCTGCCCCGTAACCTTCCGGTATATCCAACGTCAGGCTAATCTGTCGTTCTGAAGAAAAATTATTTTGAGGTGTAATACTAATCACAGCAGAATCCTGACCGGCAGATACAATAAATTCATGAGCAGAAAGTACATATTCGTCATTTTCCACGGCAGAACCGCCAACGGAGAAAGGTATTACCAACTCTTGATCTACAGGCTCTGACAAACGGATTTCAACCTCCAATGACTGGCTCTGCGGTAATATATAATAAGGCCTCATGAAAGAAACAGTACGTATATCTACTTTATCATCCGTACAACTACTCATTACAGCCAATATAAATAAAAAAACTAGTCTTTGCATAATATCCGAGTATTATAAAATTCTATTTGTTCCCAGCAATTTCTTCGGCAGCACGTTTAGCTACCGCCTCCTCGTATTCATCCTTCATTTTCTGAATACTATCCCTCTCCTCGTAAGACAACCGTGTAGTTGGAATAGTTATACTCCAACCCGTTGTATCCTCCACTCTCGGGGGTAATTCCTCGCTATTATCACAAGCCGTCAAACCAAAGAAAAATATCAAACACAATAATATATATTTCATATTATAACTTTTTATTTTTAAAGTTCATCATAACCTTCATTCTGTTCCAAATCTGGATTAGCGATCAAATCATTATTACGCAAAGGATAGGTGTACAAGTACTTCTTTGTCTCATACTTAATACCATTGTACCCGACCCAAAATTCCGGTCGCCCATTACGTTTCAACTCCAACCAGCGATCGGCCTCCATGTAGAGTTCCTTTCGTCGCTCATTCAATATGGCTGCCATCAAGGGTGTCAAGGGTTTTCCTTCCGCATCCACCGTGATTAAACCACATTCGTTTTCTTGGGGTAATGTATTCATGGTCAACGGTTCATAATCACGAATACGTTTTTCTCGCAACATATTCAAATAATGCAAAGCATTAATTTCGTCACCCAAGTGAGCATAACTCTCCGCAATAATCAAACACATTTCCGACGAACGTACAAAACCATTCAAACGTTTCGTGTTCAAATATTCCTTGTTGAAAAACAAGTTATAACGGATATCCCTTTCTTTTTCCCTAAACTGAGTTATCAATTTCAAATCCAATGGGCGATACTGCGAGTACTTGGAATAACAGTTCTCAAACGTGCCCGTTGAAGAACCTTGCGTGTAAGAAGAAAATATCACTTCCGCGGGAAGTTCCGTAAATTTAGGCTTCGATTGAATCATGTTTTTATACTCTTCTCCTTCTGCCAAGGGATACTTATCCAATACGCTCTTTGCCGTTTCAATAGCATTATTCCATTCCTGTCCCCAAAAATAAGCACGTGCCAAAAAGGCTTCTGCCACATCCGAAGTCAAAGGGTAGGTCTTATCCGTCATATTCATAGAAACGGCCTTCTTCAAATCACTCACCACAAAGTCCACTGTCTCCTGAATATTTCCACGATCAGGAGCAGCCTCCATATCAAAATGATCCACGATAGGTACACCCATAATCTCCGTTGCCCGGCCGGCATCGTAAGGTTCACAAAACTCGCGTAACAACGTGAAGTAGGTTATTCCCCGCAAGGCATAAGCAACCGCTACAGTCTTATCCCACAACTCACTACCATCATCTTTCATGTTATCCAGTACGATATTTGCATCTCGAATAAATTTATATTGGGCTTCAAAACGATAAATCAACGATCCCATATATTCCCCCACGTACATAGGCATATACGTTTTTTGAGTCGTCGTGGAAAGACTAGCATTCAAATTATCAGAAAAACACTCCATACGAAGCACATCTTGATACATATAAGTTGGGGGATTTTTTGACGTTTTGGTTTCAATATGTTCCATCCACATATTAATCAATGAAGCGTAATCCTCTGTCGTTTCAGGCGACACCTGCCCATAATCTTTCGTTTCTAAATAGGAATCACAGGACATACAACACCACCCGGTGAGTAACATTATATATACAATATATTTTTTCATATTCATTCCACATTATTTTAAAAACCCATATTTATGCCGAATGCCACAGAACGAGTGATCGGATAAGTCAATCCCGGAGTTTCCGGATCAATTCCCGAATAATTCGTGAATGTAAAGAAATTACTCATCATTACAGATACCCCTAATGAAGAAATTCCCAAACGGTTCAGCCATGTTTGTGGTAAACTATAATTCAACGTAATGTCCCGAATACGCAAATAAGATACGTTTTCCAAGAAACTACCTAAAGTGATATTATTACTCGTCACATTATACAGATCCAAACCTATTTTTTCTCCATAAGCATCCACAATACGAGGATACTTCACACCCTCCGTACGGTCTTTAGTCCAACGATTCACACGATCACGTCTGACGTTAAGATGATTCGAATACAAATCACTATATTCCGTTTGTGGTTCTTCATTGCAAGTATAATCTATATCTTCATATGAAGCAGGAGACGAACTGATACGACTATCCACCTTTGCCCCAAATGAATAGGCCCCACCCACACCAAGAGACAAATTCCGGTAAGAGAAATTAAAATAGAATCCACCTGTCAAGGGGGCCACAGAAGTTCCCAAATAATGACGGTAATTCACAATCTTATTCAAATCCGATGCTACACTGATATTTGCATCCGGACGCAACTGATACATATATATTCCATAATAAGGGTCTACCCCCAATTCCTTACCTCCAAATATAGATTCTAACGGATAATCGACATATTTTCCATCGCTAATAGCTCCCGTTGGAGAAATATATTTAGACAATACATTTCGGTTCCATGCCAAATTAGCATTCACACTGAATTTGAAATCCTTGCTATCAATTACCTTCACTCGCAAGCTCCCCTCTATACCTTTATTTTCAATTTCCGAAGTATTATGTGCCTGTCCGGTAAATCCCGTTGTACTAACCATCATTGTTCTCGTGATAATATCCATACTCTTTCGCCAGTAACCTTCCAACACCCCACTCACTCGATCATTGAAAAGACCAAAATCCACAGCCACTTTCATATCTCTCGTCTTTTCCCAACGAAGATGTGGATTTGGCGCCGTACCCACACTTCCCATTTGCATGCCATTCCAATTTTTGTTCTCTTCGAAATCTATCACTAATTTTTTTAATGTACCGGTTACCACATTACCCGTGAATCCAGTTGATGCACGCAAAGTCAAACGGTTCAATGTAGGTTGTAAACCTTGCATAAACTCTTCTTCATCCACGTTCCAAGCCACCCCTAATGACCACGTAGGGTTAAACTGCTCGTCGCTACCGAAGTTATTAGAACCATCCGTACGAAATGATGCATTCAGCACGTAACGCGATAAATACGTGTATTCTAAAGAAGCATAAAATGATGCAAACTTACTTTCCTCACGAGTAACTCCCATTGAACCATCCATGAGATCCCTATAATTAAATTCCTCCTCCGGATCTTCAGGGATCGCAAAATTCCCCGATTTCGTATCATACCCCCATCGTTTCATGTAAAGACGTTTACTCTTGGATCCTCGTAATTCGGTACCCCCTAACACGTTCAGGTAATGATCGTCCTTGAACACATTCGTGTAAGATAATTGAGCACGCGCATTATAACTTTCTCCATTGGCTGAAGCATTCGTGATTGAAGCATACATATTCTCCGTGTCATCATCAAAACTAAGACGGTCATTCCACGCCGCATATGTATCTTTTCCTAAAATATTCTCTTCTTGATTATTGGTGAACGTATAAGAAAGCAACCCGGAAAATTGCAATTTACTTGTAATATTCCATGTTAATGTTGTCTGCCCGGAAACAGAAAACTTTTTGGCATTTCCTTCTGTTTCTTCCAACTCCCGCAGAATATTAAAACCATTGGGAGGAAGATTTTTTTTCAAAAAATCCTCTCCTCCATTTATATTATTCAAATTAAAGTAAGTCATATCTGCCCGGTAACTTCCATCCTCGTTATATGGACGTTCATAAGGATTGGCGAAATAAGCATACTCATAAGGATCTACGCTCATGGATGGGCCTTTCGATACTAAATTCGAGGTAGAAATTCCTATACCCCATTTCAATTTCTGGGTAGGAGTCCAGTTCACCTTCAAATCCACATTATAACGGTCAAAACGATCTTGCTTCAATAACCCCTCCTCAGAAGAATAACCGAGAGAACCGTAATAAGTTGCCGAAGAAGTTCCTCCAGAAAAAGACAAATGATGCGACATACTAAATGAGTTTTGGAAAATCTCTTTAAACCAGTCTGTCGAGTGTTCCCGCAAATCAGCTAGATAAACACTCTTCTCACTTTCACTCATTACTTCAAAATCATCATCCGACCAAAGACTTCCGTTCTTACCCAAACGATCCATATGCAACATACCGACAATACCGACCACCGGAATATGTCCCGTTTCGGAAGCATATGCAGACGCACTGAATTCCTGCCACAATTCCTCTTCCCAATCCAGTTTTTCAGAAGAATTCATCAAACCATTGTCCCGTTGCGGACGTAAACCCATGCCAAAACGCACCGAATAGTTTACTCTAGTTTTCCCTATCTGTCCCTGCTTTGTCGTAACCACAATCACACCACCTGCTGCACGCGAACCATAAATAGCCGTGGCCGCAGCATCTTTCAATATTGTAATACTCTCTATATCTGCCGGATTTATACCCGCTACTCCATTCATGAAAATCTCGTTCAGATTTTCCGATTTAATCTGGTCTGCCTCTATCGTTGGAAGGTTATCCTGTAACGGAACTCCATCTACCACCCAAAGCGGCTCCTTATTACCATCGATAGAACTCGTTCCCCGTATTCGGATTGAGGATGAGGCTCCCGGGCGTCCAACGTTTGTCACGGCAACACCTGCAACCAATCCCTGCAACAGATTATCTATAGATGACGGGATCCTGTTCTCTAAAATATCACCAGACAATACCGCAATAGAACCCGATGCCCTCCTTTTCACAGTCGAATAATATCCGGTCTTCACAACTTCTCCCAACTCTTCCGCTTTTTCCTTCATTATAACCAATAACTCTTTCTTCGGATCTGTAATCTTTATCACTTGTGATTCCATTCCAATGAAAGAAAATTCCAAAATCAAATTATCTTGTTCAGGTATAGTCATCTTGAAAAAACCATTGATATCTGTCGTTCCTCCCGTTCCCAGTCCCTTTACAATAACAGTCACACCAACCAATGGCAAAGAATCTTGATCAACAACTTTCCCCTGTACAGTAATTAAATTTCCGTCTTTACCTTCCCCATACATTCTATCATCCGGCACAGACGCATATCCCCATGAACAAAAAAGAAAGATACAACACCACGCCAATAAAATACGAGTGCATTTTTTCATCTTTACTTGCCTCTTTCCATGCATTAAATTTTTAAACATATTATTACTTTTAATTTCTATTACACCGCCGCAAATTTATACAACCCCTATACTTTGAACCATCCCAATTTATAGGGATTTTTAACACAAATTTCCCTTTTAATAGGTATTAGATGTATAATGCCCCTTCTCCCTTTTAAACAAAATCACACAAAATATTTATAGCTTATAATAAATACTACAAAAAAAGAAGCTAAATCAAAGTAGTTTAAAACAACAGGAACAATATCCATTTATTGAAATCATTTTTTCTTTAATTGTAAACATCCAAGAAAAAGATCGGAGATAATAAAAAGTTTATATTTTTGCACGACTCATAACACAAAGAAATGACAAAAATAAACGACCTGACGCGAGGAAGTATCAGCAAGGGAATTTGGAGCATGGCAATTCCCCTCATTACAGCCTCTTTTGTCCAAATGGCCTACAGTATGACCGACATGATCTGGTTGGGACATTTGGGTAGTGAAAGCGTGGCTGCTGTCGGAGTAGCCGGATTCTTCACATGGTTAGGTAACGCTTTGTCGTTTATCAGTAAAGTTGGAGCAGAAGTCACAATCTCGCAATCCCTAGGGGCTCGTGCAGGCAAAAGAGCCCGGGCATATGCCAACCAATCGGCCATGTTAGCATCCATCATCGCCTTGGGGTATGCTTGCTTTATTTATATCACAGCCCCCATGCTAGTCGGGTTGTTTCATCTGGAAGAGAATATCTCGGAACTATCAATCATGTACATGCGCCTGATCACACCCGGTTTATTCTTCACGTTCAATAACAACACGTATAGCGGACTATATAACGGACAAGGGAACAGTAAAACCCCATTGAAAATTGTTGCCACCGGATTAATATTCAACATTATCCTTGACCCGCTATTAATATACGGGTATGGTTTTGTCCCCGCAATGGGAACGGCAGGAGCTGCCATTGCCACAACCTTCTCCCAGTTAACCGTATTCTCCATCTTCATTTGGAATCTTTACTTCCGTAATTCATCTATCGGAAAACTATATTTTATTACCCGACTAAGAGCCCGGTTCGTCAAACGTATCGTCTCGCTCGGTCTACCCGTAAGTATGCAAAGTGCCTTATTTGCCATGTTCTCTTTAACACTAGCCACCGTGGCAGCCCAATGGGGACATATTGGAGTAGCCGTGCAGAGCGTGGGTGCCCAGATCGAGGCTATCACTTGGATGACTGCCGCCGGTTTTTCCACGGCCCTAGCAGCCTTCACGGGACAAAACTTCGGGGCCCGTAACCTAGACCGCATACGCTTGGGGTACCATTACACGTTGAAACTTGCGGGGGGAATCGCCTTGATCGCTTGTCTAGCCTTCCTGTTCTTCAGTAAAGAGATTTTCAGTGTATTTATCAACGAACCCCAGACCCTTATTGCAGGAAGTGCATACCTGAAAATTCTCGCTATTTCACAAATATTTTCAGCAATAGAACAAGTCACAGCCGGAGCTTTCAACGGGTGCGGGCGTACCACCCCGCCCGCTATTGTAGGCATCATTCTTACAGGAGCCCGAATCCCGTTGGCCTATTACCTAGTTACATTCCCCTCACTCGGTTTAAACGGCATCTGGTGGAGTATTTCACTATCCAGCGTGATGAAGGGTATCGTGCTGACAATCTGGTATCAATCCTTTCAGAAACGTCTGTTAAGCGGACGCTACAAACCCACCGGCATTCTAGGAAAAATGTATGCCGTGGCAAGCCGTCTTTGGCAGCAATTTAATTGAAAATTGTAACTATAAATCGAGATTCGATAAGAATCTCGTTCTTTTCGTGCCAAAACGACATGAAATTATTACAGAAAAAATTCTGTAATTTTTCGGCATAAAGATTGTTGATATAAAAAATAAGGCTTACATTTGACAGCGTTAAAAAGCAACAAATAGCCATTTAAGAAACGTATAACAATAAAAAATTACAGAAATGAAAGTAACAGTTGTAGGAGCAGGAAACGTTGGTGCAACTTGCGCAAACTGCATCGCAGAAAAGGACATCGTGAATGAAGTTGTTCTTCTGGACATTAAAGAAGGCGTTGCTGAGGGTAAATCATTGGATATGTGGCAAACCGCCCCGATCAATCTTTATGACACCCGTATCAAAGGTGTAACTAACGATTACGAAGCTACCAATAATTCAGAAGTTGTAGTAATCACTTCAGGACTTCCTCGTAAACCGGGAATGAGCCGTGATGATTTAATCGCAACAAACGCCGGTATTGTAAAATCAGTTACTGAAAATATCATCAAACATTCTCCGAATGCCAAGATCATTATCGTGTCTAACCCGCTTGACGTAATGTGTTACTGCGCTTACTTGACTGCCAAAATCGATTCAAGTCGCGTATTCGGTATGGCTGGTATTCTGGATACCGCTCGTTACAGAGCATTCATAGCTGAAGCGTTGAATGTTTCCCCCAAAGATATTCAAGCCTTGTTATTAGGAGGACACGGGGATACGATGGTTCCGCTCCCAAGATACACCACGGTTTCAGGTATTCCTGTAACTGACTTGATTGACCATGATACATTACATGCCATCATTGAAAGAACGAAAGTTGGCGGTGGCGAGCTAGTTAAATTGATGGGAACTTCTGCATGGTACGCTCCCGGAGCAGCAGCAGCTCAAATGGTTGAGGCTATCGTATGCAACCACAGAAGGGTATTCCCGGTTTGCGCTTTGTTGAATGGCGAATACGGAATGAACAATATCTATTTAGGTGTTCCGGTAGTCTTGGGTAAGAATGGTATCGAGAAAATTATCGAGGTAAAACTTGACAAGGACGAACAAGAATTATTAGCTCAATCAGCTAAAGCTGTTAGATCTGTAATGGATGTACTTGACAACATGAAATTATTTTAACTAACAATAGTACTTCACGATCATTCTTAAAAAAACCGTTCCGGGGCGCCGGGACGGTTTTTATTTTAATCTTGCATGCCGTGAAAAAGTCTTTCTATGACAATCCCATCTATTCCAAGTTTTCCAACCGTAAATGAATGGTAATACTGCTGTTTAGATCTCCTACCTTCGTTTCAACACCCTTTTATAGCCCTTTCATAGCCCTTACACATTATCCGAGTAATGTTTGATTTACGGAGATGTAACGAAAGAAAGGGATTATTACATCAGTATATCAATAGTATTACCGTGGATTCAAGAAGTGAAGAAGGATGAATACTTAGAGTAATCACCAGATAATCATAGAACAAAAACCTATCAACTTCGGTACAAAGACGCTCGTGAACGTCTTTGTACCGAAGTTGATTCGAAGTTGATACGTCTTTAATCCCTAAGTACATCGAATATACAACGTGTATTATCCTGAGAAAAGTTTACTGTAAATCTAAGTAAACCTATGTCAGAATCCTTAAAAATCATCAAACGTAAT
>CALUKD010000008.1 GCA_944321125.1 Candidatus Butyricimonas faecavium | reverse complement strand
GACCCTCAAGCGAGCTCCCCCGGGAAAGAACACGGCACCTTCCCCGCCGCCGCCAGCCACGAAAACCAACTCAAACGGGGAAGCCTAGAATACAAGGCAAAACTACACGAAACAACACCACTCCTCCGGCGTACAAGCCACTATACCTGCCGGGATACACATCTTACAACAACAAGTAACAATCCAAAATATTATCGAGATTATTTACGAATCTCCAAGCGAAATGATCATGTATTAAAATTTACTTCACATTTTCCAGATTCCTCCCAGTTTCGACATTTTCACTCAATTCATTTGAGATTTGACGATTTCACCGCTCATTCATCTGCTTCATTCTAAATCTCGTCCCAGTGAATTTAATCACTCTCTATTTTTGAGAAGAAAAGCTAATGTCTCCTCCGCTTATAGAGAATACTAGCAATCGAATAAAGACAGGTGGTAGGTTTACTCGTGACCTGCCGAACGTGGACAAGTCAAGACCGCTTCGCATTCACTTGACAACGAAGTTCTCCGTAAAACAGTATACAAACTGCCTTCCATTATTGTTCGAGGATAGTCCATCTTTTCGTTATGGTTTCCCTACCCTTGCGCTATAGCATAAACATAGCATGAACATAGCAACTACATAACATGAACACAGACCAGTGTACATGCTACGTTCGTGTTATGTTGGAACTCTGTTGATGCCCGCGGGTAGGGGTAGAGGAAGGATTAGCAGGGGACAGGCCTCCCCCTTTCGTAAGCATGAAAATTAGGAATAAAAAAACGAAGAATCCAGATAATCCTTACCTTTGCCGGAAACAATTAACTAGAAACAATATGCAACTAAAACGTATTCAACCTGTATATTTTTCTCCAACTCATACCTCTGCAAAGATCGTTGCGATGATTGCAGAAGGAATGAATATTATGGTAAATACCGAAATTAATTTTACTTATCCGGCTACAGATCCAAAAACAATACCGTCAGACTCACTCGCAATCATTGGCGTTCCAACCTATGCGGGAAGGGTTGCTCCGGTAGCCTTGGAAAGACTGCAAAAAATAAAAGGAAATAATACCCCGACTGTTATTATCGTTCTTTATGGGAATAGGGATTACGAGGATGCCTTACTTGAATTACGGGATTCCGTGAAACAACTAGGCTTTATTCCTGTTGCTGGAGGAGCTTTTATCGGAGAACATTCGTATAGTACAAAACTATTTCCCACGGCAGCTGGACGCCCCGATGTATCCGATTTACAAATAGCGGCAGAATTCGGAAAGAATATCATAAAGCAACTAAATCAATATGCTGATATAAAAGAATTACCAGCGTTGAAGGTGAAAGGAAATTTCCCGTATAAAGAGAATAAGCCTAAAACTCCCGCAACTCCGATCACCATTGACGAATTATGTACGCAATGTCAACACTGCATCGAAATCTGTCCTGTTGAAACCATCGAACTAAAAGAAAAGATCGTGAGTGATCCCGAGACTTGTATTAAATGTTGTGCTTGTGTGAAAGAATGTCCTAATGGAGCTAGGATTTTCAACACTCCTTTTTCCGAGTTTCTCTTTAAAAATTTCCATGAAAGAAAAGAGCCGGAACTTTTCTACCCAACCCTCTAAAATATTCCGGAATTTACGATTTATGATTGGTGATTTTTCAATCATAAATCGTAAATTAAGAATCATTTAGTTTTTAGAGCTTCTTCCACAAACTTTTGGATGAAGTCTACCGTTTTGTAGACTCCTAATAGACCTGAGTCAACAGACAAATGGTAAGATGATGCCACCCCCCACTCTTTGTCCGAATAAAAATTATAATAATTCGGACGGGTTTTATCCATCTTACGAATCAATTCTCGAGCTTCCTGTTCCGATATATGCTGACGGTTCATCACCGTTTTCACACGCTTTTCTATATCAGCATGAACAAACACATTGATACAACGTTTATTGTCACGCAAGATGTAATCAGCACAACGCCCCACAATCACACAAGAATGTTCCCCGGCCACCTTACGAATCACGTCTGACTGAATTTGAAAAAGCTTATCATTAGAGAGAAAATCATTGTACTGAAAAGGCCCAAAGGTAAATCCAGCTGCAAAAGCTTGTAACAAGTTTCCGGAATTTTTTTCGTCTGCTTTCTCGAAAAACTCTTGACATAAACCGCTTTCTTTCGAAGCCAAGGAAATTAATTCCTTATCATAGAACGTGATCCCGAAACGTTTCGCCAATTCTTGTCCAATTTCTTTACCACAACTTCCGAATTGGCGTCCTATTGTAATAACAAATTTATTATCCATATTTTGATCTTTTAAATCTATTCTTCTACAAAGCTATCGATTTTTTTCGAACCTATAACTCTCTATAATATAAAATTCTTCACGCTTTCAAATGTTTCAGTTGCCATCTTAACATACAGGCAGCCACGATTGTCGCAATACCATCCGCAACCGGCATACTCATCCATACCCCGACTGTTCCCCAAATGGATGGAAACACTAATAACGATGGGATCAAGAATAGCAACTGCCGTGTCAACGACAAAAAGATAGCCTTCTTAGCCATCCCGATGGATTGAAAAAAACTGGATGTCACCATCTGGAAACCTACAACCGGGAAGAATATCAACACGATTCGCAAACCTTCCACGGCTATATTAGTTAATACTTCATCCGACGTGAAAAGGCCAATTAGTGTTTGGGGGAAGATCTGGCCCGCCAGAAAACCAATGGTCGTAACCGTCACCCCGCAAAAGATGGTGTATTTTAGAACTTGAATTAAACGATCAAACTGCCGAGCCCCAAAATTATACCCTGCTATGGGCTGCATTCCTTGATTAAAGCCCATCACGATCATGATAAACAAAAAAACGATCCGGTTCACAATTCCGTATGCCCCAATAGCCAAATCCCCACCATACGTTTTTAGGCTTTTGTTAATCAGGATCACAACAAAACAGGCGCACAAATTCATCAGAAACGGAGATAAGCCGATAGCTAGCATTCCTGCCACAATTTGACGTTTCAGTCCAAATATTCCTTTTTGAAAATGCAAAAAACTCTTTTTACAGGAAAAGTGGTGTAACTCAAATCCCAAAGCAATAATTTGTGCCGTAATAGTTGCTAACGCCGCTCCCCGGATTCCCCAACCAAATCCCATGATAAACAAGGCATCCAATCCGCAATTTACAATAACAGCCGTTAAGGTTGCCGCCATCGCCTTTTGCGGATACCCCGAAGCTCTCAACACTTCATTTAATCCCATGTAAATGTGCGTAATCAGATTTCCTGCCAAGATGACCTGCATATATTCCCTTGCATAAGGTAATGTATCCGGACTCGCCCCGAAAAAGAGCAATATTGGATCAAGAAAAAGTAATGCCACAGTCATAAATATCAACCCGATAATCCCATTCAACAGGACTACGTTTCCCAAAACGTGAACAGCTCCCTCCTTATCTTTTTGGCCTAACTTAATCGCCACTAACGTTGAGGCTCCCACTCCCACCAAAGATCCGAAAGCTGCCGCCAGATTCATAAACGGGAATGTAATGGCCAACCCCGCAATCGCCAATGGTCCCACCCCATGACCAATAAATATACTGTCCACCATGTTATAAAGTGAAGAGGCTGTCATGGCAATAATCGCCGGGATTGCGTATTGCATCAATAATTTCCCGATTTTCTCGGTACCTAAAATTAAAGGTGTAGTATCTCTTGTATCAGTCATTCCAATCTCCGTTCTCTTTTATTAATTGTTTCAATGCCTCAATAGCTTCTTCCTCCGGCACAGCTACACGCACCATCTCTTTTCCCCGAAACAAATTCACTTTCCCATTTCCGGCACCTACGTAACCGTAATCCGCATCCCCCATTTCACCGGGTCCGTTCACGACACACCCCATCACTGCAATTTTCAAACGAGTTAAATGAGCAAACGCTTTCTTCACTCTCGCCACGGACTCCTGCAAATTATATAATGTCCGTCCACATCCGGGACAACTGATAAACTCTGTTTTATAACGACGTACTCCCGCCGACTGTAATATATCTTGACTCAAATGTACCCCGTAGAACCTATCCGGAATGCTGGGACATGACAACCACAAACCATACACCAGCCTATCAAGGAATAAGCCACCCAGATGGGCTGCCATCCACAAACTCAATCTATTGGTATCCGGTTCATCCAACGCAGCCCGTACAATTACCCGATTCATTATTCCCAAACGTTTCAATTTTTCCAAATATAAACGGTACACGGCATTAGAAGGGTTACCAGGATTCAACACCACGATCGCATTTTTCTCCTGTTCCAACTTTCTGACAAGATCGGCATTTATCACCTCTCCGTCACGTATTTCCACGAAAATACTATCTCCCTCTACGGAATTCGATAGGCGAACAAAATCTCGGGCATCAATCAAAGCGACTGCCTTGCGATTATACACGTGGGCAATATCCAAACTATCAAAAGGAACCACCACGGTCACCGAATCCGGTAACTTCGTCAACTCCGGGCCCAAGGCTTCGGTATAAATCATCTCCGGGGCCCGCATTCCTCCCTGCAACATGTCACCATACACGGGGTCATTCTCTGTCGCCACGTGAAAATCCAAACCAGCCATTACTGCCTCATCAAGACATTCCACCTTAGATATATCCGCAACAATTACGGGATGAGAGTAACACCCTTCCAAGTGACACGGTTCAACCCGCAAGTTCTGCAAACAACAAATCTCGCTTAAAAGATTCGCCACGGGAATCTCCTGTTCCGGTTCTTCCGTCAAGGACACCCGGATGGTGTCGCCCAATCCCTCATTTAATAAAGTACCGATACCCACGGCTGACCGTATTCTTCCGTCCTCTCCTTCTCCGGCTTCCGTCACTCCCAGATGCAACGGGTAGTCCATCCCTTCTTTCTCCATCTCTTTCACAAGCAAACGTACCGCCTCAACCATCACCCGGCAATCACTCGATTTCAAGGAAATCACCACATCATCAAATTTTTCGTCCCGACACACCCGTAAGTATTCCATGGTTGCCTCCACCATCCCGGCTGGTGTATTCCCGTAACGACTCATGATCCGATCAGACAAGGAACCATGATTTGTGCCTATCCGCACAGCCGTACCAAATTCCCGGCATACGTTCAAAAATGCCGAGAACTTTTCACGCAAACGCTCTAACTCTACGGCATATTCCTCTTCCGTATAAGTCAGCGTTTTAAAAGTAGCCCGTTTATCCACGAAGTTTCCCGGATTAATACGCACTTTCTCCACATGTCTGGCGGCCTCAATCGCCGCCTCCGGATTAAAATGAATATCCGCAGAAAGCGGAGTAGTGTAACCTCTCCGACGTAACTCCGCGTGAATGTTTTCCAAATTCTTGGCCTCCTTCACCCCGGGAGCCGTAATCCTCACCAACTTACCTCCCGCCTCTATAATCCGTATCGCTTGTTCCACACAAGCTTCCGTGTCCATCGTATCGGTATTCAACATGGATTGTACCAGAACCGGGTACTCCGACCCAATATATATTTCTCCTATCTTAACCTGTTTTGTAGATCGACGCTTCATAATAATAGAACATTAAAAATTGAAAACTGAGAATGATGACACTTTCAGACTTTCAATTTAGGACATTATTCGCTTTAAGTTCTGAAGGTTACGTTTATTCGTAATTTCTTTTCCCTCCGGGGTGTAAAGATAATCGATTTCTTCTTTAAACCGGTCATAAACTTTAGCTCTTACCACTTTCATGGTCGAATTTATCATTCCGTTCTGTTCACCCAGCACTTCCGGCAACACGGCCACGACAGCAGGCAACCATCTTTCCGGAAACAAATGAACATATTTCCCACCAACCCGGTAAGCCATCAGTTCGCTTTGTATCTTTTTCAACATGACCCGGTAAGCATCCATGGAATCCGGTTCAACATTCTGTTTTTCGATATACTCCCGTAAGGCCATCTTATTCGGGACAATCAACCCGACCGTGTACGAAGATTGATTATTATACAATATACAGTAATCTATATATTTCGACTGTTCCGCTATGGTTTCCTCGATCCCTTCCGGACTGTACTTTTCCCCGTCATTCGCAATTAACAAAGACTTGAAACGTCCCAACACGTACAACCAACCATCAGCATGAAGATATCCCAAATCGCCAGTGTGTAACCAACCATCCACGATCGTTTCAGCCGTACTTTTCTCATTTCGCCAGTAGCCAGCCATCACGTTTTCCCCTTTGATCCACAACTCTCCCTTTTGCCCTATAGGTACCTCCCGCCCTTCCTCGTCACAAACTTTCAATTCCATCGGCTTGACCAATACCCCGGAAGAACCAAAACGATAACGACCGGGCGTATTCGAACTGATCACGGGAGAAGCTTCCGACAATCCATATCCTTGAAACATCGGAATTCCTAACGCCGCATAATAACGCTGCAATTCAATATCCAGCAAGGCTCCTCCGCCCACAAAAAAACGAAGATTCCCGCCAAACACCTGCTTCCGGAGTTTCGAGAACAGGAAGGCATCCCATAATTTCACCAAAGGTTTCAGCAATACCTTCCAACCCCTTCCACGATCATCCCCGAATCCATTATATAAATAAGCAATCTTTAACCCTAATTGATAAAATCTATCAGTAAAACATCCTTTCGCTTTGATCCCTGCCTCTATATTTTTTCGGAAATTCTTCGCCAAGGCCGGCACGCTCAATAATATATGAGGTTTCACTTCCTGTAAGTTCACCGGGATATTACGCAAATACTCCATCCCCGATTGCCCGTAATCGACAGAAGCCAACGAGGCCCCGTTATACATAAAAGAGTAAAGCCCTACCGTATGGGCAAAACTATGATCCCATGGCAAAAACAATAATATCCGGTAATATGTCGGGATCTGTATCAAAGAATCTGATTGTAACACGTTCGTCACGTAATTCCGGTGGGATAACATTATCCCTTTTGGCTCCGCTGTCGTCCCCGAAGTATAAGAAATATTCACTAAATCATTTTCCGTCACGGCATGAATCCGATCCTTTAACAATTCCTCATGTTCTCCCCGCCAACTCTCTCCTTCCCGTTGCAACAGCTCAAATGATACGTACTTACCTTCATTTATATCTGAATGCAATACGATAATCTTTTCCACCCCTTGTATTTGTTCCTCAATTCCTCGAACACGGCTCAAGAAGTTTGCAGACACGATCAAAAAACGAGCTTGAGAATGTTCTACCCGAAAAACGATCTCGTTATCCGTCAACTTAATAGATAGCGGCACATTCACTCCCCCAGCATATAACATACCCAGTTCCGAATATACCCAAGCATTACATCCTTCGCTTAACAACGCAATCCGGTCTCCCTTGTTCATTCCCAGTTGACACAAAGCACCCGCGAAGTTCAATACTTTCTGCTTTACCTCCATATATGATGTAGCCGCAAATTTCCCGTTTTGCTTTTCCCACAAATAAGGATTATCCGAAAACTTTTCGCAACTTCTTTCAAATAAATCTATAACCGTCTTCATATCTTTCATCATTCCCACAAAGCTAACAAAGAATTTGGAAATTCTTACGAAGAAATCCGACCATTCGTTAGCGTAAAGAAATCTTCATTCCAAGTGTTTCATTAAAGTGTTTTTAAATATGATAAACAAGATAGTTATTGCGTGATTTATGCAGCATAAAAATGTTGCATAAATCACGCAATAACGTTTAAGAGTAACAAGAAATTAATAATATTTACGCTTTCTTCGCATCCAACCAGCGTACCACTTTCCCGTAAACAATCAAAGCCACGGCTGATATCAAAGCGATTGCCGCAAAATAATACCAAATATAATGTGCATTTGCTGAAGCTGCCATCCAATCGGCCTCGTTACTAAACAACTCACGAGCCGGGCAATATTTACTTAGCAAAAATCCGGACAATCCAAACCCAAAGATGGATGACAGGAAGGAGTGTAGATGACTAAAACCCAAATACATTCCCTCTTCTCCTTTGGGTGCCTGCAAAGAGAAATATTCTAGGAAACGAGGAGAGATAAACACTTCAGCCAATCCTTGGAACACGATACCCACGATCATCATGAAAGCCACCGGATGCAATCCAAGAATTTCACCACCGCCCAACATATTCCCGGAAGCCATACACAAAGCCGAAATCGGCATGATAAACATACCACAAGTCATAGAGAATAAGGCCGACTTTTTACGCATCAATGAAGTCACTAAATTCACGGTCAACACAACTACCAAAGGATTCACGTTAGCATACCAACCAATGGCACTTGCCTCTCCTGCCAAACGAGTCACGTATTTCGGCATCGTGGCATACAATTGATGTTGTACCATCCAGAATCCGGTAATAATCAGGATTAAAACAATTAACCGTCCGTTAGTACAAACTTTCACCAAAGCCGTCCATATTTGTCCGAAAGTTTTTCCTTCCCCGGCGTGTTTATCACTCTTGTAAAATAAATAAATCGCAATCAGCGCTAGAAAAGTCATTCCTGCAGAAAAATAATTTAACACGATCATTCCTTCGTGGCCCATAGCATCACGCAACGGGGTTACAAGTACCTTCCCGGAGAAAGCTCCGATATTTACCATCCCGTAAAAAATAGCAAATCCTCTTGCCCGGCTTTTCTCATCCGTCTCTTTGGCCACCGTACCGGAGATCACACTCTTAATGAACGATCCTCCCACGATAATCAGGATCATAATCGGGATAATCCCGTAGCGATAACCACTTTCCTGTAATCCCGTAAACTTCGTCACGTAACCATACTCAACCAAGCCTGTCGAAGCCAGAAAGTTGGGGAATAATCCCAAACCCAAATAACCTAACGACAATAAAGTGAACGCTAATAACATCGACTTACGAAAACCGATCTTATCGGCAAGCGCACCCGAAAATGTCGGTAATAAATACAAACAAGCGGAAAAGACTCCCGCAATAGTGGCCGCTTGAATATCCGTGAATCCCAAAACGTTACTCAAATATAACGTAATCACGACAAACACCCCGTAATAAGCGGCACGCTCTAACAATTCTACCGTGTTGGCAACCCAAAACGCTTTACTAAATTTTACTTTTTCTTTCTTCTTTGTTGTCACACTCATACTTCTAATTTATTACTAACATTATACACACGCTGACAAAAATAATATTTTACAATTAAAAATGAAGAAAAGTTTAGGGTTTAAAGTTTAGAATTTAGAGTGAGTAGCCCCTGTTTTGTACGCCCGAATGCACGATATTCAATAATCCATCCATAAAACCTTCATATCCGGCAACCATACATGGAGTTAAGTTAAAATCTTCTTGCAATATTTTATTCATTCTATTTTTCTTTTCTCCCCATACAAACGTACACACTTTCTAAACTCCCGGCTCATATATATATATTGCTTCACGGAGCAAAAATACGTGATATTTTTATAATTCGATGTTATTCGCTAATTTCACGGTCTAATTGAAGCAGAACCCGTAAAAGATGAAAACACGATTCGTCACATCACTCGTATTTACATTACTTCTTTTTTCCTGCATCAAGGACAAAAAAGAAGATGTCATAAATTACATCCAAGAAAACGACAAATTACCGGAATTCACCGTGAAAAACGCAACCGGGGAAGAGCTTCACAGCGAAGATCTAACCGGAAAAGTAACGTTACTCACATTCTTCGTCACCACATGTGGTGATTGCAAACGGGAACTCCCGAAGATTGACAGTGTGTGGAACGAACTAAAGAACAATCCCTCTTTCCGACTCGTCACTATCTCCCGTGGGGAAACCGTCGAAGTTGTCAACGCTTTTTGGAAAAAGCAAAATTTTACCACGCCGTTCTATCTTGCCTCGGACAAGGAGGTCTTTTCCCTTTTTGCGAACAGCACCATTCCCCGAGTCTATCTCATCGATCGGGAAAATATTGTTACCTGGATGGCCATTGAACAAATAGACCTCTCTGCCAAACAGCTAATCGGGAAAATAGAACAAATCATGTGAATACGGTATAAGTGTCAATGATGCACAAATATTTCCCAACATTAGCTATCTTTGCTATACAAACCATTTAAAAGTTTTGCAAAACAATATGAATAATCTAGTTAAAATCCGGGAATATGAAATAACAGACAAAGAGGCGGTCATGAATTTAATCAGGCTAAACATACCCAAATATTTCGCCCCGGAGGAAGAAGCGGATTTAAATCATTACTTAGACCAAGAAAGAGAGATCTACTATGTCTTGCTTTTCGAAGAGCAAATTATTGGTTGCGGAGGAATAAATTTCGCAGATAACAATACAACCGGCAAAATCAGTTGGGACATTTTACACCCGGAATACCAAGGTAAACATCTTGGTTCACAATTGCTCAAACACAGAATTGAAAAAATTAAAACAATTGCTAGTATTAAAAAAATAACCGTTAGAACATCACAATTGGTCTATAAATTTTATGAAAAACAGGGATTTCAATTAAACGAAGTGAAAAAAGACTATTGGGCAAAAGGGTTCGATTTATATAGCATGGAATACAAAGGTTTGGATAAATAATTTCCCATTCTTTAATTCACAAAGCCATTATCCGCAAAACAATACCTATATTCGAGAATAAAATACAATAAATATTACTCAAGATTCGTAATCACTCAAAAATAACGATACTTTTGTATTGAGGATTGTGCGGGGGGCCGCCGAAACACCTTGTAATTTTCATTATTGACTTGATATAAACAAACACGGAATCCTAACTTCATTATAACCAGTGAAAAGGTTTCGTGTAGGAAGGGGGATTATTCATTTCCTCCCCCTTCTTTTTTTCATATATTTTTCTTCACAAACGCATATATGAATCAATCTCACGGAATTGTTCGGACGAATAATCTCCCAACAAATGTTTTGCAAAATGGAACCACATTTTCCGCTGGTAAAAATCCTGCTGAATCCCCATAAACCCGTGAGATTGTCCCGGCAGAATCACTAAATCGAAATTCTTTCCTGCTTTCAACAACGCATCAGCCATTCGCAAGGTATTAGCCGGATGTACATTATTATCCACATCTCCCGTAACCAACATTAAATATCCTTTCAGATTTTTGGCCAGCTCTATGTTCGTCGGAATCTTCGTTTCAAATCGTATTTTCTCTACAGAAATCGTGGTATCCTTGCCCGTCACGGAATCTTTCACGGTTTTCTTTTCGAAAGATTTTACCTCGCGAATCCCGTGGTGAGTCTCTCCCCACCACTGATTATAAATATTATTGTCATGATTCCCGGCAGAAGAAACGGCTGCCGTGTAAAAATCGGGATAGGTACACAAAGCTGCAGTCGACATAAAACCACCTCCAGAATGCCCGAAAATGCCCACTTTAGACTTATCTATAAAAGAGAATCGGTCCGCCAATTGTTCGATACCACACTTATCGTCTGCCAACGGATAATCACGCAGATTATCATACCCAAACGTGTGATACCACTTATCCCTCATCGGGCTTCCCCCCCGATGTCCGAAAGTAACCACGATAAAACCGACTTGGGCCAACCCTACATTGTAAACCGCAGTAACGGAAAACTCCAACGGGATCGCTTCTGTTTGAGGTCCCGGATAAACATACGAAATAATCGGGTAGGTTCTCGTTGAATCAAAATCAAAAGGCTTCCACATAAAACCATATAAATCCGTATGTCCGTCAGCAGCTTTTACCGTGAATGGCTCCGGCATCTTCCACCCTGTCTCGTAAAGCCGGGTCAAATCGGGAGAAGCCAGTTCCAAGATTACCTTTCCTTTATTATCCCGTAATACGCTTCGAGGTTCCAAATCGGCCCGCGAATAATTATCCACAAAATAACGCCCTGATTTCGAGAAATAGGCTTCATGGGTTGCCTGTTCCGGCGTCAGTATCTCTACCTGTCCGTTTCCATCTATCCGAGCTTTATTCACCCGTGCATAATAGGGACATTTTCCCTTCTCCTGCCCGTAAGCTCCAAAATAAATGACCCGTCCCACGGTATCTATTTTAATCACGTTTCCCGCCGTCCAGTTTCCGGCAGTAATCGCATTCTTCAAATTCCCTTCCCCATCATAATGATAAAAATGCCCATGTCCGGTTCTCTCCGACCACCAGATAATATCTTTTCCCCCGTTCAGTAAAGAAAGATGGAAGAAATCATTGTTAAAATAAGGTTTACTGACTTCATTAATCAATACTTTCACCTCTCCCGTTTCCGGGTTTACTTTACAAAAATCAATCTCGTCACAAGTTCTCTTTTTCCGCAAGAAATAAAGACTATTCACTTTTTTACCCGGAGTATACAATCTCAAGGTTTGGTCTTTCCACTTCTCTACGGGTACTTTTATCGGTCTTTTGGAAGCCGTATCCACAAGAAATAGCTCCTCCCGCCGGACGTCCTGATCACCCGCCATCACGTATTCATATTCATTTAGCGTCGGACGAGCACTTAAACTATTAACAATATAAAGCGTCTTGATTTTTCTCCGATCCGACCGCCGCACATAAAAACGCTCTGAATTTTCAAACCAAGTTACCCTAGCCCCGACTCTCTTCTTCGTTGTATCCGAATCATAAACCGCATAAGAATACTTCGGTTCCCCGTCTGTCGTCAATTGGGTCTCCACGGAATCTTTCACGGAAAGCATATAAAGATTATGATTTTTAGCATACACGATATAAGCGCTGTCCGGGGAATATGTCCCAATCAGTCCGTCCACTTTTTTAGGAGTTTCAACTAACTTCTTGCGGGCAGAATCAATTTTCACCAAGCGATTAGTATAGATATTATACTCAAAACGAAAGGTATCCACATTAAACTTCAACGTTTTTTCATCCTCTTTAAATACCAATTCTTTTAATGGTAATTCTTTGTAATTCACCGGACCATGAGTATATTTACTGATCTCCGAGGCCATAAACTCCCGGTCAAACAGTTCCCGATGAAGCCTTGCCTTCGGATCGACAAAGTAATAATGAGTTCCGTCACCTGTTTTGTAATTATACCAAAACTTATCGCTCTCTTTCAAGAAAACGGGCCTTACTTTTGTAGAGCCAACCAATTTCTCCGCATTACCTCTCATAAAACGCTCGGCTTCCTTGTAATTAGCCTTCTGAGCTCCCCCGGCTAACACTAAAAAGCAGGGTAGTAACCATAAAAAATACCTAATCATCATTTTTCGTTAAATTTGTTCTATTGGTCAATGAAGTGTAAAAATAATGATAACCTCCCAGATAATATCCTTTAACCAAAATCTTAATAAATATTTAACAGATTCAAATTATTCAAACTAATTATCTTTTACACAAACGTTTGAATATGCTACAAAACATAAAGTCCAACATTTCAGTTTCACTTTATTATATTTATTTTTGCGCATGCCTAAAGGCTGATATTTTCATTTACTCTAATTACGCAAAAAGATGGAGGTTTTCCCGATAGATAAAAAGACCGAGTTGCTTTTTAAAGAAGTCCGCCGAAGGATATTCCGATTACAAAACGGGCGAAGTCTTGACAGCATGGAACGTATAGGAGCTGACACGCGAGACCAAATCGGAGCGAGTTATCTTTCCCTTAAAAATTTGGCTGGCCAATACCAGGTCGATTTGAAATTGGCACAACTATTGTGGGGGACAAAGAAACGGGAAGAACAAATCGTTGCTTGTTTTTTATTCCCGATCCAAGAGTTGATTACTGAAAAAATTACTCAATTATTACAATTCGGCTACAACTTTGAGATCGCTGAATATTTTGGAACATTAGTTCTTTCAAAACGGGAAGATATTGAACAAATAGTTAATGAGTATTTAAGTTCCGACGATCCTCTTCTACAAGCCGCAGCCTTAACCGCTATCGGAAGGAGTCGGATTGATCGCAAATTAAATTCTCCATTTACTGACAGTTACATCCGAAACATTGATCGTAACAAGTTTACAAACGCTAACGTACAAAAGGTATATGAACGCATCAGTATATTCTTGAAGAAATAGGAAAAGAGTACATGTTAATAAAACATAAAGGGGCATTGGAAAGGGAGATTTGGTTCTTTTATATCAAAATGTTTCCTACTTTTGTGCCGAATTACAGAAAAAAAGGATTAATTAATTTCTAACATAAATTTATTGCTATGGCAAAATTAGATTTAAGTATTTATGGAATCACGGATGTGAAAGAAATCCTTCACAATCCCTCATACGAAGAATTATACAAGGCAGAAACAGACCCGTCATTAGAAGGGTTCGAAAAAGGATATTTAACTGAACTTGGAGCAATTAACGTGATGACCGGAATCTATACCGGACGTTCTCCCAAGGATAAATTCTTTGTAAAAAACGAAGCCAGTGCAGACTCTGTATGGTGGACTTCCGATGAATATAAAAACGACAATAAACCTTGCTCTGAAGAAGCATGGGCAGATTTGAAGGCAAAAGCTGTAAAGCAATTGTCCGGCAAAAAATTGTACGTGGTTGACACCTTCTGTGGAGCTAACGAAGGAACACGGTTAAAAGTTCGTTTCATCATGGAAGTGGCATGGCAAGCTCATTTCGTGAAAAATATGTTTATTCGTCCAACAGAAGAGGAATTGGCAAATTACGGAGAACCGGATTTCGTTTCTTTCAACGCCGCTAAAGCTAAAGTTGAAAACTTCAAAGAATTAGGTTTGAATTCCGAAACTGCTACCGTGTTTAACTTGAAAACCAAAGAACAAGTAATTTTGAATACCTGGTACGGTGGTGAGATGAAGAAAGGTATTTTCTCTATCATGAATTACTTGAACCCGTTGCGCGGTATCGCTTCCATGCACTGTTCTGCCAATACGGATATGGAGGGTAAAAACACCGCTATTTTCTTCGGTCTGTCGGGAACAGGTAAAACAACTTTGTCTACCGACCCGAAACGTCTTTTAATTGGTGATGATGAACACGGATGGGACGATGAAGGTGTGTTTAACTACGAAGGCGGATGCTATGCCAAAGTTATTAACTTGAGCAAAGAAGCTGAACCGGACATCTATAACGCTATCCAACGGGATGCTCTACTGGAAAACGTAACCGTAGACGCCAACGGTAAAATTGATTTCAATGATAAATCGGTTACCGAAAACACTCGTGTTTCTTACCCGATCTATCATATCAAGAACATCGTGAAACCAGTTTCTAAAGGCCCGGCAGCAAAACAAGTTATCTTCTTGTCTGCAGATGCTTTCGGAGTATTACCTCCCGTATCAATCCTGACCCCGGAACAAACCAAATACTATTTCTTGTCTGGATTTACGGCTAAATTAGCCGGAACGGAACGGGGTATCACCGAACCGACACCGACTTTCTCAGCTTGTTTCGGAGCAGCATTCCTATCATTACATCCGACCAAATACGCAGAAGAGCTGGTTAAGAAAATGGAAAAAGCCGGAGCAAAAGCATATCTGGTTAATACCGGATGGAATGGAACCGGAAAACGTATCTCGATCAAAGATACCCGCGGTATCATTGATGCTATTTTGGATGGCTCTATTGATAAAGCTCCAACCAAAACAATTCCGTTCTTCAATTTCCAAGTTCCGACTGCATTACCGGGAGTTGATCCGAAAATTCTTGACCCTCGCGACACCTATAGCAACGCTAACGAATGGGAAACAAAAGCAAAAGATCTGTCAGAACGTTTCATCAAGAACTTTAAAAAGTTCGAAGGAAACGAAGCCGGAAAAGCATTGGTTGCCGCAGGTCCGAAACTATAAATACCAAGGATTAGAACAACAAAAAAGCACTTCTTTCGAAGTGCTTTTTTTATTACCCATCCTCCTTCCATTTTCACACCTTCTCTTATGCTAGGCTATCTATTCGTTATTTTTCCGTCCCTATAGATACCGTATTTAACGATTATATAACGAAGAGAAACGACACGGATGTAAAAGAACAAAGTTTCAAATCACGTGACCAACAAGATAATCAACCGTTCTCTATGACAAGCATGGACAACATTCCATGTCAAAGATTTCAAGTTTTTCATCAAAAACAAAGAGATTCTAAAATATTATAGTATTTTCGCCAACAACAAGACCGCATCTAAGTTGAAATATTTATGAATACATAACAAAAATCAAATGCAAAAGCCGACCAATAGATTTTCAGATTTAAACCAAAACTTATTAGACAAATTCAATCGAAGAGATGAAAATGCCTTCTGCTTTATTTATGAATATTTTTATAATGAACTATATTATTTTGCTTCTAAATTATTTTCCGATACAACTATTTTACCTTACGACGTATTACAGGATATTTTCTTAAAAGTTCTGGAAAACAAAAAGCAATTTGAATCTTTTGATCTTTTGAAATCTTATTTATACCTATCCATTCGCAATCGCAGGAAAAACGAACTCAAACACTCCGCAGCTATTCAACGTTACTCAGCCATTCAGAATTTCGATGAAAAAGAAGAGAATATCTTATCACATATTTTCGAATCGGAAACACTAGCCATTCTATACAATCAGTTGAAATCTCTCCCTCCGGAATGTGCCAAAGTCATCAGGCTTTCTCTAGAAGGGCATAAAAGTCCGGAAATAGCCCAAATGTTGTCCATATCCATCAACACCGTTTACGCTCAAAAACAAAAGGCTTTAACGATTTTAAGAAACAAATTATCAAAAGATATGTTTGTTATTTTATTATTCGTTCTTTCTCACATATCTAGTAATTAGTTTATTTTCATTTGATTATCATTAAAAAGAAATTTTTCTTTCAAAAAAATACCTTTCCGTATAATTAATTTCCATCCATATGTTGTTTTTATAATAAAGACACCGGATAAAATAAATTTACGAAAGGATGGAATTATATTTAAAAGCGAAAAAACTAGCTTCAAAATTAGCTCAACAAATTATCGATGGCATAGAACCCAACGGATATCTTGAAACATATGACAAATATGAGGAAACTGTCCGCCTGCTTTCTGATCCGGTACAAAGAACCGCTCTGTTAAATAAATTCTCTCAAAATGAGAAACAGAAAGCCATTCAGTCGTTAAGAATTTATATCCGACAGAAAAAACATCGGCAAACATTACGCCGATATATTAAGATGGCTGCCATTTTAGTATTAGTAATAGGTATTGCAATCGCATACTACGCTAATCAACAAGAGGATCAACAATTATATATAGCTAATAATCCTCTCTCACCGGGAAAACCGCAAGCCACGTTGATATTGGCTAGCGGGAAAGAGATAAAACTAAACAGCGAACTTTCGTTGAAAGAAAAAAACACCGATATTCTAAACAAGAAATCGGGAGAAATTATTTACACCAGCACCTCCGAAGAAGTGGAAACGGAACAATACAACACGATCAAAGTACCCCGTTACGGAGAATATTCGATTATATTATCAGACGGGACTCGAATAAAATTGAATTCAGAAAGCGAATTACGTTACCCGATAGTTTTCTCCGGAGAAAAACGAGAAGTGTCCCTGAAGGGAGAAGCTTATCTGGAAGTATCTAAAAATCAAAAACCTTTTATCGTGCATACTTATGATACCAAAATAAAAGTGTACGGAACTTCTTTTGACGTGAACAGTTACGATCCGGCCAATATTCGGGTGGTTCTAGTAGAAGGGAAAGTCGGCATACATCACACGGAAGAACCAGAAGTAATCCTATTGCCCAACCAACTGGCCCGAATCTCAGAAAAAGAAGGAATCATCATAAAAAAAGATATTAATGTCAACTATTATATTGCTTGGCAAGAAGGGTATTTTGCCTTTGAAGAAGATCGCCTTGAAGACATTATGGCAACACTTTCACGATGGTACCGGATGAAAGTAATATTCGAAAATCCGCAATCCAAAGAAATCCGTTTCACAGCTTCAATCCGAAAAGAAGAAGACATCAGCAAGTTATTAAATCAATTTGCATTAACCCGCACCGTATCTTTTAACATTATTGAAAATCAGATTTTTATAAAATAATTTTCACAAAATACCATTCATTGAACTACAGTCAAAAGCTGTCAGTACAGGAAAGTCTTAATACTAATATAAAAACTATGAAAAATTATCAATCAGGATTTTGTATCCGAAAAAATCATTTGAAAGTTCTCTTTCTTATGGTTTGTATGTTGACCCTGACTTTTACGTTACGGGCCAGCGTAACCGCTCAAACGAAAGTCAATCTACATCTAAAACACGTCACTTTTAAAGACTTGTTTTTAGAAATCCAGAAACAAACTAAAATGAATTTTGTTTTTAATGCAGATCAATTAAAAGACATCGGCAAAATTGATTTAACAGCAAAAAACGAAAGTATTATCAGCTTATTGGACAGGATTTTGACACCCATATCTTTTACATACGTAATAGAAGGAACAACCATTGTCATCGTACGAAAAGAGCAGAACCTCCGACAAGAACAAGATCCTAAAATGATTACCGTCAAAGGAAAAGTTACCGATACGGAAGGGAATACACTAATTGGAGCCACCATACGGATAAAAGGAACATCTATCGGTACGGCCACCGATGTCAACGGAGAATACCAATTAAGCGTACCCTCCGATCAGCAAGAACTTCTAGTTACTTACATGGGTTACATAGATCAGGTAGTAAAAATTAATAAAAGAACAAATATCAATATCATCCTGCAAGAAGATCACAAGGAAATGGATGAGGTTGTCGTGACCGGTTATCAAAGCGTAAGACGGGAACGATTGACCGGGAGTACCAAAACAATCACGGCAAGAGAGATGGAAGGCAAAGGATTGACTTCCGTGGAAGAGGCTTTAAGCAGCACAATTGCAGGTTTGAACATGATCAGTTCCGGCCGCCCCGGACAAGATGCCAAAATCCAGATCCGAGGAATCAATTCATTGAACGGTAGCACCGAACCCATCTGGATCGTGGACGGGATGCCCATGCAGGGAGAAATTCCGGATATAAAGATCGGTTCAACTGATTTACAATCAACAATCTTTACATCCGGTATCGGGAACTTATCTCCCAATGACATTAAATCAATTACAGTATTGAAAGACGCAGCAGCTACCGCAATCTACGGAGCCCGGGCCGCTAACGGGGTAATTGTGATCGAGACCAAACAGAGATTGGTTGGAAAAACCCGTTTTAACTTTTCATTGAATTATGGTATCACAGAACGTCCCGTAAACAACATACAAATGATGAATACGGCTCAGAAAATTCAGTTTGAGCGGGAATTTGCCACGGATGAAGCCTCTTGGTTATATCGTCCCGGAAGAATCATGGAGATTATAAACATGAAAGAAATGGGATCTTACACGGAAGCAGAAGCCGAAGCAAAAATTGCAGCATTGGCAAAAATTGATACGGATTGGTTTAAAGAGATTTTCAGGACTGCCATCACTCAACAATATAATTTCAGCATGTCGGGAGGTTCGGAAAAAACACAACACTATACTTCCGTAAATTATCTCACTGAAAACGGAACTATCCCCGACAATACATATTACCGTTTAGGAATGACAAACAAAATCACACACTCCCCGACCGAAAAGATCAGGATCAACGGAGGTTTAAGTGTAACATATAAGAAGGATAAAATGACCGCCAGTCTGGTAAATCCTTTGGAATATGCGATATACGCCAATCCTTACGAACGCCTTTATAATCCGGACGGTTCTTATGCAGCCGATGCCACCTATGTCCCCAATGCAAGTTTGTTACACCCCGGTAATGTATGGGAAACATTCAATATCATGCAAGAAATCAAGGAAAATAACCAAACCACCCGGTATATTGATGCAGAAATCATGATGAAAGTGGAATGGGAGATTATTAAGGGACTAATGTTTACGACTCACGGTATCTATAATGTCAATTCCAATCATGACCGGACCGTGGAAGGAGCCAATACCTATACGAATTACCAAAACAACTGGTACCGAGACCTAGTCGGCTACGGAGAAATGGATATTCTTAGAGCACAAGGTTCTTTACGGGAAAGTACCTCTTACTCGAACAGTTATACTTTTAAAAACACCTTATCCTATTCAAAGGATTTTCAGAATACCCATTTTTTGAATGCATTTTTCGGGCAAGAGATCATGGAACGACAAAGCAAGTCATTTTTCAGCTTTGCACCTATATTTGATAAAGAACATAATATCATTGGGTTCCCCGATTTGACAGGAATAAACCAAGCGAATATTAGTTTATCGAAATTAGGGAATACAGGTAAAAACGTTTCTCGCTTATCATCTTTTTATGCCAATTTATCTTATTCGTACAAAGACCGCTATATCTTGACAGGAGCCATGCGGTATGACGGATCGGATGTAATCGGCAATAAGAATCAGTTCACGCCTTTGTGGAATGTAGCTTTACGGTGGAATCTGCACAAAGAACATTTCTTGGAACCAATATCATGGATAAATATGCTGTCATTTCGAGGAGGATTCGGATATACCGGAAGTATCGACAAAAATGCTCTTCCTTTTTTGATCTACACCTTGGATAAAAATATAAAATACGATGACCAACTCGTTCCTCAATCCTTTACTTATCCGAATCCCAATATCAAATGGCAAACGAAAAGGGATATAAATATTGGTTTTGATATGTCATTGTTCGATTACCGGATAGAATTAAACATGAATTATTATTACAATATTACCCGTGATGTATTGGATAAAAAACATTTGGCCATATCTTCAGGCCGCGAGGAAGCAACTGCTAACGTTGCCAACCTGCATAACAACGGGATCGAAATTGATTTAGGCATAACATTTTTAAAACAAAAATACCTGCAATGGTTTGCCAATTTCAATATTGCCTACAATAAAAATAAGGTAAAGGATACTTACTATAAAAGCGTGGACGATCTGCCTACAAAAATAACTCAATCGGAAGGACATCAATTTGTTGAAAACAAACCGGCCGGAGGATGGTACGGTTACCGGGTAGCAGGTATCAACCCAATGACCGGTACTACACTGGTATATAAAAACAGCACGGGAGCCACTTATGATATGGCTACTAATTTTTACGATATTCCCGAAGATATGGTAAGCTATTTGGGAGATTCCAATCCGCATTACGTGGGAGGATTTTCTACAACAATAAATTTTAAACAATTTGTATTCTCTGCCAATTTTGAGTTTAAAGCGGGACACATGATCCGTTCATTTAATACTTTTAAAGATCCGGATAGCCAAAACAGGCATGCCAATGATTTGGATCGCTGGCGGAAACCCGGAGACATCACAAATGTACCTCGTTTAACCCAACTAAAAGGATTATATACGTTTTATATGTTTGACTGGGGATTGGAAAAAGGCGATTATTTAAAATGCGGTTATATGTCGCTAGGATATAATCTAAAACCAGAATGGCTCGATAAAATCGGATTCAATACCGTACGCCTTAGCCTTACCGCCAAAGATCTGTTCACCCTGACGAAATACAAGGGAATCGATCCGTTGCTGATGGGAGAATTCGGTTATCCAAATTCCCGGAAATATACGATTACACTGAATTTTGGTTTCTAAAAATAATGAAAATGAAAAGAATAATAACATTATGTCTTGTAACCCTTATCGCTTTTTGCCAAGGGTGTGAAGACTATTTGAATATAAAACCGTCGAATGTTCAGGCTATCCAGAACTATGATGAAGTAAAAGCCCTATTGGGAGGCCACCTACGTATGTACGCCCGTCCGGATTACGATAATTTACAAGGTACTGTCATTCCTTATATTGGAAATAACATCTGGACCTTCCTCCATTTTTACGGAGATGACATTGATGTAGATACCTATGTAAAAAATAATAGTATTTTGGGTAACGTAAAAAATTTATACATGGAGTCTGTCAACTGGAAAAATACAACACAGCCGGGGATTATCTGGAAAATTTTTTATTCCAATATCGGATTTTTTAATACCATCATTGATGAATTGAGCCGGGTTGAAGCCTCTAAAGAACAAGCAGACATTGTTCGCTGTGAAGCCCAAGTATTACGGGCTTGGCATTTATTCAAACTAATGCAATATTTTTCCCCTTATCATTTGAATAAATACGGTATACCTGTCAATCTGGACGCCCAAATGGTAGCGGAATATGACGCTTCACGCAAAACACAAGAACAAGTTTACCGAATCATTATTTCCGATTTAATAGAATGCGCAGAATGTACCACCGAACCACGCTCTACTTATAACGTTTTTTACGACAAAAATATCGCTCATGCCATGTTGGCTCAAGTTTTTCTTTATAAAGGCAATTCGGGGGCCAAAGCCGATGATGATTACGAGAACGCTTGTTTATATGCTAAATTAGCTTTGGAAGCACTGAAACTACAACCCATAGAGAATTACGAGCCCTTCCCCGTATATGATGACATGACAGGGGTTTCCAAAGAGACACCACACGCTTTAATGGTTGATTTCAGATCAGCGAATGAAGCTCGGTATGTAGTTGGCAACGCTGCATCCTCGTTCCCGCAATATGTATATCCTTCCAGTAACCTTTATTCCTTGTACAAGGATAATGATATCCGGAAAACCAAATTTTTCAATGAAAATCAAGCCGTCATTAAATACAAAAATATTACAACTGGGTATATTTCCGTGGAATTATATCAATTTTGGTCGGCTGCCGAGATGTATCTAATCATCGCAGAAAGTTATACACGGGCAGGCAATACCTCGGAAGGTAAAAAATGGTTGGAAGATTTCCAAAGACAACGTTACCTGAATTACAACGGCTATTCCGGTAACAATCTTTTGCAAGAAATTCTGGATGAGCGGCGAAGGGAATTTTGTTTCGACTACGATATGCGCTGGTGTGACCTAACCCGCCTGCAAACAGGATGGAGCCGCAGTTCTTACGGGGATGAAGAAAATCCGACTTATACTTTGGAAGATAACGATTATCGCTTTACACTTCCTATTCCCGTAAAGGAAGAATTACAATACAATGACATCGAGCAAAATCCGGGGTGGTTAATCACAGACACTGAGTAACATATAATTTTAAATTTAACACGATGAAAAATATAGGTTTTATAATATGTCTTGTTTGCATATGCATTGCATGTGAAAAACAAGAATACGAGTCTTACAAAATAGAGGCCCCGTTGAATATCGTCCGGGTAAACCTAAGTCCCAACAGCCCCGTCTTGATTGCTGACGGAGTTGCCGAACTAAAGTTTCTTGTAAAAGTTTTCAACGCAGTTGAAGATACCCGTCTGGTTGAAGAAGAGGTGGCCGGAGATATCAGGGTGATAGAAAAAACATTTCGAGATACAGTAGAAATTTTAGCAGAACGTATTGATACGAGTCAAGTCAAAATTTATAAAAAGGACGGAACTCCAGTAGGGTGGACCTTCCGAACTACTGATTTTTCAGAAGATCCCTTAGAGTTCCAAGCTTCATACCAAGGGGTTGAATCCATGACGAGAGAAGTTGTTTTACGGCGTCCTCCAGAAGACGTGCTTGAACCAATCACGGTTCCCGTGGTATTCCATATCGTTGTTCCCCGCAGTCTTGCATATGCTTATAGCAGCATATACGCCGAAGATATCCAGAAACTGATTGATCGAGTAAATCGGGTTTTCAAAAATGATTTCATCCATGCACCTTCTGCCATTGATTCAAAGATTACTTTTGAATTGGCAACCCATGACCCTCGCGGAAATGTTCTCGATGAAAAAGGAATTAATCGAGTAGAAGTTGCAGACAATACGGTTATCAATACTTATATAAAAAATAATTTAATTTGGGATACGGATCATTATCTTAATATTTACATTTCTGATTTTACAAGTACTCAAACCCGTTTACCATCTTATATTTTAAACACTGGTGCACAATTACAAATGGATGCTTATAATAAATTAAGAGTTGTCAATAGCGTTGCAGATGCAAGATATAATAATTATTATGAAGTTGGGATCGGGATTACTAAAAGCAACTATTACTCAATGGTTAATTACGGTCATGGCCTTGAAGACCTTTTAGGAACTTTTTATGGGCTTTTACCCTCCTATTACAATACTTGGGAAGGAGCTCCTGACGATTTTTGCGATGATACTTATACCGCCGCTTACACATATATGAGCATCGAAAAATGGACCTTTCAAGAAGACCGTGCCGATGACAAACACAAGAACGGTCAAGAAATTTATTACAATTCTTATCAAATTATGGATGTCTATAGTCCAGCTTACACGATCACTTACGATCAGGTGAAACGTATCCGCACGGTAATTGAAAACTGTCCTTTTCGGATGATGAGAAAATAAACAGATTTCATTAATTAGTACTGCCAAGCAGGAGAAACGATATTCGTACTCTCCTGCTTTTGTTCAACTCCTTTGTTATAATTCCCTCCTAACACTAAAAAAGAGGTGGAACAATATATTTTAGTTCCACCTCACCAATAAATATCCTTACCTCTTAATTTTTATCCCATATATCCTTTCATAATTCCCCGCTTGCTATTGCGCACAAACAGAATGATTTCATCCCGCTCTTTTGATGCCGGCATTTCAGCCTCTATCCGTTCCACCGCATCCGAGTTGTTTAACCCAGATTGGAAAAGAATACGGTATATGTCCTGAATCTCGTTGATCTTTTCATTCACAAATCCGCGACGGCGTAAACCAATCGAATTCACTCCCGCATAAGATAAAGGTAATCTTCCAGCTTTCACGTAAGGAGGTACATCCTTACCAATCAAAGACCCTCCCTGAATCATCACGTGACGGCCAATATGTACAAACTGGTGTACAGCAGACATACCGCCAATAATAGCGAAATCATCTACCACAACTTCTCCAGCCAACTGACAAGCATTCGTGATAATACAATTATCCCCGATCTCGCAGTCATGCGCAATATGTACATAAGCCATGATCAAACAATTACTCCCGACCTTAGTTATCCCCTTAGCGGCAGTACCTCTATTTATAGTCGCACACTCTCGGATGGTCGTGTTATCACCAATCTCGACGATTGTTTTCTCTCCCTTGAATTTAAGATCCTGAGGTATGGCAGAAATGACAGCCCCCGGAAAAATCTTACAATTCTTCCCAATATGCGCTCCCTCCAGGATAGTGACATTCGAACCAATTCTTGTTCCCTCCTCAATGACAACATTCTTATCAATTGTCACGAAAGGCTCAATCACCACGTTATCCGCAATCTGAGCTTCAGGATGAACATAAGCTAACGGTTGTTTCATTCGTTTTTTTTATTTAATTACAAATATAATATTTACATTTAAGTATAATCTTATCACTATTTTTTCGTTTTTGCAACTTGGGCCATGAATTCCCCCACTTCACAAACTAACGTTTTACCGACAAAAGCATATCCTCTCATAGTCACGATCCCGCGACGGATAGGTGCAATTTTCACCAGCTTAAAGACCAGCGTATCGCCCGGAACTACTTTATGACGGAATTTGATTCCATCTATTTTCACAAAATACGTGGAATAATTCTCCGGATCTTCCACTTGATTCAACACTAGAATTCCCCCGCATTGCGCCATCGCTTCCACAATCAGCACACCCGGCATCACCGGTTCTTCCGGAAAATGCCCCACGAAAAAAGGCTCGTTCATGGTGACGTTCTTACAACCGATCACGATATCATCCGTCACCTCATAAATCTTATCAACCAACAGGAAAGGAGGACGATGAGGCAATAAAGCCCTCACCTTATTCACATCCATCAACGGTTCGGCCGTCGTGTCCACGTCGGGACAAGAATCTTCTCTCTCTGCCTGAGCGATGGCCTTACACATTTTTTTAGCCAAGCTGGTATTTGCTTTATGCCCCGGTTTCTCCGCAATAACACGCCCTTTGATAAAACGCCCACATAAAGACAGATCCCCAATAACATCCAACAATTTATGACGTGCCGGTTCATTGTCAAAGTACAAGTTCAGGTTATTCAAAATTCCCTGTTTCACCTCGATTGAATCGTAATTGAACAATTTAGCCAAACGATTTACTTCTTCTTGAGAGATTTCTCGATCAACAATCACGATCGCATTATCCAGATCCCCACCTTTAATCAGATTGTGTTGTAAAAGCATTTCCAACTCACGCAGGAAGACGAACGTCCGACATGGGGCAATCTCTTTCGCAAAATCAGTCCCTTTTTCAGAATAAGTAGCGTATTGCATTTGCAAGTAAGGAGAATCATAAGCAACAACCAAGTTTACATTATAGTCGGTGTCCGGCAATAAGGTAATCTTTGTCTGTCCGTCCTCGCTACAGAACTCCATTTGTTCTTTTACCGTAAAGTAACGCCTGTTAGCCTTTTGTTCTTCAAAGCCGACTTTCTCTATCTCTTCCACGTAATATTTTGCACTACCGTCCAAAATCGGGAATTCTTCCCCGCTTAACTCGATCAGGCAGTTGTCAATTCCACATCCGTAAAGAGCTGCCATCGCATGCTCCATAGTAAATATGCACACGCCATCCTTCTCAAGACAACTGGCACGATCCATTAATTTCACATATTCAGCCAAAGCTGGAATTTCAGGAGAACCCTCCAAATCCATTCGACGTATCCGATAGCCAAAGTTCTCTTCAGCCGGTTTAAAGGTCGCAGTCACCTGTTTCCCGGTGTGCAAACCTTTTCCATTCAAAGAAAATTCACTCTTTAAAGTTCTCTGCTTTACTGACATTTTATTCTGATTTTAATTTATTTACTTCCTTCTCCAAATCTTTTATTTGTCCGTAAAGCTCCGGTAATTTACGGAACACGACATAACATTTCTGGTATTTCGGGTAATCGAATGCAGGGGATCCGCGCAGTACAGATTTCTCCGGCACATTGGAAGTAATACCACTTTGGGCCGCAATTTGCGTTCCAGAGCCAATATTCAAATGTCCCACAATACCAACTTGTCCTCCGAACACGCAATTTTCACCGACTTTTGTCGTCCCGGCAATCCCGGACTGGGCCGCAATAACCGTATTTCCACCCACTACCACGTTATGTGCAATTTGAACTAAATTGTCGAGTTTAACTCCTTTCTTAATAATTGTAGACCCCATAGTAGCCCGGTCAACACAAGTATTTGCCCCGATCTCCACATCATCTTCCAATACCACGTTACCGATCTGCGGGATTTTCTTGTAATGATCTCCCTCCGGCACGAATCCGAAACCATCAGCTCCCAGTACCACCCCAGCGTGAAGGATACAGGATTTCCCTACCACGCAACCTGTGTAGATCTTTACCCCAGAATAAATGATCGTGTTATCCCCGATAACAACACCGTCTCCGATGTAGGCTTGAGGATATATTTTCACGTTGTTCCCGATCTTCGCACCTCTCCCTATATATGCAAATGCCCCGATATAAGGCTTGTCCCCGATCGTGGCACTATCACTAACATAAGAAGGTTGTTCGATTCCTACTGGTTTCGGCCTCATCTCATCATACATTTGTAGTAATGTTGCGATGGCGTCATAGGCCGATTCCACCCGGATTAAAGTACAAGAATACTCATGCGTGGGTTCGAATGTTTTGTTCACTAACACGATCGATGCCTGCGTCGTGTAAATATAATGTTCGTATTTAGGATTAGCCAAAAAAGCCAATGTTCCCGGCTTTCCTTCCTCTATTTTAGATACGTTATTTACAGAAATCTCAGGGTCTCCATCGACAACCCCACCTAATAGAGCTGCTATGTCCTTTGCTTTAAACTCCATAATTCAAAAAATTTCGGCAAACTTACAAATTTTATTTGGAACTATATAGAAAATGTGACAAATATGTTTCAATACTAATATTTAAAACCATACATATCAACACCTAAAGGCTTACAGCCAACATAAATTCCCGTGATATACTACCTCTTCTCCGGAAACGTTCTCCCCGGAAAATATCTTAGTCTCACTGATTTTCCATCGGAACTCTTTGGATTAAAAATAATTAATTGTATCTTTGCATGCGGTTATTAACAACGAGGGGGCGATTAGTCCCCTCTTCTGTTATCTTAGATCAAAGAGTAGAATGAAAAGTACAGAGGAAATAAAAGACATTATTGAAACAATACTGCAAGGGACAGATTTGTTTCTGGTGGACTTGAAAGTATCTCCAGAAAACTCGATCGAGGTCTACATCGACTCCCTGAAGGGGATTAACGTGGATTCCTGCGTAACCCTCAGCAAACAATTAGATGCAAAGCTAGACCGAGATGTCGAAGATTTCGAGTTAACTGTTTCGAGTGCCGGAATTGGTTATCCCTTCAAGGTAATCCAGCAATACGAAAAAAATCTGGGACGCCAAGTGGAAGTAAAATTGCAAAACGGGGAAAAATTACAGGGAACATTAAAATCCTATTCCAACACAGGGATCGTGATCGAATGCGAAGAAAAAATAGCTGTTGAAGGAAAGAAGAAAAAAAGCATAGTCAAAATGGAGAAAGAGATTCATTTTACAGACATAAAGGAGGTTAAAGATATTGTTGTTTTCTAAATACATAAAATAAAAATGGAAGCCATTAATTTAATAGATTCATTCGCAGAATTTAAAGAGCTTAAAAATATTGACAGGGCAACCTTGATGAGAGTGTTGGAAGATATATTCAGAAACATGCTTATCAAGCGTTACGGGACGGACGAGAATTTTGACATCATTATAAATATCGACAAAGGAGACTTGGAAATCTGGAGAAACCGTATCGTGGTGGAAGACGATGCTTTCGAGAATCCCAATACCCAAATTTCGTTGACAGAAGCTAAGAAAATCGATGCAGACTACGAAGTGGGAGAAGAGGTGACAGACGAAGTAAAATTCAAAGATTTCGGACGTCGTTCTGTTCTAGCATTGAGACAAAACCTGTCTGCCCGGATTCTCGAACTGGAAAAAGATCATATTTTCACGAAATACAAAGAGAAAGTGGGCCAGATCGTGACTGGCGAAGTTTATCAAGTGTGGAAAAAAGAAATTCTAGTATTGGATGACGAGGGTAACGAGTTGATTCTTCCGAAACAAGAACAAATTCCTAGCGATTTTTTCAAAAAAGGAGATACCATCCGGGCAGTGGTAATTCGCGTGGAAATGAAGAACGCTTCCCCATATATCATTCTTTCCCGGACATCACCCGTATTCCTTGAAAGATTATTCGAGAACGAAGTTCCGGAAATATTTGATGGACTGATCACGATCAAAAACGTGGTGCGTGTTCCGGGAGAACGTGCCAAAGTAGCCGTTGAATCATACGATGACCGTATCGATCCGGTAGGTGCTTGTGTCGGGATGAAAGGTTCACGTATACATGGGATTGTCCGGGAACTAAGAAACGAAAATATTGACGTGATTAACTACACGAACAACATCCAGCTATACATCACCCGTGCGTTGAACCCAGCCAAGATCAATAAGATTGAAATGGACGAAGAAAACAAGAGAGCGAATGTTTACCTGAATCCAGAGGAAGTTTCCCTCGCTATCGGTAAAGGCGGTTTGAATATCAAACTGGCCAGTCAACTCACAGGTTATGAAATCGATGTTTATCGTGAGCTTGAAACCGCAGAAGAAGAAGACGTTAACTTGGAGGAATTCTCTGATGAGATCGAACCCTGGGTAATCGAAGAACTGAAACGCGTGGGTTGCGACACGGCAAAGAGCGTGTTAGAGTTAAGTGAATCAGAATTAGAGAGCAGGACTGATCTTGAGATAGAGACCATCAGGGATGTTCTCAAAATATTAAGAGCTGAATTTGAATAAGGAACGCTCAAGGTTATAATGCTTGTAAAATAAAATCTTAATATGGCAGTTAGACTAAGTAAAGTTGCTAGAGAATTTAACGTAGGCTTGTCCACTATAGTGGATTTCCTGCAGGAAAAGGGGATTAAGATTTCATCTGATCCAAATGCAAAATTAACAGATGACCAGTACTCTTTGGTTGCAAAAGAGTTTTCTACCGATAGCGAAGCTAAAAAAGAATCCAATCGAGTAGATTTAAAAAATACACGGTTGAAAAAAGAAACTGTTACCATTGACAACATGAACAATGGTTCGGAGGAACATACACCGGAATTCATATCTATAAAAGACGAGATCAAACTGGAAAACAAAATCAAGGTCGTGGATCATATCGATCTGAACAGACTAAACAAACAACAGAAACCGGAAGAAAAGGTCGAGGAGCCAAAAGAGGTGAAAGTAGAAGAAAAGAAGGAGGAAAAACCGATAGAACCACAAGTAAAAGAAACTCCCGTAATAACACAAAAGCCTGAACGGGAAGAAACGCCGACGTTTGTTGCCAGAACTCCGAAAACAATCATCAAGCAACCGAAGGTTGAAACCCGTCAGGAAGAAAAAACCTCAGCTGAAGATTATTCCAATAAAATCGACAGGGAAGTAAGTTACAAATCACCGACCCCAGCGATTAAAGACGTGAAGGTTGTCGGAACAATTGATTTGGATGCAATCAACCAACGTACTCGCCCTCCAAAGAAAAGCAAACAGGAAAGAGAAAGAGATAAACGAGAACTCAAGAAAAAATCTTTAATGCCTCCTAAGAGTACAGATGAGATTATACTCAAGAAAAATGTCGTAATAAATGAAGGTGAGGATGATTCGGAAGAATCTGAAATACGTAAAAAAAGAAAACGTATTCTAAAAAAAGACGAGAAAATCAATATTGAAATTTCTAAAACAGCGAAGCAGGAAGAAAGCAAGAAGAAAATAAAGAAAATAAAGAAAAAGAAAGCCAGCAAGGCTGAAATTTCTGAAGAAGACATACAAAAACAAATTAAAGACACGTTTGCCCGTTTGGGAAACAAAGGAAAGACCAAAAGTTCCAAACACAGAAGAGATAAACGGGATGCCGTACACCAAAAAATGCAGGCTGAAATGGAGCAGGCAGAGTTGGAAAAGAGTATTCTTAAACTTACGGAATTCGTTACGGTTAGTGAGTTAGCAACCATGATGGATATTTCCGTAGCAGATATTATCTCTACTTGTATGTCACTTGGCCTGTTCGTATCCATCAACCAACGTCTGGACGCTGAAACTATTAATATCGTGGCAGAAGAATTCGGTTTCGATGTAGAATTCGTGAGTGTGGATATCCAAGAGGCCATCGATGAAGATGAAGATGAAGACGAACAAGAAGAACACTTAGAGTCCCGTCCGCCAATCGTGACAGTCATGGGACACGTTGACCACGGTAAAACATCTTTACTGGACTACATCCGTAAAGCAAACGTGATTGCCGGTGAGGCCGGAGGAATCACTCAGCACATCGGTGCTTACAGTGTGAAACTTGCTGACGGTAGAACCGTAACGTTTTTAGATACCCCGGGACACGAGGCGTTTACGGCCATGCGTGCCAGAGGTGCTCAAGTAACGGATATTGCCATCATTATTATCGCTGCCGATGATAATGTCATGCCGCAAACCGTTGAGGCAATCAATCACGCCAGTGCCGCAGGAGTACCTATTGTATTCGCAATAAACAAGATCGATAAACCAGGAGCTAACCCGGACAAGATTCGGGAAGAACTAGCCGCTATGAACTATTTGGTTGAGGAATGGGGTGGTAAATATCAATGTCAAGAAATTTCTGCCAAAAAAGGTTTGAATGTAGAAGAACTTTTGGAGAAAGTGTTGCTTGAGGCTGAAATTCTAGAATTAAAAGCTAACCCTAAACGGAAAGCAATCGGTTCAATCATCGAATCCTCTCTGGATAAAGGACGGGGTTACGTAGCAACCGTACTCGTACAGAACGGAACGTTACGCGTGGGAGATGTAGTACTCGCCGGACAATATTTCGGACACGTGAAAGCCATGTTCAACGAACGCGGAAGCAAAATGGATGAGGCCGGACCATCTAGCCCGGCATTGATACTCGGATTGAACGGGGCTCCACAGGCCGGAGACAAATTCAATGTCATGGGTAATGAGAAAGATGCCCGTGCTTTGGCTAACAAGCGAGAACAATTACAACGCGAACAAGGGTTGCGTACTCAGAAACATATCACACTGGATGAAATAGGCAGACGTATTGCTATTGGAAACTTCCAAGAATTAAACATCATTGTGAAAGGAGATGTGGATGGCTCTATCGAGGCATTATCTGACTCTTTAATCAAGTTGTCGACCCCGGAAATCCAAGTGAACGTGATTCACAAAGCCGTGGGACAAATTTCCGAAGGCGATGTCATGTTGGCTGCCGCATCGAACGCTATCATCATCGGATTCCAAGTACGTCCATCCATGGGTGCTAGAAAACTAGCAGAGAAAGAGGAAATCGACATCCGACTTTACTCTATTATCTACACAGCAATCGAGGAAATCAAATCCGCTATGGAAGGGATGTTATCCCCAGAATTCAAAGAAGAGATCACCTCTACAGTGGAAGTGCTTGAAACATTCAAGATTTCCAAGGTGGGAACGATTGCCGGATGTATCGTGAGAGACGGAAAGATTACCCGTTCCTCAAAAGTACGCGTGATTCGGGATGGTATCGTGATCTTTACCGGAGAATTGGGCTCCTTGAAACGTTTCAAGGATGACGTGAAAGAAGTTTCCAAGGGATTCGAGTGTGGTTTGAACATCTACAATTACAACGATATCCGGACAGGAGATTTCGTCGAAAGTTTTGAAGAAGTGGCCGTGAAAAAAACATTATAAAAAATTTAACTATAAGCTAACATAGTTTTTCTCGATAATTTTGTATTTTGCATCACTAAATTTTAGAGAGAAATTATTTTAAAAACTAATTTAATTTATTCATGAAAAGACTATTAATTCTTACAGCAATATTAACCTTAATGGTTGGGGCTGCAAATTCACAGGTATTAAAGCCAGTGAAATGGCAAATTTCTTTCAAGAAAGTAAGTGAAGGTGTTTATGACATTATCTGTAAAGCAACTGTTGAAAGTGGCTGGCATCTGTATGATACCAAATTACCGGAGAACGGACCTCTTCCTACAACTTTCAATATAGATGAAGACGAGACAAAAGACATTGAATTAGTAGGAGAATTTAAAGCAACCACGGAACCTAAAACCGAAAAGAGCGAAGCCTTCAACATGGAATTGAAATATTTCGAAGGAACCGTAACTTTCATACAACGGGTGAAACTAAAAGGTGACAAAGCTAAATTAGTAGGCTACGTAGAATATATGTCTTGCTCAGGCGGACAATGTATCCCTCCTGCCGAAGAAGAATTTGAATTCGAATTAACGAAATAATCAAAGGCCGTCTTCGGACGGCTTTTTTTATCTCCCTTCCCCATAGATCAACTCGAAAGAATAAAAATACATGCCCTACAACCGAATTCTTTTGTTCTGTATCGTCTTCCTGTCGTTCACATCTTGCAAAGAGAAGAAACCACCCGTTCAAACCGATTACCCATTAGAATTTCCTCACACGTCCCAAACGTTAACCCTTTTGTTTTGCGGAGATATCATCCAACACCTTCCGCAGATATATAGCGCACACGAACCATTGGAAAAAGACTACAAGTATCAGAAATGTTTCAAATATATCGCACCTTATTGGGCGGATGCTGATTTCGTCATTGCCAACTTAGAAACAACCCTCGGAAATAAAGACTTCTCCGGTTATCCCCGATTTTGCTCTCCCTGGCAAATAGCCCGAGACCTTCATCAATTGGGAGTAACAACGTTTGTTACCGCCAACAATCATAGTTGTGATCAATTCGGTAAAGGGATCTCCAACACGATCTATTATTTGGATTCGTTAGGAATCCCACATACAGGAATATTCACAGATACACTCAATTACAAAAAGAGGCACCCGCTCTATCTCCAAAAAGACGGATTCAAAATAGCATTACTCAATTACACGTACGGAACAAATGGCCTTCCCGTTCCGAAAGGGTTTGTCGTCCCGCACATTGATACGATCGCCATAAAACAAGATATCCAACTGGCCCGCCGGGACACGGCCACCAATATTATAGCTTTCATGCACTGGGGATATGAATACCATAACTTTCCAAACAAAGAACAACGGACATTAAGTAAATGGTTGCATGAACAAGGAGTTGATATGGTTATCGGTTCACATCCCCACGTAGTTCAGCCAATAGAATATTATATCTCGGACAAAGATACACTAGGCGTTACCGTTTTCTCTCTAGGTAATTTTATTTCGAACCAATCCCAACAAGGAACAGAAGGAGGAATATGTATTCGTGTGACTTTAACGAAACCTCAGAACTATCCTGTACGTTATCAAATGGAGCCGATTAAATTTTACATGTATCGTCCCTACGAGGGAGGACAGCGGCGCTATTATGTGGTTCCGGAAAATTTGGCCGACAGTGTTATGAAAAATTTTCATCTGACGAAAAGCAAGAATTTCTTCAGGAAAACAGACACCATACTGAAGTCAACCAAAACTTTTAATTTTTAGCTTTCCGGTTTTCACATACATATTTATATATTTGTATGACCTAAAATAACATGAAAATGAAACTAGCTGTAATCGCACACGACGGAAAAAAAGCAGATATGGTTGCTTTTCTAAACAGACATTATGAATTCATGCACTCAGCAAACATCGAAATCATTGCTACCGGAACTACCGGAAAACATGCACAGGCTGCCGGGCTAAAAGTTGAACGCCTTCTTTCCGGTCCACTTGGGGGAGATGCTCAAATTGCAGCACAAGTAGCAGAACATAAAGTACAAATGGTTCTATTTTTCCGTGACCCGCTAGGGAAACACCCCCACGAACCGGACGTGCAAATGTTAATGCGCGTATGTGACGTTCACAATGTTCCATTAGCAACGAACCCAGCGTCTGCAGAATTGATGTTGAAAGGTTTTGAGAAACAGATGCAGAAATAGTTAATGTTTTATTAAACTTTGTGTGAAGTTTTGCAAACTTGCATACAAAAAAGTATATTTGTAGAAATTAAAGGTTTGTAAACCATGAGGAAACGACAGGTAGCTATTATCCCGCTTATTTTTGCTAGCATGATTATGCTACTGTCGTCCATTATGCCTCATCACCACCACGGTAAATTAATTTGTTTTACGCCTACACATGAATACAGTTCACCCATCGAAAAAGCCTGTCACCATGAACATGACTCAAGTCCTGCCGAGGGAGAATGTGAAGTCAGATTACTATTCCAGACAAGTATTGTAAAACAACATCATGAAGAGTGTAATTGTTGTCCGAATATCATTCCGGATCAACCATTTCTATCCATTTTAACCATTGCCGGATTAGATTACTCGTTATTATTTCTCGGAATACCCAAAGAAGTTCCACCCATATTTTACCAGGAACGTCTCCACTCGATCACGTGGAGCGTCACCTCTGCCGGCAGGGCCCCTCCTACCGTAATAGCTTAAATATAGAATTACTCGCCCGGTATGAACCGGACAATTATCATTTATTGTTTTATTCTCAACATTAAATCACTTATTATGAGAACAATTATTTATGCTATTACAATATTGGCAATCTCCTTATGGGGGTGCAAAAACCAATCTTCACAAGATAAACACACTCACTCCGCAACGGAGACTCACGTTGGACATAACCATGAAGGACATAATCATAGCCACGAAGGACACGACCATGAACACGAGGGACATGATCATGAACATGAAACGGCAGAGGAACATGCTGGTCACAGCCACGAAAGCGAAGAAACAAAACACAGTGATGAGATCATTTTCCCGAAAGCCCAAGCTGCAAAAACCACTTTCGAAGTACGGGAGATTCAACCCGCCTCTTTTAACCAAGTTGTTAAAACAACAGGACAAGTACTTGCCGCCCCTGGCGATGAGGCTGTTATTGTTGCCACCAGCAATGGCATCGTTTCTTTCTCTTCCAACAAATTAACGGAAGGGACAAAGGTGCAAAAAGGACAATCCCTATTCCAGATTTCCTCAAAGGACATCGCAGAAGGAGATTACTACACGAAAGTAAGAGCAACTTACGAGGCAGCTAAAGCCAGCTACGACCGAGCCGAAGCTCTTGTAAAGGACAAAATCATATCTCAAAAGGAATTCGAAAGTTCCAAATTGGAATTCGAGAACGCAAAAACAGCTTATGACGCCGTATCCAATAATAAAACGGCAAAAGGAGTCAGTGTAAACGCCCCGATTAACGGACACGTGAAAAACATTCTTGTAAAAGAAGGAGAATACATCACGGTCGGACAACCGTTGGCTACGGTTTCTCAAAACCAACGCTTAGTACTCCGAGCTGAAGTATCTCAAAGATATTACAATGCCATGCAATCCGTAACGAGCGCTAATTTCAAAACCCCGTACGATAATAAAGTTTACTCCTTGGAAGACTTGAACGGACGCTTACTTTCTTTCGGAAAAACTTCTAACGAGAATTCATTCTTTATCCCCGTATCTTTCGAATTTGACAATAAAGGCGACGTGATTCCGGGGTCTTTCGTAGAAGTATATCTTATTTCAGCTCCAATTGAAAACACGTTATCCATCCCCGTATCCGCATTGACTAATGAAATGGGGATCTACTACGTGTACGTGCAAATTGACGAGGAAGGCTACCGCAAACAAGAAGTGGCACTGGGAGCCAATAATGGTAAAGAGGTACAGATCATCAAAGGCCTGCACCCCGGAGACCGTGTCGTAACCAAAGGAGCCTATCAAGTCAAAATGGCCTCTGCATCCGGAGCAATTCCTCACGGACATAGCCATGAACACTGATAAACTAAAAGTCAGAAGACAAAACTAAAAGTTTAATTTAGAGTTTGGAACAAAAACATCAGCCTCCTGCGGCTGAAATCTAAAATCTAAAATTTTAAATCTAAAATTAAAAGCGGATGCTGAATAAGATTATACAATATTCATTACATAACCGGCTGGTGGTAATGATCGCGTCAATAGCTTTACTCCTATGGGGATCCTATACGGCGCATAAAATGGAAGTGGATGTATTCCCGGATTTGAATGCGCCCACAGTGGTAGTTATGACCGAAGCACAAGGAATGGCTCCCGAGGAAGTGGAGCGCATGGTTACTTTCCCGATCGAAACAGCCGTCAATGGAGCCACAGACGTAAAAAGCGTACGTTCATCCTCTACAACCGGGTTCTCGGTAGTCTGGGTACAATTCGATTGGGGTACCAATATTTACACGGCCCGTCAGATCGTATCCGAGAAACTATCTACATTGGGAGATGTTTTACCGAGTAACGTAGGCCAACCTACCTTGGGACCACAATCTTCTATCTTGGGAGAAATGATGATTTTCGGATTGACTGCCGACAGTACTTCTTTACAGGATTTACGAACGATTGCCGACTGGACGATCCGGCCCCGCCTGTTATCTACGGGTGGAGTCGCACAGGTAGCCGTGATCGGTGGAGACATCAAGGAATACCAAATTCTTCTTGATCCCGCACGCATGAAACACTACGGGGTCAGCATGGATGAAATATTAGCAGTCGTGGATAACATGAATCAGAACTCCACGGGAGGTATCTTATATGAATACGGTAACGAATACATCGTGCAAGGTCTTTTGGCAACAAATGACGTAGAAGAAATCGGTAAAGGCGTAGTAAAGACCGTGAACAACATTCCGATTCTATTATCGGACATCGCAACCGTACAAATTGGACCGAAAGAACCAAAACTAGGGCTTGCCTCCGAAAGAGCAAAACCTGCCGTGCTGGTAACCATCACAAAACAACCGAACACAAACACGCTAGAACTAACCGATAAACTGGATCAAGCTATCGTAGATCTACAAAAGACACTACCATCTGACGTGAAAATCTCTTCCGACATATTCCGTCAATCCCGTTTTATCGAAAGTTCTATTTCTAACATACAGAAAGCATTGTTCGAGGGGGCGATTTTCGTGGTTATCGTGCTTTTCTTCTTCCTAATGAATGTACGTACCACGATTATTTCGCTAATTGCACTTCCCCTATCCCTACTAGTTGCTATCCTAACGCTTCACGGGCTTGGCCTGACAATTAACACGATGAGTTTAGGTGGACTTGCCATTGCTATCGGTTCACTCGTAGATGATGCCATTGTCGACGTGGAGAACGTATACAAGCGCCTACGGGAAAATCAATTAAAACCCGCAGAAGAAAGACTCTCTTCGCTGAAAGTGGTGTTCGAAGCGTCCCGCGAAGTACGTATGCCGATTCTGAACTCGACACTAATTATCGTGGCCTGTTTCTTGCCGTTATTCTTCCTTTCCGGAATGGAGGGACGTATGTTGATCCCGCTAGGTATCGCATTTATCGTGGCCTTATTCGCCTCAACTGTCGTAGCATTGACCTTGACCCCAGTATTGTGTAGTTACATGCTGACGACCAAAAAGGCGCTCAAGAAAAACGAGAAAGAACCTTTCGTATCCCGTACCTTAAAAGTATGGTACAAGAAAGCATTGGAATGGGCCCTCCGCCACAAGAAAATGGTTATCGGAACCAGTGCAGCTCTATTAATCTTCACGATTGTCATCATGACCGGATTGGGACGTAGTTTCCTCCCCCCGTTCAATGAAGGATCACTCACTATTAACATCAGTACCATGCCGGGTGTTTCCTTGGAAGAATCTGATAATATGGGACGTATGGCAGAAGAGATTCTTCTAGACATTCCGGAAATACAAACTGTGGCTCGTAAAACGGGACGTGCCGAATTGGATGAACACGCCCTTGGAGTAAACGTTTCTGAAATGGAAGCTCCTTTCGAACTGGATAAACGTTCCCGGGATGAATTCTTGGCTGACGTACGTCAACGTTTGGGAGAACTAAAGGGAGTAAACATCGAAATCGGTCAACCGATCTCCCACCGTATTGATGCCATGCTTTCCGGTACAAAAGCCAATATCGCTATCAAGCTATTCGGAAACGACTTGAATAAATTATATAACATCGGTGGACAAATCAAAGAGGCCATACAGGGGATTGAGGGAATTGCTGATTTAACCTTGGAACAACAAATTGAACGTCCCCAACTACAGATCAAACCCAAACGGGATATGCTCGCTAAATACGGAATTCCTTTGCCCGAATTCTCGGAATTCATTAACGTGGCTCTCTCGGGCAAAGTCGTGTCACAAGTGTACGAAGGTGGTAAAGTATTCGACCTCACCGTAAAAGTACATGATGATGACAAGGCTAACATGGAACAGATCGGTAATTTGATGATTGATGCCAACGGGCAAAAAATCCCACTTCATTACGTGGCCGAAATCCTTCCCTTGGTAGGTCCGAACACCATTAGCCGTGAAAATGTGCAGCGAAAAATCGTTGTTTCAGCCAATGTTGCCGGACGTGACTTGAACGGTGTGGTAAAAGACATTCAAAAGACGGTCGGGGAACAAATTACTCTACCGGAGGGTTATCACGTGGAATACGGCGGACAATTCGAAAGCGAACAAGCTGCATCCCGCACGTTGTTCCTAACCTCGGTAATATCCATTTTACTGATATTCCTATTATTGTTCAACGAATTCCATAGTATGCCACTATCCGGTATCATCATGTTGAACTTACCTTTGGCAATTATCGGAGGAGTACTAAGTATCTGGTTTACATCGGGAATCATCAGTATTCCGGCTATTATTGGGTTTATCTCCCTATTCGGTATCGCTACCCGAAACGGTATATTACTCGTATCTCACTATAATCACCTGCGCTCGGAAGGTATGTCCTTGCATGATAGCGTTATTCATGGTTCACTTGACCGGTTGAACCCCATCTTAATGACGGCCTTGACTTCTGCTTTAGCTTTAATTCCGTTAGCCCTAGGTGGAGACCTTCCGGGTAACGAAATCCAAAGTCCCATGGCCCAAGTCATTTTAGGGGGATTATTAAGCTCTACTTTATTAAACGGTTTTGTCGTTCCGATCATGTACTTGTTACTTAATCACAAACAAAAAGAGATCGAGAACCTAGAAATGTAACCTTTTGAAAATAAAGAAATGAAAACACATAAATTGTACATGCTCGGATTGATGCTTTTGGGAACTCTCACCACGAGAGCCCAAAACAGCATCGATCAAGTGCTGAAAAGCATTGAAACCAACAACAAGTCATTGCAAGCCAACACGAAAATGACTGATGCACAAAAACTGGAGGCCCAAACCGGAAAGTTTCTTGCCAACCCCTCGGTAGAATGGGAACAAATGTGGGGAAACCGGAACAATCCCGGTTCGGAATACACGTTGACCGTAAAACAATCCCTGGATTTCCCAACAACCTACTCTAACAAAAATAAACTGGCAAAATTAAAAGCAAACACGATCGGATTCCAATCTGCCGCCTATCGCCAACAATTACTTTTAAATGCTAAACAAACTTGTATAGAGATTATTTACTTGCGGAAACAAAAGAGCCTCTTGGATGAGCGGTTAGCTAATGCAGAAACCATGTTCGCTCTCTACAAAAAACGGTTTGAATCTGGTGGTGCGAACCAATTGGAATTAAATAAAATTCAATTGGAATTATTGAACGCCCAAAATCAAAGCCGCTTGAACAAAGCCGCCTTAACTGCCGCCGAAGAGCAACTTCGCAATTTAAATGGGGGTAACCCGATCACTTTTGACGCAACAGACTATCCGACGGGAGAAGAACTCATCAATTTTGATCTATTACAAGCTGCTTTCCTAGATGCAGACCCGAATTTAAAAAGCCTTACCGGAGATCAAGAAATTGCCAACCGGGAAGTGAAATTAAGCCGTTCTCTTACTTTGCCGAAATTCGACGTTGGGTACAAACGTAGTGCCGCCTCAGATCATGTGGCCTCTAATGGATTTATGGTAGGAGTATCTATTCCCCTGTTCGAGAACAAGAACATGGTAAAAAAAGCGAAAGCACAAGCAGAATTTGCCACAGCCTCATTGGAAGACAATCGCTTGAATTTGAAAACAAATCTTCAACAGCTTTACCAACAAGCCGAGGCATTACAAATTTCCTGCGCTGATTATGCAAAAGTATTGGAGCAACAACGTAATATCGAATTACTCAATAAGGCTATGAATGCCGGACAACTCTCCGTGATTGACTACTTCACGGAACTCTCGACAATTTATGATAGTCACCAAAGTTATCTTGACGTTGAAAAAGAGTACCACAGCATATTAGCTCAGCTGTATCAGTACAAGCTATAAAAATTTACCCCCAAAATGCTTTCGTCATTTTGGGGGTTCTTCCTGATCTAATCAAACAATCGAGAACAAAAATCTTTCAACTTTTCCCCTCTTAACCCTTTAGCTATAATCTTTCCATCCGGGTCAATCACCCAAATGGCAGGAATTCCAACTATACCGTATAACTCGTACACATGTTTTTTATTTTTACCTCGTAAGATTCCTTGATTCCATACCATACCGTCATCTTCTATCGCTTTCCGCCATGCCTGTTCATCTTTATCCGATGACACAGAAAAAACATCCAATCCCTTTTCATGAAGTTTTTGATAAATTTCTTTTACATGCACCGATTCTGCACGACATGGCATACACCAAGATGCCCAAAAGTCCAAAATAACATATTTTCCCCGCAGATCGGCCAAAGATATGGTATCACCATTCAAAGTTATAGCAGTAAAAACAGGAGCCATACTTCCCGGTGCCACCCGAGTCAATGTCTCTGCCCGATTCTTCATATCAAGATAATAACGATTATCAGCAAGTTGTTGATTAAACTTCTTCAAAACCGAATAAATCTCGTTAGCATCCATATTCAAATATCTCTTCCAATAACTATACAAGGTAGCTAAAGAATTTCCATCTCCGACCAACTTATCTTGAAAACGAAGTAATTCTTCCTCGTATTCTTGCATGATCATTTTCCGTCTTGCAATCTGCTCATCCTCGCTCACTTCTCTCATTTCAGGAGCAAACATGGCATTCTCTCTCTTTTCCGATAACAATTTCGTAAACCGTTGGTAACTCTGCCATTCATCATTTCCCCGAGTACCCGATGCCCGAGAGAAGAAAAGAGAATCCACGTGACCACAAACCTGTACATTTCCTTTTTCTGCAAAGAAAAGAGCTCTTCCCGGAAAATCACCAAATTGCAATTCATACGCTTCCCCGTAATATTTTTTCGACAATTCAAATTGGAAACATCCTCCTTGCGTAGATACACTCAGCACCGTATCATACTGAAACCCGGTAACCTGACGTAAAACCACAATCTCCACGTCATTCTTCATTCCTTCGATACGTCCCTGTACATGGCAAACATCTTTAGATGTACAAGCACATGCACAAATCACTAACCATATTCCTAATAATCCCTTCATACGCTCATTTATACATGAATAATTTTTCTGAAGTACTCTCCTTCTTCAACAAAGTTGCCAGCACATCCGTACGACTCGGTAGGATAACCACGACAGTTCCCTTATTCACGAATTTAGCCAACTTCACCAAATCATCATTTTTCAATCGGATACACCCATGAGTCTCTCGCCCGGGAACCATTGTCGGATCATGCGTTCCATGAATTCCAATACCTTTAAATCCCGGAGTATTCAACCGGATAAACAGAGGTCCGTAAGCCCCTTTCACCGGTCCTTTCCCGAAATCATACGTCCAATGTGCCGCAGGCTCCTTACTCACGACTTTAAAAACACCTTCTGGTGTCCGGTTATCCCCAGCTTTCACTTTCTGCCCGAAATTCATTCCGCAAGCGATAGGAAATTTTAATAACTCCTTCCCGTCATTATCGTAAACTGTCATTTTCATCTCTTCTTTAGAGACAATTATGTAAGCAGCCTTTTGCGCAAAGGCCGTCGACGTGATTATGAAAAACGATAAACACGTCAGAATATATTTAAGCTTCATGTGATTACTTTCCTAATATTTCAGCAATTATATAATTCATGTGAGCATACTTCTCCGTAATAAAGAGTAGATACCGAACATCCAAACAAATAACACGATGCAAATTTTGATCAAAATTGAAATCACGGGTCATGGATTCCCAGTTACAGTCAAATACCAACCCGATCAATTCTCCTTTCGCATTCAATAACGGGCTTCCAGAATTACCTCCGGTAACATCACCATTCATGATAAAATCAGTCGGCAAATCACCATTCTCCCCATAACACCCGAAATCTTTACTCTCCCAAAGTGTTTTCAACCTCTCTGGCAGATCGAAATCCGGATTCCCCATATTTGCATTTGCTTTCGCAATTACCCCACTTAACCGAGTCTGGTAAGGTTTCACCATTCCATTTCCTAAAGGTAAATCACAAATTGTTCCATAAGAAAGACGGATCGTTTTATCAGCATCCGGGTAATAATCTTCCTGATGGAAATTCAATCTTCCTTTGTTATACTGATGTTGAGCTTTTCGAACAATATCCATCTTTTTACTTACTAAGGCAAATACCTCCCTGTCCTTCTCCTCCATTTGCTCTGCTATTTTATAAGCGAAATCATCTTCAACTTTCCAATTCGGATTTTCCAACGCAGCCAACAACCGTTCTTCACTGGCAAATGCAGATTGTTCGTACATTTTATCAACAAAACGATCCACATCTCCATCGTATTCTGTTTTCAAGGTTGTAAAGAAACTCGGTTGCAAATCTGTATCCAGATCATTCTGTATCAATTTTAACAAGGCTTTTGTCACGGCCCGATCGACTTTCTCGGAGTAATCTTTGTAGTACATTTTCACGTTCACTACAAAATTTTTCATTGACTCTCCTTTCTCTTTTATAACATAGGGTATTCCACGACCGAAACCGGAAATAAAATTCAGCATTTCACATCCATTTCGAACTTCCACATAATACCCTAAAGCAATACGATAACGAGCACTTTCTTTAATTCCTTTTTCCATCGTCTGAAGCATTCCGGCATAAGCCTGACGTACAGAATCATTTTTGCAAGAATTCAAAAATTCTTGTTCTTGTTCAGCCTTTTTCTTACAAACATCAAGATCTTCAATCCATTGATTTACCCCGACAGAATTCTTACAATAATTGGCTGATGATGCAAATTTCTCTGCATATTTAATACGCAGACTCTCGTCCTCACGCATAAACTTCTGCAATATTTCCTGTCTAGCTGTACGAACCTTAATTAACGGAGGATTCAACACGTTCTGTCTCTCCCAAATCAACATAGAAGTTGCATTTCGTTCCGTGAAACCGGGATAACCAATTGACATTGCGTAATCTCCTTTTTCATATCCTTCTGCAGAAACCTTCAGATACACTTCCGGATGATAAGGAACATTATCGGCCTGATAACCGGTTGATTTTCCGTCTTTAGATACATACACTCTAAGAAAAGCAAAATCACAACCATGACGAGGCCACGTCCAGTTATCTGTTTCTCCACCAAATTTTGCAATTGCAAAAGGAGGCGCACCCACGAGACGGACATCTTGAAATGATTGCGTCACATACAACACATGTAACGTGTAATCCCGATAACTACGGATATTTACTTTCATTCCCGGATATTGTTTTCGGTATTTTTCCGCAATACCATTGACAATTCCAAATCTCGTACTATGTTCCGGTTTTACACCTATCAACTTAGCGTTCACCTCTTCTGAAATATCTTTAATCACCCGATTAATGGAAATGTCAACCCCCTTTAAAGGAATTTCTTCTCCTTGATTTATCGCCCAAAATCCATCTCGAATATAATTATGCTCATCCGAACTACTCTGTTGAATAGCCGCATAGGCACAATGATAGTTCGTTACCAGCAAGCCGTCTTTCGAAATAAAAGAAGCTGTCCCACTTCCATTGTAAGAAATAATGGCCTGGCTTAAACTATCTACAATATATTCCACGGGAATCTTTAATCCTAATTTTTTCATCTGAGTTTCATTGTGTTGCTTCAAACGTGATAACAGCCACATTCCCTCATCCGCACGTAGCGTCAACACAGGGCATACCAATAATAGCAATATAATTATTTTTTTCATTATCAAATATTTAGAAAACGACTCAGCTATCACTTATTTTGGAATAATTTGGTACAAAATGTAACCAATTCTTCTCCTTTTAGCCCTTGAGCCAGAATTTTACCTTCCGGATCGATCACCCATATAGCCGGAATACCATCAATCCCGTATAGCTGTGCTACCGGGGTATTTTTACCTCCTTTTAATAACTGGCATCCATGATTCCAGATCATACCATCTTCCTCAATTGCTTTCAACCAAGCCGCTTTCTTATCATCCAAGGAGACAGAAAATACTTCCAATCCTGCATCATGAAATTTATTATATATATCCTTGATATAAACCGTCTCTTCCCGGCAGGGTGCACACCAAGATGCCCAGAAATCCAAAATAAGATATTTACCCCGGAAAGAAGAAAGTTTTATCGTACCATCATTCACTGTTTTCACTTCAAAATCAGGAGCTATTACTCCCGGAGATACTTTACGTAAAACATCAGCTTGTGCTTTCAATTCTTTATAATACCTATTATCAGCTAATTGAGGGAATTTTGCCAATATTCTATCAATCTCATCGTATTTCAACAATTGTAACGATTGATAGTACAAAAATAAAGGAACCACAGAATTGGCTTCCACCCGTGCTAATGAATCTTTATAACGTTCTATCTTCCCATCCAATTTCTTGAAAAGTTGTGTATATTTTACTCGTTTAATGCTATCCGAATCATCACTGCTCCTTATTTCTTTTCCCAAAAGATTTCGTTGCTTGCCAATTTCCGACATAAACTTCTGGTACCGATCCCAACTATCATTTGCTGGCGTCCCTGTTACATCCGCATCATAAATCGTTTTCCCGTTTCCTTCGATTCTTACATTTCCCTGTTCTGCAAAAAAAGCAACAGACGAGCGCTTGTCGCCAAATTTTAAACTATATTGCTCACCCCATAAATCACGAGGGACTTCCAAACGAAAACTCCCATCTTTCATGACGGTTTGCATAAGAGTATCATGTGTGAACTCACCTGTTCTGCGCAACAGATAAACCGTTGTTTCTCCCGAAAAGTCACTCATTTTACCATTCACGTTACACACATCATCACTACAACCACTTAATATCAACATACAAAGTAGATACACCAATCCACCAAACTTTTTCATACTCAACTCTTTTATAATACAGTTTTTACATATACGAACATTTTCAGCGGGAATACACCGGCAGCTGATGCCGATGCTCCCCCTGAAGAGTACTAAACTTTATGTCTATTTTGATTTATAAGCCATATGAGTAATCTTCTTGAATCCATCATACGTCTTAACCTTGTCTTTTAGGATCTCTCCACTTGTTTCCACGATCGGACATTCCAACAATTTCCCTTCTCCTGTTGTTGAATTATAAACCCCGACATAAAGAAGTTTGCCTTCATTCACATTACCGGAAACTTTAAACAAATACATCATCGTAATTTCATACCCCGCTTGAATCAATTCGTTTGGCAGAGTATAACGCAAAGTTGAAGTTCCCCCATCCTTAAAATTACACTGCTTAATTTCTGTCGCAGTCGCATAATAAAGTAATTCACTTCGATTCCCCACGGCAAACGCCTTGGCATCTTTCATATCCGTACATCCGCTTGCACTGTATTTTCCACTTCCTCGGTTTCCATCGTCAAATTTGGAAAAATCACACACATAAACAGAATAATCAGCCATATTATCCGGATCACGCATCACGCAATACCATTTTTTCTCAAAACCATGCTCTGCATACACCATATCTTTCCCCACCATATTCATGTCAAAAGCAGCTGATGCCCCGGCCTCCTTAAATGTTTTAAGTAATTTTTGACCATCAATATACAAGAAACGTCTTTGCAATCTATCATAAAAAATACCAAAATAATATCCTCGTTCTTGAGTCCCAATAAACGGTTCGGCATAATATTCCAAACCAAAAATAGGAACACCAAATTTTACGAATGTAGTCGAAGCCTGTGAAGCAAAATACAATTTCCCATCATTAACCAATAAATCATTATAACTCCATGAATTATATCCTTGAAATTTGATTTCATTACTTTCCAATGACTCTGTGAACATATCAGCATATGTATCCAATATTTCCAAATCACTTCCTCTCGTCCGAAAGCCCCCTTGACTTCCTTTCGTGTACACATAAACATTATGGGTATTAGACACGTAAGCAACCATACCCGGAGCTCCTGCAGCCCTATGACCGTTAGTTATAGAGAAAATATTATGTTTCACCTCATCTATCGCTGCATCCGGAACAACCCTGTCATTCACTAGAATACTTACGTCTGTCGAATCAGTATCACCATGCATAACCATCAAGCCCACCGAAGCAAAAGATTCCACATAAAGTTTACGGGCTATCACCTCGGAAACTCCATTTTGTTTATCGGTTACGGTAAAACTAAGGGTATATTCACCTGGAGGAGTCGTTACCTTGTAATTCAATTTCCTTTCTTGCCCAACGATATCATTTACAACTTTCCCTGTTTCAGTATTAGGCATATTTGATTCTTGGAAAATTTTCCATTCATAAGACAGATTCGAATCATCTTCCCCTTGCTTTACCCCCGGATCGATGACTAAATAATCCAACTGGGTTATTCGATACGAATTTGCCATCTTAGAAGAATCAATCTCAATAGGTAACAAATCCGAATAGGAATAATTTCCTTCATCATCCAAACAAGCTTGAAAAAGGAAAAATCCCATAATCAATATCCATATATTTTTATTCATATCCTTTCAATTAATTCAATCAACATCCATATTTCCTATCCAATACCACCTACTCCGGTCCAAACGTTAAATTCCACCAACCCAAGTTCATCCTCTAGAGGTTTATCATGAGTTTTATTGTATTCGTAAAGAGCCTCACGAACCTTTGCATTATAAAACCCTAATGTCACAAGATCCTGTGGATCTGGTAACTCCACGATGCCGCAAGCCTCCAAAATGAAAGCATAACGGGTTTCGGTAAACTCCCCGAAACAATTCTTATAATTAGAAGAATCCCAGTTATCTGGTTTAATAAACATATCTCCCCACAAAAAGATCCCTTTACTCGTTTTCTCAAAACCAACACCAAAATACTCGTTCGGCTCAACCATCAGCTCTAGACGTACCTTTTTATCCTTCAAACCTGCACGATACACGACTAAAGGCACATCTACCGTATAACTATTAGCAGGCATACTAACCGGATCTAATTTATAATTTTCATCTTTCTTCGCCGTGGTAGTTTCCTCATTCACCACAAACTTGATTTCCCGATCATATGGAACCGATTTTCCGATAATACGAACTTTAAACCACAAGGTATCTTCCACACATTCATCACCTTTAGCCGGAAAAGAAAACACCATTGAATCCCGAGGGGTATTATTCAATCCATAACCCGGCATTTCAAACACCAGATACGTCTCGTCCCCGTAAACCTCTACCTCTTTTTCTTCACAAGAAGACAAAGTAAATATCGAGGCTACAACCAGCATGATATATTTAAAATAACAATTCATAATTCTCTTATTTTGTATTATCTGTTGTGTAATAGTCTCCAAACTCAATTTCATCATCCGGTTTCGGCAACACGTAAACATTATCCTCCATTGCGGTCTGGTAACCATAAGGGAATTTGGTCAGCTCATTACGTTTGCAATAGTAGAAAAGCTGTCCTTCTGCCAGAAACTCTTTCGCATACTCTTTCGTCAATTCGTCACGCAATTTACTTGCATCCGTCAAATCAGACACGATACCCCGATGCCGTCTCACCTCGTTCAAATACTCCAAAGCCCTTGCGTCATCTTCTCCGATCAAACACTCAGCCATGATGTATGCCATCTCAGAACGACGAATCATCGGTAATCTCTTGGCATAATCCACATTATAGTTATCCGGTTGATAATATTTACGAATCACGTAATCTCGACTACTGGTCTCCTGTTGTTTCATAATGTAATTTACCCGATAATCATTTCCCCCAACAGCATTTCCCCGTCCGATCTCGTACCACTGTTGCATCGTGTAATTCTGACAATAAAGCTGTTGACCATTCCCATCGGTCAAGAACCATGTATTAGCCAATTCTTTCAAATCTTTCACGTTTAATGCAAAAATATGTTCTGTCGAGAACGTGAAATCTCGATCCTTATCTTCCGTTGCAGAAATAGCACTTGTCGTTACCCAAGGGAAAATATCATCAGCTATTGCCAAAATCTCCCCGGCAGCCGCCTTAGCTGTCTCTAAATCATCTCCCCACATGGCAACACGAGCCTGCAAAGCCTTCACCGCAAAATAATTAATACGCATCTGACGGGCATTCATAAAACCATCACCGGAAAGATCTTTCATTTTTCCTTCTCGAATGGGATCCTTTTCCAAACAAATCAAAGCATTCTTAATATCCTCGTTCAACAAATCCAACACCTCTTTACCCGTGTACACATGAGGAACTTCGATTTGTAAGTTTTTTACATACGGAATTGCTTCTTTATTCAAATCGGCAGCTGATGCAAATAAACGTAACAGGTCAAAATGAATATAAGCCCTTAATCCCAATGCTTCTCCCTTAATAATATTATAATTATCACCCGTGAAAACGGATTGACGCTTATCAATATTATCCAATAGATTATTTACGTTCGCCAGCATATTGTACATCTTACTCCATATTGCATCAATCTGTGCTCGTACGGCCGTACTAGTCAGATATTTCCATTGTGCGACTTCATTATACACCTTGTTATTATAAGCGGCATAAGGACCTGTCACAGCATCGATAAACCCGTAAGTTAATTCACGCCCGTAAAGAGCCTCTGCTTTCATCAACGTATAAGCCCCAATCAAAGCATCCTTAAAACCGGCCTCTGTTTCAAACAAATCATCAGATTTCACCTTTGTACGAGGTTCCACGTCCAACCATGACTCGCAAGAACTTAACAGTACGGTCAGAATCAGTAATACACTGTATATAATTCTCTTTTTCATCTTCAGATTTCTTAAAAATTAACATTCAACGTAAACGAACAATACCGGGCAAAAGGATATGAAGTTCCCCGTTCTATCTGGACTGAAGATATTTTACCTATATCATTCATATTAAATTGCAACTGTAATCTTTCCAAACCACATTTCTCCACAAATCCAAACCGATAAAAATCATACCCGATCGACAATGCCGAAAAATCGAATTCATTTAATTTCTGGACAAAACGGGAAGTTGCTTGAGTCGGTTTGTTCCAAGCCCCGATACTCTTGAATTGTACATTATCCCCCTCTTTCATCCATGCATCATAATAAGCACGTTTATCCACATTATAATTCAACTGTGCATTTTCAACCTTATCCACCAAAGTTTGATTATACATATACTCACCGATACGATACAATCCGGTGAAAGACACAGATAATCCCTTATATTCAAAAGTAAAACCAACATTTCCCATTAACTTCGGTTCGGTATCTCCACAAACCACTTGATCCAAAGCAGACCACGTATCTGTCAATATCCCGTCAGGACGTACAAAAACTTCCTTACCACTAGATGGATCTATGCCCTTAGAACGAACGGCCCAGATTGCATTCAAAGATTGCCCCTCGACAAAACGCACGAAAGGTTTGTTTGATGTAGCAGCTTCTTTATCTTGCGAACTCGTCAGCGAACTCAATGAATTAGAAATTTCCTTTATCTTGTTCTTGTTGGAAGTTCCGGCAACAAACACGTTTAATGACATCCGATCTTCCGGACGAGAAAGTACCAAATAATTTATATTAAACTCGTACCCGGTATTTAACAACTTACCTAAATTATCTTTGTAACTGGTAAATCCCAAAGAAGGTGGAGTCGTAATATCGGTCAACAAATTATTGGTTACCGAACGATAGTAATCAAACTTCATGTTCAAACGCCCCCATAAATTCACATCAATACCATAGTTTGTATCAAATTTCTGCTGCCATTTTAATTTGCTGTTAGCCAACCCTTCCAAATAAGTTCCGATAAAATCCAGATAAGAATCATCCGTGAAGTAATTATACAATAACATCCCTTGGTATGAATTAAAGTTCTGAGAACCTGTATATCCCATAGATGCTCTCAATCGCAATTGTCTTACCACACCAGATTCCTTAAAGAAAGCCTCGTTATGCATGTTCCATCCCAAACCGGCAGACCAGAAAGTTCCCCACCGATTATCTGATCCAAACTGGGAAGAAGCACTTGCCCTCAACGAAAAGTCTGCTAAATAACGATCATCGTATGAATAGTTCACGGCCAACAAAGCTCCCACTTCCCTGTCAATAGACTCGCTTCCCGTTGGCTTTGAATTGTCAGCGTATTGCTTTGCAAAAATGATATTATCCATTTTATCATTCGGAAAACCAACTGCAGAATGGATGTATTCTTCTGAATTACTACTACGAATATTAGCACCCAAATTAGCAAACAAAATATGTTTATCCCAATTATGAGAATAATTCAAGTTTATATCCGAACTTACAGAAAATGATTTTCCGTAAGTTTGCTTATAACTTCCTCGTTTGAAAAAATCATCCTCTGCCGTATTTATAAATTTCAAATGACTTCCCGGCAAAAACTCTTCTCCCCCGCTAATCCTATTTGTCAAACCAACACGTCCTACAAGCTTCATCCCCGGCTGAATATTCCATTCCAAATAAGTATTATTCGTATAATCTGTATAATTCTTCTTATATGTCGTATTTATTGTGGCATTATATAAAGGGTTATACACTTTTTCCGAAAACACAGGACCGACCCCCAAATATTTTCTCAATGTTCCATCCTCGTTATAAGGACGCCAATAAGCATTCAACTTGGCATATTCAGAGAATTCACCATATGGAGAATCTTCTGACTTTGTGGTTGAAAACGAGAACTGATTCCGAAACAATAACTTTTTATATTGATAGATTACGGTGAATCCTCCTCCTATCGTGTTACGATTAGAACCCTTCATAACCCCCTCGATATTATTATAAGAAAGATCTACCCCTACTCTCAATTCACTTGTACCGACCTCAAAATTCAACGTATGTTTATGTCCGACTCCATTACGTAAAGGTTTCGACAACCAATCCGTATTTACCCCTTTCTCCACTTCTTCTAGATTTTGATAATACAATTGCTTTTTCTCAAAATCCTGCTTAGGCGTTGTTCCATTGTAAGCACCCAACTTGTATTCCAAATCTAATTTCTCTCTAGCGTTACACAAATTGTAACTACTCAAATCAGGCATTTCCAGATTCAAAGAACCGATATAATTCACCCGTAACTCCCCGGATTGTACGCGTACGGTTTCGATAACCATTACCCCATTTGCAGCCTTAGAACCATAGATTGCTTTTGCAGCTGCATCTTTCAACAAAGTAACACTTTCAATCCGATTAATATCCAAATCGATCACCTTTTCCAAGGTTGTCTCGAAACCATCCAAAATAAACAAAGGCAAATTCGGATTCGACGAGTACTGTCCTCTAATATCCGGGAACGAAGAAGTTCCCCGTAATTCCATGTCCGGCAACCTATTCGGATCCGAACCAAAAGACAAATTTTGAGAAATATTCAACGCCGGATCCATATTCCTTAAACTCTGAATCAAATTTTGATTTCCCCGTTTCAACAATTCCTTCCGAGTAACTGTTGTTGCTGATCCTGTAAAACTTTCTGCCCTACGTTCGAACACACCGGTAACCACCACTTCCTCCAAATTCTCAGTACTCTCCTTTAGGACCACCCGCAATGGCTTTTGATCCTTCACCACAATTTCTTGGCTTTCCATCCCCACGAACGAAAATACTAAGGTAACTTCACCTTCCAAGGTAAGTGACAACTCGAATTTCCCATCCACATCCGTTGCCCCTCCAAAAGTAGTTCCCTTCACAACAACCGTTACCCCCGGTAAAGGCTCCCCATTCACGTCAACAACCTCTCCGGTGAACACTCGGGGAGTCACTTGTACATCTTTTTCTTCCGGGGCTCTTTTTACCACGTAAACCCCGTCAACCTTAGAATACACGAATCCACTTCCTTCCAGAATTTTTCCAAGAGCGACATCAACGGTAACATTCACCAGATTCAAATCCTTACAAGCCTTATCACCCAAAAGCTCTTCATTAAAAAGAATCTGCACTCCCGTCAAATCTTTAAACTTGATCAAGGCATTATTCAATGACTCTGATTTCACCGTAAAATTAACCAGTTTCGTTGAGTCCTCTCTCCCCGCATAAGACAACGAAAAAGAGAACATTAAAAATACTACCAGTAAAATTTTTTGTAAAAATACAGACCGCACATGCCTGTCACGTGTCCTTTTTTTCATACATTTGTAAAATTAATTGTTAATATTAATCACCGTGTAGAGAATGCCATCTAAAGTTTGCCGACCAAAGAATGCATTCTCTGCTTTTTTATTTTCGCATTACTTTTATCGTATGTCCTTCCACAACAAATTTAACATCGAACACTTCTTCAAAAAAGTGTAATATCTTGTCAATATTATCATAGCGATTCAGATTTCCCGAAAACTTAAAGTTTTTCAATGTCGGGTCTTCGAAAACGACATCCACGTTATACCACCTTTCCAACTTGATCATAATACTTTCCAATCTCTCGCTCTCAAAACAAAACATCCTATTCTTCCATGCGATCTCATTATAAATTTTCACAGGTTTCACTTCCGGTTTTTTAGCCCCCTCCGCTAATCTCAACTGATACCCCGGTTTTATTTTCAATTCTGCCACTTGTTCGCTCCTAAAACCGATATTTCCTTCTACTAGCGTGGCCTTTATCTCCTTCTCTTCGGGATAAAATTTCACGTTAAACTGTGTCCCGTATACCTTTACCTCTCCTAGATCTGTCTCTACGATAAAAGGTTGTTTATCATTCTTCGTCACATCAAAATAAGCCTCTCCTTTTAAAAACACCCTTCTCTCGGTCCCCACGAACGTTGTCGGAATTCTTAATTGAGTCTCTGCATTTAACCAAACCTTTGTCCCATCACTCAACTCCACTTGATACTCTCCACCCCTTGGGATCATGATCGTGTTATACTCCACTTTCGCATTACTTTTTTCTATGTATCGAATCTTCCCCTCTTCCGTCGTGACTTCAACCCCGTCTACCTTATAACGGTTAGAATCAGCCAGCCACTCCACGTCCACCTTTTCTCCGTCTGCCAAAAGAATAATTGCCCTATTCCCTCCCGGAAGTATCTCTTGGGCCAGCTTGGGCTCCACTTCAACTGGCTCATCATTCTGGTAAAAAAAATACATTCCTCCTCCCACGATCAAAATCACCAGTAAACAAGCTACATACCTATACACGTTGCGCATCATCCGGTGACGACGAAGTTCTTTCTCTTTTTCCACATAAGCATCGAAACGTGTCATCACCCTAGCTAAATTCGACTTCAAAGAAGAGGTCGGTTCATCAGCATCCCAAACCTTTCGCACTCGTTCAAAATATACTTCATGACTTTTATCTTGAGCCAGCCATTTCTGAAAAGCTCTCTCTTCCTCCGGTGTCAGCCCCCATCGTACCTTTTTTACCAAAATGTCCCAGCTAATATTAATTTTCTTATCCATAAGTCAACATCCTTAATCAAACGTTGCATTTTACTCCTAATTAACACGAGATTCAAAAACAGATGACACGATACCAAAAAAAAATTTATCTTTGTCCGAAATAAGATGTCAACAATGAATCAGTTTACTGTACAAGACGACTTGGGACACTTGATCAAAAAACACGATCAAGAGGCTTTTCACGAACTATACCGAACGTCTTTTAACAAGCTGCAACAATACGCCATGCGTTATCTCTACGACTGGGATGACGCCGAAGACCTTGTGCAAGATGCTTTTCTTTCCCTATGGTCTCACCCCGAACGTTACAACGAAACTCAACCAGTATTTTATTACTTATTAGGTATTGTCAAAAATAATTGTTTGAACTATCTCCGTTCCCTAAATATTCAATACAAACATCAAGATAAAATCATTGAAGCCATGTTATTCTCTAGTATTGAAGACCCGGAAATTGATGAAGACATCCATGAACGGCTGGAATATATATTGAATTCTTTACCAGAAAAACAACGGGAAGTTCTCTTACTACACGTCGTAGAAAAGAAAAAGGTCCGTGAAATCGCCGAACAAATGAACATTGCAGAAACAACCGTGAAGACCCATTTCCAACGAGCATTATCCATCCTCAGAAATAACTTAAAATCTATTCTGTTCGGAATATAAATCAGTATTAATCTTCCAGCAAAAGTTGTTCCATCCGTTGTAACACAATCCCTTTCTTTTCCAATCGCTCCCTACTATTATGCCCTCCGGCATATAACCTAAAATCAAAGCCCAAAGCCTCTGCCACTTCTGCATCATGTAGCGTGTCACCAACCATAACCGTCTCACTCGGCACGATCGGGAACATCCGCAACATTTCCATTCCTCGTGCCACCTTACCATCCGCATAAATGTTATTTGACCCACAAACACCCTCAAAATATTCCCGAATACCAAATCGCCCTAACATTCCTATCAACAAATCTTCTTTCAATGCCGATAGTACAAATTGTCGAATACCCTTTTTCTTTATCCCCTCCAACACGGGAATAATCCCAGGTGTCAGTTCCACGTCTTTCGACAAATCATTATAAATATTTACGAAATCTCTCGACACTGCCTCCCAATCATCCCGTGTGAAATCAAAACCAATCAATTCATAATAAGGCTTCACGGGAAATCCGAAAATAGCCCGGTATTCCTCAACTGTCAGTTTTTCCAAATGTTTCCGTTCCAACATCACGTTAATCGTATCCACACTAATCTTCACGTCATCCAGTAACGTCCCGTTCCAATCCCAAACCACATTTTTGTATCTCATAAGATCAATTATTTCTCAACAAAAATAATCATTTACTTTCTTCACGATGAAATGCCTCGATTCCTGTCCATCCTAATCGTTGGCGAGCTACATTTTCCGGGAATATTCGATAAACCACATCGGCCTCACTTCCCAATGTTCCATCAGCATTGAATAATTCCACGTGCATCTTCGCCAAACGAGAAGTTTGTTCCACGATGCGGGAACGCAGGAATAGTTCTCCTCGATCGGAATAAACCGTGGAACGATATTTCGTGGTTAATTCAACTGTAACTCCAGCACTTTTCACTTTGGCAAAAATATTCCAACATGCAATTTCATCAATCAATGTTGCTTGAATTCCTCCATGCAACACGTGAAAAAAACCTTGAAATTCGGGACGAGGCATCCAATGACAAGTAATATATTCTCCCTCTTCGTAGAATTCACAGCGTAAGCCATGTTCATTTCCGGATGCACAACCGAAACAATTATATCCCTCGTGTTGCTCGTAAGCATTATATAATTTTTTTCTTTCCATCTTCTGATAAAAAAAAGGGACGTGATTGCGTCCCTCATGATAAATTGTCTAATATTTTTACAAATTGCTATTAATCAGCTTAGCACAAGCTTCCATTTCCTCTTTCGGGAATTGTTTCTTTGGGTTAGAAAAGTTCAACTCGTTACCTTCAACCAAAGGAACCAAGTGAATATGAGCATGCGGAACATCCAATCCAATCACAGCCACCCCCACTCGTTGGCAAGGAATGCTCTTTTTAATAGCTTTGGCTACCTTTTTGGCAAACACCATCATTCCGGCTAATTCTTCATCCGTTAAATCGAACAAATAATCTTCTTCTCTTTTCGGAACCACTAGCGTGTGTCCTTTTTGCATGGGATTAATATCCAAGAATGCATAATAATGTTCATCCTCGGCCACCTTGTAAGATGGAATCTCCCCGTTAATAATCATAGTGAAAATTGAAGCCATGACCTATTTTAGATTTTAAATTTTAGATTACCAGCTCCAACTGGCCTTCATTTTCAATTAAATTGAAATATCCATGATCTCAAACTCCATCAATCCTGCCGGGACCTGTACTTCCACCTTGTCACCCAGCTTTTTCCCAATCAACGCCTTAGCTATCGGAGTCGTGATAGACAACTTTCCAGCCTTGAAATCAGCTTCACTCTCTGACACCAATGTATAAGTCATTGTTGCTTTCGTTTTCGTGTTTTTGATCGTCACTTTATTCAATATCTGAACTTTTGACGTATCTATCTGCGACTCGTCAATAATCCGACAATTGGAGATTATATCTTGTAGCTGAGCGATTTTAGCCTCCAATAATCCTTGGGCATCCTTCGCCGCATCGTACTCTGCATTTTCGGAGATATCTCCTTTTTCAATAGCTTCCCCTATTGCCTTAGAAATCTTAGGGCGCTCTACATTCTGCAGATTGTCCAATTCATCCTGCAATTTTTTCAGCCCTTCTTTGGTTACATAAGATACCTTCTTTGTCATAACATATTTTATTAAAATATTGATTCATACATAAAAAAATAAATGACACTTATCCTCCAATAAGTGCCTTTATCTAGTTAAGAATTCCATCCTCTCTGGAATCCTCACCTCCTGAAGACAAAATTAGGACCTTTTTTTGAATAAAACAATTTTTCCCCACAAATATTTTCAATTTAAAAATTTAATGCCATTTATCTGATACAGAAAAAACTATCTTTCACACGCCACAAGCGGAAAAGAAGAGGTTAATTTAAAATCATTCTAATCCTCGTTTCGATATCTCAGCATATAAATCACTAAAAAATTACAATCAAGGCAAGTAATCCTCCCGAATATTTTGCATTGCCGCAAACAAATTACTCCGAGCATGGGGAGAAATGATTTCCATCTGATCAAGTAACTTACTCACGGCATCCCGATTTGTTGCCTTTTCATGAGGACAATGTTTTTTCTGCTTTTTAAACTGCCGCATTTCTGCATATCGTGAAGTCTCGTCATTCGAAAGATAGATTAACGGACGAATAAGCGTAAAAGTATTCTTGAACATTTCCAACCGGGCAGGCATACTGCAAATCGTCCCATTAAACAACATACTCATCAAAAGACTCTCCACGGCATCATCCCGGTGATGTCCCAATGCCAGTTTTTTACAATCATACTCTTTGGCTATATCGAAAAGCATCTTACGCCGATACCATGAACATACGAAACAAGCCGGTTTCTTGGGGTTCACTGTTGTATCTACCCGAATTGTTCGGTAAACATACTCCACACCTAGACGTTCACAGAAAGCCCTCAAATACTCTCCATCCACTTCGTAAGCAACATCCTCCACCGCAATATGAGCCGCAATAACCGTGTAATTCTGTTTCGGATCCTTGGCTCGCATGGCCAATATCTCTAATAACGCCAACGAATCCTTACCACCCGATACACCTACCAGAATCCGATCTCCATCCTCTATTAAATAATAATCATGTATCGCTTTCCCCACCTTTCGAAACACCCCCCGGGTAAATACTTTATCTTGTTTTTCTTCTGTTATCATTTTCTTCTATGTATAATTTTCTTGCCTCTGTTGTCATGTATTTTTAGTTCCCGTCGTTAGGGTTTTCCGATATCGTCCGGGCCAACAATCCGAGTTGAACTAATCCAGTTACATGTAACCTTCTACTTTTCGAATGATTAATTACGCCTAAATAACCCAACACGTCTTTACTAGTTCTTGGCTCCAAACAAAAATACAATATATCTATTTGCTTTTTCCCAAAATACACTTCACCTTTTCTTGGACACTCGTGTATTTCCGATACAACTCAACACCCACGAAATCCCCTTTCTCCGTAATCAATGGTTTTACAACCCTTGCCTCTTCGCACCATAAAAATATTCTTTATTTCACTACCCCATTGCTCGATATATAAAAACACGGGCAATCACCTTATTCCTTACCTCAGAACGGCCAACCAGCACGTCTCCAATCGTAATTGAACTCGGAAAGCCTCCGGAAGAAACAAGATTCACGATATCATCACAAATACCAACTTTTATATCCCGCCCCAAATTTATATAGTCCCGATGTACATAAACGTTCAAATTATCCTGCAAACGTGAATCCATATGGTTATGATTTACTTCTTTCATGCAAATTTAAGAATTCCAAGTCACATTTTATTGCTCTCTCACAAATATTTGTAAATTTGAACCCTCAATCTAAAAACAGAATCCATTATGCTAAAAAAAGTCCCGCATACCTACACCATTGTATTCTCGATCATTATTATCTGTGCCATCCTAACGTGGATTATCCCGGGCGGGGAATATGCACGGGAAACAGTCAACGTCAATGGAGTAGAACGAACCGTGATCGTGAACGATTCATTTCACGAGGTTGCCAAAAGCCCGCAAACGTGGCAGGTATTTTCAGCTCTTTTCAACGGGTTCGAAAAACAAGCTGGCATAGTCGCTTTTATACTGATTATCGGAGGAGCTTTCTGGATCATGAATAATAGCAAAGCCATTGACGTGGGAATTTTCTCCTTTTTACGCTCCACACAAAAATTAGAACATATTGGGATTGTCCGAAAACTAGGTGTCAATAATATCATTATCACCATGGTTATGCTTCTGTTCAGTTGTTTCGGAGCTATCTTCGGCATGAGCGAAGAAACGCTCGCTTTTGTCATTATTATCGTTCCTTTGGCAATATCCATGGGGTACGATTCTCTCACAGGAGTATGTATGGTCTATGTCGCCGCCCATGTTGGGTTTGCAGGAGCTATCTTGAATCCCTTCACAATAGGCATCGCACAAGGTTTATCAGACTTACCGTTATTTTCCGGTTTCGAATACCGGCTTTTCTGTTGGGCCATACTCAATGTAATTATGATTGCTTGGGTATTACGCTATGCGGCAAAAGTTAAGAGGAATCCCAAGGCTTCACTCGTCTACAATTTGGATAGTCATTGGAGACAAGAAAAAGTGGACAACACGCAAGAAATAGAATACAAAAGTTACACTTCATCTTGGTTAGTCTACCTTTTTATCCTCACCGGCCTAGTACTTTTCTCTTGTTATTTTCCCCGCACGACACTATCCATCGGGGAGCATTCCAGTCTAACCACGTTTATTGTTCCGGCATTAACCATACTATTCGCCTTAATCGGGTATTTTTCTTTACGGAAATCTTTCCATTTTTTTATCCTAACGATCCTAGGCTTCACGATTCTTTTCTTAATCGTGGGTGTGATGGGTTACGGATGGTATCTGCCTGAAATATCTGGATTATTCCTTGCCATGGGAATACTTTCCGGCTTTGCAGCAAAAGAAAATGCAGATAACATTGTTAAGCTTTTTATCGCCGGAGTCAAAGATATTCTTTCTGCCGCATTGGTAGTAGGTTTAGCAGGGGGTATTATCATTATTTTACAAGAAGGCCATATTATAGATCCAATCCTTCACTCGCTGGCAAGCCTGATGAGTGAGGCCGGGCGTGTACTCTCTTTAGGAATCATGTACTTGATACAAACAATGATCAACATTATCATCCCGTCAGGTTCTGCCAAAGCAGCTCTTACCATGCCAATCATGGCTCCTTTTTCCGACGTGATCGGATTATCCCGGCAAGCTACCGTAATGGCTTTCCAATTCGGAGACGGGTTCACGAATATGATCACCCCGACTTCCGGCGTATTGATCGGAGCTCTAGGAATTGCTCGTATTCCTTACGACATCTGGGTGAAGTTCTTCTGGAAATTTATCTTGCTACTTGTCGTTATCGGCTTCGTACTATTAATTCCCACCGCAACAATACAGTTGAATGGGTTTTAATGGTAAAAAAGGTCCATGTAAATTCATCATCTTCTTATAATTAAAAGGGAATCCAATTTTACCTATCGGATTCCCCTTACATTTCAAAACACAAACCTTATTTCAATCGCTCAGAGACAAAAGCCCTCAATTTCTCTCCTCTCAGATTTTTAGCAACAATACGATTATTTTCATCCAACACGAAAATAGTTGGAACAGCATCTATATTGTATTTTTTTATCACGTCGCCCTGCCATCCTTTCAGATCAGAAAGATGCAACCAAGTCAACCCGTCTTTCTTGATTGCTTCCAACCACTTATCCTTTTTTTCGTCCAAGGAAACACTGATCACGGACAAACCTTTATCTTTAAATTCAGCATACAATTTCACCATATTCGGGTTCTCCATTCGACACGGACCACACCAAGACGCCCAAAAATCGATGATCTTCAGTTTCCCTTTCACATCATACAAGGCAATATCCTTCCCTTCCGGTGTTTGTAGCGTAAAATCCGGGGCAACAGCATTTACATCAACCCCTTCCAACGCCCGAATTCGAGCTGCCACCAACCTACCGGGACCTGTCGCCTTTGCTTTATCCGTCAGACTTGCATAGCACTCTCTCAAGCGATTCAAATCCAAATGTTCCATACCTGCCGTCTGGATATAAGCTGCAAACACGTTATCTTTATTTCTCTCTACCACCTTTCCTAAACGAGATTGTGCATCTTCCATCACTTGATTTAATTTCTTCTGCAATTCACTTGCTGTACGGTAATGTTTCGCCTCTCTCGCCTCCTCCAACTTTGTTCGGGCAGCCTTAATCTTTTCGTTTTCTTCGGCAACAATTCCTTGGTATGCTATTAACTCACTCTGTAATTTTCCTCCTTTAATCACGCTTTTACCAGATTGGAACAATTCCATCTCGTAAGGTGCATCCGAATCCAAAATAAAAACAAAGCCCCCACCATACCCTTCCACATAAATCAACGCAACACAAGGTTCATTCATTTCTCCTTCCACCACGAACTTTCCTTCCCGAATATCTCCTTGCCCCAGCGTATCCACTCGATCCACCAATTGGGTAATCACTATCATTCTACCCGATGGCATTTCCGGTATCTTCCCGTTAATCGTAAACTTCTTTCCTTCCCCGAAAGATAATCCGGGGAAAAGGAAAAAAGCCATTATAAACAATTGACTAAATAACTTGTACATATCTATTGAATTACTCGCATTACTGTTGTATAAATCAAATCTTTTATCTCCCCAAAACCGGTAAATGTGTGCGACGTCACGAAATCTCCTGCCTCATCTAGAATAACCTCATGCAATTCACCAGCACCAGCCGCATTCACAACAATTCCCAAACAACGATACGGGGAAGAATTATCCGGGAAAGAAGCATCAACGTCAGACCTGAACTTTAATTTCGTAATCACGTCCCCCGCATCATACAATTCTATCGACTCTTTACTTACCGTGTTAAACAAAAACACCTTACTCTCCTTCGTGTAAAAGAACTGTTCAGCATAAGCAGAAGATGTAGCAAAACAAGTATTCTGGTCAAATCCGAGTTCTCCCAGATTCACCCTCTTCACCTTAATCGGAGATTCGTCTGCTCTCATTGATTTTTCTTTGTCACTAGCCTCTATATAAAAAACATAGCTGGTATCCGCCATCACGCCAATAGCCGTTGCACCAGTTTCCTCTGATCCCGAAGTAATCCCTTGACCTAACCACAAAATCTCCATAAGATGAGTCACCCCATCAACCTCCTCGGACAATCCTTCAACCGGGAAATCGCTTATCTCTACCGTATTCGACTCAACTGCATTCTGCGGGTAACTCCCATCGGGACTTGGAATATCGTAACACCGGTTTTCAGCAGGATTAAACGACATGAATTTTCGATTCATTTTATCCCAAATCGTGGTAAACCCACTTCTACTCATATAAATTTTATCGATCACGTAATTCTGCACATCAGCTTCTGTCAAACCGGTAAAATAATATCCACTTCCTCCCGAATGATAAAATTTGCCATTATTATCCACCGCAATAGCATACCTGCTCATCGGGTGAGATTCACTATAAACTAAATTACTGGGATTAGCGCCAGGGGCAAATAACGATCTGGAATCTTTCCTGTCTTCCAACACGAAAGGCAACATCAAAGCAACAGAATCACGCTGAACGACATACAAACTTTCACACTTATCCATTCCATCCGAAAGAGTAAGGAAATTCACGTACGACAAAGCCTCCGCTTTTTGAAATCGTTCCCTATTCCACAAATCTTTATAAGCATCATAACTGATGATCGGATTCGTTGAATCCGGTTCTTCCACCGTAGATAACTTTCTGTCATTTTCCGGTCCATTCAAGATAAACCATGAATTCACAAACGGAACTTTAGTCGTCATGATAAAATCACGATAATGATCAACTCCCGTTCTCTTATCACTCAAGCGGAATTTGACATTATATTTAGTTGCTTGCTTCGGAGGGTAAGCCAGTTCCAATTCTTTCGTAAACACACTATCAACAACATTCTCAGAACCCTCCTTATACGCCACCGTCCACAAATACTCCACATTATCCTCTCCTTCTACCATACTTTGAGTAAAAACCGGGGAATAAGTTACCTTTAATTCTTCCTGTGCCGGTTGACGATATTCATACCTATACGAGTTACCTTCCTCCACAACAATCGGGGTTGGCATAAACATAAGTCCATCAATCGTATTTATTTCTTTGTAGTCGTAATTCCCTTTATCATCATAACATCCGACAAGAAACCACGCAACAAATCCGACTATAAATATTAATCTTTTCATTGTTTTTCTATTTTATAAACCATAGAATAATCTTTCTTTCATATAACAGGGAACTGCTCAAACGGTAATGGATCATTCGGATGTTCAGCGTTATATTGGTCATAGGCATCCCGCAAGCGTTGGTTCGTTCCTCTCTCGTCCTCTACCCACCACCAAACGAAATAGTTATAATCATACCCTAAAGCCTCCTTCATAAATTGATCTTTAGCCATTGAATATTCCCCGAGCATATGTTCAAAATTACTCCACCAAACAGGAGCCGGCGGTTCCGGGAATGTAAAATCTTTCTCCTCTCCGGGATGCGAAGCGTTGTATTCATTCAAAGCCTCAAGTAAAACAGCAATATCAGAACTCCAATCAGCCCAAGGATCATACAATTTTCCCAAAATGGTTACCATGAATGCATACTTGTCCTCGCTGAAATCTCCAACAACACTCGCATCCCATTGAGACGGCTGTGGATACCGATTACTCAATAACACTTGATACTCACTCTTCTCCTTCGCTCCCAACTCCAAGGAAGGATCCGAATTCTCCTCATCCAAAACAATTCCAATCGTGTAATTTACACGGGCTACCGGATTCAACACGTACACTTCTACCGTATCTCTCAGTTGCCCGGCACGAAACACGTACGAAGGTTCAAACTCCAAAAAAGTTTTTGCCACTTCATCCGTACCTTCTGCCACCACCGCCTTTAACCGAAATTCTCGATCATAATCCACGGCGTGTCCCATCATGGATAAATTCAACTGTATCTTCTTTTTCAACAAAGAATCACCGGTATACCGTCTCTGCGTGTAATAACCACCTTCACCCGGGATCCCGGAATACCACGTCGTATCCGTTCTATACTCTTGCATAAAATCAACCGTCACTCTCATTTTATTCGTGTCATAATCGAATTGTAAGCCATCCCGTTCTATCGAATAGCCGAGAATCTCCTTTTCCTGACACGCCGCTAAAGAGAATAACAAAACACTTATAATAACATATATATTTCTCATATTCTATACTTTGCGTTTAAATGATTACTCAGCCTCTCCATATGTTTTTTCGTCATCCGGAACCGGTAACACGTAAGCTGAAAAATTCTCCACGGGACAACGGTAGAAAGTTTTCATGTTATGCCTCTTCAGGAAGTAAAAATACTGTCCTTCAGCAAAAAACTCTTTCTGATACTCTTTATTCAATTCCTCCAAACGTTGCTCTTCGGTCACATTCGTACCGACATCATATGCCCGAGAAATACCTCTGGCATTCTTCACCGCATTAATATACTGCCCACATTCAGACAAGGCTACCGATTCAGCTAATATATAGTACATTTCAGCCAAACGGATCAACGGGATTTTCTCTCCATACAGTCCACTGCCTAAATATTTGCGACAAAGGAAACTATTCCCGGAAGTATGAATAAAACCATAATTCGAGCGATAACGCATATCATTCAACCCAATCCCCGAATTTGTTTCAAACACGGACGAAATATTGGTTCGAGAAATATAATACTGCGTGTCGAAAGTGGTAGCATCTTTCCAGTAAGCAGACAACTTCTCCTCCATATTATACATGGAAAGTCCGAAAATAGTCTCCCCATACAAAGACACATCTTCCCTGTTGTCACGTACAAGCCGTAACCCGGAATTATTAATTACCTCCCGAGCATAACTCGCTGCTTGTGCCTTATTTCCCATATACAAGTATACTCGGGCTAACATAGCCTTAACTGCATACTTATTCATGCGATGCTTACGCTCCCCGACAAAAGGCTCGTTCGCAACATTATCATAATTCAACGGATCATTCTTCAATAACTCTTCAGCAGCCTTCAAATCGGCAACAATACGCTTCATCACTTCGTTAGCCGCCATCAACGGTGCGCTCTCAGAATTGAACTTCTCCCGGTAAGGAATACACGCTTTTGTCGAATCTTGAGAATAAATCGGTCCCCACAAACGCAACAAATCAAAATAGTGGAATGCACGTAACCCTAGCGCCTCCCCCTTCATCAAATCACGATACCCCTCTGTCACGATCACATCCCCGTTCGATTCAAGATATTGCAAGAAATTATTGATATTCGCAATCTCGTTATACAACTTCAACCAGATCTCGGCAATCGCATTTTTAGAACTTGTCGTTTCACCATATTTATAGATAGCTGCTCGTTCCTCATCCGTCACAGACCCCGCCGCATAATTATCATATCGTTGAACCAACTTCTCCACGAAATCAAATGTCATCTGCCTCCCGTATGATTTTTCCAGTACCATCATGCTATACAACCCGGTCAACGCACTTTTGAACCCGTCCTCCGAAGTGAAGAACTCTTCGGCCTCAATATCCGTTTTCGGATTCACATCAATCCAATTCTGACAGGAAGACAAGAACAACGAAACGATGCAAATTGCTGATAATAATAAATTTTTCATCTCGTACTCCTCCTCATTTTAATTAAACAATACCGACAATGACACGCTGAACGTTCTAGCAAACGGGTAATCCAATCCTCGTTCTGTTCTAATGGATGAGATTCTACCCAGTTCTTCCATCGTTGCATTCAACGACACACTGGCAATTCGACACGCTTGCAAGAATTTAAAATTCTTCGGATCAAAACGATAACCGACTGCCAAAGACGTAAACGAAAACTCATTCCGTTTCTGCGCAAAACGACTGCTCATTCCCGTATCCTGGTTCGTCATCTTTATCGCTTTATAACGTGCATCCCGGTTATTCTCACTCCAACGATGTGATAACGCCCGACGATCCAAATTATAAGCCGCACTTGAATTTTCAATTTTATCAACTAACGTCTGGTTATACCACCATCCTCCGAACTCGTATGAACAAGCCAGAGAAACACTCCAATTTTTATACGTAAACGCCGAAGAAACAGCCCCTCTCAATTTCGGTTCCGTATCACCTATTGCCACTTTATCCAGCGGATCCCAAATATAAGTTTTCTCTCCATTACGGTTTAAGAACACCTCTTGCCCCGTGGCCGGGTCAATTCCCAAAGAAGGAACCACAAACAACTGGGTGGTAGATTTCCCTTCCTCGTAAATGGCCTCCGGACTTCCATTCTTTTTCTCCAAATTTTTCTGGTTCATAGCCTTCATTTCGTTCGAAATCTTCTTGATCACGTTACGGTTATGCGAACCATTCATTGAAACACTCCATTGAATCTGTCTCTCGTAATCCTGAATAGGCATCACACTTAATGAAATATCATATCCCTCATTTTCCACAGCTCCAACATTCATTGTTTTAGTGGCGAACCCGGTAGAAGGAGCCATATTATAATCTAACAACAACTCATCCGTGTAATTATTATAGTATGAAAAAGACGCATTTACCCGACTATTCCATAATCCTATCTCTACAGCTAAACTACGATTCTCTGTCGTAGACCATCCCAAATCCGGATTACCCATACCCTTTAACTGCGCTCCCAATATATCCGAAGACGGATAGGGGAACAACAAATCATCGTACGAGTAAGTCTCTTTCGCCTGGTAAGGAGAATAACTTTGTGACCCCGTGACACCATAAGACCCGCGTAACACCAAGTTTGAAATAATCGTGTTTTGCAACCATTTTTCCCGATGTAAGTTCCAACGAGCCCCGGCAGCCCAAAAAGGTGCCATTCCCGTGTTCGCCCCAAATTGCGAGGAAAGATCCCCACGAATACTAAAGTCTACCGAGAAACGCATATCATACATATAACTAACTTGCCCGATAATTCCGACTGTTCGAGAAGTCGATTCTGTTCCACTTACCCGGTCTTCCATCTCGTAAGCAAATAAAAAGTCATCCATATTATCATTCGGGAATCCCATTGCCGACAAGTTTACACTGTTACTTTTAGACTCATCCACGTTCCAACGTCCAAACAAACTTAATAAATGCTTATCCTTCGTGTAGTTATAATTTACAGAAGCATTCACGCTCCATGAAACATTATCTCCCGTACTTTTATTATACGAACCTTTTCTGGTCAAATCCTGCTCTGCCAAAAAATCCGTATGATTCATGGATTTAAAAACCTCCATTCTGGAAGTACCTTTCGTGATAGAAGCTCCCGCCGACACCCGGAGATTATCCAAGATAGCACACTCGATATTAAAATTATCCACGACACTAAAATTCTCCGTGAAATCTTTATATTTCCACAACAAATTATATAACGGATTCACGATATTCACGGTTCCTCCTCCTTCTCCCGGTAATTTCTTTTGGTCCAAAAGACTCGTGTAACGTCCATTTTCATCTGTTTTCCGGTAATACGGGTTCAATTTCGTGTATTGACTAAAAGAACCATAAGGAGAATTATCCCCTCTTACATTCGTCAGGCTTAATTGATTTTGGATATTCCATTTTTTCCGACGATATTGAAGAGACAGGTTCAACCCCATACTGTTACGCCCGGATTCTTTCATCACTCCCGGTTCTCTTGAATAGTTTATTCCCAAGTTATATCTTAACGCCTCATCTCCACCTTCCATTGTCAACGTATGGCGGTGAGTGACGGCCGTCCGCAAGGGCTCTGACAACCAGTACGTGTCAACCCCTCTTAAAATTTCTTCTTTATACTTGTTGTAATAATTCAACTGGCTCGTCGTACTGAATACACCGGCCATCCGTTCGTATTCCAACTTCTCTTCCGCATCCATCAAATTATAATCCGACAAATCAGGCACAGAAATACCCATATTCATACTATACGAAATATTCAACGCTCCCGGAAGAGGTTTTTTCGTTTCCACGACAAGGACCCCATTAGAGGCTTTCGAACCGTAGATTGCCGTTGCAGCAGCATCCTTTAAAATAGTAATGGATTCCACACGTTCCGGATCCAAATCAACAATCCGCTGCAAAGTAGTCTCAAATCCATCCAACACGAAAAGCGGCATATTCGGGCGTTGAGAATAATCCCCCATCATCATCTCCATGCTATTAGCATCCACCCCGCCATTTCCTAGCTGCACATCCCCCCGCAAGCGGAATTCCGGCATGGCATTCGGATTCGAACCGGCATTATTATTTTCCACGATACGAAAACTCGGGTCAAAAACCTGCAAAGCCTTCAACAAGTTATTCGGACTTATCTTTTTTAATTCACTTCCTTTCACGGACACATAACCACCCGAAAAGCTTTCCACCTTACGAGGTGCCATACCCGTCACCACCACATCTTCAATCTCCGTGGTCTTCTCCGTCAACTTGATCTCCAAATTTTCCATATTTCCCCCTGTCACGTTAACCGTTTCTTCTTCGTAGCCGACGAACGAAACCAACAAGGCAGATGTTCCTTGAGGAACCTCTATAAAAAACTTCCCGTCAAAATCCGTCACCACTCCCATCCCTTTATTCTCTTTCAAAATAATACTCGCTCCGGGAAGAGGTTCCTTTGTGGAAGCATCAATAACAATTCCACTAATTTTATAAATAGTCACTCCCTGTGTCGGTTTTTGGTACTTTAAAACCACGACACGATTCACCTGATACTCCACGGACACCGGCTGATCCCCCAAAGCAAGCATCAGCACGTAATCCAACTCACGATCCTTTACATTAAAAGATACTTTCTTATTGACATCTACTTGTGAATGATTATAAAAGAAGCGTACTTTAGCCACTGAGGCTAGAGTATCAAGCACGTCATTCAATTTCATATCTTTCACATTTAGTGTTACTCTCGTTTTTTTATAATCTTGTTCCTGTCCAAAAACAGACGATACAGGTAGCAAAGCATATAAAAAAACACAACAAATCGATTTAATAATTAAATCTCGACATAGACACTTCTTTTTTTGCATAATTTTGTATTGCTTTTAATTTAGAGAAATTAAATTAAAATTCAGAGTGGGGAAAATGTACTGCAATACATTTCCCCTTTTAATTTACTGCATCACTTGATTCAAAATTTTCTTGTATTCCTTATTCTTATTATACTTTTTCAAATAATCTTTTACCAATTTTTCGATCACATCAAAATCTTCACCAGCAGCACCAGAGTTATACAAAAACACGAATAACGCCGTATCTCTCAAACTCCCGTCATAGAAAGCAACAAAATCCTTGTATTGCTCCTCAAGCGAAGTAAGCGGTTCATATTCCTTACCCGCATCACGCGCTTCTTTAGCACGCACGTAATCTTTATAAGGAGCCAACATACATTGGTACGCTCTACTTCTTAACGATGCCTCGTCATCCCGAAGTTTATAACCATCTAGTGCTGTCCAATAATCCGCAGTCATACAATCTTCTAACTTCTTCTTGTGAAAAGAAGCGCTCGCATAAGGATAAGTCATTAAATTCGTTAAAAGAGTTCCCTCTATTCCAGATATCACCATATTATAAACCCGGGGATCTATCTGGTCTTTAACCTGCCCTAACATCTCCACTTCATCTTTCCACTCTTTCAACGTTGCTTCATGAAACTTCTTGGCATCCACCAATGTAACCAACATTGCCGGAATATTTGTTTTATAATTACGTTGCCTTTGCAATATTTCTTTTTCATGCAACTTCGAATTTACAGCTACCGCCGCAGGTGTTCCGGAAAACTCAACCTTGTCATAGTTCCTCCCGTTATAAGTCACCTTTACATGAATAGAATCCCCCGGTTGAAGATAAACCTCGATAAACGTATTCAAAATCATCGTGGTAATATCATCCAATTCCACCATAAACTCTATCAATTGACCGTCTTTATACGGGAACTCCATATTAATCCCCTCTTTCTCTATAAAATCAAAATGAACTTTATCCCGCTGATAACCGAAAATTTCAGCCGTGATCACAGTCGGACGTTCCTTAGCTTTTACCGTAAAAGAAAATAAATTACACAAACAAATAATTAGTACTATATACTTCATACCATTTCCATTATTTCTTTAAAACTTCCTTTATTTTTTTAATCAGTTCCTCACCCCGAAGATCAAGAGCGATAACCTTACCATCCGGATCCACCAAAACCGTGTAAGGAACTGCTGATACATTACACAATTTCACGGGAGCGGTTGCCCAAGACTTCAAGTCACTCACTTGAATCCATTTCATCTTATTCTTTTCCACTGCATTCAACCATGCATCCCGCTTCTGATCCAAAGAAACACCCACGATTTCGAAATTCTTCCCTTTACACTCTTTGTACAGTTTCACCACGTTAGGCATTTCCCGCATACACGGGCCACACCAAGAAGCCCAAAAATCGACCAACACGTATTTACCTCTCAAACTACTCAATTTAAACGATTTTCCATCTTTATCCGGCAATTCGAAATCCGGCATATCACTCCCCACCTTAAATTCAGCTAAACGAATATATTCATCCAATTGTTTCGTGTAAGGATGCTCGTTCAAACTAGAAGATACTACCGCACGTAATTTTTTTAACTCATCGAGGGAAACATTTGCCTTCATTTCCCAGAAAATCATAAATGGAGCTATAGCCTGATCATTATATCTGTGAACTAATTCATACTGCAAATGCAAAGACCTACTATTATGTTGAGCTGTACGAGCTTTAAAATCCCTATCTAACTCCTTTTCTGATTGATTTCTATTCAACAACCGATCGATATTAGCTGAACGCAACATACTATCCACAAAATGCTTTATCTCTGCATTATAAGCACTAAAGATTTCGTTATTAACCGTTCCCGTAACAGTACAATTCACAAAAAAATCCGAATTAGCCCTAACTTTCACATTGCCTGGTTCTACCCAAACCGGAGTAATCGGACTCAAGCAATTCGGATCACCACTTTTTACAAAATACATCCGTGGAACCGTCACATTCTTTATAACAAACGTATAACGATTATCCCTGACATCACAGCTATCAATCACCTTGGATGCACCATTAATCTCTTCTTCTTCAACCAAATAAACTTTCGTTCCTTTATAAACACCATCCAGCACACCTTGAATCGTGCAATCTTTAGTCTCTTTCGAGGTTTCATTTTGCCCGAAAAGCCCGACAAATGACATCAACAAACATCCTAATACTAAAATTCTTTTCATACAATTTTTCTTTACGATTAAAATTACTTGACATATAGTTTATTACCTTCCATCCTGCACGATAGAGATGACGTCTCTCTCAATCGCAAGACAAAAGCATCAAAATTTTCCTCTTTATTAATTACTCCCGTGTAAACCGTCTCCTTACTCTTTTCATTTTCAAAAATAATCTCCACGTCATACCAACGTTCCAATACTTTAGCGACCTTCTCCAAGGGGCGCCCCTTAAATACATATTGTCCTTTCTTCCAAGCGATATAATCATTTACATTTACGGTTTTTATATCCACGGATTCATTCTCTTTATTCCAGTGTAATTGTCGGCTTGGTAACAAATCATAGCTCTTGTCATCCACGTAAGCCGCCACGTGTCCTTCCACCAGCGTCACCTCCGCATAATCCTCATCCGCATAAGAATTCACGTTAAAGGAAGTTCCCAACACCTCCACCTTCATTCCATTAAGCATCACGAAAAACGGATGCTTTTCATCCCGGGCCACTTCCAGATATATTTCACCCTCCGCATAAACGATTCGTTCTTTCCCCTGAAAATTAATCGGATAGCGTAAAGAAGATTTAGCATTCATCCACACTCTTGTTCCATCGGCCAAAGTAAACGTAAAATCACACTGCGAAGGCGTCGTTAAAGTGTTATATAACATTTCCGTTCCCTCGGAATCTGTCCGGTCATACTGTACACGTCCCTCTTCATTCACCGAAATCTTTACCCCGTTCTCTTCTTCCAACAATAATTCTTGGTCATACAAAACCATTTCCCTTCCATTAGAAAGCGTCAGCACCGGCAAATTTCTCTGGATGGTTGCCATCTCTGTCCCGGACTGTGGTTGCTCTACCATTTCAACGTTCTCTCTCTGGCTATAATAAAATACCACAGCCAACACGGGTACGATAAAAATTGCCGCATAACGGGATAACTTTCCTATCCAGCGCTGACCAGAATGTAGTTTCTCTCTTCTTTTAACAAATGTATCAAACGCTGTCTGCACGTTCGCACTCTTATATTGAGCAAGTTTTTCCCGCATTACCATCTCCGAACAAATTCGCTCAAACAACTTCTTGTTATATTCGGATTTTTCCCGCCACGAATCTAATTCGGTTTGTTCCTCTTTCGTGATATCCCCAGATAAACTCTTGGAAATCAACAAGGATATCTTGAATAACATTTCTTTATCGTTCATCAGTACACAATTTATAAAATCGCATTAAACGTTCCTTTATTGATATTTTAAATATTCAGATTTCCATTTTTACGTTGGAATTTTGCTTTTTCTTAAGGCGTTTGTAATCAGCGTTTTTCCAATCAAAATGATTTAATAGATTTCTCGTTATTAAACCACCTTTATGCTCTTAATAAAGGAACGTTTAAACCTATTTCATTCCCAGTTCTATAAATAAAACGCACGACCTCCCAAAAGGGGGGTGTCTCCTAAAAAATTTTTTTACACCTGAAAAAATAGCACTTCCGTGACGAGTATTACAACCAAAGGAACCCAATCAAACAGAGCAACTCTGTATCTTTCAACTGGGCGGTTAATTTTTTCTTCCCGTTACTTTTATGATCCTTCACGGTATCCACGGAAATATGCAAACGTTCGGCAATTTCCGACGCTTTCAACCCATCTAGGGTCATTATCATTACTAATTTACACTGAGGCGGCAGAGTCTCGATAGCTGCCATCAACCGGGCATAAACATCCTCTTCCAGCACCTTATCCCAAAAATGTTCCTCTTCATTCAGCGAAGACACAACATCTTGGTAATATTTATCCCGGACTTTCTGTTTTCTGGAATGACTAATACATTTATTTTTCAGAGAACTGTATAAAAAATACTTGATGTCATTCTCCGTCTTGAACTTGTAGTCACTTTCCAACAAAGAAATAAACACATCCTGCACCAGATCTTCCGCCACGTCATTATCCTTCACGTAATGATTCGCCAACGCTTTCAACGCTACATAATAACATTGATATAAATATTGATAAGCCCGGTTATCCTTACGTGCCAATAAATCCAACAAAACATCTTGCTCCAACATACCTTTCTCCCTGGAAAATAAGAAAAGGAAAGCGTTTCAAACCTCAACAATGAAACGCTTTCCAATATAATTTAAAAGAATTTATTTCTCGTCTGCGTATGACTCAAGCGGATCGCAGGTACACATCAGGTTACGATCACCATAACCATCATCCACACGCCCTACTTGCGGCCAGAACTTGTTCTCTGCCACCCAAGCCAGCGGATAAGCTGCCTTGCTACGCGGGTAAGCGTGACTCCACTCGTCAGCCGTCAACACTTTATGCGTGTGAGGTGCATTCTTCAAAACGTTGTCCGTCTTGTCGGCTTTACCTTCACCCACCTCGATCATTTCCTCACGAATAGTCTTCAACGCCTCGATGAAACGATCCAACTCTTCTTTCGGCTCGCTCTCCGTCGGCTCAACCATCAAAGTCCCGTGAACAGGGAATGACAAGGTAGGAGCGTGGAAACCGAAGTCCATCAAACGTTTGGCAATATCCAACTCAGAAATTCCGTATTCTTTATTGAACATATTGCAATCCCAGATCATCTCGTGACCTACACGACCTTTCGATCCCTTGAACAAAATCTTGAATCCCAATTTCTCGAAAGATGAAGCCAGATAGTTCGCGTTCAAAATCGCCATCTTGGTTACCATAGCCAAACCTTCACCACCCAACATTAACAAGTAACCGTAAGTTACAGGTAACATTCCAACAGAACCGTAAGGAGCGGCAGCCACGGCGTGAATACCTTCCTCGCCTCCGGTCTTCACCATCGTGTGTGACGGTAAGAATTTCACCAAATGAGACGCCACGCAGATCGGGCCGACACCTGGACCACCACCACCGTGAGGCATAGCAAATGTCTTGTGCAAATTCAAGTGACAAGCGTCAGCACCAATCTCTCCCGGGCTAGTCAAACCACACTGCCCGTTCATGTTAGCACCATCCATGAATACCTGTCCACCGTTCTCGTGAACGATCTTGCACAATTCCTTGATTGATTCCTCGAAAATACCGTGAGTTGATGGGTAGGTAATCATCGCACCAATCAAGTTATCCCGGTTCTCGATAGCTTTCTTGCGGAAGTCTTCCACGTCGATATTTCCTTCCGGGTCGGTAGCGGTAACAAGAATCTTGAAACCTGCCATAGAACTGGAAGCCGGGTTCGTTCCGTGAGCGGAAGCCGGAATCAGGATCACGTTACGATGACCTTCTCCACGAGAGATATGATATTGACGGATCACCATCAAAGCGGAATATTCTCCGGCAGCACCGGAATTCGGCATCAAGCTACATCCGGCAAATCCGGTCACCTTGCACAACATTTCCTCGGTTTCCCGGATCATTTGTTGATAACCCTCTGCTTGAGACATCGGGGCAAACGGGTGGATTGCACCCAACTCCGGCCAAGTAATCGGCAACATCTCAACAGCGGCATTCAATTTCATCGTACAAGATCCCAAAGAAATCATGGAAGTAGCCAAAGAAATATCTCTTCTCTCCAAGTTCTTCATGTAACGCATCATTCCAGTCTCAGAATGGTAGATGTTAAACACGGATTGTTGCAGGATTTCATCGTCACGCAACATCACCGGATCAAGCACCGTACGGTCATCAAGGAATTGCACGTGTGCAGCCGTCTTTCCGGCAGCTTTAGCGAAAATACCGATCAACGTGTTAATTTCCTTCTCGTTAATCTTCTCGTCCGTTGACAACCCCACGACCTTACCGCAACCACAGTTACAGTAGAACAAGTTGATTTCCTGCTCCAAAGCAGCATCACGCACGGCAGCCTGAGAAACACCCTCCGGCAACTCGAAACGCAATGTATCGAAGAATTTATTTACTTTCAGTTTATAACCCAATTTTTGGATTTCCTCTGCCAATATCACGGCAGCGGAATGAATGTGACGGGCAATTCTCTCCAATCCTTCACGACCGTGATAAGCAGCATAGAATCCGGCCATCGTGGCATTCAAAGCCTTGGCAGTACAGATATTGGAAGAAGCTTTTTCCCGTTTGATATGTTGTTCACGGGTTTGCAAAGCCAAACGCAATGCATGATTTCCCTGTGCATCAATCGTCACACCGATAATACGTCCCACGATGTTACGTTTATATTCCTCTCTCGTTGCCATGTAAGCAGCGTGAGGTCCACCGTAAGACATCGGGATACCGAAACGTTGGGTTGTTCCGACAACCACGTCAGCACCCCATTCTCCCGGAGGGGTCAACAACACGAGACTCATCATGTCAGCCACAACCGACAACAACGCCCCATTAGCGTGTACCCGATCGGCGAATGCTTTATAATCACGTACCTCACCGTTAGCAGCCGGGTACTGAATAATAGCACCGAACACATCCGGGGTAAACTCAAACGTATCATAATCACCGTAAACCAACTCGATTCCCTGCGGGGCTGAACGGGTGATTAACACGTCTTTCGTTTGCGGGAATATCTGATTATCAACAAACAATTTATTGGCTCCCGCTTTTTTCATCTCTTTACCACGCAAACCGTACATCATCGTCATCGATTCTGCAGCAGCCGTGGCCTCGTCAAGTAGCGAACAGTTAGAAATTTCCATCCCGGTAAGTTCCACCACCATCGTCTGGAAATTCAATAAAGCCTCCAAACGACCTTGTGAAACTTCTGCCTGATAGGGAGTGTATGACGTGTACCAAGCCGGGTTCTCCAAAATATTCCGTTGGATCACAGCAGGGGTAATCGTGTCATAATACCCTTGACCGATAAAAGTTCTGTATAATTTATTTTTTGAAGCTACCGCCTTCATCCGGGAGATAAACTCGAACTCGGTAAGAGGAGCCGGCAAATCCAACGGTTTTTTCAAACGGATGGACTCCGGTACGGTTTGTTCGATCAACTCATCAAGTGAACTAACACCAACCACTTTGAGCATATTTTCAATATCCTCTGGACGCGGCCCTATGTGTCTCCACAAAAATTTCTCTGTTGCCATGTAATTTATTCTAATTATTAATGATTTATATTCAATTACACCGTTTCGTCAACGATTGTGTAAAAATAGACATAATTCTCGTCCTTGCAAAAAAAACAGCACAGGAATAATCACTCAATCATAACCGAATATTTTCCTACAAACACAAGTATTTTCAAATACGATTGAAAATTTTACCGAGATATTACCATGAATATATCCTTTATTCAAAGAAGATATAGCAAAGTGAAAAACGGGTGAAATCCCGTTGAAATAACATTCAAGTAAATATTCTTTCCCGGAACGTTCCCGGTACACCTTCGCTGCACAGACGCCCGGGAGCGAAGGAGCACCGAAGGTGTTCCGAAGATGAAACGAAAATGTTCCCTGTCTTCATCGAAAATACAACGGGATTTCACCGTGTTATATTACAAGAGACCACTTGATTTTCACCCGAATTCCCATTCTCCCCAACCGAGAAGAAATAAAAAAACGGAGAATCGAAATTCAATTCTCCGTTCCAGCGGGGTGGAAGATCGGTCTCGAACCGACGACCTTCGGAACCACAATCCGACGCTCTAACCGACTGAGCTACATCCACCATTTTGCTTTTGCGCTGCAAAGATAGAATAACTTTCTTTTTCCGCAAAGAAAAGTCCAAAAAAATTAGCGTCCGAACTTGATTTTTCCCGTCTCAATCTCCCGTGCAGCGTAACATAACTGCTCGTACCATTCCTCCCCATATTTGCGAATGAGAGCATCTTTCAAAAACACGTACACCGGAATTCCCTCTTGCTCACCCTTTAAGCGGGCGCAAGCACAAATCGTCCACTGGTCATAATTCATCGCCTCGTAATTCTGGTACTGTTTCACCCGAATCGGGTACATGTGGCAAGATATCGGTTTTCGGAAAGAACTCTCACCCCGGCTCCACGCTTTTTCAATGGCACACCACGAACACCCGTTCTCCTCGATAATATACGCACACTCCCGTCCCCCGATTAGCGGCGTAACCATGTCACCCTCGATGTCGACCACGGAAAAGCCCTGTTCCTCCACGGCTGCAATCCCCTCAGGTTTCATGTAAGGTTTAATTTTCCTATAATTCTCCCGGATCTGTTCCGCCTCCCCTTCTTCCAAAGGTGCCCCCGAATCCCCCTCCACGCAGCAAATTCCCTTGCAAACTGCTAAATCACAACAAAACTTCTTCTCGAAAATATCCAGACTTATAATCGTATCTCCTATCTGTATCATGTTTTAATTGAAAATTGATGAAAATGATTCCGCAAAGTTACAATAAAAAAGATAGAATCGTTGATCTCTCGCCACCATTACAAGCGACAGGGAACGACGCAAGTGATCGGTTTTCGGAGTAATAACCTGGGGATAATAGGGTATCTCAGTATACTCGCACCGGAATCTCGTTAATTAGTCTACGGAAAGTCAACCGGAAATCAACGAAGAGGATTAATTATCCTTCATCTTGGTTTGATCCATGCATGAGAATTTAACGAGAGTACCCTTCAATCTACTCGAAATACACTCGTAATCTCTTACCGGGATTATATCCTGGAGAATCAAAAGATGTGGTGACGTTGGGCTAGATCGTCAATATCCCCCATGACTTCCTCAATTAACCGCCTCATCTCTTCCGACTTTTTATGAATCAAATCATCCATCGTGTTAATTAACCGTATTTTATCAATCACTTTTCCCAAGCTCACTCGCAATTCCCTCGTTTGCCCGACTTGCCCGGCTTGTTCCAGTTTCCGGTAACATTCTTCTAATTGACGCTGATAGATTTTCATTTCCTCTACACCATTATTTATAACACCTATGCAAATAAAGCCCAGAATTTACAGGTAAACTACAATCAAGCCTTGTAAATAACTCCCGAAATGGTGTAATTTACAACCCATAATAAACAATTATTTCGTATATTTGCCCGTACAACTGAATATAAACAACTATGAGTACAGAGATTATACCTATGAGCAAAACACACCACGGACACAGTATAAAACGCGTACGCGATATGCTAGGGATTAAACAAGAAACCCTCGCGGCCGAATTAAACATGACGCAACAAGCATTTTCAAAATTAGAGCAAAAAGAACAAATTGAAGACGAAATGCTTGATAAGATTGCGAAAATATTGCACGTTTCCACGGAGGCCCTGAAAACGATGAGTGAAGAGGCTACCATCAACTATTTTAACACGTTTACTAATAGCGAAAACGAACACTTCTTTTCCCAAAATTGTCAATACACGTTTAATCCAATAGACAAAATTGTAGAACTCTACGAACGGCTAGTCAAAGCCGAACAGGAAAAAGTCGCTCTACTCGAAGAACAGTTGAAGAACAAGTAACAACAAGATATTTTCAAAAAAGTCTTGCAAGCATAGGTAAATTCATGTTCCGCTTGCAAGACTTTTCTTTTTCTCACACTCAACTGCAAAAATCTCAAATACACGAGAAACTACAATATCATTATCGGGATGTTGACCTTATCAAACAAAGAACGCTGGCCATTTACTTGACCAGCGTTCCATTTTTATATCAAACTAATAACGATTTTCCCGTCATTTCCTTGGGCTGTGGAAGTCCCATAATCGCGAGAACCGTGGGGGCGACATCGGCCAGAACCCCGTCCCGCAAGTGATCACACTTGGAATCGGTAACCCAAATACAAGGCACCGGGTTCAGCGAGTGAGCCGTGTTCGGCGTCCCGTCCTCGTTCACCGCGTTATCGGCATTCCCGTGGTCGGCAATAATCAACACGTCGTAACCGTTAGCACGTGCGGCAGCCACGGTCTTACCCACGCACTCATCCACGGTAGCCACGGCTTTCTGGATAGCCTCGTACACCCCGGTATGTCCCACCATATCCCCGTTCGCGTAATTCAAGCAAATGAAATCAACACTCTTTTCATTCAACTGTTCCACGATCTTCTCGGTCACGATAGGGGCAGACATTTCAGGTTGCAAATCGTAGGTAGCCACTTTCGGAGAAGGTACCAAAATACGGCTCTCTCCCTCGAAAGGCTCTTCTCGTCCCCCGTTCAGAAAGAATGTCACGTGAGCATATTTCTCCGTCTCGGCAATACGCAGCTGCTTCAACCCCTGCTTGGAAATATATTCCCCGATCGTATTCTCCACGTTCTCTTTATCAAACAGGATATGTAAACCCTTGAATTTCGCATCGTAAGGAGTCATCGTACAATAATACAACGGCATGGTCTTCATCCCGAAATCCGGCTTGTCTTCCTGTGTCAGCACGATGGTCAACTCCTTGGCACGGTCGTTACGGAAATTAAAGAATATCACCATATCACCCGGTTGTATCGTTCCCACGGGCTTTCCGGCCTCGTCCACGCAAACAATCGGTTTGATGAACTCGTCCGTTACCCCCGCGTCATAAGAAGCCTGCACTCCTGCCTCGGCGTCCGTTACCGGGGTACCCACACCATCCACCAACAAGTCATAAGCCTCCTTGATACGCTCCCAGCGGGAATCCCGGTCCATGGCATAATAACGCCCGATCACGGAAGCTATCTTACCCGTGGATTGTTTCATGTGGTCCTGCAACTCCTCGATAAATCCCTTTCCACTCTTCGGGTCCGTGTCCCGACCGTCCATAAAGCAATGAACAAAGGTCTTCTCGATCCCGAACTCCTTCGACAAATCGCACAAGGCAAACACGTGATCCAACGAACTATGTACTCCCCCGTTAGAAACCAGTCCCATGAAATGCACCTGTTTCCCGTTCTCTTTAGCATAATTAAACGCCTTCACGATCTCCGGGTTTTGGGCAATGGAATGATCCCGACAAGCCCGGTTGATCTTCACTAAATCCTGGTAAACCACCCGTCCGGCCCCAATATTCAAATGCCCGACTTCGGAATTCCCCATCTGACCGTCGGGCAACCCGACATTCTCCCCGCTCGTGTACAACAAAGCACGGGGATTATTACTTGCCAATTCCGTGATGTTAGGAGTCGGTGTACTCCCGATCACGTCTGAATGATCGTGTTTCCCAACACCCCAACCGTCCAGTATCATCAATAAAACTCTCTTCATATCTATTTTATTTTTTGTTATTCACTTTTCTAAATTCATGGCAAAGTTAATCTTTAATATCTAGTTTAACGCCTTACAATCAAGGAAAATCAACGAAAACGTTTTAAAGCTCCCCGGCCGTTTATCCAGACTAAAAGAATAAAATATTAAAATTAATAGTACTATGTATTGCATAATACTATTTTTTATTCATATCTTTGCCTTGCATTACAAAAGAACCAAGAGATGAATATTGAAAACACACAAGCTCAAATGAGGAAGGGTATCTTGGAATACTGCATTTTACTGATCATCTCGCAACAGGACGCCTACGTGCCGGATATCATCAGTAAACTGAAAGCCTCCAAGATGATCGTGGTCGAAGGGACGATATATCCCTTGTTGACCCGACTAAAGAATACCGGTCTACTGTCATACCGCTGGGAAGAGTCGCAACAAGGTCCTCCCCGCAAGTATTACAGTATCACGGAACAAGGGCGAGGTTTTCTCAAGGAACTCGAAAACTCCTGGGATGAATTGACCTCTGCCGTGAACAGCATTAAAGAAAACCATAACAACTAACACCACACATCATGAAAAAAACATATACTATAAATTTAAGCGGCAAGATTTTCCATATCGATGAAGACGCACTGGAAAAACTACAAGAATACATCAATACCCTCAAAACATATTACACGCGAGAAGAGGACGGCAACGAGATCATGGATGACATCGAGAACCGGATCGGGGAGCTTTTCACGGAAAACTTGAAAGGACAATTCCGCGAGGTTATCACTCTCGACGACGTGGATCAGGTGATCGCCACGATGGGTACGCCTGACGACATCATCGACGAAGACGAGCAGCCCCGGAAATCCGCCCCGAAACAGGCCAAAAAACTATATCGGAACCCAGACAACAAAGTACTTGGTGGAGTGGCCGGGGGACTAGCAGCGTATTGGGGAATATCCCCCTTGCTCATCCGGATAGGTTTCGTACTTCTGTCCTTCTACTATGGAATATTCATTATCGTGTATATCATTTTGTGGATTGCCGTCCCCAAGGCCAAGACGACCAAACAGAAACTCGAAATGAAAGGAGAAAATATAAATGTCTCCAACATCGAACGCTCCATAAAAGACGAGTACCAAGAAATTAAAAACGGCAAGGGTGCCGCTTTCATGAACCGGGTAGGCGAAGGCTTATACGAAGTATTCACCATTATCGGGAAAGTGTTGGCCATTATTATCGGCGTGGCCCTCTTCGTCGGGGGAATCTTCATGCTGTTCGCTTTCCTGTCAGCATTATTTTTACCTAACCTTTATCCTTGGAAAAGTGGTTTCATGGAACTCGCCTACGCGTTCACTCCCTTAAACTTCACTTTAGGTAAAATTGCTATATCATTCTTGATTGGAATTCCTATTATCATGATCATTTATATGGCGATCAAATTGTTGTTCTCCTTCAAGAGTAATAACAAGGTGATCGCCCTTTCCGCCCTCTCGTGCTGGATGCTGGGACTCGTTATGCTCATATTCGTGGGGATCAGCGAAGGTCGGAGCTGGTCGATTGATGGCACCCGCTATGGAGAATCGCTCGAACTGAGTCAACAGGACACGCTCGTTCTACTTGTAAATGAACGCTACAAGATACCTGAAAATCTTTACATAGACCACAACGTCTTCCAATTAGCCTCCAGCAACATGATTACTCCGGACATCAGGATATATTCGACCGAGGGATCGACCCCGACATTACGTGTACAATTTTACACCCAAGAAGAAAAACCGGTATATGATAACATGGATTTTAACTGGAATTACAAAAACGACACGCTTCGATTTGACAATTATATCAAACTCGCGGGACAATGGAGGGCTCAAAGAGTGACACTGACTCTATACCTACCCGAGAATAAAAAAGTACTCCTTCCATCCCAAACAAGCCAATACCTAAGAAACTTGAGAGATTTTGACAGGGGTGTACGTTCCAGACTAAATAAAGACAAGATATTATTAATCATGCAAGACGGGAAACTCCAACCCCTCATGTAAACTGAAACAGCAGGCCTTCATCCCTTTGGCCTGCCGTTTCTCTCTTTTATTTCTTTGAATCAATCTCCTTTAATAATTCCTTCACCGCAGTCTCCAACTGCTCGTCCTCCCCTTTGATAATCTTCTCCGGAGAGTTGGCAATCTTCACGTCCGGTTCCAGTTGTTTGTTCTCCAGATAGCTACCGTCCGGTAAACGGTAACCCACGATCGGAATCCCGAAATACAACGTCGGGTCCTGCAAAGTCTCCCAAGACACGCTCGTCATGGTTCCCGGCACAGGCATTCCGACAACTTTACCGATTCCCTGATGTTGGTAAACCCAAGGCGTACCGTGGGCATTCGAGTAGTTCGCCTCACAGGTCACCATGATCGAAGGCTTATTCCACCTACGGCTTGGCATATCGCAAGCCTCCCGTCCCCGAACGACTTGCGTGAAATATTTCTTACCACTGAACAGGATCTCAATATCCTCGTGCAAACGGCCACCACCATTGAAACGAGTGTCGATAACAATTCCTTCCCGATCATTATATTTACCCAGAATATCGGCATACACGGAACGGAAACTCGGATCGTCCATACTGGAAATATGCACGTAACCCAAACGTCCTCCCGACAATCGGTCTACATCGGCAGCTCTTTGTTTTACCCACCGCCGGTAAAGCAACCCGTTCATCGTCCTCTTCGATATCGGTTCTATCACTTCATCCCAACGCTCCTTGGTAGAAGGATCATAGATAGAAAACAGTACACGTTTACCGGACTTTCCCTTCAACAGGGGATAGTAATCATCCCCGGCCTTCACGGCCTGTCCGTCAATCTTCTCGATGATCATTCCGGCTTCCAGCTTCGACCGGACATTATCAAAAGGTCCTTTTTCCAACACCTCGTCAACCAACAACCCATCCTTTGAATAATTCTCGTTCAACAGGAGTCCTAGCTCGGCCGTCGACTCTCCTCTTGCTCTCGGGCGGTAACCCGACCCCGTATGTGATACGTTCAACTCACCTAACAACTCGCTCAATAACTCGGAGAAATCATAGTTATTATTGATATAAGGTAAAAATTTCTCGTAAGCCTTGGTCATTTTTACCCAATCCACACCGTGCATATTTTTCTCGTAGAAACGTTTTGCTTCTTGACGACGTACCCGGTCAAACATATATGCCCGCTCGGCAGCCTGATCTAGTTCCATTTCCGCAGAATACGTGATCGGACTTCTTCTCTCCGAAGCCAGATTAATCTTTTGCATGGAACGTCCTCCCAACAGAAACAAATCTTTCCCATCCTTATCCATCTCCAAAGACGCCCAGTCACTGTTCAACTTATGCATCACCTTCGTACTCCTAGAACGGAGATCGCTCACCCACAAATCCATACCACCCTCGAAAGATGCCATGTAATAAAGCTTGTCGCCACTTTTACTTAATATAGCATCTCCCAATTCCGAAGAATTCGGCGTTAGCCGCATCACCCGATCCTCGATACCTCTCAATTCAACCTCGATATTCTTTTTCTCTTTCGTGGCGGATGTCGTCTCGCCTTTTTTATCTTCCTGATCCTTTTTCTGCTCTTTGTTCTTCAAAGATGCAATACGTTTTTCTTCTTCTTTCAGTAACTCGTAATCTTCCTTATTCAACCGAAATTTATCGTAAGCATCTTGATTCATAAACACGATCATTACATCCTGCAAAGATCCCCATGATGCATGGTTACGCATCCCGTAACGCTCGCTGGAAAACAAGATGGCATTTCCATCCAGTACCCACCGGGGATTACTGTCAAAATAACCACTATTGGTTAAGTTTATCACTTCTCCCTTCCCGTCGGTACTCACAATGGCAATATCACTATACGGGTCGTGGCGATTCCCGATAATTTCCATCGCAAACCATTTCCCGTCCGGAGACCATGTATACGTGAAACCATCCCCCGTGTGATATTGATATTTATCGTCTACCACCTGCCGTACCTTTTTTGTCTTCAAATCAACAACCATCAATTTCGCACGGTCCTCGATAAAGGCTAATTCTTTTCCGTCCGGAGAAAATTGCGGGGCAAATCGTTCTTTGGTTGAAGCCGGAAGAATGGCCTCCTCTTCAATTAAAGTTGCATTCGGGAAATTCACCTCTTCCTCTCGGGCAATTTTTGCTGTATAGATATTCCAATTTCCATCGCGTTCACTAGCGTAAGCAATTGTCCGATTATCAGGAGCAAAACTCAACCATTTCTCTCCTTCCGGGGTCGTGGTAACTTGTTTAGTCGTCGTGTAATCGGTAGAAGTTACAAATACATTTCCTCGAATAATCATGGCCACCTGTTTCCCATCCGGAGAAACTGTCGCGCTTGTTGCCCCGGAAGTGAAACGCAACGATACAATATTATCTTTCGCATTGTCACCAATAATATCCACCTCCACTTTCTTGGGACTTCCCTGTGCATCCTTCACATATATTTCTCCGTCATAACCGAAACATAAACGACCGTTACCCGCAATACTCAAAAAGCGTACCGGGTGAGTCTTGAAAGAAGTCTCCGCTTTCACGGCAGAGGGATCTGTCACCGGGAACGAGTACACGTTAAACGAACCCTCTCGCTCACTCAAAAAATATACCCTTTGCTCATCCGGAGACAACACGGGCGACCGGTCTTCCCCTGCCCGATCTATCAGACGGGTATGTTTCCCGCTTTTCATATCATAACGATAAATATCACGCGTGATAGATGAGGTATGATGTTTCCGCCATTCATTCTCCCCGCCCTTTTTATCTTGGTACAAGAAAGCATCACCTGACTTAAAGAAACAAATCTCTTCTGCCGGAGTTGCCAATATCTGCCGAGGACGTCCACCGTCCACTGAAATGGCATACAATTCAGTCATGGAACCCGCCGGAAATAAAGCACTCTGTACGGGATCACTCATTTGTGCCCCGTAAACAATTTCTTTGCCATCCGGCATAAACGTGTAAGGAATCTCCTTGGCTGAATTTGTCGTCACTTGTCGGGCATCACCTCCCTGGGCCGACATCACGAAAATATCGAAATTACCATTCCGGTCACTCGTGAACGCTATTTGCTTACTATCTGGAGACCACACGGGATGTGACTCATACGCCGGATGAGTGGTCAACTGGCGAGCCTCGCCACCTTCTGCGGGGACAACATAAATATCCCCCTTATAACTAAATGCAATTTGCTTTCCATCGGGTGAAATCTTCGGATAACGCATCCAAAGAGGTCCCGCCTGAACGAAAAAAGCAACAAGTAAAAAAGTAATAGTCAATACGATTTTATTCATCCTTCATTTATTTTGGTATTTAACTTAGCGCAAATATACAATCCGGGATTCCGGCATCCAGATAAAACGGGTAAAATCACCCCCTTGAATAAGGGCAAGGCCATTCCCACACGCTCCATTTTCCCGGTATAATTGAAGAATTTTCTCACAAATCGGATCACCGGGAACCCACTTGATACACTGTCGAACACAATCATCAACAATCATTCCTCCATAGAATTCGAGACAAGGAATTTCCCGGATCTCGCCTCCGGTATTCACCACGTCCATCACCTTCCCGTCCTTCAAAACAACATATCCATTCTTCACGAATTCAAATCCGGGTAACAAAATATAATTAGCCGCAATCTTTCTCATTCAGAATATGATCTTATTTCTTTTTTGCAGATTTCCTCTCAAGCTCCATCTGTCTCCTCTGCTCGTATTCCTTTTTCAATTGTTTCTCCCGGTTCGGGGCCACATACGTTTTAAAGATTTCGGTTTTGTACACGCAGCCTTCCCGGTCATTCAACTTCTTTACTTTCACCCTCGTATCCCGGTCACTCTTGGGAATCTTCATGAATAACTTCGTGTAGCTGGAATCCGCCACGTAGAACTCCCAGTCTTTCTTGTAAGGGCGCAACGTGTCAACTCCCACGTACTGATCCGGAACTTTCAGCGTATCATTATCGGCAGACAAGAAATAAGTCTGTATGAAATTCCGTTTTCCCCGGTCAGATTTTTCCAACTTTATCGTCGAGGTAAACTTATACATACCGGGAACAATGCTATCCAATTTCACCAGCACAAATTGATTCCGCTTATCGAAATAAACCGTATCGGCTTTCACCACACGTGTTTCGTACACAATAGAATCTTTCTTCCGGACTTTAGCTTGCGTAGAATCCGGGCGTATAGTATCTGCCACGATCATCGTGTATCCCGGGAACAGATTAACCGTATCATTCACGGTCAATTCTTTCCACTCTCGCATGATTTTCGTCTGGCGACGACTCAAGGTATCAATCACCACGTCATAAATTTTATTGAATAACGCTGATTGTAAGGAATAGTAAGTTACGCAAGAATCAAAATCCTCCCGTGTAATCCCGTATTTCTCAAACAGATCGTTATAATATAAATAATTGTCCTTTTCGGTTCGTATATCACCCCGTGCGACCGACAACATACCATCAGTCGTGTGCATATCAATCAATAAAGACGTAAATTGATCCTTGTCCAACGGGACCTTCTTCGAACAAGCCGTTATCGCCGCAATAATCAATATCACCCATAAAATACGCTTCATATCGCTAAAACTTTTAGTATTTATTCCTCGCTCTTTTTTTCTAGTTTCTCCCGTACCATTCTGTTTAACTTCGACGAGAACAGGAATTCATTTAACGCCTTGTTGTCCGTGTACATGATCTCTTCGTTACTACCTTCCCATTCTTTGTGTCCCTCATGAATAAACAACACCTTTTCTCCAATCTCGAAAACCGAGTTCATGTCGTGCGTATTTATAACCGTAGTCATATCATATTCATGTGTTAACTCGTACAACAGATTATCGATTACAATCGAGGTCAAGGGGTCCAAACCGGAATTCGGTTCATCACAAAACAAATATTTAGGCTGCAAAACAATTGCCCGGGCAATAGCCACACGTTTTTTCATACCGCCACTGATCTCTGCGGGATAAAGATTTTCCACGTTATTCAAATTCACCCGGTTAAGACAGAAAATAGCCCGCTCCGTTTTCTCTTTTTCCGTCATCGAGGAAAACAGATTTAACGGGAACTTCACGTTCTCCAACACGGAAAGCGAATCAAACAATGCACCGCCTTGAAAAACCACCCCCAACTCTTTCCGGATCTCCTTTATCTGCCTGTTATTCATCACGGTTATATCCCGGTCATTGTAAAATATCTTTCCTTTGTCAATAGCGTGTAAACCAATCAATGATTTCAATAACACGGTTTTCCCGGAACCACTCTTTCCGATAATCAAGTTTACCTTTCCCGGTTCGAAAACGGCATCAATATCCGTCAATACCTCTTTTTTATCAAATGACTTACATACCCCTTCCGCCCGTATCATTACAATAATATTTTAGTTAATATTAAGTTCACAAGCAGGATCGCGATACTACTATCCACGACAGCTTTCGTACTCGCTTTACCGACTTCCAATGCTCCACCCTGTACATTATACCCGTAAAAAGCAGGAATAGAAGTAAATATCACGGCAAAAAATAAAGTTTTAATAATAGAATAAGTCACGTAGTAAGGATTGAACGAGAAATGCAACCCGTGTATATAATCGTCATAATTTACCACACCGGATGCCAATCCCGAAAGGATTCCCCCGATAATACCGATAAATACGCTGAATATATAAAGAACCGGGTTCACCACCAAGGCTGCCGCAATCTTCGGCCCCACTAAATAGGAAACAGAATTCACTCCCATCACCTCCAACGCCTCGATTTGTTCCGTGATTTTCATGCTACCGATCTCGGAAGCGATATTACTCCCAATCTTCCCGGCCAGAATTAAACTCACGATCGTCGAAGAAAATTCCAGCAATAATGTCTCTCGGGTCAAATAGCCGATCAGATAGCGAGGTAACAAGGGGTTCGACATATTGTAAGCTGTTTGCAATGTCAATACCGCCCCAATAAAGAAAGAAATAATCATCACTAACATCACGGAATTCAACCCCAACTTCTCCAACTCGTTAGTCAATTCTTTTAAATAAACTTTCTTCTTCTCAGGCTTCGTAAAGATACGCCCCATGAATAATATGTAAGCTCCTATCTTATCTAATACTTTCATCTATAATAACTCCTTAAATAATACCCTTCTGTAAACCCCGTCTCAAATTTTATCGTAAAAATAGAAATTATTCACGGATTTATTACTAATTTCGACAACAATAAGATGAATTTAATTTTAAATGTATTACTAAATAAGATGAATAAGAACTCATATTGTGTTATAATGGCCGGTGGTCTCGGAAAACGTTTCTGGCCCGTGAGTACGAAAGCCTGTCCAAAACAATTTTGTGACATCTTAAATGTCGGGAAAAGTTTCCTCCGTCAAACCTTTGAAAGAGCAAGCCAAATCTTTGATACCAAAAATATATTCATTGTTACAGGCTCCACCTATGAAGAACTGACCAAACAGCAAATCCCGGAAATCCCTTCCGAGAATATTCTGAAAGAACCTTTCGGCAAAAACACCGCCCCATGCGTGGCTTATGCGGCTTACCGAATTGCCCGGATCAACCCGCATGCGAGCATGGTAGTTGTCCCTTCCGACCATTTTATCACCAATGATGTGGTTTACCTCGACAATATACAAAAAGGAATCTCTTTCGTTGAACAGTTCGGCGGATTACTTACTATTGGAATCAAACCGACTCGCCCGGAAACCGGGTATGGGTACATCCAGATCAAGAAAAACAAGTTCTCAGAATTCATATCCAAGGTCAAAACCTTCACCGAAAAACCGGACAAAGAACTGGCAAAAGTTTTCTTGGAATCGGGAGAGTTCCTCTGGAACGCTGGAATATTTATCTGGAAAGTAGAAGATATTATCGAAGAGTTCAAAACATACCTCGAAGATATATATTTATTATTCGAGCAGGAATATAAAAACGTTGAAAACCCGGATTCCCCCGAAAATATCTCTCACATCTACGGGCAATGCCGTAACATTTCCATTGACTTCGGTATCATGGAGAAATCTGCAAAAGTCTATGTCATGAAAGGAGAATTCGGCTGGTCTGATGTCGGCACTTGGCACTCATTTCATGAAATCAGCCCGAAAGACGAAAACAACAATGTCTCCAACAGCAAAGAAGCCCGCTTGATCGAAACGAAAGAATGTATCATCAACGTACCTAAAGATAAGAAAGTCATCATTGAAGGGATCGAAAATTGCATCATCGCAGAAAACAATGATATTCTAATGATCTGCCACCGGGATCATGAAGACAATATCCGACATTTCGATGACATGCTAAAACATACAATAAAGGAGCTTTAATCAAGCTCCTTTATTTTTATACTTTCACCCGAACCTCCTCAATCCGGGCACTCTTGACACTGACAATTTCAAAAGATATATCCTCGATCGAGATCCGTTCACCTTCTTCCGGAATATCCTCGTTATAATAAAGAATCAATCCGGCCAAAGTCTCATACTCCTCGTTTTCCGGAAGATTCAAATCATATTTTTCATTCAGGTAATCTACTTCAAGACGGCCAGAGAAAATATATTCATTAGGAGCAACCTGTTCTTCTTTCAGATTTAAATGGTCATGCTCATCCTCAATCTCCCCGAATATTTCCTCCATAATATCTTCAATCGTAACCATCCCAGCGGTTACCCCAAACTCATCAACCACCACTGCCACACTTTTCTGCTCCTTCGTGAAAAGATTCAACAATCTCAAAGCCGACATGGTTTCGGGAACAATCAATATTTTACTCACGGCCTTCTGCACGGTTTCTGGATGATGAAACAAAGCAGAAGAATGTACATAACCGATTACGTTATCAATCGTATCCCTGTAAATCAATATCCGGGATAATCCCGTTTTCACGAAAAGTTCCCTCAATTCATCCAAACTACTATCAATAGATAAAGCCACAATATCCGGACGAGGAACGATACATTCTCTCAATTTTACTTCCGAAAAATCTAATGCATTCCGGAATAATTTAATGTCGTGCTCATCCTCATTCTCTTCACCCCCAGTCTCTCCTTCTTCGATCAGATTATTTAAATCTATCTTACCAAAAGCTCGGTTTTCCTCTTTATACGCCAATTTACGTCCAGTAAATATCCTCAGCAATAATCCCCCAAACCACACGGAAAAATATGAGATCGGGAAAAACAGGATGTAAAACAAAAATACCGGAATAGCGAATACCCGCAAAAACACATTCGGTCTCAAACGGAATACTGTTTTCGGAAAAAACTCTCCCACCACCAGCATGATCAACGTCGAAATCAACGTCACGAGAATCATTCGTAATCCCAGCGAAATCCCAATGCCCTCCAATTTAGGATCGAGGTAATCGGACATAAAAATACCATAAATAACCATCACCACATTATTCCCTACCAAAATCGTGGTGATATACATTCCCGAATTGGAAACAAAAAGATCTATTAATTTTTGCGTGATACCCTTACCCTTGTTCGATTTATCAATCTCAATCCGGAGTTTATTGGAAGCCATAAAGGCAATTTCCATTCCCGAAAAGAATGCGGACAAGACTAAACAAATCAATATGGCTACAAATCCTGACATTTAAGGTTTATTTTCAATTTCTACCACTCCCGTAATCTTATTAAAGACCGGATTTTTCAAGGATTGATCTGACTTGAAACCTTTATTCCCCTCTATAATCTGGTCCCCGGAAGTAAGCCGAGAATAACGATCGGAATAAACGATCTCTTTTTTCATATCCCAATACATCAAATCGGTTTCCAACTTCTTCCCTTCGGCATTAATCACGACCACCTCGTTACGCAACTCCCACAACATCTCCTCTTCCAACTTCTTCGCGTACTTTGATGTAATGGAACCGACCATACTACCGTCTTTCTCGTACAATTCCGCATGTATTCCTTTCGGGAACTCATCATACTTCTTGTTATCTTGGTTATATTTATTATAAAGAGGTGTTATTACTTTATATTTCAGCAATGCGGAATCGGAATAAAATAACTCCATGTTCTCCCCGGACATTTCAGGCATATCGTTCTGGTTCCCGATTGCATCCACATCCTTCATATTCGTTTTACACGAAAAGAGCATTACCGTCCCTAAAGCAAGGACGGTAATGCTTTTAATTTTTAATGCACGATATAGAAATGTCATGTATCTAATCTCTAAATCTAGCAGTCGTTGTCTCGTTTATCCATCCACCGATTTTCACGCTTTTCCCAGCCGTAATATCACGGAAGAATGCCTCGTCCTTCGTCGGGAAGTGAGGGGAATACCGTTCAATATATTCGTTAGCCTTTGCCGCTACTGACGGATCAACTTGTTTAGCTTTCACAAATTTATCCACTGCAGCCCAGAATACAGTACGTTTATCAAACTCATCTCCTTCATAATCATTACTACTTACCGCATAAGCTAAACCTATCGTGATGTAAGCATCTCCCATGTTCGGGTTAGTCTTTAAAGCATCCAAAGCATATTTTTTTGCAGACGGATAATTCTTCTTTGACAAATACACTTGTGCCAACTTGTAATTATAATCTGCTTTAGCATTCGGATCATCTGATTTATCAATAGCCTCCTTCAAATATTGCTCGAATTTCGCAATATCTTGTTTCGAAAAGAACATCATAGCCAAGCTATAAGCAGCATCAGCACTCGGTTCCTGCTGATAAATCTTTTCGGCAACCATAGCGTACAACGGCAAATCAGTACATTCACGTCTTCTCAAAATAGACGAAATTTCTTTCAAAACAGGCAGACTATCTTTATTTGCCTCGTATTTTTGATTTAACAAATCGGCCAAAATATTACAATCAGCGTATCCGGACTCGAAAAAAATAGCATCCAATGCAGATTTACATACGGCAAAATTATCACATCCCTTTTCGCCTGATGCCAAACGCTTGTCAGCGAAATCAGAGAATTTCATGTACAAATTAATAAATTCCTCCTGAGACAATTGATTTTGCTTTACCAATCCACAACCTACCTCAAAAGTAGCATGAATCAATTGGGGTGGAGTTTTATCCCCCTCCAATTCATACGACCTCATCAAGTTATCAAATCCGGCTTTCAACATATTCACATCCCCATTAGAATACTTTACTTGAGCCAGACCTTTTTTCCCAAGAACATATCCTTCACGACTCTTTCTTCCCATGTATTGAAGCCGACGGTCAAAAAGCATCATTAAAGTATCCACGTACTCTTTCTTTTTCGTCTTTTGGATCATGTACTCAAGAATGTCTTCTCCCCGGATATAAGTGTTCAATTGAAATGCAGGTGCGTTCAAGAAAACGTATCTCCAAGAGGGCAACGCTTCTTCATAGTTTTTCTGTTTCCAGTATTCCGTGTACAGAGAAGCATTCAGAATCGTATTCGCACTATCCAATCCATACTGAGACTCCAACGTTTGCGCTTTCGTCGGTAGAATGAATAGAAGCATCCCAAATGCTATAACAGCAATCTTTTTCATAGCCATCCCTTTTATTTAAGTTAGTTCGAATAAGTTTTTTTCATCATAACCAGCCCCACCCACATGAGGACTATCGCAAAATTACCACTATTTCTTTAAAACGGAAATGTTTCACATATTTTTCATGTATAATTAACCGTTTTTTGGTATTCTAAAATTCTGTTTAAACCCGTAATCACTAACTTGTCTTCAAAAAAAACAGTACGTTTCAATGTTTTTTTCAGATATTCACTCCCCCCCCCTGTTATAATTACCACAGCATGGGGATTATTTCGGAACAACTCATCTATATACCCTCTCATTTCAAAAAGTATACCATTCATCACCCCGTTCAAAATCGCGTCATGTGTATTCTTTCCGACATATCCATGTTTCATGGAACACTTCACCAATGGAAGACTCGCGGTAAACTCGTTTAACGCCCGGAAACGAATCCCCAGCCCCGGAGATATATTCCCTCCACGAAACACCCCGTCTGCACTGACGAAATCATACGTGATCGCCGTACCGGAATCAATCACCAGCAACTCCTTATCCGGAAAAAGGAATGCCCCACCCACACAACCGGCAATCCGGTCAACACCCAATGTCTTCGGGGTCTCGTATCCCAAACGGATCGGCAAAGGGATCTCCGAAGACACTTCGCAAAAGAAAGTCGAAACCTCATGCAACCTTTCCCGAACCTCCGCCGAAATAGCCCCCGTACTTGATAAAATCAAGTTTACCTCCTTCCCGCTTCCCCGATAAGCCTTCGCCAAATCGTACGCTTCCGGTAATCCCAATCCACATTTCACCCAATCACCGTCATCAAAAACAGCATATTTGGTTCGTGTATTTCCAATATCAACAATTAGATTCATAGCTTAATTATTACCATAAGCAAAGTCCCGCATCTCTCGTGTGATCTCCGATACCCTATTAATATCGACAATACCCGTGAAAACCAAACTCAACTTATCATTCTTTTCGCTGATCTTGCAAGGGATCACCTGTTTCTGTATAAACTTCAATAACTCACTAAACACGGGAGAAGCATAAAATGGCGAATTCTGATCACTGATAAAATAAACGATCATCTTGTTATTCTTCACCATCAACCGCTCGATCCCCAAATCCATACACCTCTGGCGAATCCGAACCACTTCCATCAAACCAATAACCGGAACTGGTATTTCGCCAAAGCGATCTTTCATTTCTATTTCAAAACGCTGTAAAGACTCCTCATTCATGATATTATCCAACTCCCGATACAAACGGATTCGTTCGCTCACGTTCTCCACGTAAGTATCGGGAATCAACAATGCAAAATCTGTGTCGATCACGCAATCCGTGGTAAATGCCATTGGCTCATCCGGATGCTCTTTCTGTAATTCAGGAAATTCCTCGTCCCTCAATTCAACCAAAGCCTCGTTCAGAATCCGTTGATACGTCTCATAACCTACCTCTGCAATAAAACCGGATTGCTCTCCCCCCAGAATATTCCCAGCCCCACGAATATCCAAATCTTGCATGGCAATATTGAATCCACTCCCCAAACCACTGAAATCCTCTATCGCCTTTAACCGTCTCCGGGCATCCGCGTTCACTAATTCCAAGGGAGGAGCCAACAAATAACAAAAAGCCTTCCGGTTGGAACGCCCCACCCTTCCCCGCAACTGGTGTAAATCACTTAACCCGTAATTTTGGGCTTGATTAATAATAATCGTATTTGCATTAGGAATATCCAACCCAGACTCTACGATCGTCGTGGCAATCAGCACATCGTAATCTCCCCGCACGAAATCATGCATCACCGTTTCCAACTCCTCCCCGCTCATCTGCCCATGTCCCACACAACTTTTAATACCGGGAATCAGACGGTGAATCATATATTGAATATCCCGGATATTATCCACACGGTTATGAATAAAAAACACCTGTCCGCCACGGCTCACTTCGTAAGAAATCGCATCCTTAATCACTTTCTCGTCAAAACGATGCAACTCCGTCACAATCGGGTAACGATTAGGCGGGGCCGTACGGATAATCGACATATCCCTCGCTCCCATCAACGAGAATTGCAGTGTCCGCGGGATCGGCGTGGCCGTCATAGTAATCGTATCTACGTTCAACTTCAAACGTTTCAGCTTCTCCTTTACTGCCACCCCAAATTTCTGCTCTTCATCAATCACCAGCAAACCGAGATCCTTAAATTTTACATCATTGCTCGTCAAACGATGTGTCCCGATGATGATATCCACCTTCCCCGCTTCCAAATCTTTCAAGATCCGCTTAATATCACCACTCTTTTTCATTCGACTAATATACTCAATCCGGCAAGGCATCCCCTCCAGGCGTTTTTTGAATGTATTATAATGTTGATAGGCCAAAACCGTTGTCGGCACCAATACAGCCACCTGCTTACTATCGGCTACCGCCTTGAATGCCGCACGGATAGCCACTTCCGTTTTCCCGAATCCCACGTCCCCGCAAACCAGACGATCCATCACGTGAGGACTCTCCATGTCCGCTTTCACCGCTTCAATCGCCTTCATCTGGTCAGGCGTTTCCTCGTACATGAAAGATGCCTCCATCTCGTCCTGCAAAAAACTATCCTTCGAGAAAGCATAAGCTTTCTCCTGTCTACGCTTGGCATACAAAGCGATTAATTCCCGGGCTATATCCTTTACCCTAGACTTTGTTCGTTGTTTCAATTTATTCCAAGCCTCTCCGCCCAACTTACTCACGGTTGGCGGTTCCCCATCCTTGCCCTTATACTTGGAAATTTTATGCAATGAATGGAGACTCACATACAATTCGGAATTATTCTTATATACCAAACGTATGGCCTCCTGAATCTTCCCGTCATTATCAATTTTTGTCAACCCTCCGAAACGCCCGATTCCGTGATCTATATGTACCACATAATCACCGGGATGTAAATTCTGTAATTCACTGATCGTAATTGACTCCCGTCCTTTCCGGATCTGCGAAGTCTTCAAACGGTATTTTTGGTAACGATCGAAAATCTGGTGTTCCGTATAAATACACACCTTGATCTGGGCATCACTAAATCCCTCATGAATCGTCCCTTCCACGGGCACAAAATTAACCTCATGCCCCTTGTCCGAAAAAATATCCCGCAAACGCTGAAGCTGCATATCATTCGTGGAACAAAGATAAACCGTATACCAATCCATCTGCTTATCCAACAAATGCTCTGCCAGCAAATCGAACTGTTTATTCACAGTCGGTTGCACCTCTGCCTCCAAACGAATCACCTCACCCCGGAAAAACAATTCCGGTCCCCACTCCACCACGCTATTTCCCTCGATCGCCCGAAACAAACTATCCGACGTGATCAAAAAGCCTCCGGTATCCAGCTCTTTCAACGAATTAATGCGATCATGAATCAACAATGAATTTTTCATCCACCACGTGGCCTCCTTTCCTAGAAACTCAGTCAATCCCACGTTATCATTCTTATCCGTTGATTCACTCAAATCGGGTACGATCACCACCTTGTCAATCAACTGCTCGGAAAGTTGTGTCTCGACATCAAAATAACGAATACTCTCTACCTCGTCTCCAAAAAAATCTATTCGCACAGGGCGCTCTTCCGCAAAGGAATAAACATCCACGATACTTCCTCGAATAGAAAACTGCCCGGGTTCATACACGAAATCATTCCGTTCGAAGCCATACTCTCCCAACAACGACTCTAAAAAAGTTATCGACAACTTATTCCCTTTAATCACGGGCATCGACATATCAGCCAGCATCTTCTTACTCACCACCTTCTCGGCCATCGCCTCCGTGTAAGTAACCACCATCCCCACCTCCTTTGCAGTCAAGGCATTCAGCACCTCCGTCCGAACTAAGATTGAATCGTTATCTTTATCTTCAAAATTACCGGAACGCCGAAACGAAGAAGGCAGAAAACGCACGTTCTCCTCGTCATAAAAAGTCAACAAATCATTGTAAAAATAAGCAGCCTCCTCCTTGTCGTTCAACACGAAAAACTGCAATCCCTTCAACTCCCGTCCCACGGCAGCCGCAATAAAAGCCACAAGCGACCCGATCCCGTTCTCCAGCTTAATCTTTGTCCCCGTCTGCTTACGCAGCCGATTGGCAATTTTCTGTACAACAGGATGATCTTGAAATAAATTTAATAACTCTTTTGCTTCCAAATCTTTGTCCCTTTATCAAAAAAACGGCATACCTTTCAGCATACCGTCTTTAACCCTCAGGTTCTATATTTTAAATGATAAGCATGGCATCGCCATAAGTACCAAAACGATATTTTTCCTTAACCGCCTGATTATACGCTTCCATGACGTACTCATACCCACCAAAGGCCGCCACCATCATCAATAACGTTGAATAAGGCAAATGAAAATTAGAAATGAATGCATCCGGCACGCTGAAATCATAAGGGGGGAAGATAAACTTGTTCGTCCACCCTTCAAACTCCGTCAACCTCCCTTTCGTGGTCACGCAACTTTCCAATGTACGTACCACCGTCGTACCCACGGCACAAATTTTATGCTTCTCATCCTTCGCGTTATTCACAATCTTCACGGTTTCCGGGGTCACGAAGATTTGTTCCGAATCCATCTTATGTTTCGTCAAATCCTCCACGTCCACCTCCCGGAAGTTCCCCAAACCGACGTGCAACGTGATATAAGCGAAATCAATTCCCTTGATCTCCATCCGCTTCATTAACTCGCGGCTAAAATGCATACCCGCGGTAGGAGCTGCCACCGCACCTTCATGCTTGGCAAAAATAGTCTGGTAATTCTCGGCATCCTCCGGTTCCACCTTCCTATTAATAAAACGAGGAAGTGGGGTTTCACCTAATGCATACAACTCCTTCTTGAACTCGTCATATTCACCATCGAACAAGAAACGTAAAGTTCTCCCGCGAGAAGTAGTATTATCAATGACCTCGGCCACCATACTATCATCTTCCCCGAAATACAACTTATTCCCGATACGTATTTTCCGAGCCGGATCCACCAGTACATCCCAGATTCGCAATTCCGGATTCAACTCTCTCAGCAAAAATACTTCAATCTCCGCCCCGGTTTTTTCCTTGTTTCCATATAACCTCGCCGGGAACACCTTAGAATCATTAAAAACGAACACATCCTTCTCATCAAAATAATCAATCACCTCTTTAAAAACCTTGTGTTCAATCTTTCCGGTTTTCCGATCCAAAACCATCAACCGAGCCTCATCCCGGTTAGGCGTCGGATGTAACGCGATTAACTCCGGCGGCAACTTATATTTAAACTTAGATAATTTCATGTTGAATAATGTTTATATATTAATCAAATCTTGCTAAATTACAAATTTTCTTGCAAAACTCCAATAATTTCATCCATTTTAAACCCGTCTTCCACCCGGAAATCTCCCACCCGGGTCCTTCTTAGAGCAGACAAATACGAGCCGCTACCGCAAGCTTTTCCCAAATCATGAGCCAGCGAACGGATGTATGTCCCCTTACTACACACAATCCGGAGTTCCACTATTGGAAATTCCACTTTCAATATTTCAATCTCCCGAACCATCACCTTCCGGCTCTTCATCTCTACCTCGTCCCCCCGGCGTGCCATCTCGTACGCCCGAACCCCGTCAACACGAACAGCCGAATAAGAAGGCGGGAACTGTTCTATCTCCCCGATAAACTGTTGGATCGCCCGCTCTAAACAAGCTCTGTCCACTTGCTCATACGAAAACTCCTTGTCAAAAGATGTCTCCAAATCATAAGAAGGAGTCGTATGCCCGAAAGTAATCTCCGCCACATACTCTTTCTCCTGTCCCATATACTCCTCGATCTTCTTCGTCTCCTTCCCCACGCAAATAATCACCACTCCCGACGCCAAAGGGTCTAACGTCCCCGCATGCCCCACTTTTATCTTTCCATATCCTTTTCTCAAGCAAATACGAACTTTGTTCACCACATCAAACGATGTCCAACGCAATGGTTTATCAACCACGAATACCGCTCCTGCTCGAAAATCTTCTCCTTCTCTAAAAAAAATATTACCCCACTTGCTCATTATCCCAAAACAATTGTCAATATACCCGCAATAGCGCAATAAAGAGCGAACCAAATCAACTTACCTTTTTTCACGATATTAATCATCCAGCGACAAGCAACACATCCCGAGATAAAAGCTGCCGCAAATCCCACTAATAGCGACACTGTCGAAATGCCGCTCGCCTCTGCCGAAAATCCACCTTTCATCAGATCCAGTAGAGCCTCCCCTAAAATGGGAATCAATACCATCAAAAAAGAGAATTTGGCCACCGCTTCCTTCTTGTTACCCAACAATATTCCCGTAGCAATAGTCGAACCGGAACGAGACAAACCGGGCAACACGGCACACGCTTGTGCTAACCCGATGACGAATGCGTCCCGATACGAGATTTTCTCTTTTACCCGGGGTTTGGCGTAATAAGCGAAGGATAACAACACCGCCGTTACCAGCAACATGCACCCCACGACCATCAAGCCAGAGCCAAACAATGCTTCCACGTAATCCTTGAAACAAAATCCCACGATAGCCACCGGTACCATAGAAAGAAATATCTTTAGTACATAGGCCATCTCGTCATTATACTTGAACGTGAAAAAGCCCTTGAACAACACAGAAACTTCCTTCCACAAAATCACGATCGTACTACAAACCGTCGCCGCATGAACCACCACAGCAAACGTTAAATTCTCCTCTCCTTCTAACCCGAAGAGAGCACTAAAAATTTGCAAATGCCCGGAACTACTTACCGGCAGAAATTCCGTAAGTCCTTGGATAATACCAAGCACCAATGCCTCAATCCACTCCATCTATTTTCTCTCCTCCTTCGTTTTGGGCTTCCGCATAATACCCCAGAAAACGAAACCGAAACCAAATAACACCACGATTGGCGCTAACGTGATCCGGCGAAAACTAAAAATGTCATAATTAAATGTATCGGGCGAATCTGCCCCCCCTCCCATCATCAAGAGGAAACCCACTATAACGATTCCAAAACCGATCAGGATCATCTTGTAATTATCCTTCGGTATTGGAAAACCGTCTTTCTTTTCGTTTAAAATTCTTGCCATATATTTTTATTTACACGTATAAATCATCCAAATCCCGCCGCAAATAACAACGCACAGAGAACCAAGCCGAAAAAAATGACAATATCACCCCGGACAGAAGCACGAAAACCACCATCAACAGAATCACATCCTGCCGCATGATATTAATCACGTTCCCTACTTTCTCCTGCACGAAAAATATCGCTCCCAGCAACACCAGATTAGCGATCAGAGCCCCAAAGAACCCTCGCCACATACTCCCGTACACGAAAGGTTTGCATATAAAAAATGGCGTGGCACCCACCAATTGCATCGTCTTGATCAACAAGCGCTGCGAGTAAACCGCCAAATGAATCATATTACGAATCAACGTGAACGAAATCAACACCAATACCGCCCCGACAATCAAAAAGATAATCGTAATCCGCCGTATGTTCTCATTAATACTCTCGATCATGGATTTCTGGTAATACACCTCATGAATAATATCAAACCTTGCCAGCCCTTTTTCTATCATTGCCAGCGAATCGTTATTCGCGTAAGCCGGATTCAACTTGATCTCGATAGAAGGCAATAAAGGGTTGGCACCCAATATTCGCTCAAAATCCTCTCCCATCTCTTTCTTGAAAGATTTCGCTGCCTGCTCTTTAGTGATGTACTTCGAAGTATAAACGTAAGGTTGAGTATCCAAAATCTTTTGTACCCGCTTGATCTCCACCTCATTCGTATTATCCTTCACGATCACGGCAAAACCGATATTCCGTTTCACGTGCTCCGAAACTGCCCGGGCATTCAACAAAATAAATACAAGCATACCAACCACAATCAATACCAAAGAAATACTGATTGTGGGAACAAAATAAGCACTTTTTCCCTTTCTACTTTCTGTCTGCGACATTCTTTCTGTCTTAAAAACTCGACAAATATAATCATTCTACACCCGAGAACAACCCATTTCTTAAAAAAAAATCGCAAAATCAAATCTCTATACCCCTTCTCTCCCCAACACACCCCTCTTTCCATCCTCCAGTAACTATATGAAAAACAGTTTTCAATAAATGATTTAAAAAAAATCCCTTGCATTTTCTCATCAAACCTTTTGTTGGAAACAAAAAATACTCTATATTTGCAATCGCAAAAACGGAAAGCGTTCCTTGAAAATTTTGCAAGCAATCATGCGAAAATAGCTCAGTTGGTAGAGCATAACCTTGCCAAGGTTAGGGTCGCGGGTTCGAGTCCCGTTTTTCGCTCCAAGTTGCTCGAGTGGTGGAATCGGTAGACACGCGGGACTTAAAATCCCGTGGCCATTGCGGCTGTGCGGGTTCAAGTCCCGCCTCGAGTACAATTGAAAATAAAGGAGTTACAATAAATGTAGCTCCTTTTTTATTTCAAATCACACGCTCAAAAAGCACACTTTTGTGCTAAAAAAGCTATATTTGTTGTCGAAATGTTGTCGACAACAAAAAAAATAAGCGTTATGAAAATAGGAATAGCTCTAAGGGATGTGTCAGAGATTACCGGTAAATGGCACGTGAAGATTTACGTGTCATCCAAAGGTTCTAACACTGTATATATACCAACCGGCATATACGTTAGATCCAACGAATTCGATGATGCGAATGGAGAGGTCGTAAATATCCCGCTTGCATCCATGTATAACGCCCAGATAGCAGACAAGATTGCAAGATACAAAAAAATAATATTCCAATTTGGCGATATAATCAACGACTATCCCGCAAAAAAAATAAAAGAAATTATTACTAAAAGCGAGAAAAATAAAAAAAATGGCCTCGTAAGTTTTATTAGCGTGGCCAACGATTATATATCTGAATTACACAAAGAGGGTAGAGAGGGATATGCCACAACGTTAGAATCGACCAATAATGTGTTGAAAAAGTATTTCAAATCAAAAGATGTTTACTTTATAGATTTAGATTCAGATTCTATAGCTGAATTTAAAAGAAATTACGTGAAAAATACAGGGAAAGAAGTAACAGCAAATAAACACCTTCGAAATATAAAGAGAATTTATAACTTGGCCATAGCAAAGCGATTGATCGACAAGGAATCTTACCCGTTTGACGCAATATCTATTCCATCAGACTATAATGCTAAAATAAGAAAACTAGACGCTGAAATCATAAAAGTAATATACAATGAATCTGGAATTGGCAGAGATTTTTTTATGCTATCTTTTTTCTTTTGCGGAATGAATCTAAAGGATATATTTGAAATGGAATATTTTCCCGATATTATAGATATAGACCGGGCAAAAACAAGCCGTACTGCTAGATTTGTCCATTTAAGACTCTCGATTCCGGCAGAAGCCAAAGAAATACTTGCAAGGTACGCGGATCCAAGTCGACAAAAAATGATACTTACTCAATTTTCACATGAACGCTACCTTAATCATCGCATAAACGACGACCTGTACGCTATCGCTGCCAAGCATGGATTTAAAAGATTTAGTTTCACGTACGCTCGACATTCGTGGGCCACTATTGCTGGAAGACTTCGAATATCAGATGATGTTATAGACAAGGCCCAAATGCGTTCCGTAACCGGGGAAATGATCGAGAGATACAGGGAATATGATTTTTCCCAAGTGGAAGAAGCTAATAGGAAGGTTATAGATCATACATTATATATGGTATAGATTATACTTAAATATATGCCTGATTCGGCAAGGCTTGTTTAATACAATAAATAATATATCATATTGATATATTTGTATTAAATTATTATCTTTGTATTGATAATAATTTACTTAGATATGCTCACGGTAAAACAAGAAGCTTTTTGTAATTACTATATTGAAACTGGTAACGCTTCCGAGGCGTACCGGAGGGCTTTTTGTTGTAAAAAGATGACAGAAAAATCTATATGGGAAAAAGCCTCAACATTATTATCAGAGGTCAAGGTTAGGTCAAGGGTAAAAGAATTACAGGAAGAGTTAAAGAAGAAGTCTGATTTAAGCAAAGAGCGAATATTGAACGAGCTTAAATGCATCGTTAACGCGAAGATTTCTGATTACGTTGAATTAAAAAACGGGGTACTTAAATTTAAAGATTTTGACGAACTAACAGAAGAACAAATTAAGGCAATAGAAAGCGTAAAAGAAGGTAGAGCGGGTATTGAATTAAAACTACACGGGAAAGCATGGACGATAGAACGCATTTGTAAAATGCTTGGCTATGACGCTCCAGTGAAACAGGAAATAACCGGCAAAGACGGGAAAGATTTAGTCCCTAGGATTGAAGTGGAAATTATCGACAAAAGAGAAGATGTTTGTCATGAAGATTCAAACGACTAAAATATTTTCCAAAATTGATAACGCTATCAAAAAAGGATATACTATAATATCCGAACAGGGATCGTCTCGGTCTTCCAAAACTTATAATACCCTAATTTGGCTTATCATTTATTTAATACAGCACCCCGGAACACGGCTGTCAATTGTCCGTAAAACACTCCCAGCACTAAAAGCTACTGTGTTTGTCGATTTCAAGGAGATCCTCTTCAAAATGGGGATATTTGATGACAAGAGCTTAAATAAAACAGATTTCATTTACACGTTTTCAAACGGCTCTTGGGTCGATTTCTTCTCGACGGATGACGAACAGAAAATAAGAGGTCGAAAAAGGGACATCTTGTTTTGCAACGAGGCAAATGAATTACTATTTATAGAATGGCAACAGCTTAAAATGCGAACCACTCGTTTTGCCATATTAGACTACAACCCTTCATTCTCCGACGATCATTGGTTGTGTACTTTAAATAAAGATCCCCGAACATTCCATTTTGTTACTACTTATAAAGACAATCCTTTCTTGGAGCAGACAATAGTTGACGAAATAGAAAGTTTACAAGAAAAAAATAAATCTTTGTGGCAAATATACGGGCTAGGGATACAGGCAATCGTGGAAGGGTTAATATTCAAGGAAATTGAAATAATAGACGAATTCCCGTCTTGGGCAAAGAATCAGGCTACCGGCATTGACTTTGGTTTTACCAATGATCCTACAGCAGCGATAAAATGCGGAATAATAGACGATTGTTTGTATTTAGATGAATTGTTTTACCGAACGCAAATGTTGTCTAGGGACATTATTAACGAGTTAAAACGACACGATTTAGATATAATGTCCGAGAGTGCAGACCCGAGGTTAATACAAGAAATTGCCAATGCCGGGATAAACATTTATCCTGTTGACAAGTTTCAAGGATCGATCATGGCAGGGATAACGAAAATGCTGGAATACAAGATAAAGGTAACAAGGAAGTCAGTAAACCTCATAAAAGAGTTTAAAAATTACACGTATCTACAAGACAAGGACGGGAAATGGCTAAACAAGCCAATAGATGCTTACAATCACGGGATAGATGCCGTTAGATATTACATATTAGGCAAGATACTAGGGCGTGTTATCGTGACAAAACAATATAGTAAAGAAGATTTAGGTATATTTTAATTGACATGATATGGGGATAATAAAAAACACGATCAATGTTGCGCTAAATACCGGGAAAAACTTTCTAGGGATAGCTAGAGATCTTGAACAACTACTTAAAGACAAGGATGTAGATAAAGCGATAACTTTGTTTCAAAACAGGGATATAGATGTCGAGAAAGCGATAAAAGAGTACTGTCCTTCCATGCATGACGTGATGAAAAGAAGAGACAAGCCAAGAAAAGGGAAAGAACCGTACAGGGTAGAAAAATTACCTCGTCGTAGACAAGTATACATTAACGAGGTTGAATTATTCTTTTTGCTCGGTAACTCTATCAAGTGGAAAAACATGGACACGTCGGGTAGCGACGAGGCGTTCGAGGCCTACACGAAATTTCTTCAAGACACACGTTTCGATACTACCATGCGCCAAGCCAAGCGTCTCGCCGGAGCGGAAACAGAAAGTGCCAAACTGTATCATATATACAAGGACTCCAACGGGAAGCCAGCCGTGAAAGTAATCGTGTTATCTCATTCTAAAGGATACACGCTTCGCCCGTTGTTCGATCAATATGAAAACATGGTCGCTTTTGGGTATGGTTATTTTATCAAAGAGGGGGATAATGTAATAGAGCATTTTGACATCCAAACTCCAAGTTACATTTACAGGTGTAAAAAACAAAAGATAGGTTGGGATGTCGATGTGATGCCTAACCCGTCAGGAAAGATAAATATCATTTATTATCAACAAGAGAAAGCTTGTGAGGGTGTAGAGCCTAGAATCAATAGGGAAGAAATGGTAGATTCTAAAACAGCCGACACGAACAATTATTTTGCCGATCCCAAGGCTAAGATTTCAGCCGATGTGATTAAATCTTTAGCAGACCCGGATACTGTTGGGGAGGTTATACAATGTCAAGGAAAAGATAGCGTGTTCGAATACGTGGCTCCCCCTGCTTATTCTGAAATGAAAGATAGCGAGAAGAGAGATTTAAACACTTCTATCCTGTTTGATTCATTTACCCCGGACTTCTCGTTTGAAAACATGAAAGGACTTGGGACCTTGTCCGGAGAAGCACTAAAAAGGGCGATGATTCTAGGTTACATAAAAAGAGATAACCGGAAAGAAATCTATGACATTGCCGTTGATCGAGAAAAGAATTTAATCATTGCTATAATGGCAAACGTGACACATATAGCGCTAAGAGAACAACTTTTAAAACTAGATATAAAGCACGAGTTTGCAGAACCATTCAACGAGGATAAAGAAAGGATATGGGAGTCTATTGGGAAATTATACAAAGATGGGATTATATCTCTTGAAACGGCAGTTCAATTACTTGCGCTTGTTGATGATTCACGGGCAGAGATCCAACGAATATTGAACAACAATTTAAATAAAAATCAGGAGGGAAATACTGAAAACCAGAGTTTATAATTTTAAATATATCAATATGATATAATTTGAGGATTATTTTATATATTTGCATTATGATCGACGAAAGAGAAGATAAAGACAGGCTTAAGTGTCCTAAATGCGGGGCTTTCTTAATGGAGGTAAGGCCCAAGCTTGCGTCCGGTCAAGAAGTTAAATGCAAATGCTGGAAATGTCATAACGATATTAGCATAAAGAAGTAAATTATATTGTGAAATCCATGAGAGGGATAAAACGGAACAATCCGGGTTATCCCTCTTTTTATTTATTCAAACATGAAAGAAAAAATATTCGAATCACTAAAACGGGAATATTCAAATCTTGGGTTAGCCGACGAAATTTTACAGGGACACGCCGAGTCGCTTGCGGCAACTGGTTTTGTAACTGATGAAAACTTGAACGTTGTAGTGTCTTCACAAAAAACGTTCCTTTCTTCTCTTCAAAGCGGTATAGATAAACGGGTAACCGACGCTGTCAATAAAGCTAGAGAGAAGAAAGACGACACTGCCAAAGGGGGCGAGCAGGATAAAAACGCAACCGAAATTCAAAAGTTGATTAGTGAGGCAATTGAAGAGAAATTAGCCCCGTTACAGCAAAAACTAAACGCCTACGAGACTAAAGAACAACAAGCATCAAGGGCAACACTAATCTCGAACAAGGCTAAAGAACTCGGTATTCCTGAATGGAGACAAAAAGAAGGGTTCGCTATCACGGATGACATGGATGAGACTGCGATCAATTCTTACTTGTCCGGGATCAAGCAGAATATCGTGACAAATCAATTAGAGAGAAAAGAAACGGCATTCCCTCTATCCACTCCCGAGGCACAGGGCAAAGAACTTGCCAAGCAGTGGGCCGAATCATTGCCGGATGCAAACTAAATTTTAAGTTATGGCTATAGAATTTGAAAAAGGACAAATCAAAGGTGATTTCCCCGTGTTCTGGCGAGGGGAGTGTAAAGTTTTACCGGGAGATTTTAAGCTGACAAACGAATTACCAGAAGGAACGAAGGTAAAGAAAGGTACTCCGATAAAACTGGACTTTGACAGAATGGAATGCAAGTTATGCAAAGCCATTAAAGTCATTGCCGGAGGTACCACCACGAAACCAAGAATTGCTAAAGGTAGTTTCGTGGTAAAAGGTGAAGCTATCGGAGAGCAAACAGTGTCAAGCATCAATAGCACGAATGCTGATTATGACGAATTGACGTTATCAGCAGAAAACGAGGCAGCAGTTGAAGGGGCCATTTTGGCTGTCGGAACAGACTTGCCGGATGCGGTGGTTGAAACAACTTTCGAGTATACGAAAAAAATGTCATTTCAAACCGTTTCAGCGGGATATGACGTGATTATCTTGAAGGACGTGGCCTATCCAGTTCCCAATGATTGGCTCCAAGGATGGAAATTGAAAAACTGCCCGACAATCGGGTACATTAGACAGTAAAGGAGGTGAATCATGGCTGAATTATTTTATAGTTCTATTTTTGGCGAATTAACGAAACAAGTTCAAATTCGCATTGACGCAGCCTCCGAGTTGCGAAAAAGATTGTTTGACCAAAATATCTACGAGAGATATTTGGATTGGGATGTTCCAACTATCGGGTTAAATTTCGAGGAACTAATCGGGCAATACAACCTAAGCGTTGCTGCCGCCACTCTCGACTCGAAAGGTAAAGAGCCTATCATGGGTACAGAAGGATTAGAAACGTTGAAACAAAAAGTTCTTACTCACCAAATGAGCTACTCAATGCCTATCGAGGAATACCGGAAGGTATTACAAATCCTCGATTCCCGGATGTTGACTGACTCGCAAAAGACGCAGCAGTTAATTAATTTGATGTGGAATAACGTGGGTAAGGTGGTTAATTCAGTTCAATCCAAGCTAGACATTATCTTCTTGGGAGCGATGTCAAACAAGGGTGTGTTTACCTTTGATTCCACCAACAACCCCGAAGGTGGTGTTCGAGGAGTTATTGATCACAAGATGCCTTCTGGAAATATCGCATCAGTGACCAAGGATTGGACTACCGCAAATAAAAACACGGTAGATTGTTTCGAGGACATTCAAGCTATTCTTGATGCCGCTCAAGATAAAGTAACCTTCGATAAGATACTCTTATCGCAATCCCGGTTATCGTATATCCTGCGCAACAGCAAGATGAAACTTGTAGTATTCGGGCAAGACAAGTCTTCTACTCCCCTATTGCTGTCTAATCTTAACGAGTTCATGCGTCAAAATGGTTTCCCCGTGTTCGAGGTTATCAGGCGTACTACACGAATCCAAGATAACGGCAAATTGACCGAGTATAACCCGTGGAATGACAAGAATATCGTGTTTGTTCCCGCCGGGAAACTTGGGGTTATCAAGAATGCTTACGCTGATAACGAGTTACGACAAGAACCGGGAGTTACTTACTCTAACTACGGTAGAATTCGTATCTCACAATGGGGTAAGGGAGAAACTGACAACTCGAACGGTGTTGAGTTCACGAAAGCGCAATCTTTGTCGTTGCCGATCATCACCGAGATTAACGGAATTTACTCGTTGACAGTTGAGAAATGACGATAAATGACTACATAAAACAGAAGTTTCAGACCTTCGGTAATCTATCGGAGGCTGATCTTCTTGATATTGTAGTAAGTAACGGGTTAAACGGTGAAGATGAAGTGACGGCGGACAATATCGAGAGCGTTTCAATCACTATCGCCAAATTCATACCGTCTCTTCTTGCTCGCCCGAAGTCTATCAACGAAAGCGGGTTTTCTATATCATGGGACATGGATGCGTTAAAAGAGTACTACGCCTACCTGTGTAACAAATACGAGATAGAGGACGAGCTTAACGTAATTTCATCAATTAGTGACGCATCAGATCTTTGGTAATTATGTATTTCGCACCACACATATTGCAAGTAAAGGTTAATAAAGAACCCGAATTTGATGACTTGGGAAACCCGGTCATCAATGATAATAACGAGTGGGAAGAAATTGGACCATGTCGTTGTGATGATAACGGGCAGATGAAACAGGTTTCCGTTAACGGTTCCATGATTGATTTTAGCTACCATATCGTGTACGAGGGGCGAGATGTGTTACCGGGAGAAGAGATCGAGGTTATTGATCACAATGGGAACAAGAGAGGAGATGGGAAAGTGATAAAGATAGCAAGATGTAATTACTTTAATTACTCGGAAATATGGGTGTGACTTGGGATTTCTCGGACGTGTATAAATCAATCGATGACGAGTTGAATAAACTTGTTAACAAATTGATTTATGCCGGGGAACTAGCTGTACAAACAGCAGTACAAAACGGGAGATACCAGAACATCACCGGTAATTTAAGGAGTTCTATCGGTTACGTTCTAGCACGTGACGGGAAGATTATAAAAGAAGGGGGATTTAACAAGGTTGCCGGATTTGGGGCAAATATGCAAAGGGTGAGGTTTACCACTATTTCTGGGAAGGATGTTAATTTCATTGCGAGAGGGAAAAGCGGGGATGGTTCAGAGGGGAGCAAGCAGGGTTTGATATATGCAAGGCAGATAGTTTCCACTCGCAAGAAAGGATATACTCTCGTGGTAGTAGCGGGGATGGATTACGCTAGTTACGTGAACGCAAGAGGTTTTGATGTAATGGATAGTGCAGAAATAAAAGTAATTGAATTGTTTAACAAATGATCACTACAGGAGACATAGAAGAGATTCTTTACAAGGACTTGAAGAAGTTCGGGTTCAAGCAGTACAGGAAAGACGCGATCAAGGACGGGAAGGTTGATTCGGAGAGATTGATAGTTCTTTGCGGCACGCTGGAAGAAGATATTTTCTGGTCACGGGCATTCGTGAATATTAACGTGTGCGTGCCTGATTTCAAAGGGATGGCAAACACGAAACGGCTCACGGAAATAGAGAGGATGTTATGCAATATCAGTTCCGTATCAAAATATGATGGAAGTACTTACCGGTACGAGGTTCGTGCCACAAGTCAAGAGGAGGATCCTGATTTAAAATGTCATTTCGTGAATGTAAGAGTATTATTTGAAGTATTAAATGTAAATTAAAATATTATGGCAACAAATCCACAAATTTCGGCTGTAGACATTAAAAGATTATGGTATGCCGATGCAGATGCTGTTTCTCAAGATTTGACAGGAGCGTTAGTATACGCGATGGTTAAAGAAGGGGGAACTGCCACTGAAATCGAGAACGTTCATCAAGATACGTGGAGTATCGAGGAAGCAGAACCTTCTCAAGACGCTTACAAAAACCAGCTTACCGGGGCAACTTACCGGATGGGGGCGAAGACAATGGGTGACGTGACGTTTAATTTCACGCTCGGTCGTTATGACTACGCCACCAAGGCGGCTCTAATGGGAGGTTCTACTATAAAAGGGACAACCCCGAATCAAGCTAACGATATGGGTTGGAAACGAGAGAGAGGCGTGGTAGAAATAAAAAAATGCTTGATCGCCTTGACCGAAGATGATCAATATTGCATACTCCCGTACGCCAACGTGACCGCCAGGGAAGCGAACACGGATGGAGCGATCGGGATTGCCGTTGTTGGCACCATGCTAGAACCGCTAAACAAAGTGGTTTCTCCTGAATATTGGTTCGACGCGAGCGAGGTTAAGGGGGAGTAATAAAAAAGATAGTATTTACAAAACTATCACGGAAGCAAACCAAAAGGTAATACTAGTAATTAACTTGGGGTGAAGATTCTTACTTCACCCTTTTTTATAAATGAAATGAACAAAGGTGCAAGGATTATTTCAAATTCCATCATTGGAAGTGATTTCAAGACCATCATGGTAAATAAAAAAGCGTATACAGTCTACCCTCCCACGATAGAAAGGTTGGCAGGAGCAATATCTTACCTATCGGAAGTTAGGGATGCTGAAACGATGAGAGACGTTTTGTTGTCTTTAGGCGAATCTGACAAGTATTCTAAGGCCCTGTCATGGTTTATCCGGGGGGATGAATCTCTAGCCGAGGAGTTGCGAAAAGGTACTTACGAAGAATGTATCAACGGGTTAGAAGAGGCTATATCCATGATCGACATGGCGGTTTTTCTGAAAGCTGTCAGCTTGGCGAGGAACGTAAGCAGGCTGGCAGCGAAACCGAGGTAGCGGGGAATGAAACTTTAATCGGGCAGATCGCATCGTTCAGGGAGAATTTAGGATTTTCGTACGACGAGATAGTATACAAGATACCGTACAGGAATCTCCTTTTAATGCAACGAGACAAGTTGCACGTGGTTTACGGCACGAAAGTAAAGAAAGTGAACGGCAAGGACATGGCTTCACGAAGGAGAAAAAACAAGCAAAAAAGTAATCAACAATAATAATCATGGCTGAAATTCATTTTAGTGTATCTTCGGATTACAAGGAGGTTATTAGGTTGCGCCAAGAAATTGAAAAGCTGGAAACGCAGCTAAAAAAGATGGACGTTAACAAGTCCCCGGACATTGCCAAAGCGTTAGAATCGCAACTAAAATCAACGTACGATCAATATAAAGAGATCGTGTCAAAAATAGCGGAATCAGAAGCCCAAATAAAGCTTTCATCTGATAATATCATCAAAAACACGAAAAAAATAGTTGAGGCTCAAGAAAAACTATCGAATGCCACCAACACGCCATCACCTTCCCCCGGTTCCACGGGACCAGATACCTCAGGTATTCAAGCGCAGGCGAAAGCGTATGATGAATTGCGAGAACAAATTGATTCGGTTATCGGGACTAGAGCCCAAAATATCAAACGGATGGTTGAAGAACAGAATGCAATCCGTTTGATTAACGCAGAAATGAAGAAAATCACTAGATCGCAAGGAGAATCATCTTCCCTCTCATCAGCACAAACCAAGAGACTAGAGCAGTTGAATAATTCTTTACTCACACACAAAACGGCATTAGCCGAAGTCCGTCAAAACTTGAGTAATAACGTGAAAATGGATAATGCTGCAGCAACATCTATGAACGGTCTTTCTCAATCTCTTTCAAGAATGAGAGTAACGTATAGGGAATTATCCGAGGAAGAACGCAACTCTCAATTTGGCAAAGAACTTCTAGTATCCATTAATCAAGCAGACTCCAAGATAAAAGCTCTTGACGCAACTATCGGAAATCATCAGAGAAACGTGGGTAACTACGCTTCGAGTTGGAATGGTTTGAATATGTCAATACAACAAATAGGTAGAGAACTGCCATCACTTGCATACGGGCCTCAAGTGTTTTTCTCTGCTATTTCAAATAACCTACCAATTTTAGCAGATGAAATAAAACGTGCAAGAGAAGAATACAAATTATTGATAGCGCAAGGACAAAAGGCGACCCCTGTTTGGAAACAAGTTGTTTCCTCTATATTCAGTTGGCAAACAGCATTAACCGTTGGAATAACCTTGCTCACCGTTTACGGTAAAGAGATTGGGAATTGGGTTAGCAATCTGTTTAAAGGCCGTGATGCTTTAAAAAGCGTGTCGGAAATACAGGATGATGTTAGCGAAAGTATCAAAGAAAGTGGAACGGGTATCGGTGAACAGATCACGAAATTAAAGAAACTACAAGAAGCATGGACCAATCTGGGTGCAAATTCTGAAAAAAGGAATGAATTTATAAAGAAAAACAAGAAAGAATTTGATAATCTAGGAGTTTCTGTAAACAATGTTTATGATGCCGAGAATCTATTGATTAAAAACACATCAAATTTCATTGAAGCATTAAAGCTAAGGGCAAAGGCTTCCGCCGCACAAAAACTGGCTGCAGAGCAGTATGAATTAGCTATACAAAAACAAATCGAAGCTGAAAACGAAGCAAAAAAAGGTCCTAGTTTTGGCGATATTGTAAAATCTGGTTTTGTTCAATCAATGACTGGAGCCGGGGGACAATCTTCCAATATAAAAAGTGAGCTTTCGTCAAAAGACTTCCAAGAAGAAAGAATTAAAAATATAAAAAAAGAATCCAAGGCTGCACAAGAACTTGGAGATTCGTATTTCAAATTAGGCTCAGAACTTTCTGGGAAGGCTTCAGAATTATTGAAATCATCCGGTATAAAAGAAGCGACAGAAGAAGATACGAAATATTTAAAAATACGAGAACAAATAGCAGAAGAACTATATCGACTACGGCTTAATAACCAACAGCGAGAGATCGACTTGATGAAAGAAGGCACTGAAAAGAAGATAGCGCAAATAAACTTTGACTACAAGGAACAAATCGAGGCTATCAAAAAACAGGCCGATGCATGGGCAAAAGAACAGCAAGGCACTTTATCCGCTCAACAAACGATGCAAATTTCTATCGCTTACTCTTTGGCCAAAAAAACTAGGGAGCGAGACACCACAGAAGTCTTTCAAAAGCAAATCGAGGAAGAGAACAAGGCGATGAACGATTACTTGAAAGAATACGGTGATTACCAAGAGAAAAGGCTTGCTATTACAGAGGAATACAATCAAAAAATAGCACAAGCGACCACGGAAGGCGAAAAATTATCGTTACGCAAAGGATTGGAAAGTGCTATCAAAGAATTAGACTTTAGCCAGTTCAAAACATCCATCAATTTCGCTGATATTTTCGGGAATTTAGATGCTCAAACTACCTCTTCCCTAACCTCTCTTCGGGATAAATTGCAAGAATACATTAATCAAGCCGCCAAGGATCTGAAACCAGATGATTTGAAGGAGTTACAAGACGCTTTCAGTAATATAAACCTAAAGATTGCGGATAGGCAACCATTTAAAGAGTTAAAATCCGGGTTGGAAGATTACAAGGCGGCACAAGAAGCCGTAAGTTTGGCACAACAAGATTTAGACAAGGTTATGTCTGGAGGTGAGGTTATCGTTGGATTGTATTCCGATGAAACGGGGCAACTTGTAAAGAAACTTCTCACTCAAGAACAGGCAGAAAAGAATCTTTCTAAGGCACAATCAGACAGGCAAAAAACCTTAGCTACATTGAATCAATCTTTGAATAGTATTGGGGATAATGGCAAAAAAGTTGTTGATGGTGTAAACTCATTGACGGGAATGCTTGCTGATTTAGGAGTAAACGTGTCCGAAGACGTGTCAAAATCAGTCGATGGGATAGGTCAAGTTTTCGAGGGGCTGGCAAATATTGATTTAACAAAACCGGGGAGTATTATTACCAGTTCAATGAAGATTGTCGGCGGTCTTGGCAAAACAATTGGAGGATTATTTGGAGGCAAAAGCAAAGCCGAGAGAGACGCGGAGAGACTCGCGAAGGTTACCGACAAGATTGCACAGACAAACGAGATTATAAACAACCTTATCGACAAACGTGTTGACTTGATCAAGGAGGCCACGGCGGCAGAGAGAGAAGGGTTAAAAGAAAGTTCCTTGGACATTATCGAGCGTCAAAGAAAGATGATGGAAGCTCAATTCCAGAAACTTCTCGGTAACGAGCTGCTCGGTAAAAAAGGGAAAAACAATGACCTTGACGTTAAAGACCTTGGAATATCCTCAATTGAAGATTTGGCAAATTTCCTTACGAGTGACAAGCTTGTCGAGTTGATGGAAAACGGGTACGGGATAACGGATAAAGACAAGTGGTATGGCATCGTTGAGGAATGGGAGAAATTGAACGATCAGGCGGACAAGCTAAAAGAAACCGTCAGTGAAATTAATACTGGTATAACATTCGACGAGGCTCGTGACGGGTTAGATGATCTTTTGTTGAGTGCAGATACCACCTTTAGGGACATCTCTGACAATTTCGAGGGATACATGAGGAAATCTGTTCTAAGGATGGTAAAATCCAATTACCTTAACGATGCTATGCAAAAATGGTACGATCAATTCGAAGAGAGAACATCGGATGACGTGCTTTCCGATGAAGACATTAATGATTTACGTCAGCAATACGAGGAGATATATAATAAGGCGCAAAAGGAAATCAACGACAAGTTAGCAGCCGCCGGTGTTGGATTGGAAGGGGCATCATCACAAGAGTCTTCAAAGAAAGGGTTCGCAACCGCATCGCAAGATCAAATAGAAGAACTGAACGGTAGATTCACCGCCGGGCAAATAGCGTGGGAAGAAACGAAGAATCAAGCCGTGATGCAAACTGAAAAATTAAGCATATTGAACATCAAAACCGAATCGCTGGTTAACGTGGCATCAGATCAAAGGAACATAGCTGACGAAACTCGCACAATTCTGGCTAATTCGTACCTTGAATTACAGCAGATAAACGAGAACACGGGAGCGATTATTAAGCCAATTACAGAAATGAGGGATAAAATGAATTCATGGGATAGCAAAATTAGGAATATGTAATTATAATTATAAAGAGAGCCTCTAGTTAATCTAGGGGCTTTTTTTTATATTATATTGCTTTTCGTCATACACCAAGCATTGCAGCAGGCGGTATATTAAGCACTTGACAGAGCAAGCGTGCGATTTTTAAAGTTGGTTCCGAACGTCCAGCGATATAATCATTCACCCGAGATGGGCTTACCCCGATCTCTCCGGCAAGTTGTTTTTGTGTCATTCCTTTTTCTTCTAGGGAAGATTCAATTAATTCGGCAACAGTTGGTTTATTTATCGGGAAATGCTCTTTCTCGTAGGAAATAACAACATCAGACATCATGGTTAATTCCACGGCGTTCTTGTCGTTAGCGGGGGTATTATCATCAACCAAGGGCAAAAGTTCTTCAACCCTTGCCAACGCAAACTCGTATTGTTCTCTAGTAATCTTATTCATGGCTTCTCTTCAAATGGTTGAACAATCTATTTTATCGTACTCTTCATGAGTCCCTACAAAACGAATGAAAACGTATCCTATCGTGAATTTTATAACAACTACCAGCCTGTAATTGTTTCCCTTGATGTTGAAAACGTAATGTTGGTTCCCCACGTAATCCGTGGCGGGAAAGTCTACCTTTATCTCGGATAAATTCTTCCATTCCGATTTTTCCACGACATCGTACCAACGTTCAAGAGCTACACGTGAATCCTCTCGTCCCTTGGCTTCGTAAAATTCTTTCAATTTCCTGTGTGATACAATTCTCATATCTCTTTTATTTGATGCAAATATAGGCAATAATTTTGAATTATAAAATTTGCACGAGGAGTAAATTTTATAAAATAGAATTCTAATAATAATCTTTCAACTGCCAATCCGGGGATTTTTATAGTAAACAATCTACAAATTATTGTTTAAAATAGGTAATAATTCATTTAACACACAACTTTTCAAGAGTGACTTCGTATAAGGAATACACGACGTGAAAATATCAAAAAACGATCGTTTAATGACATCTGTTTTTTGATTTTCCCCTAATCTTATTCTCCCTCTGATTTATTGCCGATTACAAACAAAAATGCGCCAACTTCGTGTAAGATTCTCCCGCTATCAAAAAACGATCGTTTAATGCTCACTTTTCACACCGTAATTATGTTCTGCAAACGATATAAATACTAACAATAACAAATTTTTGAAATGAGGGTTAAATTTGTTCGGTCTGATGATTTTGGCGATCTTTACGTTGATTATTACGAAGAAACACGAGTGTCTATAAGAGTTTATCTCGATGGAAGTATAACATTCTCTTCACCTAAAATAGAAGTTTTAAACGAGTACTTGAAATCGGAACGATGCAAAACTTTAAAACAATTATTACCAAATCGCATAAAAAGCAAAATGTCACATGATAATAATTAAATAATATATCATATTGATATAATTCATCAGGTTTTTCACTATATTTGTAGTATCATAAAGTGAAGAGCATTTGAGGCTCATGCCCTATTCCGGGGTGTGGGTCTCATTTTTTTTAATACATGAATATGACTGGTGATTTGTTGATTAACGATAAAGACGCTTGGAACGTGTTCGGGGTGAACATGGGAGACGGGTTTATCGAGAATATACTACTCCCCGCCGGGAACAAAGATTACATAGAGAACGAATCTCGAAAGGAACACGGGAAACGTGTACTTTACACTAACGCTAAATTGAGTGACCGTGACGTTACCTTGACGTTCAACATTCACGGGATTTCACGATCTGATTACCTTCAAAAGTACAATTCATTCGTTGAAGAGTTACAGAAGGGGAAAGTTATTATCACCGTTCCGGTGTTGAACAAGAAATTCACCCTGTCATACCAAAAATCGACAAGTTTCGCGATCGGGGCTAGCATGACTAGCTCGAAACTATCCGTGAAATTTAACGAGCCAAATCCAAGCAAAAGAAATGTGGTTGACGAACCAGATACAAGCGAAAGAGCATGATCACGATAAAGGACACGTTAGGAAATGTTAGATTCTCGACAGAAATAAACACGGGATCAAGACGAAAGTTCTCGTTAATGAGCGAGGATTATATAGTTCTTAAATTTAGCGTTGAAGACCCTGTTTATTTCAAGCTGGGAGATTACACCGACACGGAACTAGGACTATTCGAGCTCGTGGACCTTTACAAGCCCACGTTAAACGATTCTACCGGGGCATACGACTACGAGTTAAGGCTTGACGCTCATTACTACAAGTGGAAGAACAAGATATTCAAGTTTAACCCCGAGGTCGGGGGTAGCGAGGCTGGATGGAAATTGACGGCAACACTTGACGTGCATCTAGGTGTTTTCCTGCGCAACCTCTCCGCTCTCGGTTACACTTACAAGGGAACACCGTTCGAGGTAAATATAGACTCAACGGTAGCGAAGACTTCAAAACTTATCGTCTATGACAACACGAATCTCATAGATGCCCTAACGCAGATGGCAGAGACATGGGAATGTGAATGGTGGGTAGAGGATAACCAGATCCGTTTCGGTCGTTGCGAGTTTGGCGATCCCGTTGACTTCGTGATTAACGAGAACGTGGAGAGGATGCCACGGGAAGAGAGCAAGGCTACTTTCGCTACTCGTGTTTACGCTTTCGGATCAACACGCAACATTCCTAACGATTACCGCCCGGTTGACGAGAGCGTCGTGGTAAACGGCATCGTTCAAAAGCGTCTCATGATGCCTACCGGGGTCCCGTACGTTGACGCTTACCCGGACATGACAACGGAAGAAGCCGTGGAGGACGTGGTGATATTCGATGATATATACCCGAGAAGAACGGGCACGATGTCATCAGTTACACCCGTGGAGAGAACGGAAAACGTGGAAAACGAAGATGGATCTACAACTCAACAAAAATACACGGTTTACCAGTTCAAGGATACCGGGATCACGTTCTCTAAAGATTATATACTTCCGGGAGAAGAATTAAGAATTGTCTTTCAAACGGGAGCGATGGCGGGAATGGATTTCGCCGTGACTTTTAACCCCGATAATCTTCCAGAGAAACTAGAAGACGGTAGCTGGAACCCGCAAGCTCAATTATGGGAAATCGTCCGGAACGAGGATTACGGGCGAATGTTACCCGCGGACACGTTGATCCCGACGAACGGGGACACTTACAACCTTTACGGGTTTGACTCTACCTCTCCAGTTTTCGAGGACATGATCAAGAGAGCGGAAGAAGAACTAGAGGAAAAGGCGAGAGACTACGTTGAGAAAACGAAGATAGACCCGAACACCTACCCTTGCACGATGATGTCTGACTACATGTATAACGACGGTAATGTCAGAACGAACGAGTTCACGGTAGGAGCGAGAATAAACTTGATCAACCCCGCCTATTTCGAGAACGGACGTGTTTCACGGGTTATAGGCTTCGAGTTTGATCTTGATGTTCCCTACTCCTCCCCTACCTTCACTATCGGGGAAACGGCTAGTTATTCAAGGATTGGCGAGATCGAAGACAAGGTGGACGAATTGACCTACAAGGGACAAGTGTTCACGGGAACCGGTAGCGGCGTGTACGTTATCGGTACCAATGATAATACCCCTCCCACCAACAAGAATGTTTATTCTGCGTTAAAAATTTTGCGTGAATTCGTGAGGTACCAGGGATGGGTTGACCAACCCGTCCGCAAGTCCGACCCCGTAAAGTTCAATAGCGTTACCTCCCCTCTTTTCATCTTCAACGAGCTTACCACACCCAAGTTCGTTTCGGGTCTTCTCGGTGCCGGGACAAGGCTAAAGGACAATCACCTTGAACTCGACGAGATCACCGTGAGGAAACGCATGAACGTCTTCGAGTTGTTGATCCAGCGTGTTCGTGCCGTTGGAGGCCAGTTACTCCTGTCCCCGGCAAGTATCAAGATTTCAACCGTGGAAGAGCTAGAGAACGGTTACAAGTGTTCCTTCAACACCGATGACCAGACCATCCCGGAGCCTTTCGTGTTAAACGACCAAGCCTTTCACCAGACGTTTACAGGGAAGGGTATAAACCGTTACTGGCGTTTGACAACCGAGGCGGGAGACGATTACTTCGTCTTGAGTAAAACGGATTGCGAACCGGGTTCGGGGATACCACAACCCGGAGACGAGGTGATCCTGCTCGGTAACAGGACGGACAAGGCTCGTCAAAGTGCCATGATGCTCAGTGCTTACGGTAACGATGCCCCTTACCTTGACACTTACGACGGTATAAACGATTATAACCTTAGCGGTAAATTGCTTACTAGAGAGGGGAACCTAACCGGGATAGTGGATGAAGTGTTCGGACAATTATCCGGTTCTGGATTCTACGGCAAGAACGTTTACTTGAGGGGGAAATTCGCCCTCTCTTCCGGTGTCAGCGTGGAGGACAAGTTCGGTCAAACCGATTCTCAAATGAACAACTTGCAAGGACAATTAACTAACCAGCAAGGGCAGTTAAACACGCAGCAGGGGCAGATAACGAACATTCAAACGGACATACTCGCCATCCCCGGACAGATCAAGCAAGAGGTGTCGCAAACCGTGACGTACGAGGTCGGCAACCTCCAAATCGGCATGGTCAACTTGTTGAAGGGGAGTAACGTGGAGTTGAATGCACGATCGTATCTATTGGGCATATATTATTTCGACAAGAAGCCGGAAGTTGGCAAGACATACACGCTTACTATTTGTTACACGATTGGCGAGAATAACACGTATATTGGAGCGTATCAAGATGGTGGGAATTATTCTGCTCCTACGTTTGCAACTAAAGGAGACAAGATTATTGAAAGTAAAACCTTCAAGTATTCGGCTCCCAGTTCTCCCAACAATATGTCGTTCTACCAGTTCCCCAAAGGCGCCTACGGCAGTAAAGTTCACTGGGCCGTTTTAGTCGAGGGCAACAAGGGCCCGAACGCTTGGATACCATCCCTCTCTGAACAAGGAGAGACAGCGGCGAAAGATGCCGTTAATAACTTGCAAATCGGCTCCGTAAACCTAGTGAGCAGGAAGATACTTTTGGACATGAACAACACGGCTAATGGTTCTGCAATATGGGGACAAGATTCTGATGGTATATATATTTCTGTAGCCCCGAAGGATAATACAACATTGTATAGCAATTTTAAGAATGGCACGCAATACGTTATTTCTGTAAATTGCAAGGGGAATCCAAGTGGTGGTTCAGCATGGAGACCTTATTTAAATGTTGAATACACGGATGGCACGATGGAATCAGCGTGGCTAACGAAAGATTCCGTTTACAATCGTCATGACTATATTTCTAAACAAGGGAAGACAATCGCACGAGTATACTGGAGCGTGGCGAACGGTGGACAAACCTACTCGAATTTTATCTACGATTTAGCTGTTTACGAGGGTAACAAGGTCTTGTCCGAACCTCCTGTTGCGACTGAAGACCTAACCGGGCAGAGTAACGTTAACCTTCTTGATAACAGCAAATTCCAGTTCGGGACGGAAGGGTATGTACGGAATCAAGACGTGACGTTGAACGTGGTTGACGGGGTACTGCAGGTGAGAAGCTCGAAAACTTCAAGTACTCCGGGAGTACAATTTCCCGTCGTGCATTTACACTCAGGGGTATACACGATAAAAATGAGGGCAAAAGGTATAAATATATCATCTTGTCATTGTTACGTTTATAAAGATGGAACTAGCGATCGTGTAGGCGTTGACGGAATTTCTATTTCACCTGTTTTCTCGGGAGTATCATTCACTTTTGCGGTATCTATCGAGCATGATTACAAAATTTACTGGATGTGGAGTGCCAGTACTGCGGCCTCTTATCCCGCCGGGATTGACATCGAGTATTCAATGCTCACTGCCGGGGAGATAGCCTCTCAGGGCTGGAGTCCATCACCGGGTGACGTTGCGAAGGATATTAAAGACGTGAGCGATGCCGTTTCTAATCTGGACACCACGATTAACACCACGTTCAAGGACGGTATTATCAGCGAGGCAGAGGCGAAAGCGATAGCTTCAAACATTAACGTGTTAAACGCCGAAAAAGCGGATATTGACGCTTACTATACCAAGTTGTACGCTAACGCCTATCTAACCGGTACGGCTAAAACGAACCTCGCAAGCGCCAAGACGGCATACAACACCGCTCACACGAACTTGATCAACTCGATCAACACGGCTATCGCAGACGGGAAGGCAACGGCAACGGAGAAAGCAGACGTGGACGCTAAATTCTCCGCTTACAATAACGCTTTATCCGCTTACCAAACGAGGGTCGGGGAAGCGGACAAGGCGATACAGGACACGATAAAGAAAGTTGCGGATAATGCTCAAACATCGGCCAATACTGCCCAATCAGCCGCCAATGCCGCTCAATCAACGGCGAATCAAGCGCAGGCTGATGCTAATGCAGCAAATTCAAAGCTAACAACGTGGGCGAGCGATAACTACATCTCCCCGCAAGAGAAAACGGCATTGAGGCAGCAGAAGAGCGATATACAATCCGAGCAGAAGGACATCGAGGCGAACGCCAACAGGTATGTAATCTCGTTAGCGTCTTACATGGCGGCATACGACGCAGCCATAGACGCTTTAAACAAGTACACAGCAACGTCACCGGAGAACATAGCGGTGAGTTCTGATTACAACAACATATCTGCATACTACACCGCCCGTCAAACTATCCTTAACTCGATTGCGGCAGCGGCGAAAGCGCAAGCCGACAAGGCAACCGGGGCGATCGGCATGGACGGGGGAAAGATGCTGTACGCTGACCCGGAGTTCAAGAAGGGATTAAACGGGATTGTAGGATACGGGGCGCAAAATAACGGCAATAACGGTAATGGGTCGGTTGTACTCAACAGGATTTCGAAATCCACTGGAAACACCTCTTCAAACTCGTTCACGGCAGACGTGGCAGCACACGTGAAAGAAGAAGCGTCTGGTTCTCCATTCAACGGTTCGGACTGGTGCCTGTACATTAAAGCGTACGGGGGAACGACTACCAGTCATCTTGGAGGCTTTATGTTTGGCAATAAATCCCGGGCTAACGCCGTGTTCATCGTTAAAGTGAGTGCCAAGATTCCAGTCGGGTACACGCTTAAAAACGCTCATAATTCACATGGAACTGGTTACAAGCAGGAATTTCTAACCCCCATGGTGGGAACGGGGAAATACGAGACTTACATCTTCAAGGAGACTTGCGGTCTGACCGGAACTTTTCACACCGTGAATCACCTTTACCTTTCTGGCCCGGTAAAACCGGATAGCGACCCTTTGGAATGGTTCGTGGACTACGCCACTGTTTTCGACCTGACCGCCGACGGGTACGGGGACATCGTGGAGATAGCCAAGACCGAGACCGTCGCGGGGATAAACAACAACCCGGACTCCGTGACCGTTTACGCCAAGAAGACCGATTTTAACTCGTTAAATCAAGTTGTCAACCAGCAAGGTTCTCAATTACAAGTCAACACGAGCAGCATTGATGCTATCGTCACGAAGAACGGAAGCGGGACGATCGTTTCTATTAAACCGGAAATGGTTGAGATTACCGGGGCCACGGTGATAAAAGACGGGAACGGGAACAAGGTTAACATTTTCGGTGTCGGGGACAAGGTTATTTCGGTGAATGGAGGGGTATTCTCGGTGGATAAGGTTGGAAAGGTTATCATGACGAACGCGGAGATAACGGGGAAAATAACGTCTACAAGCGGGGAGATAGGAGGAATGTTGATAACCAACAACGGGATTCGTTCTACTGATTTCAATCCAAACACCCTAGTCGGGTCATGTTATGCCAAAAATGGATTATCCGTTTACGCTAGCGGGAGCGGTATTTTAATCCCGTCATCCGGACTTTTACAGGCTTCAAGGATTACCGCTATAGGAACCAATGCTTCTATAACAGGGATGGAAATTGTGGCTCATAACAACAGTGGTTATGGTGCTCAATCTGAAGTTACCGCATTGAAATTGTCAGCAATTAATGATTACTCAACGCCATCAAAAAAACCTTTAGCAATTGACGTTGAATCTGGAGATGTAGTTGTTAGAAATGGCTACATCGCGGGAAGATATACCCCGTTATCCTGTCTCCTTACCGGATCACAAGATAGATGGTTACCCCTTGATGAAACAATGGTATTCACTAATAACACTAAAAATATAAACATTTATTTGCCTTGGGTTGATAATGCCACTCCTAACGGGTATAGCGTTTGGTTTATACCGTGTGGACGGAGTGCCAACGTGGTAATTCATACGCAAGATGATACTGACATATTAAATTATGATAGAGTCACGAAGGCATATGCAGTTTTAACAAACACGGACATTGGGGCTATTGCAGTGTATTCTAAAAATTATAAAGGATGGATTATAAACACGCTTGGGGCATCAGGGATAAGTTTTAGATAATTAATCATTTTAATATTTGATCATGGAAATAAATTATTACATTTCAGCAAGAAGTAACGAACAGGTGCAAGGCATCAACGTTAATTTATCATCAGAGTTCGAGAAGGGTAATATACCTTCAACGGTATCATTCAACGCGAACGGGAGCGTGGAGACGAGTGGCGAGGCCATTTACATGAACGTTAATGGTAGTTATGACGTGGAAAAAAGGATATTCAATAACTTGAACAGTTCTTCCCTTCCCTCCGGGTTCGTTTCAGAACTTGAAACTAAAATCACGGAATTCTTTAACCAAATTAAAATCGATCAAGCGTTATGAGGTACGAATTTGACGTGAACAAGGTAGACCTAGTTGATCTTGACGGTCACGACTGGAGAAACGGTTTTCCGGATGACAAGCCTTTGAACAAACACATCGGCAGTAGCGTGTATAATCAAGTGAGAGACGTTGGACTTGATGACAAGTGCAAGGCTATTTACAATGGAGAAAAGGTCGAGTTTGATGACAGGGAGAAAGAATTATTCGAGAAAACCATCAAGGAACTCGGGATAAGTCCCGGCTTGGTCGAGCGCAGGATATTGCAGCAAATCGTGAAGGTTGGAGAATAAAAAAGGGGCGTTCCGTCTCGGAACAGACCCCGCTTATGCAAGAGGCTACCTTGTAACCCCGAGACAAAGGTATAACTTAAATTTAAAATTCTATGAGTAAGAAACAGATTTTTTGGTTGATCGTTGCCCTATCGGTGGTGGCGTTGATCGTTCTCGTGAAGGTGGTCCCGGCTTGGGTGTCGTTGACGAGTGTTATTTCCTTCGGTTGCGGCGTGGTGCTTGGATTCTGGGGCAAGATGTTTCGTGATAAGTATATCAAGTGATAGCGATGGAAGAATTAAAAGAGATAGTGGACCTGATCAGCAAGATCGTTACGATAATAATCGTGCCGTTGCTCGGGATATTCTTGTTCTACAGTTCCAAGAAACGAAAAGAGACGGCGGCGGCGGTCAAGGCAGAGGCGGACAATACAAGTCAATACGCTGCGGAATGGAAGGAGTTGTACGATAAGAAGGAAGCGAAGGTAATAGAGCTAGAGGAAACGGTGAGCAGGCTTTACTCGGAGAAGAACGAGGATCGTTTAAGGATACGGGAAAGCATGGAAGAGATAACACGTTTAAAGATGGAAAACCAGAGATTAGATTTCTTGAAATGTAACATAGCGTTGAAGTGTTTTAAAAGGGTTCCACCTAATGATTTTATAAATGAACAAGGTAACGCTTAGAAACTTGATAACGTCGGTGTTGAAGGAGTTAAACCTTCACTCTGACAACGCCGTGAACCTGTTGATGGGGACGGCGGCGCAGGAGAGCCATTTAGGCAAATATAGAAAGCAAATGGGTGGCGGCCCGGCTCTAGGGATATTTCAAATGGAGCCGGCAACGTTTAACGATATAGTGAACAATTACCTCCGTTACAAGCCGGAACTTGCAGCGAGGATAGAACGTGTTGCTAGAATATCCCGTTTCAAGGCTGAAGATATAGAGAATAACGACTTGCTAGCGATCTGCATGGCACGTGTTCATTATCTCCGGGTGAGAGAAGCTATACCGTCCGATCTCGATGGATGGGCGAGATACTGGAAACGCTACTTTAACACGACTCTAGGCAAGGGGACGGAGGAAGAGTTTATCGCTAATTATAAAAAGTACGTGCAATGAAGATTGTTGTTTTGTTGTTATTGCTTTGTGTTTCCTGCCGGAGCATACAGTATGTTCCAGTGGAGACGACGAAAACGGAGTACAAAGAAAAGGAAGGGAAAGACTCTACAACAACAAGAGAGGTTGTAAATACCCGTGACTCTGTTATTACTCGTGATTCTGTCGTGTATAAATATAACGACAAGGGAGAGCTTTTAAGCAAGGAAATTTGGCACTGGAAAGAAAGATACAGGGACAAAGACAATGAATACCACGAGCTAAAGGCAAAATACGATTCGTTGAACGTTGCAAGGCGAGATTCTATCCGTGTTCCTTACCCGGTTGAAGTAATAAAGGTGAAATATCGTGTCCCGAGATCGTTATGGTGGCTCGTTATCCTGCTAGCCGGGTTAAGCGTCCCGTCCATCCTTAAAATACTACGTAAACTCAAGCTGATAAAAATATAGAAAAAGGGGAGAGAGTTTTTCTCCCAAAAGACCAGTACCACCCAATCCTGTTGTAAGATTTCCTCTCCCTCTCTCTCTTGGAAAATATTACGACAGGATTTTTATTTTGTTTCAATAAAACGAGAAAAAATGGAAAAAATTTTTCAAGAGGTGGTAAAAATAGTCTCCGAGGGGACCGGGATAAACGGTAACGATTTAATACATAGCAAGAAAGAGGAATGCGTTGACGCTCGCTCTATCTTGATAAATTTACTATCAGAACTCGGTTTTACCGATACTTTAATATCAAGGTACACTTGTTTAACCCGTCAAGGTGTCAACAAGCTCAAGAACACGTTTCACGACAGGAAGAGGAATTCTTTCATCTTGTCAACGAATTATCAACAAATAAGAAACGAACTAGCAACCAATAATTTAATTAGCAACGTGTGATTCCCGAAATTTGTTTCAATCCCGATAGTGGGAGAAATAAAAATAATATATCATGGAAATTATCGAGAAGAAAGTCTACGAGGAAGGCGGGGAAAACCGTCGTTCAACTCGTGAAAGGGCGAATGCCGGGCTCACCTTGGGAATCATCGGTACGGTTTTAGGTGCCGCCGCCTTGTGGGGACGCAACAACGGCGGGATCGGTTCTATCCTTGGGGGAGGGACATCCTTGGCCGGGGGTGGAAGCGTTCCAAGTAACGTGAACATTAACTCTTACGGTGGCGGGGCTACCGGTTGTGTTGCACCCACGCCTTTTCAAGCTTGGGAAAAGGGATGCGAGGACGCTCTCGCTCTCACGAACGAGATGTGGCGATTAAAAGTTGGATCCATGCAAGCTATCTCCGATTCGAGAGAGGTTGACGTGGCGGAGAAATTCGGGCTGTACAAAACGATGGTTGACGCCGATTTTGGGTTGTACAAGTCAAACCGGGATAACATTGACGCCGTTAACAACCGGATTAACGCCGAGTTGTTTAGCTTGTACAAGTACACCCGTGACAAGGACGATGAAACTCGCAAGGAGCTGTGTGACCTTAAAGCACAAGTTGCCATCAGCAACGCCGTTAGACCGTATCAAGACAAGTTGATCCAGTGCGAGATCGAGAAAGCGTTCACCGCCGGCATCAATTACACCGATCGCAAAACGTGCAAGATGGTAGAAGGTGTTGTCGTGGTTCCCACCGAGCCGACCATCACCGGTATCGGGAGCTACTGTTGTTTTCGCAACAACACGACGGGAGGCAACACCCCAGCTTAAACAATCGAGCAAGAGAAGAACTCGCAAGCGTTCAAGTAAAACGAAATTATCAAATCATGCAAGGAAATAACTTTTTCTTCACGGGAGGGGATCCGTTACTGGGTCAATCTCCCGGCTACATGGAATCTCAATTCCAAGAACTAGAGAGGATGCAGGCGGCCATCGAGCAAAAGAAGAAGGCGATGCTTCAAGCCAAGGAGCAGATGTCGAGACAAGAGCAACACCCGAGTCAAAGTCAAACCCCTGTTTGGGACGAGATCGAGAGTATCGTGTCCGGGATGACGGACAAGGAATTCGAGATCGTGACGGGTAACGAGGAGTTCGTCGAGAGCCAGAACGCCATCATGTCTATCTTGCAAGCGAAATACATGCAAATGATGCGTCCAGTCGTGGAGGGTTCCCCAGAGGGGAAAGACGCCCTTGACAAGCATCTAACGCTTGTAAAAAGGTTGCGCAAGTCGGCAGCCTCGGAGGTTGACAAGGAAATAAGTGATTTTCAAGAGTACAAGGAAAAGTATCCGGACATACCGTATTCGGAGTACCAGAAGATGAAACGTTCAAGCAAGGGAGGTAAAAAATGAAAAAAGAAGACCTTAACCAGTTCAAGGGCGAGGTGAAAGACGCCATTCGCTCGTGGGGAGAAAGCAAGATTGATTCTATTTTTCCTAAAAAAGCTCAAGCGAGGACGTTTTTCAAGAACGGCTTCAACAACTTGTTATCAAGGGAAGATTCCAGGGTGAACAAGTGGTTGGACACCGCCTTCTTGTTTATCGCAAACGAGGATGGAACCGTTGATAGTGATGTCATGATTGACACTCTAGCCGGGTTGTTTCAAGAGATGGACGTTAAAGAATACAAGCATGGCATGATTAAAATGGTTGTCGGTAAGGGAGAAGCCGTGATAAGCCTCCAGCAAAACTTCATGCTTGATATGCTCGTGGGAGATTTGGGCAGCTTGAAATTCACTGTTGCTGACATACAAGAATTAAAAGAGTTTTTTAACGATTAAAACAACAAGTTATGAATGAAGAAATCATCGAACTTAGAGAAGAATTGCAAGATCATATAAAGAGATGCAACAAGTTGCTGAACAAGATCGGGCAAAGCATGGGACAACGTGGCGGTAACCAAGGTTATGGGCAACGTGGCGGTCAAATGGGCTACCGTGAGAACGGGGGACAATGGAACGGTGGAATGAACGGGGGCATGAACGAGCGTGTTGATCCGTTTTTCCCGGGGTACGACCCACGTTTCATGTAATCAAATGTAGAACGGGGGACGGGAAACCGCCCCTCTTAAAATTATACCATCATGTGTAAACAGGCATTAAGTAGTTTTAACTACATACCGCAAGAGATGAGAGCGTACCTCAGGAATTACGGGTACTCGTTCTCGAAGAGAGCGTGCGAGTACGCCGTGAACCAGATGAAGCGAAAGAACAACGCCACCGGGAAACTGGAAAACATAGAGCCGTATTCTAAAGACAAGGCGGAAGAGTTGCTATCCAAGAACGGGGTAACACTGGAGAACAACGTTGGTTACAACTTCGTGTACGTGATGAACATGATTCTCGCTGACCGGTGGAAGTCTAGCGTGGAGGACGAGCTGCACTTGTGTAAAGCGGTGAAAGACGAGATTGATGACGTTGACGGGGTACCGGAAAGCGTGTTCCGTTGCTGGATAACCAAACAAGAAGACAAGGGTATTCCTATACCCTGGGAAGACATGATATGATCCGGCAGGAGTTAAATATCACCGTTAAAGGTAAAAAGTGGCACGTCACCGCTTTTTACCCCGTCACCAGGTATCACGTGAACGAGATCATGCGCACGTTAAAATCTCTCGGGTGTGATAGCTATAGCTTGAAGCGGGCGTACATGAACCTAGCAACGGGGCAGGTAAACAACGGGTTAACTTTCAGTAATTTCTTCTCCCGGGAATCCGTGGTCGTGTTCGCCATGTCAACGAGCCCGGAACAATATTTTAATCTGATCGTTCACGAGCTACATCACTTGTCAGTACACGTTGCCGTGGCGAACGGGCTAGACCTTGAAGGAGAAGAGACTTGTTATATTAACGGGGATATAGCGCAAATGATGTTCCCGACTATCAAGAGATTGATATGTGATTGTCACGATAAAGATATAGATGTAAAACTTAAAAACACGCTCCATGAAAAACGATGCTAATTTGGTGTATTTAATGGACTTGCTGGATAACGAGTGTATCGCCGGGGTCGCTGCTATAATCATAGCGGAGATGCTCGCTATCGTTTGAAAGCGGTTAAACAGTTACTTGAAGTGTGGCACGATTGGCGGCGTGTTAGAGGGGCGGGATGCCCCTTTATTTTTGTTCAAGTGTATCTTTTATTGTTTTTAACCATTATAAATAACGTCATTTCATGAAAATATTTGCTTGCATATTTGCAAGCAAACGATATTTTTATTATATTTGTAACATCAAACAATAACAATAGAAGCGGGGGCAACGCTATAAATTCTGCACGAAAGACATGAGACTAGAGATTAACAAGGATGAATTAACCGGTTATTTTAAAGATGTTAACTTCGTTGAACACGAGTTTTCAACGCTCAAAAGATTCATGGAGTCAAGCTTTGCCCCTGACGAGGATCATAAAATTTTGCTTGATCAAGCATTTTTAAGTTTCCCTGATATTTTGATTTATCTAGTGAAAGATCGTAGGTATATCGTGATCGACGATGAAGTGTACATGTCTTCACGCAACGTTGATGTACTTCCAGTTTTATTAAGCACTATTGATAATTACACTTATTGCAATTTAATGTAAAGTGGTCATGGATAATAAAGAACTAAGACAACAAGTTTACGACGCTATCAATCGTGCCGGGTTGCGTAGTTATAGAGAGTCGCTCGAGAGTGTTTTAGAGAAGGGTATAATCTTCACGAAGGCACAACGAATTCAAGAGATAATTGACGTTGTGAAAGATATAGATGGACTCTCGTTAACAGGAGAAAGATTTTTCGGGTTCAGTAACGGCATATTGTTCACGATAAAAAAGTGTTGATTTTTTTTGCAAATCGCTATTTTTTTATTGATAAATTTGAGATTTCGAGCAATGGATGACAGGGAAAGAATAGGGTTGATGATCGCCACGTCACGTAAAGATAAGGGATTGTCTCAAAGAGACCTCGCCGGGTTAACGGGATTGAACTACACGAACATCTGGAAAATAGAGAAGGGGAAATACTCGGTAGGTCTTGATATTTTGAGTAAAATATGCAAGGCGTTAGGTAAACGTGTCGACATCGTTGATATTCCGGGAAATGAAGTCGAATAATGAATTTCTACGCTATCTATAATTAAAAAAGAAAGTGAATTAAAGACGGCAATCCTGATTCACTTTCTTTTAGACTATTATCTAATTCCCCAATTAGACTAAGGTTTCTCTCCTTAGGTGTATAATAGTTACATTGTTTGACAAATATAATCAAAAAACGCTATTTTTTTATTTTTCTAGGAACTTTTTTCGTTGTTGATCGATTAATTTTCCCCGAAGGTTTAGGACTAGATTCAGTTTTCGCATCCATTGTACTTCCTGTACTAGAATCTGCTTTTCTACAAAACTTAGGAGATCTCATCCCATCTATATGTTCAAATAAAGAATTATCCACGTGTGCCATCATTGGGTCTAGAATAAAATCTATCCCTTCCCTTCTAGCAAGTTTCGCGGCAGGGACAAAGTCAGCATCTCCGGAGATAAGTACGATTCTATCAACAAAATGTTTTAAAGATAACGAAGCTATATCGACACCTATTTTCATATCTATACTTTTTTGTCTTAAATCATAATAAACATCGTCTTCTGACAAATCATCAATTTCAATATTTTTGGCTAATAAATCCTTTACTTTGCTCGGTCTAATAAGCCAATGCCCCGAATCTTTCAAATATCCTAATCTAAGAGCTACTTTCCTCTTTTGCTTTAAAAATTCAAATATTTGGTTCCTAAAAATCGCTTCCGGTGTTTTCTCGAAAACAATACATTTTTTAGATATTGGATTATGAACTCTTTTTTCAAACGGGAGACAGTCATAGAAAAAAATACGATATAAATAATTTTCTCTTCCGACATGAGAATGAGCTAACGTGTATATATCGTCAGCGACTTCTTCTGCGGTTTTTGATTTTTCTTTGTTGAAAAGAGAATTGTATCTTTTAATGAAAAATCCTCCATCTATCAATACTGCAATTTTGACAGGGATATTAAAATTTGCGGAATTTTCCGTTTTATTCGAACTTTTCTTTTCCATAAATTAATAAAAAAAACGAGGCTCTTGGGTCGGCATTCTCGTTATTACAATCAATTTTGATTTGAGATATGCGAAGCCAAGAGCATAATTATGTCGCAAATATAAATTTTAGATTATAAAAATACAAATAATACTTTTGATTTTACGAAAATATTTGTTATTGGTTGCATTAGACAGCAACAAAAAGCGGCCCCTGTTTACAGAAGCCGCCGTGGTGCCACTCTAACTTGCATCACTCGCCACACGGCACATCTAGCATAGTACGTCAATTATCACACACGGGGTATTTCTCTAAAACCAGAGCGGGATCAACAGGCACTTCTAACAAGTACCAAATATCGAACCTCTCGCTAATCACGAGGGGCGAGATGTCGATTATAACTTGTTTTGTTTCCTTATCCATAAAAAAAAGTGACTTGGTGCATTCCCGTTCACCAAGCATCGCCAAACGCTCAACAACCGAAATAGCTAACCAAGCCACAGACGTGACCGATCAGCTTATAGTGGTTGTTTCCTTTAATTTGGCGATTTCGGTGAAACGACAATAAGCTAATTCAAAAATATCTTCTTGGCACACCTTCACGTGCCGTGGTGCAAAGATATAAAATATTTTAATAACACTTGTCGGATATGAAATTATCCTTCCCGTACTTCGCTATCCAATCCCATATAGTTTTTATCCTGTGTTGCGGGTAGCAGAATACTTTGGACTCTACAGGAAGCCAGAAGAGCTTAAATTTCCTCCTGTATAGGGTTATAACAGAACCCTTGGTTTCAATTTTGTAAGTACGTTTCATTTCATCTTGTTTTAACCTGTTTTTGGTCTACCTCTTTCTTGAAAAAGAAGTTACTGATTTTATTTTCACTATCAACAATCATCCCGGTTAACTCCCAACCGGATTGTCCAAGCTCGTTTAACCGTTTCTCGTCCGGTATCATGCCATAACCGAATGTTAACACCTTGTACTCGAATTTTTTCATGTTGTATTGATTATTTTGAGATACTGCCATTGTTCTCTTCTTTTAATTCAATAAATATCACGTTCTTGTGATCCGATCTTTTATTCCAATTACATTCTCCAATACATGATATGCAATACGCAAAGCTTAATAAGAAACATCCAGTACAATCGCTTGGAGCTTCCACGCATTTCAGTTTAATTTTCCCGAATTGGAACACTTCGCCTACTTTATATTCTTCCATGATTTATAAAATTGAGTTCTTAAATCTTGTAATACTTCCACGGTTCAAATTGTTCAAATTATTGCTTTATTAATCAATTCCTCCGATAATCTTTCGATTTTATTTTGAGATAACTCTCTAAATTCTGGAAAATTTACACGCATCCAATTCCTTATTTGCATCCCTTCACGTAATCCAACAGGATGGGCTGGGATACCCTTCTTGCGGTAATTCAACTTTAATACTGGGAAAACATCACCTTTCAATCCTTTAAGGTGACGAAAGTACCTTAGGTTTTCTTCGCCAAGGTACTTTCTTACTGAATCAATATGTCGTTGTTCAATCATAATTTCAATCCATCAGTGGTAGGTTCAATTTTTGTTCCCATCGCTTTATCCGTGCTATCAAGCTCTATCTCGTCAATCGTTGGTTTCGTGTCCATGATCAATACTTTTTACCGTGCCTGTACTCCCTCTTCTCGTTGAACACCATCTTCTTCTCGATGAACCACGATAGCTCTATACCGAGTATCTTGGACATGGCGAGTATCTGGGTAATGGCGTAATTCACTTGCTCTTCCAGCGTGTACTTGTAATTCGTTATGTCCTTCACGATGGCGTAAACGTTCTCCGTGAACGTCTTCTTCCTCGATACCACGTTGACGAGAGCGAACCTGTTAAGGTTGAGGTTCCGGTACCCGGCCAAGTCCAGCAACCGTATGCAAGCGTCCGCCAGCTCGTCTTCCACGGTCCCTGCCACGTTATCCTTGTACAACTCGAAGAAGTACTTGTTGTCGGCATGAAACGTGCAAGGACTGAATATCGTGTGGTTCTTGTCCGCCGGGACGTTGGCGTACCTCCCTTTCCTGTCGGTCTCCACGGCCTCGCATAGCTCCGTTATGACCAGCATTAACATGTGCTGGTCACTCCACTCTTCATCGTGGAAACCGTGCTCCTTGGCTATCCTGTAAGCCCTGTCTCTTAAATCGTTCAATTCCATGATTCTATTTATAAATGATCGATATTTATTTCACTCCATGATTTACCGTCACTCGTGAACACGCCCCTTGTCAAGTCGAACACGACCATACCCGGCAAGTAATTGTTTTCCAACGAGAAACATTCCGTGTAGAAAGCGTCCCCGTCATGTAATATCAAGTACCTCACGCTATATTCATTTAATTCCATAACTACTACTGAAACAAAAGAAATAATTCCTCCCGCACCTGTTACACTTGCAATTACCTCCCGGTCCCCCGGTCACCACGTAATCTTTACTACCGCAACCGGGACACGTGGGGGTGGGTAACAACGGTTGACCTTGTAAATCTATCTTTTGAACTGTCAATTCCTTGTTCTTTAACACCTCGCTAGCGATGTATTCATCCATCACACGGAGTATTCTACACACCTTCCCGTCTGCCTCTGGTGAGTAGTCCGTGTATTTTTTTGAACAATCACAACTGTACAACGTGTCGGCTATGATCTTGCATAATTCTTTCCGTGTCATATTTTCTTCCCGAACAATATATCATAGCATATCCATGTTAAGGCGCACAATGATATAATAATTATTACACCTTGCCATACTTGACTAATCTTGATCAAATAGCCTATTAATGCTACCGTGAAAAAAAGCCCCATAACGACGAGGAAAGACACGATAATTTTTGCAATTTTATTCTTCATATATTTCGATTTAGTAATTAATTACTTTTTATTTTACTCCCGACATTAATGCCGTCAGCAACGTTAGTCATCTTTCCTTGTAAATATTACCCTCAAGCAATAGTAAACGAATGTTGCCACGCATAGAGCCGTGATCGGGTACTCGTTGAGAAGATTGAAAAAATCTCTCATGTGTTTTGCTTTATCTCCCCGTGGTTAGACGGGGAGGGTTATTACATTATCAAAATGGAGTTTTCGTGATAGTAACAATATCATCTTTAGTCGTAACAACAAATGCTTTTTCGTCAGCAAACTGATTTAATAGAGCAAATTGTATATCTTTGTCTTCAATTTTGAAACAAATAGATTCACGGATTTTAAGATTCAAGCATCTTTTAAAAATTGAATTTATTCTATTCCATTCTTTTTCAGTTATAGCACGACCCTTAAGGTTGTAACTAGCGTCAAGGTTTTGTAATAACTTGATTAGGTTGTACGCTTGTATTCTTGATATATTAATACTATCATCGTTGGTTTCAATGATAACTCTCGTACCGTCATAGGTAATTGAAATTTCTTTCTCGTTCATGTTATATTTAATTTATGTTCTGCCTACTTTTCAAAACGCAATCTTTTACAGCGTTAGAAGCAATCAAACTTGCCTTAACGCATTCATTATTTCCTTTTAGGTTATTATTTTTTATGTTTTCTGATGCAAGTTCTTCGGCAAATTTCACGGACATTAATTCTATCCTAGAAAGGTTATCTCTAATATTCGCTTTCTCTGGCAAGTTCTTTTTCTGTCGAATAACATCTGTTTTCCCACCGAACAAGGGGGAATAAATGGCATTAGTACATTGTCGGAAACCATCTTGCTTTACCCCGTGTTTTGCTAATGTAGAAGTAAACGTGTTACGAACAACTTTGCCCTCGAAACGTTCTTGAATCCATTTTTCATCTTTCCCTCTTTTCTTGTACGCTTTAATGTATCGATCGGCTATAAGATCTGGATTCTTTTCTTCCTCCATGCGTTGGAAGAAAATCTCGTTTATTAAAACGTGAAGTTTCGGGTCTAACCATTTTGCGTAAGCAAGAGCTAAATTCTTATGTGCCCATGTACCTCCACCAGATTTCCCTCTTTTAGATTTTAAAACCCCCATTTTTGGGGTATTTAAAATATTACACACCGCGTCAATTAATTCAATCGTGGATTCTCTTTTTTGCCACGTTGACGGATCTTTTTTATTCGGACACCCAGCAGCTTTCCATAAATCGGTAAGACTAAGCATTTCGTTATCCGATCTGACATTACCCAAAATACTATTATGGGTCTTGTCAAACAAAACTAATTCTTTCATGATTAATTTATCGTTAGTAATAATAATTCAATAACTTGCTCGCCACCTTCGCCAGCTCTCGTTTCATTTCCTTGTTCTCCTTTTCAACCTTTTCGAGCTTTGCCCAAGCGAACTGCCCGGACATGATGTTATTGTTAAGAACGGCAAAGATGTTCGTTAATTGTTCCTTGATGGTCCCACGTCTTAACAGGGACAGGCCGGACATATCCCCGGCTTGCTGCACCCCGTGTTCTTTCTTTAACACCTTCTCGTGGCCCTTGATGCGTGAATTTACATCAGCGCACAATTCTCGAATGATATTGATGATCTCGTCCTCTCTTACCGTTATTCCAGATAGCTTTCTTTCCATATCGTTGAAGGCGTTAATGTAGGCTTCCTTGAATCGAGCGGCTATCTTTCCGGTAAACCCCATGGCGAGGAAAGTGAAACCGTCACGGGTGATGTAGTACATGGGTTGTTTCTTGTACCCGCCATTTAGTAACTTGCTGTGATAGAACGAAAGCGAAAAATTTCGCTCTTGAAAAATGGGACTACAATCAAGTTTTCTTATAGAACTTAACACGTCTTTATGTGGACGCTGAAAATGTTCTGCAACTTGTAAAGATGTGGTTACTACTTTTCCGTCATTTACGGATACGAGATTTTTAGCACACGTGGTGCTAGTTAATGTAATTTGTGTTGCCATAATTGTAAGACGTTAATTTGGCATTACAGAACAGAAACGGCTGTTCACTTCCCGTCGTCTTACACCTCATAGGCAGTGGACGCATTAACGTTCCACACGGGGTTAAACAGCCGCTATGTTATAGCAACAAAATTACAAGCATTAAAAATGCCCGCATTTGGCAGGCTTCCGCTTGCCTATGAGTATGTAAGACAAGGCAAACATACAACTATTATCTTTAAATTCCAAATTCCACGAAAAAAGCGAGTAGAATTTACTCGCCTTGATACTAAAAATATAAATATGGAAGGGTTAGTTACTCGTAAAAAAATTGTTCCTTTTCAATCTTGGAAAATACCCTTGAATTTCTAACCATTTCAAGCACCTCCTCGACGTGATCATCTCTAAGGTTACTTATCACCAGCGTGTCTCCAAGCATGATACTATTACACAAGAACTTCTTGCTTAACGTTAGCACTTGGGTCGCGCACAAGAAAGAGTCGTGATCGAGAAAATTGTAATCCGAACGTTTCAACGGGTATTGAAGAGCGAGTTGTTCCGGTTTTTGATATATACTCCGGTGAACATTCGAGTTTATGAAAAAGAACCCCGCTACTTTATCCTCGTTTACACCCATGATAACGAAAAATTTACCGTGATCTATATTCTCGAACCCGGTAGAATGTAGTATCACTCCTCTCGTTATTGATGACTCTATTAATGATTCCGGTAATTCCATCACTTGAACGATCTTGCTAGTTGTACTTGACTATCGATGTAATTCACGTAGTCCTCGTCATCTCCAATTTCTCGAAGTATGTCTTTCACCGACATCGCTCGATCTTTTTGAGTATTTTCCCACGCCAAGTCGTGTGACATGATCGTCAATTCCTTGAATGATTTATCTTTACATTTTAATATTGCGGAATCAAGGCATTCAACATCACTATCCGACAAAAAATCCATGTCTGGTTCTTTTTTTGTTTTCAATATATACTTGTTGACAAAATAAAAATATTCCTTGATGTCATCTACTTGATCAGAAAAATAGCTATCTCCTCTCATGGCCTTGAATATATCCTCAATATTAGAAGGTACCGGACCGTAATTCATGGCAATGTAAACATCTCCTGTTATACTTCTTCCGTATTTAGACAAGTGCATCTGATCCGCGTAATAGAGAGTTTTGCATATTTTGTGTATGTCTTTCCTCTCGCCAATGGCGTGCGCCACGTACAAGATGGCTTGGATAGCGACATCCTTTCTGAATAAAACTCTAGTTTTCATGATATTCCTGATATTCTGTTCTCTTGTTTGGTGATGTAAAGATATGATAATCGAGTTAAACAACAAATTTATTTTGAATTTTTAAACCCATCGAATTCGATGCTTTTAAAATAATTATATCTTTGTCCTGTATGTTATCAGGAGTACTTACACCTGTTTTAGAGGAGATGCCTGCACGTCTCCTTTTTTTATGCACGTGATCCTTGTTGTTTAGCGTGATCAAAATCCTTTTTCATTACCTCCGTGCAAGAGATTATCGTAACATGACAATCGTCAGGAATATCATCCCCATCATCCCTTAAACTCTCTCGAACTATTTTACCGGCTAGAACGGCTGTGTAATGCTCGCCTGCAAACATGACGTTGCCGATCATATTATTTACATAGTAACACACGGAGAAGTACCTCCTTTTAGGTTTCATCGCCCTGTAAACTAACCACGTCCCGGTAATGATAAAGATACCTGACACGATCCACTCTCCACCCGGCAGGAAGTATTTTAACACTGACGATAACAAGGCGAGAAACACCACTGCTGAGGATACAACGATGAACGCCTTCAATAAAGTTTCTATTTTCTCTCTCATGATTTTTGTGATTGAAAATAATCTATAATTTCATTTACAGTGGCACGATGAAATTTAGGGGTCGTGTTATAAGGATCTAAATAGTATTTATCTACTAAACATTTAAACAAGCTACCCTTAGGTATATACGCACCTTGATTAACCCAATGTATTTCTTCATCATGCACGAAATACTGATCCTTGTCGGTATCATCCCTCATTGCGGCGAGGGCGAGAAAGAGCAACTCGTTGTCCCCGCAATCAATTAGCTTGCACTTCCCAGATTTTACCTCGTCCGCGAATATGTCTAATTCTTCATAGTGAACAGCGTGAATATCTCCTTCTACAGCCATCAAAAACACGGCGGTTGCTCCCTCTGCGCAATGGCAAACCTGGTATCCCATCTTTTCCAATTTGGCTCTTAATTCCGGGGTATTCATTCTTATAAAGCACTTTGTCGTGAACATGGCTATTTTAATTCTATGGAATAAAAATCTATTATCTCTTTCATCGTGTCACGGGCTTTCTCGGCGCATCTCCTGCACGATTCCTCGTGACTATCCTTGTTTTGGTCGTATACCTCGTGTATCTCTTGAAACAGCAATTCAAGCAAGTCCGATTGACATACAAGGTTTATGAACCTTTCCTTGTCGATAGCTGAATCTCCAACAGGATGAACGCTACCGATCATCTTGTGAACAATATCGTAAACGCTAAATGTTTTCATTTGAATTTATTTTTGTCGTTCAACTTCCGTTATCGAGTTCAGATCGTACACGTTGCATTTAAGCAGGTGTACCAGCTCTATGTTAGCGTCGTAACACAGGCTCTTGAACTTGCAAGCGTCACAGTTGGTCTGTCCTTTTTGAACCGTGAAGGTGACGGTTTCGGGTTCCGGTTCGTCTATCTTTATCTCTTCCCATTCATCAACGATGAATCTACCAAATAGCGAATCGTTATCGGCGAAGTGAATGATCCCTGACTTCGGGTACACGAAGTAAACTGCTGTTAAAGAATCACCCCTTAAATTGTTGGCATTTTTACCTCCCATGGAGATTAACTTGTCGATCACCGCCTTCCCCTTCTTGTTACCCCGTATGTAATAATGTTTTTCTTTTTTCATGATCACTTTCTCTTTTTAGCCAGCTTTCGCTGGTATTCTTCACTTAATTTCTTGTTACGCTTGTCTGATTGCTCCCCGGCGTTGTAAACTGTTTGCGTGTACCATATTTGATTGGGGATGTACACGACACGCTCTTTCTTGCGCTTGTTCATGATTATCTCTATATTTCACTGTTTAATTTATTCGTGAATTCCCAGGTAGTTATTTACCATGATCTCGAAATCGTTCTTGAACATGGATGCCGTTTTCATGAACTTGAAATCCTGCAAGGACAAGTCGTTGATGTAGTAATAAAACGCCTCGTGGCCGTTATCAAAATTCTTTCCCCAGAAGGTTTCCGGGTGCGTTTCCATGAACTTTTTTATAGCTTTAATTAGGTTTATCGCGTACCTGGGGAACGTTTTAAACTCGATTCTCATTTGTTGTTTCGTTGCGAGAGGGCACCCGACACACCCGTGTCGGGTGAAGTTGTAAGGCGGATCGTAATACTTCATGTAAGGAAGGTTGTGCTTGTGAATGTACTCCCAAATTTGCCTTTCCGTCCAAAATACAAGTGGCAACACGTGACAAGCTCCCTTCATGCTCTTCCTGCTATCACATTGCTCCGGCTCGTAACCCGCACGGTTGTTTGATTCATCCCTGCGCATCCCTTCCAAGTTTCGCTTACCTATCCCGTAGTTCTCTTTTAGTATCTCGCAGCAAAAGCGTCGTTGTCGAGAAGGAAGTCCTTTTCTAGCTACCAGTTGAAGGAACGACTCCCTCGGGTTGACAATCTTCACTTCCGGGTAATTTTCCCGGATAAACGGGATCGTCCCGGGAGGGTCTATTGTCGTGTTCGAGTAGACAGCCTCGAATTTAACTCCCGCTCTTTTTGCTATATCGAGAAGGACAACGCTGTCTTTACCGCCGGAGAAACCTAGGTTATAGATCTTGTCCGTTTCAAGGTTACGAACCAGTTCAATACTTCGCTTAACGTGTTCTTCTATCATATCACGCCGTTTGTTTTAATATTTCATGAATCTTGTTCATCTTCTTGTCAATGATCGAGAAGGCCGTGAATATCTCGTCGCAATTATTCAAGTCTATATCCACCTCACCGTAAATAGAGGCGAAATAACCGGTGAATTTCTTCGATTCGAAGTTTATAGCCTTGATGTTAACGTCATCCAGGCAAACGTCACGCATCATAACCTTGCTCATGATCCTCGATACCTTCTCGTCATTCATGATCGAGTAGCCGGAAAGGACGTTGATAATTGACGCTCTCGCTATGCAAGTGACGTGATCCGGGTTATCGATGAACTTCTGCACGTATCTCTTGATCGAGTGAAATAATATCTTGATGTCGTTCCCGAACTCGTCATCAAGCGTGTCAAGGTTACTTGTCAACTCTCTCTTTGAAGATTCAGTTATGCATACCGAGTCATACATGATTGACTTGTACTTGTCAATCCGGCGTTTCATCTCGTTTAACGATCCCTTGAACCCTTGCCGGTACAGATTAGACCGTTTCGTGTCGTTGATCAACTCTAGTATATACCCGTCGATCGTGTCAGCGACGATCAAGCCGGAATAAATGTACTTCATCCTGTCATCAAGATCTAGCACTGAAATGGCGTCAATCCCGTTTCTTCTCGGGACTACTACCGGGATCCTAAACTTGCCTGGCTTGATATTTATCGTTGTTCCCATGTTAATCCATTCTTTTAAAATACCTTGATTTAAACTCCTTGGTGTGGATGATCGAGTTTTTCATCCGTTCCTCGGTTTGAAAGAAATAAATAGCGTTTCCATCCTTGACCCGGAAATCACCTAGTTCCGGAGCCTTGATCTTCTTCTGTTTTATCGTTTCACTGTCACGCCGGGCCAGTTCCTTTGAATTCTGGAAGTCCGGGTGTTCTATACCGTTTGCTGTCATGATATTATTAAATTTTAAAATGGTGCTTTCTCCGAATCATCCTCGAACGGGTTAATATCAAAACTCCTGTCCGGTTCGATTCTCTTGAATAATTCTGTTTGTTTAGGTTGTTCTTGCCACCCGTACACGATGTACTCTGCCCTTGAATTTTTAAACCTCCTGCTTTCCACCTCGTAATACATCCCGACAAGATAGTCAACAACTCCCATGCTCCGGTTCTTGCAAACCTCTATCACGTTCGAGTACTCGGCGTACCTTAACGTTTTCTCTTTCCCGAAGAACTCGCTCGCCCTTCTCACGAAATCCTCGCCGACCCGGTGAACCAGGAAACAATTATCAACGGCGTTAGTCAAGTCTGCCGTCCCGCTAATCGATTCCTTCCGGAGTAACGTCGTTTCCTTCCTCGGGTGGGCCACGAGTATCACGTGAATGTTCATCTGTTTCGCCATGTCGCAAATATCGATGATGAATTTCTTCTGTTTCCCGTACTTGTCACCGTCAAGTCCATCTATGTCGAGGGCCATGAGGTTATCGATAACAACCAGTTTCACGCCCTTGTTCGTCACCACGTCCTTCACGTCGTGAACGATCTGTTCCCACTTGCAACCGTAGTTGTTGTTGTACAGGAAAAACTTGTTTTCCATCCACTCGCTGATCTTCTCGGATATGTTTCTAGGGGTGTAATAAACGTTGTCGTATGACGTGTTTTTTACCACGTGATTCTTTCCTGCCGCCACTTGATCTAGCCATCCTTTCAGCTTGAAATCGACCAGCTCTCCCGACCACAACGCCACGTTAAAACCACGTTGCACGGCGTTCATCATCACCACGTTCAACCAGCTAGATTTACCGGAACCGTTGACACCAGAAACTAGCGAAACCTCGCCGAGTATTAACCCGGTGATGGCCTTGTCTAGATCGAGAAACCCGGTTGGTATGGAGATCACTTTAGAGGGGTCGTAAAATTTAATATCCCTCATGGATAACCATTTCTTACCCTTGTCCTCCGTTTCCTCCCTTGGCTTGAACTCTTCCCGTTGCACGTGGCCGTAATATTGCTGCTTGTGTACGAATTCCCGGTAATCTTTCTTATCGTAAGCGTCCGGCTCGTACTTCAACCGCAAGTCCTTCCACGTGTAACTTGAACATGAATTATGAAAACAGGTGAATCCTATCGCCCCGGAAGGGGACACGAATATCGCCGAATCCGGGGCCTTGTGGGACGGGTCAAACGGGCATTCTTTCAAGATAATTTTTCTCAACCCCGCCACGGACGTGTCCCGGTAAACCTGTATCCCGTGCTTGTTGATAAAATCATCGATGTTGAAAGTTTCCTGGTTGAAACGATTGCTGTACGTGGGTTTTTCTTCCACGGGCAGTATCTTGTTCACCTTGAGAAACAATTCCTTGTCGGTCGGTTTTATCTCGTCCGGCACGGTTAGAATCTTGCTCAGCCTGTGCGGCCTGTCTTGATCGTTCGCCCCCTTCCTCGCCACTGTGCCGTACAGTTTCGTGATTCTAGCGGCGTTACCTACCTTGACGTCAATATCAACGTTATCATCCGTGAAAAGTAACGCTAACGCTTTCAGGAAATCCGAAACTATCTTGTCGTTCTCCGGGGTGTTCGCCCAGCTATCAACCTTGTACATGAGATGTAACCCGTTACCGGAAGAGCAAACCACCGGGAAAGAGAAACCGTTGTCCCGCAAGAACTTCCACACTTGCCCGGCCTTCGTTCTGGCCGCTTGCCACTCGGCGTTTGAACTCGATATTTTCTTGTGTCCGCGGACTGGATCAAGGTCAATCAAGACCCAGTCACGACAAACGATGTCTGTGTCCTTCGTGCTCTCGGCACCGAGAAGCATCTTGTCTTTCTGTGCCATCGAGTAGCACATCTCGCTTATCGAGTTGAACACGAAGTAGATATTGCACTCGGCATCGAAACGCTGTATGGCATCGCACGCTAGCTGATGGTCTTTGAAGTACCCGCTCCAGATTTCCTGTTTCCTCGTCACGTGCATGGCTCTAATCTCGAACAACCTATCGTCTGGGCAGAACACCTCCAAGGCTCTCATCACTTCAATTCGATCCATGTTCTCGTTAATTTTAATCGTTTAACATCAATTTAGCCACCTGTTTTTCTCCTCGCTCCACACTTGTCCCTTGTCGTTTCGGTCGCCATTTTGTGGTTTAGAATCGAAAATAGATGGCATTTGTGGTAATTCTTGTTTTGTTTTGGAGAAATTCCAATCATTCTTTGCCCAAGTAGCAAGCCTTTTAGACGTTTCCCAAGTTCTTTGCATCTCGAATCTCATCTTATTCCCGGAAGGGTTGAGTTCCGTCCAGTAGTTGAAAAAGTCCGTCAACATGCTCTCCGGGTAACGAGAAGAAAAAGATTTCAACATGGAAAGAAAAGCATCTTTGCGTGTGGCGACGTCTGTCGCTTTTTTGGAACTATCGTTAGATAGTTCTTTTTTGTTATTATATTCTTTATCTTTCTTTTTATTTGAGTGGGACGTGAGTGACATTTGAGTTACTTGCCGAGCTACTTGTTGAGTGATAAACTCTTGTAACTCTATATCTGTCATATTGTTAAGTGAGTTACTTGGTGAGTTATTTGGTGAGTTTTGAGTATCCCCAATCGAATTGTAAGCATCATAGTTCAAGAGAGTTATAACGTTTATACCTTGACTGGCATCTACTGTTATCATTTTCTCTTTTTTCAGCTTTGACAAAAAAGTTTTCACCCATTGTTCAGAACGTCCCCATTTCCTCATTAGGAACCTGTTAGAAGCCGGATATTGTCCCCTTCCCCAAGTTATTTCGTGAACCCCGATGCGAGATGTAATCTCAGAAGTTTCAAATCGTGCCAGTTGAATTAAATCCAGCCACGCTTCTCCTTCATTAAAAGCCCGGGCGGCCTGCCATATCTTGTTCTCGAAAAATTTGCGAGATAATTTGATATATCCTTTTTCCATTGTTACTCGTTATCCTTTTCTAATTCTTTTCTCTTTTCAGTCAAAAAGTCTATTAATTCTTGAATTTCATCTTCTGTAATTTTAACTGATAAATAATTGTAATCATCATCGTTGGATGATATTGAAATATCCATGTACCCATCTACGCACCCAACTTCTAAATGACTGCTCTCGTCTATTATTTTTAAAAATGTTCGTTTCATGTTTCCCGATTTTTAAGTTTGTAAAACCTCCCGCCCTTGCCTTTAAGGGCCATGATTGAAACCCCGTGGGTAAATCCATTGACACGGAGTTTCAAGTACCACATGATGAATTTTATTTTTCTAATCATGTATCTTTTATTTCTCGTTTGAAACAGCTTGAAGGTACAACTCGGCCACGCACGCCCCGTGATAATCGAGAGTGGCGGGGTGTTTCTTGCAGAACTCGGCGAACCTGTTAAAGTTACCGGAACTGATGATGAAATAGTACGCCTTGTTCTTGGCGTTCTTCTCTACCTCTAAGGCGTTCCTGCAAGATTCAAGCTGTCCTTGTAACGAATTGATTTTAGATAGCAATTTACCCGTTTCGTGGGTGGACGTGCGTTTAATCGTACCTTGTACGTTGTCGGCAAATTTCAAGTTCTTGGTCATTAGCTTTGAAATTTGTATTTAAAAAGGGCTACTCAACCCCGATTGTTCGACCAAGAACACCATTTACATATTTGCAAACGGCAGCTACGGGTATTGAATAGCCCTATATCTTTGCTGATATAAACTATCAAACGGCATAAAAATACCATTTGCAATTATATGTATGTGTTCTTGGTCTGAACACCACAAAGATACAACAAATTTCAAAATGCCAAATATTCCGATAAAAAATACTTCTTATTTTACTTTTTTGCCATTTTCTAAAATAACGTCTTCTACTATTTTAATTTTTCGTCTTAAACTAGAATTATAATTCATTCATCTCTTGGTGGATTCTTTCATCACTACTTGTCTTTAATCACTTCCTGTATTCTCGCCAGCTTTGCTCTCAACATCGTGATCTCGTTCATCGCTGCATCGAAAGCGTTGGCCAGCATATCGTAAGCTGTCATACTGACGAATTCTTCTTCACGTTTTACCGTCTTGAACTCTACCGGGGTAATCGTGATTATTCTCCGGATGTCGTTTTTTCTTTTCTTGCTCATATAGTTTATTTTTTATAGTTTATACACGTAATATTATTATCCTTGCAATTCGGCTGCGGGCAAACCCTGTACTTGCACTCGATCAAGTTGTATTTCCAAACTGAATGATGAATACAGGTAAGGCAGTCCGTTGGAGGGGATGTAGCGATGATCACGATACCACGATCCGATATGTTAGAGGGTGGTTTGGGTGGTCTGGTAGGACGTTTCATCTTGAAATGGATTGCTTGTTTTTAATCCAATCGTAAATCCATTTGGCGGTGGAGACTAATTCTTCACCGCTCTTGCATGATTTTGCCGATTCTTTAACGCATAAGCGTTTGAGTCTCGCATCTTGTTTTCTTTTGAAGTATTCAATCAATCGTTTCATGTCTATTAAAATATTCGTTCACAACCTTCATGAAATCTTCAAGCGACCAGCACACGTCACACTTGTAACCTCTCTCTTTTAATTTACCGATCATGTCCTTTTGCGTCTGCTGCAATCGTCCACCCTTCACCTTCATTTCCACGAATAAGCCGTGATATTGTCCGGACGGCTCCGGGATGAACAAATCCGGGACTCCGGCTACAACTCCTTCCGCTTTCAGCTTGGCTGCCGTGACTATATTCCTAGCCCCACCGTTAGGGATAGCGTGAATCAGCTTTCCGGGGTATTGCATCCGGAACCAGTTCAAACAAGCCACTTGCAGTTGATGTTCTCTGTCTTTCATGTTGTTTTATTTAATCGTGTTATCCGATGAATTCTTTAAAAGCTAGAGTGTAAACGTCATATTGTTTTTTTATCACGTAGAAATCAATCGTGTTAAAAGAATGCCCGGCATCATCAACGTTTAAAATCGGGTAAGGCTCACCCTCCACCACCTCGATATGTTGTTCAACATCTGGATACGTGGAAAATTCTTTATCCAAGCTATCCTTGATCCTTTTAAGAATTTTATCCCCGTCTTCTTCGAAGTACGCTTTAATTTTTTCTTGATTTCTTAATGCCCATCTCATAGTATATTTTTTTGATTAGGGGAGAAGCTCGGACTCGAACCGAGATGGCGATTTTGTTGTGCTTTCCGTTTGATACTGAATCGCTAAGTCTTATGCGTAGGAATACCGGGTGCATAATCCCCATACACAATCTTTCACAGCATTTCCTATTTTGCCTCTTCTCCAAATGCCCGGGGAAACCGGGCCGTGTTTTTATTCTTGTTTATCCTCGAAATAAGGGAACACGTCCATTATATTTGAATCACCAACTTGCACGATCTCGAACGGGACAACGTAAGTGGATAACGCTTTCTGTAAATTTTCCAACGACTTGTCAACATCGGAACCTGCAACGAGAAAGTACTGGTTCGCTCTCTTTTCCTTGCCGGAGATACTATCGCAATCAATGATTGCCACTTTAGCCTTGAACCATTTATCGTCATTGGCATCATTCGAATCCACTAATTCGGTAATGTTGGATTTCTTTATCGCTTCAATGCAAAAGTCTCCTTGAATCATCTCTTTTAACTCCTCTATGATCCTTGCCTCTGCCTCTGAAAACGATACCGAGTCTAATAAATATTTCTTACGATGCTTTTTAACTTTACCTTCTTCAGTAATTTCACAGCATCGAATAGACACTTCAAAAAATGCGTTCATTTGTATGATTTTATTTTATTGTTTTTATTATATGAAACTCCTTTATAAATATTATTAATACAATATTTACTTACACCTAAAAGAATTGTTAACTCTTTTGTAGTAATACCTTTATGTCTAATTTTTCTAATAATATCAGCCTGTATATTAGTAAATTTAGCTAAATGACTATCTTCACCATAAATCTTATGCAAGCCATTTAATATGGCGTGTCTAACATTTTCTTTAGTGGAAACCCATTCAAGATTGTCGCATTTATTATTTAGATAATCTCCATCAATATGGTTAACACAATCTTTATTGATAGGATGAAAGCAAAAAGCTTCCGCAACTAATCTATGTACCATATATCTTTTTCTTTTATTATTTACAGATAATGATACTTGATAATAACCAACACTATTTAAACATGGTTTTAGTTCTATGGATGGATATAAACGCTTACCTCCTCCTTTACCGACTCCATTATATGTAATTATTCTTTGAATAGAACGTACTTTCCCGTAATTAGATACTTGATATAATCCCTCGTATCCAACAATATCTTTCCATACTTCTTTCATGTCATAATTTTTATTGTTTTAAAATTTTAATCTTTCCAATCACGTCCATGCCCCGAAGGACAAGGTGTTCATTATCTTCCTTGCCAGAGGGTGACAACTCCCAGCAAGTGGTTAACACGTGCTTGTTGATTATCCTCTGCAAGACTTTCATGTCAGCCGGGTAAACTATCTCGTTCACCTTGTTGCGGCCGAGGTTTATTAGCTGTACTTTCATGTGTTATGTCCTTACATCTTTCAAGTTTCCTTTTTAATAACGTTGCCTTCCTCTTGAACTCAAGATCCCGAGTCGTGTTCCCGGTTACGTGATCGGGTAACGATTCAAGGAACTTGATTAGGTTGGCGTGTAGGGTGTTGGATATGGATTTCATAAGTAACGTTCGTGTTTCTTTATCTCGATCTCTATTTGTTCCAGCATCTCGGTTTCGTGTGGTTCCGGTAAATAGATTCCAGCCTCTTGGCTTGCCCAGTCCCGGAACCTCTCTATAGCCATGGTCATCTCCCCGGTGTCAAGGTCTGCACTGCTACGAGAGTACTTCACGTGACCCAGAAATTCATCTTCTTTCTCTCTAACGAACAATTCCTTGTTGCAAAGCAATTTGAAGTACTTTTGTTTCACCCATTCCATCGTGTTTCCCGTCTCTATAGCGAAGTAGCCGATCAAGGCGTGCAAGTAAGCGTTTTGCTGGATCGTCCTTTTCTTCTTGCGTTCGGTTAACTCGATTTTCACGCCCTTGTTTAACAAGAATTGAAACCGCTCGGCGGCTCTCTTCTTGTCTAGTTCTTTGCTTAAATCGTAAACCATCGATTAGAAGGGGAGATCGTCCTTTTCTTCTTGGGAATGGTTATCCACCCCCCCCGTTTTCTCGGTAACTTGGGTTTGATTATTTCCCTTGTTGTACCTTTCAACCCTCTCGATCTTGTAAGCACGTACCTTGTTGAAGTATTTTTCCTCTCCCGTGTTCTTGTCATTGTATTTCAAGCCTTGAATGTCAAAAGAAACCGTCACCACCTCGCCCTCGGCGAAAGAATCAAGTTCCCGGCATTTCTCGTCTCCGTTGATCGAGAACGATGGGAAAGAGGAGAACCCCGGTTCTCCCGTGTACTGGTCGTATCTAGTGTTATCGATAACCAAGATTCTCTCGTGGTAAACTTTACCGTTAATTTCCTTTCTTTCTGTTGGGTATACCCTGTGTATTTTACCCGTTATAGTGTTAGCCATTTTGTTTGAAGTTTAAAAGATGATATAATTGTTTAGTGTTTATCCAGTCCATGAAGTCTTCAAGCAATATCCTGTTATCCGTTTCCATCTTCTCGTATCTCAAGCAGGGTATTGGCTCGATAACTTTCAGTTGCAACCCGCTAACATCGAACCCGTTTACCTCTTTCTTGTAATTCATGAAATGAAAAAGGTCAAACACGAACTGGTTAGCGTCGAATATTTCAAGGTAGAACCTCCATTGACAACTATCGATGTATTCTTGCTGGTTCGGGGACGAGTACTTGGTCTTGATGTCGTGAATCACGTTGCCGTGAATGATGTCAGCGCACCCGCTAATGTTCACCTCCCCGAATCTCGTTTGAAACACCTTGTTTAAACGTGTCTCGTGAAACGCCTCCGGCATGGAGTTCCGGTACGCCATGGCGACGTTCTTCTGGCTCTCGTTCATCTTGACATCCCCGCCACCCGTTCTCACTATCCCGTTCTCCCACGCTTTTTCACCTTCCTCCACGATCTTGTGAAACGCCGTTCCTATCCAAGTGTACTCGTTACCCTTGAACTTTCCGGACAACGTGTCTATCACGCTCTGTTCCGTGTCAAAAGGAGATACCGAATCCATGTACCTCCTGAACTTTTCAAGCTGGGTCACGCGGACTGTGTACATCTCTCGAAAGTTTTGGTATCCGGGTTGTATTTAATCCCGATTGACTTGGTCTTCTCTGAGAACATCTTTCTTAACCCCGCTTGTTGCATCTTGGTCAAGTTCATGATCTCGCTAGATATTTCCATCGCCTGTTCCGGTGTTTCCATCGTTTCTATGGCTGATGTCAATTCTCTAACTTTTTCAAGAGCCTCTTTTTGAGCCTCCGATTGTTTCTGTATGCTCTCCTTCACTTTCTCGATGATGTCGGCCATGAACGTCAAGAAAGCCGGGTCGTTCTCGTCTGGAATCTCTAGCGTTGGCAGTTTAGCCACGTTCTTGCCGGTTAATGTTTCGGTAGGATCGAAGCTCACGCAACGCTTTTTATTTATTACCGAAACATACCCGACTTGATCGGATATTCTTAAAAGTAAATCTTTAGATTGTCCAGTGCAGTCTGGAGAATGTTTAATAACGTCTCCTTCCGTGGCTTCTTTGTCGTGACAAATGAAAATAATATCAGACCCATTTGAACGTAGAAAATTGACGAAATTCTTAAAATCATCTCCGATCTGCCCGAATCTTTTTAACGTGTTAGTTTTTAGCTTGTAATCTTTGCTTATAGCGTATTGTACTAGGTAATCATCAAGGGCCGCACGAGCCGTGTCACAGATGATCGTTTTGTATGATTTCATGGTTTCAAATTCAGCGGTCACCTCTTCCCATTTGTTGGCTATAAGAGTGTCACAACGATTTATTGCTCTATCGTATCCTCTGTCAGTATCAATTAATAATGGAGAGTTTGCGGTTGTTGCTAACGAGGTTTTCCCTGTACCTGCTTGCCCGTAAATCGTGATAATCACGGGACGTTCCGGGGTAACGTCACTTTTTTTTAGAATAGGCATATGATTAAAATTTATGATTAATAATTGCTTGGTAAATTTTATCTGTTATAATTCCTTGTGAATAGTATCTATCCGCTACTGATTTCACGATTTTTAATTTTTCTTCAATATAGGCGTTTCTTGCCTCTTCTGGAGTCCCGTACAATCCTATGTGTTTCGTCGTTGAATCCTTGTTGTTTATTTGAGCACAGTATTTATTTAGCCTCTTCAGGTAATAAACACCCCGTGGTAGATTCCCCTCCTTTTCCCCGCTGGAAATAAAAAGTTCATTAATTTCTCTCGGAACGAAAAGACACGTGGTTGGTCCGTACATTTTATTGCCACTTACCAAAATGTCTTTGTCAAGGACGAAGCCAGGCACGTAATTCTCGTCAAACCATTTTTTATATTCACTAAGGAATCTCCACTTGTCACTCACCCAACATTTTTCGTAAGATTTATTTCTATCTCTATTACCGTAACATCTTTCTATCATGTCTTGCCACGTGGAGTATAATGGAGAACCTTGGGTTTCATAAAGGTCGTTGTATCCAAATCCGTACACGGCACATTTTTGCTCGTCTAACCCGCAATAATAACACCCTTTACCGGATAAGTGAGAGTCCGGACGTTGGGAGAAAACTCCATGTTTAGGGCAAATTATTATCACGGGAATTTTATTATTCACGTATTTTACCATACTGTAATCATACGATAAACCGTGTTTTTCTTTGGCTAATTTTATAAACTCTTCTCTTGAATGTCTTTTAGGCATAGTACTTGATGTTTTATATGTTATACTTCAATCCAAAAATAAAAATATCAGATCAAGTAAATTCAATCTTTTGATCACGAGTTTTGTTTCGGGAACACGTCCGATTTCTTGATAATAGCCATAATTTGCTCGATTTAAAAGTTATACGTATATTTGTAATTAAATTTGTCCCCGGCTCGCATCGAAGCGCACGACTGAATCGACCGGGGTTTATGAAGTTCTTATTTTTACCTGCTGCTGGATGGGACAAGTCAACCAACCATGTTCTCTGCGAGGAGTGTTTCGCTAGTACTCTATTCGAGGTTCACGGCAGATTCAACCGGGGCTGCACCCGTCAAGATTTCGCTTCTTGTTGCGTTGACTGGATTCTATTGACCCTGCACCAGTTTCGGGATTTTTTAACCGCTATCGTTCAAAGTAGGCGGTTTTCTTTTTTTAGTGGAGAGGATGGAATCGAACCATCGGCAAATTGTAGAAGGTGTCGTGCGCAAAGAATTGAAGGTGCCAACGCCAGTTCTCCCCGTGTGCCGGGACTTCCACCCGGACGTTTTTAATTACCAACAAACAAATAACAGAACTAAAGAACCTTGCGTAGAGAGCTAACGGGAACCTTGAACATCAATCCTCTCTGCTGCTTGATCGTGGCGATCCCGCTTTTTTCGTCAATGCTTTTCACCGTGAATATCCCTTCCACGTGTGTTGTAGTTACTTTATCACCTTTTTTCATATACTTAAATTATTATCTATCAACTTCCGTGAACACCCCGTTGACTAACTTGTAATAAGTGTCTTCTTTTATCTCGACCCCGTCAACCCTTTTTGTTACCACGTTTATCGGGATCCAATCTCCATTATCGTCTATTTCCCATTCAGCAAGTGTTATCCAAGAGCCAATTCTTGCCTTCGCTATCGAATTATTCCCGGCACACATTACCACGCTATTTTTACCCGATGACCCGATCTTTGCGTAATTACCCGATGACCCGATCTTTGCGTCATCACCCGATGACCCGATCTGTGCGTCATCACCCGATGACCCGATCTGTGCGTCATCACCCGATGACCCGATCTTTGCG
>CALUKD010000007.1 GCA_944321125.1 Candidatus Butyricimonas faecavium | reverse complement strand
CAAAGACGCTGGGGCATCACACCGCTCCAAATCTTCCTGCACAAGGACGAAGGGCATTGGCTGAACGGACAGCCTGCCCCGGAGGACAGGGAGAGTTTCAAGGTTGGCGGAAGGTGGTTCAAACCGAATTACCATGCGCATATCGTATTCGATTGGATGAACCACGATACAGGCAAGAGCCGCAAACTCAATGACGAGGATATGACCGAAATGCAGAGTTTGGCATCCGACATCCTGCTGATGGAGCGTGGACAGTCAAAGGCCGTAACAGGCAAAGAACATCTGGAGAGGAACGATTTCATCATTGAGAAGCAGAAAGCCGAATTGCAACGCATGGATGCTGCAAAGCGGCACAAAGAAGAACAGATAAATCTTGCCGAACAGGAACTCCGTCAGGTGAAATCGGAAATACGCACGGACAAGCTCAAAGGCGCAGCCACCGATGCCGCTACGGTCATAGTAAGCGGAGTGGGTTCTCTTTTCGGTAGCGGAAAAATGAAGAAACTGGAACAATCCAATGCAGAACTGCATCAGGAAATTGCCAAACGGGACAAGGGAATTGATGACTTGAAAGCCCAAATGCGGCACATGCAGGAACAGCACGGCAGGCAGATACGCAACCTGCAAGGAATACACAATCAGGAACTTGAAGCCAAAGACAAGGAAATATCACGGTTGAATACCCTGCTTGAAAAGGCTTTCAAGTGGTTTCCGATGCTCAGGGAGATATTGAGAATGGAAAAGTTGTGCGCTGCCATCGGCTTCACCAAAGAAATGATAGAGAGCCTCCTGACAAAGAAAGAAGCTATCAGGTGCAATGGCAGGATTTATTCCGAAGAACACAGGCGGAAGTTTGATATCAAGAATGATATTTTCAAGGTAGAAAGGAATCCGACAGATGACAGCAAACTGGTACTGACCATAAACAGACAGCCGATTGGCGAATGGTTCAAAGAACAGTTTGATAAATTACGGCATAGTTTACGTAAATCAGCAGAAGAGCCAAGAAAAAGTAGAGGATTTAGGATGTAATTCGATGGTACTTGATTGGATTTCAATAAAATTCTGTATTTTTGCAAACGGATTGAGGCAACTCTTTCCAAGACATAAGAGAAAAAGAAGAAGCGTTATGCTTATCTTGTACTTGAAAACGTAGGAAATTTTCAAATTAGATGCAAGGATAGCATAGTGGTTCTCACGCTATAGCGTGGGCTGCTATTGTTACATCTGCATCTATGGTTTCCTACGACCTTCAAGTTAAGACGTAGCATAGTTGGCTCACGTTTTCTGCTATTATTAACTTAACATCTTGACAGGGTCAATCAAGAACATAACAGTCAGAATATGAATAAACTTATCACTTCATTTCTGTTCATCACAGTTTTTCTGTTATCAGCTTGCAGTGATGATGAGCCCCAAGATTCAGTCAAAGAGATTAGAATGCTGGTTTCAGCAGAAACAGGCGTAATGTATGCATGGGGCGACGACAAAAAGGAGAATCCCATAGAGTGCATGCTCGTCAAGACGGAAGGTGATTCCGAAGAATGGCAACCTCTCGGATTCAACAGCATTGAGGGCTTTACTTACATAAAAGGACACGAATACTATCTATCGGTAAAGCGGACAATTCTCGCCAATCCACCTGCGGATGGTTCCGACCGTACGTATTCGCTTATCCGTATTCTCCAAGACAGACTTGTGACAGAACCGGAAATTCCGGTCGATGAGGAGATAACATCCGAAGAAGATATTGAATATCAAGATTTGTGTCCTTTTGAGAAATATGCCATCAGCAAAGGGTATATTGTTGATGAGAATGGTAAAATAGTCTATGACGATGGGTATGATTCAATGCTGCCATCCTACAGTTCAGCGCGTATATGGCTGGAAGATGTCCTTGACAAAGAAGACCCGAATTGGGTGAAATTTGAGTCCGTGCCTTACATGGCTATTTATTCGTTTGTTCTGTCTCCGTTTACAGATGAAATTCGTTTGGTACGCAACGAATCACACGGTCCGATGTTCAAAGATGTTGTACCCGAAGATGAGTTTACCCACATTACACAATCCATGCAGTCCGGCGAAGAAGTTCGTTACGCACTCATCCTTGCCAATGTTTATAAAAAGGGACTTCAAAAGGTGGAATTTACCATAAAAAAACAATAACACATAGTCATGATGAATAAACTTATCGCTCCCTTTTTTATTATCATCAGTCTATTTATCTCTGCATGTAACGATGACAATAATGAAAATGAACCAATGTCCCCGTTCAGCCTTGAAAAGACCTATTATGAAGTAAGATTGTGGCGCGGCATCACTGAGATTCCCATTACCAATGGAAGCGGCGACATCAGCCTGTCCGTAGCGGACGAAACGATAGTAGAAGCCAACAAGGTTCAGAATGAAGGAGGAAGTACCTATGTTGCCTTGCAAGGCAAACAGAAAGGAACTACTACGCTTACTCTGACGGACAATGTGACAGGCGACAAGGAAACAGTCGAAGTGAAAGTCACAGACTGCTACATTGCATACGGCATTGCTGAAAGCAATCATCCCACGCTGACTTCAAACCTTATGCTCTATCTGGTTAACAATAAAGCGCGGGATTGCTATTTTTTTACAATGGACAATATGCAGCACCAATTGAATAATACACCACTTGCCGAAGGCACTTATGAGTTCTTTGTCAAGCAGAATGGAGAGGAAACAGTTTCTTATTTGCGTCTGAGTTATTCAGCCGATCCATCCGGAAACTTTGCACAAAATGCTCCAATGGAAATCCACGACTTCGCCCTATCGTTTAGTGATTCTCAAGCAGTACTGGAAATTATCAAAAGCTATTTGGATGTGGATTGGGTGGAACTTATCAGCAATGCCACGACAAAAAGCGTTCCCCCAAGAGACTACACCATGATACTGACCGTTCCCGAAACAGACTATGAAATAATAGGAGCATTTGCAACAGCATCCATTCCTGAATACATCCTGAATTGATAATGATATATTAAGCAGATAAGCCTGCATATCATATAAAGCAAATGAAGAAAACTTGGTTGTTCTTTTCGTTTGCTTTATTTTTATCCTCTACCACAAAGATGATAAATTAAATAATACAAAAAAACACCCGACTTTACATTCTTGGGTGTAAAGTCGGGTGTTTGTTCTGTAAAACGTTGATTTTCAATGTTTATTGCGGTGCGTACGGGACTCGAACCCGCGACCCCATGCGTGACAGGCATGTATTCTAACCAGCTGAACTACCGAACCAAATTTAAAACAACCTTTGTTGTCTCTAATTGCGGGTGCAAATATAGACTTTGTTTTTAATTCTACAATGATTTTCACAAGAAAAATTCATGATAAACCATTTTTCCTCATCATTTTAATATTTCAAAGTTAAAAATTATATTTGCAATAAATAACATTCATATCATGCAACAACCAAAAAAATATTATCAAACACAAATAGCACACCTTACCATACTCTTGAAAAAACACAAACAACAACGAAATGGGATCACACTTACGAAAGTCATTCTATTCCTGCTAGCCATATATTTCATATATACTTTCGCAAACACAAAATCTACGCCTTATCTCATTGCTTTTATTGCTGCAATTACACTATTTGTCATCACGAATATATTCGAAACCAAATTATTAAAAAAGATACAATTCTTACACAAACTTGAAGAATGTTCTCGTATAGAACTAGAATATCTTGCAGGAAACCTTAAAAACCTCCCGACAGGCGCAGAATACAGGGACCAAATCCACCCTTACGCTCACGATCTTGACATATTCGGGGAAAATTCTCTTTTCCAATCCGTCAACCGCACAGTCACCTCTCACGGGAAAGAGAAGTTACGAGAATGGTTACTCCACCCACTAAAATCTAAACAAGCCATCCTTGAACGCCAACAAGCCGTTGAAGAATTTACCCGTAATCCGGAATGGTGTCATATTTTCCGTGCTAAAGGCAATTGTCAGCGTATTACTCATATGGCCATGCAACAAATCGAACAATGGCAACAGGAACAAGTCGGTCTACCTCGCTGGACACGCCCATTCCTATATATACTGCCGGTATTAACAGTCTCAACTTGGATATTATATATTGTCTCCGTACTCACGTTAAATATTCCATTATTCCTTTCCTGCGTGTCTCTTTTTTGTAGTTACCTACCGGCTCAAAAAATATTACGGACTCATATACGCTTAGATGAATTCACCCGTTCGTTCAGTAACCTGCACGAATTAATCGGACATTTTTCCACGTTTACCTGTTCCTCAGTCAAATTACAAACATTGCATCAACAACTGTTCAATGAAACATATAACGCAAACGAAGCGTTACGCTCCCTACATAAAATACAGAAAAGTTTCGACCAGCGCTCCAATGCGGTGGTTGCCATGTTCATGAACGGACTTTTCATGCGGGAATTACACCTCGTTCAGCGTCTTGTAGCCTGGAAACGTCATTATGCCGATGCAATCCCGACTTGGGTGGAAATCACTGGAGAACTCGATGTTCTAGTTAGTTTGGCCAACTACAAATATAACCACCCCGATTTCATCTATCCAACTCCCGGTGATAACCAGCTTTTACGGGGTACATCCATCGGACATCCCCTCCTATCAGCTAATGAATGCGTAACCAATGATTTCGAAGTTGCCCGATTACACGAATTCTATATCATCACGGGAGCGAACATGGCCGGGAAATCCACCTTCTTACGCACAATCGGGATAAATCTCGTACTTGCCTGTTGCGGGGCTGCCGTTCGGGCAAAAAGTTTTGAATTCCAACCCATGCTCCTTTTTACCAGTATGCGCACCGTTGACAATTTAGCCAAAGGAACCTCTTACTTCCATGCCGAATTGCTACGCCTGCAACAACTTGTTAATATGGCACAACATGAAGAACGCTTGTTTATCATTTTGGACGAAATACTGAAAGGAACTAATTCCCGAGACAAGTTAAACGGTTCCCGTCGTTTTCTTCAAAAATTACTCACACTACCTGTTGCCGGACTTGTTGCCACACATGACCTCGAACTAGGAGAACTTGCCAACACATTACCGAACAATTTCTTCAACCGATGTTTCGAGATCATGCATACAGAAGATGACATTGCTTACGACTATAAACTGAAACCCGGTATCAGTCAAAACATGAACGCTTCCATTCTGCTTGAAAAAATGAAACTCGTATAAGAATCATTATCCAAACATTCCTCTTTCTTTTTCGTTTAAACACGCAAAACAGAAAGATATGAAAACAACGATTCTGATCATGTTATTTTTATCCATTATACTTCTTAATGGATGTAAAGACAAAAAACAAGATAAGACCTTAAATCTATTGGATAGCACATTTACCGTAACACCTACCGTTACCAACAATTATTACTTCGCCGGAAAATATCAATACCAGACGAACAAAGCAACTTTAGAAGATCAAGCCACAGGTTCCACACTCACTATTAATAATGGGGAAATAGCAAACAAACTGGAAAAACAATATTTAGCGTTAAAACTACATGACGGAAAGTATGTTAGTGTTCAACTACTCGGACACCTTACTCCAACAAACAAAATTGGACATGCTTCCACAAACCACCTTACCGTTACCCAAATCATCAGTTTACATCCCGAAACAAACACCCGTATTCCACAACTCACGGGAAACTACATAACCTATGTTCCTAACAATATCAAACCGACAGAACTATTCACATTCTCACTACATCCCGATTACACCTACACTTTCAGCATTAATAATCTTAGTGCAAATTCCTCTCGTAATGCTACTGGCAAATGGTTTCTTTTAAATACGAATGAAATCCAATTCTCCAATAACACCTTGGCTAACTTCAAAAATGAGGCCTTTATTAATGATGATGGGACTCAATTAACTTTTAAATTTAGTAAAAGGATTTATTATAAACAAGAGTAAAAAATTCCCTAGACATATTGTTTGTCAATTATTACTTCGCTATATCTGATTCAACAAGTTGTTGCCGACACAAAATAATTATTATCAATATATTACATAATCAAACATTAAGAGGAAGAAAAAGGGAACCTTTACAAAAGACCTAAACCAAGAATGGAAAAACAATCAAATAAAATGGGCTATTCGATTTTGTAATGTACGAATAGCCCATCCCTCATTGTCTTTTATCCGCAATAGAAGTATTTATGTACGAGTTCCATGATTTTTGCCTCATCATTTCCTAAATCCTGACGCAATGTTTTGTCATCAAACTTCTTCAACCCTGCAATTAAACCATCAATCAAACTAGGAGCAAATACTCCGTATTTTTCGAAATTTGCACGCTGTTTTTCCAAACATAACGCAGAATCATAACAGGAAGACGGTAAATGACTTAGCCGATCAGCAACTTCCTTATTCGCCTCATCAAATATATTCACATCCACATAACGTTCTTTTGCATATTGCAAAGCATTCTCCATTTCAAACCCATGACGCACAGCAACCGCCAATCCTGCAATCAACAGGTAGATATCGGCAGAACCATCTGGACAACGGAATTCCACAGTTTGTTTACTACTAAAATCCCAATCTTCCACTTTTTCCAAAGGATTAGCATCATGTAACATATCTCCTGCCCCACTCGTCCATCCCAATGGTACACGTACCAAAACCGAACGGTTACGATCACCCCAGCAAATATTCGTGGGAGCCTCTTGGTGAGGAACCAAGCGGAAATAAGACATCGGGTTCGTGTTTCCAAAAGCCGTTAATGAGGGAGCCAAATCCAAATAACCGGCAATAGCTTTCAACGCACTATCCGTTAACTTACCATTCTCAATCATCATATTTTTATCCCCCTTTTTCAGACGGGTATGAATATGTAATCCACTTCCGGCTTTACCAACCGTGATCTTTGGGGCAAATGTCAAATCCACACCAAACTGATAAGCTAACGTTCTCAGAATCCACTTAGCAATGATTAACTGATCGGCAGCATCTTCCATTTTCGTGGGCAGGAATTCAATCTCATTCTGTTCATACATCAAATCTCCCTTCGTGAAATTACCAACCTCGGAATGACCATATTTAATCAATCCTCCAGTTCCGGCAATATACTTCATTGCCAACGCACGTAAATCTTGTCCTTTATTAAATGGAATAGATTCATGATATCCCTTTTGATCAGAAGCCAAGAATAAATCCTCTTTTTCACTCACCACATAATACTCTAGCTCCCCCATCACCTCATATTCCATCCCCGTCACCTGCTTTAATGCCTCGTGAGCCTTCCGCATCGTATACTCCGGTGACATTTCCAATGGTTTCCCGTCTTTTGTGTAAAAACTACAAAGAATATCTACTGCGGGAATCTCACTGAATGGATTCAGAAAAGCCGTACGATACCGGGGTAATACATACAAATCACTTGATCCCGCTTCTATATACGGAAATAGACTAGAACCATCTACCCGCTCGCCACAAGTTAAGATATTATCTAGATGGGCAAGACTATTGATAATAAAATTTAACGTCTTTAATCGTCCGTCCGCACCAGGATACCTAAAATTGATCATCTCAATTTTATTTTCCGTCACATAACGAATAATATCTTCCTTGGTAAAATCTTTAGCATCTTTTTCTAAAAAACGAACTAAAGCATGAGGATTTAATGCATATTTTGAACTCATATTTCTTTATTTAATGGATCTATTAATTTTTAGTTTCGAAAAATAAAAAAAAATGAGTTCACTCCCTAGTTAATTTTGAATTCTAAAACTTAAATTTTGAATCTGATTTGATTCTTTGATATAAATTCATGATTTTAAATCCCTTTATTTATCCAACTCATTTAAAGCAAAAGCATAAGCACCGAAAGCTATAGCCCTGCTCGTTCCCAGCTTCGTCGTGATTACTCCCATTCGCTTTACAGAATCATACTCAACAGTTTCCGTCGTTCCGGGAACAACAATACGCCTAGAAGTAGGAGTCAAAAAAGCCGCACAATCACCTGGATCATCCAAGAAAAAAGCCTTCATTTCCATCCTGTCCGCTGGCGTTCCTTCGTACATCTCTAACGTTCCATTCAGTTCCCGCATTGCGGCTGGCATCAAATATTTGTGAGCAGCAATAATCCCACCTCCAATCACGACAATACCATCCACCACGGCATTCATCGAAGCTATGGCCTCGCCCAATACTTCTCCCGCATGATCAAAAGCCTCTCTAGCTGCCATCTGATTCCCCTCCAAATTTCCCTCCGCAATCTCAAAAATATCTTTCGGGGTTAACTCCCGCATATCTCCCGACAAACAGGCATATTCTCTCTTAATCGCCCGGATCGAAATTCCTTCTTCAACTCCGTAAATCGGCTGACGTTTATCCCGCAATACCCATACTTCGGCTGCTGCACCGTTATCACCTAGAAAAAGTTCTCCATCACGAACCACACCTCCACCGAACCCGGTACCTAAAGTAATCCCTATCAAATTCTTATATACCTTGTTTTTCCCCGCATCTCGTAGCATACGATTTACTTCCGGTAAAGCTCCCGCCAAAGCCTCCCCATAAGCAAACAAATCCCCGTCATTATTAATAAACACCGGAATATTAAATTTATTTTTCAAAAAAGCTCCTAATGCCACCCCCCCTTGAAAAGCCGGCAAATTCTTCAAATCACCAATAATTCCGTTTACGTAATCCGATGGGCCGGGAAAGGCGAAACTGATTGCCACGGGTTCTTCCGGTAGCTTCAATTTAATGGCAGAAAATCCCGTAACCATCGTTTCCAGACATTTCTCCAAATTATCACCATTTGAAGGCAATGTAACTGGTTCTACAATTTCTTCATTAGACCGAATGGCCGAGAATACAAAATTCGTTCCCCCGGCATCCAATGTCATCACTATTCTTTTATCAAACTGATACATATAAGCTAAAAGTTAAAAGATAAAACTAAAAGCTAGAATTAAAACTCTAAAATTATTTCCGAGTATTAATTCCAACCGAACAATACAACAGATAACACATACAACCAAGAATCACGATGAGTGAACCAGCCTGCGTACCAATCAGATCAGTACAATAGCCCATTAATGGCGGAATTACCGCACCTCCGAAAATACCTGTTACCATCAAACCAGAAATTTCGTTAGCATTCTCTGGACGGGCCTGAATAGCCATGGAAAAAATCAGAGAGAATATACTGGAACACGTGAAACCGATCAACGCTATTAACACCAAAATTGGATACTGTCCAGACATAAAAAACAACACGATCATGGCAGCAATAGCTACCAAAATATTCACCCGGAAATATTTACTACCGGAAACTCGTGCTAACAGGAAGGTTCCCACAAAAGCCCCGATTGTACGAAACGCAAAATAAACACTCGATCCAACACCCGCTCCTGTAACATCAAAACCGCAACGCTCAATCAACAACTTAGGCGCCACTGTATTAACCCCGACATCAACTCCTACGACAAACACGATTCCCAAGAAAAGCAACAAGATTGTCCTATCCTTCAACAACCCGAACGTCCCTCCCCATGAAGAAGTCAACTGTTCCGGCGATTCTTCACGGATGTACACGAGCATTAACCACCCAATAGAAATCAATGTCAACAAGGCAAAAATTGGGAACAGATATTGCCAATTTCCCAATATGGTTGCTGCAAATGCTGCAATAAACGGACCACAGAAAGAAGAAATAGCTTTTAATACTTGCCCGGCTGTTAACGAACTTGCCAACACGTTTCCCTTCACGACATTCGTCAGTAACGGATTCAAAGACACCTGCAAAATAGTATTACCCATTCCTAACAAGGCAAAAGCTATCAGACACGTGTACAAATTATAATTAATAAAAGGAATTATCATACCTACAAGCGTCACCAGCATACTCACTAATACCGTTTTCTTCCGACCAACACGGTTCATAAAAATAGCTGCCGGAACAGCCAATAACAAAAACCATAGAAATACCATTGAAGGCAAAAATCCGGCAACAGTTTCGCTTAACCTGAAATCAGCCTTCACGTAACTAGTAGCAATCCCCACCACGTCACAGAATCCCATGATAAAAAAACCGAACAATACAGGCAATAAAGCTTTAATACTCGTAGAATTATCTTTCATAATATACAATTTAACACAAACAAGAACATTAAAATGGTTACGAATGTAAACAATTTCATTTAATTTCTCTATCAATTAATCACCTTATTTCAGCCTCAAAACGTTAAAATACACACCAAACAAAATAATAAAAATACGTATCTTTGCGCCCCGGAAAAATAAACCGATAAACGAAACGAATATGAGATTTACACATAAACAAATATGGGTTATTACTTTCCCAATCCTAGTCAGCTTGTTGATGGAACACTTAATCAACATGACTGATACCGCATTTCTCGGCAGAGTGGGTGAGATCGAGCTAGGAGCATCAGCTTTAGCTGGCGTATACTACATGGCAATCTATATGCTCGCTTTCGGTTTCAGTATTGGGGCACAAATCCTTATCGGTCGACGCAACGGAGAAGGCAACTACAAGGAAATCGGACCTATTTTTATACAAGGTGTACTTTTTCTTTTGGGACTTGCTGCTCTCATGTTCACCGTTTCCTACACGTACACACCTTCGGTTCTCCGCTCTGTCATTGACTCGGAACAAGTCTACGTAGCCACAAACGACTATATGAAATGGCGAGTATTCGGTTTTTTCTTCTCGTTTGTCGCTGTCATGTTCCGAGCATTCTTTGTAGGAATCACCACGACACGCATACTTACGATCAACTCGCTTATTATGGTCGGTACGAATGTTATATTGAATTACCTATTAATTTTCGGCAAATTTGGGTTCCCCGCCTTAGGTATTAGTGGAGCTGCCATTGGATCATCCGTGGCGGAACTCGTTTCTATGACATTCTATATCCTATATACTTGGAAAAAAGTCAATTGGAGAAAATATGCACTTTTTAACCTATCTAGTTTCAATCCTAAATTATTGTCGGGCATACTCAACATTTCCGTTTGGACCATGATCCAGTCCTTTTTAGCGATGGCCACTTGGTTTTTGTTTTTTATCGCCGTGGAGCATCTCGGAGAACGCCCGCTAGCAGTATCCAATATCGTACGCAGCGCTGCCATGTTTTTCTTTATGCCGGTTTCTGCTTTCGCTGCTACAACCAGTTCGCTCGTGAGTAACTTGATCGGTGCGCAAGCAACCTCCCAAGTTTGGAACACTTGTCTTAAAACAATTAAAATGTGTTACCTATTTGTCATTCCCATTGGTATCATTATACTACTAATTCCTTCCATATTTTTAAGAATATACACCGATGATCCTCACCTCATCCAAGCCACGATCCCTTCCCTTTTCGTGATGATGAGTGCGGTTCTTCTCTCTACTCCCGGTAGCATCCTTTTCAACGCTGTATCGGGAACGGGCAACACACGCATGGCCCTATTTATGGAGTTCGGCACGCTTACATTCTACGTTCTCTACATCATCTACATTGTTTTCAACCTTCAGGCGGATATCGCTATCTGTTGGACGACAGAACATGCTTATTGGAGCATATTGCTTATCCTCAGTTTCATATACATGAAAAGTGGAAAATGGGCAGGGAAGGAAATATAGTATCACAATTTGCAGTCCAGACAACCAAAAGTGTTTCGGGTCAACATCACGGTCGACCATGTCTCTCCATCAATAAATATTTCCATACTTCCCTAGGCATACTTCCGACAGACTAAGATGTTAATAAAATTACAATAATTTAGTCATGATATAAGCAGGACCGAAAAGTTCGGATTCCTCTTTATCTTGAGAACGATACCCCATCTTCTCGTAAAAACCGACAGCTGTGAGGCTGGCTGATAAATGCAGTATATGTACATGACTCTCCAAGGCAAAATCCTCAATATGTTGTAATAAACGTTTTCCAACTCGTTGTCCATGTACATTGGGCTCTACATAAAGGGCACAAACCTTATCTCCTTCCAAACCAACTGTTCCGACTACTTTCCCATTTTCCTCCGCCACGAACATCATTCGAATAACCGATATTTCACGTAGATAATCAGGCGTGAACAAACGATACATATAATCTATTACCGAAGGGCCATAATCCCGGTTATTCACGAATGTCAAATTATTTCTGATCAGACGAGACACGGCTTCCGCATCCCGTTCATCAAACTCTCTTATTATAATGTTTATCATTTTCTACTGATTATATTCATGATTTGCGTACCCAATCCGACACGATACCCCTGAGAAACAAAAACAACCTCTCCCTTCGCATTCAACAAAACAATCAAAGGTAGACTTTCCGGATGTATCAAATGTAATCCTTCAGCTAAAACTTCTAGTAAACGACCATCCCAATCCATCCCCCACTGTATTACGGAAGGAAAAGCCCGAAAGTCCGAACGCTTGAATTTTTCTTGCTGTTCCGCATCCTTAAACACGAAATATAAAGGAATACCCAAGTTCTCGAAATCATCTTTCATCCCACACATATCTCGCAATAAATGATTCGTTGGTTCCTTATTAGCCTCAATCAAAGCTATGGCTGTGTAGCCCTTTTCTGGGAAATGAATCACCTCCGGTTTTGTTTTACCTTCCGGAACAAAAGATAATTCTGGTGAAACTATCCCCAGAATCTCTGTCTTTTCCACACAAGGTCGAATGAGCATTTCAATATTTATCAATTTACCGGCCTCCACTTGAAACGATTTCAAATCTGCCAAAACGGCCCCATCGCTCCGTCGATTACCTGTTGAAAGAAGATAATTCCCCTCTTCTAGAGTGACAGGTTTCGTGAATATCGTTTCATAAGATGCACCAACCCCCATATCTACCGCAGTATTACTCCCCAAATCAATCGTCCGCACTCGACCATTTTCAAACTTCCCAATCGTGAAATTCAAGTAATATTTCGGATCCCTCACCGTTTTTTGTGTATATTGCACCATCAACTCACCTTTTGGTACAACCTTTTCGGTCATAAAGTTAACCGTATGCCACGTCTCATTCTGACAATATTCCGGTTTACCTGAAATCGAACTTAACCGAGCTGGGATTCCCATCGTACGGCAAGCTGCCACAAAGAAAACATTTCGAGAAAGCTCATCCGTCACTCCTGCCCGAATTACTCCTACTGGTGGAGTTACGACTTTTGCAAGGTAAAGTGAATCAACAACCTTGACTTTTCCTATTTCCCTAATCAAGCTGGTAATATCCGTAATTCCATGTTCCTTCACAAATTCTCGAATAGGTTCTCGATAAGCCGTAAGTAACTCGTTCTGCACTCTCGGGTTCAATATGTATTCCGTGAAATAGGGATTTGCCAAATCGCAACTGTCCCCTTCCACGTGTGCCAATAACACGTCTGCCGGAGTATCCTGTAAATCCTTCTCTGCTATCACACCCAATAAACTCATAGCTAAAACCCGACATTCAGGCCGCACCTCCCGCATAAAACGTAATAACTCTGGATAATTTCCTCGTGCTGCAACCAGATAATTAGCAAAACATGTCGTATCTACACCTAACTCTATCGCAATCCCATTAGCCTGTTCTCTCGAAATGAAGGTCGCCACGTAAGCGTTCCGTAACGAATCTTCCCGAGCAAAACGATGATCATTCACCGCACGTTCCTCATCTGTTGACAATGCTGTAATATCATGCTGTGATGGCGGAACCAAATCCCATTCCCCCGAAAACAAATCCCCAACATTTTTGTCCAACACGATGACTAATGAATCCTGATGCTCCACAGATAACTCCCCGAAACCAAACTTCTCTCCTTTTTCTGCCCAAACAAAAATATCCCCCTTCCCTAGTGTTAAAGAAGTCTCTCCATTTACATCGGAATAAAGCGTCACCACGGGATAAAATTCCCCGTAATTAAATATTTTATATTCCACTTTTGCACTCTCGACAGCTTGACCTTTCTCGTCAATAACTTGAACAACCGTTGACATGGTCCGAGTGTAATGAGACGTCACATTTACTCCGGAACCGCTTTCATTCACATATACAATTTCTTCCTGACCACAATATTTCCCGAACACTTCCGACTCCACATACATTGCTCTTTGCACAGGTAACGTGAACCACGCAATATTTAAACGAGGTTCCGGTTCACAAGCGCCCAAGTATTTCCACTCTCCATCCACCCAAACCTCAATCCACGCATGATTATCATCACAATGCGCCCAACGAGGCACATATATCTGGCGAGCCGGAATTCCCACAGCCCGCAATGCCGCCAACGTAAAAATAGACTCTTCACCACAACGCCCATAAGCCGTAAGCATTGTAGCCAAAGGCGAACGAGTCCGGGCGTTAGTTGGTCTATAAATCACGTGCTCATGACACCAGTGATTCACTTCCAAGGCTGCCTTTTCCATGGATTCACAAGCAGACACCCGTTCTTTTAGTTCCTTGTAAAAAACAACACGAGCTGTGTCTAAATTCTCTTTTCCACCTCTCACTGGAAGTACAAAATGGCGAAATATATCTTCCGGAATATCTTTTCCCCAAGGCATTGTCTCTCTTGCTTGAAATGCCCAACGCACATTTTTCAACAAGAAATCGCCCCCCGAAAAGGATATATCAATCAACGGAGAATAGGCGTAAAGAAACATCAACGCCTCCCGCTCTTCTACACTCATTGGAGAATCAAACACGCCAAACAAATTCCCCGGATTACCTTCTAATACTTTTTCCTTCTTTTGAAAATCCTGTTCCACTATCTTCCGGTAATCTGGATTCGCTATGAAATGTTTTTCCTCACATGCACTCAACAGTACGAAAGCAAACAATATCAATAAAACTCGTTTCATAGTCATAATATTTTATATTACAAATGTAACAGATTTTTTCACTATTTTTGCCTCATGGACACAAAGGAAGAAATTATTCGGCAATTCGAGGCACAAACTGCCCCATTCAGCCCGGGGACTCACAAAGAGTTGGCCAATATTCTAGTTCGCTTCAATTTGGCCAAAGGAGATCTTTTTCTCCGGGAAGGCGAAATATGCAAATATTACAGCATCGTCGCTCAAGGAATGATTCGCTTATTCTACAATAAAAACGGACGAGATCTCACTGAACATTTTTCGTATGAAAAAGGAATTTTCGTTTCACTGGAAAGCTATTTCCGGCAAACTCCAAGTTACCTAATGATTGAAGCTCTAGAGCCCTCTATCATTTACTCTTTTCCGCATGATCAATTTCAAAATCTCATGAGAACAAACCACGAAGTGGAACATATGTACTGCAAAATGCTGGAAAATTCTTTAATCGAATCACAACAAAAAGCTGACGCTTGCCGTTTCGAAACTGCCCGGGAACGCTACCAACGACTGGCAGCAGAACACCCGGAAGTGATCAAACGGGCTCCTCTCATCCACATCGCCTCCCGACTCGGCATGACCCCCGAAACATTAAGCCGAGTGAGAGCTGGTCTGCTTTAACAATTTTTCCACCCGAGTAAAAGTCTTGCCTTCCCATTTCCGACTGTTCCATCGACGCACGAAAATAATTGCTCGAATATTTTCGTCCAACGTAAAAGCCACCCACATCCCGGCAAGTCCCCAACCGAAAGAGATTCCCAACACGTAACTCAATGCCGTAGCCACACCCCACATTACAACCAACCCCGTGATAAAAGGATAAGTCACATCTCCCACAGCATTCAACACGTTTACCGACAAAATATTTACCGCTCGTCCCACCTCCAACACAATATCTATACAAAGAACCATAACACCCATGTACACGATCTCCGGGTTGGAGGTCAACATACCAAAAATAAACTTACTACAAGCCGCCGTGACAACCGCCACGCAAACAGAAACCACGATCGAAAGTCGCAGACAATATTTCTGTAATATAAAAGCCGCATCCGTCCGTTCTCCACCAACCAAATGTCCAATCAGAATCGCAGCACCCTGCCCGAGTGCCACCGAAAATACATATGAAAATAAGATAATATTCATCGCATAAGTACGTGCTGTCAGAGCAGCAGTACCCAACATAACCGTAAAATAAGTGATCACCACCTGCGACAAACTGTACGACACTTGTTCCCCGGCAGCCGGTAAGCCAATATGTAACAGATTTTTCAATTTATCCCATGGGAATGGCCTCAGACACGAAAAAGAAAAACGGGGAACAACTCTACCAAACGTGATACAGAGCAACAACACTAATGCCACCATACGACAAGAAGAGGTCGAAATGGCGGCTCCCACAACTCCCATTTGCGGCAACCCGAATTTACCGAAAATCAATACATAGTTCCCGATAATGTTCAACACGTTCATTAATAATGTCACTCGCATCGGATAGTAAGCCTTGTTATGACTCCGCAATACTGCCGACATGGTTAATGCAATAGCTTGCAAAAAAGCAAAACCACCCACAATTTGCATATAAGCTAATCCCTCACTGATCAATTCCGGAGCCAAATCCATCATCTTCAACAAGACTTCTGCCCGAAAATACAGAAAAGCACTCGTACTCATCCCAATCAAAGTATTAAAAACCAATGATACTCCTATCACCTGCCGTACGTTTGCCTGTTGCGATGCTCCCAAATACTGGGAACACAACACGGAAGTCCCGACTGTAGACACCCCAAACACAAGAAATACTAAATTCAATAACTGATTTACCACCCCAACCGCCGCAACCGTATCATCCGAATAATGACTCAACATAAACGTATCCATTGCACCCAATAACATGATAAGCAATGTTTCCACAAATATCGGTCCGGTCAATTGAAATAGTTGTTTACGTAACGTTTTAGCCGGTTTCATAGTCTTCTTCTTAAAAAATCGTGCAAAAATAATACAGATGGTTATTGAAAGGCTTGATCTATATCAAAAAAATAAAAAAAGGTGTGCCGAAACACACCTTCTCATAGTCTCCGAATTGGAAAATACTATTTATCTATATCCAACACAACTTCATACGTCATATTAGGTTTGAAATCCGGCTCATAAATGAACAGGAAGTTTTCATCCACAGCAACTTTCCAATCTTGTCCGGCAGCCAAACGAGGATTCTTCAAACGTTCCGGGAAGAAATAACTGAACGGTAAATCCAACACGTGTTCTTGCTTGAACTTATCACCTTTCATCCGTTCCAAACTGAAATTTTCTTTAGTTTTAATTGTAATGATACACTTTTTACCCTTTATCTTTGAAGTTACCGTAAAATCTGTTTCTTCCGGAATTTCCTGCAAACGAACATTCCATTTCGGATCTCCGTAATAAGCCAACACATCCCGATCATGCCAAAAACCAATCTGATCTTGTGTCGGTTGTCCCTTTATCGCTTCTGCTACCTTCTGTCCTGCAAGCTGGAATTCATTTCCATCAAAAGTAGGATAATTCTCTTTAATCAAAGAAGGATACCATTGATATTGTTGGTACAGAAAATCCTGTTGATTCATGTAAATAGCTTCTGCTAAAGAATAACGCCCTGGATTAGTTACCCAATATTTCAAACCGCCCCAACCGTTACGTCCGTGCCAAGTGGTCACCACGTAACCAACCATCACGGTAGCATTACTACCATTCATCCATGCAATAGCCATACTTTCCTTTGTATTGTTCACGTTACCAATCAAACAATTACCTACTGCAAAATACACTTTACGTTTCCCACTCTCCGGTACATCCCAAGTAGCATTTGTTTTACGATCATTAAAATACAATTTCCCCTCTTTCGCCTGGATATCTCCCGTGGAATAGCGAATTTGTAGATCTTTCTCTGTGGCATGCCAAGCTGTTACAACCAAATCAGGATCACATGCAGCGTATAAATCAGAGAATTTCTTTAAACGATCATCCACCGATACTTTATCAGTTTTCACTGCTTCCCCTTTTCCTGTCTTCTCTCCCCACAATCCTAATGTCTGGTCATCAACCCAAGCATAACGATCAAACCATTTGGCACTCTTCAACTCCGTAATTGTAGCCACGGCATTCTTGATCACTAACGGCTCTGTACTGTTATTCACCATTTTCATCGCTCCCGTCGCATCATACCCGGTTATAATTCCCCAAAGAAAATCCGCAAAAATATCTTCGTCAACCTCACGACTCATTTTATTCAAATCAATCACGTAATCCCGATTCAAATTTTCCGGTTTTTCCACAATAGCCACATAACGCGGTTTTACCTGTTGCAACTTTTCTAAATTCTCCCGGGGAGCTTTTTCGTAAAAAAATACCTCTGCACCATGCTTCTCTTTTAACACATTAACTACTTGCATCCATGCAGCATCCTGCTGTACAGCCTTCGAGGCCAACACTACATAGTCCTTTTCGGAATACCCATTTGCTTTCTTCTTTTGAGCAAATGATGACATTACCGAAATCATTAAACACAATAAAATTGATAATTGGTAAATTTGTTTCATCTTGTAATAATATATAAAAACACAAACTAAATTAGAATTCAAATATAAGCATCAATAAATTTTAATACTCCATGAAACAGGTTAAAATTACGTTAAAAATATGTTCTGTACCAATGTAATAATTATTATTTCAGAAATAATCCTACCATATCAATATTTTCAATAATTTGATATAACAAATTAATCGACAAATATTTAATAAGATATAAAAACAGTAGCAACTCAGTAATAATACAATTTTTTCAAAGGTTTGCAATGTCATACAAATATATAATTTCTATTCCTTCTTCCTTGTTTTCTAATTGAAATATAAGAAATTCTTATACTTTCATATATCCGAAGTTTTTTGCCCATAGTTTATATAGCCAATACAAGATGTAAAATAAATATTTTAACACTGTTTTTATTTATTCACCTTCACTAATGAGTTTCAGAAATAGAATATTTGATTACATTTCAACTAACCATCTACATTTTCCCAAATTTAATTCTCCGTTATATCTTTATTCTGAATATGGTGAATTCTAAAAATTAGACAATAATTTTTAGGATTCACCACATTAAAAAAACAACTTTATACTAGCATGAATCTTACTAGATTCACTTTCAAAATTAATATTTTTCTTTATAAGAAATATCTACAATCTTTCCTAAATTAACATACTCTTTCTTCTGTATTGGTTTCTTTTCCCATTGAGGTTCAAACTCATAACTTCGCATAATTCCACATTTATCCTCAGAAACATCATTTTTTATAGTTCCTACAACCAAATACTCACTGCGCAGAGCCTCCCATTCAGAATATCCGCTATACGTTGAAAGAACATTAAATTTCATCACTTTAATCGTTTCTCCAGGATAATACAATATCTCTTCAGCACCACGTGATGGATTATTCATATCAAATTTATAAATTTTGTCTTTTGTTGAATAAAATAAAATTCCTAATACAGGATGACAGGCAAAAGAAACAACTTGATCCAAATTTTGACCATCTAGTTTTCCATAATACTTCTGAGTATTTTCTCCCCAATTCCCCAAAATAATCCCATAGTAATAATAATCTCCGTTCTCATCTTTCAATATGGCATAAGTCAATCCGTTATATACGGTAGATTGCATATGTACCATTTCTTTACCAAATTGTTCTGCCGTAAAAAGCATTGTTCCAGTAAACTTCATCACCGAAGGCTTTCCGCCACTTGTTACTTTCACCTCTAAAAATCGACCAGCCTTATCATATAACATTGTCGACGGAATTTTTAATAACGGATCTTGAAAATATCGGGAAGCATTTCCCACAAAAGGGGCCGCCTTAAATTCTATTCCATCAATTTGATTTATTGTAAAGTCAAATAATCCACCATTCACCCATACATCATTACAATACACGTCTCCATTTTTATCTACAATAATCCAATAATGGGGATAAAAACTTTCATCATAATTATACTTCATTACCCCTGAAGCACGCACATGTATATGTTCTGGTTGAGCTCCAAAATACCATCTAATATTATTGTCCTCTCCTGCATGCATATCTTTCGAATCTAACATATAAGATCCATTCTCACAGACAAAAATATTAGGTCGTACACGAGCAAACGTATACTCATACATCACTTTGATTGGTTTTCCTGTTTCTAATTCACTCTCTGACCATATATCTCGAGATATTATATCCGTATTGGCATCTACATTCACGACCATATCCATCCTAGCACGACCTTCTTGTTCGCATAAAATCATCCACCCTTCACTAGTCAAACTACTCACAAGCAAGTCAAATTTTGTTCCCCAAACGACACCAGTTGTTTCATCTTTAATATTATAAAAACAAACATAATCTCCTGCATCCTGACTTACCGGAATGTTCAAATTTTTTGTCGTAGCCACTACATAATCAGGATCTTCTCCTAACTCAGGATGTTGAGCATTTTTAGGAACAAACTTCCATTCGTAGCTATACACCCCATTTTCTCCAGTTTTACTTAGATTTTGAATCTCTGGTTGTATATGCAAAGTATCCACATGGGCAATACACTGATATTTAGCCTCTATACCTAATATTGCCAATTTATTTATATCCTCATAATTATAATTCCCCTTATCATCTGCGCACGAGTAAATACCCCCCAATAAAAACATTAATAAGTAATATATTACATATTTCATAACTTCTATTTTAATTTTATAAGGTCATCATTAATTTCTAGAATCCGGTCCCATAACCATTAATTCCCCATCCTCGTCCTCTTCTGGATTTTCCTGTAAATATTTATGCATATACTTCCCTACGTACGACAAATATCCTTGAGTAAAAGTACCATTACCTACTATCGAATATAGCCATACACTTCGATCTATTCCCATCACATCACAAATCAATCCAGCCTTTTTTTGACTCCAGTTACCAAAACGCGATTGACCTATCGTTGACCACCAACTTGGCTGAGGAAAAACTTCATTCATATAAATCACTCGCTGATAATCCATATCCAATACAGTAACAGAATCCAATCTAGTTTGACGGCTATATAAAAATTTCAATTCTGAAGTCTCATTCAATTTCACAGTAAAACGTCTATTACGTTCATTCAAATCAGATCTCCGTTTCAACACAATATTAATATCTGTATAAGCACCATCTGCCGGAATAACATGTTCCGTTGTCACTGGTTCATAATCAATTCCCTCTTCCGCACTCAATGTATCTGCCTGGTCTGCAATCACATCTATCGTAAATTTTCGGTCATAATTGACAACCTCCCCTAAAAGCAATACACGTAATGTCAAATTTTGTGTTTTCACATTTCCCGATTGCATACCCCAAGATATTGCAACAGTATCATTAAGTCTACTGCCTGCATAAAAAAAGATACCACTATCCCCAGAATAAACATCTAAATCCTTTTCACAAGCAAAAAGAAAAGCTGTAAAAAATAATAATATAAAAAATATTTGTCTCATAAATTATCCTTTCTTCAATTATATTTATTTTCTCCATTAGGTATTGGAAGAACGTAATCTCTCAATTTCACAGATGTCGTACTATATCTTTCCGAAGCCGAAAATACTTCATCTGCCATTGTACGTTTAAAATAAAAAAACAATTGTCCCTCTCCTATAAATTCACGCCACCATTCCTCTACAAAATAATAAATATAAGAATTTCCATAACCAGATAAACCACGCTTATCCCTTAATGTATTAAAATAGGTTGCACCTTCCGCTCGTTCTCCATTTCTATACAAAATCTCTGCTACCATCAAATACATTTCACTCACCCGGATCATCGGCATCAACTGGGAATGTAAAGAATCTCCAACCTCTACCTGATATTTATTAAATATTTTATAGTCTACCGAATTTACCATTGTCCTATTCCTTAAACTACTAAAATACCTCAGATCAGATTCGCCCTTATAATCAAATCTATAATCAATTACATCATCACGCATCCCCAATAAAGAATTAATCTTCAATATCTCAGCATTAAATAAACTCGAAAAAAGTCCCCCGATATTCCTATTCTCCGATGCAAACAACAACTCAGAAGAAAAAACTCGATCTGGATCCACCCCTACAGAAGCCGTTGTTCTATTTATCCACGGAAATATTCGTTCTTGTACATCTATCACATTCATCGCATATACAAAAGCACTATCCAATTGTTCTGTATAAAGATAAGCACGAGCTAATAATCCTTGTACGGCATAGTAATTTAAGCGTAAATTCCGACGAGTTTTAAAAACATCTGTCGGATCACCCGCTACACCTTTAGATATAATTGGATCCTCCGATAAACATTCTTTGGCTTCTCTTAAATCTCCAATAACATTATTCATGAAATCCACACCTTTTAATGAAGGATTCACACTCAACACAAATTCCTTATAATAAGGGATAGAAGACAAAAGTGAATCTTTTGCATAAACAGGTCCAAATAAACGGAACAGATCAAAATGAAGTAACGCTCTTAATGCCAAAGCCTCTCCTCTTATCAAATTGTAGTAATCATCAGGTAAAACCTCCCGATGCTCCTCACAATTTTTTAAAACCAAATTAGCATTAGCAATCAAACTATAAGCCTTTCCCCAAATACTTTCACAATACGAAAGCACACTAGCACTCGTATATTCATAATTTTTAAATGCAGTCCATCTCGTATTTTCTTCATTTACATCATAACGTTGTGCCAGAATCTCGACCATTTCTGTGGTAAGAGCTTGACCATATAAAGAAGAGTGATTCAAATCTACGTAAATTCCATTTAACGCCATCTTAAAACCAGACAACGAAGAAAACGCTGTTTCTTCTGCGATTCGGTCACTTGGCTGAATGCTCAACCAATCCGAACACCCTATAAAACCCAAGACCCAAACAATCCATATATATTTTTTCATATCAAAAATCCATTAAAAGTTAACCGATAATGAAAACGTTACACTCCGTGCAAACGGATAATCTATCCCTCGTTCATCCTTGATCGTTGAAAAACGACAAATATCATTCATATAAGCACTAAAAGTCATTCCAGAAAAACCGATCGCTTTCATCCACTGATGATCAAATTCATATCCCACACGAATTGATTCAAACGTTATATAATTGTTTTTCTGTACAAAACGAGAAGACATCTGGGTACTTTCCGCCAAAGAAATTCCTCTAAATTTAGCTTTGTCTCCCGGATTCTTCCAACGATCATGTAATGCCCTTTTATCTTGATTTTCTTTTAATCCAGCACTCGAAATATTTTCAACTTTCTCGTACAAAGTCTGGTTAAAAGCATCTCCTCCAAAACTATAACGTAAATACATACTACAAGAAAAACCCTTATAATACAATGTATTACCTATAACGCCTTCCAAATCGGGTTCTGAATTACCCACGACAACTTCATCCGAATAATCATAAGAAAACTTACGTTTTCCATTTGAGTCTATAAAAATTTCCTTCCCAGAAGCAGGATCTATACCTAACGAACGAACCGCCCACAAATCAGCTGGACTACCACCATCGTAATAACGGGCCAAACTATTAGAACGATTTTCACTATTATATTGATTTAATTTATTACCAATTTTATCGTAAAAACTATGTCCGTGACGAAATGTTAAACTACTTGTCCAATTTATCCGTTCTTTAGGACGGTAAATAAAGGCATATTTTATCGTCCCGTTATACCCTTTACTAACTTGTTTTCCAACATTAGCCAAACGACTAGAAACTCCTACAGACAAAGGAATCCCGATTGAAGCCATTAAAGGATCTGTTGATTTATAATAGTAATCAAAATTCACATGAAAACGATTATCAAACATACTTAAGTCAAAACCTACATTTTTATCTATAGTTTTTTGCCATTCCAAATCAGGATCCCCAAAAGAAGTTACAAGAATCCCTGTTCCAAAATTATTCAATAACCAGTTATTAAATTTATACGTTGTTATCGTATTATAAGAACCAAAATTTTGATTACCAGGATTACCAATAGAAGCTCTTAACTTTAACATCGAAAAAAGATTCGTGTTATCTTTAACAAACTTTTCATTGTGTAAATTCCATGCAACACCAACGGCCCAAGTTGTCGTAAATTGCTTATTCGAACCAAATACAGATGAACCGTCCGCACGATAATTTACATCAAACAAATAACGATTATCAAAAGAATATCCTCCATTAAAATAAAAATTCGCTGTTCGCTTCTTTGAATCAGAATAAGCAGGTTTTCCATTAATCGGATAACCATTAGCAAAAGAAGGTTTTGTAAAATTTCCTTCAGGAAATCCTACTACACTAAATGATTTAGAATCACTATTCGTTTCATTACAAGCAGCACCAAATACAGCATTAACTTGATGATATTCACCCAATAATTTTCCAAAAGTAATTGTAAAATCCCCTTCATAAGTAAGACGATCCGTCCTCGTATCCGAATACGAACCACGTTCTTTTTCATCCATATTATCAAAACTCGTATCTTCAGGCGAAAGAAAATTCTCACTATCTGAGGTCGATTTTGTTATTCCAAAACGGGCCCTAACAAATAAATAGTTCAAAGGACGAAATTCCATTTGAAAATTATTACGCATACTAAATGTATTACCTTCAGAATAACTATTCAAAGCTGCATTCCATAGAGGATTTGCAACAGGACTAGTATTAATCATACTTGTACTGCTAGTTGCATCCTCAAAATATTCCAACCATTTATCAATTCCCCCATTTTCATTATACTTAGGATAATACGGATTAGCTCTAGAATATTTACTAAACGCAACAATTGGATCACCTGTCGTTGTATAGTCAATACTCAATTTGTTACTGAAACTCAACTTCCCTGTTCTATATAACAAATCCAAATGTCCACTCAATACCTCTCGCTTGGACTTAGTCATAACACCCTGTATATTCGTATAATTAACCCCTAATCCATAACGCATCTGCTGATCACCTCCCTCCACGTAAAGATTGTGACGTTGAGTCAATCCTGTTCTTAAAGGTTCTGCCAACCAATAAGTATCCACACCTCTTTGTACATTATACAATAATTTATTATAACGTAACATATTCTTTTCTTCTGAGGCGATCAAATTAGAACCGAAATTTCCAGCTAAAAACTCGAATTCCAACTTTTCTTTAGCATTCATTAAATTGTAATCTGTTAAATCAGCAAACGAGAGATCAAAACTACCGTTGTAGGAAAGACGTAAACGTCCTTTCTCTGGACTTTTCGTTTCCACTACTACTACACCATTAGCGGCTTTAGCCCCGTAAATTGCCGTAGATGCCGCATCTTTTAATATCGTTACCGAAGCTACACGGTCCAAACTCAAATCCATAATCGTCTCTAATGTTGTCTCAAAACCATCCAAAATAAATAATGGCTGATTCGGATCTTCACCAAACTCTTCTTTCATTCCAACAATACTTGTTTTTCCACGTATTTCAATATTCGGAGTACGATTAGGATCTGAACCATATTGATTATTTTCAAGAATATTAAAAGCGGGATCCAATGTCTTCAAACCTTGTAACAAATTTTGGGTTCCAATCATTTTCAATTCTTCCGCTTTATACGTTTGAGATGATCCTGTAAAACTCTCCTTTTTACGAGAATAAATACCAGTAACGACAACTTCATCTACCGTTGTCTGCTCATCTTCCAACACGACATTAATCACTTCATTATCTGCTACTTTTACTTCTTTTTTTCTCATTCCAATAAATGAAAATACAAGCACTGGATTGGTAACATTAGGAATCGTAATTAAATAATTTCCATTTGCATCCGAAATCACACCAACATTAGTACCCTTTACTAAAATCGTAACTCCAGGTAACGGAACACTATCCCGATCCATAACTTTTCCTTTTACCGTAATCTTCTTAATTTCTAAAGTAGATTGTTGTCCCTCCTGTTTAATCACAATAATATTCTGTTGAAGAACATAAGTCAGTTTAGTATTTTTCAGGCAAATTTTCAAAGCATCCTCTACTGTTTTATTTTCAACATCAATGCTAATTTTTCCGACTTTCTCCAAATCAGTTGCATTATACGCAAATACAAAATCAGTCTGCTTCTCAATCTCCCACATGACTTCTTTAAGGGTCACATCTTTCATTGACAAATTAATCAACTTCTGTTGCGTAACAGGATTCACCGCTCCATGTCCGGGAATAGGAAGAAATAAGATTACAATACATAATTGTAACACAAATTTCATCTTTCTCCCCCATTTCTGAAGGTTCAAATGATTTTTTTTCATAACTTTGTTAATTATTATTTGAATTTATTGTACTTCATATGAAGTACCTAACAAACGGGAGATGTGTCACCATCTTCCGTTTTTATTTTTTCTTCATTATCAATATTTTTCTTCCATCTACTCGTATTTTGACCGTACCGGTTGCCTCAAACACTTGTAATAAAGGTTCTATCGTCGCATGTCTACTAAAATTACACCCAAAAGGATAATTTTTTACCTCTTCATCAACATACTCCACTTCCACATCATACCAACGGGCAACAATCTTCATAATCTCACACAACGGTTTTTCTTGAAAACGAAGTTTTCCGTCTTTCCAAGCTGTAGCAAACGAAGCATCTACTTTAATTACCTCAAGAATTTGTCCACCATTTTTTACCTCAGCCTGTTCATTAGGTTGAAGTATAATATTCGTTCCATTATCCGATGCTGTAACCTTCACACTTCCTTGCACCAAAGTTGCCCTCGTTACAGCATCATCCTCATAAGCCGAAATATTAAATTTCGTTCCTAACACTTGAACATCCATCTGTAAAGTCTTCACGACAAATGGAACCTTCTCATCATGAGTAACCTCAAAATACCCTTCTCCTTCTAATTCAACCTCTCGCTTAGTATTTCCAAATCGAACCGGGAATCGAAGTTTAGAGCCAGCATTCAAATACACAACGGTTCCATCCGACAATGTCAAAGAATATTCTCCTCCCCTAGGAATTATCAATTCATTATATATCAATTCTTCCTCCTGATCTCCAACAGCATTTTCATATTCGACTCGTTCCTCTTTTAAATCAATTTTAACCCCATTCCGTTCTACTAACACCCCTTGTTTATCTTGTTTCAGTGGTACAGATGTCCCATCAGCTAAAACTAAAAGGGCCTTACTAGAACCGGCAGCAATTACTTGCACTGGCGATTCAATCACACTTGGAGAAGAAAATTGCTGATAAGTAATCCACACGACAAGGATCGGTACTATGAATATCGCTGCATATTTACTCCAACGAATCCATAATTGTCGCCTACTTCTACCGGAACGCTTCTTTTGTAAAGATTGCCAACCTTTTTTTATATCAATTGTTGCGGATCTTTTTAATTTTTCCTTTTTATAGTTCTCATCAGTCAATTTATAGAACCATATACCGTTTTGCACAGAAGATGAAAGCCATTTATTTAAATACGCTTGCTCTTCATCTGTTAAATTATCCGCCAAATACTTTCCAACCAAAACAGCTATATCAAAATCACTCTTATCCATTTCCTTGTGTTGATAATTATTATCTACCTTTACAACACATGAAATAAGATATCGGGTATATCCATTATTACAGTATTAACTTTAATTAACTACACAAATAGTATATAACAGAATACTTGCAATAAATAATAATGATTTTTCATCTTGATTTTCAATCTTTTGTATGCTTCTTTTTTATAAGCATGAACAGCATGATCGGAAACACCCATTTTTTTAGCAATCTCCGAATTCTTCAATCCTTCTAAAGCATAACAAATAACACTCCGCATTTGCTGCGGTAACTCTTCAATCGAACGGTAAAACATTCGATACGCCTCCTCTTCCATAACCTGCTCCCGAAAAAAATCATCTGACTCAATAGCAACATCTTCTGCAATCTCTACGTGAACTCGTTTATTACGAAGTTGATTCAAACACGTATGCCGCACGACCACGTAAAGGAATGATTTTATCTTGTAGTAATTATCAAAATCAGAATGCCTATCCCAATATTTCAAAAACACCTCTTGAACCACATCTTCCGCAGCTTCCCGATCTTTTAGGAAACGTTCTGCAAATAGACAAAGTGCAGTATAAAATTCATCAAACAGCAATCGGAAAGCTTTCTCATCTCCCTTTTGCAATGCACGCAAGAACATTTCCATAACTCCTCTTGTAATATCCTGATAATAGTTACAAAGGTAGTTATTTAATCCATATCTAAACCAAGTTAAAGTTACAATTTAAATTATTTCATTTTATATACATTAAGATTATTCCTTTTATCATGATTATATATTGACACAATATAATAATCCCGGTCTGGTCAAAGCCAAACCGGGACTTCACACCTCCATATCCAGAATTATTCTCCCGCTAAACCTTTCAACTCCATCTCAAACATCCAAGAGAAGAACTCATGATTAGCAGCTATATGCCATGCATTTACAATTTTTCCTTCTCTATTGACCAATATATACCGGGGAATTCCGGTTATACAATAATCTTTTACAAAATGATCCTTCGCATTGTTAGCTATCAAATGAGGAATCTTACCGGAATATTTTCTTTCTTTCAAAAATTTAAGCCAATGAGATTTTGACTCAATTCCATCATCTGAAATTGTTAAAAATACAATATCATCACGATCCTTATATTGATCTCTTAAAGCAATAAACGCCGGAAGCCCTTTCACACAACCATCACACCAAGTTGCCCAAACATCAATAAAAACAATTTTACCCCTAAAATCCGATAATTTTACCCGATTACCATACTCATCTTCCATTTCAAAGTCCGGAGCTACAGCACCCTCCCGAACCGGATAATAGCTATTTTTTAATTCTTTTGCTTTTTGTATTGTTGCTTCCGTCTTTGAACAAAGTTCAATGTCTTCCATTAATCCTTCCACGTCACTAGTATATCCATTCTTTTTCAACGCAGAAATTAAAACAAAAGGAACATAAGAGTTTCTGACTTTTTCACTTCCTATATTATACAACACGTAAGTAGCCCGTTCGACAGCAGAGGCATCTGGCATAAACACTTGGAAATAGCCATTCAACAAATTAGTAACCTCAACGTCACTTAGTAATTCTAATTCCGGGGAATCCAAATCCAAACCATGAATCCGTTTCTCCAAATCCTTTCTTATCACCTCGTCCGTCTGTTTCATACTCCACAATAATCCATTAAAACGAAGCAATTGAGCCTTACTCTTCAACTCTTGATTGGAGATAGAATCAATTAACAAATTTACCTGTTTGTCTACCTCATCAATTTTTTCCAACAACTCGTCAGCCTTCAAATCCTGAGGTATAATAGCATATATCCTTGCAATCCGTTCCAATAAAACTTGATTCTTTGTACCCTGTTGAGCAAAACAAGAAATCACTCCTCCAAAACAAATTACAACACACATCCAAATAACATTTACCACTTTCATAACGATCCTATTTTTGTAACAGTTCCAAAATCTTTTCACGCAAACTATTCCGGCGAATATTCTTGGCAACAATATTCCCATCCTTATCTAACAATACAATAAATGGGATAGCCTGTATTCCGAATAATTTACGAATCTCAGATTTAGACCAACCATTATCATCTCTCACACTGATCCAAGGTATTTGTTCTTCTTCACAAGCTTTTTTCCACTTTTCCTCCGAATCGTCTAAAGATATGCTCATAAATCGTACACCTTTATCCTTAAACTCTGCATATTGTTCCCGCAAATTTTTCATCTCCTGTCGACAAGGGCCACACCAAGATGCCCAGAAATCAAGTACCATAATCCCTCCTTTCTGTGCATCCATTGAAATTTTATTACCAGACTCATCTGTTGCAACAAAATTAGGACAGGGTACACCCAACGCCGATATCGCTAGAGAATCCGTATTTTGTTTCAATAATTGCCCATAAAAAGAATTTTGAATTTTCGGGGTAAGTAAATCATATAAAGCTTTTCCTTTTTCATAACTTTCCCCTTTCACGACATCAGATATATAGGCAGAAAAGATATTATCCGGATGTTGTCTCACGAATTCTTGAGTTAACTCAAAACGCTTATCTTCCATCTTCAAAGCTTGAGTCAATTTCTCATCTGCCCCTTTTTGATCGCCAGCATCCAATAATTCTTTATATTCCCCCAATAACGTATTAAATTCTTTATAATAACCTTCTTGAACAAGTTGATTATAAACTGCAGACAAATCATTTGCCGGAGCACCTTTCAAATATTTATCACTTAAAGAAATATAGGGACAAGAAATTTCCATTTCCTCTCCATCCATAAAGAAATAAGTCTGTCGTCGGTTTACTTTTAATATGACCTGTCTCGGTTCATCTAATTCACCTCTCATTTCAAATTTTCCCTTGTCCAAATCAGTAGTGTACAAAATCTTCGAAGTATCACCCGGGAGAATCAAGAATGCCTTTCCGTACTTCACCCCCTCAATTTTTCCTTTTAAACAAAACTGATAACGTGATGATTGTGTACAACCAACACAACAAATTACTAAAAAAACAATAAATAACTTCATATCTCAACTTATCGCTTATTATCATTCTTACTTCCCAATCACTCCTCTCCCATTTCCATCATCATCTTTTTTCCCTCAAAATTATCTCTCATTCTAGCAAACATTTCCATTCGACCTGTACGACCGTTTTTTTCTATAGCATGATCCATAATCTCAAGTATTTGGCTACATTGATCAAGATTACATTCTTCAAGTACATAATTCATCATATTCCCTATGACCACACCTTCAAACATTGTATCCAAACTAAGAGAATTTCCATTTTTTTCATATTCTTGAGAAGAATCCGAATCCCCAACCATTTTTCCAAGTACTTGGATCATCCCAGAAACATCATTTTTCCCCCAACATTGCCACATATCAATCATATAGCGCCGCATATCGGATATCGGAATACTAGATTTTTTCAATATTGTTTGCAAATCAGTATAATCTTTAGCAGGTCTTTTCCCATTTTCCTCTTCCTTTTCCATCATCACGTTGAATAAATCCATCTTACACATGTTATCCACTTTTACCGCAACCTGATCTGCCTGTTCTTGACTTAACGAAAGTTTTTCCCAATTCTTAATAATATCAATAAATGTCCGCGCATCCACACGAGTGACATACTCCATAAAATCAGACAAATTTTCCCCCACATAACGTTCATTAAAAGGTAATGTCATTAAATATTCATCAATCACATCATTCAAAATCTCTGTCTGACCATCAACTTTCAACGCTTCTATATACTCTTTTAAAAAATCCCGATCTCGATTCCCCTTTGCATATTCACTCTTTTGTTGTTCCGTTACTTTATTTTGGGCATAAGTAGATTGAATAATCATGATAGAACAAAAAAGTACAAACCATATAACTCTTTTCATAATTAACCATTATTTTCAATCATTACTATTTTTCAGTGTTCTATTAATCAACGTTTCAAAATCCTTTCCAGGCGTCGGTGCATAAACAGAAACAATTTTCCCTTCTTTATCAATCAGAAAATAACGAGGTATCCCCGTAATATTATAATCTTCTTGAAAAGTACACTCTCCTTCAGAAGCTAATAAATTCGTCATTCCCATTAGTTTCAAGCGCGGTAAAGCATATTTCCAACTATTATAAACTCCTTTATCATCTATTGAAATAGTTATAAATTCAATATCATCCCTATCTTTATACTTTTCACTCATTTCCATGTATTTAGGTAATTTAGCGATACATCCTCCACACCACGTAGCCCATACATCTACCACCAAAACTTTTCCTTTGTAATCAGCCAAAGAATGTTCTTTACCCCTAAAATCTTTCAACGTAAACGCCGGAGCTACATTTCCCTCTTTCAAATGGGCATAACTCTCGTATAACTTATTAATTTCATCTTTCAATTCTCCTTCCGGCATATTTTTTTCAAATAATGGTCGAAGTTCGTCTAACCCTTTAGTGTAACCATTATACCGAAAAACAGATTTCAAACAAGATAAATAAGCTAGCGACAATTCTGGATTATTCAATTCAAGTATTTGACGATACCTTGAATAATCATATTCATTACCTATCGTCTCCACCGTAGTATTAAACCACATACTACCCCAAGCCTCTCCCACGGGAGCTCCTTCGGCAACCGCCTTCAAACCGTAATAATCCTCAATAACAAGCCCCAGATTCGTACAAGCAAGAAATTCTTTTGTCGATAAATCCACTCCTTTTAGCACTTTCTTGATAACAGAAGGTTTTAATTGTAACTCTTCTCCAACTTTTTTACACAAATCCGCTATTCGATGAATAGCTTGAGCTCCATTTTCCTGAAAAACTTCAGCAGGTGCATCATTCATTTTTAAATAACGAGCAATTTCCTCACGTTCAGCCAGTATTGTTCTTACCGCTCCTTTTTCCGGAAGTTGTATATTCTCCCATTTTTTTATCACACTATCCTTCAACGACTCTGGCTGTTGTGCTATACCACTCAAAGATATAAACAATAAGAATACAATCCCTGTTAATTTCATAATCTACAATTATTTTTTTAACAACTGATTTTCTATTATTTCAACAAACTTTTCCGGAGTAGCCCCCATTTCTATAATAGGCTTTCCTCCCACCGGAATAAAAAACAAAGTCGGTAAAGCGACAATATTAAACATTCCACACAACTCTTTTTCCTTATCAGCATTTACTTTCAAAAATATTACCTGATCTTTATATTTCTCTGCCATCTTTTCCAGTTCAGGAATTAGACGCATACAAGGTCCACACCAAGTAGCCCAAAAATCAATTACAACCGGTTTGTCTCCTTTAAACACAAACTCCTTATCTTTCCGATAATCATAAATATGTTCTAAAAAATATTCCCGGGTTATCGGATTCAATTTACCAGCTTCAACTTTTACATCATCCGCCCCATGTATCTCATCTTTTACCTCGGTTAGATCAAACGGCTGGAAATATACTTTTCTCCTTCCATAATCAATGGAAAGTAAACCTTTCTTCAAAACACCGTTTCCTAATATCGAACGAGGTAACGTTCCATTCTCAGCAACGGCAATATTTGAGAAATCACTTTTCACAAAACGACATTCCCCAACAATTTTACTTCTTGCGGATACTCCGGTATCAGTATACCCTTCATAAACTTTTACTTCTTTTCCATCCTCTCCATTCAGTTTAGCAAAATCTGCCGTATTTAAAGTAACCATTCCATCGTTCCACGTATCTAATAATAACGGATAAGTTACCCCATCCAATACAACGGGGCAAACCACCCCGGAAGCTGTAATTAACTCCATATTGGAACGATGATCCAGTTTCATATAAGAGGGACGATAAGGGTTGCTCATCGTAATTTTTTTCCTTTTTGAATCAATCGTTAGTACGACATTATTAAACAATGAACTACCAATCACTCCGGCCACACCTAATTTTCGTAAATAAGATGCATCTTTTAACACAAATGCGGCAACTTCATTCCCGAACACACTATTTCCAAAAGAAATACTTTCAATTTTTACAGATTTCTCAACCGGAACTTTTTTATATTGAAACGAATCATAACGAAAATCTCCTGCCACATTAGGATCAATCTTCAACTTCTCCACATACTCTGGCAATATTGCATTATGACCAGCTAAATCCAGTGCAAAATCCGCAATCACCCCATTCACAACCATCTCTAATATAATTTTACCATCAACCTCCCGGTAATCTTTCACTTCTACCGAGGTATTCTTCGACTGGGCCCATGTCATCACACCAACCAAACACAACCCAAGTATTATCAAACTCTTCTTAATCATAAATTACAAATCATAAATAGACATTCTCTTATTCTCTTCTAATTTCTATTTTTTTCTTTTTCCCGTCCCTTAATACAACAATATAAGCAGTGTCACCTTTTATAGCATTCATTACACTATCCACAGCTGGCTGACTCATCGGGAATCCTGTTATATCCGTACCGTTAATATCCACCACCTGATCTCCAAAAGTTACCACATCTTTCATAGTATCCCACACGGTAGTAATTTCAAAACGTTCATTGGCCGGTAAAATACTTACATTCCAAGTTTTAGGTGCTCCTCCCATATCTACAATTTCAGTATCAAAAGGGAAAAAATAAAATCGATTTCGCATATAATCAATAACGACTTTTCCATAATTAAGCAAATCAACCCCTACGATTGTTGTTGACTTATCCGAAATAATACTCCCGACATTAGTAAATTTTTTACCCAAAACAGTCATTTCTTTCACATTAACTTTATTCATCTCCACTGGATGACTCAATCCTTCTAACCCGACACCGTTAATTCCAAAACCACGTGCTGTTTTCTCTCCCTTCCCTGCAGCTTCTATATCTTTAAAATCATTACTCTTCAACAAAAGAAATCCACCAGCACCTGTATCAAACAACACTTGTTTCTCAATTCCACCTAAATTTACGTTAAGAATAGAATGATGCGTAGTTCCCGGAAACATTTTAACACCATCCGTAATTTTCAAACGATCTGGACGATAAGGATAATTTATAACCATAATTTGTTCCCTTGCATCAAAAGTAATCACAGATTGAGCAAAAGCATCTCCACCTAAAATTCCAACAGCTCCTATATTTCTAAATCCTCCGATAATAGGAAAAACCATCGTTTTCATCTTACTTAAAGTATAATTCGGACTTAGCTGTACATTTTGTACTTCTGCTATCTGATAAAGTTCTTTAATATCATTATGATCAGATATTGAATTGGACGCCCCCGTAGCAACTCCACCCATTTTCTTCACATACTCCCAATCAGTCCCTGTCTGGCCACCCGTATCCACAATATATTTTACCTTCACCCCATTCACAACTACCGGAATAACAATTTTTCCTTGAATAAATTCATAATGAATCGTATCACAAACCCGTTTAACCGATTGTTGTTGAGTAAATCCATGTACAAAAAAAAGCATGAAAATACTACACAAAAAAACTTTGAATTGTATATTTAACATATCCTACTCTTTTTCGTATATAATCACTTTCTCTCCCTGTTTCGTGAGAACAGTCAATTTCGTTTTTTTCTTAGCTTTCAACTCTGGTATTCCCGTAATAATACTTTCACAAAAATCATATTTACTCGTAGGTTTACCATTAATTTTCACCACCTTATCCCCAACTTCTACAACACCTTTCATGGCAGACCATACAGTCGCTATAACCAAATCTCCATCTTTCACCTGCAAATTCACGTTATAATGTTTACTTGTAAGATCAAACTCTTGTTCATAAGCTTCGAAATACCAACGCCTACGGGAATAATCAATCGTAACTTTACCATATTCCAATAATTTCACCCCTAATAATGTATAAGGAGGTGTAAAAGTTTCAGTCGTTACCTGTTTAAATTTTGTAGAACCGATAGATAGAAGAGGGAATTTTACTCGATATGAAATACCAGTCTCTGCCATCCCACCCACACCTATTGATCCACCTCCAAGGCCTTCACTCATTACCTGAAAAGCTCCACTAGAAAATAAGTTTTCGTAATCCGTATCTTTTAAAGATAAAAAACTGGGACATCCTGTATCAAATAAAACAACCAAATTATTTCCCATACCAGCCTGTAAAGTTATAATTGGCATAAAACCTTTCCCAGAAAAAGGAAGCATTTTACGTAAAGAAACTACTGAAGCTTTTTCCGCCGAACAAACTGTTATTGTTTTTGTCTTACTATCAATCTCAATAATCAAATTTTTAAACAAATCACTTCCTATCAACCCATCAGCATGAAAACATTCAAAGGGAGAAGGAGTAGCTAACTTCATTGCTGGCACACCCGAAAAGTTAATCCGTTCATCTGGGGTTAATAAACTATTAATGGCAACTCTGGGTAATCCTATTTCTTTACCATTTACATCCGTTACATTCACAGAATCCACTACCGCAATATTTAACTCTTCACAAAGCTCTCCCGTTAAAGCCGTCTGTCCACCTGTGTCAAATATAAATGAACGCACCTGACCGTTTACATTCATGTCCACAAGCATTTTTCCTCCCACCATTCGATAAGGAATTACACTTTTTACTTGTTGCGCCGAAAGCGGGGCAACAAGTAAAAATAATATCAAGCCGAGAATATATCTTATCTTCATACTCTATATTTATTTAGTGATTTTATCTGCAGCTATCACTGCTTGATAAGCATTTATAATACCACCGGAAAGACACAAATCACCAAACAAAAACAAATCCTGCGTCTGTTTTCCATCCACGATAATCCCTTTCTCTACTTCTACATCTTTTCTAGAAGTAACAGTTTCCAAAAGAATATTCCGAATCTGAGTACCTGTTAAATGAGGATAATAGGCTTTAATCAAAGCTGCAACTCCAGCTGTCGTTGCAGCAGCCAAGCCAAGTCCCGTACCATTCTGGTATGTATCTCCTGTATATGTAGAATAAATATTCATCCCTGGAGCATACAAATCAACCTCTTTAGCACCATAATTAGAATTCATCGAAGGATTACCGTTTTTATCTGAAGAAGAAACGATCATTAAATTCGTCAATTCTTTCTCCCCGGTCATCCAACGATTGGGATAGTAAGTTGTCACAGATAAATCTTGGGCAGCCTCCCAAGCAGGAGCTACAACGAATACTCCTTTATCCTCTGCATATTTTAATGCTTCATTAATCCATATTTTTTGATTTTCAGGATAAAGTGTATTTTGAACAGGCAACATTATCACATCTGCACCATGATCAACCGCATAACGAATGGCCAGAGCAATATCTTTCAAATAAGGTTCTCCTTCGGCAGCAACTCTTAAAGTCATGATTTCAGCCTGATCCATAATACCGTTACCTCCTAATCCATTTTCCCTCTTAGCAGCAATAACACCCGCCTCCATCGTACCAATACCCGCATCAGCCGTTAATAACACATTATTTCCATAATGATTATCATTTATATCCAAATAATTATCACCAACTATCTCTTTCCGTCCGTCAGCCCCAAATCGTTTTACTTTAGCTTCATAATCTGCTTTAGCTTGCTCGATTTGAGTTCCACTCTTAATTCCTGCATAAACAGTTTCCCATTCATTCGTTTTATAAATATTGAACCCCATGACGCAAACCATAAATGCAACTTCTGACAAAGAATCACGAGGAGCCTTCGGATCATAACAAATACCGAATTCTGTTTGGGTCAACTTCTTCCCAGGAAAACGTTCTTTCATCATTTGATCGAATTTCTCTGCATAATCCTTTATCACATAAGAAAGCATCCAACCGCCATAAGTCCCGGCCATCTGAGATTCCGGTAACACTTGATCTCGATAATAATTATACTCTTCTATATTCTCTGGTGCAGCAACTTTAGTCAATTTTCCATTAATAACTTTGTAATAATTTTTACCATCAAAAATATAATCAGCATATTTATCTTTCAAACGCAAATATTCTCGGTCACCTTCCCGCATCGTACTTTCCATCACTTGTCCATCTTTTCCTCCTAAAAAATTCCAACCGTTTATATCATCAATCAAACCGTTTTTATCATTATCTTTTCCATCTGACTTTTCTTTCGGATTCACCCAAATCGCTTGTTTCAGATCTTCATGCTCAACATCCATTCCCGATCCAATCAAAGCAACAACCGGTCTTTTTTTTATTTTTTTCCCTTTCAAAAAATCATACGCTTTATTTATTTCCGCCCCATACACCCCATCTTTATCAAAAGAACAATTATACCAATCCAAGTCAGATTGTTTTTTCTGTCCCTGATCATTCTGTTTTACTAACTGGGCCTCTGCAACACTAATACATACACTGGCCATCAATAAAAGAAAATACTTTTTCATACTCTACAGTTTTTATTTTTTTACAATACATTAGCGAACGATCTATCTTATTGACCGTTAAATCCCTGATTATAAAACGTTAATATTAAAATTCTCTAATTAGCCCTAGCCTTCAGAATCTCTTCTCGTACTTGTTCTCCCCGTAAATCTTTAGCCAACAAACGTCCTTCCTTATCAATCAAAACAATAAAAGGAATACTATAAAAACCATATGCCTGCTGAATTTTATTCGGCTTATTACCAATTACAAATCCTTCTTCATCCCACAACATAACCCAAGGTAGTTTTTCTTCCTCCAACATTTTCCTCCAGTTCTCTTCTTTCGAATCCAAAGATATACTGATAAATTCCAAGTCATCTCCTTTCAACTCATTATATATTTGCAATAAACTTTTCATTTCATTACGACATGGTCCACACCAAGATGCGCAAAAATCTATTAATACCAATTTTCCCCTAAAATTTGTCAAACTTACTTTCTTTCCATAAGAATCTTGAAAAGTAAAATTATACGCAGGTGCCCCTATAGAATAGTGGTATAAACTATCAACCCGATGCTTCAACCACTTACCAGAAGCTGTCTTCAAAGCTTCCTCCGACATACAATCCAATAAAAATTTATTCGGCTCATAAGTTGACATATCGGCTATATAAGCTAATGCACTATACATATTTCCCTGCAACCTTCCTTCAACCTCTGGATTAATTGTCTTATCTCGTGAAAACTCCCCTTTTGGTAACCATTCTAACAACTCATAATAAGTATCAATACCAGTAAATTCCAGAGAACTACTCTCCACATTCCGACAATTATAAAATCCCTTTACTGTTATCTGATTATTCGTTAAATAAATAGGTTGCTTCGTTTCTCCAAAACAAATAAAATAAACATCCGGTTCTATTTCTTTAGGACCAACAGAAAACACACCATCTTTCCCGATTTTTGTAGAAAGTAGTAATTCACCTGTGATTGTTTCAACTTTCATTGTTGTCGGCTCCAATACTCGGATTTTTCCGGATATTTTTACTCCGATTTGAGCCCCAAGTTCCCAATATCCTCCAAAAAATAAAATCGATATTAGATACAATTTCAACATATGCTTCATTTTTTACACAAGATTGTTCCAAAATCAACTAAAAGTATCCCTCGGAACAATCTTGCACCTTTCTTCTATTCTCCAATTAATTCCGCAATTTTTTCTAAATCAACACCATATGTATTTTTCATATAATCAATCACAAATTGCCGTTTCTCATGAATTAATCTATAAGTTGCAGAAGGCCACATTTCTTCATATTCAGCTTTCGTATAACGCATAGCAATTTTTATATATTCCATGAAATGTTGATTTAAAGGAGTCGGATTTTTATAAACAGGACTAAAACCGTCAAAATCTGGATCCATTATTCCCGGAAATCCACGCATTATATAATAATTCTCATCTAGTTTGTCCGCATCATTACTTAAAACTTCCGTCTTATAATCAAATCCATCAGTAAAACCTGTCGGTATTACAAAATTACCTTTGTCAAAAGACTCTTGGAAAATTTCCCCCAAAGTCGCACAACGGCGAAGCCTAAATTCTTCTGGAGTCTCTGGAGTTTCTATTGTTTCTCCAGTTAACGGACAAGGATCCCCATAAAATAAACATATTCCCCAAAAATCTAATCCTTCATCATAAAAACGTTGAGCAACTTTAAAGGCCATTCCCGGTATAAATTCAGTGGAAGTATGATAATCATAAACCATATACCAATACATTGGTAACACTTTATTAACAATAGCCTTATTCAAATGAGCAAAAATATGATTTTTCATAAAATTAGTCGAGAACTCAGCTTGTTCATCAGTTAAATCATAACCATAATAAAGAGTCCCTCCTAATCCGGATCCCGTCCAAGAACGATTAAAATCATTCTCTTTAAAATTTTTATAAATTAAATATACACCAAATTGTTCACTAATTTCAACAATATCCTGATCCCAAGCATTTTCTCCCTGAGGGAATTCGTACCTTAAAATTTCATCATCCGATTCCAAAGGGATAATCTTATCTTCATCGTAACAAGCAGAAAAGATTGTTACAAATATCATTAATACAAATATATTTCTCCACTTCATAATTTTATACATTAATTTTTATTCTACCTAGGATTAGCTAACTTATTTTGCTCTAGATTTCTATTGCGATCCAATACATCTTGTGGAATAGGTAATGTATAAGACGGATCTTTTTCCTGCAACTGATAAGTTTGGACTGTAACACCCCCAACTTTCCAAGTCCTAGAAAAAGAAGGCATACCATAACGACGTAAATCAAACCACCGATGCCCCTCATAACACAACTCCAAACGACGTTCTAGACGAATTCGTTCAATCAAAGCATCCCCGGTAATTCCCGAAACTTCCTCAACCCCTTCTTCAAATCGATAGGAACGTAACGTATTTAATGCACTTAACGCTGTTTCCGGATCATTATCATTTGCTGCTGCTTCTGCCAGATTCAAATAAGCTTCTGACAAACGAAAAGCATAAGCAAAGTCATTTCCAACAACAGCTGCATATTCTGAACTTATAGCAAATTTTCCATAGGGATAATAACCATCTGGATGAATAATTACCTGATTATTACCTATTTGTTCCTTGTTTCGACCTTTCAAAATATAATTCTCTTTTCTCAAATCACCTTCCACATAAGCCCCCAATAACTCTGGAGATGCATTAAATTGGTTATAAAAATATCTTGATTCCCCTAATGGATTCGAGGGATCTTCCAACACTGTTAAATTTATATCTAAAAGATTTAAATAACTATCAATATTTCCAAAAACCCATATACATTCTGAAGAACTTTCCATTGAAATAAAATTATAATAAGGCTGTTGTTCCGTCTTTGCAGGTAAAGACTTCAAATCTATTAATGAAAAATTCTCATTATCAATCACTTTTTGCGCATAAATAGCAGCATTTTTCCAATCTTCCATATATAAAAGTACCCTAGATCTTAATAACTGTACCATAGGAAGATTCGTTCTATAGTCACGTCGGAATTGCATATTTTCCGGTAAAGATTCATACATTTTTTCAGCTTCGGTCAAATCTTCTAAAACCTGATCATATACTTCTTTTACCGTGTTCCTTGGCAATTCTTTATTTTCCATTGCACTGGTTAATTTTAATGGCACCCCCAACGCATCTTTATTATAATTATAAGGTTCTCCGAAAAGATTCACCAGTTGAAAATAGTAAAATGCACGTAAAGCATATGCCTGAGCTTTTACTAAGTTTTTTTCCTCGACAGTACCTGAAACCCCATCAATATAATCCAAAGCAGCATTAGCTCCTAAAATGAATTGATAAAAAGTCTCCCAATAATTTTCATATAAATCAGAATTTTCTTTCATCACAGTCCAAAAATTCGGCTGCCAAGAAAATGCCGCTTTCAAAGCAATAAAATCCCGATCATCATTTATACCGATAACCCCTCCAAGTGTATCCGTACAACAAATATCGTCATCTAAAATAGAGAGTATATCCATAATTGCTGCAGGAGAACCTGCCTGAGGATAAGCTTCTCCCAAAAGCATCTCATTTAACGAGACGGCATCTTGAGGAACATATTCACTTTGAGATTGAGGTTCCAAAAAATCAGAACACGAAGAGAATAATCCCACGGTTACAATAACAAGTAAAAAATATTTCATCTTATTACATTTTAAAATCCAACATTTATTCCAAATGAATAGTTTTTAGGTTGTACACTATCACCTAATTCAGGATCAAAACCATTAAAACGCTTATTTGCAATAACAAATACATTGTCGACACTAGCACTTAGACCTAAGCTCTTAATTCCTATCTTTTTACATAACTCTTGTCCCATATTCCAAGACAATGTCAGTTGGCGACATCTGAAGAAAGAAGCGTCTACCACCATGGCATCCGATTTTGCCCAAGCATCCATCCAGTACTCAGTACCATTATCCGGCAAGGTAAGTGAAAATTGTTGCGATGTTACAAATCCCGGTATAATTGTGTGTTCCTCATCTCCGGGTTTTTTCCACCTTTTATTCAAATCTTTACTCAAATTATCCGTTTCTTTAGGTATATAAACACCATAATTAAATGGTTCATAAGGAGATGGCAAACGCTTTTTAGCACCTAACAACAAGGCGAAACTTGAAGATAAAGACAAATTTTTATAACGTAAGCTCAAATTCAACCCTCCAGTGAAAGCCGGCTCTGTTTCTCCAGAATATACCAAAAAAGTCGACGGATCTATATTAGAATCCCTTTTATCTTCCGGAACATCTAAATAATTAAACAAAGGCCTTCCATCTTCCGGACTCAATCCAGCAAAAGAATATGACCAGAAACCCGTAAGCGGATAACCTTCTTTCAAAATTTTATCACTTGATCCGGTTAACATTTCTCCTCTTTTAGCTGCATATTGCTGACTTTTAGCCTCATTCCAATTCTTAGAAGAATTCAAAGAAACGCTCAAAGCCCAATCTTTACGCTGTATAGGAGTAAAACTAACTGTAAATTCTACACCACTATTCTGAATCTTTCCTCCGTTTAATTGCATTGTTGGAATCCCATACTCATAAGCTAAATCTTGAGAAACAACTGCATTAGAACTTCTCAAATAATAATCAAATGTCATTGTAAACATTTTAAACAACTCAAAATCAACACCAAAATCAAATGTATGTGTTTTTTCCCAAGATAGATTTGGATTAGGTATAGATGCAATTATTGATGCAAATTGATTATAAACATCTACAACAGAACCTTGAATAAGAGTTAAATCCGGTCCGACCCGGGTAAGAGCATTTCCTTGAATTCCGTAAGTTAAACGTAAATTTAAGGCATTCAACCATGAGGTCACCCTTGTAAAAAACGGTTCTTCCATTACCCTCCATGACAATCCAAATGAATAAGTCGGATCTATACGATGGTTAACATCCTGTCCAAAACGATTTGAAACATCATTACGAATTGAAAAGTTAAATACATAACGATTCTTTAAAGAATACGCCATTGTTGCAAAAAACGATCGTTTATTAAGATCCATCAAATAGTAGTAAATTAGATATATTATTTATATTCTCTAAAACATAATCACCTACAAATCACATATATAAATAAAATCCATCTTTATACACAATAACATCAATAAACGATAGATAATTAACTGTTTTTTTGTTCCGACTCCACCGACCTTGGTATAAACCCTCTAAAATTCCCCAGTTTTCATTTACATTACCCGTAATAGGTACAATATTTTCAGGATAAGTCGGTTTAATAATTTTTTCTCCCCGGTCTGGTGCATATCCATACACAGTATTTGAATTATTTTTCACCCGAGAAGAACGTATCTCCATACCTAACATTACGTTAAGACGGTGATCTTCATTAAATGACTTTGATATCAATAATTTATTCTGAATATTATAAGAACTCTGCAAAGCATCGGAAGTAAACAATCCTCCTCCAAAAGGCATGATTGCTGCTTTAAATTCTGCACTTCCCGGATCTACCGCATTATAATCATATCCTCTATATTCCCTTGCAATTTTAAAAGTTTTCTCTAAAGCCCAAGATTCATTATTAGTTTGGCTACGTGTATAACCGCCACTAAATTCATATCTTAACCAATCTACTATATCCCAACTAAAATTCAATGCAGAAAAAAAATATGTATTCTCCACCCTTGACCCACTATTATCTCTCTCATTTTCAAAATTATATCCTAAAGAGGTTACATTTTCATTATAAACATATCCCGCTCTTTCTCTATAAAATAATGGATCACCATTCTCATCGTAAGCAGGTATAGCCCTACTTGTACTTGTTGCATACCCCATGGGATTCACTCCCTCTCCAAATGCTTTATTAATACCTGTATTTCCATTCACATTTGCACTAATTCGCAAATTTTCTCTCAAGCGCACATCAACAGCAACTCTTCCTGTCAATTTCTCACTACTATTTCCTATTTCCTGTCCAAGCGAATTACTGTATCCAGCAGAGATATTATACGTAACTTTTTCAGATCCACCGGAAACACTCACATTATGATTCTGGCTTACTGCGGACTGGGTCAACAAATCAAACCAATCTGTATTTATTGATTCTAGATACGTTTTTCGTTCGTTAAACTCATCCCTACTAAGTTCTCCCTGCAAAAACATTTGCATGGCCCCTTCATAAGTATAAGGTTGCATTAATGGTTCTTCCAAATAAAAAGCACCGGCATTAAATGCCTCTTGGGAAAAGATAATCCTCTCCTGAGAATTCATATAATTGAATTGACCATAATTCGGTTTTGAATTTATTGATACATTCCCAGTATAATTAACTGTCAAACGATCCACTTTACCTTTTTTCGTTGTGATTACAATTACTCCATTAGAAGCCTTAGAACCATAAATAGCTGTTGCAGAAGCATCTTTCAACACTGTAATTGTTTCTATATCCATCGGATTCAACCACGATATCTGACTACCAATAATTGTTTTCAAATCTTGTGTCATATATGTGGATGCCTCTAATTCTATCGGATCCTCCTGAATAATACCATCAACCACCCAAATTGGAGATTGATTACCTAAAATAGTCGTTGTTCCCCGAATTTTAATTTTAGGACTCGTACCGACACGCGAACTCGTATTCATCACAACCATTCCGGCAACCTGCCCTTGTAACATCTGGTCAATTGAAGTATAGGCCGGCATAATAATATCTTCCGCTCTCACTGTCGTATAAGATCCCACCATATCTCGTCTATTAACAGTTTGGTACCCCGTAACAACAACCTCATCCATCTGTTGAGAATCTTCTTCCAATATAACATTTAACATTTTCTCTCCCTTCCAAACAACTTCTTTAGTCTTCATTCCAACGAAAGAAAATAATAATTTCAGATTTTCTTGTTTCGGAGCACTTAAAGTAAATTTACCCTCCATATCAGAAGCAACTCCCACACTTGTACCTTTCAAAACAATTGTTACCCCAGGAAGCGATTGTCCGTTCTCATCTTTCACTACTCCTTTAATGATTACCATATCTTTCTTTTCCTCATCTTCTCTAGCAGTAATCACCACGACTCTATCATCAATCTTAAAAGACAATCCCAATGGCCTTAATAAATCTTCCAACAATTGGTTAAAATCCTTATCTGTGGCATTTACATCCATTCTACCACATTTGTCAACAAGATCCAACTTGTAAAGAAACGTGTAGTTTGTCATCTTCTCCAAACTGGAAAAGATTTCCTGAACAGTCGCATCTTTCATATTCAAAGACACTTTCGTCTGTGAAAATGTACTAGCAGAAAGATGCATAATCCCCACCAATAATAAAATCATCGAGATTTTCATACGTAAAAAGAATTTAGATTTCCGATGTTGCCAAAAATTTAACAACAAATCCCAAACTTTTTTCATAGATTTGTAATTCAATTAAATTAAACATTTATTCTGCTCGTTGCCCTACGAGCGGGTACATAAACGGGATTGCCCAATCCCGTTTTATTATTTATCAAAAACAGTTAATGTTCTACCTTTTAATTCAAAACGTACATCACCAGACATTTCAAACTTTCGCAACACATTCTCCACAGAAGAATACATTGGCATTTTTCCACTATACACCACACTCTTCACTCCTTGATTCATGTAAAATATTTCAAGATCATACCATCTTGCCACAATACGCAAAATTTCTTCCAAAGCAATATCCTTAAAATAAAATAAACCATCTTTCCAAGCCGTAAACTCGTTCACGTCCACTCGGGAAATACTCAACGTCCCTACACCCTTATTATAATAAGCCTGCTCTCCCGGCTCAATTTTCTTCTCCGGTTGCCCATCCCGAAGAATTGCGACGCTTCCCTGAACCAATGTTGTATAAACACCCGGTTCATCAACATACGACTTAACGTTAAAAGCCGTCCCCAGAACTTTTACTTTCATTTCATCCACCTCTACGACAAATGGCTTACTTTCATTCCGAGCAACTTCAAAATAAGCTTCCCCTTTCAAACTTACGCTACGCATGTCCCCGTCAAACCGGGAGGGGAACTCCAACTTTGTTCCTGAATTCAAGTATACTTTTGTACCATCACATAATTCCACGGTATAAGTTCCTCTATACGGAACGTTTATCGTATTACATCCCACTTCTTGCAATAGATGATCCGTAGAATCTTGTTCCTTTACTTTCAGAACCCCTCTATTATTATCAAAAGCAACATTTACCCGATTATTACGCACTATTGAAGACAAGGTGTCTAATCGATACTTTAGCCCGGAAGCCATCTCCAATGTAACCATTGCTTTACCTGGCTCTATTTTTTCCTCCATGGATAAATTCACCACCTCCACTTCCCGGTTCATCGACAAAAATACAGAAATACCCACAATTACCACAACCGATGCTGCTGCTACCCAAGGTAAAAACAAACGTTTCTTTCCACGTTGTCTTTTTTTCAACCGTACCAAAGCCTTCTCCACATCGAAGCTTTCTATCACACGTAACTCATTCTCAACATGTTTTTTATCCTTTAATTCTCCCGCTAGCCTATCTAATCTTTTCACTTTAGACAACATCTCTTCCACACTTTCCTTCTTCACATCGGAAAGTTCCCCCCGGTTATACTGTAATAACTCTTTTGCAAATTCAAATGGATTTTTCATCTCTTTCGTAAAATTTCCCCTATTACAAATAACTTGAATAAAAGGATTACGCAAAAGACAACTTTTTTATAAAAAAAGATAATACTCCCAATAATTACTTAGTAATAACAACATTACCGGATATAATCCTTTCAATTTTTCTCGTAGTTGGATTTTCGCTTTATTTTTTTGGGCTTTCACAGTATTCACACTAATTGAAAGTTGTGTCGCAATCTCATCATTACTGAAACCCTCCACGTAAGCCAATTTAAAAATTCGCCCACATTCCGTTGGTAACTCCTGTATAGCTTCCATGATCTCTTGGTAGATTTCAGCCCGTACGACATTCACAAAAAAATTATTCTCATCTTCCTCCGCATTTTTTTGTATAGATCCCAATATATCAGAACGAATACCGGTCATTTTTATTTGATTTAGGCAACTATTACGAACAGCCTTATAAAGATAATGTTTCAAATGATTTTCGCTATCAAAACACTCTTCCCCGTTCAATAGTTTCATAAACACGTCTTGAACCACATCTTCCGCTTCATCCTGCTCCTTCAGATAATGACACGCAAAATAACAGTATCTGATAATAACGCCGAAAATAGCTATCAAACACCTCCTGTTTCCGTATATTTATCTTCTCAACATTCTGCATTCTTGATACCAATAATCGATCCTTTATTCATAACCAAAGGCAAAGATATTATATTTAACGAAAAATACACCATATTCTCTCCTAAAGAATTCCAATCTTCCTTTAAAGCATTCTATTTATTAATACCGTCACTTACCTTATGCTTGCGACATACCATAACAACCCCCGGGACAATACCATATCTAAACGATTATCCCGGGGTTTTACAATAAAAACAAGCAAGCAAATATTATTTCAGCAACTTTTCCAATTTCTCAATCATCTTGGTAAAAGACTCTTTGGTATAACCTATTTCAATTTCCACAATCTTTCCTTTTTTATCAACAATAAAATTTCTAGGGATTGATGCCGTGGCAAACTTGGAATAAATCTTACGTTCCGGATCAAGTCCCATTGGAAAAGTGTAACCATTTCTCTCCCGGAATTTTTTCACCTGTTCTTTGGTTTCCTCGCGGGAAATTGCCAAAAACACGAAATCTTTTCCTTTAAAACGGTCGATGATCTCTTTCTGTACCCGCTTCAATTCCTCTTGACACGGAGGACACCACGTGGCCCAGAAATTAATTAACACGATTTTCCCTTTCAAATCTTTAATATCGATTTTTTGTCCGTCAAACATCTCCACGACAAATTCGGGAACATCATCCCCGACTTTCACCAAAGTTTCCTTTTCTTGGGCATTAACCCGAGTTAAGCCTCCTAGCATAAATAAGAAAACTACAAAAATAAATACCCTTTTCATAACCTTTTCTTTATTTGGTTCTCAACAAAGATAAATAATATTTTCAATATTCATTCTTGAATAAATTAAATACATTTGCATTATGATATTAACCAGCAAACAAAAATAGACCGTGCGCCTTATTCTTTACCTATCTCTAGTGGTCTTCCTGCACTCCTGCCGGGAAGCAACCTCTCGACTCGATCAAGCCCTGCAACTCGCCGGCGACAATGGATCGGAACTCCAAAAAGTGCTGGAACACTATTCCGATGACAGCCTAAAACGGGAAGCAGCCATTTTTCTTATAGAGAACATGCCGGGCCACTACTCTCTCGATGGTCCTTACCTCCAACAACTCCAACGGATCATTGACAGCACGAAAACACCCTATTTGATGAAAAAAGTCATTCTCATGCAACCTTTCCGCTATCCTCGTTCTCGCCAACAACTTCGAGTGGAACCAGACATCGAACAAGTGAAAGCTGACTATCTCATTCATCAAATTGACCAAACTTTCCAGTTATGGGCCACTAGTCCTTGGTTAGAAGACCTCGCTTTCGATGATTTCCTCGAATACCTGCTACCCTACCGGATAGGTAACGAACCCCTCGACTATTGGCGGGATTCCATTGATTCCCGATTAAAAAATCGTCTACAAGAGGCTAGTTTGTACTTTGATAATCAAAAATACTCCCCTTACAATATGGCACAGATCGTCTACGGTCATGCTTTAGGCCTTGATTCAGGAAATGACAATCTGGCGGGAATTCCCATCTCGACCAAAGAATGCGTTTTCTCCAGCCAACTCCAATTACTGGCATATCGTATGGCAGGTATTCCCGCAGCCATAGATCACGTACCCTACTGGGCCGACATGAACGGTTTCCACGAATGGGCAGTTATCATTGACACCAAAAACAAAGACATTCTCTCCGGACAAATCGAAATAAAAAACGCCCCGAAAGTGTATCGCCGCACGTACTCGGTCAACCCTATCCCCATCCCTGAAAAAGACGAATACATTCCCCCATTCTTCACCAATCCTTTCAACCGGGATGTCACCGATAAATATCTACACACTTCGGATGTCACCATCGCAGCCTCCGTCCCCGTACAGGCTCGTCACGCCTATCTCGCCATATTCAATAGTCGGGAACTTCAAATTGTCGATTGGAGCAAAGTGCAACAAGGCAAATACAGCTTTCATTCCATGGGACCCGAGATTGTATATTTTCCGGTCTACTTCGAAAAAGAATACCAACGTAACTTAGCCTATCCTTTTATCCTGCGAGCCAACGGAACAACCGTCATACTACGTCCTGATACGACACAACGCAAGACTCTCATTCTCTCTCGTAAATACCCCTTGCATCACAATAAGGTGTACCACGGCAATGCTCTTATCGGGGCGGCATTCCAAGCTTCGAACGACCCATCGTTTCAGAACGCTACACACATCCACGATATCACCCGTAATCCCAATATGTACCCCGTCATTGTTCCGGTTGACACCACGCAAAAATACCGTTATTGGCGATTTAACCACTCGAAGATCGTGGAACTTGCCGAATGGAAATTTAAGAACAATCAGGGCCATACTCTAACCGGAACAATCATAGATCCTGAAGGCAAGGGCGCTCATCTCGCTAATCTTTTCGACAATGACCCACTTTCCCACGGCAGAGTATCCCACCAACTCATCGTGGATTTCGGCCATCCCGTCTGTATATCGGAAATGATTTATCTACCCCGCAACGATGCTAATGGCATATACCCCGGTAACGAATATGAACTTTTCTATTTCGACCTCAATGGTTGGCAATCCCTTGGTTGTAAAATTGCCACAGACTATTCTATTGAGTTTGAAAATGTTCCTTCAAATGCTATTTACTGGTTACGCAATCACACGGCAGGTAAAGAAGAGCGTATATTCACAATTCAAAATGGGAAGCAACGCTTCTGGTAAAATAAATCCGCACTTTTATTCTTAATTTCCCCTTTTCTTTCAAGAAAAATCGCTAATTTAGGCTATTCATAAAAGAACAAGGTTATGTTGGACACGATAAAACAGTTCCTCAAGGAACACAAGATTGATCAAAAAGCGGGATTTATCATCGCCGTTAGCGGGGGAGCCGATTCGATTACTTTACTCCATGCGTTCAAATACTTGAACCTACGCCTACATGCTTTGCATTGTAACTTCAACTTGCGGGGCAAGGAATCAAACATGGATGAGCAATTTGTAAAACGATTCTGTGAAACCTATGGTATTCCCATGAGCGTGAAACGCTTTGACACACAAGAATACGCCAAGAAAAAAGGCATTAGCATAGAAATGGCCGCACGGGAGCTACGCTACGAATGGTTCGAAGAAATGCGCCAAAAAAAGAAAATGGATTACATTGTCGTAGGGCACCATGCAGATGACCTTGCCGAAACTCTCTTTATTAATATATGTCGCGGAACAGGAATCAAAGGACTTACCGGTATCCGTCCAGTGAAAGATCGTATTCTGCGTCCACTCTTGTCTCGTTCCCGGGAAGAAATCATCGCTTACATTGAACAAAACCAATTGGGATATCGTACTGACTCAACTAACAACTCGCTCGACTACGTGCGCAATAAAATACGCCACATGATCATCCCGGTCTGCAAAGACATCAACCCCTCGTTCCTCAATACGGTTCGAGAGAACTGTAATACTCTCAAAGAAGTAGAACAAATTTACCGCTATGGCATCAACCGTCTAAAAGAAAAAGTGATTAGCGAAGAAAACGGGGAAATTCTCATTGATATACAGAAAACGCTGGCAGCCCCAGCCCCTTACACTCTCTTATTCGAAATACTTCGGCCATATGGATTCAATGCTACTCAAATCGAGGACATTTTAGCAAGTAGTGATGCCATTCCCGGGAAACAATTTGAAGCAGAAGAATACTTACTCACGAAAGGTCGAACCTACTGGCGCCTGTTCAATATTCTAGAAAAAGAAAACGAACGTACTCTTTTAGCCGACAGTGGAGAATACCACGTTGATAACATGATCTTCCAACTCGAAGAACAAGATATCGATGATGCCTTCATTGTTCCTCGTGACCTTAATACAGGTTGTTTTGATCTCGACAAAATCACCTATCCGCTCGTGTTACGTCACTGGTCTCGGGGTGACTGGTTCTGTCCTCTCGGAATGAAACGTAGTAAAAAAAAATTAAGTGACTTTTTCACAGATCAGAAATTCAGTGCCAAGCAGAAAAAAGACTGTCTTCTCCTACAATCCGGCAAGGACATTATTTGGGTAGTCGGTCACCGCATAGACGATCGCTACAAGGTATCTCCCGCCACAAAAAGAGTTCTAATTATTAAACAATTAAAAGGAATTATTCCATAATTATGGAAAAGAAAAAAGAGGCCGATGGCCTCTTTTTAACACACTAACAATAAATTTACTACACTTATAAAAGCAAAAAACATTTCCTTTGATTATTGGGCAAAGATATATATTTAAAACGTTTGCGCAAACTTTTTTAAGAAAAAAAACGTTCGCGTATAACTAATCTAAAAGTTCTTTGTTTTTCACTTTTTTATCCATACTTTTGTGTGAGTTTATGACATTAAACGAGAGAGTTAACATCATTATTAACCAAATAATAAAAAAACAAATGTCAAAGATTAAAGTTGGTATCAACGGATTCGGACGTATTGGTCGTCTGGTTTTTAGAGCAGCAATGACAAGAAACGATATTGAAATCGTTGGGATTAATGATCTCATCGATGTCGATTACATGGTTTATATGTTGAAATATGACACCATGCATGGTCGTTTCAACGGAACCGTTGAGGCTAAAGATGGAAAACTCGTTGTAAACGGTCACGCTATCCGTGTTACAGCAGAAAGAAACCCGGAAGACTTGAAATGGAACGAAGTTGGTGCAGAATATGTAGTTGAGTCTACCGGACTTTTCTTAACCAAAGAAAAAGCAGAAGCTCACTTGAAAGCCGGGGCCAAAAGAGTTGTGATGTCCGCTCCGTCAAAAGATGATACCCCGATGTTCGTGATGGGTGTAAACCACAAAACTTACGCCGGACAAACTATTGTATCTAATGCATCATGTACCACAAACTGCTTGGCTCCGCTAGCGAAAGTAATGCATGATAAATTCGGTATTGTTGAAGGTTTGATGACCACTGTACACGCTACTACCGCTACCCAAAAAACCGTTGACGGTCCTTCCATGAAAGATTGGAGAGGTGGACGTGCTGCCGCAGGTAACATTATTCCGTCATCTACGGGAGCCGCTAAAGCCGTGGGTAAAGTAATTCCTGAACTGAATGGGAAATTAACAGGTATGTCATTCCGTGTACCGACATTAGACGTGTCTGTTGTTGATTTGACCTGTCGTCTGGAAAAAGCTGCAACTTACGAAGAAATCAAAGCTGCCATGAAAGAAGCTTCAGAAAACGAACTAAAAGGTATCCTCGGTTATACTGAAGAAGAAGTCGTTTCTTCTGATTTCTTGGGAGATTCCCGTACTTCTATTTTCGATGCTAAAGCAGGTATAGCGTTAAATTCAAACTTTGTAAAACTTGTATCTTGGTATGATAACGAGTGGGGCTACTCCAACAAAGTTCTTGAGTTAATTGCTCATATGGCTACTGTAAAATAAAAAAAGGGGCGATCGCCCCTTTTTTAGTTCCCAAACATACACTCACTAACCACATGGAAAACGACCAACAACAACGACCATACAAATTGGGATTGGCATTAAGCGGAGGAGGAGCAAGAGGTTTTGCTCATTTAGGAGTATACAAAGCTATGCAAGAATTGGGAATCAAACCGGACATTATTTCGGGAACCAGTGCAGGTGCAATAGCAGGGCTTATATTCGCATCTGGACACTCGGCTGAGGAAGGACTTAAATTCTTTAAAAATAAAAAACTACTCGATTTTGCACGTCCTTTAGTTTCCAAAACCGGTATCATGAACATGGCAGGAATGGAAAAAAAGTTATCCGAATTTATCCATATCGATACATTCGAAAAACTACAAATTCCCCTAATCGTTACTGCCACCAACATGAATTTAGGTATACCCACACATTTCAGTACGGGAAAAGTAATTCCTTGCGTGCTAGCCTCCTGTTCCATTCCGATCGTGTTCGTACCCGTCACAATTAATCACCAGCAATATTCGGATGGAGGAGTATTTATGAACTTGCCCGTACGGCCAATCCGGGATTTGTGTGACACAGTCATAGGAGTCCATATCGACCCGCTGGAGCCCTGCAATCAAATCAAAAGCATGGTACACCTGGCAGAACGGTCCTTTCACATGGGAATCCTGTCAAACATGAATATCGACACTCGCCTGTGTGACATAGTAATTATACCCAAACACATCAGCCGATACAGTATGTTCGACCTCAACAACATTGATAAAATTGTAGAGGAAGGTTACCAACAAGCTAAAATTGTATTCGCCCGCCCTAAGATCATGAAAAAATTAACTAGCTTAATGCACCAATAAATTTGATCTCAAAATATATTTTTCTTGTACAAGGAAGTCTAAAATCATAAATCACACACTTAAAACCAATTCCATGTTACCCATCCTACAAACCCTTGGAATATCCTCGTTAAACGAAATACAAGAAACCTCGCTGAAAGCCCACCGGGAAAATGACCACATCATCCTGCTCTCTCCCACCGGATCAGGCAAAACTTTGGCCTTTCTGTTACCCTTATTGGAAAACCTAGATCCGGACAGTACGAAAGCACAGGCTATTATCCTAGTACCATCAAGAGAACTGGCCTTACAGATAGAACAAGTATTCCGCTCTCTGAAAAGTGGCTTCAAAGTCGTATGTTGCTATGGGGGACATGATATTAACGTGGAAAGCCGTAGTCTATCATACATACCCACGCTGATCATCGGGACTCCCGGACGAATACTTGACCACATCACCCGGGGAACAATTGACACGGACTCCATCTCCACGATCATCCTTGATGAATTCGACAAAGCACTGGAATTTGGATTTCAAGAAGACATGGAAACCATCTTCTCGCACTTACCACACTTACAAAAGCGAGTCTTAACCTCTGCAACATCAGCCGTCAAGATACCCGAATTCACGGGTCTACGAACTCCTCTCGTGCTAAATTTTCTTGAAGGAGCTTCTCCCATCAAATTAACCCTTAAAAGTGTGTACATCGAAAATCATAATAAACTTGCCACACTCTACAAATTACTCTGCGACTTGGAAGAAGGTCCTACGTTAATTTTTTGTAACTATCGAGAACAAGCAGAAGAAGTAAGCAACTACCTATGGGATAAAAACGTGAACAACGAGTATTTTCATGGAGGCATGAAACAAGAAGAACGCGAACGAGTGCTGTGCAAATTCCGTAACGGAAGTACCTACATCTTCATTTCTACCGACCTCGCATCCCGTGGCCTAGATATTCCGGAAATAAAATATATTATTCACTATCACCTATCTGAAAAAACGGAATCTTTTATACATCGAAACGGGAGAACAGCACGAATGAATGCATCCGGGACCGCTTTCCTCTTACTTGAAAAAGATGCTCCTCTCCCGGATTATTTAGCTGATGTCCCGGAAACATATACTCCTGTCGGTAAATATCCTGCCCCGGCAGAACCATACTGGTCAACCCTCTACATTGGAAAAGGTAAAAAAGACAAAGTAAACAAAATGGATGTCGTCGGATTCTTATGCCAGAAAGGAAAACTGAAAAAAGAAGATATCGGCAAAATAGAGGTAAAAGATTACCATTCTTTTGTCGCTGTAAAACGGGGTAATTTAAGAAAGCTTATTTCACTCATTCGAAAAGAAAAAATCAAAAATATGCGTGCTAAAATAGAAATTTCAAGGTGATTTCTGCCCATTGGATGCCCCTTTCACCCGATCTGGGCATACCATTATTAATCTAACGCAATTTACCCACGTCAATTTCAGAAAATGAAGCTCAGTTTATATATTCTTTCATTTTCTCCACGATCTTCGGATTACCCGATAATATCGCAATTCCCCGGTCATCCCGGAAAGGTTCAACATAACCTCCAGCCTCTTGGACGATAAGCACTCCGGCACATACATCCCAGAGTTTCAAGCCCAATTCCCAATATCCATCAAGGAATCCAGCCGCCACTCCGCAAAGATCGTAAGCGGCAGACCCCATACGTCGTATTCCTCGTAAATGTGGTAAAATTCGACTTAGATTATCTATATTATTTACAGGATGAATTCCCTTGTCATAAGGGAAACCGGTGGCTAAAACCGAGCGATCGAGTTCTGTTTTATCAGAAACATGGATCGAAACATGATTCAAAAAAGCCCCTTTCCCCCGGATAGCCGTATACAACTCGTCCAAGTAGGGAGCGTACACCACCCCGAGTAAAGTTTTCCCTTGATATTGCAGTCCGATAGACACACAAAATACAGGTAATCCCTGACTGTAGTTATTTGTCCCATCCAAAGGGTCTACCACCCACAGATAGTCACTATGAACATCATGTTCCCCGCTTTCTTCCCCCAACACACTATGATCAGGAAAACACTCATTAATACGTTCAATCAGTATGGACTCACTTAGTTTATCCACTTTCGTCACGACATCGTGCACCGTTGACTTCGTTTCTATATCCAAATGACCATTTCTGAAGTAAGACAGTTGCACTTCCCCAACTTCCTTCGCCCACGCAACAGCAAGCTCCAATGTGTTTTCCAAATCGATATTCATAACAACAAAATTATTTATCCTTTTTAGGATTTTCCTTTGTATCAATAATTTTCACCTTAAACAACAAAGTTGAATAAGCCGGAACAACATAAGTCCCATCATAATTACGCAACCCTCTATAACCGTATCCCATTCCCGATGAAAAAAGAATTGTAGCTTCCTCTCCAACTTTAAGTTCAGGTAAAGTTAAAGAAATTCCTTTTATCATATCCGGTAAAAACCACTTCACTTCATCATCACTATCCATTTTCAAAAACTGATGTAATGATGAATTGAATTCATCCAAAATTCTACCTTCCGCCCATACTGTGACACTATCCGTTGCTTGAATAGGAGTTCCATTCAAATTTTCTTTCGTTTTAGCTATAAAAGCAATCGTATCGGTCTTTCCCTCGTGTAAAGGAACTGTTTCAAAAAACTCTAAGTTTTCATCTGCAAAATACCGCTTGATCATACTATTCTCATAATCCAACAGATTATCCTCTTCCACAATACTTTCCACAGTATAATCCCGATAAACTAAAACAGAAGACAAGCTCATGATACTCGAAACAATAGAACTTCCCGTTGTCCCTTCCGGAATATTCATTAAAATATCTGATAACGGGTCAACATATTTTTCTGCATCCGTATTCATCTGCACCAATATCGGTCCACCTAAAGTATAATAGGGAGAAACCCCGGCCCCAACAGCAACACTCGGATCTGAAGAATCAATAATATTTCCTGTCAAATCCTTTTGTGTATAATTGATCCAAACAAAATCACCATAGGTCGCTTTTTTCCCTTCTTTTTGGTAATTAAACAAATAAGCATAATCTTTGACCTTTTCCTTTTTGTAAGTATATTCATACTCGAAAACTTTCGGATCAGAATCTTTACTATACACAAATTCTTTTATATTTTCCTGCTCATCCTCAAATATTTTCTTCCAGTTATCTCCGTCATCATCAGAACACCCGATGAAACCGCTTGCCAGCAAAGCAAGCACCATAAATAAATAACTACTTTTCATTTCCCATTTCTATTTAGCTGTTATTTTTCAAATTATTCTTCTCCCGTTTTAGGAGGAATCACTTTACGAATCCGTATCCAATACCACAATGTCGAATATGGAGGAATTAAATATTGTTTTAATTTAGTACGATCTCGAAAGGTTATTTCTCGGGTTGTACCTACCGCTCCGTAAGCCATTCCATAAGGCACAATAATATGTGCAGAATCTCCAGCCTGTAAATGCTGTAATCCCTTTACCAACCCTACCGGATAATTTTTCTGCCAAGTCTCATTAAATAAGAAATAAATAGAATCACGTCCCATACTTCTCAACACTCGATTCTGCAATCCCACATCATCCAACAAACCATAATCCATTTCCAATAAGACAGAATCCCCCACTTGAATATTCCGATCCCCCGTTCCTTTCTCCACGATAGCAGTATAAGTAACCGTATCCCGCTCTGTAACTGAAGCTATTTCATGAGTAGGAAAATCCTCAAAAGGCTTTCCGACAAAAAAACTACTCCCCAAATAATTTTGAATCAACTCATATTCATTCACCTTCACATCGTTAATGAGCTTATGTGCCTTTAACTTATAATGTAACGGCTTCCCATAACTATTCCTATCTCCGGCCAAAATAGAAGGCACAATCATTTCTCCTCCCACACTTCCAACACTAATATGCCGAAACGCTTCTGCCACATAGTCATATTTCTTTATCGTGTCATAACGATAAAGTACTGGTCCGCCAAAGACATAAGTAAACGTGGAATCACCTTGTTCAGGAGATGTTGTATCCAATTTATCCCCATTCAGATAAAATTTCTCGTAATCCATCAACACCCAACCCGAATCTTTCGCAACCTCACCACTATTATCGTAATTGAAAATAAAAACCGTATCAATCAACATACCATGCACGCTATAATACTCAAGATAAAGAATAGGCGTGGTAATTTGACTCAGATACTCGTGGATCGCAATCTTCTCATTTTCCAATGTATCAATTAAATCAAGCTCCTCTTCATCGTTATTACAACCGAAGAATATCAACGCAAACAAACTGCCTAATAGAACCAGAAATTTATTCATTATACTACTATTTATCTATTGGAACTTCTATCCACGCACCTTGATACAAACGCATCGTGCTTTTTATTCCGACTTCCCGCAACCACTCGAATGCCAACGCCCGATTGTCATTTACCAACTGGGGTAAATGAGCATCAGAATTCACCATCACGGGAATATTCAACTCCTTCAACCACTTGAAATATTTCACGTTCGGAAACATCATTCCCTTTTTCGAGTATGCTTTCGTATTCACCTCTACCATAACACCCTTCTCCGCTATCAAAGACATATAATCCCATAATAACCGGTTATACCACTCTTGCTCCATTAGCGTACTATCCATCAATGAACCATTCATGGATATTTTATCCAAATGTGCCACAAAGTCAAAACCTCCCAACTCCACCATCCGGAAAGATGCCTTGAAATAAGCTTCCACGAGATATTTCAGATCATCACGAAAAACCAAACGCAAATTCTCCCTGAAATCCTCAAACTTCCCGTCCATATCCATAACCTCTCCCGTCTGTTCCTCTGTTACAAGATGGACAGAACCGATACGGTAATCCAACGGTAAACGCTGAAAATACTCTACTGCCGGCCCCCAATCATCATTCAGATAATCAATTTCCATCCCCACGTAAAGCTCAATCTGTCCCGCATACTTCTCTTTCAAACGCTTTATTTCCCTCAAGTAAGTCTCCACATTCCTTTTACTCAAAGACCAACGAGTCTCAAAAGGAAGCGGCGAATGCGAAGAAATACCGTAACTGTGAAATCCGGCCTCGATGGCCGCTTTCACAAAATCTTCCGCCGGAGCTTTCCCGTCACAAAAACTACAATGACTATGATATGTACATAAATCCATCAGTTACTCCTTCACCCAAGCATGAACAATTTCGGCCACGTACACCTTGTGGAAATCCTTTTGGCCGTACTGGATATCCACGATCTTCTTATCTAAAAAAGCATCCTCCTTCAAAAAATCCGTATATAATTTCTTACACTCCAACACCAACGTAGCTTCCTCAAAAGCCGGATTTCCGGCCTCCGTGAAATAAGGTGTCAATCCGCTTTCCTGCACCTTGTTTACGTCACGTCCGGAAACAGCACCACATACATTCAAAGCATGACGGAACTTCTCATCAAAAAACGACAAGGTAAACTCATCCTTTTTCTCCGTAAACTCGAACGTATAACGTTGCGGACGCACGAACACCATCACCACGGGCTTATTCCACAAATACCCCATCGTACCCCAGCTAGCCGTCATCATATTGAACTTCTCCTTATCCCCAGCCGTCACCAGCATCCAATCCTGACCGATCAACTTAATCACATTCTTGTCTATATCTTTCGGCGCAATCTTTTTCATATTTTATATCTTTTTACCGACTACCGGTTTCAAATAACCGGAATCACACAATCTAAAACCACAAACCTAAAATCATTACATTCTCTCCGGCATCTCTATCCCCAACATTCCCATAGCATTCTGTATAGCCACGCTACATTGCTGAGCCAGCAACAAACGCAAATTACGCACTTGCTCGTTCTCCTCCTTCAGAATAGAGTAATCATGATAGAACTGGTTAAATTCCTTTGCCAGTTCATAAGCATAATTCCCGATCAATGCCGGACTATAATTATCCCCAGCCTCTTTCACAACTGCGGGCAATTTAGCAATCAATTTAACCAAGTTCTGTTCCTTCTCGGTCAATATCGTATGAATATCTCCCGGAACAATCTTAATTCCAGCCTCTTCCGCCTTACGCAAAACCGACTTGATACGAGTATAAGTGTACTGGATAAACGGCCCCGTATTCCCGTTAAAATCAATCGATTCTTTCGGGTTAAACATCATGGTCTTCTTCGGGTCAACCTTCAATATAAAATACTTCAACGCCCCAAGAGCGACCTTACGGTACACATCCTCAGCCTCATCCTTCGTGTAACCGTCCAGTTTACCCAACTCCTCGGAAGTCGTACGAGCCGTGTGAATCATCTCCTCGATCAAATCGTCGGCATCCACCACCGTACCCTCGCGGGATTTCATTTTCCCCTCCGGTAATTCAACCATACCGTAAGAAAGATGCTTAATCTTGTCAGCCCAATCAAATCCCAGCTTCTTACAAACCAACGATAACACTTGGAAATGATAATTCTGCTCGTTACCCACCACGTATATCTCCTGATCCATATTAAACTCATTGAATCGATCGTATGCCGTACCAATATCCTGCGTCATATAAACAGAAGTACCGTCATCCCGTAACAATAACTTGTGATCCAACCCATCACCAGTAAGATCAGCCCACACGCTTCCGGTATCTTTCCGGTACAACACACCGTCAGCCAAACCTTTCAACACAAGGTCACGTCCTTTTTTGTAAGTCTGAGACTCGAAATATACTTTATCGAACGAGATTCCCATTATTTTATAAGTCTCGTCAAAACCTTTCAATACCCAATCATTCATAGTCCGCCACAAAGAAACAACCTTCTCGTCACCGGCTTCCCATTTACGCAACATTTCCTGAGCCTCTAACAATATCGGGGCCTCTTTTTTCGCCTCCTCTTCCGTCTTGCCCTGCTCCATCAATTCCTTGACTTGCGCCTTATACTCCTTATCAAAACGCACGTAATAATCCCCCACGAAATGATCCCCCTTGATTCCTGTACTTTCCGGAGTAGCCCCATTAGCAAACTTCTCCCAAGCAATCATACTCTTGCAGATATGAATGCCTCGATCGTTCACCAAGTTCACCATAATCACGTTATGCCCGTTTGCCTTCTGTATCTCGGAAACTGACCATCCTAGAAAATTATTCCGGATATGTCCCAAATGCAATGGTTTATTCGTGTTCGGTGAAGAATATTCAATCATGTAAGTCTTCCCGCTGGATTCCTTTGCATAACCATATTTTTCCTCTTTTGCCACGTCATTCAACACCTCGATCCAGTAAGCGGAAGAAATCACCACGTTCAAGAATCCCTTGATCACGTTGTAAGTTTCCACCTCTTCAATATTTTGTTTCAAATACTCTCCCAGCTCTTTAGCCGTTTCCTCGGGCGACTTCTTGGAATATCGGGTGAACGGGAAAACGACCACGGTCAAATCACCGGCAAATTCTCTCCGGGTTTCCTGCAATTGTACGTCTTTCTCGGTTAATTCAACCCCATAACAAGCCTTTACGGCCTCCAACACCTGCTGAGTAAGCATTTTTTCTATCGTCATATCTCTCAAACTTTTAATACTGTATTATCCATTAATCTGCAAAAATACAATTTCTTGCTATAAATTCCCCGCTAAACCCGAAAAAAAACGACATAATTTTTCCCCTGTTCCCATGATTTCTCAAAAATCACAAAAACAAAAAAAACTTAATTTACAACTGAATCAATTCACGATTTATAACAATCAAAAAGTACTAACCATTCGAGACCGAAATCATAAATCTTAAATCTTAAATCATAAATCTTATAGTCCTCCCAAAATCCTTATATACTCCGCATACGCCACCTTATATTGATAATTAGCTGAAACCACATTCGTGTAAGCTTGTAACCAAGTTGCCTGCGAAGAGAGCACATCCAAAATCGGTAATTTTCCCTCATTGTAACTAAAAGTATTCAATTTCAAATTCTCCCGGGCTATCTCTAACGTAGAATTAGCAATCTCCACCTGTTTCCGGTTCTCATTCAGCTTCACCCAAGCATTTGCCAATTCTTCCTTCACTTGATCCTTCACTTTACTCATAGCTAATTCTTTACTTGTTTCCATCGCTCGATTTCGTTTCACATTCTGGTGTTTTTCCCCCCAGTTAAAAACAGGCATACTTACCTTGGCAAAAGCTACCGTTGCGAATTTTTCATCACCGGAAATATTAATCAACGGTGTACCCCAAGTTTCCTTTACCCCCACGGCAAACTGCGGTAAATACTTAGAACGTATGATTTTGGTTTGTTGCTTGGTCAGATTAAAATCCTGCACGGCAATCTGGTAATCGGCTCTCCGCTTCAAGGCCACTTCCAACGGTTGCAAACCCGGAATGGCCATCGGTTTTTGGATCGAGTCAATAATAACCCACTTTTCCTCCAAAGGAACCCCCATCATGATTTTAAACGACTGCATCGCCGTCTGGTAATTCATGTTCCGGGTAGATTCTTGTAACTCAGCTTCCTTCAAGCGAGTCTTCACCATCAGCAAATCCGTCTTGCTAATCGCCCCCTCGTCAAAACGTTTTTGTACAATCTCGTCCAGCTCCTTCACGATCAACACAAACTCTTGGGAAATGTAAAACAAACTCTCATTAGCCGCCAATGTCCAATAACTCACGTCAGCCGCATAAACGATATTATCCATTGTCAACTCTTCTCCCAAACGGGCAATCGCTTTTTGTAATTTCGCTGCCTCCTGTTGCTTACGCACCATGCTCCCGGCATACACGCTCTGTGACAATGCCGCCTCTGCCGAATAATTATTATGCTTCGTATCAACCCCTTGCATAAATTCAACATCCTCTATCTGATATGAATAATTCCCACTCAACTGCAATTTCGGGAAAAATCCCGTTTTAACCCCTTTCAACGCATATATAGCCGCCTTGACAGCTTCCCTCGATTGTCTGATGTCTTGATTATAATCCAACACTTTTTCCCGGTACTCCTCTACTGTTAAGGTCTGCGCTTTAACCGTCCCCACCAGTAACAAAACAATTCCTATACTAAATAATATCTTCATAATAATTGAAAATTGAAAATCTAAAATCACGCCGCTTTTATCCTAAATATCAAACAATACGTCACAGGTAATACCACGATCGTCAATAAGCTGGCCACCAACAAGCCCCCCATGATACAGGCTGCCATACCGCCAAACATCGCATCAAACAACAAAGGTAGCATACCCAATATTGTCGTACCCGAAGCCATAGCTACCGGGATAATTCTTGATTTCGTGGCCTGCAACACGGCATCCAGCGGTGCCAACCCGTTTTCCTGTTCAATACCAATCTGATCCACCAGCACAATCGCATTTTTGATATTCATCCCAACCAATCCCAACACGCCCAGTAAAGCGAAAAAGTCAAACATTTTCCCCATTACCAGTAAACCGAAGACCACCCCAATAAAAATCAACGGCACCATCAGCAATATAATGATCGGTTTCCGGTACGTCCTAAAAAGTAACAGCAACACGATAAACATCAAGATAAATGTCAACGGCATATTAGCCGCCAAAGCCTCGTTAGACTCTACCTGACTTTCGTCCTCCCCGAAAATCTTCATCCGGTACCCTTCCGGCATTTCCATACGCTTCACCTTGTCCCATACTTCCGAGAAAGCCGCTTTCGTATTAGCTCCCCGCTTGGGATCACATTGCGCCATCATCACCCGGTCCCGATTATACCGCTTGATCACGTTATAATGGTAATCATACGCAAAACTATCCACTACTTGCGCTAAAGGTACCGTGAACCCTTGCGTGGCAAACACGGGCAACGTCTTCATATTATCAAGATTCTTACGATCAAATCCATCCTCTTTCAGCAATATCGGCATAAACAAATCTTTCTCCCGGAAATCCCCGATGGCCAACCCGTTCGTGGCAATCTTCAAAGCGTAAGCCACCGACTGACGAGTAATCCCTAGACGTTGTCCCCGTTCCTGCGAGTAAGCAGGTTCCCAAACGGGAACTTGATTTCCCCAACTACTTCGAATATCCGTCACCATATCACATTCCCGCATGATACTCATCGCCCGTTCCGTCAAGGCAGCGAGCGTGTCAACGTTCTCCCCGATAAATCCGATCTCGATAGCAGCCTCCACTGCCGGAGACAACTTGAACAAAGAGGAACGGATCAACATATCCGGGTAATTCTCCCGCACGTAAGTATTCAAACGCTCCTCCACCATCGGAGACTGCTCTTTCTTCTCCACCTCTATCAACAAATTCCCGAAATTCGCCTTCGGTCCGAAAGACGTGCTTGCCAGATAATACCGCAATGGCGATCCCCCGATCGTCACCGACACGTTTACCACCTCATCCTGTTCCAACAAATAAGCTTCAATATCCGACATCATATTCTCCGACTCCCGAATACTGAACCCTTCCGGTAAAAAACAATCTGCCCGGAAATAAGGCTTATCCATACTCGGGAAGAAATTCTGTGGCATAATCCCCATGATATACATGGATACCAAGAATAAACAGACCACCGAAATCATCGTGATCACCTTATATTTGATCAATCCCCGCAGCATGGAAACAAACCGGTTATAGAACTTCGTATCGTAAGGATCTTTACTCGAATCTCCGGTATTCTCCTTCAATATAAAATTACCAAACACCGTTGTCTGCGTCAACGCCAGAATCCAACTCAATCCCAGAGAAACCGCCAGCACGATAAACAACGGTTTCACCATCTCCGCCACGGAAGAAGGTGCCAAATATAAAGGTAGAAATGAAAATATAGCAATCAACGTGGCCCCCAGCAATCCCCATTGCGGAACCGTCGCCCCCTTGATCAAAGCATCCCACCGCCGCATCCCCTTTTTGATCAATATTTGGGCATTATCCGTCACCACGATAGCATTATCCACGAGCATCCCCATCGCTATAATAAAGGCAGCCAGTGATGTCCTGTTCAACCCCACTCCCATAAATTGCATGATCAACATCGTACCCCCGATCGAGAAAATCAATGATGAACCAATCAGGAAGCCTGCACGGGTCCCCATTACCAACAAAATAATAAAAATCACGATCACCACGGACTCCACCAAGTTCAACAAAAAACCGTTATTTGCCTCCCGTGCAATCTCATTCTCCGGATAAAGAGTCACCAGTTCGATTCCCACAGGCATCAACTCCTCCAATTGACTCAACCGCTCCTTCACCTTATCCCCCGTTTTCACCACGTCACGTTCCGGATCGGTCGAAATACCGATAGCGATAGCCCGTTTCCCGTTCACCCTCATCAAACTACTCGGCGGATCTAGGTATCCTTTTTCAATCGTAGTAATATCCCCCAACCGCACCTGTTGTCCCGTTTGGGTTACAATCAACTGATTTCGAATATCATCCAGCGTTTTGTACGTCCCGTCAGCCAATATCTTCAATTCCAAATTACCTGCCCGTTTCTCTCCCGTATTAATCAATGAATTTTGCGACTTGATCGTCTGTATCAAAGAGTTCAGATCAATCCCCGAATTCGCTAACTTTGACATGGAGATAAATACATTTACCACCTCCGTCTGCTCCCCGTAGAGGGCCACTTTCAGTACCCCATCCACGGAAACAAGTTGGGTCTTCAATTTTTGTCCCCACTCCCGCAAATCGTGATAAGAAAAACCCTCCCCGGCCGTTAGTCCGTAATATATCCCGAACACGTCACCGAAATCATCTGACACGCTGATCGTAGAGGCTCCTTGAGGTAATGAAGGTTGTATATTCAGCACTTTACGCCGTAACTCGTCCCACATCTGAGGCATTTCCTCCGGTGGAGTTGCCGGACTCAACTCGATTTGTATTTTAGACATCCCGTAATAGGAATCCGATTTGATCTTATGCACCCGGCGCATGGATTGAATTTCCCGCTCGATTGGCTCAGTGATTAGTTGTTCCACCTCGTTCGGAGTAGCCCCCGGGTATCTCGTTATAATGACCGCCGTTTTGATCACGAAAGGCGAATCCTCCTTTTTTCCCAGTAGATCGAAAGATAAAACCCCACCCACTAACAAAATGGCCAAGAAGAAATAAACCACCTTCGTATTTTCCAGCGAATATCTAGCTATATTCATAATATCAACCTATTTAAGCAACTTCACCTTTTGACCTTCCGTTATATAATTCGCTCCCGCCACGACAATCGTATCCTCATTCGTGAGCCCCTTATGCACCATTATTTTATCATTCCCGAATAACTGCCCGATCTCCACGGTACGGCTAACCACAGTCTCCGTCTTCGGATCATATACCCAAACACTCGTCTCATTCGTGGTCGGATTTTGGAACAAAGCACTCATTGGTACAATATAACTATCCTCTACCGGGGTCTCAATCTTTAAATTTACTTTACAGGAAAAACCGGGATATATATTATGCTTATCCCTTGAAAACCGGGAATCGTCAATCACCAACTTCACCGGAATACCCGTACCATCGGGAGAGGCATCGATAAATTCTTTCACCTTCGCCTTAAACCATATCCCCTTGTAGGTGTCAAACTCCACGGTCACCATCATGGGCGTACGGGTCAGGTCAACACTTGTCTCCGGCAACGTAAAACTCACCGCTAATTTATTCGGGTTAACCAATTTGATAATAGACTCGCCCGGATTAACCTTCTGGAAATTCTCCACGAACTTTCTTTCCACAAACCCGTCAAATGGAGCCCTTAACTTCGTATCTTCCAAGGTGTTTGCAGATATCTCGTAAGCCGATTTACCTCTTATATAATTTGCTTCGGCAATCTCGTACTCCTGCTGTGAAATCGCCTGCATGGAAAGCAATCTCTTGTTACGTTCCAACTGTGATTTAGCCGTTAAATAAGCCGCTTTGTTAGCCTCGAATTGCAAGCGATAATCCAACGGGTCAACCGCCGCAACCACCTGTCCCTTTTTCACCTTCTGCCCCTCATCCACATTCATCGCAATCAGCGGCCCCGATAATTTAAACGCCAGATTACTATACTCCTCGGCCTCCACAACGCCCGTATATAACTTATTGATAGCCCCTAACGACTCCACGTTTACCACCCTTACAGGACGTACAATATCCTGATACGTGTTATCCTTTTTCCCTTTGCAGCCACTCCATAAAAGGACAAGTGCAACATAAACCATCCATTTAAATCCCATAAACAAACTTCTTAATTTATTATAAATCATTTTCATTCTATCGCTAAGCCACATACCTATGGACATACCATACGGAACATTTTAACAAATAATCTTATAATTAGAGTTCCTCCCCTCGACTCCATGCACTCCCCTAACCATCCTACCGACCAATGAATCTGACTTGTATACGGAAATAAAAAAACAAAGTTGTATGTTATGGATAAAACAGATAAAAGGGGAAAACTTCACAATTTTCCCCTTTTATTCACCATATTTAAAATAAATGATAATCCTATTTCACCAAACCCGCCGTTCTCAAACGTATTTCGGTTAAAATTTTTTTCGTGTACAACGGGAACTCCCCATTCAACATCCACGCAAAATAACCGGGTTGTTCTTTCAGTACTTTCACCACGGGAACTCCTTTATTCTTCCCGAAATTAAATACCTCTACACCCTCTTCGTTATAGATGATAAATCCGGCAAAATCAGCCGTGTTATTCTGTGTTGAAAACTTGCTCAAGAAAGTAATATCGTTCTCCAATGTGTCACTATAGCGATCCAATTGGGCTTTCAACACCTCATAGGTAGCCGTTGTGTCGGCAGCTGCCGTATGAGCATCTTCCAAATTCTTGTTACAATAAAAACGATACGCCGCACTTAACGTACGTTGCTCCATCTTGTGAAAAATCGTTTGTACATCCACGAACTTTCGTTTTCGCATATCAAAATCCACGTCCACACGCAAAAATTCCTCTGCCAGTAATGGAATATCAAAACGATTCGAGTTATATCCTCCCAGATCACACCCCTCGATAAAACGTGCCAAATCCTTGGCGATCTCTTTAAACGTCGGACAATTCTTCACATCATCATCATAAATTCCGTGAATGGCAGACGCCTGTTCCGGTATATGCATCTCCGGATTCACCCGGATCGTTTTCTGTTCTTCTTTCCCGTTAGGCATCACCTTCAAAACAGAAATCTCCACAATCTTGTCCTTCGCGATATTAATACCCGTAGTCTCCAAATCAAAGAACACAATCGGGCTAGTCAATTTTAATTCCAAAACTTATTCATTTTAGATTTAATGATTTTAGACTTTAGATTATCCCACAGTCTCCCCCTACACAAAGAGAGTTAGAGAGGTAGTTTATTCATTCTAAATTCTAAACTCTAAATTTTAAATTAGTTTAATCAGTAAGGCGAAATTTTCGCCTTACTGATTAAACCATCATCGGCATCAACAACATCAACAAATCCTCGTTCTCGTTATCACTCTCGTAAGGCAAGAACAATCCCGGACGACTCGGATCGGACAATTCCAATACCAGAGATTCCGTGTTGAGGTTGGATAATATCTCTTGTACAAAAGGAGACTTAAACCCAATGGCCATCTCTTCTCCCTCGTATTGACAAGTAATTGTTTCGTGTCCAGACATAGCATAATCCACATCTTGGGCGGAAATCACGATCGTTCCGTTACTCAAGTCAAACTTTACCAAATTACTAGCTTGGTTTGCCATCACGGAAACCCGTCTCAACGAATTATACAACTCCTTCTTCTCTATAATAATCTTTTTGGGATTATTTTGCGGGATCACAGAATTATAGTTCGGGAAACGTCCTTCCACCAACGTACAAATCATCTTGTAATTTCCGAACGTAAAGCAAGCCATTTTCTCGTTGAATTGTAAACGCAACTCGCTATCATCCTTCGGTAATATATTCTTTAACAACAAAGACGGTTTCTTCGGCAGGATCAATGCAAACTGATCCCCGTCCGTCTTGGCGTCAAAACGTTTGTAACGCACTAACTTATGAGCATCCGAAGCCACGAATGTGAAATTTTCCGGTCCCATCTCCATCAGGATACAATTCATCACCGGACGCAAATCATCATTCGCCGTGGCAAAAACCGTGCGGGTAATTCCCTCCAATAACATACCGCAATTCGTTGCTATCGTGTTCACACTCTCGTCCATTCCGGATTGTATCGGGTAATCCTCGGCACTCTCTCCCGGCACGGAAAACTCTCCTTTGTCCGAGATAATCTTCACCTCATTTGTTCCCGTGTTAATATCAAACGTCAAGGGTTGTTCCGGGAACTCTTTCAAAATATCCAGTAACAACTTCGCCGGGATCGTAATACTTCCCGGAGTTTCCAAGTTATCCAATTCGATCTTGGCCTCCATCGTCGTTTCCTTGTCGGATGCCGTAGCATACAACATATCGTCTTTGGCGACCAACAAAATATTATCCAGAATCGGTTGTGCAGGTTTTCCACTAATCACCTTACTCACGGCCTGCAACCGCATCAAAAAACTACTACTTGATACAACGAATTTCATATCTGCTCTTTATAATTTTATCCATTTATCGTATTTTCCACCTCTTCTACCGTAATCGGCGCCCGACGGTCACCCATACATTTACACCCGTTCTCCGTGATCAAAATATCATCTTCCAAACGGATACCACCAAAGTCTTTATAGGTCTCGATCTTGTCATATACCAAAAATTCCTTGTGTAATCCTTGTTCTCTCCATTGGTCAATCAAAGCAGGGATGAAATAACAACCCGGCTCATCAGTAACCACGAATCCCGGTTGCAACTTACGCCCCATACGTAAAGAAGAAGTACCAAACTGATTGATTGGACGAGTCTCGTCATCATACCCCACGTAAATTTGTCCCAAATCCTCCATATCATGCACGTCAAGTCCCATCATGTGACCTAACCCGTGAGGCATGAACAAAGCATGAGCCCCGGCTGCCACAGCAGCATTCACGTCACCTTTCATCAAACCAAGGTCTTTCAATCCTTGAGCCAGAATTTTGCATACTTCCAGATGCACGTACTGATACGTCACTCCCGGACGGGCAATCTCCATCGCCTTGTTGTTACAAGCCAATACAATATTATATATATCTTTCTGACGTTGATCGAAACGTCCGCCCACGGGAACCGTACGGGTAAAATCGGAACAATAATTCATATTATTCTCCGCCCCGGCATCCGTCAGCATCATTCGTCCCACGGTCAATGTCTTACTGTGGTCGTGATTATGTAATGTCTCGCCATTTTGGGAAAGAATCACTGGAAAAGAAACCAGACTTCCGTAAGAGGCGGCAATTCCTTCGATCAACCCGGCAATATATTGCTCTTTTTGTCCAGGCAAGGCATGTTTCATGGCAGCCACATGCATTTCGTAACCAATGTTACAAGCCAAGTTAATTTGCTCGATCTCGCAATCCTCTTTCACGGAACGCAAAGCCACCACTGCCTTGATTAATTCCAAAGAAGAATAACTCTTGATCAGCGAGTGGTGAATACCCAGCAAATCTTCCAACAACAACATGTTGTGATAACGATAAGGCGGTAAGAAATGAATCTTGCGTCCTTGGCTGATAGCTTCTTTCAAAGCCTCGGCCAGTTTACCGAAAGGAGCAGAACAAGTCACGCCCACGCTGGCAGCCAAATCCCTCACGCTCGGTTGGGGTCCCATCCAGATAATATCGTCCATATCCACGTCGTTTCCATACAGGCAAACTTCCCCGGAATCCACGTCCATCAACCCGGCAAACCCGGGCATATTCAATCCAAAGAAATAAAGGAAAGAACTATCCTGACGGAATTTATACGTGTTAGACGGATAATTCGCAGGAGCCTCCTCATTACCCAGTATCAATACTAAGCCGCCACTCATCTTGTCGATAAGTTGCTTTCTTCTATTTACATACACGCTTTTATCAAACATATTCATTATTTATTTAATGATTAATTTTCCTTGTCAAAATGAGTTGACAAGGTATAAATTTTTTTTCAATGTAACAATTCAAAAATCCATTTTAATCCGAAAAACGAGTCCTTACTTCCTCCTCGAATTAACGTCCACAATTTTAAAACGGTTCCCCAATATCTCCTCCGAATAACGTAAATTTTCCTAAGGTAATACCATCGTCATCCCATAGTTTTATATCCCTAATAATCTCTCGTTCCCCACATCACAACTGTTCCTCCCCCTTCCCGGTATATTGACAATGGGCTATGAAAGGGCGAGAAAAGGGTGATGAAAGGACACGGGGAGATTATTACCTTAGTAAAAGACTGGTATTACTCTAGCTTTAAGCCATATTTAATTATTACTTTCTTGAGAGTTTATTGATAGTTCATTTAGACCACGAAGCATTCATCTTGCATTCACCTTCGATTAAATTGATTTTTACTAAAATTATACTTGCAAGTAAGACATATCATATAGTATATTAGCTAACTGAAAAGATATGTTTATATAATTACATGAGGTTTTTCAAGTATAGTTCAAAGGTTTCACAAAGCATAAGAAACATATTCTAAAAAATAAAGAGACAGCCTCCTTTTTATTCATCCGGTAACACCTTTCTACCACCTAGCCCTCCCCCGGAAGACATTAAAATATCCATCACGAATAATTTTCCCTAATTTCATCCATCATTAGCAAAAATTAATAACTTTGTGAACTCTTGAAAGTGTTTACGTGTTTATGTATATTTTAACGAAAAGATGATGGAACAAAAGAAAAATTCTTACAGTATGGGGATTATCATTATCGGTATCCTCTTCTTTATCTTCGGGTTCGTCACGTGGTTAAATGCCACCTTGATCCCTTACCTTAAAATCGCCTGCGAACTGCAACATGAATGGCAGGGTTATCTCGTAACTTTCGCTTTCTATATCGCTTATTTCGTCATGGCATTGCCCTCATCCTGGGTACTACGGAAAACAGGATACAAGAACGGTATGATGCTCGGTCTTCTCGTGATGGCCGTCGGAGCGTTACTGTTCATCCCAGCCGCCACGACCCGCACCTACGGATTATTCCTATTTGGATTATTCATCATGGGTACGGGACTATCCGTGCTTCAGACTGCATCCAACCCTTACGTGATCGAACTTGGCCCCGCCGAAAGTGCGGCTCAACGCGTGAGTATCATGGGTATCTGTAACAAAGTGGCCGGTGCCATCAGTCCGTTAATCCTCGGATCAATTATGCTAAAAGACATCGACTTACTTGAGGCAAAATTACAAACAATGGATGCCGTACAAAAAGCCGCAGAGCTCGACTTCTTAGCCTCCAAATCTATCATACCTTACATCGTAATCATGGTATCGCTTATCGTGCTGGCACTATTCGTTCGTTTTTCCCCGCTTCCCCAAATCGAAGACCCAGAAGAAGAGGAAGGCAGCCTACAACACGGCGGAAAGTCAAGCATATTCAGTTTTCCTCACCTATGGATCGGAATTATTACCTTATTCTTGTACGTGGGAGTTGAAGTAATTGCAATCGACACGATTATCGGTTACGCCCAATCCATGAAAATGGACATGGACACCGCCCGCATATTCCCGACTTACGGCATGATCGCCATGATTGTCGGTTACATTATCGGAATCATCGCCATCCCGAAATACATCAGTCAGGAAAAAGCCCTCGCATGCTGTGCTACTTTGGGAGTGATCCTTGGTATTTGTACCGTCATGTTGCCGGGAGACACCTCCATTTGGTGCTTGACCCTGTTAAGTTTGGCCAACTCCCTCATGTGGCCCGCCATCTTCCCGCTTGCCATATTCGGGTTGGGACGTCACACGAAGACCGGATCGGCCCTGCTTATCATGGCCATTGCCGGGGGAGCTTTACTTCCGATGTTATACGGTTCTCTGACCACTTCCATGGGATACCAAGGAGCTTACTGGATGATGTTGCCTTGCTACCTATTCATCTTGTATTTTGCGGTAGCCGGACACCGGGTTGGAATCAAACATCTTTATAAAAAATAGCTAAAAGTTACAGGTTTGCAGGTTACAAGTTTTTCGAACCTGCAATTTGCAAACCTGCAACTTACAACCAATAACCAGTTACTCACCGTAGGCGAATCAAATTATGGATAAAACAAAAGCTGCCAAAAATCAGAAATTATTCGGAATTGCCGCCGTTGCTTTCCTCTCTATCGGAATTGTTCACGTAGGCTACAAAGCCTTGGAAATAGTTGCTCATGAAGAATGGGGGATGCCGTGGTATTTTGCAATCTTCTCCCCGGGATTAATTTACGTGTTCCCGTTGATCGTGTGTATTATTGCTTATTTCTTCTTCTCGAAAGAAGGAAAGAAAAAAGACGAAGAATAGAAGATTACCCCAAATCCCCCTATTCCAATATCACTGTCACAGCCCTTGCCCCGTGTGCCCCAACAACCAGAGCCTGTTCAATATCAGCCGTCTTTGAGGGGCCGGAAATGAAACAGCCGTATTCGAAATCATCAAAAGCGGGTTGCTTATATGCCTCATGCATGTTATTCACCAACCGCTTCCGGTCAAGCAAAATCACCAAAGCCTCGGAAATAAAAAAGAGAGCCTTATAACGAGTATGTTGATTAATCCATACCATCCCATTTTCCAAAATTCCAAAATCACCTCGGATCACCCCGACATCCGTACCGTTCAATTCTCGCGGATCATCCAACATATCGGGATTCACCGTGGCACACGTCACCTCCGGCAAATTCGATGCGATTGATCTCGCCTCTGGAAACACGCTCCGGATTACCTCATTCACGTCCTGTCCTTCCTCCAATACCACACAATTCCCTCCCACAGTCTTCATGATCTTTTTGAACTGCTCCAGCGGATCAGAATATACTAGCGGTTCAAATGTCATCTCCGGTCGTTCCACTTGATCCACTGCATGCTTTTTCAATCTTGCCAATATATCATCTCTACTACTCATATTCTAATTTTAGATTTTTGGTTTATAATTTCCACCTACCCATCAACACTTAATCGGTTTTCAATCCCTTTTTCCACATCTCATTAAACGTCTCCTTCGCAAATTCCGGAAGCTCTCGCCCGATGCCCCATGCATCGAGAGAATTATACAACACAAAACGGGGCATCCTTTCCGCAAAACGTCCCGCAGCAATAGCGTTATAAAATAAACCGGGATGATTCATGATAAACCTCATCCCCTTCACCATCAACTTCTTCGACGGATCAGCCAAATGCAGTGGCGCCAGATTCTGCCGCCACTTATAAATCTGTTCCGCCAAATCAATCTTTACCGGACAAACATTCGAACAGGAATAACAAAGCGAACAAGCCGACACATTTCCCGAATACTTCTCCGGAGACTTCAACATACCCAAGTTGATCCCCACGGGACCCGGGATAAAATAAGAGTAAGAATATCCCCCCGTCCGGCGATACACGGGGCAAGTGTTAATACATGACCCGCAACGGATACACTTCAACATATTCACGTGTTCCGTACAAGCTAGAATATCACTCCGCCCATTATCCACGATCACGATATGCATTTCCTGCCCCTCCATCGGTTTCTTGTAATGTGACGTATAGGTCGTTGAAGGTTGCCCCGTGGCCGAACGGGCCAATAACCTCACGTACAGAGCCAGTGCATCATAATCCGGCACAACTTTCTCCAATCCCATAATCGCAATATGCACCTTGGGGAAAGAAGTACCCATATCGGCATTTCCCTCGTTCGTACAAACCACGAAAGCCCCCGATGAAGCCACGGCAAAATTAACACCCGTCATAGCAATATCCGCATGCAGGAACTTCTCCCGCAAGGCAGCCCGAGCCGCATGAGTCAGGTAAGTCGGATCACTATTCCCCGGCTCCGTATGTAATTCCTTCTCGAAAACCTTTCCTACCTCTTCCCGCTTCACGTGAATGGCAGGTAGTACAATATGACTTGGCGGAGTTCCCATAAACTGCATGATCCGTTCGCCCAAATCTGACTCCACGGCATCAATCCCTCTTGCCTCCAAGTAAGGACTCAACCCGCACTCTTCCGCCAGCATAGACTTACTCTTCACGAGATTCTTTCCCCCGTGTTTCTGGATAATCTCGTAAACAATCCGGTTATGTTCTTCGGCATTTTTCGCCCAGTGCACATGAATCCCGTTTGCCGTGGCGTTCTTCTCGAACATTTCAAGATAATACGGTAAATTGGCTATCGTATGCAGTTTCATATTACTCGCCATCTCCCGCAACGCTTCCCATTCAGGAACATTATGGGCCATCCTGTCCCGTTTCTCCCGCACGAAAAACAGCGCCTGATCATGCCATGCCGTTCTCTCTCGGTCAGCTATAAATTTCTTGGCAGCTTTAGCGTGTGAACTCATTTTTTATTTTATTTAATTTACAAACCTCATGAACTTTATAACCCTTGACTTAATATCTCCACCACGTGTATTGTCTTTATCGGTAACTTCTCCCGGCGGATAATCCCTTCCATATGCATCAAGCACGAACTGTCTGCTCCCGTGATGTATTCCGCCCCGGTTGACATATGGTCATGCACCTTATCTTGTCCCATGCACACGGAGGTCGCCGGCTCCTCCACGGAAAACATTCCCCCGAAACCGCAACACTCATCCACTCGTTTGGGCTCGAACACCTTCACATCTTTCACCAGTGACAACAAATCCCGCAACTTCGAATAACGGGGAATCATCAACTCGCTCGGGGAAGAAAGATGCAACAACCTCTCCCCGTGACAACTATTATGAATACTCACTTTATGCGGAAAAGAGGCATTCAGCTTATCCACCTTCACCACGTCATGCAAGAACTCGCAAATCTCGTAAATACGACTACTGATACAAGTATGTTCTTCCCTGTTCAACAATCTCGGGTAATGCTCTTTCACGAAAACCACACAACTGGCCGACGGTCCCACCACGTAATCATACTTCTCAAACAATCTCTCCATCCGCCTGGCCAACCCGATCGAATCCCGCTCAAACCCTCCATTCGCCATCGGTTGCCCACAACAGGTCTGGTCCAGCGGATAATCGACATCCAATCCCAACGAAGCCAACAACTTGTACGAAGCCACCCCCACACCCGGGTAAATTGCATTAATGTAACAGGGTATAAATAATCCTATTTTCATACTATTTAATTAGTTACAAATTACAGGTTATAAAATTACAAGTTTCTATCCAAAAAATCAATCAACAACACTTACACGCTCTTGTCTGCCGAGATAGAGAAAAACTGCCGTTTCAATACCTCACCAGCCAAATACTCGGCCTTCTGCTTCACGTAAATTTTAACGAAGAAATGAAATATTTGTTACAGGATGGCTACATTTTCATGTGAAACTTCGTAAGGTCCATGAAGAGCCGGAGTCCTTGGACAAAGCCCCCTGCAAAGAACCATGAACCTTACGCACCTTATCGACCTTATAAACTTTACAAACTTTACGAACTAATCTCGATAAAAAACAGTATTTTCGCGTTACTATGAAGAAATTGGACATTAAAAGTATATTCACGAGGCCCCGGAAGCTACTACTTCACCCCGAAATGGAGTGGCAGGCAATTAGTCGGGAAAATATCGAGGGAATCGAACTTTTTAAAAATTTCCTCGTGCCTCTATCTATAACTTCTTCTGTATGTGCAATATTACTACGTTTGTTGTACACGTCTCCCCTTTATGCCATCGGAATCGGTATCATCCTGTTCATGGCCTCCATCGTGGGAAGCTACATTACCTACCGGGTATCCCGGGAATATCTCATCAACAAAATGCCCGAAGCCAACCGGACGGCCCTTCGCCTTGCCGTATACAGCTCGGCTGTTTTCATTCCGTTTCACTGCCTTTCCAGTGGACTCTCGGAAGGATTTATATCCCAACTCATGGCAATATGTAGCCTGCTGTGCCTGCGTACCCTCTACGTCGGACTGAACCAATTGACAGCCCTCGACGTACAATACCGCAAAAGTGCCATCGTCATCATCGGCTTGCTAGTGATCGTGTCACCGATCATTATACAACAACTGCTGATGATTATATTCAGAATACCCACTATTTACGCTTAAATGTCAATACCTATGCAAAACAATATCAATATAAAAAATAGACGGGCATCCTTCGACTACGAGTTCTTGGAAGAATACACCGCCGGTATCATGCTCACCGGTACCGAGATCAAATCCATCCGGGCCGGAAAAGCCGGATTGGTAGATTCTTATTGTTACTTCCACAACGGCGAACTGTGGATTAAGGGTATGTACGTTGCCGAGTACAAGTTAGGAACCTACTACAATCACATCGAGCGCAGAGAACGTAAACTCTTGCTGCAAAAGAAAGAACTTGTCAAACTCGAACGTAAGACTAAAGAATCAGGCCTCACCATCGTCCCCGTCCGCCTCTTCCTCAACGAGAAAGGCTTTGCCAAACTCCGCATCGCCCTCGCCCGGGGAAAGAAAGAATACGACAAGCGAGAAACCTTAAAACAGAAAGACGCCAAACGAGAGATGGACCGCTACATGAAAAAATAAAACCTACAAACATGCAAAAATACATTCTCATTTACCTCTTGTTTCTACTTGTTGTTTCCTGCGAAAAGGACAAGTTCGAGGGCATAGAATTATCGACGGGTAATGAAATCCGGGTAAGCAGTGAGCAACAAACCATCCGCATTGCTCTTCGGAGCGGTTCCGATTGGTCAGTTGCCAGCCCCACCTCTTGGTGCCGGGCGAGTAAAGTAAACTCCCCGCAAGGAGATACTCTCGTAATTAACACTCAAGTCAACACGACCACAACCGAACGCACGGGTACTGTCACAGTCTCCAATTCCGACCAACAACAAATCCTCACCATAACCCAGAACGGAGAAACTTATTTTGAACTTCCAGTCATTTTCCATGTGTATACGAATCGTTCTGAATATAACGCAGAAATCATAGGCTATTACATTCAAGAATGTATGGACCATGTAAACAACTTCTACCGTGGCAATAATGGTAAAAGTGAAAATCTTAACCTACAATTTATCCTTGCCACAACCACGCCTGAAGGAACTCCCTTGGCCATTCCCGGGGTACACATCGTTCAAAGTCCATTTACCCAATTCAATGTTGAAAACTACCTTAAAGAAAATAGTTACAATGGAACTGAAATAATATGGGACCCTAACAAATACATCAACATCATCGTCTGCACCTTCTCCGAAGAAAACGTAACGGGAATTGCCACAACTCCGTACACTCCACAAGGCAAATCCCTACCCGGTTTAAGGAGAAATGACACATTTTATACCAACCTTCCTACCACCTCCGTACAGGCCGTGATGATAAACAGCGCTTTCTTTGGTAAAAGAGAACAAGGCCCTTACGGTCTAGAACAAATATGGCCCAATACTCTAGCCCATGAATTGGGACATTATCTCGGGTTATTCCATGTATTTTCCGGTGGTACCAATGGACAAACAACCGATTATTGTGAAGACACTCCTGATTATGATCGTCCGGCTTATGAAAATTGGTTGACAAGTATGTACACATTAACTTTTGCCCAAGCAGCACAACGTCAAAGTCGCAATGGGATTACCTTCACATCATATAATATCATGGACTATCAATATGGTTATCGCGATCGAATCACCCCTGAACAACGAGCCCGTATCAGACACGTCCTTGATTACAGTCCCCTCATCCCGGGACCGAAAATCACAGTAAAAAATACTAGCCGTGCCACAATGATTATCGAGGAACCGCTCATAATCAAATAGTCAATCACGAAATAAAAACGCAATATCCGGAAGGTGAATTCTAAGTTAAAACCAAATTCATTTTAACTTGGAATTCAGCCTCTTCAAACCCATGGAGCAATTCCTTATTTCTCCTTTTGTGGTAATAACAAATCTACAACTTGTCCCGAACAATCTTTTTCTCCTTCCCTTTTTGTCTCTCTCTACGTACTTATGCAACTAACGGATTACTTTACATACCTCGCTTTATAGCCGATTTTTTAATACCCGTAAACATCTACAAACAAATTGCAATAACTTTGAACAGAAAAGTGAAAACCTTCTGGACTTTAGATTTCGTGATTTTAGATTTAAGATTCCCTCCATACCGATTCACCGGGGAAAGAAACCATAAATCTAAAATCATAAATAAAGAAATTAATAAGACCGTTCATTCCTCCCTTCCACCCAATTAATATAAGCAGTATTGACTACCTTGTTACCCCCGGGAGTGGGATAATTTCCAGTAAAATACCAGTCACCCGTGTCATTCGGGCAAGCCACATGTAAATCTTCGACGGACTGGAACACCACCTTCACTTCGGCATTCAGATGCTCGTCACGCACCATCTCGGCGATCTTATCAGAAATTTCCTCCTCGGTAAAAGGAGCATAAATCTCTTTCACATGATTTACCACCTGCTCTTTGGGTAGTCCTTGTTGAGCCTTACACTTCCGGTACACCTCGTCAATCAATTCCGTCATGCCTCGTTCCTTCAACAACTCGATGGCAGCATTAAACGCAATAAATTCGTTCATCCGGGTCATATCGATCCCGTAACAGTCGGGGTAACGAATCTGCGGGGCAGAAGACACTACCACGATACGTTTCGGCCCAAGACGGTCGAGAATACGTAAAATACTCTTCTTTAACGTCGTTCCCCGCACAATCGAGTCATCAATCACCACGAGATTATCCGTAGGCTGCACGGCCCCGTAAGTCACGTCATATACATGTCCCACCAGTCCGTCACGACCGGAATCCGAAGTAATAAACGTACGTAACTTGGCATCCTTGATCACAATTTTCTCGATACGGGGTTCCCGGCAAATGATCTCGTCAAGCGTTTCCTCGCTCCATGCTGCCTTTCCCTCCCGGATCAACCGTTTTTTCTCCTCCACCATATACTGCTGTATTCCTTTCACCATCCCGTAGAAAGAAGTTTCAGCAGTATTGGGAATGAAAGAAAATACCGTATTATCGAGATCTCCGTCCACGGCCTTCACCAAACGAGGTGTCAATAACTCTCCCAGCTTTTTCCGTTCCTGATATATATTCCTATCATTTCCTCGGGAGAAATAGATACGTTCAAACGAACAACTGGCACGTTGTTGCGGTTCACGCACAAGTTCCTCGGTTACGGTCCCATCTTTTTTGATCAACAGAGCATACCCCGGTCGGACCTCGGATATCTCCATGTTCATCCCTTGAAACGCTGTCTGGATCACGGAAGCCTCGGAAGCCACCACAACCACTTCATCGTCCTTGTAGTAATAAGCCGGACGTATACCCCACGGGTCACGCATCACGAAAGCATCACCATGTCCAACTACACCTGCAACAGCATACCCACCGTCCCAATCCTCGCTACTCCGAGAAAGGACTTTAGGTAAATCAATCGTACGCTCGATCAACGGGGTAATCTCCTGCTTCGAAAATCCCTTTTCCTTATAGAAACGGTATAAATCCTGAATCTCGCTATCTAAAAAATAGCCGACTTTCTCAAGCAAAGTTACAGTATCGGAATAATTCCGTGGATACTGTCCCGCCCGGATTAGGCTCTCGAATAATTCGTCCACGTTCGTCAAGTTAAAATTCGCCGCCAACGCCAAGTTATGCGCCCGCCAATTACTTGCTCGTTTCAAAGGATGAACGTAATCTATATTATTTTTTCCAAAAGTCGCGTAACGTAAATGTCCCAAATAGATTTCGGAAACAAATGGAAGGTTCTGCTTTGCCCAAACGGCATCCTTCCCGTGGATCTCTGGCGTAAACGATGCGTGAATCCGGTCAAAAACATCCTGTATCGGGTTTGCATCACAGGAGCGCACACGATCCATGTACTTATACCCCGGTTCCATATCAAGTTTTAAACCCACTACTCCCGCCCCATCTTGGCCGCGGTTACGCTGTTTTTCCATTAATATGTACAACCTGTTTAGCCCATAAAGGAAAGAACCGTATTTTTTCTGATAATAATCTAATGGTTTTAGCAATCGAATCAACGCAAAACCACACTCATGATGAATGGTATCACTCATATTTTTTCCTAATTTCATGTATTAACCCCCGGAATATTCTCCTTTTCCGGAGAGATTACAAAAGTAAGAAAAAAACAAACCCAGGAAAAGGGGTTTATTAACTTTATGAACCAAATTGTTAGTCTCATGATTAACATTCTTTACCACACATTTTTCAATCAAATTTCAAAATTAGGTTATCTTTGCGAACCTTAAAAGAATAGAATGATGTTGAACATGCTGAAAAATAGTATATTAATTGTATTATTCATACTGGTTTGTTCCAATGGGATACTAGCCAAAGGACAAAATTTGTCCTTGGAAGAAGTCTGTTTAGAATGTAATTTCTGTCGAAACGAAATCTGCAAAACATCTGCGATCCCTTTACTATTCTTTTTCCATGAAAATTGCGAACTTTCACTAAGCTACTCTCATGTTGTCCCGGACTCCAAATCACAACTAGTCCCCTTTTTCGGACAAAGAAACAACAAAAACAATATTACGGTAGCACTTTCCAAATGTAATTTGTACTTCCATCCTTACTCGACTCTGGGGAAGACCAAATACTACGTTTTTGCCTTGCGAAAAATCATTGTTTAGCTTCCGGCTAAACAAGTTACAGGCTAGGCGATAGCCTGCAAATTGCCAATTACACATTCACAATTTGCCGCATTTACTCCTGTAACTTTCATTCTTTACTTGTAGCACAAAACTTTTAAACCTATAACATTTTATTAAAATGAATCTTACTTTATTCGTGGTTGTATTGATTACAGCCATTTTGCTAGTGGTTATCGCGATGAGTATCGCCCGGGCTATTTCTCCCCGTACCTTCAATAAACAAAAGGGAGAAGCCTACGAATGCGGTGTACCCACGCGAGGGAAATCATGGATGCAATTCAAGGTAGGATACTACCTGTTTGCCATCTTGTTCTTAATGTTTGATGTAGAAACCGTATTTCTCTACCCTTGGGCTGTCACCGTCCAAGATGCCGGAATTAACGGTTTAATTAACGTGTTATTTTTCATGCTGATCCTTATTTTGGGATTGGCTTACGCATGGAAGAAAGGAGCGTTAGAATGGAAGTAAAAATCAAATCCATGAAATATGAAGAGTTCAACGATAACGAATATCTTGAACAACTTAGGGCATCCGGTACCAATGTTATCGTGGGATGCCTTGACGATGTTATCAACTGGGGACGTTCGAATTCCCTCTGGCCACTTACCTTCGCAACAAGCTGCTGTGGTATTGAATTCATGGCAGTGGGAGCGGCACGTTACGATTTCTCCCGATTCGGGTTTGAGGTAACACGTGCCAGTCCCCGTCAGGCCGACTTTATCATGGTGGCAGGAACGATCGTTCACAAGATGGCTCCCGTGCTAAAACGTCTTTACGACCAGATGGCCGAACCCAAATACGTGATTGCCGTGGGAGGATGTGCCATTTCCGGTGGACCGTTTAAAAACTCTTACCATGTCGTGCAAGGAGTCGACTCGATCATTCCCGTCGATGTCTACATTCCCGGATGCCCCCCGCGACCGGAGGCACTCCTGTATGGAATGATCCAATTACAACGCAAAGTAAAAGTGGAACGTTTCCTCGGTGGCAAAAACCACAAGGAGAAAGAAAACAAAGAATGAAAAGTCTATAAAGTCCATAAAATTTATAAAGTCCACGGACCTTATGCACTTTATAAACTAATAAATTAGAAGTATGTTAGTAGATAAAATTAAAAATATTGCCCCCGAAGCAGAGATCGATGAAAACGGTATTCTTACCGTAACAGTGGAGCCTGCAAAGTACAGGGAACTGGCTCTCCGCCTGAAGGAAGAACGGGACCTGTCCTTCGACTTCATGATCTGCATGACGGGAATGGATTGGGGAGATTCCCTGGGAGTGATCAACCTGTTGCAATCCACGGTTCACGAGCATAAGCTATTTTTAAAAACCTTCACAACCGACCGTGAAAATCCGGAATTGCCCACGGTTTCAGATATTTGGGCCACAGCGAATTTAAACGAGCGTGAAGTGTACGACTTTCTAGGTATCCGGTTCATTAACCATCCTGATATGCGACGCTTGTTCCTACGGAATGACTGGATCGGTTACCCGTTACGCAAAGACTATGATGCAAATCCGGAGATAAATCCGGTACCTTTGGAAAGTGAAGAGACGCTGGATGCAACTTCCACCTTCGAGATAAACCCGAAAGACGGAGAAATCAGCGAGAAGGAAAATATCCTGTTCGAAGAAAACGAATACGTGGTAAATATCGGACCGCAACACCCCGCTACCCACGGTGTACTCCGTTTTCGGGTATCGCTGGAAGGAGAGATCGTGAAAAAGGTAGACGTGAACTGCGGATATATCCACCGGGGTATCGAGAAACTATGTGAAAGCCTCACCTACCCTCAAACATTAGCCTTGACAGACCGTCTGGATTACCTTGCCGCCCACCAAAACCGCCATGCACTCTGTATGTGTATTGAGGAAGCGCTGGGACTGGAAATCCCGGAGAGAGTAAAATACATCCGTACGATCATGGATGAGCTAAACCGTCTTTCCTCTCATCTATTGTTCTGGTCATGCCTCTGCATGGATATGGGAGCGTTAACCGCTTTCTTCTACGGTTTCCGTGACCGGGAAAAAGTTCTGGACATCATGGAAGAGACCACCGGAGGACGACTGATCCAGAACTACAACGTGATCGGAGGCGTGATGGCTGATATTCACCCGAACTTGATAAAACGAATCAAAGAATTTGTCAAATACTTGCCCCCGATGATCAAAGAATACCACGACGTGTTCACGGGAAACGTAATCGCCCAGCAACGTCTGAAAGGTGTTGGTATTCTCAAGAAGGAAGATGCCATCAGTTATGGGGCATCCGGACCAACGGGACGAGCCTGTGGGTGGTCATGCGACGTGCGTAAACATACTCCGTACGGGGCATATGATAAAGTGGATTTCAAAGAAATCCTCCACTCTGAAGGAGACTCATTCGCCCGCTATATGGTACGTATGGAAGAAATTCTAGAATCATTGCATATATTGGAACAACTGGTAGATAACATCCCCGCGGGAGACTACGCCGTGAAGACCAAACCGCTGATCAAATTACCGGAAGGTCACTATTTCAAGAGCGTGGAAGCCAGCCGGGGAGAATTCGGCGTTTACCTCGAAAGCCGGGGCGACAAATACCCTTACCGGGTAAAATTCCGTTCTCCCTGTCTGCCGTTGGTATCTATCGTCGATCTGATCACTAAAGGCGGCAAAATCGCCGACTTGATCGCCATCGGTGGAACACTCGATTATGTTGTTCCGGATATTGACAGATAACTTGGAAGATAAAAGTTGAAAGATAAAAAGAGAGTTTAGAGTTTAGAATTTAGAATTGGAAATCAAAAAGCGTTGACCTGTGTGGCTAAAATCTAAAATCTAAAATTAATCAGGCCTTGTGCGGCTGGAATCTAAAAATTAAAATTTAAAATCTAAAATAGAAACATGTTTGATTTCTCAACAATAACACAATGGGTAGATGAACTTCTGAGGAGTTTTCTCCCGCACGCTGCCGCCACGCTGGTTGAGTTCATACTGATCGGACTTTGCCTGCTCGTGGGATACGCCGTAATCGCTCTCGTGCTGATCTACGTGGAACGTAAAGTGTGTGCCTTTTTCCAGTGTCGTATCGGACCAAACCGAGTGGGACCTTACGGCACCATACAGAGCGTGGCCGATATGATCAAAATGCTCACCAAAGAGATCATTGACATTAACCACATCGACCGCTTTCTGTTCAATCTCGCCCCTTTCGTCGTAATCATCGCGTCGGTATTGGCTTTCGGTTGTATTCCCTTCGCCAAAGGACTGCACGTGATTGACTTCAACGTGGGAATTTTCTTCCTGATCGCCGTGTCATCTATCGGTATAGTGGGCATCCTGCTTGCCGGGTGGGCTAGTAATAATAAATACTCCTTGATTGGTGCCATGCGAAGCGGTGCACAAATGATCAGTTATGAATTATCCATCGGGTTATCCATCCTGACCGTGGTCGTATTCACAGGAAGTATGCAACTTTCTACGATTGTGGAAGGTCAAGCAGACGGGTGGCTGCTATTCAGAGGACATATCCCGGCTTGTATCGCATTTATCGTTTACATCATCGCCGGAACTGCCGAAACGAACCGGGGGCCCTTCGACTTGCCGGAGGCCGACTCGGAGCTAACCGCGGGATACCACACAGAGTATTCGGGTATGCACTTCGGATTCTTCTACCTCGCCGAATATTTGAATATGTTCGTGGTCGCATCCGTGGCCAGTACCTTATTCCTAGGCGGTTGGATGCCATTACATATTCCCGGCTGGGAAAGTTTCAACCAAATCATGGATTACATTCCTTCCATCTTCTGGTTCTTCGGAAAAACAGCCGTGGTGATATTCATCATCATGTGGTTTAAATGGACCTTTCCGCGCTTGCGTATTGACCAGTTACTCCGGCTGGAATGGCGCTACCTGTTACCAATTAACTTGATCAACCTTTTCTTGATGGTAATCATTGTCGTATTTAAACTACATTTTTAAAGGCGAAATTATGAAGAGTATTATAAGATATATTACCTCGTTTTTCAAGGGACTTTTCTCATTGCTGACCGGGATGAAGGTCACGCTACGAGAATTCTTTACCAAGAAAACGACAGAGCAATACCCGGAAAACCGGGCCACGTTGAAAATGTTTGACCGTTTCCGAGGTGAACTAGTGATGCCCCACGATGAGAATAATCACCATAAATGCATCGCCTGCGGAATCTGCGAGATGAATTGCCCGAACGGGACAATCAAGATCACGTCCGAATTCGTCACGGATGAAGCCGGAAAAAAGAAAAAGGTATTGGTTAAATACCGTTATGATTTAGGTAGCTGTATGTTCTGCCAACTCTGCGTGAAGATGTGCCCTCAACAAGCCATCGAATTCAGACCCACGTTCGAACACGCTGTCTACACCCGCGGTAAACTGGTAAAATACCTACACGACGAAACAATTGAAAATGGAAAAGGGGAAACCCGTGCAGCTGGAATCTAAAATTTAAAATCTAAAATCTAAAATTAATATATGAGTACAGCAGAACTACAAGAAACGGTCTTTTTCATATTGGCAACAGTCATCGTTGTCTGCTCGATCTTGACCGTGACGACCAACCGAATCTTAAGATCGGCTACCTACCTGCTATTCGTGCTTTTTGCCACAGCCGGTATATACTTCCAGTTGGAATACTCATTCCTAGGAGCGGTACAATTGACGATCTACGCCGGGGGAATCATCATCCTGTACGTGTTCTCGATATTGCTCACCACGACCGACAAAAGCAAGGTAAGCAAGTTGAAGAACAGCAAGGTATTTGCCGGGCTAATCACGGCTCTCGCCGGGGCGGTAATATGTGTATACATCACGTTAATGCACTCGTTCGGTCCTTCTCGTTTCGTTGGTGGGGAAATAAACCAGAAAGTCATCGGAACAGCCTTGATGGGCACGGAAAAATACCAGTACCTGCTTCCTTTCGAAGTGATCAGTGTCCTGTTATTGACCTGCATCATCGGTGGGATTATGATTGCAAGAAAAAGATAACAATAAATGTAGAATATAGAGTTTAGAATTTAGAATGAAAAAACAAGGAGAGCCAGAGGGAAGCGTTGAAACGTCAGCCCCGTGCGGTAGGAATCTAAAATCTAAAATCATTAAATCTAAAATTAGTATATGGAATTACACATGGAATATTACTTGGTGATCAGCACGATTATGCTTTTTGCAGGTATCTATGGTTTTATTACCCGGAGAAACTTGCTCGCCGTGTTGATCTCGATCGAGTTGATTCTGAATTCAGTGGACATCAACTTTGCCGTGTTCAATCGCTATCTCTTCCCCGAACAACTGGAAGGCTTTTTCTTCACCTTATTTGCCATCGGGGTGTCCGCTTGCGAAACAGCCGTTGCCATAGCCATCATCATCAATATATACCGGAACATCCGTAATATACAGGTGAAAAATTTGAACGAGCTAAAAGAAGAAACAACAGACAAAGCAATTGGAAACGAGAGAATTTAGTGTTATCTAAAACTTAAAATCTAAATTAATACATGGAATATACAATTTTAATATTGATACTACCATTGCTAACGTTTCTGGCGTTAGGCCTATTGGGCACGAAATTGAAGCCCACCACGGCCGGATGCATCGGAACGTTGTCTTTGGCGTTATGCGCCCTGCTGGCTTACATGACGGCATGGCAATACTTCTCGATGCCCCGGGTAGAAGGCGTACGCCTCCCGGTCACACCGTTCAACTTCGAATGGCTGCGTTTCACGCAATACCTGCATATTGATCTGGGTATCTTGTTAGACCCGATTTCCGTCATGATGCTTGTAGTAATCACGACCGTATCGTTGATGGTACACGTTTACAGTTTGGGATACATGCATGGGGAAAAAGGTTTTCAGCGTTACTACGCGTTCCTTTCACTTTTCAGTTTCTCCATGCTAGGCCTCGTGGTAGCCACGAACATCTTCCAGATGTACATTTTCTGGGAGTTGGTGGGAGTTTCTTCCTACCTGTTGATCGGGTTCTACTACACGAAACCGGAAGCCGTTGCCGCTTCCAAGAAAGCGTTTATCGTTACGCGGTTCGCCGACCTTGGATTCCTGATTGGTATCCTCTTACTTTCGTTCTACACGAAAACTTTCTCGTTCGAATTACTGACTTCGGGTGACACCTCTCTCTTTGCCGGGGCAGCCGGAACAACTTTCATGGGATGTTCCGTGATGAGCTGGGCAATGGCCCTGATTTTCATGGGTGGTGCCGGAAAATCAGCCATGTTCCCGTTACACATTTGGTTGCCGGATGCCATGGAAGGTCCAACCCCTGTGTCAGCATTGATCCATGCGGCCACGATGGTCGTTGCCGGGGTTTATCTCGTGGCCCGTCTATTCCCCGTGTACTATTTTGAAACGCCGGAAGTACTCGTGCTAATCGCGGTCGTGGGAGCAGTCACGTCCCTCTACGCGGCGGTAGTTGCCTGCGTGCAGACAGACATCAAGCGAGTACTGGCCTTTTCCACGATCTCGCAAATCGGTTTCATGATGGTAGCCCTCGGTGTATCCGGGATGGAAGGACACGAGGGACTGGGTTACATGGCTTCCATGTTCCACCTGTTCACGCATGCCATGTTCAAGGCCCTGTTATTCCTAGGTGCGGGAGCCATCATCCATGCCGTCCATAGCAACGAAATGAGCCACATGGGAGGCCTTCGCAAATATCTGCCCGTAACGCACATCACGTTCCTTGTGGCTTGCCTTGCAATCTCAGGTATTCCCCCGTTCTCCGGATTCTTCAGTAAGGACGAAATCTTAACTGCCACGTTCATGTTCAGCCCGGTACTTGGCATCGTGATGAGTTTCATCGCGGCCTTAACGGCATTCTACATGTTCCGTCTCTACTACAATATATTCTGGGGTAAAGAAAGTACGCATGAACACACACCGCATGAAGCCCCGAAGAACATGACTCTTCCCTTAATATTCCTTGCCGTCGTAACACTTTTCGCCGGGTTCATACCTTTCGGAAAATTTGTCAGCAGCAACGGGATGGAATATATCATCCACCTGGATTGGACGGTAGCCGGAACCAGCATCGTTATCGCCGCAGTTTCCATCGCCCTCGCCACATGGTTCTACAAAGGATCGAATCCCATACCAAACCGTCTGGCAACCACGTTTAGCGGGTTACATCGTGCAGCTTACAGGCGTTTCTACATGGACGAGTTGTACCTCTTTATCACGAAACGTATTATCTTCAATTGCGTATCCCGCCCCATCGCTTGGTTTGACCGCCACGTGATCGACGGATCGCTGAACGGTCTGGCAAACGTCACCCAATGGTTGTCTTACTCTATCCGGGGATTACAATCCGGGCAAGTACAGCAATACGCTTACGTGATCCTGTTTGGCTCACTATTAATACTAATCGTGGTTTTATTAATAATGTAGAATTTAAAATATAGAATTTAGAATGAAGAACCAACTACCCCCACCGACTTCCCCATGCACGGGAGGAGAGACTGATGCGAGAAGGCGCTCAAACGTAACAATAAAGCGAATCCTCCCATTGGAAAGGGGGAACCAGAGAGGTTCAATCAAAAATTTAAAATCTAAAATCTAAAATAAATATGAACTTTTTATCATTATTCGTTCTGATACCAATACTCACGATGGGCGGGTTGTTTCTTTCAAAGAACCTGCAACAAATTCGTGTAGTAGTGGCCACGGGAGCTTCCCTGTTGCTGGCACTGGCCGTGGGATTGGTATTCGCATACTTGGGAGAGCGGGGAGCAGGTAACACGGCTGAAATGCTGTTTACCGCCGACACGGTTTGGTATGCCCCCTTAAACATACACTATTCCGTGGGAGTTGACGGGATCTCGGTAGCCATGTTGCTACTTTCCGCCATCATCGTCTTCACGGGTACATTCGCATCCTGGAAAATGGACTTCCTGCAAAAAGAATATTTCCTGTGGTTTAACCTACTGACCATCGGGGTATTCGGATTCTTTATTTCCGTGGACCTCTTTACCATGTTCATGTTTTACGAGGTAGCCCTCATCCCTATGTACTTGTTAATCGGCGTTTGGGGTAGCGGGAAGAAAGAATATGCTGCCATGAAACTGACATTGATGTTGATGGGAGGATCTGCCTTGTTGCTCGTGGGAATTCTTGGAATTTACTTTCACTCCTCAACAACGGGAGCACTCACGATGAACTTGCAGGAAATCGCACAAGCCCATGCCATGCCCGAAAACCTGCAACACTGGTTCTTCCCTCTGGTATTCATCGGGTTTGGGGTACTCGGGGCATTATTCCCGTTCCATACATGGTCACCCGATGGTCATGCCTCTGCCCCCACGGCAGTCTCCATGCTCCATGCTGGGGTATTGATGAAACTCGGAGGCTACGGGTGTTTCCGGGTAGCCATCTACTTGATGCCGGAAGCCGCCAAAGAACTTTCATGGATATTCATCATCCTCACCGGTATCAGCGTCGTTTACGGGGCTTACTCGGCTATCGTGCAAACGGACTTGAAATACATCAACGCCTATTCATCCGTGAGCCACTGCGGGTTGGTACTGTTCGCCATTCTGATGCTAAACCAGACAGCCATGACAGGAGCTGTGATGCAAATGCTCTCTCACGGACTGATGACAGCTTTGTTCTTTGCCTTAATCGGTATGATTTACGGGCGTACGCACACCCGGGACATCCGGGAAATGGGTGGTTTGATGAAGATCATGCCTTACCTCGGGGTATGCTACGTGATTGCCGGTCTCGCTTCCCTCGGTCTTCCCGGTTTAAGCGGGTTCGTGGCTGAAATGACCGTCTTCGTCGGTGCTTTCCAAGAAACAGACACCTTCCACCGGGTATTCACGATCATTGCCTGCACGTCCATCGTGATCACGGCAGTGTACATCCTGCGAGTGGTCGGGAAACTGCTCTACGGGAGCGTGGTCAACGAGCACCATTATGCCCTCACCGATGCCAACTGGTATGAACGCTTTTCCACGATCATACTGATTGTTGCCATCGCGGGAATCGGTCTGGCCCCATTATGGCTTTCCGATATGATCCGGGCATCACTCGGTTCCATACTTGCTGCCCTGCAATAAGTAATTGAAAATTCGGAAAGTAGAATTTAGAATGAAAAAACTACCCCTCCCACAGGGGGAGTTAGAAGGGGTAGTCAAAGCGTTGGCCCAGCACGGCTGGAACTTAAAATTTAAAATCTAAAATTTAAAATTAAAACATGGTTTACGCTAATTTTTTATTAATGAAGGAGGAAATATCACTGGTTACGGTGATCGTTATACTCTTAATTTACGACATATTCGGCTCCCCGAAAAGCTTGAAGTACTTTCAACCGACAGCTTGCATCCTCGTGGGAATCCACATCCTGTTGAACATCTGGCCCAGCCCGGATGTAACAGCATTCGGGGGGATGTATCACAGTACGGCAATGGGGGGAGTCATGAAATCCATCTTGAGCATCGGTACGCTACTCGTGTTCATGCAAGCCAATAACTGGCTTTCCAGCGAACGCGCTATTATTCGCCGGGGTGAGTTCTACATGATCACGTTGGCCACGCTGCTAGGTATGTATTTCATGATTTCAGCCGGGAACTTCCTAATGTTCTTCATCGGGTTGGAAACAGCATCTATCCCGATGGCAACACTTGCCGCCTTCGACAAGTACAAGCAAAAATCGGCAGAGGCCGGTGCCAAATACATCCTTACCGCCGTATTCGCTTCCGGCTTATCATTGTATGGAATCTCGTTAATCTACGGGACAACGGGAACACTTTACTTCGAGGACATCCCTGCCGGCCTCAACAGTAGTCCGCTCCAGATGATGGCCTTCGTGTTCTTTTTCGTGGGATTGGGATTCAAATTATCACTCGTTCCTTTCCATCAATGGACACCAGACGTATACGAGGGTGCCCCGACAAGCGTCACCGCCTATTTGTCGGTAATCTCGAAAGGTTCTGCGGCATTCGTGCTGATGGTGATTCTCTACAAAGTATTTGCCCCGCTCGTGAATGAATGGCAGGCTATCCTCTACTGGGTAATTATAGCCTCTATCACGCTGGCCAATATTTTCGCCATACGGCAACAGAATCTGAAACGATTCTTTGCCTATTCCTCCATCTCTCAAGCCGGGTATATCATGTTGGGAGTTATCAGCGGAACCGCTATGGGTATGACGGGATTGGTATATTATGTACTCGTATATATGTTATCAAACTTGGCTGCTTTCGGGGTTATCGCCGTGGTAGAACACCGCTCCGGTAAAATCACGATTGATGATTACAACGGGTTGTACACCACGAATCCCCGTTTGAGCTTCGTGATGATGATTGCCCTGTTCTCATTGGCAGGTATCCCGCCATTCGCCGGATTCTTCAGTAAATTCTTCATATTTGCCGCCGCCGCACAACAAGGATATTACGTGCTGGTTTTCATCGCCCTGTTGAATACCATTATCTCTCTCTACTATTATTTGAGAGTGGTAAAAGCCATGTTTATCAACAAGAACGAGCAACCGATCGCTAGGTTCAACTCCGATAATTACTCTCGTGCAAGTCTCGTTGTATGCAGCGCCGGAATCCTGCTAGCGGGAATTCTCAGCATCGTGTACGAAAGCATTGGAATGTTTAGTTTCGGGATGTAGAACCGTGTTTCCCCCGGACGTCTACCCCACCTGAGGGTGTCATCAGCTCCGGGGGAAACACGCAAGTAAACGGAACGGGTGTACTCGCCCGTATCCGAGCTGGTGAGATAAGGATAAACATGCACAACCGTGTCCGGGGAGAGAGGTTCTCTGTCGGGTCTCTCGGAATCGGGTAACTATTCGTGGCTGTTGGTCATACAAAGAGTTAGTACGACAAGGAACTTATATACAAGTTTACCGCCAAATGATCATGTGTTAAAATTTATCTCACATTTTCCAACTCCCTCTTAACTTCACCGGGATCACTCAATTCACTTGAGATTTGATGATCTCCCGCTTTCTAAATTTCACCTCGGAAAGTTCTCTCGCTACCTCCCGAACGTGGATAACTCGAAACCACGTGGCGCTCACGTGGCAATGAAATTCTCCGTAAAGCAGTATATGAATTGCCTTCCATTATTGTCAGAGGATAGTCCATCTTTTCGTTATGGTTTCCCTACCCTTGCGCTATATCATGAACATAGCATAAACATAGCAACTACATAACATGAACACTGACCAGTGTACATGTTCCGTTCGTGTTATGTTGGAACTCTGTTGATGCCCGCGGGCAGGGGTAGAGGAAGGATTAGCAGGGGGCAGGCCTCCCCCGTGTAAGAGAAAGTTTTTAGCTAGCATGTCCCCATGTCATTGATTACAATTTAAACCGGCATCTCGTTATCACTTCAACGGCCAGCAAGGAAAATCTTCACCGACTCCTACCGTCAGGAATAAAAAAGAGACTTACCTACTATTCTGATACCTTGCTCGCTTGATTACTGTAAAATAGTATATAATTTCCTTCATTTATATTCTCCAATATTTATTGTTTCATATTTATATACCAAACTTATTTCTATTCTCTCTCGTGTCCGGATGGATATGCCATAGATTAACCTTATTTTCCTTTATTTCTGCAACCCAAATGGCATGAACATTATTTAGAACCTGATCTGAACAAATGGAATATCCCTGCATAATAACCATAGAACCATTTACTGTTATGCACTCAAAAATGTTTTGATATCCCGGATAAAGTCCAAAAAATGGCTTCCATGCCTTAACTATATTATCAGATTTCCCTACAATTCGATTGTTTGCTATATCGATAAAAATATGATTTTCAGTCATTAAACTGGATAGTCCATTAATGTCAGCCCTACTGATACATTCATTAAATCGCAAGGCAATAACCTTGGGGTCTATCATTATCTCTTCTTTGTTATATTTATCATTATTACCCCATTCTGTTTTAAGCTTCGCATAAATTATATCATCTATCCAATCCCCACGCAAATAATAGCTTTCCTTAAAGTGAGCTTCCTTTCTGAACCCCAATCGCTCTATTAACTGGATAGAAGCTGTATTTCTCGGATCGACTGAGGCTATAATCCGATGTTTATCGAGCGTTCCAAAAAGATAATCAACCATTGCTTTCAATGCTTCTGTAGCATAACCTTTTTTCTGATAATCTTTATGTAGTGTACATCCAAGTTCAGCCTGCATATTGTTGTGATTGGTAAAACTAATTCCCATATCACCAATTAACCTGTTTTTATCTGCAAGAATAATGGCAAACTGAAAACATATATTGGCAATATCCATTGTCGCCGGCATATCACTGATATAATCACGGACTTCTTCTACTGAATCAGGGAACCACCCTTGATACTTATTTCCCACAAAGTCAGAACGGTAAGAAAAAATGCCTTCTGCATCTTCCGGTTCAGCGAGCCGTATGATCAACCTTTCGGTTTTAATGAGATATTTCATCTTGTTGTATATAAATTCATTAGTGAGTAAAGGTAGGAAAAACAAAGAATAATATTCATTACTCCCTGCTTTTTCTTTAATAGACAATAAAATAGAACTATAATTTCATTCCTCCATTTTATTTTTCCTGTGGTTTAATACCAATAGAATGTAAAAAAAAACTGTCGCAAATACTCTTTCAACTGCGGAACGGTTAAATATTCCCGTTTCAGTACAAAACATTCGTCATTTTACCATAGCCATGCGCAATGCAGCTATCAACTATCTTTTGTATTTCCCTGCATGTGGCTTCTCGGCTTTCTATAAGTGGGCCAATCGTTTCACAAGCGTTAACAAGAAACGCAAGGGTATGCTGACCATCCCTAAGATTCATCCCGACACTCCCATCGACCCGAAGAAGAAAACCAACAAGGAGACACCCGCCGTGACCGCCGACGGGAAAATTACCTCCAACTCGGTTCACTCCACTTTAGGAGCATGAGGTGTTTAACGACAGCACATGCTGCCGTTAATTTTAGATTTATGATTCTAGCCACACAAAACTAACGCTTTGACTACCTCCTCCGGCTCCCCCTTACACAAGGAAAGTTAGAGGGGGCATTCTAAATTAAAAATAAAATCCCAGATTAAAGTAACACCCTAATTTTTCCGACCAATCGGAGAAAGTAAAAATCAGATCAATCGGCCCTAACATGGAATCCCGGGAATAACCGATTCCCCCTCCCCATATACCTTTACGACCGAAGAGGTCAAAGAAATTATCGTCTTGCAGGGCATAGTTCCCGATGATGGAAAGATAGTGCTTTCGCCCCATCCGCTGACGGAATTCCAATTTTCCCACGATAACAGCATTCTCGAATAGTTCCACGTGGTTAATTCCCCAAAAAGGCATCTGTTGCGTGTTGTAACGTCCGAATTCCGTTCCCCCTAGATTATTAAAATAAGAATAAGCAGGATCATGCCCTATCAACACCCGCCCGGACGCGGAAGGTAATAATTTCAAACGATCAGAAAGGGAAACCACCGGGCGGAAACGAACTGATAAGGCGGAAAACGGTGATCCCCCGTCATACGTCGCCAAATTATCCGTGTATAACGAATAAGCAGCTTTCAAAGAAATTCCCCGGGAAGGATAGAAACGACGATCATACGTATCCAGTTCCGCTACCCCATAATAACTGAAAAATCCCTCGGGACGAATGCTCATGACTTCGTCCTCGTTAGAGAAAAGCAGGGAATTATAATCGAAATACTCGTACCGCAATCCCACTTTGAATTTAAAATTACGCAAGTACAGGCTGGATAATCCCAATTCACCCATGTGGTAGCGATAAGTCACGTTATTCGTCTTTTTCCCTTTCCGGTAATAATCCACGTCATTGTAGCGAAACATATAGGCTAGGTTAAAACCGCGCAGGAACGTGTTTTCCATTGAATATTCCAGTTTCACGTAAGGGTTCTTGCTCAAACGTCCGGTTAGAGCCAGTTGTGATCCCCGTAATCCCTTGTTATTTAACGTCGTATTTAACAAGATTGCCGCCATATCCTCCGTATCGAATCGGAAACCGATATTCAGCGTACTCATAGGGTTGGATTTCAAACTTAACTCCAAATCGTGGGGAGCAGTCCCCAACAACCGGTAATCCACCGCCACAAATACTTTTGTACCATACAAGGTCGCGATTTCACGGTGAATATCATCCAACGTGATCTCGCTATTTTCTTCTATCCGCATCTTCCGACGTACCCACCCTTCTTCTCGCGAGGATAATCCCCGGATAATGATATTCCGAATTGCAATTTTCTCCGGTTGACAGACTTTCGGAATTCTGTTGCCTATACATTCGGACGCCCCGATCATTTCTTTTACTTTCATGATCTCGGACCATTGTTGCAAAGCCGCCACTTTTCCCCGGGCTAGCAATGAATCAATCGCACGGGCACTAAAACTTGCAGCCGTGTATCCTTTCATATCTGGACGAATGACTAAATCGGCAAGTTTCACGTTTTCCTCATGTTTGTTCATGCAGAGGAGATTGATGATTTGCGGGATCACACCGGAGACAGACTCCAGTTTGTCTTCCTTCATCAAATCGGCCTGTACATCAACCCCGATCACGATCTCCGCCCCCAACTCTCGGGCCACGTCTGTCGGGAAATTATTCAATATTCCCCCGTCAACCAATACCCGGTTATTCATTCTTACCGGGGTAAAAAAACCGGGAATGGCCATACTCGCCCGCATGGCCCGTACCAGATTCCCACTCTTCATCACGATTTCTTCTCGGTGGAACATATCCGCAGCCACGCAGGCAAACGGAATAGGTAGTTGCAAAAAATCAAGGGAATCATGATAACCAATCGTGAGGTCGGAAAAGAGATTATACACGTTCTGCCCGCTGATAAAACCCGATGGACGTTTCTTCCCCCGGTCAAAAGGGAACGAAAGCAAGTACTTGCCATCCTGCTCTTTCTCCCCGAAAGGCAAGTCATACCGGTTTACTTTATCACTTAAAAGAAACATCCAGTCCTGAACTCTCACGAGGCTATCCAACTGATCAGCCGAATAACCGATGGCGTACAGACCTCCCACGATTGACCCCATACTGGTTCCCACGATAATATCCACGGGAATTCCCGCTTTTTCCAACACTTGCAGAACACCTATATGCGCTACCCCTTTCGCTCCCCCTCCGCTTAACACGACACCCACTTTTTTCCGTTGAGCCTCCACCGCGGGGGATACTAACAGCACCAACAATCCGATCCAGAGCAAACGTTGGATTATCGGGAAACGAAATCCCGTGCATCGGGATGGTTGCAAGTATCTCATGGCATATTACTTTTTCATTTTCAACATTTTAATCCAGTCCCCAATCTCTTTCAAAGCCACGGGCGAAAAAGTTTCCTCTATCGTACCGTATAAAGCGGGAGAACCCGATTCACAAGTTTGGAAAAGATGATTTAACCCGGGTAATTCCTTCACGGTCACGCTCCGGTTCCTCCCTGCCTCCAAACCTTTCTTAATGATTCTCAAATTTTCCGGCAAAACTTGCAGGTCTTTACTTCCATTCAAGGCCAACACCGGACATTTTACATCTTTCAAAACAGGCAACGGGTCATACTTTACAAAAAAATACATCCACGGGGACAACACTTGTCTACGCCAAAGTTCAGCACCGCTTTCATTTCTCATGTTAATCGGTAGTTTTCCTGCCAGATTCAAGCTATCCATGTATTTTTTCAAAGAAATTTCTGCCTCTTTACTGGAACTACTCTCCAAGACGAGGTCAAAACATTTCCTGTTCACGCCCAACGAGTATTCCAGCTCCTCCTTTGTCCCCCCGGTTGCCTTTCCCATTTCTTTCTGTTGTTCCAGTAGAATACGGTCACCCCGTAGCCCAGGCCCTGCCAACAGAACGATAAAAGCCACGTCCCTAGAACGGCGAGCTACAAGGGGAGCAATCATCCCTCCTTCACTATGCCCGACAAGCCCGATATTCCGAACGTTCCGATCATTCTTCAAAAAGTTCACGGCAGCCTCCACGTCATCTGCAAAGTCAAGCGTGGTTGCCGTCCCGAAATTCCCGGAGGATTTACCCACACCTCGATCATCAAAACGTAACACCCCGATTCCTTGTCGGGTAAGATAGTCGGCAAGCACCAAAAAAGGCTTATGCGCCATCAGTTCCTCATCCCGGTTTTGTGGTCCACTACCGGAGATCAACACGACAACCGGATAATGTTTCTCCTTTTCCGGCAACGTCAACGTACCTGCCAAGGTTACGCCTGCCTTCGCATTTTCAAAGGTTACCTCTTCAACCCGGTACGGATAGGGAGGTTTAGGCTCTTGTGGTCGGGAAAGGGTGTTCTCCCCATCCACTCGAATCAATTCCAACGGCAATGTCAATCCGTTCTGCATGAAAGTTCCTTTTATACTGTCATTACCCTGCCATTTCCCAGAGAATCTCATCCCGAGGGCCGGTGCCATGATGGTCAACACGCTATCCCTGTATTCCGTTTTCCCCATGGGAATTCCTTTCGCTCCCTGATCAGGACTATCCATTGTTGTCGTCCACGAATCCCCGGAACGGGAAACATGAAAAACAAGCCGTAATTTCACGCCTTGAATGTTCAAAGTTCCTCCCCACGGCCCAGCAATATCCTGCGCATTCACGGCCATTACCACAAGGATAAAAAATACGGATACAAATATTTTCTTCATTCCATTTCTCGTTTTAATATTAGGCAAATATACGAGAAATAATTACAAGATATGTAACTTCACTCCAAACGAGAGACTTAGAATGTCCCATGTTTTCACGTATTTGTTCGTGGCACTGCTGATGATGTAAAGGTCACAGGTACTCAACTCGTAAAATGCGGTGATACGACGAAAAGGAGAATGGGGTCCTAGATCGAAAGCGACTCGCTGTCCGGCAAAGATATGAAAACGTACCCGGGTAGAAAACTTATAATAGTTACTCGGGTATTTTTCCGGCTCTTTCACCCAAAAATCATCGGATAATACCGTGTTCATGTACAGCCCCGTCACCAGTGGTTCCAACCACCACTTGCCGCCAAGACTAACCTCCCACGGCGCATAATTTTGCTTCAACGTGAAAGTTACTTTTGCCTTGTTGGAAGAAAACCGAGGAACCAAACCGAACATGATTTCTGTTTCCCACTGCTTCTTTTTCCCGTAATCCCAACCGACTCCCAAGGAGAGCAATCCCATGGAACCGGCATACTGTATGTTCTGGTACTTCGGAATCAGACGGTTCCACCCGGACTTATATTGTTGTAATTTACGCTGATGCCGTTCTGCCCGTCGTTGTTCCCGGTCATCATCCGTCATTCCCAACACGATTGTTGCTACTCCCATGAACATGGTCATGATTCCGACTCTAATAATAGACCACTTCATACTCGTATCCTCCCAGTGTTAAGGTGAATAACAAATAATTCTTATCTTTCATCGCCGCACAACCAATATACGGAATCCCGTCATCAAACAATACTTCATGAAGTAGCGTATGACTGTGAGCGTGTAAACAAAACTCTACTCCCGGAAACTCCAACAACAAAGCGTGAAAACCATAAGCCACGTTATTATTGAACTCCACGTTGAAAGGCTGCACGTGCATCACCGGAACCGTCCGAAGGCAACCCACGGTGTCTTGCAATTCATTGTACATAAACGTGAAGTCCGGCACCGGATGTGAGTAATCAAATTCCAAAGCGTTCGTGTTCAAACAAATAAACTTAGTATTCCCCGCCCTAAAAGAAAAATTCTCTTTCCCGTATACCTCCAGAAAAACGTCCATCCCGTTCCCGAGAATATCGTGATTCCCGAGCAAGGCCACGTAAGGAACTTTCAATTTTCCCATAATATCCCGTACCCACATGAACTCCTTCGTCAAGCCGAAATCGGATATGTCCCCGCCATGAATCACAAAATCCACGTCATCCCGATTGTTGAGAGCTTTTACAAAATCTTCCGTTTCATCATACCACCGCTGACTATCTCCCATTAACACGAAGCGCAAGGTGTCTTTTCCCTCGCAAATTTCTTCTATACGAGCTATATTCTTCGCATTTATATCTGTTTCTCCATGTAAACGAACATCATACGGATGATACTCGATTAAATCACATCCACATAGAAATAGTATTATACCATATAAAATCGCTCTTTTCATTGCAACACCAGTTTATATCTCCGATGATGCAAAAAATAGACCAATTTATTAAAAATATAAAATTAACATGATTTCCAAAATGGAAGGCATCCTACCAAAATGGAAAGGTTTTATCACTTAACAGATCAACAAGTATTACAACAAAACACTGATTGACAAAAAATAAAACAAACAATATTCATCTCGCACGTTTTTTGCTATCTTATTAACGTTATGGACAAGGAGCAGAACGTTGAACACTTCCTTAGTCTTATCAGAAAGGCTAAGAGAGGACATTTAAAGATATATATCGGCATGATTGCCGGGGTTGGAAAAACTTACCGAATGTTACGGGAAGCACATGATTTGCTTAACGCCGGAGTGGATGTACAGGTAGGTTACGTGGAAACGCACGGTCGCGTTGACACGGTAGCCAAATTGGAAGGACTTCCCGTGATACCTCGTAAAAAACTATTTTACAAGGGTAAGGAGGTCGAAGAGATGGATTTACAGGCAATCTTACAAATACACCCGGAAGTAGTTATTGTCGATGAACTGGCCCACACGAATATCGAGGGCTGTGTGAACGAGAAACGTTGGCAGGATGTACTCGACTTGCTGGATGCGGGAATTAACGTCATCACGGCCGTAAATATTCAGCATATCGAAAGCCTGAACGGAGAGGTACAGGACATTTCCGGGATCGAGGTAAAAGAACGAGTTCCCGACAGCGTGTTAGGACAGGCCGACGAGGTAGTGAACATCGATTTGACTGCCGAAGAGTTGATCTCCCGGTTAAAAGCCGGAAAGATTTACAAACCAGATAAAATTGAATTAGCCTTACGTAACTTTTTCAAAGCAGAAAACATCCTTCAACTCCGAGAACTAGCCTTGAAAGAGGTAGCCTTGCGAGTGGAAAAAAAGGTTGAAAATGAAGTAGTGGAAAACGTCGGTTTACGTCATGAACGTTTCTTAGCCTGCATCAGCAGTCAAGAAAAGACACCACGCAAAATCATCCGCAAAGTAGCACGCCTAGCCACCCATTACAATAGTAAATTCGTGGTTCTCCACGTGCAAACCAGACATGAAAGCGCAGATCGCATCCCGCTGGCCAATCAACGTTACTTGATCAATCATTTCAAGCTGGTATCAGAACTGGGTGGAGAAGTACTTCAAATTCAATCAAATGATATTATCGGAACCATCATCAACGTTTGCCGGGAAAGACAGATCAGTACAGTTTGCGTGGGAAAACCCAACATTCACTTGTTCTCGTACATACGTTCTGCTCTTCGATACAAGAAATTATTGAATAATTTGGCTACATTGAACGTGGATTTAATTATTCTCGGTTCATAAACATGGGTGAATTCTTGAAAGTTTCATTAAATCGAATTAAGTTTAGGGTATGAAAATAAAAACGAAATTAACATCGGGAATAGGTCTTCTCTTCATGATCATCGTACTACTCGGAGTTCTAGCGATCAGTTACATTCATAAACTAGCCGATGATGCAGAAAATATTCTGTCCGACAACTACAATTCGCTTGACTACGCGAGAGGGATGCTTTACGCTCTCGATAATCTCGAAACGGACCGGGAAGCGTTGAATATATTCATGGAGAATCTCGAAAAACAGCGACTGAATATCACGGAAATCAACGAGTCTGAAGCTACTAACCGCCTAGCCCGCCATTTCAAATTATTGGACGAGGAGCCTAACGAACAGAATATCCGACAACTCCGGTTAGACTTAAATCAGATTATGAGCCTAAACATGGCCTCTATTCAACGTAATAGCATAATTGCCGAGGACACAGCCCGACAAGCCACGTTATGGATTTCCATTATCGGGATATGCAGCGTCGGGGTTGCTTTTACCCTACTCCTGCTGTTCCCTTCGCAAATAACCCGACCAATCAGCGAGTTGACACGCGGTATTCTAGAAATTGCCCACCGCAATTACAGTAAACGCCTGCATTTTGATTCTACTCGGGAATTCAACGAAGTGGCAACTTCTTTTAACGCTATGGCTGAACGTCTGGAAGAATATCAGCAAAGTTCATTGGCGACCCTGCTATCCAGTAAAAAGTACCTAGAGGCTATCGTCAACAGTATCCACGAACCGATAATAGGTTTGAACCATGATCGGCAAATTCTTTTCGTGAACAACGAGGCATTGACCGTATTAAACCTCAAACGAGAACAGATGATACATCAATCTGCCGACGAGTTATCATTAAAGAATGATTTGTTACGCCGCCTTATTCGCGAACTGGTGCATCCAAATGAAAAGCACGAGCCATTAAAGATATATGCCGATGACAAGGAGAGTTTTTTCCAAGCCGTTTACGTACCGATTAAATTAACGGAAACTGAAACGGAGGGAGAAAAACAGGTCGGCAACGTGATTTTGTTAAAGAATATCACGGAATTCAAAGAACTCGATTCCGCCAAAACGACTTTTATTTCCACGATTTCACATGAACTGAAAACTCCGATTTCAGCTATTATGATGAGTTTGAAATTACTGGAAGATCAACGGGTAGGTAATTTGAACGACGAACAACAATCTCTCGCTAGCAGCATAAAAGAAAATAGTGATCGGTTGTTGAATATCACCGGAGAACTGCTTAAATTAACCCAAGTGGAAACCGGAAAGCTAATTTTAAGCCCAAAGATCACGAAACCGATCGAATTGATCAATTATGCAATATCGGCGACCCGGGTGCTTGCCGAACGTTTCGGGTGTAATATTGAAGTGGAATACCCCGAAAAGATCCACAAACTATTTGTAGATAGTGAAAAAATAGCTTGGGTTATCACGAATCTCCTCTCCAATGCCATTCACTATTCGAAAGAGAACTCCCGAATCATCGTGGGTGCCAAGGAAGTGGACCAAACCCTACAAATATTCGTGCAGGATTTTGGAAAAGGAATCGATCCCAGATATCACCAAAGCATATTTGACCGCTATTTCCGAGTTCCGGGTACTAAAGTACAGGGTAGCGGGCTAGGACTAGCCATTTCGAAAGATTTCGTGGAAGCTCATGATGGGAAAATCTGGGTGGAAAGTGAGATCGGCAAAGGAAGCAGATTCACAATTGCATTTCCAATCCGATAAAAAAACTAAAAGTTAAAAGCTGAAAGCTAAAAGTTGAAGGTGAGCCAACTTTTAGCTTTCAGCTTTTAACTTATCAATACCGCTCCTGTATAACTGATTAAATCTTTCGGGTTCAAACGAATTTGTAATCCCCGTACACCCGCACTGATATAAATGTATTCGAACTTTAAACAACTTGCATGGATAAACGTGGGAAATTCTTTTTTCATTCCGATAGGTGAGCATCCGCCTCGGACGTACCCGGTAATAGGCAACAACTCCTTCATCGGAATCAAATCTACCTTTTTATTCCCCGATACCTTAGCAGCCACCTTCAAATCCAGTTCATGATCACCCGGAATAACACAAACGAAGTATCCCCCTCGATCCCCGTGTAATACTAACGTTTTGAATACCTGTTCGATATTCTCCCCTAATTGTGCAGCCACGTGAGTTGCGGCCAAATCATTTTCATCTACCTCGTAAGGAATCAATTCATAGTCAATCTTCGCTTTATCCAATAAACGAACAGCATTAGTCTTATTTATCTTGGTTTTCATATCTACATGATTTTACTTTTATACAAATAAATACCACTTTTCTATTCATTAACCGGAACCCATTTCACGGCATTAGCAAAAATCAATTGTACGGCGTCCCTTTCCCACGCATAGGAACCATCATTCTCCCACGTCAAAGAATCACCGCCACGATCACTTAGAAACACACTGTATTCTCCACGATTAAAATTAAATTTCCCCAAAGAAATCCATCCAGGTTCTTCGTGATCCAATAATACTTCCACGTCCGTGATGTCCTCCGCAGAGGTTACTTGGTAAAAAAGTCTGGCTCCTCCAATAAAAACTTTACGAGCAGAAGTAGCCTCAACATCCGGAACATAAACAAAAACTTCATATTTCCCGGGATTCTCCACGTTCACCTTCCATTCTACTTTAGATTTCCCGGTTCCGGCAATTTTATAATAAGCACTTTTCACAATATCCCCGTAACATCGGTCACTTGTAACTAAAGTCCAATGCTCATGATCATACACGTAACTATATTTTTTCCCACTCTCTCCCGTAAAAAAATAAGTTGCCAGTTTCCCCTTTCGCTTTTTTTCATGAATAACAAAACCGGGATCCTCAGCATTTACGACTATTCCCGGAACCTTACGAGTAAAAATAGTACTATCCACATCCCAAATACCTGTTTTCCCATTCTTCGTTTTTGCCAAATCCTTTGATGAAGTCAATTCCAAGACATTCTCTCCGGGAAGGTTTTGACAGAGATTCATCTCTAAGGCAAAAACATCACGTATCCCCAAATCGGCCCGAATCTCTTTACAACTATGTCCCGGAATTAAATAATTACGCACTCCGGATCCCATTTCGTTATCTCCCATGGAATACGTTGCCACGCTTAGTGTCACGACTGCCGGCACCGAAGTAGGGTTATATATTCTACAACTACCTATATTTTTAGCTTTCTCTCCCTCTTCATACAATTCTACTTTCAAATCCCGAATAAATAACGCAGGTAATTCCTTCCCCTCATAATAATAATCCAAAATCTCTCGAATATCCACATGAAAATGGGCCTTAAACTCCTTTTCAAGTATGGCGAAATCAGGTGCCATAAACAAATAACGTTGCTTAAATTGCTTCATAAAGTTAAATAACTCCCGTTCTCCAACGAGTGCCTGTAAATGCTTTTGAATCAATTCATATTTTTTCCTCAGGAACTTCTGTAATTGATCTCCTTTCACCTCTTGATCCACAAAAGCTTCCCGCATGGATTTTCCATTCCAATAAGTAACAATCTCGGGGTAACTAATATCCTCGCCCACGTATACCATCGGCCCATTAAAAAAGTCCACCTTGGCTAAATCGTTTACGATACTGCCAAAGCCCGGGTATTCATCGGATTGCAATACGCCCCCGAAATCACAAAACAAGGCAGAACAATCAAAAACACCCGTGAGTAAATTCACTTCCAACAAGTTACGGAATGCATCTATTTCCAACTCAAAACGAGTTCTCTCATCCTCATCTCCAGGCCAAAAGCCCACGTGAGAGTAATACCCCAAATACATTCTCTCCGGATAAAACAGTAGCTCCGGCTGTACAAATTCACTTCCTGTAAATCCTTTATACTGGTGAGGAACAAAATTTACCGGAGTCTCAATTAAGGTTAACTTACCAAAAGGATAATCACCTCCCTTTATCTCCCGCATCGTACTTACCGGCTCTTCCAAAAGAAACTCTGCAGAATCTTTAAGACTAGTGTAATCCCGCATAAAAAAGTCATGCCCGGGAAAATAATACAATTCAAAAGTCAAGGAATCCAACACGATACTTCTTCGCTCATACGATCCAATACTTAAACTTAAAGAAGGTAATGCTTCCCGGTTTCTGAAAATAGTCGTATCTCCACTTATCTCCATCTTTCCTTGTGAGATAGCCACCCGTTCCCCGATCTCTCCTACTTTCAATTGGTAACGGGTGAAATCATACTGACGAACCAAAGGGGCATTCACATTTACCGGAGGAACACAAACGGGGTACCATAAACATTCCGGGAAAAGTAAAGTATAATTATCTCCAACACGAGCAAAGCACCTCCCATGACGGAATATCGAATGATATGTCCGGAAAAAATTCATTAACCGGGTATCATGAAACTCCTCGTCCGTAAAATTCGGAAAACAAATTGCCTCATCAATTCTCCCCTCGTAAACCACATGTAAAAGAATTTCTTCACCGGGCTGTAACGTTCTCTCCAAAAGAATGGCTTGGGCTTCCCGAGTATAAGGTAATTTCTCCCCCTCCCTTCCTGTCAAGTTTATCACCTCCAAGCCCGGATTCAAATAGAGTACAAGGTGAGCCAAGGGTTGCATGCCTACGTTTGTCACAACCAGATCACTTATCCCCGTTATTTTATCCCCCTCCTGACGGAAATAGATAGTATGCGTCTTAACATGCCCTCCTTTCACTTCCGCATATTTTTCGAATACCCCCCGATACAAATCTCTTCGATTATTTATTTTGCAAAAGACAGTGTAATAAGCTCCCCCTAATAATATACCTAACAGCATGAACGTCCATCCCCCGGCTCTCACTTTCCACATAACCTGTTCAGACAAACGTTTCATCATTCCCATGGCGAGTATAATAAGTCCCAAACCTAGAAAAACAAACATTCCCCGTTGCAAAATCACCCATTCCGGACGAAGCATTCCCGTCACATCCGAGAACAAAAGCGGCAAAGTACGCCCCCATGGGTCAACAGCACCCCATAATAAATCCGTAGTCCCAAAATAAAATGCAGCAAACACGCCCAATAATACCAATACTGCTAAGGCATGGTTCTTTACCCGATTAGCCACGGTTAAAGCTATTCCCAACACAAAAAACAACGTGGGCAAAGTCATTACGCACAAATAGACAAAATAAATCTTTAACTGGAAAGTTCCCGGTTCCCCAAACAAAAGATGGAAAATCATCCCTAATCCCATCGTTATCAAGTTCAGCACGAAGCAAACCTCCACAATTCCCAACACTTTCCCCGTTTGATAAGCCAAATTAGTCACCGGACGAACAGAAAACACGGCATTCGTCTCCAATTGACGATCCCTCCACACAAAATCAATACCGATAAAAATCACGATGATCCCTTGCACCAAATTATAAAACCAAGCGTTCCAAAAAGGAATAAATGAAGGCAAAGCTCTATTTAACCACCGAAATCCACCTAACGTTTCCCCCTGCCATAGCCAGTGTGAAAGAGTGATCCCGATAACCACACAACAAGCAAATATCCAAAACAATTTATTTCTTATGATCAAATTCCGCTCGTAACGGGCTACCAGACGTATATTTTCAAATGCCATATTTACAATCTTAAAAAGTACCAACCAACCTTGAGCAAAGGTATTCATTCCCTGCGAACATTACAACAAAAAAAGGACTGCCTAATTCTCATTTATTAGACAGTCCTTTTTGAATAAAGAGTCCAACTTAGTCGTAACTTCAGACTCTATCTTGTAAAAGCTCTTAGGTTATGTTATCTCTGTAACGGAAACTTCAACACGGGTTCTTTTTCTTTCTTCGGCTCGGACTTGTTGATTTCCACATCTTCGATCAAAACTGAAGCCGGATAAATCAAAGAAGAAAGCACCTGACGATTCAGAATATAATTAGACACATTCTCTTTACTTGAAATCTCCAGAACCCGTTTGATCTTAGCCAAATTAATAGCAGAAACATCACCGAAACGAACTTGAGTTTCACTACCATCCTTCACATCCACCTTATAAATACGGGAAGCTGGTCCGGCAAGACCACGCACGATATAAGCATAATCTAACCCTTCATCCTTAGCTGCTTTAATTAAGGCTTTTTTCATCTTATCCTGTTTCGTTCCTTTATCCACCTGAATATGAATCGTTCCCGGAGCCGTAGTATAAACAATATCACTTCCAGTCATCACGAAACGAGAACTACCCGTAGAGTGTTGAGTTTTCAAAGAGGGCACTCGACCATTCAACATCTGACGCAAAATTCCCTTATCAACCAACGTCATCTCTTTTTCCGGAATAACTCCTTCCGCATCAATCTCGTAAGCTCCTAATAAGGGAGTTCCATTATATTTCTCCAAGCTCGTGTAGTTTTTTACTGTCAAACGATTATCAATAATTTTTCTTCCGATACGCCCTTCGAGTGTTCTACCTCCTGCTTGACCTATCGGTTTACGATATGCAAATAATCCACCTTGATTCAACAGGTTATTCACGAAAATACTGGAAGAAGCACCATCTTCAAAAAGAACCGGACCTGAATAGAACTCTTCAACAACCGGAGCATTTTTCAACTTCATCAGACTTTCTGCAAAAGCGGTCACCCTCTTCTTCAACTCTTCCAACGAAGGCATATCCTGAGGACGAGCAACTAAAATAGAAAGCGCATCCCCAATCTTTACACCTTCTCCCGTGGTTACATACCCTTGTGCAAAAAAGTTTACATATGAAACTGGTTGTTTCATCGTCACATCCTCACTTGTCTGTTTGTAAACCTCCATATCCAAGCCACTAATACCTACTGATGAGTTGTAAATTTCCTTGTAGTTTTTGAATATTGCAGAAAGTTCACGAATCGCATTTTCCCACTTCTTTATATCAATTTCGTAAGGAACCTTGCTTTCCACGATCTTCGTAATCGGCTCAGCTTTCACCAAGTCCGGTAATTGTGCCTCTTCCGGGGTTTGCGGATTTGACTTTAAAGCCGCTTCTTTGGCTGCAGCCTCGCGTAATGCCATTTTGTAAGCGGCATCGGATACCAACCAAAAATTACGACGAATCATATCATAATCTGCTTCAGCAGGCATTCCTATTTTCATGAATTGTCCCACGAAACGAGTATCATTCGTATTATTATAATCCCCCAATAGTAGTTGAGACGAACCCACACCTCTCCACGGCAATTCCAAAGAATTCGTGATCGCTCCTAGTTCTCCAACGACTTCAAACTGGCGAAATCTTCCTAAAGAAAAAGACAAATAAAACGGTTTATCCATTCCCGGCAATGCCAATTCTGCTTTATTTCTTTGCAATTCATCCTGCATAGCCTTAAAGATCACTTGATCTTGTTCATTCTGAGCCACTACTGGCCCTACCAGCAAGAAAAATATTAATAGTGATAATATATATCTCATCTTTGTAATTTTATAATTTCCACATCTTTATTTCGTTCCCGGAGCCGGTAAAATCGGTAAAATATCTTGAGATTTAGCTTTTCTTTGCGTTTCCACCTTATTCACCAAAATAGTCGGGGAAATAGCCGTTACAGGAATAGAACCTGATTCTGCACCACACATACCCGTGAACACACGAGCATCATTTCCAGCATATATAATATTAGAAAACATGGAAAGCGGAGTTCCGATCAAATCAACGCCACGCACCAATTGATCCGGACGACCATCAGCAAAAACTTTATACACTTCCAGAGGGGTCACGTTAAAAGAGTTAGTTCCACCTTTACCCGTGAATGTAAATCCACTTGTCACTTCTTTAAAGAAATAACCATATTCCTTACCTTGTTTTTTCACTTCTTCAATCAACAATTGACGTAATTCTTCCGGAGTTTTCGGGTTAGAAGTTTCGACTATCAGATTAGATTGACGAGAAACAGGATCGAATCCATCGCTGGCACGAGCATGACCGTTGGTACGAGGATGACCGTCAATCGGAGTACGAGTCATCAAGAAATCATTTAATTTACCATTAACAACTACGTCCACCCGTTCTGCTTTTACTCCTTGATCATCATATTTATAGAATCCATTCAAATCCTCTCCTGCATATTCCCGAAGAGTCGGATCATCGTAGACGTGCATATCTGCCGGCAATACTAACTGACCAATCATCTTCTTGAATGTCTGTCCGTCATTCTCACTCTTCATTCGCTGTCCTTCAATCCGGTGACCGAAAATTTCGTGAAAAAACACACCGCTGGCTGGACCGGAGAGTAAAGCCGGCCCTGTATACGGATCTACCACTGGAGCTACACGTAAAGCCTCCAATGTCTTCACCATCTCCTTGGTATCCGCAATAATTTCGTCATTTGCGGGAAGATCAGCCGGATCATAGGCAAAATAAGACAAATTCAAAGGCAATTCCATCCCATCATCGGCTTTTGTCTCTCCAAATACCATGATACGGGCATAGGGTAGATTCTGTACAACCTCTGTTCCCTCGTTATTCACGAAATAACGTCTCTCCACTGTGTAAATCATGATCGCATCCCCTTTCATAATCCCGGGTTGGTTTTTGAACACGGCTGAAATTTCTTTCATCCGGGCAGCCCACTGATCCATATCAATCGTCATTTTCTCAGCCGAGAGCGGAGCCTCATAATACTTCTCTACTTTCGCTTCTGAAAAATAAGGAGCCTTGTCTTCCTCTTCCACGTTTACAGAACTTTCTGCTTTCGTCTTTTGATACATATCCACGGCAAACTTATAACGATTGTTCACTTCATCCCAAATAGCTTGACGAACAGCATCTTCATTATTCTCTTCATCTAAAGGTAAACGAGCCACAGAAGGGCCTTGAAACCGGGACATAGCAGATCCCATTTGATTAAATCTAAAATTATCAAGTTTTTCATTCCCTAACCGAATCTGCGGGACTAACGTCCGGGAACGATATTGCTGACTATTCATCAGCGCCCCGAAAGAAGCAGACACCACGGAAGAAGTCACATCAATCACCCTGTAATTCATGTGATACGGGGGAAATTCTTCATCCTTTAGTTCTTTCATCTGTTGAGCCAATTCTTCTTTCAGAAGTCCCAGTAACTTATCCTGTCCTTGCCCGTAAGCCTTAGGAAAAAACAACAGGGAGAGAAAGCAACTAAAAATAACCAATACTGTTTTTCTCATGTGTAATTGTTTTTAATCATGTAAATAATAAAAGATCATTGAAAGATCACGCACTATTTTTCTGTTAACAAATATAAGACGAATCCTTATGGATGCAAAACTCAAACGTTTTAAATTTTTCTTAAAGTGAAGAAATGCAAAAAAGGATGATTTCCCATCACGGTACTCTCACCCTCATCGACAAATTAGAATTCAAAATATTACATTTATATGTAACTATATCTCTCAAAAAACGTTTTCTAAAAAGCCTCCGGATATTAAATTGAATGTCAACTCGGATTTAATAAAAAAAGTGTATAACACTTCCGGAGGCTTATTCCTTCATGTGCTATACACTTTTCTATTATTTCTCGAATTGACAAGACAAAAGTAAATATTTCTTTAATATAAACCACAAAAGAACAAAATTATTTACCTAACACAGCCTGCATTTAACATTAAAACATAAAACACTTCAAAATTCCTCAATTACTCTCAAATTAAGTTGGTAAGCTCCTCTAGGAAACCAACAACATTTCAAAGATTTCCCAAAGAAAAATAAAAAATCTTGCTCTCGAAAACCACTCAAAAAAGAAATGATAACTTTGTTTAATCAAGAAACAAACAAATAATAATACCACTTATACAAAAACAGAAAATATATGCTCTCGAAACTGTCTATCTATCTTTTTTTACTATTAATCATTCCAGATATCTATATTTATAAATCGCATATCACAAAATCAACAGGAGGCAATCCGTTAGGTTGGCTATGGTTTCTTCCTTCCGTGATCCTGTTATTCGCCCTCGTTTGGATTCTATTATCCTCCAAAGAAACCTTGGCCCTACAAAACCTCATCGGAATCTTCACGATCACCTACATGGCTATTGTACTGCCAAAAACTATTTTCATGCTTTGCTCACTACTTGATTTACCGTTAAAATACTTATTCAAATGGCAAATACAACCTTTTAGCTGGCTTGGTATCATGTTAGGAATCGGCATGATGCTCATGGTACTTTACGGTGCAATATGGGGCAAAACACGATTTGATGTGCAACAAGTCACGTTCACCACTCCCGATCTTCCTGCCGCTTTCGACGGGTATCGCATTGCACAAATTTCTGACATACACACAGGTAGCTGGAACGGAGACCAAGCTGCCTTACAAAAAGCGGTGGATCAGATCAACGCTCAGCAAACCGATTTAATTGTTTTTACAGGAGATATCGTCAACACAAAGGCCACAGAATTAGAACCCTTTGAAAATATTCTAGCACAATTGAAAGCCCCGGACGGAGTGTTCTCCATTCTTGGAAATCACGACTACGGCCCTTATTACAATTGGCCGACAAACGAAGCCCGAGACCAAAACATCCGGGATATACAAAACAAACAGGCCTCCATGGGATGGCATTTGTTAAACAATGAGCACGTGATACTAAAACGTGCCGCAGATAGCATTGCTTTGATCGGTGTAGAAAATAACGGAGAACCTCCTTTTTCTCAATATAGCGACCTTCCCAAAGCCATGAAAGGCACGGAACAATGCTCTTTCAAACTATTGTTAAGTCACAACCCCACACACTGGCGTCGGGAAGTACTCGACACGGATATTGACCTCATGCTGGCAGGTCACACGCACGCCATGCAATTTGCTATCGGACGACTTTCCCCGTCTCGATTCATATACCCAGAATGGAGTGGACTTTATATGGAAGGCAAACAAGGTCTGTATGTCAATGTCGGGTTGGGATATATCGGATTGATGCCCCTGCGCTTCGGTGCATGGCCTGAAATCACGGTCATCACGCTGAAACAATTGAAAATAGAGAATTGAAAATTAAGGTCCAGTAAGAAATTTACAAATAAGTGACACTTTTCAGGCAATTGGATGTTTTGAGGGAAAACTAAAATTAAAACTGTATGTTACACCTTAAAACAATCGCACTATTATCCTCCGTTACGCTGTTCGGATGTACCTCTTCGCCTCATGCTTGGCAAGGACAATCCGGTAGTAAACGAGTATTCATCGAGTTAAAAACCACACCGGAAGGAACATCCCAAGCTTTTCTATCACTTCCGGAACAATGGATTGACAAAGCAAAAGCCGACACACTCGTACTTTCAGATGAAAGTATCCTTGCCATCTTCAACCGGGAGAATATTCGCTTTGAAGGTTCCTTCCATGCCGGTAAAGACTCTATCCAAGCAGAAGTGACCACCTACGGGAAGACACGGGAATTTACTCTCGGTAAAGTCGATAGCCTCCAACCTGTCTATTTTTCACAAAATCCACGCCCACCTTATCCTTACTATTCTGAAGAAGTTTCCTACGTATCATGTGATTCGATACAGGTTGTAGGAACTCTGACTATTCCACAAGGTAAAGGCCCTTTCCCTGCAGCCATCATTATATCCGGAACTGGGAAACAAGACCGAGACGGAACCTTTTCCGGTCACAAACCCTTTTTCAAAATAGCGGACTACCTCACTCGCCAAGGATTCATCGTGTTACGAACCGATGATCGGGGAACTGGAAAAACTAACGGAATATACGAAGAAGCCACAACGAGCGATTTTGCACGGGATGCCCAAGCCGGGATCGACTATCTAAAACAACGCCCAGAAACAGATAGCAAGCACATCGGGGTCATCGGACATAGTGAAGGCGGACAGGTAGCGTTCATGTTAGGAGCAGACTCCCCAGACGTATCATTTGTTATTTCTTTGGCTGGCGTGGGTGTCGATGGCCTACAGATTTTGAAATTACAAAATGACGCCATTTTACGGACCACCCCCGGAATGACACCGGAGCGGGTGGAGCAGTTTATGAGTCTTTTTAATACTTTATTCGACAAAGTACACTCCGTCCCCTTGGAACAACCCCTAGATATTCCTTTACGGCAAGCCTTCGATCAATGGATAGCCCAACAAGACGAAGCCACACTGAAAGCTGTTAATCTTAATCATGGAAGAGATGAAATGTTTTTCAGTCGTTACCTGCATCAAGCACAAGGACGTTGGTATAGGGAAATGATCCATTATAATCCGGAAAATTATATTCCCCGCATTCATAAACCCGTACTAGCACTGAACGGGGATAAAGACATCATGGTACCTGCCAAAGAAAACTTGGAATCCATCAAACAATTGCTGGATAAGGGCAAAAACACACAATACAAAATCGTGACTCTCCCCGGCTTGAACCATATGTTCCAACGCTGTAAAGAGTGTACCCGGGAAGAAATACCCGATTTAGAAGACGTGTTTTCAGAAGAAGCCCTACAAATCATGGGGAATTGGTTACAAGAAAATGTACAAAAAGACCGAAAGTAGAATGATCTGACCATCAACAGAAGAAAAGCATCACCTAAAGTTTGAGAGACTAGGTGATGCTTTTCAATTATAACGGTTTCAATATCCAGAACAATCAGTAAACACAACAAACCACCAAGAAATAAAGACGACATGAACTCGACTTTAACTCATTTATACCTTTCTGTAAGCCATTAAAACGATTGGATTAAGGATATAAATTAGGATTTAGAAGGAGGCGAATAACTCCTACCTAAATCCTAATAAATCAAATATACCGTTATTCCGCTTTCAACATCTCAATCATAAGGTTCATCTCCTCTGCCAAAGCCGAGGGACTTCCCATATAACCGTTAATGCTCCAACGCAATTTTCCATTCCCGTCTATAATCATTTTGTGAGGAATACCGGAAAATTTAAAAGCCTTGGCATAAGTATCATAAACAGCAGATTGTTTCTTCGTTTTCGGATTAACATTATCACAAAGCACTTTCAGCGTGTAGTTATGCTCCTTCATAAATTTCCGAATCTGTTCTTTAAAATTCGCCGCCGTTTCCATTGTAGAAACAAAGAAAAATGCCACGTTCGGATCATTCTTGTACTTATTCACCGCCATTTGCATCCCCGGTAAAGAAGCCTTACAAGGAGCACACCAAGTTGCCCAAAAATCCAACACGATAATCTTCCCCTTCATCTTTGAAAGATCAACCTTATTTCCGTCTAGATCCTCCATGGCAAAAAGTTCGATCTCTTTGTTAATCATCGTCTCCTGCAAATGTTTTTGCAATTCTTGTTGTTTTTCCCTCGATTTCAATGAACTGACATAAACCTCAAAACCGTTATCATTCTTGTGCTGTTTCACATAGTCTTTTCGCAGGATTTCCAACATTTCGGGAGTAACCGCATCTTCTCGCACACTAGCCACGATCGTGGGAATGACCATTGACTGATAACCATTTTTTTCCAGCAAACGAACATATTGATTATTATATTCTGCCGATTTAAAATTATACTTCCCTTTAATTTCTTCCATTAGCTCCAACGCTTCGGCAGAAAAACCGGTAGCATCCAACACGAACGCATGTTTCAAAATCATATCTTTGCACCTCGTAAGTAAATTATCCTTCCACTCTCTATCGGAATACATCCGCTCAGAACCTACTTGGGGACGAGTCATTAGCTCGTTATAAATAACTTTAGCAAAAGGTAATACCTGTTCCGGTGTCCTCTGGTTCGTACTCAACGGTATTTGCACCATATGCCAGTAAAATGTTTGCAAATGAAGATGAGGCACATCATGAATATATTTATACAACAAGCTATAATCATTCTTCTTGATAATAGGCTGGTAAATAACGGCCTGAAAAATTTTACCCAAATACATGGAAGAAGTTTCGGTTTCTATATCTTTAAACTTTTCAGTCGGAAAACGTTTTAAGAAAGCCTCCAATTCCGAAGCTTTCGCATCAGCATCCATAATTCTGAAAATTCGCCAGATCTCTTGATCTCTAGCCAAAATCCCATTGGGGTAATCTTTTAAAATCCGGTTTTCTACTGCTGCCGCTTTCGTGCTGTCTTTTACAATATTCTTAGCGACTTCCAACGCTTTCAACAAGGTTGCTTCATCTGCATCCGGCAAATTCAATATAAAATCCACGTCACCCAACATTTGTTCATGTTTTTCTCCTGGCATCATTTTATTCAATAATTTTGCCGCATAGTAGAACACATACTTCCGAGCACCCGGATCTTTCATAAGTTGTTGATTCAGCCAATAACGCATAACCTCATCATCAATATACGCATTCTCTTCACAATATCCCGGTAAAGACTCCAACGTCTTGTTGCGCAACATTCCCCACGCCATATAAGCTGTTGGTAAATTCTGCCCGTTCTTATTAAAAGTCATTGTCGCATATGTCGAACGTCCACCTGTATCCTTCTTGTCCCCCGCATAAAACTTACATGATAATAACGCACAATTTTCTGGTACTCTACAAATAGCCTCCCATGCCGTATCATTCTTCACCAACTTCAAATCTTCTGCCTTCCAACACAAATTTTCCCAGTAATAAACCGTTCCGTAAATCGTTTCCTCATCAGCCAGAGATGTTAATGAGTTATCATACGTGAACTTCACATCCTGCCCGACAACCGGCACCAATGGAATGATGTGAAAAGGCTTACGATCCTGAGCTTTAACCATACAGGCAAATAATAGAAGTACAATGATACTTCCTAACAATGTGATTTTTTTCATACAATACGATTTATTAGTTTATAAAGCAGGTAAGGTTCACAAAATTTATAAAGTACTTTTAAACCTCATAACTTTATGAACCTTACATACTCTTATTCAATTTGTCCGATCTCCGGATTTTCTTCAAGATACAATTCTCCCATCGGGAAAGTATAACGTAAAGCCCCCGGTTCCAAGGTATAAGTTGTTCCTTTGAATACCCGAGTTACTGTCTGTGTCGGGAAATCCGGATCATTCGTCAAACGACGTTGATCCATCCAACGCAATCCATGACACATTAATTCCCTACGACGTTCTTGCAATACTATTCCCAACGCATCTTTAGCCGTAGAAGCATTCAATGTATAGTCCTCTCCCGCAACATAACGGTACTCTCTTAATTTATTAACAAGATTCATTGCTTCCGTAACCTCTCCCTCACGAGCCCAACATTCTGCCTCAATTAGCATCATTTCCGGTACACAAGGCCCCATATTACGGGCCTCATTCTTAGGATAATCATTAGAATACAAATAATCTTTATAATATATCCTACCTGAATAAGTAACTTCTAGATCTGTCATCGGCCGAGTAAAATACAAGTAACGCAAATCATGTTCTTTATCAAACAAATTTAATAAATCGTCACTTAACACAAGAGCAACAGCATTATAAGAAGCAATTTGATATTTATTTCTAGGCATTTTGGCCAAGATTACTTCTTTATCTTTCAGATTCTCTGGATAAGACTTCGTATCATTAACAATATCACCCACATAATCATTCAGATTTTCTAACGTATTCTGTAACTTTAATGCTTCTATCGCATTATTTTTTGCCTCAGTATAATTAGCCATTAGCAAGTAAGTCCTTGCTTTCAAAGCATAAACGGCACATTTACTAGGATAAAATTTATAATCAGGAAGATCAGGTAAATACTCAAAAGCATCATTTAAATCCTGCAATATTTGTTCATATACTTTTTCTACAGATGCCCGAGGTAAAGATCCTTCCACTCGAGGAGTTGTCAACAAAGGAACACCTTGATCTATAGAAGCTGTTGCTGCATTATAAGTTTTCCCATATAAATTTACCAAAGACAAATAAGCATCAGCACGATGAACCAGAGCTTCTGCCCGAATCGCCAATTTCTCAGTTTCAGTACCATTCTTACTGCCCATCACTTCATCTATCACCACGTTACAATTATAAATTACTTGATAAACAGCATTCAATTCCGGATCCCGCTCTGACTGACTATAAATTTCATCTGCCCAAGTGTACATTGGAATAAATTTATCTGTCTCATAAATAGCATTTTGTTGCGTTTCATCCGAAATATTAATATCATCTGAAGCAAAATCTTGCTCAGAAAGAGTGTACCGAAAATTATTGGTATTATTCATCAGATAACGATAATTCACCGTTTCTTCCGGAATCAACTTTCCTTTTGTTTTAATATCTACCCAATCCGAACAAGCAGAAAAGATTCCACTTAACCCAACAATTAAACTATATAATACAATATTCTTTTTCATATCAACCATATTTAAAAATTAAGGTTTAACGAGAAATTATACGATGGAGTAGGAGACATTGTCAAACTACGACTATTGGGAATAAAATCTGGATCAATACCTGCATTATTCTTCTTCCATATCAAACCTAAATTCGTTGCACTAAACCCAATGGAAGCACTATTAATCATCAATTTATTTAACCATTTGTTAGGAAGTTCATAAGTTAAAGACACCTCTCTCAAACGAATATGATCACCTTTTTCTATATGGATGTCTGCCCCCCGGTAACGTACAAAACTATTGGCACTCGTTCCAATACGAGGAACATTTGTTATAGCTTCATCCCCCGCTTCTCTCCAACGTTTGGCCATGTCCTCATTAATCTCATAATAAGAATTCCGTCCACCTGCTTGTTGAGAAATAGTAGGTTTTTGAAAAATATATCCCAATTTATAAGTAATTCCCACGTAGAGAGACAAACCTTTATAAGTAAACGTATTAAAAAATCCTCCGAAATGTTTAGGTGTCAATGTACCCACATATACCAAATCATCATTTGTCACACTCTCCGTTGCTTTTACAATTTCGCCATTGGCATTATATACCTGAGAATCACCATTTTCATCCAAACCAGCCCAACGATATGCCCAGAAATTATTCATATTATATCCCTCTAACATTCTTCCACTACCACCCCCACTAGCATAAAAAGAGGGAGACATTTCATAGGGAGAAGAAATTACCTCATTTGTGTTATATGAATAGGTCAAATTCATTCTGTAATTGAAATCATCTTTCTGTACAATAATCCCCGTTAACGACAAATCCAATCCTTTACCATTTACCTTAGCTGCATTACGGGAAAGCGTATAATTATTTGAAGCATTTGCCCCAAATATCGGATTTATTGTATAGTCTGCAAATAAGTCTCGTGAATATTTATTGTACCACTCTAGAGAACCAGAAATCCGATGACTTAATATAGCAAAGTCCAAGCCAAAATTCAATACTCCCGTTTTCTCCCAGCGAACGGAAGGATTAGCAGCAAAATTAATACTTGACGAAGGTAATTGAGTAAAATCATCATTGCTTGAAGTCAATGATATTTGTGTGAATGGATATTGATTCTGATCTATATTACCATTGTAACCAAAAGTTGCACGGAATGTTAATTGATTTACCCACCCTACATTATCTTGCATAAAATCTTCTCGGCCAATATGCCATGATAACCCAGTAGACCACATCGGTGTTGCTCTATATTTCCGATCAACACCAAAATTATTATAATCATCATAACGTGCACTTCCTGTTAAAACATACTTTCCCATCAAGGTATAAGAAACATTTCCGTAATATGACAAGAAACGACGTTGATAATCTACTTCTGGACTATTATCGCGCAAAGATGTTGTATATCCCCAAACAGTCGGGTAAGGATTTTGCAATTGAGATCCCGCCTGCAAAGTTTGTTCATTATACCCATAATAATTTGCACCACTCTGCCAGTTTCTCGTTTCTCGTAATTCAATACCAGCTAACGCAGACACTTGATGAATTTCTGCAAATGTATTATCATAGTTAATTTGGCCACGCACACTATAATTCCGAGAATCATTGTAAGCAACATTTAATAAACCTCCATCGGGCAAAGCATGAGTTAACTTTCCGGTTGTAGCATCATATATTGTTGCGGTATTATAAATATCCCTCCATTCATATGTATTCTCATTCTGATATGTCCTGTTTTTTGCATTTGTTCTTTCATACATGAACTGTCCGTCTATAGTTAACCCTTTCACTCTCGGAATTGGAATATTCAATCCAACAGTCATTGTTATGGCCTGTTCTTTCCGCCGATCATCTTTATTATCCAATTCATCTAAATAATTATATTTCCAATTTTTATATCCTTGTGATTCTTTTTCATCTACAAAATCCTTAAGATATCTATAATAATCTACCCGATTCCCGTCACTATCCACCATTTGATCATAAGGTAAAAAAGGAAGCACTGTTGAGGTAGCTTGAATAACGGATAATCCCATACCATTGTTTTTTATATCAATCAATGAAGCCCGTATGCTCGTACTCAACGTTGCCCAATTCATGATTTTGAAATTCAAATTTGAAGTTAAGGTAAAACGATCTCCTTGTTCCCCTTTGGTGTTGGATTGCTCGTTAGCATATGAAGCAGACAAAAAATAGTTCATATCGTCTGAAGCTCCACTAAATGATAAATTATATTGTTGAGAAAAAGAAGGTTGTAACATATATTTTTTTACATCCCGATATGCTTCTCGTTCTGCTAATTCACCCAATTTGGTATCTGCCTCTGCTTGAGTTATAATCCCATCTTTCGCATCCAGTAAGATTTTGGCAGCCTGTGATATCTCGAACGTATAAGCTGATGCATAGGTAGGACGAGTAATATATCCTTTCTCAACCATCTCCCGTTCATAATCTATCATCTCCGCAGAATTCATGATTGGTAAAGTATTAAAACGTGGAGAACCAGAAGTCATAACATTCATACCAAAATTTACCGTTGTACCCCGTTTCCCTTTCTTTCCTTTTTTTGTTTCAATAACAATTACCCCATTAGCAGCACGAGCCCCCCAAATAGAAGCTGCTGCTGCATCTTTCAAAAAAGTAATTGACTCCACGTCATTTGGATTCAAGTTTTTCATTTCCAAATCCGTAGGAAATCCATCAATAACCAATAAGGGACGGCTCATCGCATCGGTAAAACTACTCCTTCCACGAATGTTCATTGAAATATTATTTTGTTCCTCCAATTGTCCATCTGTTCGGTTAGACCCATACAAAAAAGTCATATCCGAATTCTTAACATCCACATAAACCCCTGGAACAACACCTTCCAAACGATTCATAATGTTCGGGCTAGGACGCTTTGCTAATTCTTTAGCTGTAACAACACTAAATGATCCCGTAGCACGTTCCTTCGGCAGACGGGTATAACCCGTTGAAACAACAACAACCTCATCCAACGCTTCCGTAGCCTCCTTCATTTTAATGTTTAAAGGGGAATCACTATTAATTGCCACCGTCTGCATTTCGAAACCAATCATCGAGAAAAGCAAGGAATCACCCCGCGAACAAATTGCCGTAAATTTTCCATCCACGTCAGACACGAATCCAATCGTGGTTCCCTTAATAATAATATTCACTCCCGGAAGAGGCTGTCCTTGTTGGTCCGTGATCTTACCTGCCACCGTAAGCTTATTCTCTTTTTGTTGATTAGTTGATTTCACAGGACTAACCACCACCGTGTTATCCACGATCGAAAACGTAAGTCCTGAATTCCTTAAACAATATTCCAAAACGACTTTTACATCTGCATTTGTGAAATCAGGATTCAATCCCGTAATATTACCCACTTTTGCATCATTGTACAAAAAAGTTAACTCCGTTTGCTTTTGAATTTCTTTAGCAACTTGAATAAATGAACTATTTTTCATTTTCACAGTGACATTCTGAGCCACTGCCGTGAATGACGAAAACAATAATAAAACAATCGTCATTCTCATCATTAATCGGTTTTTTATTAGCCATAAATCTCCCAGAAGAGACTTATTTCGGTTCTTCTCCATAATGTAATTAATTAATTTAGTTAGTTTTATACACTTGCCTCCCCTTGTGGCCATCAAGGGGTTCACTCTGTAGTTATATATACATCATTTCCATATAATTCAAATCGCACATCTCCCGTCATCTGTAACATTTTCATTACTTGGGAGAAATCACCATATCGTTTCAAATTCCCCGATAGAGAAATTCGCTTCGCCCCCTCATCACGGAATATCACACGAATATCGTACCATCGTTCCAATGTCCTCATTATATCTTCCAACGGTTGTTGTTCAAATACGAAACGCCCGTCTTTCCAACTCGTAAAACTTTTTACTTCAACCTCCTTCTTCACCATTTCACCCGATAACACATTCACCTCTGCCTGCTCTCCCGGTTTCAATAACATTGAACTACCAGGACTATAAATCCTCACAGATCCTTCTGCAAGAGTAGTTTGTGACTGTTTTTCCTCCGGGTAGGCTCGGATATTAAAAGAAGTTCCTAACACCGTTACCGACGAACTCATGAACTGTACGGTAAAAGGTTTCTTCACATCCTTTGCCACTTCAAAATAGGCCTCTCCCTGCACGAAAACCCGTCGTTCCTTTGCTCCGAAGGCCACCGGATACTGGATAGAAGTTTCCGAGTTTAACCACACCTTTGTTCCATCCGAAAGTGTCAAACAAAACTCTCCTCCGCGAGGTATTTCCAATTTATTATAAACGATCGATCCACTTTCTCCATTACTAGCGTATGTCACCCCAGACCCCGAAGCGTTAATCTGTGTTCCATCTGTAATAATCGTGCTATCCGCTGCTTCCTCACCCAAAGGAATCATTTGCCCGTTTGCCAGTGTCAACACGGCCTTACTCGTCCCCGGAAGGATATTTGTAGCCAAAGAAGGACGTAGTGTTTGTTCTTTTTCTCGATTCAATCCGATGTAAAGAACGAGAGCAATTATAAATGGTAACGCAACTGCAGCTACCCGAGCCATATTTATCAAAAATCTCCTTTTACGACGTTGTTGGTATTTTCTTTGCAAGAAACGTCCGTAGGCCACCCGGTAATCATACGTTTCCAACTTCTCCATCCCAACTGTGTAAAAATCCTCTGAAATCATACGTTGAAAAGCACGTTCATTCTCCTCGGAAACTTTTCTCCAATCGGATAATTGTCTTTCCTCTGCTTCAGAAAGTTCCCCTTTCAAACTCTTCTGAATAATCCGTGCTATTTCAAATGCTTCTTTCATATTAATTTCTTTTACAACCCAAAAAACAATCAAGTATAAAAAAAGTGTCACTTGAATGACACTTTCTTACAAATTTAACAATTCGACAGAAATAAAATGATTGCCGTTATATCTCCTAACCGGCTCTTCAATAATTGTTTCCCACGCTTTTTATGTGACTTTACCGAATCTATGGAGAGATTCAGTTTCTCCGCAATCTCAGCATTATCGAAACCTTCCATCACCAATTGAAATACTTGTCCCGTCTGCTCCGGCAAATCCTGTATAGCCTCCGACAATAAAGCTAATAACTCTTGCTCCACAATCTGGTTAAAAAAGAATGTCGTTGTTTCCCGTTCCTTCAAGAAAGACATATACTCCTGCTCAATTCGGGCATGTTTCAAATAATTCAGACATTGATTCTTGGTAACCAGATACAAATAAGATTTCAAGGCCACTACAACATCAAAAGTCGGTTTATCCGTATATAATTTGAAAAATATCTCCTGTACAATATCTTCCGCCACGTCTGGATCATTCACGAAATTAGTGGCAAATGCACAGAGTGAGGCATAATATTTTTCAAACAGAACTTTAAAGGCCCGGTCATCCCCAACCTTTAATCCCTGCAACCACTTTACCTCATCCTGTTTCGACATATTACTATCACGTGTTAACCAATCATTTAGAACTATGCAAATATAGAAAAAATCAAAATAAAATTACTCTTTTACAGAATCATGACGATATACTCGTATAACACCCTGTATACGTTTCAACCGGGAAATCAGTTGCGACAAATGTTCCGTATCACTAACCAACACAGTAATCTGCCCATCAAACACCCCCTCGCTCGAATTAATGGACAACCCCCGTAACGTGATCTTCGGATCCTTCGCTATCACCTCAGTAATCTTGGTCACCATACCTGCATCTTCACGTCCCACTATACTCAATATCGTCTGATAAGAAGTTGTTCCGGCATTAGTCCAAGCAGCCTGCACTATTCTGTACGGGTACCGACGTTGTAAATCAAGAGCGTTTTTACACTGGGTCCGATGAATCTTAATCCCCTCTCCAATAGAAACGAATCCCAAAATATCATCCCCGAATACCGGGTTACAGCAACGGGCAAACTTATACACCACGTTATCCACGTTCCGGTCGATCAACAACACGTCTTCACTAATCGGGCGGGACGGAGTAACCTGCACTTCTTCCCTAGGGGTGGTAATCGTACGTTCCTCCTCCTTCGGGCGAGTAATAAACTCCTTGATCTCCGCCATATCCAACTTTTCCTCGGCAATCGCTTGATAAAGATCAATCGCAAACTTATATTTATAATGTTGTTGCAAACGATGAATCACCTCGTCTGTCAACTCTAACTTCCAATTCTTAAACCGACGAGCCAACATCTCCTTACCCAGTGTAGCCTGTGCCCGCGAATCTTCTGTAAGAAACTGACGGATCTTATTACGAGCCTTTGAAGTCGTGGCTATATTCAGCCAGTCGGCATTCGGTTGTTGATTATTTGAGGTCAGGATAGATACCTGATCTCCGTTCTTCAACACGTAACGCAACGTCTCGTTACGTTGATTTACTTTTCCTCCAACACAATGAGCCCCCACCGCTGTATGGATGGCATAAGCAAAGTCAAGTAACGTTGCTCCTGCCGGTAAAGTCTTCAAATCTCCCGCCGGAGTAAACACATGTACCTCCTTATCTTGTAGATTAATTTTAATATCATCGAGCATATCCACGGCTCCGACTTCCGAACTCTCCAATATCTCTCGTAACTCTGTCAGCCACTCCTCGATTACTTTGTCCGCCGTTCCCCCTTTATACTTCCAGTGAGCCGCAAACCCCTTTTCAGCAATCTCATCCATCCGTTCCGTACGAATCTGCACCTCCACCCATCGATTGTTAGGTCCGAGAACGGTAGTCTGCAATGATTCATAACCGTTGGATTTAGGTACTGAAATCCAATCCCGTAATCGCTGCGGATTAGGCGTATATTTATCGGCTACGATCGAATAAGCTCTCCAACAATCGGCCTTCTCTTCCGCCCCCCTGCTATCTAATATAAAACGAACCGCAAATATGTCATAAATTTCTTCAAATTCTACCTGCTTCTTCCGCATCTTATTCAAGATCGAAGCAATCGTTTTGGTACGCCATTTCACCTTGAACTTAATACCCCGGTTATTAAATTCGTCCACGATAGGAGCAATAAACTCATTGATATATTTTTCTCGAGCCTCACGAGTCCCCTCCAACTTTAAAGAAATCTCCTTGTACACCTCCGGTTCCCCATAACGCAAAGCTAGGTCCTCCATCTCTGATTTAATATTATACAAACCTAAACGATGGGCAAAAGGGATGTAAATATAACTGGTCTCCCTCACCAACTCCCGTTGTTGTTCCGGAGGTAGACTTTCTGCATGTCGTAAATCATACAATTTCTCCGCCAGAAAAATCAACTGTACCCGTACATCCTCGGCAAAACTCAATAATAATTTTCTGAAGTTTTCGGAATCCACCACCCGGTGAGTAGCGTAAATATGGCTTATATCCCGTAAACCGGCTAATATCTGGACTACCTTTTCACCAAACGTCGTTTTTACTTGTTCCAATTTCAACATTCCAGACTCTATTGCCCGGTGCAACATCAAACAAATAATAGAAGTTCTCCCTAACCCAATCTCTGACGTGATAATTAATCCGGTATCCAGTAACCGATGAATATCTTTCTCGGTAACCGCTTGTGAATTTGCCTCGCTACTCATTGCCGTGTCGAAAGCTTTTCGCACGAGACGAATATCCTCGGCTGAAATCAAATTCTTACATGACTTTAATAAAGATCTATATTTTTGTTGTATAGTAATGTGTGTCGTAGCTTCTGTCATAACAGGTTAATTTAGTAAATTCCAATTCCTATTAATTATATCAAAAAAAATGCCGTACTCCCCAATTTTCATTCTATCCAAAATGTAATAGTGGTAATTATGCGGGACAACGACAATACCCAATCCAAGGTTACCTGTAAATCATCAAAATTAATTCATTCTAAGCTACACAAAATAAAACCGTATCGTTACAGTCTTTTTATGCAATCACTATAAAAGAATTAGAATTACTTGATTACCGGTTTTACAATAATCTCAAAATTCCGACTATAGTTAATTAAGTATAATCCACGATTTTCCAATCCTCCAAATCCACTTACAGAATGGAATTGAAAACGGGTAAATGTCCCGCTTATATCCTTCGTTCGTAATACATTCAAGGCATTCCCTCGTTCCACATCGACCAAGGGAACAAAACACATAACAATATCAAACGCCCGGTTTACAACATTACTCGGTTCCGAATAAAAATAATCCCGATGTTTCGCAGAAAACTCCTTGGCCACATCTCCTTGATAATCCACGTAACCATTCGTCATCATCTTCACATTCAACTTAAACAAGACCTCCTCATCAATCGAAGTAAACTTCAGCCAATCGTGGAAACCGATTACCGTGATCTGGAACTGATCTGCCAATGCAGACAACACAGGCAACGTCCGGCTAGCCGCCGCTTCATTTATAGTTGGAAACAAAATAATATTTTCCACTCCCGGTCTCATAATCTTGCGTAATGAATCTAAATTCATTTGAGGTTGCCATTGACAACTTGTCATATTATCCATCCCATTTACCTGTAAACGAGTCTGTACCAGATCCGTCAAACGCTTCTCGTCCCCAGAGCGAGCCCCCCCGTCTGGAATAATATTTATCAGATGAGCCTGCGCACTATTCGCAACAATCCAGTCCGCCATCTCTTCTACCAAAGAAACCATAGACGTATTCAACTGCACGAAATTCGGGAAACGAACCAGATCACCTCCTCGCGAAGAAAGCGGAAAAATCATCGGAATCGTTCGGTTTCCTAATTGTTCGGCAACCGCCTTATACGTGTCCGGGTACACGGGACCAATAATTAAATCCGGAGATAACAAATTCAATTCCCCTACCAAACGCTGCACGGTATTGGGATCACGTTCCGTGTCATAAACATACAAATCGATTGTGTATCCCAGACGTTTTAAACTATCCACGGCCATCAACACTCCCTGATAAAATTGCAAGAAAGGTTCTGTACGAGAGGATAAACGCCAACGTTCATTCCGTATATTTACCCCTAACGTGTCTACTGGAATCTCCTCCTCGGATAAGGGTAACTTATTCTCCTTTACGTACAAAGGTAACATAAGAGCGACCTTCACACGGTGAAGCTCATGAACAATATCAGGAACTATAAACATCGTATCGCCCACCACCTGCTGCACCATTCCTTCCAAAGAATCACGGGCAGGCGGGAAAGTATTCGGATGACTCCCCTCATGCTTTTCCATCTCTTCACGTTGAGCCTGTTGAATTTCTTGCGCCTGACGTTTTTCCCAACGCAATTCAGCCTCCAACACAGTCCGATCAATCTGCCTCAATGCCAATTTTACAACAGCACCTTCTGCAATCGGTCGACTCACATCGTATTCCGGATTATCTTTCAAAATCCGTTTCATCTTAATATTAAACTTTCGGGAAAGAGAATATAACGTCTCTTTCGGTTTCATCCGGTGATAATAAAACTTATCATCAATAGATTTAAATGGTTCCACCACAGGAATTCTCAACACCTCCCCGATTGAAAGAGCATTCTCTTTCTTATCATTTAATGTTTTCACTTCATCCACAGAGACTCCATAAGCCTTACATATGGAAAAAAGCGTTTCCTTGGCTTTCACCGTATGGAGATAATAGGACTTCCCCCGATATACAATCTTCTCTGTCGATTTCTCTATCTTGACTTCCTGCGCCTTGACATAACCAGTCAAACCCAGCAACAAGAACACTAAAATGAATCTTACCATCTTTATCACTTCTTATTTTCAAAGCAAAAATAGTAAAATAGTAGTGATAATTGAAAAATCTCTGCTATTTTTGCAAAGTTAAGGTATTTCGATACCGGTACTGCCTGCGTTCTGTAAAAATGAACCCGGCAAGTTTTATAAACTTACAAACGTTATACACTCTATGGGTTTCTTTAAAAAAGGACATATCATTGTGTTATTGATCAACATAGCCGTAGCCTGCATCGTGTTGTTCCTGATAGGATATATCGTGTTAAACCGCTTGGAGAAATACACAAATCATGGCTACTATATTACCGTTCCCGAGCTCCGGGGACTCACTCCCGATGAGGCTGCACCTTTCGCCAAAGAGAAAAATTTACAAATCCTTGTCATCGATTCGATCTATGACAATAATGCCAAACCGGGAACCATCGTGGAACAATTCCCGTCACCGAATGCTCAAGTGAAGAATAACCGAGCCATTCAGCTAACGATCAATGCCAATGCTCCGGAAAAAATCATTTTCCCTAATCTCCGCAATGTGGCTTTCCGTCAATCTTTGCAACGATTAAAGAACTTAGGACTCAATGTTGGAAGAATCGAATACGTTCCTTCCAACTTCAAAAATCTAGTCCTTGATTTTAAATACGACGGAAATATCATTGAACCCAATAGTTTGATACAAAAGGGTGAAACTGTAGATATTGTACTCGGGAATGGGAACACATCCAATGATCAAGTAGCTATCCCGTCATTAGTGGGAAAAACACTGGCAGAAGCAAAAGCCCTACTATTACAAGCATTCTTGAATACGGGAGAGATCCTACCCGACAACACGGTTAAAACCGAGGCAGACCAGTCTACGGCAATTATATACCAACAAGAGCCTGAATTCGAAGAGAATATGACCATGAAAATGGGAGGAGACATCACGCTCTATCTCACAAAAGATAAAGAAAAAATAATGGCATTGGACTCCCTGTCCATTGAGGAGCAACAACCATGATAGAAGAAGAAGTAGAAGATTTAGAAGAACTGGGCGAGGACGAACCGGAACAAGAACAAGCAATGTATGAACACTTCCGTTTGGAAGTTGATCCCGGTCAGAATTTATTGCGCATCGACCGTTTTCTGGTTGATCGGTTACCCAACGTATCCCGCACCAAAATACAAGAAGCGGCAGAGGCTCAATGTATACAAGTCAATAATAAACCGGTAAAATCCAATTACCGAGTAAAACCCAAAGATATTGTCACCTTGATGCTCCCCCACCCGAAACGGGAAATACGGGTCATACCGGAAGATATTCCTCTAAATATCGTGTACGAGGACGACTATCTGCTGGTCATTAACAAAGAACCAGGCATGGTGGTACATCCTTCCTATGGGCATTACACGGGGACTCTCGTAAACGCCTTGGCATGGCACTTGAAAGGGAATCCGTTATTCAAAGAAAACGATCCTCGCCCCGGACTGGTTCACCGGATAGACAAGGACACTTCCGGTCTGTTGGTCATTGCTAAAACTGAAGAAGCTAAAACCAAACTAGCTTCCCAATTTTTCCACAAAACCTCTAGCCGGAAATATGTGGCAATATGCTGGGGAAACTTGGAAAATGACAACGGAACAATTATCGGTAATATCGGAAGAAGTATCTCTAACCGAAAAATCATGGGTGTATTCCCAGAAGGTAGCGACTATGGTAAACACGCCATAACCCACTATCACGTATTGGAACGCTTGGGCTATGTGAACGTTGTGGAATGTATACTGGAAACCGGACGTACTCACCAGATCCGAGCTCATTTCAAATCAATTAAACATCCCTTATTTAATGATTCTGAATATGGTGGCAATGAAATTTTAAAAGGTACCACTTTCACAAAATATAAACAATTCGTACAAAATTGTTTTACCCTCTGCCCCCGCCAAGCATTACATGCCAAGACCCTCGGTTTTGAACATCCGGGAACGGGAGAATGGATGGACTTCAATTCCGAAATACCACGAGACATTCAACAACTCATTGAAAAATGGCGAAGCTACGTGGCAAATCGGGAACTGGAAGATGTCGAATAACTAAACAAACACATATTTCAAAATACACAATACCGAGAGTATACATATCGTGAGATTCAACTCTCGGTATTTACCTGTCAACAATTTAAGTAACACGTAAGCCAATATCCCCAACACTATACCCTCGGCAATCGAATAAGTCAAAGGCATCGTGATAATAGTCACAAAAGCAGGGAAAGCCTCAGTTATATCATCGAAACGTATTTTTTTCACCGCATCAAACATAAAACTCCCCACGATCACCAATACCCCAGCTGTAGCAATACCTGGAACCAACAAAAAGAACGGAGCGAAAAATAAAGCGACAATAAACAATCCGCTAACAACAGCAGCAGTCAACCCGGAACGTCCTCCCTCGGCAATACCGGCAGTACTTTCAGCATAAGTCGTCGTGGTTGATGTCCCGAGCAAAGCCCCGACCGTCGTTCCCACGGCATCCGCCATCATCGCAGGTTTCAATTTCGGGATACTCCCGTCAGGTCTTACCATCCCCACTTTATTTGCCGTACCGACCAATGTTCCTAAAGTATCAAAAATATCCATAAACACAAGCGAGAAAATCGCAATCAACATATTCGGGGACAACAAAGAATGAAAATCCAATTTAAAAAAGACCGGCTCCAGAGAATGAGGCTTCGACACTAAAGAAAAGTCTTCCGGAAGCTGGGTTATCCCCAAAGGAATACTTAATAACGTAACAGCCACGATAGCATAAAAAAGAGCCCCTTTTACTTTCCGGGCAACCAACACTCCTCCAATAACAATTCCTCCCATAGCCAACAGCGTCGATGGAGTAAACTCGCCTAAAGCTACAAATGTTACAGGATCAGCCACTATCAACCCAGCCTTTTGTAATCCTAAAAAAGCAATAAACAACCCAATTCCCACGGATATGGCATGTCTCAAGGTTTCGGGAATAGCATTCACGATCAACTCCCGTATATTAAACACAGTCAACAAAATAAATATCACGCCCTCGATAAAAACAGCCGCCAAAGCACTCTCCCAAGAATACCCCATACCTTGCACCAAGGTAAAGGCAAAAAAAGCATTCAACCCCATACCTGGCGCTAAGGCAAAAGGCAATTTCGCCAGAATAGCCATTATCAATGTTGCAGAAGATGCCGCTAAAGCTGTGGCCGTAAACACTGCCCCCCGATCCATCGATGCCGCCGAAAGGATATCCGGATTCACAGCAAGAATATACGACATCGTCAAAAAAGTAGTGACCCCAGCCATGATTTCTGTCTTTATCTTCATCACGCTGGGATCAAATCCAAAAAGTTTTTGTAATATCATCTTATCCGCGATAAAAATAATGCTCCCACTACACGTTAAAACGGAAATTCATCATATCCCCGTCCTGCACCACGTATTCCTTTCCTTCCACTGACATTTTGCCGGCTTCCTTGCATTTTGCCTCAGATCCCAAAGCTACAAAGTCCTCGTATTTGATCACTTCTGCACGGATAAACCCTTTCTCAAAATCCGTATGAATAATCCCGGCAGCCTGCGGGGCTTTCATTCCGTTTTTAAAAGTCCACGCCCTTACTTCCTTCGGACCTGCCGTAAAATAAGTACGCAAATTCAATAACTTGTAAGCCGTACGAATCAATTTATTCACCCCGGCTTCCTCCAATCCCAAATCCTGCAAAAACAACTGTTTCTCCTCGTAAGTATCCAGCTCTGCAATATCTGCCTCAATGGCAGCACCGATCACCAATACTTCAGCCCCTTCGTCCTCCACGGCTTCCCGAACAGCATCCACGTATTTATTTCCAGTCACGACGGAGGCCTCGTCCACGTTACAAACGTACAAAATAGGTTTATTCGTCAACAACATCAACTCTTTCGCAACCTCTTGCTGTAAATCGTTCAATTGCACGGAACGAGCAGATTTTCCCTGCACCAACGCATCTTTATACAAATGTAACACTTCAACCAAACGTTTTGCCTTCGCATCTCCTCCGGTCTGGGCCTTCTTTTCCTCTTTTGCCAAACGGTTTTCCACCGTTTCCAAATCTTTTAACTGTAACTCGGTATCGATCGTTTCCTTATCCCGAATCGGATCAACATGACCATCTACATGCACAATGTTATTATCGTCAAAACAACGTAATACATGAATAATAGCATCCGTTTCCCGGATATTAGATAAAAATTTATTTCCCAAACCTTCACCTTTACTGGCACCCTTCACTAACCCTGCAATATCCACAATCTCCACTACAGCAGGTACCACGTTTTGAGGCTGTACCAACTCGACCAATTTATTCAGTCGCTCATCTGGCACGGTAATCACACCCACATTCGGTTCGATCGTGCAAAAAGGAAAATTTGCAGACTGAGCCTTTGCATTACTCAAACAATTAAATAGTGTCGATTTTCCCACGTTTGGTAAACCGACTATTCCACATTGTAAACCCATTATATTTTTGTCATTTTAATTATTATCTAACCGACCAGCACACCACACCTGTGGAATGCATTTTTTCAGCCGACAAAGATAACGATTTTTTTAATAATACATACTGCACTATCTCTTATGTATCTTACTAATATCGTTTATGTTATCTTGTCGTGATATGAAAACAACCTTGTTTAAACTCGTAACGAACATAACATTTCTTTTGCAAACGCAAATCCTGTAACACGTCTGCCAATACACTTTTCAACTTTTCTTTCGGTGCTTCTTTACGTCCGTCCTTTTTGAAACGTGCATAGGCCACATCAAAAGTAGTTCCGTACACGTGAGCAGAATTAGCACTGGCATTCCCATTACTCTTCCGCAATTTCTTCACGCTGGATCCCGTGCGCAACACACTTGTCACGATAATACTATGGGAAGGCAATCCTTTCTGGTATAGGGAGTCTTTAAAATTTCGGGCTATATCAGCCAATAAATCACAAGCCTCCGGGACAAGATAAGGTTCCGAATGTGTTAATTTATCCACTTGGAACAATTTGCAGGATTTAATCTCTTTTAAATCCCGGTCTGCCTTACTCAAATCCTCTGATGACCTCAATGGAGTAATTCCCAATCGCTTGGCGGATGACAGATGCCTGTCATTTAGATCATTAAAAGTTCTCTGATAATTTTTAAAATAAACAAAAGGCTTTTTACTCTTTTCGTTATCCTTACAAGCCCCTACCAATATTAAACACACAAACACTATCGTGTAATACCACACTGTTCTTCTCATCTATATCTATTCATTTTTCACAGGTTCCACATGCACGGCCACGTGAGTACGTGATCCATATTTAGCCCTCAAGCGATTCTCAATACCGGTAGCAATCACATGAGCTTCCCAAACGGTCATATCCGGTTGTAGGCGGATATGCACTTCTATAGCAAAGTTATTACCGATCCGACGAGTTCTCAAATTATGAGGATCTTTTATTTGCGGGTCTTCATTTATTATCGTGATTATTTCCTTTTCGACCTCCTCCGGCAAAGATCGTTCCAATAAATCATTCAAACAAGGTATCAAGAGCTGAATGGCCACTTTCACGATAAAAACACTCACGATAACGGCTGCAACCGGGTCAAGCACCCGCCAATCTTTCCCCAGAAAAATTGCCCCGGCAATACCCAAAGCAGTACCGATGGATGAAAAAGCATCTGAACGATGATGCCAAGCATTTGCCACTACAGCTTGGCTTTGCACTTTATGCCCCACGATAACCGAATAACGATAAAGGATTTCTTTCACCGCAATCGAAACAAGAGCTGCTATCAAAGCAATTAAATCGGGACTCCCCAATTCTTCTCCCCGATAAAAAGCAAGTATCTGATTCAATCCGTTCCAAAAAATCCCAGTTCCGATCATTAACAAAATAATCCCGATAATTGCAGTTGCCAGTGTCTCATATTTACCATGCCCGTAATCATGCCCCGCATCTTTCGGTTTAGCAGAAACTTTTACGAAAACCAAAACGATTATATCTGTTATAAAATCGGACAAAGAATGTACTGCATCGGCAATCATAGCACTACTTTTCCCTAGCGTTCCCGCAACAAACTTGAACACTAACAAAAAGAAATTGGCAATTGAACCAACAATTGTAGCCCTATATATTTGCTTTTCCCGACTTTCTTTTTCCATTGACATAGCTAAACGCTCGCAAAGTTACGAGAATTAATGTGATTTCTCCGCAGAATTTTAAAACATTTTAAATGTTTAAACGTTCAAACACTTAAATTATAAAACGAATCAGAACATGAAACTCTTAGATGAATTCAAAGCTTTTGCTCTAAAAGGGAATGTAGTCGACATGGCTGTAGGTATCATTATCGGTGGTGCATTCGGAAAAATCGTTTCATCATTGGTCAGTGACATTATCATGCCCCTCATCGGAATACTTATTGGAGGAATAAATTTTTCCAATTTACACATTGTATTACAAAAAGCCCACACAAACGAAGCAACAGGAAAAATCGTCGAAGCCGTCACTCTCAACTATGGTAACTTTATACAAACAACGATCGACTTTTTAATTATTGCCTTCTCAATCTTTATCGCTATCAAATTCATGAATAAATTGAGAACCAAAAAACAAGAGACCCCGGCTCCTACCGTACCTCCTGCTCCCTCAAAAGAAGAAGTACTATTGACAGAAATCCGGGATATCTTGAAAGATAAACACTGATAAAATTTTAGATTTACGATTTATGATTTCATCACATACCAATTGTATAAAACTTATTCTGCTTTTAAATCATAAATCGTAAATTCACTACCGGATCTCCCCGATCTTACATACCTCAATAAATGAGGCTCCTTTACCATGCCCGAAACTTCCCCCTACAACCACCACATAGTCATCAGCCTTAATACCATTCTGCATTAACATTTCAGGAAGGTCATTCATAAACTCATCCCGAGACATCGGTTTCTCTGTATAATAAGGATACACCCCGAATGAAAGAGCCAATTCACGCATCACCCGTTCATTATAGCACCGGGCGTAAACAGGTAAGTCACTTCGAAAAGCTGACAAATAACGGGCCGTACGTCCGGAAAGAGTGTCAACTACGATCGCCTTAATCGGTAACATCAATGCTGTTTTTACAGCCGAACGAGCCAATGCAGCCGTGATCTCGTTATTTATACGAACCAAACTTCTTCCTGCATCCGGTGGAATAGTGCCCTCATTTTCCTCTGCCACCTCGCGCATCACGGTTACTGCCTCCTCGGGATATGCCCCGTAAGCAGTCTCCCCACTTAACATGATCGCATCCGTCCCCATGTAAATAGCGTTCGCAATATCACTAATCTCCGCACGAGTCGGTCTAGGATGTTCGATCATCGTATGTAACATCTGCGTGGCAATAATCACGGGCTTTTTACTTTCAATACATTTCTTAACAATATATCGTTGAATCTTAGGTATTTTCTCAGCCTCAATCTCGATCCCTAAATCCCCACGCGCAACCATCACCCCGTAAGCATAATCCAAAATCTCGTCAATATTATCCACTCCCTCCTGATTCTCAATCTTGGCAATGACTTTGATTTTACTTCCTCGGGAATCCAATATCGCCTGTATTGCCATAACATCCTCTTTATTACGTACGAAAGAATGGGCTATAAAATCCAAATTATTATCTATTGCAAAATCGATAAACGCCCGGTCTTTATCGCTCAATGATTCTAATTTTAAAGAAGCCCCCGGTACGTTTACACTCTTACGATTCTTAATAACAGCCTCGTTTGTTACCACCATTTCCAGATAATGATCCTTTTTCTCGACAACAACCAATTCCACGTCCCCATCGTCCACCAATACCTTGTCGCCTACTTTTATATCTTCTGCAAAATAGGGATAGGACACGTGTATCAATTTCCCATCCATCTTCAGCTCCGGATCGCCCGTCAGATAAACCGTTTCTCCCCGATCAACATGCATCGGTTCATCCATCAACATAGTTCTCACTTCCGGTCCCTTCGTGTCAATCAAAATGGCTATATTATCCGAAACTTTCCGAACATTCTCCACAACCTTCAACGCCTGCTCCATGTCTTGATGAGCCGTATTCAACCGAACCACATTCATTCCGGCACGATATAGCTTCTCTAAAAACTCTACCTCACATCTTTTATCAGATATGGTAGCCACAATCTTAGTCTTCTTCATATCATTAAATAATAATAGTTATTTTTACATATTCCCCCAACTTGTAACCTACAACTCACCAACCTGCAACACGACAAAACACTTATATAAATGACTGTAAAGCAAGTTCATAAGATTTCAATCCGAAACCGGAAATTACTCCTCGACAAACAGGTGTCAAGAAAGAAACATGACGGAACGATTCCCGCTTTGCCGTATTAGAAATATGAACCTCGACTACGGGACAGGGTACTGCCGCAATAGCATCCGCAATAGCAATCGAAGTATGCGTGTATGCCCCTGCATTCAAAATGATCCCGTCGTAGGAGAATCCCACTTCATGAATTTTATTGATAAGCTCGCCCTCCACATTCGACTGGTAATAATCGATCTCCACCATCGTATAAAAATCTTTCAGTCCCGACAAATACTCCTCGAAAGAAGTTTCCCCGTAAATATTTTTTTCCCTGATTCCCAAAAGATTAAGATTGGGACCGTTTAAAATCAATATCTTCATATTCCCCATTTTTATTGAATACAAAATTAACAAAAAAACAATGAGACCGGACATTCCAATCCTGATTTAGGCATTAAATTTTGATTATAAGGTCTAATAATAAAAATTATGAGTGTTAAACTTGACAAAACTGTTACAACTCCAAGAAAAAACTTATACCTTTATCTGGCAAAAATCTATCAGAATACTCTTGAGATAGGTTTAAAGTGGTGAATTAGAATTTGTATTATTTATTTTGTAACACAGCTAAAAATGATTTGGAACGAAGCGATAGATAGTTTTCGAACTTATTTGATTTTAGAAAAATCACTATCAACCAACTCGGTGGAAGCTTATTTGAATGACATCAGAAAGCTGGGAGCCTATTGTGAACAACGGACACCCTCATTAAATCCGAAAGAAGTGTCCTACGACGTATTAAACGAGTATATTTCTGCTTTGAAAGACACCGGGATCACTCCTCGTACTCAAGCTAGAAGTATTTCCAGTATCAAATCTTTCTTCAAGTATTTGTTATATGATGGAGCTATCGGACTTAACCCGGCCAATTCGCTTGATGCACCAAAAATCGGACGTACTCTTCCCAGCGTTCTCAGCGTCGAGGAAATTGAATCCATGATCAACGCTGTGGATCTAACCAAACAAGAAGGACAACGTAACAAAGCAATTCTCGAAACATTATATTCTTGCGGTTTGCGTGTATCCGAACTTGTCAATTTGAAGTTATCACAAATTAACTTCCGGACAGGATACATCAAAATCGAAGGAAAAGGAAACAAGGAACGGATTGTTCCACTGGGAGCGAAAGCAAAAGACGAAATCCGTTGCTATTTGAAAAAAGATCGCGACAAAATGAAAAAAGCAAGAGGATTCGAAGATATTCTCTTTTTAAACAAGATGGGGAAGTCTCTCTCGCGTGTAATGATATTCAATATCATCAAGGAAACAGCACTCCGTGCTGGCTTGAATAAAGTGGTATCTCCCCATACCTTTCGCCATTCATTTGCTTCACACTTAGTAAACGGCGGGGCAGACATTCGCACAGTTCAAGACATGCTGGGACATGAATCTATTCTGACAACGGAAATTTACACACACCTAGATAACTCGTATCTCCGAGATACGATCACAAATTTCCACCCTAGAGCAAAGAAATCCCGCAAATGATCCTTATATTTGTATCCAATACTTGGAAGTGTTGGATACAAAATTATAGAAACACATGGAAAACAAACAGGATATATTAAAACAGTTGTCCAGCAAAGACATGGACATCGTTAGAGGTGCTATCGAACAAATTAAACAAGAAGGTGACATTTCCATCGTCCCTGAATTACTGGACATCCTGCTACAAAGTCAAGACACGAATATCATTACCAATCTCACAGCCTTACTCTCGGACGTAAAAGAATCCGACTTCAAAACGGTCTTAATGGATAAATTGATCAACGCCTCCGGTAGTAGCGGAAAAGCCAATTTGTTACGCATCTGCTGGGAATCTGCTATCGATTTTTCGGAATACTTGGATGTGTTCGTTGATATGCTATTACATGAAGACTTTATCACAGCATTGGAAGCCTCCACTGTCATCGAAAACCTACACGGTAACATCCCGGAAGAAAAAATTCATATAGCCATCCACCGTTTAAAATCCGAAAAGAACGAAGACAACGCTTTTTTATTAGAAGGCACCATCCCTCATTTAGAAGAGATGCTTCTCAAAGAAAAAGAGGATGAAGAAGAACATCACCATGACCACGATTGTAGTTGTCATTGCCATGATTAGCTCGCCTTCGGCGAGTCAAGCCATTCCTTCACCTGTCCAACCTTCTCATCTAAAGGCATATTTCCATCCAGCCATTTAATGTCAAACCCATCCCGTTCCATCTTACGGAACCATGTCATTTGTCGTTTGGCAAACTGATGGATAGCGATATTTAATTGTTCCACCATATCGTCATACTTCAATTCTCCTGTCAAATACAAAGTTAGGTACTTATACTCCAACCCGTAATAGATCAAATCTTCTGGCTTTATTCCCTTTTCAAGTAATCCCTTCACCTCATCAACCATACCTGCCTGTAAACGAGCATGCAAACGTTCTGTTATTCGCTTCCTGCGCGTTTCCCGGTCAAACAACACTCCAACAATCAAGGATTTCACTTCCGGAAACTCTCCTTCTTCCGGTTCATGAGTTTTATAATATTCGGCAATCTCGATAGCCCGGATAGCCCGCTTCACCGTGTCTGTATCCGTAGTATTATGTAATGAACGATAAGAAGCCAATATATCAGATAATTCAGATAAAGACTTATGAGCCAAACGTCCCCGCAACTCGGGATTTTCCGGAACAGGAGTCATCCGGTAAGCTTTCAGTATAGACTCCACATATAAACCGCTTCCCCCACACAAAACAGGAAAAACACCCCTACGTTCACAGTCCCTCCATACGTTCAAAAATTCCTGCTGATACATAAACAAATTAAAACGGAATCCGGCATCTGCAATATCAATCAAATGATAAGGCACAAGTTTCCCCTCGTAAACGTATTCATCCAAATCTTTCCCGGTACCAAGATCCATCCCCCGATAGATTTGTCTTGAATCGGCTGAAATAATTTCTCCTTTTAAATCTGCGGCTAAACGTACCGCTAAAGAGGTTTTCCCCGTGGCCGTAGCCCCCAAGATGGTCAGTAAATTATACATGAATATTGCTCTATGATGCTACTTGTTTATTTTCCCGTTACAAAGATAGCTTTAAAAGTGGCAAGATTCATCTCCCTACCTATTTTTTTCTCCTAGTTAACACCAACTAATACCAAAAAGTGTTATATTTGAAAGCGACAAATAATACTATTTATTCGAAAAAAATATAAAACAGCAACTATGATAAACGATGACATCATTCGCTTAAGAGCTTTAGAACCTGAAGACTTAGAATGTCTGTATCAATGGGAAAACGATATGGATTTATGGGAAGTCAGTGACACCCTTACCCCCTTCTCCCTATTCACGTTAAAGAAATACATCGAAACTTGTCATCTGGATATATATACCACAAAGCAACTCCGCTTAATGATTGAAAGAGTGGATACGAATGCCCGGATCGGCTTAGTTGACCTCTATGATTTCGATCCATACCATCAACGTGCCGGTATTGGAATTATGATTCACAATACTGAAAACCAAAAACAAGGCTACGCAACAGCTGCTATCCGCTTGATGATCGACTACTGCTTCGAAACATTAGGACTGAACCAGATTTACAGTAGCGTACCCAGCGGCAACATTGGCAGCCGTAAACTTTTCGAAAAACTCGGTTTCGTACAGACCGGATACCGAAAAAATTGGCTTCGCCGGGGAAACGGATGGGAAGACATTGTATATTTCCAACTACTAAATCAATAAACCAAATCGAGGGGCTGTAAAAATTACAGCCCCTCAAGTTTCTAAACTTGAGACGATTATGAAACACTCGTTATTATTGGTATGTCTATTCTCGGGATTCTTGACGAAAGCCGCTATCCCGGAGAAAACAATTCAAGCCACCATTACCGACATTCAGGCAAAAGGAGTTACTAACACAATCGCCATTGAAACCGGAGTACGACAAGTCGCTCACCTTTGGCAACCACAAGATGGTACGGATTCCGAATTCCAAGAATTTTGCGTGAAGAATTATATCGCCGACCCGGAACAGAAACAACAGGTATTCCAAAAGGTAAGTCATTACTTCGAGGCTTTATGGGGACATTTTAACGAAATCACGCTCCAACTTCAATTAAACTTGCATCAAGACAACGGCCCTCTTCATGACATAGATCCCATGTTCGGTGCTTATAGTCCCGGTTCTCACTTGATTAACGATTTTTACAACAATAAAATCGGCTTCATCATTGCCCTCAACTTCCCGGAAGTACCTTTGCAGGACAAAGAAAAACTAGGTAACGACCGCATGGCTTGGGCCTATGCTCGTCTCGGAGACGTATTTACCCAACGGGTTCCGGCAGAACTAATTCAAGCTGGTGTGAAAGCGGAAAGTGATGCAGACGTGTATATTTCAAGTTACAACATTTACATGGGTCATGTGCTAAACGCCAAAGGGCAAAAACTCTTCCCTGAAGATAAAATTCTACTTACTCATTGGAATTTAAGAGACGAAATCAAGGCCAACTACAACAAAGGAAAAGAAGGGGTGGACAAGCAACGCACCGTTTATGAAGTCATGAAACGGATTATCTCGCAAGAAATCCCCGTACAAGTCATCAATTCCGGAGCTTACGACTGGAATCCTTACACCAACACACTCACCCAAAACGGCCAAACCGTAACGGGAACCCCGGAGGCAACAGAACGTTATCAACGTATGTTGAACAACTTTCACGCCATGAAAGCCATCGACCCTTACGCCGGGAAGAATTTCATCGAACGGAAATTTTCAGGAGAAATGGAAGTATCGGTAGAAGACGTAAAAGCTCTTTTCTCCCAATTCCTCACTTCTCCGGAATTAAAAGAAGTCGGCAAGATTATTTCCAAACGTCTAGGCCGCAAACTAGAAGCTTATGACATCTGGTACGATGGATTTAAACCCCGCAGTAATCTGGATGAAACCAAACTGGATGCCCAGATACAAAAACTTTACCCGAACGCAGAGGCCTTAAAGGCTGGCCTTCCCTCCCTACTTACGCATCTGGGTTTTACCCCCGAAAGAGCAAATGAAATTTGTGATAAAATAGCCGTAGATGCTGCCAGAGGTTCAGGACATGCATGGGGAGCCGCCATGAAAGGCCAACAATCACACCTCCGCACACGAATCCCGGCAGAAGGAATGAATTACAAGGGATACAATATCGCCGTTCACGAATTCGGTCACAACGTGGAACAAACCATCTCCATGTACAATGTAGACAATTTCATGATGGCCGGAGTTCCGAACACGGCTTTCACTGAAGCACTTGCTTTTGTGTTCCAAAAACGGGATCTGCAATTACTAGGCATCGAAAACAATGACCCGGAAAAAGACAAGATGGACATTCTTGATAAATTCTGGAGCCTGTACGAAATCATGGGTGTTTCCATGCTCGATATCTCCATCTGGGAATGGTTATATGCGAACCCGAATGCAACAGCCGAACAGCTAAAAGAAGCCACGATCAACTTATCAAAAGAAATATGGAATAAATACTATGCCCCCGTCTTCGGAAAAAAAGACGAAACGGTTTTAGCGATTTATTCCCACATGATCAGCTACCCGCTGTACTTGTCAGCTTATGCCTTCGGTCAAATCATCGAATTCCAACTGGAAGATTATCTCAACGGCAAGAATTTCGCACAAGAAGTTGACCGCATTTACCGCCTAGGCCGTCTAACTCCCAACGAATGGATGATCCAAGCCACGGGCAACAACCTCAGCGTGGAACCCATGATTCATGCTTTACAGAAAGTAATAAAAAAATAAATCTTCTTACTTCAAAAGAAATAGCCGATTGTAAGCTTTTAGTACAATCGGCTATTTACTTATAAAACTATTTTACGTTTATTCGTTTTCTTTCTCTATAATAATCAACTTATCATTCTCCTTATCATAACCGACATCCAATTCGGTTCCCTCCGCAATACCTTTAATAATCACCTCCGCTAATTCATCCTCTAAGTATTTCTGAATAGCTCGTTTCAGTGGACGGGCACCATACTGTGGATCATACCCTTTCTCGATAATAAAATCCTTCGCTTCTTTCGAGATCGTAATCATCAAACCGAGGTCGTTCACCCGTTTAAACAGGCTCTTCAACTCTATATCGATAATCTTGTAGATATCCTCTTTCGTCAAAGGATTAAACATGATAATATCGTCAATACGATTCAAGAACTCCGGTGAAAAAGCATTCTTTAACGCTTTCTGAACAACACCCCTAGCATATTCGCTATTTCCCTCCATGTTCTGAGAACCGAAACCGATTCCCCGGCCGAAATCTTTCAACTGACGGCTACCAATATTAGAAGTCATGATCACAATTGTGTTCTTGAAATCCACTTTCCGTCCCAGACTATCTGTCAACTGCCCGTCATCCAACAATTGCAATAGAATATTAAACACGTCCGGATGAGCCTTTTCGATCTCATCCAGCAACACGACAGAATACGGTTTACGACGTACTTTCTCGGTCAACTGCCCACCTTCCTCGTATCCCACGTATCCCGGAGGCGCTCCCACTAGCCGGGACACGGCGAATTTCTCCATGTACTCACTCATATCAATCCGGATCAATGCATCTTCTGTATCAAACAGATAACGAGCTAAAACCTTTGCCAGCTGAGTCTTTCCGACACCTGTCGGTCCCAAGAAGATAAACGAACCGATCGGTCGATTCGGATCCTTCAACCCGGCACGATTCCGGTGTATGGCCTTCACGATCTTTTCGATCGCTTCCTTCTGCCCAACAACACTCTCGCTCAATTCATCATGCATCTGCAACAACTTCATCCCTTCGGTCTTGGCAATACGTTTCACTGGAACCCCGGTCATCATAGCCACCACCTCGGCAATATGCTCTTCTGTCACGGTCACCCGGTTTTCCTGTAAATCCCGTTCCCAATTTACCTTCTCTTCTTCCAACTGCTTCAACAACTGTCGTTCCCTATCCCGGAAAGCAGCCGCCACCTCGAAGTTCTGTTGTTTCACGGCATCCTTTTTCTTCTCCTTCACCTCTTCCACATCCTTCTCCAACTGTTCGATAATCGGTGGTACATTTATATTAGATATATGTACTCTCGATCCCGCCTCATCCAAAGCATCAATCGCCTTGTCCGGTAAAGCCCGATCGGAAATATAACGGGTAGTTAACTTCACACAAGCCTTGATCGCTTCATCCGTGTAACGCACGTTATGATGATCCTCGTAACGGGACTTAATATTATTCAATATTTCCACCGTCTCGTCAAACGAAGTCGGTTCTACCAACACTTTTTGGAAACGACGCTCCAAAGCACCGTCTTTCTCTATATTTTGGCGATACTCGTCCAATGTTGTTGCCCCAATACATTGAATTTCACCACGAGCCAATGCCGGTTTCAACATATTGGCCGCATCCAAATTACCCCCGGAACCTCCAGCCCCGACAATCGTATGAATCTCATCAATAAACAGAATGATATTCCGATTCTTCGCCAACTCGGCAAGAATCGCCTTCATCCGTTCCTCGAATTGACCGCGGTACTTTGTTCCTGCCACGATAGAAGCAATATCCAAAGAAATTACTCGCTTGTCAAACAGCACTCGCGATACCTTCTTCTGAACGATACGCAGAGCAAGTCCCTCGGCTATAGCCGATTTACCAACTCCCGGATCACCAATCAGTACCGGGTTATTCTTCTTACGACGACTTAGAATCTGAGCCAAACGCTCGATCTCCCGGTCACGTCCTACGATCGGGTCTAAAGCCCCCTCTTCCGCGGCCTTTGTGATATCATTCCCGAAATTATCCAACACAGGCGTATCAGATTTGGAAGAAACAGGCCCTCCCTGACGATAAGGATTATACATAGAAGCTTCATCATCTCCATCTTCTGGATCATCTCCCTCGTCATTAAATTCGGATTGCATCCGCATCTTTTCTTTTAGCACGGCCTCTTTAAAGATGTCGTAATCTATATTCATTGTTTTAAACAACTTCGTCACAAAACCAGCTTGATTCCTCAATATTGCCAGCATTACGTGTTCCGAATCCAGTTCATCATCCCCCAAATCCCATGCCTCGTCAGACACACGCTTCAACACGCTATTCGCCGCTAATGTGAAGTCAAGACCTTCCACTTTATCGGATTTATAACGTTTCCCCTCCAGGCGTTGCTCTATCTTATCTTTCACCTCGTAAAAATCCAACCCTAAAGACATCAATATATCAATCGCCCTTCCACTTCTCAACTTCAACAATCCCAAAAACAAATGCTCCGGGTAAATTTTAGAATTCCCCAGTCGCTTTGCTTCCTCGCCTGCCGAAGTCATGATCTGTTTTAGTCGTCTTGTATCTTCTTTTCCCATATTTTCAATACCGCCCTTCCACGGCTTTACTTGTTACTTTTTATTTATCGTAAAGATAAACTATATACTTCAATATTCAAAATAAGTCCACAAGCATTTACACCGGATTAAAATATCCCAATCTTTATGAACCCATTAATGTGTTAAACTCTTTTTCGGTCAAAATAGTTACATTTAACTTCTGCGCTTTTTGCAACTTACTCCCGGCATTCTCTCCTGCCAGTAGATAAGTTGTCTTGTTAGATACGGAATCACTGACTTTTCCCCCGGCTTTCAAGATAATTGCCTTAAAATGTTCTCGCGGTAAGGAAAGAGTTCCCGTGATTACAAAAGTTGTTCCCGCCAACCGATCGGATTCTCCCTCCTCTTCCTGTATTGTTCCGTTAATACCATATTGCAAAAAGCGTTCCATCATCTCCCTGTTCTCCGTTTTTTCGAAATAACGAATCACGCTACCCGCCATCTGCTCCCCAATATCTTCAACTTCCGTTAACTGTTCAAATGTCGCATCCATCAACTTCCGGACCTCCTTAAAATGACGGGCCAAATTTCTCGAAGCAGTCTCCCCAATATAGCGAATTCCCAGTGCATTAATGAATTCTGGCAGGTTCCTTTGCTTTGATTTCTCGATTCCGGCGATAAGATTATCCACCGATTTTTCCTGTAAACGATACACGCTCAAGGTATTCATTTTCCGAATAAACTTTTCTTTTCCCTGTAAAAAACGATACACTCGCTCGGCATCCTCACGTGACATTTCGTCAGTTTCCGCAATCTCTTCCGGTGTCGCCGTATAAAGACGATAAATATAATCAAACTTAACAGACAACAATTCAGCCTTATGGAAATCAATCCCGGGTATATCCAACGCATAAATCACCACATCCAACGGCAGCATATCTACCTCCCCGGCCTGTTTCAAACGCTCTAGTGGCTCATTGAACGGCATTCGGAAATACTCCAATATTTTATTGATACTTTTCTCCCGGTCACCGGGAAATTGCAGGCTTCCAATAGCCATTAAATCCTCTTTTGAAGCTCCGGACAACTTTGCCAAACTACCGAAATGCCCTGCCAAAACATCCGCATTTTTGGCAGATATATTCTTCATTCCTATCTCAAAAGCGTAAATCACTTTCCCTAAGGGGACACTGGTCATCACGTAACTCTCCGGGTAAAGAATCTTTTCCAATCCGATCAGTTCCTCTCTCCGAGAGGGCAAAGTATAAATATCTGCAACATCCCGGATAAACCCTTTCGTTAACAACAAATCAATGGTCTCGCCTCCCATCCCCTCTATATCCATCGCCTTTCGGCTCACAAAATGTTCCAACTTCCCGGCAATCTGCGGGGGGCAATGATCTTCATTCGGACAATAATGATTCGCCTCTCCTTCATGGCGAATCAACGCGGTACCACATTCCGGACAATGCGTGATAAACTCAATCACCGGGGCATCCGCCTCTCTCTTTTCCACGTCTACCCCCACGATCTTCGGGATAATCTCACCTCCCTTCTCCACGTACACCGTATCGTGCAAATGCAAATCCAGCTCTCGGATAATATCTTCATTATGTAGCGAAGCCCGTTTCACGGTAGTGCCCGCAATATGAATCGGTTCCAGATTCGCCACTGGGGTAATTGAACCGGTACGTCCCACCTGGTAATCCACGCTAAGCAATCGTGTTTCTACCCGTTCTGCCTTAAATTTATAAGCTACAGCCCAACGAGGCGATTTCGCCGTGTATCCTAATTGCAATTGTTGCTTGATACTATTCACCTTGATCACAATCCCGTCAATCGGTACTGGAAGATTTTTCCGTTCCACATCCCACTTGTGAATAAAATCAAGAATCTCATCGATATTATGGCATAACTCGATATACGGGGGGATATTAAACCCCCATTCACTCGCCTTCATCAAGTTCCCGTAATGCGTCGGGGTCAACGTAATTTCACCCGGCACATAATACAAATAACAATCCAACTGTCGTTTGGCCACAACAGATGAATTCTGTAACTTCAACGTACCCGCTGCCGCATTCCTCGGGTTGGCAAACAAAGTCTCACCCGCCTCCAGCCGCTCTTCATTCAGCCGATTAAATACGGCAAAAGGCATTAGAATTTCACCCCGAATCTCAAACTCCGCAGGATATCCCTCACCCCGCATACGCAATGGAACCGTTCGGATCGTGCGCACGTTAGCCGTCACGTCATCCCCCTTCACACCATCTCCCCGCGTCACCGCTACCTGTAAATTACCCTCCTCATAGCGCAGGCTGATAGAAGTCCCGTCATACTTTAATTCGCAAACATACTCCACGTCATCTCCGCCAATACCTTTTCGCACCCGCTCGTCAAAATCCCGAATCTCCTGTTCGCTATACGTGTTTGCCAAAGACATCATGCCATATTTATGCGCCACTTGCACAAACTCATTCGTTGTATCACTCCCCACCCGCTGCGTCGGTGAATTCGGATCAAACATCTCCGGATGTTCTGCTTCCAGCCTTTCCAATTCATGCATTAACTCGTCAAACCTCTGATCGGTAATCACCGGTTCATTCTTCACATAGTACAGGTAGTTATAATGCTCCAACAACTTTCTCAACTCAACAATTCTATCCATAGTAGTTTCAAGTTACAAATTACAGGTTACAAGTTAAAACTTTAAATCTATTCAGGTCATAACCAGAAATTTACAACCTATAACTTGTAACCACGATAAGTAAGAGACATATCTCTTCTTCATCGTGTACAAAGATAATTGTTCTTGATGGAGATTGTGGGAAAAAATAATTATTTTAGCGGAATAATTTTATAAAAAAAATAAACTACAAGCTACTACATATGAGACACAAACATACCTCGTTTTTCTTAAATTCATTAACAATAGGCATATTGCTCATATTCACTCTCATAACTCCCGGTAATGCCCAATTTGTTGATCTTGGACAGGATCCCTGCAATACTCGATGGCGACAAATCAAAACAGATAACTTCCAGATCATCTACCCCGATTTCTTCGAGGACAACGCGCAATATCTAGCAAATATTTATGAGAAACTATACACCCACGCCAACACCCTCGGTATCAAACCCAAAAGGATGTCTATGATCGTACGGGCCAACGGTGGCGTGTCAAATGGAAACGCAGGTTGGGCTCCCAAGAAGAGCGAACTTTACACGGCACCCCCACAAGATGTCAGCGATGCTTGGCTGGAACACCTATGTGTCCATGAATTCCGTCACATCGTACAATACGACAAAGTAAATCAAAGTTTTACCAAAGCATTATATTACATCTTCGGCGAACAAATCACGATGGCCGTCATCGGGATATATGTCCCCATGTGGTTCCTTGAAGGAGATGCCACGGTATTTGAAACCTCTGTCGGGAAAAGCGGACGCGGACGTTCACCCGAATTTCTTAATGAAATGAAAGCTCAGGTCACGGAAAAAGGCATCTATACCTACAATAAGGCCGTACTCGGCTCTTACAAAGACTTTGTCCCCAACCATTACGCTCTTGGTTATTACATGGTCGGGAACAGCCGCGTTCACTATGGTCCCGGCATTTGGCAAGATGCCCTCACTCGGGTCGGGAAACGCCCGTACGGAATCACACCTTTCGCCCGTAGTCTTAAACTCACGATGAACGAAAAACGGGACTCCATCTGGTCTTCCCGCCACTTCCAATCTCTTTTCATTAATCCTGACAGCGTGAAACAGGCCAACACGTATTGCGATGCCAAACGAACCCTTTACCGGGACAATTTCTGTGAACTCCAACAAACATGGAGGCAGGAAGCTGACCAAATACCCCATTCATTTGACACCATCACGACCACAAACAAAATATACACGAACTACCATTACCCGACAGCCACCCCGTCCGGTCAAATCATTGCCTACAAAGAAGGGCTGGCACAAGAGGGAGCTTTAGTTATCTTACACCCGGATAAAGACGAAATCATTACCCGTACGGGAATCATGTATGATTATAAATTTGCCTACCAAGACGAAACACTCGTGTGGTCCGAGTATAAATACCATCCCCGCTGGGAACATGGAGGCAAAATGGTTCTCGCCAGCTATGATCTGCGTAACAAAAAATATCGCCGTTATTCCACCCGGCAGAACAGGTACGCCCCCTTCGCCGTAAACGGGAATTGGGGTTTCGTGGAAGTAGACAAGGAAAACAATGCCTCCATCGTGATCCTTGACAACACATTCCAAAAAGAAATATTCCGGGTAAAAGGTACGGGAGATGAACTATTCGTACACCCTTCCTACGACGGAAAAAACAATATCGTCACCGTGGTAGTTTCTTCGAAAGGCAAACACCTCGAATCAATCGATATTCAAACAGGCAAACGTACCCCGATCACCACATTCACACCCTACGAGATCGATAACCCGATTACTGTAAACGACCAGATCATATACCGGGGGGCCTTTAACGCCAACAATTCGTTCTATCGACAAACTCAACCGCAGGAATTCGGAGCCAACATTCTAAATTCCAAATTCGGCCTGCGTTACCCGATGGTAACTCCAAACAAAGATTCACTCTTATTCTCGTTCTACACATCTGACGGGTACAAACCGGGAAAAATTGCCATCAACCAACTGAAAAATAACCCAATAGACACCCGAACCTTCTGCATTGCAGACAGTGTAACACGACAGGAAAACTGGCAATTCAAGTTAACCGCCGACTCCACCTACGCCAGTCGAAAATACAACAAAACCACTCACCTCTTCAATTTTCATAGCTGGGGGCCCATCTTTCCGGATGCCGAAGACGTGGACATCGATTTCGGAGTAGCCGTCAGTTCTCAAAACAAACTAAGCACCTTGTTCCTGACCGCAGGATTCGTGAGAGGGAAAGGTTATGAACATGGTAACTGGCAGATAAAAGCCACTTACAAAGGCTTCTGGCCCACCTTGCAACTGGAATTCAAAAGCGGACGCCATGAAGACTTAATGCAAGATTATGCGATAAAAATTGTTCCGACCCAAGAAATCGATACGGTTCGTGCAATTTACAAATCACAACTCACCAAAGGGATAGCCACGGTACAATTTCCTTTCAACATTTCCCGGAAAAACTATTCCCGTTACATCATCCCTTACATAAAATACGAAATCCAAGCCATACACTCGATGGCACAAAGACATTCCTATCTGCTGGATCACAACCGCTGGACCAGCCTACCTTCCAACAACCCGTATAACTCCGTACTTGCAAATCCGGATGATATAAAACTTCAGATCATGCGCTACGGGCTTGTTCTCAACAACCAGACCCGGACAAGTCAACGGGACATCTATCCCCGCTGGGGACAGCGGTTAGAAATAGGGTATGCACATACGCCATTCGATGGTTTGGACTACGGTGACACGAAATGGGCAGAAGGACGCCTGTATCTTCCCGGATTCTGGCAACATCATTCTTGGACGCTTTATTTTGGTCATCAACTGAAATCAAATAAAACGACGAACTATTACGGGAACCAAATCCACTCTCCCCGGGGAGCTTCTCTCTACGGGTACAATTTATCAACATTGAAAATCTCTTACGCCTTTCCCTTCTGGTATCCGGATGCCCACATCGGACCACTTGTCTACATGAAACGATTCACGGCTGAACCCTTCTTCGACACCGGTTGGGAACAAAATCGCTATTGGAACAAAACCTACCACTCTTATGGAGTCGAAATCTCAGCCGACACCCACTTCTTCCGTCTCCCGTTCCCCGTAAACATTGGTTTCAGAACCGGATACGAAACGAAAAGTAACTCTATGTTTGTCGATATGCTCTTCTCGGTAGCCTTCACCATTTAATAGATTCAAAATATTCGGATTCCCAAACTTTGAGAATCCGATTTTTTTTGATTACCTTAGGAGCAATCAAAAAACAAACTTATGACTCTAAAGGAAATTGCCGCATTATTAAATGCCCGGGTGATTCACGAAAACGGCCACCTTAACAAAACCATCCGTCATGCTTTTGCTGCCGACTTAATGAGCGATGTACTCCGATTAGACACCAGCGAAATGATTCTCATCACGGGACTCGCCAACTTACAAGTAATCCGCACGGCAGAAATGTCTGACATCAGTTTTATTCTATTTGTTCGAGGAAAACAAGCCACCCCCGATATGGTAGAATTAGCCAAAGAGTGTAATATCGCTATCTTACAAAGCAAGCAAAGCATGTTCAAAGTCTGCGGGCTCCTGTATGAAGCAGGGCTAGAGCCCATTTATTAAAAACAAGCATTATGGAATTCAACTACAACATCGAAGGGGGAAACTTTTCTCGGGCCGGAACTGCCTCTAGCGAGGTAAAAAAGATATTGAAACAACTAAACGTCAATCCTGCCGTACTAAAACGGATCGTAGTTGCCCTTTATGAAGCAGAAGTAAACGTCGTTGCTCACGCCTATGAAGGAACCATGCAAGTGTCCATCGATCCCACAGTCATCACCGTTGTCGTCAGCGACCGAGGCCCCGGTATTCCGGACATAGACCTCGCCATGCAGGAAGGATATTCCACCGCCTCACCCGAAGTTCGGGAAATGGGATTCGGAGCGGGAATGGGGCTCCCGAACATGCAGAAAAACTGTGATAAACTAACAATCGAATCCAAAGTAAACGAAGGGACAAAAGTCACAATGACCACGTTTTTTTAATCGCTCGTAGCGATAAAAAAACTATGGGATAAAAGTTAAAAGTCAACGACTAAAAAACTATCAGGAATTTAAAATAAAATCCCAAAAGCGTTGGCTCGTGTGGCTGGAATCTAAAATTTAAAATCTAAAATTAATACATGGAACCGTTTTACCACGCATTAAAAGTTGCCAGCACTGCCTGTATCGGATGTACACACTGCATGAGCCTCTGTCCCACGCAGGCTATCCGCATTAAAGGTGGCTTGGCAACGATAAATAAAAATGCTTGCGTCGACTGCGGTAAATGCCTCAAGTCGTGCCCGCAACATGCAATATACGTGGAGCAGGACGATTTCAACCAGATATTCAATTTCAAACACAGAATCATCCTTCTCCCAACAGTTCTTTTTGGACAATTCTCAGAAGAAATCACAGAACAGCAAATCTTCGCGGAACTCCACCAGATGGGATTCACGGAAGTAATCGAAGTGGCACAAGCATCAGGTATTTTAGCAAAAGCCATACAACATCATATGGAAAAGAACTCTTACGAACGCCCCTTCATTTCGTCCTTCTGCCCCGCAATCGTCCGCCTGATACAAGTACGTTTTCCCTCGCTGATCGATCACATCATCCCGTTAAAACAAGCTATGGACCTAGCAGCCATCTTTGCCCGCAAAAAATATCTTGACAAAAATGTTCCGCCGGATGATGTCGGTATATTTTATGTCACACCTTGTGCCGCAAAAATTGCAGCAGTAAAAAGCCCGGTAGGTGACGATCAATCTAACATCGACGGGGTCATCAACCTGAATTTCATCTACAACAAAATACAGATGGGACTCACGCAACACCGGGATCAACCCGTGGAAACCGTAACCGAACGTACATACCTTTCCCCCGAATCCATTGCCTGGGACTTATCGGAAGGTGAAGCCTCCAAATTTGAAGGTCGTTGCCTAGCCATTGACGAAATTCACAACGTAATCGACATCCTCGAAAAAATAGAAAATGATGAACTCTCGGATATCGATTTTCTTGAATTACGAGCATGCGACCACTCCTGCGCCGGAGGTGCGCTCGTCGTAAACAACCGGTTCCTGACCATCGAACGCTTACGCAAACGGATGCAAGCCAGCAAACATGAACAACAACCCGATTTTGATGACATACAGGAATACGAATCCTACCTCTTCAAACGAGGTAAACTTAGCGGAAAAATCCCGCCGCGTTCCATTGAACAACTCGACGAAAACATGCTTGTTGCCATGAAGAAGATGGAAAAATTAAACCGCATCATGAGCGTTCTTCCGCAAATCGACTGCGGTGCCTGTGGCGCCCCGGCCTGCCACACGCTGGCAAGAGATGTCGTTCAAGGAAAGGCGAAACTCAATCAATGCGTGTTCATGCAAAAACTCCTGTGCAACGAAGCCCTGATGACACCGGAAGAATCCCTCGAACTTTCAGAAAAAACGTGGGGATTAAAAAGATTTGGAGAATAAACGAAATAAAATATATTCACGAAAAACCACAAACTACAAATTATGACAGTACAAGACATTGTTTCCCAGCTAAACCTCACGGTATGTTCCGGACAAAACGGTTTACAACGAGAAGTTAAAGGAGGCTACACGTCCGACCTACTAAGTGATGTCATGGGACATGCCCAAGAAGGAGATATATGGATCACCCTACAAACACACAAAAATGTCATGGCTATTGCCTCCTTGAAAGAAATTGCTGCCGTCATTCTGGTAAAAGGGCACGTCCCGGAAGAAGACACCGTAGAAGAAAGCAATAACGAAAATATTCCTATTCTTTCCAGCCCGTTACAAACTTTTGAGATCACGGGACAACTCTACCAACTATTTCACCCCTAATCACGAATCTTATGGAAGTCCGGGCCGATCTACATATACACACCGTGCTGTCACCCTGCGGAGATCTCGACATGAGTCCCGCAAACATCATCGGTATGGCATTACAGAAAGGCTTGTCCCTTATCGGAATTTCGGATCATAACTCCACCCGGCAAGCCCCCGTAATTCAACAACTGGGCGAACAGCGAGGGCTACGGGTACTTTGCGGAACGGAAATCAACACAGCTGAAGAGGTTCACGCCCTCGCATTCTTTCCGACTCTGGAACACCTTGCCCAATTCCAGTATTTCCTAGATCTCCATCTCCCAGATATAAAAAATAATCCGGACAAATTCGGTTACCAAGTTGTAGTTGATGCCGAAGAACAGATTATATACGAAGAAGAACGATTACTGATTACGGCACTGGATGTCAATATAGACACGATAGAACGTACTGTCCATGCACTGGATGGTATCTTCATCCCGGCCCATATTGACAAATCCCGTTTCAGCATTCTCTCGCAACTCGGATTCGTCCCAAAAGACTTAAAATGCGAGGCTCTTGAACTTAGTCCTCACACGACACTGGAACAATTTCTTCAACAAAATGCATACTTATCCGGGTACAAATTCATCCGTTCTTCCGATGCACATTACATTGACGATATCGGTAAAATTTTCACGATATTCTCGCTACCGGACTTGTCATTCGATTCCATCCGGGCAGCTATCACCCGTTAATTTAAAACTTGCAGGACTATGTTTTTGGACACCATGTCACCGGAAGCCATTATCAAAGAGGCAAGACGCGATACTACCGCAATTCAGAACAAGAGGGATTTTTTCATCAACACGCATCGCCGGAAAATCTTGTTTGCCAAGAAATTTCCCATATCATACCAAATCGAATGGAAATCCCCTCTCACATACAACAAATGGCACATTATCATCACGTGCAAAAACAAAAAAGAACGGGAAAACCCGGACGTTCATTATTACTCCACTTACGAAACCCACAGTGGCATGGGCATTATATTTCCCGTCTACAACATAAAAACCGAAGAACTCGTTTTCAGCAGGTACACAGGACACTTTTTCAGCCGTTACCGCACACGTCATTTAATTCCCAACAATCTCCATACCCCCGGGATGGATGTAATCCGGTATTATGTGGACCACAACAGCAGTTATTTTTACCCCAAATCTGATGAAAAAAAAAGATTTACGTGTTGCCTCACTGACGGGATTGCCCTAGGAATTTGCGAGAATGGTCTTGACACCTTCCGCACCTTTATATCACATGATATGCTGTTCAAAATACAAGAGAGAGTCCTTCATTCCAGTATCGAATACCAACGCCTTTTTGATGATTACATCAACGACAAACTCCCGGCCTCCTATCAAAAATACTACCTTCAAGGAAGAGTGGGAAGAATTGCCGGACCGGAACCCGCTCCAAAATTATCACTTGATGACGTGAAAGATTTATTAAAAGATAAACCTAAAATTCCCCTTTTCTCGCCACTTAATGGAAAAATTGCGCTGGAAGACTAAAAGAAAAAATAATCCCTTTAAACACCCCATTTAAAGAAAGCCCGTTTATTATCTTAAAATATGCTTAAGCTCATGTTTCAACAGTCACGCATTAATTTGAATTCTGTTTTTATTGAATTCAAATTAATGTAAAATAGTGTTATCAAACACTGTAGTTTCCTGAAATAGGTTTACTTAATTTGACATTTAATAAATTAGACATTCTCTTGTTATGATAATTTCCTG
>CALUKD010000006.1 GCA_944321125.1 Candidatus Butyricimonas faecavium | reverse complement strand
CTCTCTTAGAAAGAGATATAAAATTTACCTAAACATTTTTTTATTTTGTCCCCTGTATGTCCGTTCACTTTTGCCGGAAAAACCATCCGCTTCATTGGGTTTGACGTCCAACAAACCATACTTATAAAGATTTCAATATCCGCTTATTTGCCTTGTCTATCGCCGTAGTATCCAGTGAAGCAAGATAAATTTGTGTCGTCGCTTCCGAATCATGCCCCATTCCATCACTGATAACGGACAACGGAATATTTTTGCTTTTAGCAATACTTGCCCATGAATGACGGGCAACATACATTGTCAGAGGGACAAGTATCCCCAAGCTTTTCCCCAACGCCTTTAATTTCCGGTTTACCAGATGTGCCATATTCAAGTATTGCCGCCTCTCTTCTTTCCCCGGTTGCTTGATAACTGCCAATAAATAAGGTGAATTTCCCGTGTCATATTTTTCCACAATCTCCTGCATTTCCTTTTCCCACTTAACGGACAATTGCTGACCGGTCTTTTTCCTACGGTACGAAAGCATCCCGTTCTGTAAATCTTTCTTCTTTAAAAATGCCATATCCACGAACGACATACCACGAGTATAAAAACTGAACATAAACATATCCCGGGCAAAATCCAAAGACGGATCTGCTTGCAGTTCTATTCCCCTAATCCGCTTGACCTCTTCCAACGAAATAGCACGTTTCACGGTTTTGTCAATCCCCGTATATACATGCTTGAAGGGATACCGTTGGAAGATCATCTCTTTCTCAACCGCACGATTATATATAGCTCTTAAATTCCTCATATAAAAAGATGAAGTATTCATGCTAACTCCTCGATTCTTCAAGTATGTCTCATAAGTTATCATCACGTCAGAGTCAATATCGTCCAACAGAATATCTCTACCGTTCCTGAAACTTTTAAAACTATTCAAGGCGGCAGAGTATATTTCACACATACGTTTCCTACCTTGTTCCTTCATTTGAAAAATAACCTCTTCCATAAAAGGAAATAAAAAATACTGCGCCACCGGTGCCTGACAAGCACTCACCACCTCATCTGCCGTATAAGGTTGTCGTTTCTCATCCAACACGGCAACGGCCTTTTCCATTTTGTGCATATCCTTTTCCAACTTTTCCCGTATCTCCAGTAAATAATGTTTTCTGGCATCATCGTAACGGGGTAAAACAACTCGTTTCGAGTATTTATCCCACTCAGAAGGAAATAATTTGTAATTCGTATGTATCTGCCGAACTGTCCGGTTATGTATCACCTGATAAAATAACGTGCCCTCTTTTCCACTCACGGAAGAAGGACGGAACTTAATTTTAATTGTTGCCATTACTACTTTATTTCTTTAAGTTGTCCACTTGTTCCCTATCTCCTTGCCTCCTTATCGTCACGACAGCTTTTTCCCCAAGCGATTTATACTCAGGATATATTCATTCTATCTTCTTTTATCCTGAAACAATAAGATTCCCGGCTAACGGGCAGGATTTCTATGAATCGATAAGAACTTCTCTGTCTACTACGAAACCACGAGAAAAAAGATGGTTCAACAGGCAATATATATTTATTTTCGAATGCTACCAATCTCCGGAAGTAACCGACGAACACCTTTTCTCCATCGTATCTGTCACAAAAAACAAAGACAACTCAACCCACAATACCCCGGATTCAAGTTGTCTTTGCCTTCATTTTATTTCATATCATTTCCGGATGTGGATAGCACTATTCCTCCCGTAAATTTGCTTTAACCACAACCTTCTCGGACAGATACATCCCTATTTGTTTATTCGACCTCCAAATTACCCAAAGCATTCCACCGCAAACCAAATAATTGCAACCTTTATTTTCTTTCCACGTATAACAATATATATATATATATCGAAAATTAATTGATATAACAAATATTTAACTACAAAGATTTTTGTAAATAAAGAAAAGCCGATACCTTTGTACCGGATTTCTAAAGAGACTTCAATTTTTTTTCATAAATTTGTTATTGGTTGCCTCCTGCTGTGACAGCACGAGGCTTTTTCTTTCACCGATGCTAAACTAGTAAATCTTTTTTTGCCCGCAAACATTTGCATTACTTTTAATAGTGTTAAATTTTAAATTTTTATTAATAAGCTGATTATCTGTTATGATATTTTTTACATTAACATTTATCCGTAAAAGTGTTTACAAAAAAAAGACCGCACCTGCTTCATAGTTATGAATTTGGTACGATCTTTTATTTTATAATTTGCCCGTAATTATTCCAAATAGGTATACCCGTACAGTCCGGAACGATAATTGGACAAAAATTCCCGCCCCTCTTCTGCCGAGATAATTCCCTTCTTCACGGAAGAAGTTACCCATACTTCCACCGTACGAGCCATCCTCTTCGGCATAAACTGTACATATTCCAACACGTCAGCCACCGTTTCCCCCTCAATCACCTTGTCGATCACGTAATCATCACCTTTCACCTTGATATGGACGGCATTCGTATCTCCAAACAAGTTATGTAGGTCTCCAAGAATCTCCTGATAGGCACCCACAAGGAATACTCCCAAATAATACGGTTCTTTACCATTCAACTCGTGTACCGGAAGATGATACGAGAAATTACGAGTCGAGATAAAATTATCTATTTTCCCGTCAGAATCACAGGTAATATCCTGAATTGTTGCCGATTTAGTCGGTTGCTCGTTCAAACGGGAAATCGGTATGATCGGAAATATCTGGTCGATCGCCCATGAATCGGGCAAAGACTGAAATAACGAGAAATTACAGAAATATTTGTCCGGCAACATCTTGGAAATTTTCTTTAACTCATCCGGGGCATGTTTTGTGGCTACTGCCATATCATACACATCCCTAGCCACGGACCAGAATAACCGTTCCACCTGCGCACGGGTGAATAAATCGATCAGGCCAAGGTTAAACAAACCGAGAGCATCCTCCCGGATCTGCATGGCATCATGCCAAGTCTCGATCAACCGGGGCTGATTTAAATTCTCCCACAAATCATACAACTCTTTCACCAGCTCGTGAGCATTCTCGTCGATTTCCTCGTTTTCATCGAAAGCAGGTAGACTTGTACTGGCAAGAGCCTCGAAAATCAACACAGAGTGATGTGCTGTCAAAGAACGTCCTGATTCAGTGATAATATTCGGCTGCTCCAAGTCATTTTTCTCACAGGCATCTACTAACGCAGACACGGCATCATTCACGTACTCTTGAATCGAGTAATTCATGCTATTGCCACTCGTGGCCGAGCGTGTCCCGTCGTAGTCCACACCTAATCCCCCTCCGATATCCACAAAATGTATATTGGATCCTAAGTTTTTTAATTGCACGTAGAACTGAGAAGCTTCCTTCAATGCTGTCTTGATACGACGTATATTAGTGACCTGACTACCAATATGGAAGTGTATTAGCTTCAGGCAATCTGTCATTTTGTTTTTTTCCAAAATACCCATAGCCTCCAGCAATTCACTCGAATTCACCCCGAATTTACTGACATCCCCTCCGGATTCTTCCCACTTGCCACTTCCGGAACTTGCCAATTTTATACGGATCCCTATATTCGGACGTATTTTCAAGCGTTTAGAAATAGCTGCTATATTTCTCAACTCATTCAATTTCTCTACAACCAAGTATATATTTCGTCCCATTTTCTGGGCCAAAAGAGCCAACTCGATATAATTTTCGTCCTTGTAACCGTTACATATAATCATCGCATCGTCATCAATATCAATCGACAACACCGCATGAAGTTCCGGTTTAGAACCTGCTTCAAGACCAATATTATATTTGGTCCCATGACTGACAATCTCTTCCACTACCGGACGCATCTGGTTCACTTTAATAGGATAAATGATAAAATTTTTACCCGTGTAACCATATTCCGTCGCTGCGGCTTGAAAACAACTAGAGATTTTCTCGATCCGGTTATCAAGGATGTCCGGGAACCTTAACAACACGGGAGCCGATACATCCCGCACCTGAAGTTCTTCCATCAATTCCTTGATGTCAATTTTCGGTCCTCCGACTTTCGGTGTTACTGTAACGTGTCCCTTCTCGTTAATCGAAAAATAGTTCAGCCCCCAACCGTTAATATTGTACAGTTCTGCTGAATCGTCAATACTCCATTTTCTCATTTTTATTCTATAAGCTCATTAAGATTGATTGTCCCGCAAAGCTACAATATATTTTCAATATTATATGCTTAATCTCCTAGGATTTCATGATTTTAGCCATTAGATTTCATCCTCCCCCGGCATCATGCCAGCCTGAATAATAATCCCGTCAAATGATCTCACATTTTCTGGATCTCTTGAATACCGTCCCGATCAATCACTAAACGGTAGCGCTTGTACTCGACCTGCTTCCCATGTAGCAATTGTATCAGGAAATTAAGGTAATATATTTTGTCTCCCATGATCGGACCGTAATCCGACTCACCCCTCGGCACATATAGCTCATAGTCTCGCTCGTCCATCTTCTGAACGAAACTTCCCACGTTAAAACGCAATATCTCGTTCACCCCGGCGATATCGTATTGGCTATATTCGTCAAGCACCTCCGGGTCAAGCTGCACCCATTTCCGGTAAAGAATGATTTTCTCCCCGCCATTCCGATTATCCGCCTCCAATAGATCCGGCCGGGCTCTTCGCTCGATAATCTCCACCGGGACTTTCCTTTCCGAGATAAAGTCCACCCCATCCTTAATCCACCCGACCACCCTTTCGTTCATACTGATAGTTGTCTTCCTATCAAAATAATTCTTTCCCAACCGGTGAGCAAAATAAAAACGCATTAATTCCTTGATTCGATCCTTCAGCATATAGCTTACCACCAAAGCCACGAACAACGGCATTGTGAAATTCCCGTATTTTTTCTGGAATGAAAAGGCTACCACCGTGGCAAATATCATAGAAAGCCCTGCCGCAATGCTATAATATATTTGTTCGACCAGCACTCCATCCTTCTTCTTCGAAGCTTTCAAGAACAAATCACTCTCCGCATATTTTTTCAGCATCCCCCGCCGATAAATCACCGCACGATTCCGATCTTTACTCTCCGGATCTGCCACAAGATAACCGTTCTGCTTCTTATAATCAATCTCCGAATGTACCAAAGATAACAATAATTTTACCATCCGATTATAACATCTCGGATCTGTCATCTTTAAACCGTCCAGCAATTTGAACGTGTGAAACTCCACCAAATTAGAAAGATACTCATCTCCAAAAGAGAAATAATTCAACGCCTCCCGAGAAATTCCCGGCATATTAATAATAGCCTTCAAATCCCTGTATCGTTTTACAATCAATTGTACGTATTCAACATACCGACCAACCATTTCTTCCCGTTCGTTACCCTCCACCTCATGACGAACAGCCTCTCCTTCCATCCCCCGAAGCGCACTTTTAAAAATGGAAGTAAACATTTTAATCTGATATTCATAAGAGGCTAACGCCTCCTTCGTCCCATCGGTCACCAAATGCTGGAACGCCTCTTCCAAAAAAACAAAAGGCGTCCATTCTCCACCCACAATCTCCTCCAACGTGTAAATAGGAGTAATCAAACGCACATTAGACTTCATGTCCCGGTAAAAAATATCCTTAGGATAAGTCGAAGCATTAATATCCAAACTATGAGGCACGAAAAACCACGTGTTCATTCTGAACTCGTTTTCCCCCGTGTCCCGATCAACATGATAACCAATTTTACATTCCACAGAGTATCGATCATGCAACTTAATCTGAATATCTATCATATCACAAAATTACAACGCAAGATACGAAAAAAAGTCTATCTTGTCCATGAAATCCGATGAATATACATCAGTATGCTAAAAGTCCGCTATCACCCATAAAGAAATCGCAAGGGAATACTTCAGACGAAAAAGGCTCCTATCCGGTAAATAAACATTCTACAATTTTAAGTGTTTATTTTCAACTATTTGTTAATATAGCTATTTAGGAATAATTTCTACTAATTTATTTGTTTTCTATTCTTTTAATACATAATTTTGTTACACTATAAATCTAAAATAAAAAAGCATGAACAGGCAACAAATAATCAAAGCTGTGGCAAAGAAAACCGGTATATCACGAAAAGATACGGCAAAAGTATTTTCTTCTATTTTAGAAACTATTTTAGAAAGCCTAGAAAAAGAAGAAGCCGTACGGTTAATGAACTTCGGTAGCTTTACCACAAAGACTTACAAGCCGCGAAAAGGTTATAATCCATCTTCTAAAATAGTTGTCCAACTCCCCGAAAGAAAGGCCATCCGTTTTAAATTAGCCAAATGTGCAGCTTTAAAAAGCTTAAATAATAATTGACAATATACAATCACGGAATTCTTTCTTTTCATAAAAAGGGTTCTGTGGTTATACCCTCCCAAAGAGCGTTTAACGTCTTCGCTCCTTAAGACACGCCCTATCATTCCATCATAAAATATTTCAATAACATTTGACTTACATGAATATTATTCGTAAATTTACGAATAAACAATCTCCATTATAAAACCCTTAAAAATATGGGCATGAAAGAATACAAAACATACGTACCGGTCGCACTTATCGTCTTGATGTTCTTTTCCCTCATGATCTTTCACAAAAACATTGCCACCTACATCTCACAAAGTAAAATCGAACAATTATCCGTTAATTCCAAGAAAAGCATCAGTGACACGATTTCCCAAAAATACAATTATCACCATAACGGGAAAAGTTACGATTACACGTTCATTGAATTTGGCTCCACGGGCTGTCACTCTTGTCGCCAAATGGAAGAAGTAATGGAAAAAATAAAAAACGAATACAAGGGAAAAGTAAATGTTGTTTTTGTAAACTTAATGGTTCCTGAGAGCAAAAGATACTTCGAATACTACGGAATTGCCACAATTCCCACCCAAGTATTACTTGACAAGGAAGGAAAAGAATTTTTCCGCCATACGGGTTTTTATTCGGCTAACGAACTATCAACACACTTTACGACGAAAAAGTAAACGAAAAGGGACCGTTGAAATTTCTATAACGTAATTATATACTATTTACACCAAACATAGAAATTTAGTTTGGATTTTCCAAATCGCTTTGTTTTTAAACATTGTCTTCATTCTTTGTTATTTATAATAAACTAACTACCTTTGTACCGTTAAAATATTGATAGCATTAGCTATTGTTTTGAGGACTAAGAAAACGACCAAATTTCAAAGACAACCTCGAAGAACATTACAAATATACACAGAAAATCAAGAACATATAAACACTTCCACTGATCAGCATTTTGATTTTCAGATATTTACATACAAAACACCTCGAATAAGATCAATTAAAGCAGTTCTATCCTTCGATTTTTTTACTTTTTTTATCATGAAATAACGAAATTCACGCAGAAATCGCCTGTAATAACGTCACAATCTTAGAATCATTATAAATTAACACTCAAATACGGTTCATTTTTAACCAACTATATAATAATCAATTTATTGACACTTATCAAAACGGGAAATTCCCGTTTTGACAACAATTTCATCCCAGAGCCCCACCCTATCCCGCAACGTAACCACCCGCAATCGCTGCGCAGGAAATATGAGGGAGGGCGAGGCACATAACCAACCATCACATCCTTTCAATAGTCCTATATACCAAACACATGTGATTCTTTTATAATTTAAATGTAGTCCTTGATTACAAAAAGATTCATGCAATCAAATTAATAATTAAAAGTTCTCCCTGCATTTTTACCCATATACTTTCCAAAATTGGAAAGTATTTATTATCTTTGTCATGTTAATGATATAGCAATGAACCCGAAATTTAAAGTAGTCTATACTGAAGAAGCTTACGAATTTATCTATTCTTTGCCAGAAAAGGTACAAGACAAGATAGTTTATAACATCACGAAGAGCACGTTTTTCATGGATAAAGAGCTATTCAAGAAACTAGACAACTCTGATATTTGGGAATTTAGAACGCTTTACAGCGGAACCGCTTATAGGCTTTTAGCGTTTTGGGACACGGACAAAGATACACTCGTGATTGCCACTCACGGGTTTATCAAAAAGACACAAAAAACCCCCTTGAAAGAAATCGCTAAAGCGGAAATGATAAGAAAAGAATATTTTAACTCGAAATAAATTGCTGCCATGAAATTACACACCCATGAAGAAATGCTAGACAGCGTGATTGGAGTTAAAGGAACTCCCAGACGTGATAAACTAGAAAATGATATAGAGGCCTACCTTATCGGAAAAGCGATCAAAGAAACACGCCAAAAACAACAACTCACCCAAAAACAATTAGGCGAATTAGTAGGTGTACAAGAAGCTCAAATTTCCAAAATAGAAAGCGGGAAAAGTATCACTTACTCTACTATTGTAAAAGTATTCAAGGCATTGGGAGCCAAAACAGCAAGCCTTGATTTAGGTTCTTTAGGTAGGGTTGCTCTTTGGTGATTTATAAATGTAACACGATATTAGAAGTACCGTACAGTTTTAAAAAAGAGCTTTTTAATTGAACACCTGTACATGCTTGAAAAAACCCGTGACAATCTGGCCACGGGTTCTTTTTTACAAGTTATCAAGATCCGGAAACTTATCCCTGATTTCCCGGGAAATTGTTCCTATCTTGTTTTTCGTGTATATCTCCGTGACTTGAACCGAGCTATGACCGTTCTGGTCCCGCAGCGCGTACATACTTATATTATTATCCAACGCCAACGAGTTTCCGGTATGTTTCCAAGAGTACAACTTGTACTCGCTGGGCATGTTCAACATTTCCCTGAACGAGTTAAAACGATTCTTCAGGTTATTCTTTCCCAAACACTCGGGCCCCGGCTTGTACCCCTTACCAAAAACGTAAAAATCCCGGTTATATTTGTGCAAGTTATAAACCTCCCGGATCTTGATCAGGAAATGATCGGGAATTGTCGCAAACCTGTCCCGGTTAGTTTTTGAACGGAAGCGGTCCACGTTGATCAAGCCACGGGCGAAATCAATATCCCGGATCTTCAACAAACGCAATTCTTTACCCGGTCGAAGGAAACAATACGTCTCGAACTCTATCGCCATCCACAACTGCGGGTCCCTTCGGCTGATCAAATCTCTAAATTTTTGGATATCAAACTCCGCAACCGGGCGTGGAGCTTCATCTTTATCATAGCCTTGGGGAATATTATAAACAGGATTTTTCATGACTCTACCCTCCTCCACCACGTAATCGAACACGTTACTAATATTTTGTTTAAAACAACGAATCGTTTTGTCTGCCAATTTCTTCTTACCAATAAGATATTCCGAAAAAAATTTCAACACAACGCTATTCGTCACCGCTGAAATATCAACTTCACCGTAATTAGCCTCTATCCACTCCGAGAATATACGCAACTTCGATCGATATGTCCCTAAAGTCCCATCACTAGCTTTCGTTAGTGTTTCAAGATACTTGTTAGAATAAAACCTGAAGCTCCTGTTTGAAGCCCGCATCTCCCCGTAGATTTCAACAACATTTTTATATCGCAGTTGATCCGCATAAATAATCTTGGAATCATCTTTAAAAGGCGTCCAGCCTTCCTTCAATTTTTTAGAAATTTCTCCGATTATTTCCTCGCTTTTAGCGTATCTTCGCTCAGGATTTTTAAACTTATTTATGCCTTTATAAGTTTTAAAGCGTTCCATCCTATTAGTTCGTGGATCTCTAACAGAATAATACACGAACCAATTTTTAGTTATATCCCCCGCACAATCATTAAGTTGGGGTAAAATTATCATTTTTATCCGTTCCATGATTTTTGTCTTTTTTAACGCCCCCGACGTAAAAAATTCAATCATTTCACGACCAATGTCTATTTTTGTCTACTTTTCGCAAACTATGTCTATTTTTACAACAAACGCTCTGAATACCAGAGCGTCTGTTTTTTGGTCGAGATGACTGGACTTGAACCAGCGGCCTCCACGTCCCGAACGTGGCGCGCTACCAACTGCGCTACATCTCGTTTCCGTTTTGCGAGGGCAAAGATAATAAAAGTATCAATTATAATCACTATATTTGTGAAAAATTTTATTGCATAAAACATTTTTCTTCAGAATGGACTCAATTAGACAAAATAAGGTTGGTCGCTTAATCCAACGGGATCTAAGCGAAATGTTTCAGAAAGAATGTAAAGAATTCACCGCTGGTGCTATGTTATCCGTTACTGCTGTACGTGTTAGCCCGGATATGTCATATGCCAGAGTTTACCTTAGCATCTTTCCGTCAAACCTAACGGAAAAGGTATTGGAAACCTTGGCAGAAAAAAACAAAAACATCCGTTTTATCCTCGGAAAAAAGATCGGTAAGCAAACACGGATCATACCGGAACTTAAATTTTTCGTGGACGATAGCCTCGATTATATCGAAAAAATCGATTCCCTATTGAAACAATAGCCCGTATCCACGATGAATCTGTCGATATTCATTGCTCGGAGATACCTGTTCTCAAAAAAGAAACAGAATGCCATAAACATCATTTCCATCATCAGCATGGTCGGTGTAGCGATTGGCACAACGGCTCTTATTGTCGTACTCTCCGTGTTCAACGGAATTGACACACTCCTCACGGAAGCGACCAACAGTTTCACTCCGGATCTCACAATTTCTCCGGTAAAAGGGAAATTCATCACGACCGACACTATTTTACTTAATAAACTGGCCCATATGCCGGCAATCTCTTCCTGTGATCCCATCGTGGAAGAAAATTCCCTCGTGAAATTCGGTGATAAATTAGTACCGGTGGTCGTGAAAGGAGTAGATTCAACTTATGCCGAACACGTAAACATATACCCTTCCATTATTAGTGGAGTTTACTCGCTCGAAGAGGACGGCAAACCTGCCGTCGTCATGGGTTACGGCATTGCAGCAGCTTTAAAAATCAGATTAGGCACCCTCTCCCCTGTCACGTTCTATTACCCGGATCGAAAAGCTTCTTCTGCATCAAGTTCTGCACTAAATAACCAACAAATATATCCTCTAGGAATATTCTCGGCACAACAAGATATTGACGGCAAATACGTGATCACCGGAATAGAAACAGCAAGAGAGCTATTCGGGGTCCCGGGAGAAATCTCTAAAATAGAAATAAAATTAAAAGACCCAAACCAAACTGAATCATTAAAAAAAGAACTATCCGTACAATTACAACCGACGTATAAAATCGAAGATAAATACGACTTGAACCGTTCCTTTTACGCCATGATGAAATCGGAGAAATTGGCCGTCTTCCTAATCCTACTATTCATTCTGTTAATCGCATCCTTCAATATCATCGGTTCCGTATCGATGCTAATTATTGACAAAAAAGAAGACATCGGGATTTATCAAGCCCTCGGGATGACCAAAGAAAAAATAATCTCGATATTCAAATTGGAAGGCAACCTGATTACCGGATTCGGAACATTGACCGGTCTCATCCTAGGATGCATACTATGCCTGCTACAAGAACATTACGGGTTCATCACTCTCGGCAACGGAAGCTACATTGTCAGTGCGTACCCGGTGAAAGTCATTGCATCAGATATTTTAATTATCATGGTCACGGTAATTGCTATCGGTTACCTGGCCTCGCACTTCCCGGTAAAATACCTTGTGAACAAAATCGTCAAATCATAAATAAAGGATTACGCTATGTATAAACTTTTAACGCTCTCACTTTTATCTCTAACGTTCACCCTACTCCCCTTGATCTCAAAAAGTCAGGAGAAAGAGCATGTTGTTTTAATCGAAACTAACATGGGAAACTTAAAAGCAAAACTATACAACGACACACCCCAACATCGGGATAACTTTATCCGGTTGGCAAAATCCGGCCACTACAATGGAACATTATTCTATCGTGTCGTTAAAAATTTCGTGATACAGGGAGGTTCTTCCGATAGTCGAAATGCTATTGCAGGACAAGCCATCGGCTATGGTAAAGGGGTCACAATTGACGCGGAAATCAAACCACACCATTATCACAAAAAAGGAGCCCTAGCCGCACCTCGTCAACCGGACCGGGTAAATGTCTTCAAAGAATCGGATATTGCACAATTCTATTTCGTGGTCGGTAAAAAATACACACCGGAAGAATTGGACAAAATCGAAAAATCGGTAAATGTCCCCATTAAAAGAGCTATCCAAAAAAAGTATTACACCCCGGAGAAAAAAGCTATTCTTGACTCCTTGAGGGCACAAAAGAAAGTACCTGAATTCCGAGCTATTGCAGAAAAGATCAAATCGGACATCAATTTCGAATGGGAAAACAATACGGACAAACTCTACATGGATGATGAAAAAAGAAAGGCATACACCACAATTGGCGGAGTCCATCATTTGGATAAAGAGTACACTGTTTTCGGAGAACTCATCGAAGGTTTTGATATACTGGACAAAATTGCTGCCTTGCCCACAGACAGACAGGACCGCCCGTTTAAAGACGTCAGGATAATCAGTGTAAAAATAATAGAATAACATGATACCACGCAAATACTCCTTATTATGGAGGAATATCATCTGGGCAGGAGTAATCTTTTTCTTATGTGCTATTCCGTCCGACTCGATACCCGATCCGAAATTAAACATCCCCCATCTGGACAAAGTCGTACACTTCGGGATGTTCTTCATCATGTCGATATTCCTGTGTAGCGAACTCCGTTACCAAACCCGGCTATCTTTACGGAAAGTTTACATATGCGCTATCGGGTTCAGCTTCATTTACGGAGGACTTATCGAAATCTTACAATTCAAATATTTTAACCGGGGTGGAGACTGGTGGGATCTATTTGCAGACGTTCTCGGGGGCATAATAGGTTGCCTGCTATACCCCACGGCAAAAAAACAGAAAGACAAACTTGTTGATTATCTATACACGAAACTAAAAAAACAGAAAGAAGTATAATCACCTCAAGGAAAATCTCGTTCACTAAAATGGAATATTATAAGACTTTTTATTAACTTTGTCCACCAAAGATTTCAAATTTTGAGAAGATGTTAGAGAAGATAAAACAACTCAGTGCTGAAATAGCCGGTTTTCAGGCAAAGAGCCTAGAAGAAGTAGAACAGTTCAGAATCAAGCATTTAAGCAAGAAAGGAACGATCGCTGCTCTCTTTGATGATTTTAAAACCGTTCCCGCAGATCAGAAAAAAGCTATGGGACAGGAATTAAATGAATTAAAGAACACGGCTTTGGCAAAAATCAATGAGTTGAAAGAGTTACTTTCTAATGCAGAAGAAGATTTAAGCGGTATTGACTTGACAATGCCGGGAGATCCCTTGAAATTGGGAACCCGTCACCCGTTAGCTATCGTGAAAAATGAAATTCTGGCAATCTTCAACAAACTTGGATTCACCATTTCCGAAGGACCGGAAATCGAGGATGATTGGCATAACTTCTCCGCGTTGAACTTCCCGGAAGAACACCCGGCACGTGATATGCAAGACACGTTCTTTATCAGTAAGAACCCGGACATCGTGTTACACACGCATACCTCATCCGTACAAGTACGAGATATGGAAGCTCACCGTCTTCCAATCCGGCTAGTCACTCCCGGAAGAGTGTTCCGTAATGAAGCCATCTCGGCCCGGGCGCACTGTATTTTCCACCAGATTGAGGCCCTTTATATCGACGAGAATGTTTCATTCGCCGATTTAAAACAAACACTTACCTATTTTGCAAAAGAATTTTTCGGACCGGACACGCAGATTCGTCTTCGTCCGTCATATTTCCCCTTCACGGAACCATCGGCAGAGATGGACGTTTCCTGTACATTATGTCATGGAAAAGGTTGCAACGTGTGCAAGGGAACCGGATGGTTGGAAATCCTCGGGTGCGGAATGGTTGACCCAAATGTTTTGGAATTAAATGGCATAGACAAGGAAAAATATACCGGATTTGCACTCGGTATGGGTATCGAACGTATCACCATGTTAAAATACGGCATTAAAGATATACGCCTCTTTTTCGAGAACGACATCCGTTTCCTTGAACAATTTTCGGCCGCAGGCAAATAATATATAAACACAACACAAGAGAGATGAGGAGGTCGGTCATACGACTCCTCATTTTTTATCTTCAAACACCAGTTGCCATGAAGAATTTGGTCCTTCTATTCCTGATCACTTTTTCATTCGGAGCTTTCGCTTATTCTCCCGCAGATTCCGTGTATTCAAAAGATCAAACTTTACTAAAGCATTTTTTTGAATATGCCAATAAAAAGGAAATCACGAAACTTCCGATCAACGAAAAAATAGTCGCCATCGGACGTTATTTCCTCGAAACGCCTTACGTGGGAGGGACCTTAGACATTAATCCCCAAGAAGAATTGGTTGTCAATCTACGAGAATTTGATTGCGTCACTTTCGTCGACAACGTCATTGCTCTGGCACGCCTGGATAAATACGAAGAACAAAGTATTCCTCTATTCCAAAAGAATTTGCAGGAAATTCGATACAGAAACGGGAAAATAATCGACTACACGTCACGACTGCACTACTCTTCCGACTGGTTATACGAAATGACCTGCCTGAATATTCTGGAAGACATCACGAAAGAAAAAGGGGGCATTCCTTTCCCTAACAAAGTATCCTTCATCTCCCAAAACTGGAAAAAATACCCGGCTCTAATACAGGATTCTACCCTCGTTACAAAAATAATTGACATCGAAAAGACAATCAACGGCAGAACATATTACTATATCCCCAAAGAAAAAGTGTTTCCTTTTGCGGGACAAATCAAAACGGGGGATATTATACTGATCACCACGAAGAAAAAGGGACTCGACACGGCCCACGTGGGGATAGCCATTGAAAATGAGGGACAAATATACCTGCTTCACGCCTCGGCATCCGACAAAAAAGTGTCCATCACGACAGAAACTCTTCCCGATTACCTGCAAAGGATTACATCACATTCCGGCATAATGATTGGGCGTCTTATCAATTTTAAATCTAATTAACATCCATAAAACCACACAATACGTATATTTGGTAGAATTATTGTTATAAATTTTTACAAGAACACAAAATGTGATTGCGGAAAGAGAATAAAAACCTAAAACATAGAATATGAGAAGAATATTTATCGGAACACTTGTTGTGTTGGCCATCGCTTTGATTAACGGATGTGCTAACCGGAAAATCACACGGGTAGACCCAAATGAAACCATCGACCTTAGTGGACGCTGGAATGATAGTGACTCACGGCTTGTTTCCGAAGAAATGATCGGAGACCTGCTTACTTCAGCTTGGATTCCCAGATATTTAAAAGCAAACGACAAACGCCCCGTGGTAGTAGTCGGACTGGTGGAAAACAAGAGTCATGAACACATCAACTCAGAAACCTTTATCAAAGACGTTGAAAAAGCAATCATACGGGATGGTAATATCCGTTTGGTCGTTGCCGGGGAAAAGCGGAATGAACTTCGAAAAGAAAGAGCCGAACAACAAGATTACGCATCACCGGAAACCATCAAAAAATGGGGAAAAGAACTAGGTGCCGATTTCATCTTGCAAGGGACAATCAACAGTATTGTCGATTCATACAAGAAACAAAAAGTCGTGACTTACCAGATAGACCTGCAACTCACGAACATTGAAACCAACGAAGTTGTCTGGATGGGAGACAAGAAGATCAAGAAACAAATCAGCGATCGGGTACTGTAATCAGTTTGTAAAGGTTTATAAGGTTCATAAAGTTTATAAAGTAACTTCCCCAAAAGCTTAAGATCTTAAAAAGAAATGATAAATATTCATTATTCATACTTTAAAAGAAATAACATCGGGATTCATAAACCTTATGCACCTTATAAGCTTTATAAATCTTATAAACTCTTAGGATTTATCTTCGTTTTTCTCTTTTCCGGATGCGCCACCTGGTATCAGCGAACGGCAGATTTCCAAGCTGCCGTCAACACGGGAAACTTCGAGAAAGCAAATAAATTACTAGACAAAGATAAGAAACAAGCCACGGGCAAAAACCGTATTCTCTATTATCTCAACAAAGGATACGTAGAATTTATGCTTGGCAACCCGACCAACAGCAACCAATACTTCGAGACAGCCGAAAATCTGATTGACGAATATCACAGTAACGTTGGTGCTGAAGCAACAGCATTAATCACCAACCCGGAAGCACGCCCCTATCGACCGGAAGATTTCGAGGTCATTATGATTAACTTCTACAAAGCTCTAAACTATATAGACCTGAATGACATGGAAGGAGCCTTGGTCGAAGTCCGCAAAATCAATATCAAACTCAACCAGCTAAATGACAAATATCCCGATAACAAAAACCGGTATCAACGGGATGCTTTCGCCCATTTATTAATGGGCCTGATTTACGATGCCACTGGGGACTACAATAATGCGTTTATCGCCTACCGAAATGCCTACGAGGTCTACCAATCCGACTACATCAAAAATTTCGGAGTAAAGGCCCCGGAACAATTAAAACAAGACTTAATGCGCACGGCCTATACTTGTGGTTTCATGGCAGAATTAAAACAATATGAGCAAGAATTCAATACGACATACACGCACGCTCCGACACCTGCTGACGGGCAACTCGTGTTCTTCTGGCTGAACGGTATGGGCCCTGTGAAAGCAGAATGGAGCATAAATTTTGTCAAGCAAAAAAGAGGAGACGGAGCGATTGTATTTCACAACGAATCCCTCGGGCTTACCTTTCCTTTCTTTTTCGGTTCGGGATACAGCGATGATGAAAAACAAAGTATTGCCGATCTGCAAACCTTGCGTGTCGCATTCCCCAAATACATGGAACGCCCTCCGCTTTACGCCACCGGGACTCTCATAACCGACTCTCACTCGTACCCGTTGGAACTCGCCGAAAATATCAATGAAATTGCATTCAAAACACTACGGGACAGAATGGTGCGGGAATTTTCAAATTCTCTTCTCCGGGTGGCCGCCAAAAAAGGACTGGAATACTCTGCTCGCAAACAAAACGAATGGTTAGGCTTTGCCGTCGGTATCGCTAACAGCCTCACTGAAAAAGCCGATACCCGCAACTGGCAAACACTACCTTATTCCATCTCTTATACCCGCTTGCCGTTATCCGCCGGAACCAACGACCTCACGCTCCGCTTAACTGCCCGAAACGGCTCCCAACACACAGAACAATTCTCTATCGAAGGCGGAGGACGCAAAACCCGCTTCCATGTTTTTCAAACAATGGATTCCAGACAATAATTACCAAGATATACTCTGGCTCCTAAATATTATTCTACAACTTCAAAAATCTTTGCAAAAAATCTTCCCTCTTCATCTACACTCATGGCATATCCCCTCCCTCCCATGGTAAACATATAATCCCCAAATACTACAGGATTATCTAATTTCTTCCAAATATTTTTCTGCGGATTATACCCCCAACTTCCACTTGTATAAACAAAATCCTCTCCATTCTTATTCAATACAAAAGAAGAAGAAATGAACGGTTGTAATTTTGTCGTGTAATCTTTTTCAGTTGTGTGATCTTCCTCATAACAAATCGGTTGCCCTTTCCATGTTTTAGATTTTGGATCAAACTTCTACTTGTCAATCAAATAACATTTTTACAAAGATAGGAATAAAATAAATGGAAAATTATCTATTTAGTATTATTCTTGAATTAAAATCACACACATTAGAAAAATTTCTAAATCCTCCAACTAATCCATCTCAATAATCTCACTCACAAAAAACTCCCCCCACCTTACAAACGTAAAATGAGAGGAGTGTCTCGAAAATAGTAATGATTGACCCCGCAGCTAATAACCTTTTATACATACATCATATATTTCGTCAAATCCTTCATATTCTTGATATGACAAAACCCTTCCCGACAAAGGATCCAGTTCTAGGCAATAAAGAATTCCCGAACCGGCAGTCCCGCCATACGTACCAACCACCATTTCCGTATTCGACCTATAATATGTATCATTATTAGCTCCGGAGAATATATCCGGTTTCAATATTTTCATCATCGTAATACTCCCCTTAAAGCGGATTTTTTCATTTCCAGCCGTCATCAATGGTTCCGGCCGGATCATATTCCCGTTATCAGCAGAAAAACGATAAATTCCATCTACAGTGGCATAATAGCACATATTCATAGCAGAAGTCCCAAATGCCCAGTCAATCACCCGGTCATTCTTCACATCTTCCACATGCATTAAATCATACTTAAACTTGGGTGTCTCCGGAGCAGTCTTCACCGAAATATCCATTTCCACCATAAAATATTCACCCTCATCATCCTTCATCACAGCAAGCACGTGATCTCCCAACCCTCCAAGATCCATATGAACCAAATCGGCTTTCATGTCAATCGGATTGAACGGGACATTCATGCCTCCACTCCCCGCGGTAGCATCTAGATCCATAAACTTATTAAAACCATTCAATCCTTGACTCCCGATAATAGCCACAAAACCACGCTTCGACCGATCATACGCCAAAGCCCGAAGGATATCTCTCCAAGTATGATGGGGAAAATTTAAAATACGAGAATCAAAATCATAGTCAGAATCGGCAGCAGCAAACAAAGGTACGGAGAACAAAACATCAGACATCCCCTTATGAAACACGTCCCCACCATCAAAAGCTAAAAGAGCTGTACTATTGATCACCATATTCTCTGGTTTTCCTTGGTTCAAACCTCCATTGAACAAATCGTTCCAAGTCCCTGAATTCAAAAGGCTTTTACTATGAGCCAAAACGGAACTCTTATCCGTAACAGCAATCACGAAAATATTCTCGGGATAATTGTAAGAACTCTTCGTACAGTTCTGAAAAATCCACTGTCCCCGCCCGTCAATTTTTTCACCGGCATTGGCATTTGAATAGAAATGCGGATAAATCTCTGAAGTAACAGAAGATTCCGGTTTAACAATCTGGAATTCATCCGCCACGATAATCCCGATATCCGATGAACTCCCATCACCGTGAAGCACTAACGCTCCGATATGGCTCAATTGGAAATCAAGTTTCACACTCACCGTCTCCGAATAAAAATGACGCCCCGTACTATTCTGTGTTACATTCAAACGTAGGGAATACGTTCCTTCTCCCGGCAACAGCGTATCATTATAGAGACAAGTGTAATCCAAATCCTTTCCCTCATACACGGGGAAATAGCGACTCCAATAATTATCACCGTCTTTCCCGTAAAATTCCCATTCATAAGTCAAATCAGTTTCAGGAATTATCGTCTCGATCGTCGGGGTAATCTGCAATTGCTCTCCGAAAAGAAGGGAATAAGTTTTACTTGGCAAGGAAATCGAAAGTTCGTCCAATAACTTATAATCATAATTTCCCTTATCATCATAACATCCGTAAGCAAGAAATAAAGTCAAAAATATAACATATAATTTACTCATAACCAATCTGTTTTATTTGCTTCCTGATTCAAATTGAATGACACTCTCATCTTCAGGATTATATTTCACGTTATTATCTTTGCAATAACGGTTCAATTTGTAAATTGCAATTTTCACTTCATCCACGTACCAATTCTCCACGTTCTCAAATACTTCTGTTGAACCTAATACTTGATATATAATCTCCATTTTCTTAGCGGAATATTCCCCAAGATGATTCTTGTCCCACCAAGAGGGTAATGTCCACAAATTCGACACGATCACAGCATTGCGCAAATAATCATCCTCACCCACCTCGAACTCTTCGGAAGTTACAATTTCAAAACTCAATGTATCATTCGCTATGTCAAGATTTTCCGTCTTAAACACTTTTATCAAAGCCTCTCCCCTCGTCTTTCCTGCTGGAATAATCGCAGACATAATTTCGTATCGCGATCCCGGATTTGACGGACTACCCCCCAACCCCTTGATAGCCACATGGCGATCGACATTAGCAATACGTCCCGCCATCATGATTTTTAACTTCACGGTATCTTCTGTCGTCCCTTCCGGTTGTAAAGTAAAATAATATGAAACCGTATCGTTACTCATGTAAAAACTAGCTCGCGGCTTAGCACTCCAAGTTTCAACCTCGCTTTTCGAGCATGCCCCTGCCGCAAAGAGCATAGCGACCATTATCCATATATTTCTCATCATTTCCTATTTTTCCATAAAATTATTCCCGTCCTGCCGTTGACTCCTCCGTATCGGGGATCTTAAAAGTAAAGAAATCAATATTTGTCATGTACTCTGAGAAATCTGTAATGGAATTACGTTTATAGTAAAACCATAATTGTCCCTCACCCCAGAATTCCTTTTGATACTCCTTGCGAATCTCTTTCAACAATTCCTCCCGCGACATTGAACGGTTCAAGGGAAAACTCGCCAATCCGCGATTAGACCGTACTTTCTCTAAATAATCCACGCCATCCGAAGTAGTAGTTGCACATTCTGCCGCAATGTAATACATTTCAGACAGACGTATCAAGGGGACTCGCTCTTGGAAATAACGAGCTGTAATCGTGTTTTGGTAAAACTTTGCAATCAAAAAATAATCCATATAAGGCTCAAACCAATATTGATAACGTACGTCTGCTGTATTTTCTTCGTACACGCCAGACCGATCTTCGCCCAAAGCTCCCAACCGGGTATCAACCGTAGAGAAATCCTCAAGCCCTCCTTGGATATATCCATCCATACAATCCTCCAGATCCGTGATATTCAACGAAAAAATATGCTCTGTGGCAAAAGTTCTATCCTGATTGCGGTAATTATTAGCTGTATTCAGATCACCGATATGGATCAAATTCTCTTTTTGTACCCAAGGGAATTTTGTTTCTTGGTCACGGATCACCTCCTGTGCACAAAGTAACGCGTTCTCCCGGTCACCCTTCCACAAATAAACCCGTGCCATCGTTGCCACAGTCGCATAATAATTAAAACGGAAACGACGGTTATACCAAGTCGGGATATTGTCTTCTGCCAAAAACTCTCCGGAAGGCAACGAGGCCAAACAAGAAGCCGGAGTCATTCCCAAACGTATCGGATCATTAGCCATCAATATTTTAGCATTGTTCAAATCGGACAACATTGCTGAAATCGCATCCTCCTGCGTGAACAACGGTGTCACCGAATGAGTCAAACGTGTTACGTAAGGAATCGACTCACTGTCTTTCCCAAGCGGATAAGCCACTGCAAACAAGCGCAACAATTCAAAATGGAGAAATCCCCGCAATCCCAAAGCCTCCCCTTTTATGAGGTTGTAATTGTCATCAGAAAAAACGTTTTTATTCTCGTCAATCGTCTCCAGCAAAGAATTCAAATTCGCAATCTGTGCGTATATGTTACTCCAAATATCCTCGGTATAATTCTCATTCCAATCCGCTGCACTCGTATTCGAGGGGTCAGCATAACTATACCTATACCAATAACCGTTACCGGTAGTTGATGTCAACTTGTAATAACCCGCCAGCACGTCTGCCATATTGAAAGTAAGCTCTCGCCCATATAACGACTTATCGCACAACTTGGCATATATACCGATCAATGCTTCCCCGTAACCATTCTCACTTTTGAACAATTCCGAACGATCTAATTCAGAGGAAGCGCTCACGTCCAACCAATCATCGCATGCCGTACAAAGAAATACAGCTACAGTTAACATTATGATGCTTAATCTTTTCATGCTCTTGTTGTTAATAATTTAAAAAGTTGCTTGTAACTCAAACGAAAAATTCCGGGCAAATGGATAAGATGTCCCTCGCTCTATGTCAACACTCGACACGCGCAACAACTCATTCATATAGAATGAGATCTTCAACCGTTCCAAAGCAACCCGCCGAATCCACGACTCCTTCGAGAACTCGTACCCCACATTCATGGAAGAGATATAAAGTTCGTTATTCTTCTGAACAAAACGAGAAGTCGGCATCGTATAATTGGAGATTCTGGAATCGAACACCGTCACCCGGTAAGGAGCCACGTCTCCAATTTTTTGCCAAGCCTTATATATCCGACGGTCAAGATTCTCCAACCCGGTCACGTTCTCCACGCGAGAAATCAACGACTGGTTGTAAAGATCACCCCCCAGTTTATAACTACATGAAACCGACAAACTGAATCCCCTGTATCCGGCATTCAACCCCAAGGAACCGCTCAATTTTGGAGAAGAATCTCCAATCACAACCTGATCTGCCGAACTCCACGTATAATCGCTCTTCCCATCTTTCGTCAAATACATCTCCCTTCCCGATGCCGGATCGATCCCCAAAGAACGCATTCCCCAGATCGCAGTCATAGAACATCCCTCGTAATACAGCGTAGCCGGCTTCGTGAAACGGTTAATATACTTCTTAATCACTTCCGGAGAAGAGATATCCTCATCTCCCTCATCGAAACGCTCGTAAGAGCCATTCTGCTCCTCATTACTATTCTTGAAAATATCGTATATTTTTTTTATTTTATTGTCATTATGTAACCCTGTTGCCGAAAGAGACACGTATGCCCTCTGCTTATCGTTACGCCAAGGAGTAACCTGTAAAGCAATCTCATAACCATGATTCTCGATAATACCCAGATTTTCCATATAGCTCTGGAAACCTGTTGAAGGCGGAATCGAAATATTCGAAAGTAAATTCTCCGTACGCTGAATATAGTAATCCATCCGAAGAGTAAAAAAACGCTTGAGGGACAAATCTAATCCGAAATTATAGTCTTTATTCTTCTGCCACTGCAACTTATCATTAGGAATAGCCACCAATTGCGCCCCGATTTTATCGCTATACGTGTAGTCGTAATACCGGTAACGTGCTCTAGATTGCGAGGGATCGACATTCTGAGTGCCCGTATACCCCAATGAAGCACGCAATTTCAGATTCTGTATCCACTCGCTCCCCTCCAGAAAAGGTTCGTGGTGGAGGTTCCACCCTACTCCCAGAGACCAGAATGTACCCCAACGACTATCTTTCCCATAAGCCGAGGAAGCACTTCTTCGAAGTGAAGCATCAAAAAGATAGCGATCCGCATATGAATAATTGAGAGCTCCGATAATACCGATTTCCCTCAACTTACTATTACTTCCTTGCGGCTTACCGTTTTTCTCGTAATTCGTACCGAAAGAAATATCATCCATATAATCGTTACCGAACCCCTCCGCCACCACGGTTGTCGACAAGGACCTCGAAGTCGAGATATTCCATGTCACATTGGCAAAAATTAAATGACTCCCGAAAGTTTTATTGAAATTCAATCCGGCTTGCAAAGATACCGACTCCGAAGATTCATCTTTTTTCGTGTATTGGCCTTTACGGTCACTCATCCCATTCTCATCGTAATGGATGAATTTTGTGTGACTGGCCGGATAAAAAACATCCGCACTTCCTTCTCTTCGGGAATATCCAAAACTTCCCACGGCTCGAAAAGCCTCATTAATACGCCAGTCCACCGAAAAATTATCCCGCACCTCCGTATAACCGGACTCATCCTTTGTATTCAACGTTGCATTATAAAGCGGATTATAATAGTGATGTTCGTAAGCGCTCCCCTCTCCTTCTCCTTTGTGAACAGTGAATTCTTTGATCAAATTTCCTTCATCATCATAAGGAGCCCAATATGGATTCAACGACGTATACTCCGCGAAATCCCCGTAAGGAGAATTTTTCGACCAATTCCGAGAAAACTCAACCGTGTTCCGGAAAAGAAGACTTTTATATGAATACGAAAGAGTCGTGTTAACATTCAGTGTACTACGGTCAGACTTTTTCATTACCCCCGCCACGTTATTGTAATACAAACCAAATTGGTAACGCATCCGCTCATCTCCCCCCTCTAATGTCAGAGAATGCTTATTGCTAAACCCCGTGCGAAGCGGCTGAGAAAGCCAGTAAGTATCCACCCCTCGTGCCACATCATCATATACTTTCTTGTACGAATCGTAAGCAGTAATCACCCCACTGGCAGGCCCGTACATACCGATCTGTACTTCATACGCTAACTTTTCCTCGGCATTCATTAAATCATAACCGGTCAAATCAGGAGCTTCAATCCCAAAATCACCTGAATAATACACCCGTAACTCTCCCGATTTCGGACGAATGGTTTCGATAACCACCACTCCGTTTCCGGCCTTAGAACCGTAAATTGCTTTCGCTGCAGCATCTTTCAACAAAGTAACACTGGCCACCCGGTTCATATCAAGATCATACACTTTCTCAAGGGTTGTCTCAAAACCATCCAAAATAAACAAAGGCTGGTTGGGATTATTTTCATACTCTCCTTGCAAATTTGGAAATGAAGTCTGTCCTCGCAATTGAACAGTAGGCATACGGTTTGGATCGCTACCAAATTCCAAATTCTCCATAATTTGGAATGCCGGATCTAAGTTTTTTAAACTCTTGATCAAATTCTGATTCCCCACCCGTAAAATATCCTCTCTTTTAAAAGTTGTGGCTGCACCCGTAAAACTTTCCACCCGGCGATTAAACATACCCGTCACCACCACCTCGTTAATTTCCGCTTGTTCTTCCACCAAGATTACATTTATTTCATCATTCCCCGAATAGGGAATCTCTTTGGATGTCATCCCAACAAAAGAAAATACTAACACTGGCTTGGCTATCCTCTTCGGCACCAGAATAGAATATTTCCCATCCTTATCCGTCGCCACCCCAATCAGGACATCCTTTATCCTCACGGTCACCCCCGGCAAAGGATTTTTCCGTTCATCTGTCACCTTCCCATGAAGCCGCAGTTCCTGTTTTTGATTTACACGCGTTGAATCCTGGGCGTAAATCGAAAAAGAACAACAACAAAATCCCCAAAACATCAATAACGCCAATACCTTCGCTTTTTTCAGCAGTTGTTGAATCCTTCGTTTTTTCATAATTCGATTGGATTGTTTGTTACTTAATTCTTTTAAATCTTTCTGAATAATAAATCATCACCATCAACGGGCAACAAAAATATAATATAGAAAAAAATCAAACAATCCCTAAAATTAGGTATATTTTTTTAATAAAAAAATCCCCTCACCTTACAATCGTAAAATGAGGGGGTTCAAATTATATTACCTACAAAACTTATTTCTTCATAATCTCTCCGAAATACTTGTAGAATAACGGAATTGTCGTGATTCCATTAAAGAATTGTTCTAACGGATAATTCTCGTTCGGAGAGTGGATTGCATCAGACCCCAAACCGAAGCCCATCAGCACGGACTTGATTCCCAACACCTCCTCGAAAGTGGCAATAATTGGAATACTACCACCAGAACGAACAGGAACGGGTTGCTTACCGTATACTTCCTCGTATGCCTTCTCGGCAGCCTTATATGCCGGAAGATCAATCGGGCAAACATAAGAAGGTCCGCCATGCAGATAATCTACTTTTACCTTCACGTAATCCGGAGCGATCGATTCGAAATATTCCTTGAACAATTTCGCAATCTTCTCGTGTTTCTGGTTCGGAACCAAACGGCAGCTAATCTTAGCATATGCCTTAGAAGGCAACACCGTCTTAGCGCCTTCTCCCGTATAACCACCCCAGATTCCACAAACATCGAATGTCGGACGGATACCCGTGCGTTCGTTGGTCGTGAATCCTTCCTCACCTTTTACTTCCTTAATATCCAATGACTTCTTATAATTTTCCAAATTGAAAGGAGCCTTCGCCATTTTCTCGCGTTCTTCAGCACTTACTTCCAACACGTCATCATAAAATCCGGGGATCGTGATATGTCCTTTTTCATCTTGCATATCAGCGATCATCTTACACAACACGTTGATCGGATTGGCTACTGCCCCCCCGAAAATACCGGAATGCAAATCAGCATTCGGACCGGTAACTTCAACTTGCCAATAGGCCAAACCTCTTAATCCTGTGGTAATTGAAGGAATATCCCGACCAATCATACTGGTATCGGAAACCAAAATCACATCCGCCTTCAACATATCCTTATGATCCCGGCAGAATTTGGGAAGACTTGGAGAACCGATTTCCTCTTCTCCCTCGATCATGAACTTCACGTTACAGTTCAACTTCCCGGATTTCACCAAATATTCGAATGCTTTCGCATGCATAAAAGCCTGACCTTTATCATCATCAGCCCCGCGAGCCCAAATCTTACCGTCTTTAATAACCGGCTCGAAAGGTTTCGTATTCCACAACTCAATCGGGTCAACCGGCATCACATCCATGTGCCCGTACACCAGCACCGTAGGAAGAGCCGGATCAATGATTTTCTCCCCGTAAGCAACCGGATTACCCTCGGTCTCATACACTTCTGCCCGATCCGCTCCGGCAGCTAACATGATTTTTGTCCATTGCTCAGCACAACGATACATATCTGGCTTATGCTCAGATAACGAAGAGATTGAAGGTATGCGAATCAACTCGAATAACTCGTTCAAGAAACGTTCCTTGTTCTCTTCCACGTACTTTTTAATTTCTTCCATCTATTTGAATATATTAATTAATAAAATTATAACTACCCCCACAACTTCTTGTTGGAACAAATATAATATATTCGATCGAAGGGATCAAACAACTGTTCCGCTAAATTCCTTTGGTGGAACAAAATAATTTCATACTTTTGCCAAGTGTTTCAACTAATGAATTAGATATGTCAAATCTTCCCGAAATTAAAGTTTTCGCCGGAGAGAATAGTCAATATATTGCAGAAAGTATTGCTAGTTCTCTAGGGCTGGAACTCGGTAAAAAAACGTTTACTAAATTTAGTGACGGAGAATTCGTCACGTCATTCGACGAAACGGTGAGAGGCGAGCACGTGTTTATCGTGCAATCGACCTTCCCGCCCAGTGATAACCTCATGGAATTACTCTTGATGATCGATGCTGCTAAAAGAGCATCCGCTTACAAGGTAATCGCCGTAATCCCCTACTTCGGGTTTGCGCGTCAAGACCGGAAAGATAAACCGCGTGTCGCTATTGGAGCCAAACTAGTAGCCAACATGCTACAAGCTGCCGGAGTCGACCGGATTATCACCATGGATTTACACGCTGACCAAATTCAGGGATTCTTCGATGTTCCCGTGGATCACTTGTACGGTTCTACAGTCTTAATCCCTTATATCAAATCATTAGGATTACGTGATTTTGCCATAGCTTCCCCTGATATCGGTGGAGCCAAAAGAGCAAATTCTTGGGCAAAATACTTTGATTCAGGGTTGATTATCTGCCATAAAACCCGTATTCGGGCAAATGAAGTTGCCGACATGAAAGTAATCGGGGATGTAGAGGGCAAAAATATTATCGTGGTCGATGACATGATCGATACGGCCGGAACAATTTGCAAAGCAGCTGATATGCTTATCGACAATGGAGCTGCCAGCGTACGTGCCGTAGCCACCCATGCAGTTCTTTCCGGCAAGGCATACGAAAATATCGAAAAATCAAAACTAACGGAAGTCATCTTCACCGATTCTATCCCTCAGAAACAACCTTGCTCAAAAATAAAAGTATTACCGATCGCTCCTATGTTTGCCGACACGATCCGCAACATCTACGAGCATAAATCGATCAGTGATCACTTCCTCATGTAAATTCATGCTTCATGATATAAAAAATGGCATCCTGAAAAAGGGTGCCATTTGTCATTTCATTCACTTTCAACTGTTCATCGTCAATCGCCTACTGTTCGATGCCTTCCTTTTATCCTTCGACAACATGAAAGCATAAATCTCCAAATTCTCCTTTACCCATCCATCATCCAGGGTAATCGTCGTCATTCCATTCTCTTGACGGTTTCGACAAGGTTCCATGATAATTTGGTTACTCGTTTTTTCGTAAACCACCACGTACAGCACGTCTGTCGGCCTAGCCAATACCGACCAACGACTTTGGGCCTCTTGAGTAATCGTCACCATATTCTGATCCTCGTTCAACGTCACTGTCAGCGTTCCGTCCTGCAAGCTCCCTTCGGCACACATGATTTTCTCATAATCAATGGTGGGATTATACTCCTCGTCAACCATTACGGCTCCCATATTTGCCTTCACGAAAGCATTATAAAATGTGGTGCCAGCCCTTCGTCCCGGAAAACCGAGTTCCGCCACCGGAGCAAAATACAGCGAAACCTTTTGTAATGCTTTCATCTTCGCCCGTTGCGTCAACTGTCCCGGAGTCCTCGGATTACGTACCGTGTTTCTCTTCCCCCGGGCAATACTATACCCGTTTGCCCCGGCATACATCGTAATATTAGCCACTGATTTCCTCACGTCCCCCAATACAAAAGATTTAAATAAAGCCATAACATTAAAATTTAAAATGCAACATATAAACTACAACACCAGATGCAAATTCTCGGAAAAATCACATCTATTTACCGAACCGAAAAAACAATACAAGTGAACCTTCTTTCCCCGCTCTTCCAAAAGCTCAATTTCCACCTCCTCATCTTGGCGAATACATCCCATTGATTCGGGAGTTATAATCCGAAATTTCATGTCTTCCGTCATCACCACGCACCACAACTCATCCCTCACGTGTTCTCCCCTCACCACATTCTCGTTCTTCCATGTCAAACGGACCTTATCTCCCTCCCGACATCCTCGGAACTCGCTTGGTAAAAACAAACTTCCGGCACTGAAATGCACGAGATCATACAACAATCCCTCCCCGTTAAATGCCCGCATATTAGCTTTCAAGAAAAGATTATACCCCGAACGATGCTCCGCCACTCCCAACATCTGCCAAATACGGGCCAACCACGTCTGCCGGATAACCCCGTAAAAAGTAGCCGTCTTCCTCATCCGCTCCCGGTAATACAACTGCAACTCGGAACGACAATCCTTCACCTGCCCCGGAGTGGTTCGCGCATAAAGACTATCCCCCACTTGGTAGTAAATAACACGTCCCATCTGCCCTGACAAACGACTAAATAAACTTGAATAACAACGAGCCATACTTATCTCCTTTCTTAATTAATAAAACTTCAATCTCTGCTTCAACTCACCAAAAGGGAATGCCGGTCCCGGATCTATCTTTCGAGAAGTAATATCCGAATGCCTCACCAGATATTTGATCCCGTAACACGCTTTCAACAATCGACAAACCTCCTCCACAACCGTAAACTGTCCCTCGGTAAAAGAATGCCAGTACCTTGCTCTTCCCCCGTCTTCTATCGTGTACACTTGGTCGGGAGAATATTCCCGTCCGAAACTCGAATAATACCGATCACCTACCCGCTGCAATTCCCCGGCATTATCCAATTCAATCCCGATCGAACAATCATTCAAGTTCACCCTCCCGGCATGAAAACTCTTCCCGGCATGCCAAGCCTTCACGTCAAAAGGTAACAACTGGAAAACCTCCGCATCCCTTCCGATCACCACGTGGGCAGAAACACCCGTATCCGGCCTGCACAAATAAAGTGCCGATGAAATCGCCCCCACTCCAACCGTACCGTGTAAAACAATAGTATCCACCCGAGGTAATCTTACCTTACACTTTGAACATTGTAAATACTTCACGTTCTCCCCGAACAACAAATTTTCAATAATCTCCATAGCCTGACATTTTACTTCCATTTCCTTGACAACAAACTCTCTGTCACCTTCTCCCCGCTTCTTCCAATCACGTATCCCCCAAGCCCAATCTCCAGCAAATCCCACAAACGGGAACCATCGGACAACAACGTCGAATCCATGAACATCCCCGACAAAATAACCAGTGCGAATGCCAACATCACAATCGGCCGCCAAGACCTCTGCAACCAATTTCCCCGGGCTTCTTCCCCGACTGCCGCCGCCTGTTCCCGTACCAGTTCACTTTTGTAACGATACACCAAAGATTGAATCTCCTCTTGAATCTTCTGCTTCTCCTTCGAAGAAACCGACAACCGGTTCACGATGTCACCGATCTCCCTAATCACGTTCTGTAATACACCCATAATCTTCTGTTTTTAAATTTGATATACCAAAAGTACACCCCAGAACACCCGTTACCAATCATAATATCCGAACACACCTATTTATCATCCGAATGACAGGAAAATACATCTGAACGGACTTTTTCTTCTTCTTCCCCCATGAGATGAAATACCTGAAACAAGCACTCGAATAAGTTTACTGCCGATATATCCGGCAATGTTATCCGTGTACGTACTTCGTTTGTATCCTAAATCTATAGAATCTGAACCCTAGAAGTTATACCGCCCTAATAATTCAATTTTTTCGTCCATAACATAAATATTGCACATCTTTATTTATTCTTACCCATAATGTCCCGCTTCCTTGTTTTTAAACTCCTTCAACAATTCTATGTACTCTAAAGCACCGTCTAATAAGGCCATCCCACAAGAATAGTTAACAATGAATTCCCTACATTTCCTTACCCTCTTGCCCCTTTTTCACCCTCCCGATATCCCAAAAATCAAAACACCCGAATACCTCTGTCCGGTAAGGAGGAATAACCGGAAGCACACTCTTCCCGATACAAAGCGCTTTCCCGATAAAGCCATCCACCTCGCAAAGATTCACAATATAACTTCGATGTACCCGCTTAAACATCTCCTCCGGCAGAAAAGGTTCCAACATTAAGAGAGGATGAGCTATCGACAACCGGGGTTTATCCCGCCGATAGATATAACAATAACACCCCGAAGCCTCCACGTACAATATCTCCGAGTAAAAACATCTCTCCCTACGTTCCCCCTGACGCACAAAAAAACAGTCTCGCATGAGACATTTCGTCTGATCATTTGTTTTTTCCATAACGATTATTTTTATATCTCGCAAGATGACCTTTAACGACAAAGGCATGCTCCACACATGCCTACAAACAACAAGGGTATAACCAAAGCGCAAACCACTTTCGTTATACCCTTTTAAGAATAATTTTATCTTTACAATCTTCCTGAGACCAGATTATTTAATCACCGGATCCCCATAGGTATCCGGATATGCCGGATCAAAAATCTCATTTGCCCACATCACTGTCACCAAATTTTCCGTATTTGAAGGATTATTGATAAATTTTAATTTTTTATTTTCTTCCGATTCATATTTCATTTAAAATCCGATTATTCAATTAGTTATTTATTTATACTTTCTGTTCTACGGCTTAACATATCGTTAGAAACACGATATCATTAAACCTTCGATTTTAGACACACAAAAATATTTCTTTTCACAATAAAAAGCAAACAAAACTTATATATATTTTATATTATCTCGCAGATTATAAACGTAAATAAGTTCTCATAGCCTTTTATGGCTCGTTTTTCAAGAGAATAATACATTTTTGGGGTAAACAAAAAATTGGAATTTCCCATTTGTAACTTTAGTATCATTTTTTCGTATATAATAATTATAATAAAAAAACTATGAAAACAATACTACATAAAGCAGAGAGTCGCGGGTTTTTCGACCACGGATGGTTAAAAACACATCACACTTTTAGTTTTGCCGATTACTACAATCCGCAACGCATTAATTTTGGAGCATTGCGAGTGCTCAATGATGATCGGATAGAAGGAGGCACAGGATTTGACCTGCATCCCCACAAAAACATGGAGGTAATTTCCATACCGTTAAAAGGAGACCTGGAACACCAAGATAGTCTCAAACATAAAGATATAATCAAAGAAGGAGAAATTCAGGTAATGAGTGCCGGAACGGGTATTATGCACAGCGAATACAACAGGAATGATGACCGTCCCACGGAATTTCTCCAAATCTGGGTCTTCCCTAATAAACAAAACGTACCTCCCCGTTACGAGAATGCCATGATTTCCGATTTAATCCGAAGAAACGAGATTAGCGAGATCATATCCCCTTATCCCGGTAGCGGTAAAGGGCTATGGATTTATCAACAAGCATGGTTCTCCATTGCAGAATTAGATAAAGATTCTTTACAACTCTACAAGATGAAGTCAAAAAACAGCTTGGGAGTATATATTTTTATCATTGAAGGAAGTATCATGTTAAAAAACCTAGTGTTGGAACAACGTGATGGAGTCGGGGTATTTGATACCGATGAGGTTGAATTCAAAGCAATGGAAAAATCACGGGTATTACTTATTGAAGTACCACCACATCAATAAAAATTTGTGATTTACGATTTATGATATTAGCATTTCGACCGTTATATCTCAAAGCGGTCGAAATTCAACAACCTACCATCCGACCAGATGATTTATCACGAATCAATAATAAACCGAGATAACAAAGCAACCCGTTAAAGAGGAGTATCTCGAAGCCGAATTTATATCCGAAAAGAAGTTGTTCCGAGTAACAATTCACCACGTACGACAATACCGGAGAAAGCAAGCACACGAAAGGAAGGTAGTTCTCACGTACCCGATATTTTGTCGTCAAACCAAAAGCAAAAAGCCCCAGAAGAGGTCCATACGTGTAACCCACCGCTTTAAAAAGGGAAGAAATCACACTTGAATCATTCAACTCCCGGAAAAGTACAACCACGAAAATCATCAATAAAGAGAAAACAATATGTACCCCTATCCGTTTTTTCTTTTCACTTTTATTACCGGGATCTATTTTCAAAAAATCAATACAAAAAGAAGTTGTCAGGGCCGTTAAGGACGAATCAACGGAGGAATAAGCCGCCGCGGTAATCCCCAGTAAGAAAAATAATCCTGCCGCAGTACCGAAATAATTCAAGGAAAGAAAAGGAAACACGTCATCAGATTTACCGGGTAAGATAATGCCCTCTTTTTCCGCGTATAAATAAAGCAAAGCCCCCAACATTAAAAACAACACGTTTGTCACCAGGAACAAGAAAGAAAACGTAAACATATTTGTCTTGCAATCCCGTAGTGAACGACACGTTAAGTTTTTCTGCATCATGTTTTGGTCCAAACCGTTCAAACAAACCGTAATTGCCACCCCTGCCAAAAATTGTTTCACCGTGTTTTGTCCCGACCGCCAGTCAAACTCAAACACCCGGGAAAGAGGACTCTCTTTTATGGCTGCAATGGCCGACGAGAAATTAAAATCCAAAGCCTTATTCACCACCACTATCGTCAATCCGACAGAAATCAGAATAAACACGGTTTGTAACGTATCTGTCCAAACGATCGTTTTAATCCCTCCCCGTACGGTATAAATCCACACAAAAACAATCGTGATAAACACGGTCAACCAGAAAGGCACACCTATAGCATCAAAGAAGGCCAGTTGCAATACGCCAACGACTAGGAACAAGCGGAAAGAAGCCCCTACCAATTGTGACACGATAAAAAAGAAAGAACCCGTCAATCGGGCTTTTTCCCCGAAACGATTCCCCAGCCACGAATAAATAGAAACCAAATTCTGCTTATAGAACAATGGCAAAAGCACCAAAGCAATCACGATGTATCCCACGCAATTACCGAAGACCAATGTCAGGTAGGTCCAATGCGTATTACCGACTTCCCCGGGGATAGAGATAAACGTCACCCCGGAAAGCGTCGTCCCGATCATCCCGAAAGCCACCAAATACCAAGGGGAATTCCGGTTCCCTGTAAAAAATGATTCGTTAGTAACTTTTCTTGTCGTGATGAAACCAACCAGTATCAACAACAAGAAATAAACCAACAATACCGTCAAAACTAAAGTCGTGGACACAGGCCCTTTCTTTTAATTCCACGACAAATATAGTGTTTTACGCTCTCTTTCTATTCCGGAACATAAATAATTTCACCATTTTCAAGTTCATACGCGATCCCCACTTTTTTCCCTCGTTTTCCCGACTGATTCTGATTTTCCGATGGAGTATAGCGATTGATCTTCTCGCCTTCCTTGGTAATAATCTCCATGTTTTCTTTACCCGGATTTTTCACCATCGTAAAATCCTCTGTCGAGAGCATCTCCGTCATATTATATCTTGTTACCAATGCAACCATCAGAGCCACAGCAAACACCATTGCCACGTCAAAAAGATTCGACACCGCACTAATCGGGTCATTATCCTCTTCTTTCTTTAACAGATTACGTTTCATTTCTTCTCGTTCTTTTCATTCAACACTTCCACAAGACATTCCAAATTCGTCATATCCTGTAAATACCAACGTTGTTTCACCTGCTGGGTCAAAAAACCAATAGCCCCGGCCACCAATCCGATCACCGTCGTGGCAAAAGCGACCTGCATATTATAGGCCATAGAAGCAATATCTCCTGTAGATAAACCAACCAAAGCAGGTCCCATGGGAATCAAAGTTCCCATCAAACCAAGAATCGGCCCGAGTTTCGTCAATGTTTTAGATATTGCCAAATCTTTATCCGCCGCAATCTCGAAATTAGCCAGCAAACGTTGAACTTGTGCTTTATTCTGTTGCTCTGCCAAGATCCGTTTCATAAACATCACCACCAGAGAATTACTCTTTTCCGGTAATTTCTCGGCGAAATGATCCACATTATTCACGTGCAATGTCTCCATTTGTTCCCGAATCAGTTTATCCGTCTTACGAATAGAAACATATTGGCCAAAGAAACTTCCCACCAGTAAAAGGGAACGAAAAAACAACAAAATCAACAATACAATAACAGGCACTAACAACCCCGTTGAAATCCAAAACATTATATCAGAAATAGTATTCATTATCTTCTCAATTTAAAAGTTAGTTTTCTTTTTATTACATAAATGATCCACCCCATAATAGCCCCCAAAACGAAAAGGCCGATACATCCGGACAAGGCAGCCCAATCAACCTGAGTTGTCCCGTCCACGGCTGTACGCCCGTTGACCGTGGCAATAATCCCTAAAATAGCAGCCAGAGCATTTGTAAGGAAAAAAAGTTCCAAACGCAACTCGGATTCCGGTAACAACCACCTGATTAACCAGCGTCCCAAAGGAATTACCACAAACACGAACAACGCAAATGCCCACGCAATCAACTTAAACGACACTCCCGGAAAAGAAAATATCGTTTGGGTCAGACCAAAAAACAGAACCGGAAAAATTAAGACTCCGGGGAACCAGTACAATACCCGATACGCCCACATCATGCGTCGTTTGACCGGAGAGAAATTCACCACATGAACCGACAACAGGCAAAAAGCCATTTGCAGGGACAATTCTATTGTCAAAATGACAGAAGTATCCAACATTAACTGGTTATTCGACAGCCAATCCGTAATCTGCGTCTTCGACTGTTCTATTGCATAAGGCCACGTCAGAAGTACAAAAATTGCGGCTATACCGGCAGCGATTCCCATCGCTACCGGTTTCCAAAAGGTCTGTTTCAACAAAAAATTAAAAGCAGTCAATAAAATCAGAATCCAAACAATTGTATCCATGATTATATATTTTTACGTCTTCTTCTCATCAATATTGCCAAACCAACCAGCACGACAATCACTCCTCCCACAATGAGAGGTGTGTTTACCTGATTCGTGTGTTTCTGTGTTTCAGAAGTAATTTCATCTTTCTTCATCACGACACCTTTGGACTGATCTGCCACCGCTTCACGTACATTTTTTATACTATTTTGGTACTGTTTTGCGACATCTGGAGTCGTTTTAGACGCAATAAAATCACGTAATTTGGCATTATCGCATACAAACCCGGAACAGGCCGGTTTATACTTCTGAATCAAATCCGTATGCAAATTCGATAAATCGGCTAATTGCTGGTCCGTTGCTTTCCACATCCCTTTACGTGCCGTTTCCATCATAATGGCCGTGATCTCTTGCAAAGCCGCCGGACTTTGTTTCTCGAAGAAATCCTGTACCCCCAGGTTAAATTTATCCTTTACATACACGTTATAAATCTCGTCCCACATTTCGTTATCGATTACCGAAGGTTTCATCACGTTCCAACCATAAGTGTTACGGATAATTTCAGCAAAACCGGCTGCAGAAGTTGCTTCTCCTTTCATCTTCTCTTTAATATAAGAGGGATTGAAAATCGTGGTTCTCGACTCCACTCCGATTGCCTCTTTTACTTCCTGCATTTTATTGTTATTCCGGTTGCGGTAGTCACTGAGATAAGCATCCGGATCTTTCCCGGTCACGTTACGAACTGCCAGATTCAAGCCTCCCATGAACTCGTACACGTGATCCAAACTCAAAGCCCCCCACGTGTTACTCTGCCGAGGTTGAATCACCACATCCGTACGGGTTAAAGCGGCCTCGAAAGCAAACTGCTGGAATTTTTCCCAGTTTTTCTCGCTACCATAATAAGCACCCATGTTATTCAAGTAAGTAGCTGCTATTTCCGACTCATCTTCCCAACGGTCTCCGGCATCTACCATCCCCTGTATTCCGGTTCCGTAGCCTCCATTCACACCTCCGAAGACCCGGAAAGTTGAAATTTCACGGGCATCTTTCGGAGAGATGCCTTTATCAATCAGAGTCTTTTCCGCTTCCAATACCCCGGCGGCGACCTGATTTTCATATTGATCATTTTTGGCCGCAGCAGCCATCTCCACGGCCCGGTTCACCAAGAACAGACGGGAGGCGGCAATATCCCGTAGCTGTCCGGAAGTCTGCACAACCACGTCAATTCGCGGACGTCCCAAATCAGCCGACGGGATTAGTTTCAAATCACTCACCCGTCCGAAAGCATCCCGCACAGGTTCCACACCAAGCATATATAACACTTGAGCAATCGTGGCTCCACCCGTTTCAATAAACTCTCCGGACCAAAGCGTATAACTAACCTTTTTCGGGAACTCCCCGTTATGCCGTTTCCGGTACATTTCGATTGTGCTTTTTGCCAACTGCATCCCTTTTTCCCAAGCTGATTCCGTAGGTGTTTCCTCCGCGTTTATAGCAAAAAGATTACGACCCGTCGGCAAAGTATTCGGGTTCACGATAGGATCACCTCCGGGAGAAGGAGCCGTATAACCGCCATTCAGGGCGTTCATCAACGACCGTAATTCACAATCCGGACTTTCCTGTAACGCCCGCTTATAATTATTCACATTTTTCAATGTCCGTTCCACTTCCATAATAGCCAAGGCCTTGCTTACTTCTTCTTTGGAATATTCCTTGGCCTTCTTTCCCATCATCGCCTTCATCATGGCGCTCATATCCAAGTTTCCACCTTTTGATTTTCCCATAGAAGCTTTCACTTTCTCGATAGCTTCTTTCGGCATACCCATCTTTTCGGCCATCGCCATCATATCGCCAGTCCCCCTGTTTTCCTGCATTTTTCCCTTCTTCACATCCAAATTTCCTTCCCCATTTTCCCTTTCCATAGCCGCTTTCATCTTTTCCAAAGCCTCCTTGGGAGCTCCCATCTTTTTCGCCATTTCCAACCGCTCTTCAGGGGTTTTCCCTTCACCCATCCGCTTCATTATACTTTTCATCATCCCGGACATCGGATGCCCTTCCTCTTCCTTTTTCACTGGTGTGACCTCCGGTTGCTTTGCCGCAGCAGCCATCATCATCGCCATCATTCCCTTAGGAGCATTCCGATCTTTATCTATTTCACGAGCTTGCGCCAGTTTCTCTTTCGAGATCCCTGCCACCCGGCAAATAAAATCATCATCTACTTTCTCGCGTCCATCCAGTAATCTCCCCACCAATCGTTTGGCCGGATCAAGATAACGTTCGGTAAAGACAGTCTTACGTTTCAACACCTCTGCATCCGCCTTTCCTCTCAACCGATCTAACCCGAACAACCCATAGGCAATCGGATCGGTTGCCATCGAATAAACGGACGATTCAATCCGGGCTGCCTCATAGGGAACACCCATCGTATACAATTGTCCGGTAACTTTCTCCGCCGCTAACTCGTCTGCGAAATTCTCGATCTTCAATATTTCTTCTTCCGTGTAAGGAACATTCAACACGCTATCCAGCCCCAACTCCCGATGCATTCCCAAGGAAACGGCTAATTCTTTCACCGACAAGGAAGCTTGCTCCACCTCCTTTGAATTAGCCACACCTTTCTCCGGATAGGCTTTCTGGTTATATATCTTTATTTTTTCTGTCAAATTCCGATAGATTCCCCTAACGTTACTCTCCATAAACGGAGGGGTCAGATAAGATTGTAACACCCCATATCCGCGACGTTTAGCAATCATACCTTCTCCCACGTCTCCAATTGAATAAATATAAAAATGAGGTACACTACCCACCAAACGGTCGGGCCAATCCAAATCACACAAGGCTGCCTGTTTTTTGGGTGTAAATTCCAAACTACCATGCGTGCCAAAATGAATCATGGCATCCGCTTTAAATCCATACTGCATCCATAAATAAGCGGCAACATAAGAGTGAGGCGGTGCTACATCCGTTCCGTGTACAATCTGGAAAGCGTTATCCCCACCTCCGGCAGCCGGCTGCGGCATGATGACCACGTTTCCAAACTGAATACGGGATACCCCTAACTTACCATCGGCAGTACTCATGTATTCCCCGGGGAACTCTCCGAAAGCAGCTACCACTTCAGCATATTTTTCCGGTCGCAAAACCTGTTTCACCCAACTCTCATATTCTTCCTTTGAAATCAGTAACGGGTGGCTTTCTTTTAGGAAACGATCAACCACTCCATCCGCGTAAGTACCAAACACAGCACCTTCTGCCATAATTATTTTTTCCAACTCCTTGGAATTTGCCGGAAGATTATCTACCCGGTATCCCTCTTCCTTCATCTTTTTCAAAAGATTATACAACGACGGAACCACTTCCATCCCGGCAGCACTCATGGCACTTTGTCCCGGACCTTTATAATAGTAAATGACAACTCGTTTTTCACTATTCGGTTTATCCTTAAGAGCCAATGTCTTCTGGATATTTTCCACGTAGGTTTTCAATCGGGAAGGCACGGCAAAAGAATGGCGTAAACCTTCTTTATCCTCATATTGCGCGAAAAGAGCCGATGTACGGACCGCCCCGTCAATTTCCGGAGTCACAATACTTTGGGACATAAACCCTCCGGACATTCCCATCGGATCTTTTTCCCACTCTTCTACCAAGCTATTTACTGTTAAAGGGGCAAACAACAGGATATTACGCTCTTCCAGATACTTCACGATATTGTCCCCCAAACGTCCATGCGCCATATTGATAATTACATCCGGATTGATCTCACGGACAAAGTCAAGTAAGCGCCGCAAAGATAAAACAGGATAAACATTGTACCCTACTTGCTCCAGCGTGTCAATCAACCCCGTGGCATCAGCCATTTGTCCCGTCACCACAATCTTCTTCGCCCCCTCTTTATACAACTGTTTGCTTTTCAAATACTTTTCGTACTCATCAACAGAAATAAAATCAAGTTCATCTCCCGGTTTATCCATATCAGCATGATACAGCACATCCGAAGCCCTCTCGATCGGGGCCTCCGGTTCTTCCACGGCAATAATCTTCTTATCCATATTTTTCCGGATATAGTTCAGCATATTCCGGTAATTCCGTCTTCCACCGCTTCCCAAATAACCTCTTAAAGCGACCTGATCAACAGAATCAATCGTACATATATTATTCGCCGGATTCGTTGCCATAGTCGTGTACACCAGTATACCTTTGTCAGCCGCATTCTGTATTTGCTGACGTTGTTCCTCAACAACACGCAAGCCCATCCCGTTTACAAATACCATATCGAAACCGGACAACCGATCCAGTTCCTCCACGGATACTTCCTGTAATTTAATAAACGAATTGTCATTCGCCTTCGCAATTCCTCCCATCGTAATCGTCTGGAAATTCACAAAAGCGATCTTGGTGGCCCCGAACCAAGTATTATATACCCATATTCCCACCAAAATAACAATTAAAAGACAACTCAACGTAAGCCACTTTTTTCTCATCAGTTTTCTTTTTAATTGATTATAATTTTAATAAATCTGCTATATTCACCGACAATGTTCCGATAAAACCGATTCCTCTTTGCGGTGTCACCGATTGATCGGCTGTCACGTTCTTATCCTTGAAATCAAACAAGTTATCAATACCTCCCGTGAAACGGAAACCTCTCGGGAAACGGGCTCCGAGATTCAAGGAACAGAAGGTCCGGCTCTCATATTCATTTTTCACGTAACCACCCGCACTATTCTTGTACCACGTCTCCACCGAAGACATCCATCGCCCATTCAGAGCCGCCGATAAGGTAACTTTCCCGAATACCTTGGAATAATTTGCCGTGAAAGTCAAACTATGCGGACGATCACTCGCCATATTATACCCGTCTATTTCGGAATGTACATCAATATAAGCGTAAGCACCTTTTAAGGTCAAACCGTTTTTAAAACGGAACTGCGCCATCACATCAACGCCCGTCCTTGTCGCATTATCCGCATTATAATACTGCTGATTTTTTCCGTCCGCAGCCAAACCTAAGGCTATTTCATCAAAAAATCTCGTATAATAACCGGACACGGAACCATTAAAAATTCCCTTCGTCACTTCCGCGGAGAATGTTCCTTGATGACTGATTTCAGGCTCTAGGTCTTCGTTGCCATATATCATAAAAAATCCCTGTCCGCCCATGTCATACTCGCTATGTAATTCTTTCAAGGAAGGTATACGAAATCCCATCCCGTAACCACCGCGTAACGTCAAAACACCGTATTTATACATCAACGAAATTTTCGGGCTAGCATGAAAACCATATTCCGAATGACAATCCGAACGAACTCCAGCCAACACGCTAAACGAATCACTTACTTTATAATCTTCCTGCAAGTATAAAACATAGGTTTGGGCATCAAATTTTTTCCCAGACCCGTTATCAAACCAATAATGTTGCAATCTTTGGGTATTTACTTCTATCCCAGCTGTCAATGTATGTTTTTCGTGTATGTATCCGGTATAATTCAATCGAACGGTATTGGTTAAATCTCCAAAAACCTTTTTGGAAGGCAATGAGGTCGTATAAATATAGCGTTTCTCATAATTCTCAAACACATACGAGAAGTCTAGTATATGAGAATCATTAATAGCGTAATACACCCGAGGATTTATACTATAATTAGAAAAGCGATCCTGCTCTTTTTGTTCCACATATTCCAACACATCATCACTATAATATGTTCCATTCAATGAAATACGAAAATTCTCGTTAAACGTGTAACTCAATTTTTGATTTGCCTGCCAGATCTCGAATCCATTTACACTAGACATTCCTTTCTCCGAAGTATCCGCTACCACAGAATCTCTCCCATGTATATCTTTATAATACGAATACTCAATTTGTCCTTCTTTATCTTTTAAGGCATAAGCATCTCGCTTACGGTAGGAAAGAGAGGTCAGCGCAGAGAAACGTCCTTGTTTTGTTCCCAAAGACAGGGAATATTTACTTTCATCATTATTTCCATAACGTACAGAAACATTCCCTGTAAAAGGACGATTCGCATCTTTCGTAATAATATTTACCACTCCCCCCATTGCTTGAGAACCATAAAGAGTGGACATCGGCCCCTTGACGATCTCAATACGCTCCACATTATCCATGTCAATCAAGTTATAATCAATATTATTACTAGACCCCTCTCCGGCAACACGCTCTCCGTCGATCATAAATAACACATATCCCCCGGCAGATCCTTGGAATTTCAATTCCGGTAACCCGGAACCGTGGGCTAATCCAAATTGTAAACCCGGCATTTCATACTCCAGTAAACTTTGCAGGTCTAACGGATTTATCTGTGCTATATCTTCTTGTGAAATCACACGGGTAAGCACCGGGACATCTTTTAATGGCTTAAGCGTACGGGTTCCCGTGATCACGACCTCGTTCAACGCATTATTACTTGGTTCCAGCACAAAACGATACAAACTGTCAACCCCCGGAGTCACCTCTCGTTCCTGCGGTTCATACCCCGTAAAGCTCACCCGTAACACACACTTATTCTTCGATGACAACTTAAAAGAAAACTCACCTTTAGCATTTGTTCCGGCTCCGACCACCGTTCCCTTCACCCACACGGATGCTCCCGGTAATCCCTCTCCTTTCTCATCAGTAACAATACCCCGCACTTCAAAAGCAGGGGCCTCATTGGAATGCTCGTCTGCCATCAAAGTTGATGACAAAAGAATAAAAAACAATATTAACAAATTACACCTCATAAAACTCTATTTTACGGAAAAAGAGGCTGAGCCAAAAGTTTTCCATTTACCGATTACCAAACGATTTCCCCTCCCGTGCAAGGAGGGGTTAGGGAAGGTAACCGTTTTAAAATTGACTTTTGGACACCCTCTTGGTTGATCATAAATAAAAATTATTTTAGAGGGAACTCGTAATCAAATGTAGCTGCCTCATTTTTGCCCGTGGCATCAGACATATCCGTGAAACGTAATTTTGCATATTCACCCCCGGCAGTCTTCACTACAAACACCTTACCATTAATTTCATACGTATACGGAGGCATTGATCCGGTAGGAGTTGCCGTTACCCATTTAGCCAAGACCTCGTTAACTTTCGTGGGTTGATACCCGACAAAACCACTCATCATTCCCGACATATCCACCATGACCTCTCCATCTACGTCAGAGGTAAAACTTTCCCCTGTAACACTGGCAGAAGTAACACTTTCCAAATCCGTGGTCTGCAACATGATAGCTGCTCCACCATTCGTCTTTATATCATACCGATGGAAAGCAATATCCCAATCGAAAGAAGTTTCATCACCATCCACAGCGTAAGTCTTTCCGGTAGCTTCCCCGGCAAAGGTTCCTCCCATGTTCATTTGCATACCTCCATCTTCCATTGCCTTTACATTCATATACAAAGTAAGACTAAAGTCAGAATCTTTCGTCGTACCGATTGTTCCATTTATCGACATATAATAATCCGTCGTGGAATCATCTTCCTTTTCCATCTCAACAACAGACTTTTCGCTCGAAATTTTCCATACGTTACCTTCCTTTTTAGCAATCGCTTTTAAAGAGAAACTAGCACCCATTACTTCTGCATTTCCCATTCCACCAACTTCACAAGCCGGGAAAGAAATAACCACCGTATCACCGACTCCTTCATTAACCACCATCAAGAGAGAATCTGTATTTTTTATAAGAGTACTAGAACTCAAATCCCCGTAATATACTCCCGTCACAGCCCCTTCCATACTTTTTACTTTCAACGTCTTCACCGTCTTACCCTCTTTGAAACTAAAATATGTCCAAGCATCATACGGGTCGCAATCTACAGTAACAGACTCACCATTCCAAGAACCGCCGTTATCATCATCATCCGTACAAGCCGTAAAACACGCTCCCAATAACAGGATAACCACAAGAAACCAATTTATCTTTTTCATTATATTTAAAAATTTAGTTTAACAACAATTTAGTGTCGCAAAAGTAAGGTACCCCACCTCCCCCTACAATCCCTTAAAATGGGTAAAAACGATTCTTTACATACTTGATTATAGGGATGGAGTTAATATTAATATCATGCAATTTTTATTACCTTTGCGATTCATTACGAGAACTAAAAAAGGATTAACATGGAATACAATTTCAAGGAAGTCGAAAAAAAGTGGCAAAGCTACTGGCAAGAAAATAAAACTTACCGGGTGGAAGTCGATCCTTCCAAGCCCAAATATTACGTGTTGGATATGTTTCCTTACCCTTCCGGGGCAGGGTTACACGTGGGACACCCGCTAGGCTACATCGCTTCCGACATCTATTCTCGTTACAAACACCTGAAAGGATTCAACGTATTGCATCCCATGGGATATGATGCCTACGGTTTACCCGCAGAGCAATATGCCATCCAAACCGGACAACACCCGGCCATCACCACCGAGAAAAACATCCGCCGTTACCGGGAACAAATGGATAAAATCGGGTTCTCTTTTGATTGGGACCGCGAAATCCGTACCTGTGACCCGGAATACTACAAATGGACTCAATGGACTTTTATCCAAATGTTCAATAGTTTCTATTGCTACGACAAGCAAAAAGCCATGCCGATCTCCGAACTGGTAAAAGCATTCGAAACTGTCGGAACCCAAGGATTAAACGTGGCTTGCGGCGAAGAGATGAACTTTACCGCCGAGGAATGGAAAAACAAAAGTACAAAGGAACAACAAGAAATATTACTGAACTACCGTCTTGCCTATTTGGCCGACACTATGGTAAATTGGTGTCCACAACTGGGGACAGTATTGGCAAATGATGAAGTAAAAGAAGGATTATCCATCCGCGGGGGATATCCCGTGGTACAAAAAAAGATGCGTCAATGGTCATTACGGGTTTCCGCCTATGCCCAAAGATTGCTTGACGGGCTTGACCGCATCGATTGGTCCGACTCCTTGAAAGATATCCAGCGCAACTGGATCGGGCGTTCACAAGGAGCGGACGTGAAATTTGACGTGAAAGATTCTGATCTAAAATTAGAAATTTTCACCACTCGTCCCGACACGATCTTCGGGGTTAGCTTCATGGTACTGGCTCCCGAGTCAGACTACGTAAAGCCGTTAACAACACCCGAACAGGCTGATGCCGTTGCCGAATATTTGGATTACGTGTCTAAACGCACGGAACGGGAACGCCAGACCGAAGTGAAAAAGGTTACAGGTGTCTTCACCGGATCATATGCTATCAATCCATTCACCAACGAAGCCATACCCATTTGGATCAGTGAATACGTTCTTTCCGGCTACGGAACCGGAGCCATCATGGCTGTACCGGGACATGATAGCCGTGACTATGCTTTCGCGAAACATTTCAACTTGCCCATCATTCCCGTTATCGATGACGGGGAAGGTCACGATATGTCGGAAGGCTCCTATGATGCAAAAGTGGGTAAATTGATCAACAGTGGCATTATCAACGGCATGGAAGTCAAAGAAGCCATCGCCTACATCGCCAAAGAAGTAGAAAAACGAGGTATTGGCAAAAGCAAAATCAACTACCGCCTGCGCGATGCCATCTTCAGCCGCCAACGCTACTGGGGTGAACCGTTCCCCGTGTACTACAAGGACGATCTTCCTTATATGCTGGACGAATCCAAACTTCCGTTGGAATTGCCGGAAGTCGATAAATACCTACCCACCGAGAACGGAGAACCACCTCTCGGACGGGCCAAAAACTGGAAAACAGAAGAAGGTTATCCGTTAGAACTAAACACGATGCCCGGTTTTGCCGGTTCATCCGCTTATTTCTTACGTTATATGGATCCCCACAACAATAATGCCTTGGTAGATCACAACATATGTAATTATTGGAGAAATGTCGATCTTTATCTCGGTGGTTCCGAGCACGCCACGGGCCATTTGATTTACGCCCGCTTTTGGAATATGTTCCTGTATGATCTCGGTGTGGCTTGTGAAGAAGAACCCTTCAAAAAACTGATCAACCAAGGAATGATTCAAGGACGTTCAAATTTCGTGTATAGAATACAAGGCACAAACACGTTTGTTTCCGTCGGACTGAAAGACCAGTATAAAACTACGGAAATCCACGTGGATGTCAACATTGTTAAAAATGATGTTCTCGACCTAGACGCTTTCCGGGCTTGGATGCCGGAATATGCCAATGCAGAATTTATCTTAGAAAACGGGAAATACATCTGCGGATGGGCCATCGAAAAGATGTCAAAATCCATGTTCAACGTGATTAACCCCGACACGATTATTGAAGAATACGGGGCTGACACGTTACGCTTGTACGAGATGTTCCTCGGCCCATTGGAATTCAGCAAACCTTGGGACACGCAAGGTATTGACGGAGTGTACAAATTCTTACGCAAATTCTGGCGTTTGTTCCAAGTCGGTGAAGACTTCTGTGTAAGCGACGAAGCTCCTTCCAAAGAAGAGTTAAAAGTGCTACATAAAACTATCAAGAAAGTAGAATACGATATCGAAAACTTCTCGTTCAACACGTCTATTCCCGCATTCATGATTTGCACGAATGAATTAACCGCTTTGAAATGTAATAAACGGGCTATCCTTGAACCTCTCGTGATTGCTCTCGCTCCTTTCGCCCCGCATATGGCAGAAGAGTTATGGAGCCTGTTAGGTCACACCCAAAGCATCACGAAGGAGTCATTCCCAAGATGGGAAGAAAAATTCTTGGTAGAAGACACTTTTGAGTACCCGGTATCATTCAACGGTAAAGTCCGTTTCAAATTATCCATGCCCTTAACGGCAACAAATGCTGACATCGAATCTGCTGTCAAAGCTGCTCCCGAATCAACAAAATGGTTAGAAGGAAAAGAGATCAAAAAAATGATCATTGTTCCGAAGAAGATTGTAAACGTGGTGATCGGATAATATTCAACATAAAAAACGCCGGAGATTTAACTTTCCGGCGTTTTTTTGGCATTAGGAACAATGAACAACACACTACACGTCCCGATTACCCCTAGTCCTAAAAGCAATAAACGCACGTGCCAGTTCTCGAAAACTACGAATGCCGAAATAGAAATCATTGTCCACATACACACAATCGACACCGCTTTTGTTTTCCACCCAACACCTCTACGTTCTTGAAAACGCCTCAGATAAGGTCCCAACCATTTAGAACGGTGTAAAGCATCATGCAATCGTTTAGAACTATTATAGAACAACCACGAACTCAACAACAAAAAGGGTGTAGTCGGTAATCCGGGAACAAAAATACCAACAATCCCCAAAATCACGGAAATACAACCGATGATGATATATATCGCCCTCTTCATCCGCACTTACTCTTCCTCATCTCCCGGCATAAAAGCCTTCACTACCGCCTCATTATACTGCGTCAATTTATTACTCTTATGAATCTTTTTCAATACCTTCCGATTTGTCGAAGGCATGAAATACTCCCAGAATGTTTTCATTTTCATTAACAACTGGTGATCTCCCTGCAATCGCTCGGCGTATGCCGCAAGTAATTCGGCATGAAACGACTTGAATTTTCTCAATCTTTCCTCTCCGTCAAGCACCCTACCTTCCACGTACTCTTGTGCCAAGGCCGGATTCGCCAATAAACCTCTCCCGATCATCACTCCCTCCAAACGAGGGAAACGTTCCGTCACGGCATGAATATCCTCCAAGGTCAATACATCCCCGTTGTAATATAACGGATGTTCGCATCCTTTGTAAAAAGTCTCAAAAGCCCCTTTATCCGTCTCTCCCTTATACTCCTGCACGCCCACCCGGGCATGGAGAAATATAGCTGCCAACGGAGTTTTATTTAATACAGGCAATAACTTCAGACATTCCCCCGGATCTTCCCACCCTAGCCGCATCTTCACGGAACATTGTATCTCCGGAAAGTCCTTCACCACCTCCATCAATGCCCCCACCCTCTCCGGGTGAGGCAATAATCCAGCTCCCTTTCCCCGTCGGGAAATCATCGTGAAGGGGCAACCCATGTTAATATCCACCTGCTTGTATCCCCGTCCTTCCAACATCTGCAAACAAACATCCAACTCCGCAGGCTCCCCTCCCAATACTTGGGGAACCAACGAGTCCACGCTATTTAACTCCGGATCGCAATCCTTCATATCTCTTGAACGAAATGAATCCTCCTTCTCCACCCGGATAAACGGAGTGTAATAAGCATCTACTCCCCCGAAAAATTTAGCATGTATATTCCGGTATGTCCAATCGGTAATCCCCTGTACCGGGGCAAAATGTATCTTATATTTTTTCTGTTCTTCCATATTCAATTATAAAATCACCTCGATTGCAACAAATATACCGTATTTCTTTCCGTATACGAAAAGAAAAGAAATAAATTTCCTCTTTTTCTCGTACAACTATCCGAAATAATCATTAACTATGCCTCAAAATTTTTAATATGCGATTTTTACTATGCCCCAAATGCGGAATACGCCGCTTTTACGTAAAAGACGAGAAGGGAAATAATTGTCTCGTACAAGTCACAATCGACTATGTTGTTGTCCCCGTCCACGAGGGGGATTCCTTGGAAGGGTTTGACACGGAAACCCTTTATTGTCTCGGCTGCTCATGGAGTGGCAGTCCTAAAAGTTTAAAACGTTACTAATATAAATACATAATTCTATGAAACATCTGACATTTATACTATTACTGGTTATGACCTGTTCGCTGGCAAAAGCCCAGCAAGATGACCGAGGGTACATCGTGAAAGTAGGGGAGAAAGCCCCGAATATTGAATTATTGTTCCCCGACGGAACCAAGAAACAACTAAAAGACCTTAAAGGAAAAGTCATCATGATACAATTCACCGCCAGCTGGTGCGGAGTCTGCCGGGAAGAAATGCCTTTTATCGAAAAAGACATCTGGTTAAAATACAAGAACAATCCATCTTTCGCACTTTTCGGTATCGACTTTAAAGAGAGCAAAGAAACCGCCGAGAAGTTCGCTAAAGATATCAAGATCACCTATCCTTTACTCCTTGACCCGGAAGGCAAAGCATTCTACACCTATGCTGCACAAGGAGCCGGAGTTACCCGTAACATCATCATCGACAAAAAAGGTAACATCGCTTTCCTCACCCGTCTCTATGACCCGAAAGAATTCGAGGAAATGGTGAAAGTCATCGATAAACTTTTAAAAGAGTAGGAAATAAGTCGGAGGTCCATAAGGTATATAAAGTCAAAAAAACAGCAAAGCGTTATTACTTCATGGACCTTTAATCTATTTTTTCTTTACCGGTTTTCTTGTCGGTTTCTTTTTCTTCTTCCTACCGCCTCGGTGTTTTATTAAAAAATGTACCACCAAAAAGATCACGACTACGGCAACAACCGCTATAATCTGTTGATTTCTTGTCGGACGATACACACCTCCCGATACCAGTTCTCCATCCCGAGACAAATGTGAAAGCGTATCTGCCTCCAGCACTCGCTCCAAATCGTCGGGCAACTGAGAAAAGAAATCAATTCCCGTCATCTTTTCCACCTTATCCACGGGAACGGCAAAACTACTCAAAGGCCGCTTACTCTCTTCATTAGGTAACACGTAAGCGATCATTTGTTGTTTGGAAGGAGAATAAAATAATTTGTAATAATATCCCGGCACCGTCACTTTTCCCTTACCAATCGCACCTTTATTACTTTTGAAAATCGGTCCTGTCACCACATAAAGTTTCTCTTTCCGGGCTCGATCACGCACATGTTCTTCCAGTTCTTTCCAGATTCCCCGGTTAAACATCGGCACTTGGGGAGACATATTCGACATATAAAACGTCTCGCTCATCGCCTTCGCGTTAAACGACATATCCGCCGCAGGACATAAATGTCCCCGGTCATAACCGCTTCGCTTATAATCATCGGGAGTGGCACTCCAACGGAGAATCTTTGGGTCCACCCGGAAATCATTCTTCCGCCTTGCCTTCCCCGTCAGGTTTGCAGAACTCAACTCGTAGTACACCCAATTTGCCTGTTTATGTTCCTTATTGAACCCCAGACTATAGTATTTATAATCCACTCGTATCCCGTCATCATAAATCGGGATATAACGCCCATCGGCAAAACTACCTAAGGTTAGAAACAGAAACAGGAGACCGAAAATCAGTCTCCCGTGTAATATTCTTTTCATCAATTATTGTTTAATCGCTTCCTGTAACGTATTATCAATCTGCCCTAGAATTGGATAGAATCCCTCATCATCTATCGTATGGCGGGCAATATACGCCTCAATCCGGGTTCGTAGAATCTGATAGGACTCCTTAATTCCCTTCTCGTCCCGTTTCAATCCGCGACGAGCTGCATAATTCGCCATCTCGTTTACCAGATCAAATGATTTCAGATAATTCTGAATCTGCTTATAATCTTTCAGATTCGTCATTTCCGAACGATGCCGATCCATGAAATCAAACGTATAGTCGTACAAAAACTGGGTTCTCGTCACATCACTCAGATAACGGGAAACCCCGGTTGTATCCGCGGGTACAAAGATGTCCGGCATGATGCCACCTCCACCATACACGGTACGCCCGCCCACCGTCTGGTACTTCAGATTTTCGTCAAAAACGATACTATCTTTTTGTGAAAATTCCCCGTGAATCAAACGATTGTAAATATCATTGTAATATTTCTCTTTCCCCTCGTTATAAGGTTTCTGGATAGAACGTCCCGAAGGCGTATAATACCGGGCTACCGTCAAACGCAACGCAGAACCATCGGGCAACATCCGTTGCTCCTGAACCAATCCTTTACCAAACGAACGACGCCCAATAATCAACCCACGATCATTATCCTGTATTGCACCGGCAAAAATCTCGCTGGCTGATGCGCTAAACTCGCTAATCAACACATCCACCCGCAGATCCTTGAATTGGCCTTTCCCGTTAGATTTGTAATCCGTACGAGGTTGTGCCTGTCCCTGAGTATAAAGAATCAACCTATCGGCATCCAAAAACTCGTTAATCATCTGTATCGCAATTGGTAATACTCCCCCTTCATTCTCCCTCAAATCGATAATAATTTTCTTCATTCCTTCCGCTTTCAACTTTACCAATGCTTGCATGAATTCGGCGTACGTGTTCATGCCGAAAGTATTTGTTTTCAGATATCCCGTCGTATCATTCAGCATATACGCCACGTCCACACTCTTCACCGGGATACTTCCACGAACCACTTCTTTCTTGATCAATTTCGGCTCTCCCCTTCTTGCAATCGTCAACTCCACCTTCGTTCCCAGCTCTCCCCTCATCAACTCCTGAATCTTATCTTGGCTCATTTTCACCCCGGCAACCAAAGAATCGTTCACCCGAACAATCCGGTCTCCGTCCTTTATCCCGGCTTCCTCCGAAGGACCACCCGGAACCACTTTCACAACGGTTACCGTGTCCAAATACTTGTAGAACTGAATTCCGACTCCCCCGAAGTTTCCCACAATCCCCTCGTTCGCCCGCTGCATATCTTTCGCGGGAATGTACACCGTATGCGGATCCAAATCCTTTAACAGGATCGGAATCGTGTTCTCCACAATCTCTCTCGTGTCCACGGTATCCACGTACGAGTTTTGGATCATACTGATTATCAAATCCAACTTACTCCCTGTCACGGGCAAGAACATTCCCGAGGATGCCGACACCTGAGTCCGATCCGGTAAGAATCGATTCAACATCATCCCGAATACGATGGCCAACGCTAGCACGATCGGGGTCAACAAAGCCCTCAAATTACTCTTATTCATTATCTTCCTATTTAATCTTTATTTTCCTGATTTTCATTCAATCCGATAAACGCCACATCAACCCCGGCTTTCTGCAATAACTCGATCCCGTCGGCACTCCGGTAATTCTCGGAATACACCACTCGCCGGATCCCGGCTTGGATAATCAACTTGGCACACTCAATGCAGGGGGAGGCTGTCACATACAACGTTGCCCCCAAGCTACTGTTATTCGACTTCGCCACCTTCGTGATTGCATTCGCCTCTGCGTGTAACACGTAAGGCTTCGTTTTGTTATTCTCGTCTTCGCAAATATTTTCAAACCCGGAAGGCGTCCCGTTATACCCATCGGATATAATGGCATCTCCCCTCACGATCAACGCACCAACCTGCCGACGTTCGCAATACGAATTCTCCGCCCATATCCGGGCCATCCTCAAATAACGTTCATCCAGTAACTGTTGCTTCGATTTACTCATCTATTTCTTCATTTCATTTTTTCCGATTCCCGATAGCATCCAGCGTCTCGTAGAAATCGATCTTTCTTTCTTCCGGCACATCGATCTTATCCAAAATTTCCCGGCTCATTTTCAAATATTTATCAATAGCCGCAAAAACGACCTCTTTAATTCCCAGACGGTCATATATCCGGGTCACCGCCTTGATCTTTTCCTCGTGATCAAATTCTTTCCGTTCAATCCACCCCCACAACTCTTCTTTCGTCTCCGGATCGGCCAGTTCCAATGCCTTAATCAACATATATGTCTTTTTATTGGCCACAATATCACCTCCAATATTTTTCCCGAACTCCGCCACATCGCCATACACGTCCAAATAATCATCCTGCAACTGGAACGCTAATCCGAGATACCCTCCGAATTCATACAAAGCGTTATATTCATGTTCCGGGGCATCAGCCAGCAAAGCTCCATGCCGCAAACTTCCGGCAAGCAATACCGAGGTCTTCAGATAAATCATTTTGATATATTCTTCCTCCGACACATCATTCCGAGTTTCAAATAACATATCATACTGTTGCCCCCGACACACATCCATTGCAACTTGATTAAAAAAATCAATGGCCCGGCGCAGATACTTGTCCTCACAATGTTCAATACATTGATAAGCCGTGATCGCAGCCGCATCCCCACTCAAAATTGCCACGTTGCTATTCCACTTTTTATGAACGGTCTGCCGTCCCCTCCGCAACTCTGCATCGTCCATCACATCATCATGTAAAAGCGTGTAATTATGGAAAATCTCAATACCGATAGCAGACTTCAACACTCGTTCTATATCCTCACGATAAAGATTATAAGCCATCAACGTTAAAAGTGGCCGTAAACGTTTTCCCCCATCTTCTAAAATATACAAAATCGGTTCGAACAGGGAATACGGTTCCTGAATATACTCTTTCTTATCTAACTCTTCCTTTATAATCGCTCTAAGTTCATCTACAGTATACATATCCGTCACATTTTCAAATTAGTTCGGCTAAAATATAAAAAAAGAGCCAACAACCTATCATCAATGCAAAGAAATATCTTTTTTCAATGTCAACCCCTTCTTTTACTGAACAAAAGACCATAAAAACATTATCAAAACACACAATCTTCAACAAGAATATCTATATATCACGATTATTTTAATTATTCAATATAGCAACAATATAGTATTTTTTCTATCTTTACGAAATAAACAATACAACTATAATGGATCTGCAAATAATTCAAAGTAAAATTCATGAAATCCGGGGACAAAAAGTCATGCTTGATTTCGATCTGGCAGAATTATACGGTACAGAAACAAAATATTTAAAGCGTTCCGTGAAAAATAATATACAACGATTTCCCTCAGACTTTATGTTTGAATTGACGAAAGAAGAACTCTTTGGTTTGAGGTGCAGAAATTGCACCTCAAACCAAAGAGGCGGTAATAGGTATGTGTCTTTTGCTTTCACGGAGTTAGGTGTTGCCATGCTCAGTAGTGTTCTCAACTCGGAAATCGCCATCGAAGTAAACATCGGAATCATGAGAGCTTTCGTCGCCGTTCGACAGTTGCTAACCAGCTCTCCAACAAGCAAAATAGCAGAGTTAAAAAACGAATTGAAAGAACTAAAAGAATATATCGAAGAAATATTCACCGACCAAAACGATATAAATGAGGATACCCGAATCCAACTCGAACTAATAAATCAAACACTTGCCGAATTACAAATAAAAAATCGAAAGACTGAAGAACGCAAACGGATCGGTTACCAGTTACCCAAATGTGACAACGAATAAAAGCGATATATCCTAATAATTTGGCAAAACCTATCTCTATAAAAAGCAAAAAGAAACCTTGATATAGTATACAAATAAGTACTTTTGTCTAGTATACACTTGAAACACGTTCACTACTCCTACGCTCAGAGATCGAAAGTGCACCGAAATTGTTCCGAAAAAGAAGCGAAAGTGCTTCCTATCTTCACCGGGATTACAACGGCTGTTCCCCGTATTTCATCACAAAGGACAACGCCATTCCCTCTTTTAGTTTAAAAAAAGCTAAAAGTAAGTTTTCCCAACCTAACTTTTAGCTTTCAATCTTTAACTTTTATCTTTTCAGTACCCCCGGGCAGAATCGAACTGCCATTTAAAGTTTAGGAAACTTCCGTTCTATCCGTTGAACTACAAGGGCCTTTGTTTGGTTTGCAAAACTAATCGAAAAAACGTTTTATTCCAAATAATATCGTAATAGTCTTTATTTATAATCAAGAAAATTTTATGGCACCACATTACAACTATTCTCTAAAAAAGTTTTTCTCTACTCAAAATACAATCGACATACCTCGGAATTCAAATTATTACTAAAAAAGCTCGAAAACATACAAAATGAAAGTACCGCAATCGATTTTAATAAAAAACTGATATGAAAAATTTTATTTCAAAAACTTATTATTAACTTCGCAACACAAATACTTAACAGCGTGTATTCACTTTAAATAAGAATAAACATGGTTAGCGACTACAAAGAAATTTTATCAGACAGCGCCAAAGGGATGAAGCGCTCTGCTATCAGAGAGTTGTTGAAATTAACTCAAAAGCCGGAAATTATTTCTTTCGCCGGAGGTCTTCCTGCTAAAGAATCTTTCCCGCTAGAACAATTACAAGAAATCTGTGCGGAAGTAATTGCCACGGATGGTGCTGCTGCTTGCCAGTACGGTTCAACCGAGGGAGTTCCTGAATTATTGGAAATCCTTGCTCAACGTTACCGGGATCAAGGCTTGAGCTATGTTACGAAAGAAAATATCACGATCATCACTTCTTCTCAACAAGGTTTGGACACTGTTGGTAAGATTTTCTTGAACCGTGGAGATAAATATATTTGCGAATTACCTTCTTATCTTGGAGCCCTTGGAGCATTCAACTCTTACGGTGGTGTAGGCGTTGGTATTCCTCAAGACGAACAAGGAATGAGTGCCGTGGAACTGGAAAAGACTTTGGCCGAGATGAAGGCTAAAGGTGAAAAACCGAAATTCATTTATTTGATTCCGGACTTCCAGAACCCTGCAGGTATGACCATGCCGGAAGCCAGAAGAATCGAAATCTTGAATATCGCCAAGAAATACGAAATCATGATTGTCGAAGATAGTCCTTACCGTGAACTGCGTTTCTCCGGAAAACCGCAACGTATGTTATATGATTTGGATAACGGAGAGGGGAACGTAATTACACTAGGAACTTTCTCTAAAATATTTATGCCGGGATTCCGAATGGGTTGGGTTCTTGCACACCCGATGGTGATCGACAACTTCGTGAAAGCAAAACAAAGTACAGACCTTTGTACCTCTGCTTTCTTACAGAAAATCACGGTTAAATTCTTCCAGAAAAACTACTTCGATGCAAACGTGAAGAAAATCGTTGACATGTATCGTAGTAAATTGGAGGCCATGCTAGGTGCTTTCGAGAAATATATGCCGGAAGGTGTTACTTGGACCCGCCCGGAAGGTGGTTTATTCTTGTTCTTGACATTGCCGGAAGGATACGATGCAGAGGAATTATTCCAAATCGCTATCGAAAAGAACGTGGCATTTGTACTTGGAACCGTATTCTTCGTTAACGGTCAAGGTAAAAATACCATGCGTATCAACTTCTCTTACATGAGCGAGGAAATGAATATCGAAGGTGTTAAGAGATTGGCCGATGCAATAAAAGAACTATACGCTAGAAAAAAATAATTTAGAATATAGAAAAATTTAAAGCTTAGAGTGGAGTATATGAATAAAATTCATATATTTCACTCTAAATTTTAAGACTAAATTCAAAATGAAAGTAGTTATTCAACGAGTGATACGTGCCAGTGTTACAATTGAACAACAATTGTTTTCTTCAATAGGTAAAGGGATGCTTATATTAGTAGGAATTCAGTCTGATGACACAGATGAAGACATTAACTGGCTTGCATCCAAAATTGTAAATCTTCGTATCTTCGATGATGAGAATGGTGTCATGAATAAATCCATCTTAGACGCAGGAGGTGAAATCCTCACGGTCAGCCAATTTACCCTCATGGCTCGAACCAAGAAAGGCAACCGGCCCTCGTATATTGATGCAGCTCCTCCCGCAATCTCTGTCCCGTTATATGAAAAATTTGTAACAACCTTAAGCCAAGAACTTCAAAAAGAAGTTCAAACCGGACAGTTCGGAGCAGACATGAAGGTTGAACTAATTAATGATGGACCCGTAACGATCCTAATCGACTCAAAGAATCGCCTATGATCGTTAAACTAACAACTAAAAGATAAAAGTTACATGGATTCAATTTTACGAGATAAAAGTTATACTTTTGCCATAAGCATCGTAAAACTTGCACAATTCCTTCAAAAAGAACAGAAAGAATTTGTTATCAGTAATCAAATTCTAAAAAGCGGCACCTCCACGGTAGCTTTAATCCGTGAGGCTGAATTTGCTCAAAGTCAAGCTGATTACATTAATAAATTCTACATTAGTCTTAAAGAAGTAAACGAAACGGATTACCGGCTTAATCTTTTAAAAGACATTGGATATATTAATGGGAATAATTTTACAAGTATGAAAAAAATAATAAAGAATTAATCGCCATGCTTGTAGCCACGGTAAAAACACTCAAATCTAGATTAAAGAAATGAACTTTCATCTTTTAGTTTTTAACTTTTAACTTGGTAACAATGGATATCGCAGAATTACAAACCGCAGTAGACGCATGGATCAAGACCCACGGGGTAAGATATTTCAATGAATTGACAAACATGACCATTCTGGTAGAAGAGGTCGGGGAACTCGCAAGGGTAATGGCTCGAAAATATGGAGAACAATCGTACAAGGAAGGGGAGAAGGATAATTTGGCCGAAGAATTAAGTGATGTACTCTGGGTATTAGTATGTTTGGCAAACCAAACAGGGGTAGATTTGAACGAAGCCGTAAACAATAATTTTGCAAAAAAAACGGCAAGAGATGCTAATCGTCACAAAAAAAATCCGAAACTCTTAAAAGATTAAACACTTTTATCCTACTTTTGCCAACGAATGCGCAAATAAAAAAATATCATGTGGATTAAGATTGCAGGGCTTCTTCTTCGTAACCGGGTGACCTTTATTATTGGGGTCACGCTTATCACCATTTTCATGGGAATTCAAATCCCTAAAGTGGAAATGTCATATGAATATTCAAACCTGTTACCAGCCACGGATAGCGCATATCTAGACTACCTTGATTTCCACGAGAAATTCGGACAGGAAGGAAACGTGATGGTTTTTGCCATACAGGACAAAGATTTTTACCAGCTAGACAAAATAAATGACTGGATCAGCATGTGTGACAGTCTAAAGACTCTTCATGGTATCGTGGCACTTGTGGACATCACTCATTCGTTCAACCTTCACAAAGATACACTGAATAAAAAATTCGATATTCAACCCATCTTTCCCAGCCATATCAAAGACCAGCGAGAACTGGATAGCTTGGTGAACATCATTGAGAATCTTCCGTTCTACGACGGAACACTGTTCAATAAAACAAAAGATATTTACGGAATGATGGTTTCCGTTTCCGCTGATGTCATGAACTCTCCGGCACGGATAGGATTAGTAAAAGATATTTTAGAGATTACCAAACATTTCTCGGAAAAATATAATCTCCAAATGCACTATTCGGGACTTCCCTACATCCGGGTGGTCAACGCGGAAAACATCAAAGGAGAGATGTACATGTTCATCATCCTGTCATTATTGATCACGACGTTTATCCTCTACCTGTTTTTCCGTTCTTTCCGCATCATTGGTTTCTGTTTATTAATCGTGCTAATCTGTGTCAGTTGGACGGTTGGCGTTATGGCGATGCTAGGTATCAAAATCACGTTACTCACTGCCATGCTGCCTCCTCTGTTGATCGTAATTTGTATTCCGAACCTCGTCTTCATGATTAATAAATTCCATGCGGAATTCGACAGACATGGGAATAAAATCAAGGCTTTACAACGCATGATACAAAAGATCGGGAATGCCTCATTTTTGAGTAATTTGACCACGGCTGCCGGTTTTGCGACTTTCATAGTGACTTCTAGCCAAATCCTCGTGGAGTTTGGTATAACCGCTTCCATCGGTATCACATTCGTGTATCTTGTTTGTTTAGTCATGATCCCCTGTGGATTTAGCTTCATGCCGGAACCGGATAGCAAACAAATCAAGCACTTGCACAATAAAATGGTAACCGGAACACTGGAGCGTGTCGTTCAACTCATTTTGAATCATCGAAATGTTGTATACACGATAACCATTGCCGTTGTCATTCTCGGTGGCATTGGGCTCACCCTCATGAAATCCACGGGCTATATGGTAGATGATCTGAAAGAAACGGATCCGATCCGACAAGATCTGAGCTTCTTTGAGGAAAATTTTGACGGGTTGATGCCCCTAGAGGTAACCGTTGACTTTGGCAAACCCAAGCAAGTATTGAATCTACCCAACCTTCAAAAGTTAGACAAACTCTCTGAAGAACTGTCAAAAGACGAAGATATTTCTAAACCGATTTCTATCATTGAAGTCATCAAGTTTGCCAATCAAGCATTCTATAACGGGAAACCTTCCTATTATAAGCTCCCGACAAACATGACCAAGAATTTTATTTTGAAGTACGCCTCCCAATCCACGGGAGAAATTGGCGGACAAGCAAATTCTTTCGTTGATTCCACCCTCCAACGGGTACGCCTCAGTTTCAGGGTAAAAGATATCGGAACCAAGAAGATGCAGGAAAAAGAAGATAAGTTATACAATATCGTTGAACAATATTTCCCGAATGACCGCTATACGGTAAAAGTTACCGGTTCAAGTATTATTTTCTTTAAAGGAACCCAATACCTTGTATTCAATCTCTTTACCTCACTAGCCTTAGCTATTGTTCTTATTGCCTTTTTTATGGCTTGGATGTTCAAGAGCAAGCGCATGGTACTGGTAGCCTTGATTCCCAATATCATACCACAGATTATTACGGCTGCCATCATGGGGTATTTCGGAATCCCGATCAAAGCATCTACAATTCTGGTATTTAGCATCGCTTTTGGTATTTCCGTTGACGGCACAATCCATTATCTTGCTAAATATCGTCAAGAACTACAAGGGACAAACTGGAGTATACGCTCTTCTGCCGTACTGGCCTTACAGGAAACAGGACAAAGTATGATTTACAATGCCATCATCCTATTCTTTGGATTCGGCATTTTCGCTCTTTCTGATTTTGGAGGTACGGTAGCATTAGGCATTTTGGTTTCCATCACGCTATTGGCCGCCATGCTCTCGAACTTGATTTTACTCCCATCGTTGCTACTCACGCTGGACAAACACACGACAAACAAAACATTCCAGAATCCCAAAATTCTTAGTGAAGAGGAAAATAAAAAAGACTAGAAAATACACGAAAGAGCAGAAGTTTCAAATCAACTTTCGCTCTTTCAAGTTCAAATAACTATTGATACTATTCACCGTAAGAGATTCCGGCTTAGAAAGAATAACCCGGATACCAAGTTGACTCAATTCACGGACCATTTGGCGTTTCTCCGAGGCAAATCCCGCTGCTATGGTTTCGAAATACATATCCTTCAAATCGCGGACAGGACGCTCCAAAGCCTTGTTCAATTCCGAGTTTTCGAATAAAATAACCAACACAAGATGTCGTACCGCCAAACGCTGTAATGCAGGTAAATGACGTCGTAATCCCGATACAGTATCAAAATTAGTAAACAAGATCAACAAACTCCGGGTCGGAATTTGTTGATTCACTAATACATATAATTTCTCGAAATCAGTCTCTTGATAATGTGTTTCCAAACGATACAAGGCCTCACTTATCCGGTTTAACTGTCCGACCCGGTTATCAGCCTTCACACAATTCCGAAAATTATTCGAGAAGGTAATCAAACCGGCACGATCTCCCTTTTTCAATATAACATTCGACAATGTCAAGATCGTATTTATGGCATGATCCAACATCGTCATGTTATTAAAAGGCGATTGCATCGTGCGTCCCTTATCTACCAGACAATAAATCTGTTGAGATCGCTCTTCCGTATAGGTATTAACCATCAAATGATTATATTTCGCCGTGGCCTTCCAGTTTACAGTACGAGGATCATCCCCCGTCACGTAAGGTTTAATCTGTTCGAAAGCCATGTTTCCACCAAGAGCCCGGGTACGGATACCCCCATTCTCCGGATGGTAATTCCCGTAAGCCATCAACTCATAACGATGCATCATCATAAACGAGGGATAAACGGCGACATCCTGATCCGCACAAAAAGAATAACGCCTTTCTACCAACCCAAAACGTACGGACACGAATACCCGAATTTTTCCGAAATTATAAGAACCTCGCTTTGTAGGACGTAACGTGTAATGAATCTCCCGCTGCTCGCCGGCATTCATTTGCAGCCGGAACAAGACATTCCGTTTTTGGAACTCCACCGGAATCTCGTCAATCACACGAAGACAAGTACTCTCCGGATAACGATTTTTTAGCACCAAACAAACCGGGTTTTCTTCTCCATTAGACAATTTATCCGCCACTACCCGTGAAGCATCAATTCCATTCACCCGCCTGTACAACTCGAATAATTCCACGAACAACAACAACAAAACAACCAGTAAAGCCCCCGCAACCCAAATAAAAAGCAACGGGAAGACATAAGCCATCACGAAAGCAAATATCCCTAACATCAATATCAAGAAAAAACGGCGGGATAAATATGTTTCTTTAAGTATTCGCACTACCTTGGAACTTCTATTTTAGACACTATCTGTTGTATCACCTGATCAACGGTCACACCCTCCAACTCTTTCTCGGAAGAAAGTTGTACCCGATGCCGTAAGACCGGATTAACCAAATACAAAACATCATCCGGAATAACAAAATCCCGTCCCTGAATAGCCGCAAAAGCCTTCGCTCCATTCATTAAAGCAATCGAAGCACGAGGAGACGCTCCCAAATAAAGCCAACCGCTTTTACGAGTAGCATCCACGACATTCACGATAAAGGATTTTATTTTCGGATCCACTCGTACTTGAGCGACCTGCGCTCTCAACTTCTTCAAAGCCTCTACACTCAACACGGGTTCCAATTCCTGCCATTGAGCAATAACCCCGTGGTCATGTAGTTCAAGAATCTCAATCTCTTCTTCCAAGGAAGGATAAGTCACATTAATCTTAAACAAAAAACGGTCTAACTGAGCCTCGGGTAAACGATAAGTTCCTTCATGTTCTATCGGATTTTGCGTTCCCACCACCACGAAAGGATAATCCATCCGGTATTCCACCCCGTCATTCGTGATTTGTCTTTCTTCCATCACTTCGAACAAAGCCGCCTGTGTCTTCGCCGGAGCCCGGTTAATCTCGTCCACCAACACGATATTCGAGAAAATAGGCCCTTTCCGATATTCAAAACGTCCGGTTGTCGGAAGAAAAACAGAGGTTCCCAGAATATCGCTCGGCATCAAGTCCGGTGTAAACTGAATCCGATTAAAAGTAACATCCAACATCCGGGCCATAACCTTTGCCATTAATGTCTTGGCAATCCCCGGAACACCCTCGATCAAAATATGCCCGTCAGCCAGCATTGACGTCAACAACAAATCGGCCACTTCCCGTTGTCCGACAATCACTTTACCCATTCGTTCCCGTATCCGGACGATCTTCTCGTTTAAATCCGTAAAATCTATTCTGGACTCAAAATTTACCTGATCTTCCATATCTATTTAACTTTTAGTTTTAAACAATTCTATATATTTCACCAGCTCCCGTAACTGGCCTTCATCTACACGCTCTGCTTTCCGAATCTGAATAATCAGAAGAATCAAGCCTTCTACGCTACCCCGGGCAACTCCCGATCGTTCTGACAGCAAATCTATAAAAGAGCTATCCAGTTCTTCCGTACGCAATTTATAATAATAACGGATCTCTTCCAGAAAACTATTGATCCGCTTATTCGCAATAGCAGTATGATCTCGCTGCTTGTAGTACAGAGAACTTACAACGGACACGAACTCCAACGTCCGGTTTTCCAAAGGACGAATTTCCGGTATCGGACGCTGTTCCCGTTTCGTCCGGAACAAAACGTACAATATTGCTGCCAACATCAATAAAATATACGCCCACTTCAACGCAGGATACCTAAATATTACTCGAAAAAGAGTTTGTTGGCCCTCTGCCCCGGATTTCAAGTATTCATCCCACACAACATTCGTGTCCGGAGAAAGAAACGAGAGGACCCTCTGGTAATAATCCCCATGCACCGAATCCAACAAGAAGAAATTCGTGAACGCCATCGGGTTCGAATGTAGGTAAATAAAACCCTCCCCGTAATTCACCCGGATGAAATTGGGATTCTTAATCGTATCGACATATCCTAAAACCTCTCCATCAAAAGATTCCTTTAGTTCAAAACAACGGTGAGTTGATCTGAAAGGATACCCTTTATTTTCAAAGCCTTGTAAATAATCCTTCCCGTTCTGAATCTTTTTCATGCCCGAAATTCCCATGCAAGAATACAATGTATCGGGCATAAACTCTGCCGATACCAAAAGCCCCCCTCCATCCTCCACTTCTTCCAACACGGCCTCCAGATCTCCCGGAGCAATTCTGAAAAAGGGACTCACAAAAAAATAGGTCTTCAAAACATGAGCTCTATTTGCCCGTAATTGTTCTCGTACAGATATTCGAGCAAAAGACACTTCTCCCGCCGGGAACAAATATGGTAGAGCATCTTTAATAATATACGTCCCGTAAGGACTCTTCTTAGTAATCGAAAAATTAGGACTCCAATCTATCGGTTGCGGTTTATTCGCCTCATACCCCGTATAAACAGACATAATAGCGATCACGAAAAGAATGATCAGTACATTTTGTCGCCGTTTCATCCCTCCACCTCCTTTCTAAACTCTATGAAATATCGTTTGATATTCCTATAAACGGTTTCATCCACGGGAAACTCTCCATAACAGACACAATCAAATATATGACTTATCTCCTCGAAATGACGGCTCCACGCTTCATTCTTTATCTCTCCAATATAATGCTGATTCGTTTTGGAAACCTCCCAATGAATCACCTCTTTTTTATCCAACATTTGTAACAAAGCAGAATAACTCACCCGTATTGCCGAAACGTAATCACCCTCCCGCTCCGCTTTCGCCAATAACCGTACGAAAGAATCAGCCTCCTGCTCCCCAGTGTACTCCACGGAATCCTCCGGGAAAAAATCAGTTTCCCGTCTGCGGAAAAGAAATTTATTCCTATTCCTCACGAACAAGTAAACGATTCCCACGGCGAAAAAAAACAGCACGATCTTCAAGATAATATCCACGGTCTGCATTGTCCCCTCTGAAACCTGAAGCCGGAACAAACGCTCCAAAATCCAACGTTTTATCCAGTCCCAAAGGCTAGGTGAATCTTCGATACTCGTCGTGTAATCAAAAGCCGAGTCTTTCTTGTACTTCTCTAAAAAATCAGTCTCCGGGACCCGCAAAATGTAAGAAGAATCCGAAACAAAGGAAGGTTCCCGATGCTCCTCTTCCGCCCATGTCACATTCCCAACACAAGCGAACATGAATAGAATAATATATTTAATTAGCCTCCTCATCCGCCTTTTTCTCGGGTTGGGCCCCCAACTGGTCAATCTGGCTTAATAACGTCGTATGCTCCATCTCTTCTAAACGGGAAAAGAAAAGCATTCCGACCCCAACAAACAAAACCGTATATAACGTGTACTGTCCCAAATAAGAGAATAATAACGAGAAAGTAATCTCATAAATATTAGGGATTTCCCCCGTAAAAACCGATGACATCATCACGAACATATAAGGAATCCCAAATAAGTAAGCCACAACTCCCACCAACAAGTACATCACGAGGATAAAACCGAAAGTTTTCCACCAATTCCCCTTCACCATGGCCATTGACTCCGTGATAACTTTTCCCAATCCATTATCTCTTAATATCAGCAAATAAGATCCAAAAGCAAACGAAACCCCGATATATACTCCAGGAACAAACAGGAACAAGAAACCGATAAAAACAATCAATCCACAGAAAACAGACCACACAAGATACATCCCGAATTTCCTTAACATGACTTTAAAAACCTCGCCAATCGTGATCCGTTCCTCAATCCCCATTCGATAATGATCCCAATAAACCCGTAAATAAGAAATAGCAAACAATTGTACCCACAACATCATCAGCATTCCGAATAATGACGTGAACAGGGTTCGTAATATTGTATCTCCCAAATTATTCACGTCATAATAAGCTTCCGGATGCAACGACATATCAAAAACCCCCATCAACAGATCCTTCATGAAAAAAAGCATCAGCAAAATCATGGGAAACCCAATCACGGCAAAAGCCCGGATAAAAGGAACAAACTCCTGTTTCATGAAATTTATCGTCACGGTAATCAAATCCGAAAAAGAACGTTGCACACTTAAATTAATCTTTTCCATTCGTCTCTGTTTTATGTAAATAATAAGGATAAACAACAAAATACCCGATAACACCCCCTAGCGAAAGGACAATTGCTACGGCTCCCACCACGGGATAAGCATCGGCATAACGCGTGATAAAGCTTTCGATCCACCCCGCAATAATAAAAAACGGAATCAACCCGGTAACAATTTTTATACCCCGTAAAGCCCCATTCCGAAACGAATACGAACGCTTATACGTCCCCGGAAACAGAAAACTATTCCCCATTACAAGTCCCGCTCCTCCAGCTATAATAATAGACGTTATCTCGAAAGTCCCATGCGCCCACACAGACATCACCGAATGTAATAATAATCCATGCTGGGAAAAAAAGTATTGGAAAGCTCCCAGCATAACTCCGTTCGAGAAAAGAATCCATAACGTTCCCGCGGAAAAAAAGATACCGAAAACAAATGCCACGAAAGCAACCTTAATATTGTTAGAGGTAATCATAAAAAACATATTCATCTCATCCAAAGATGAATAAATCCCCATCGGAGTCCCGTTCTCAATGTTTTCCAGAGTATTGTCCACGTACTCATCTCCTAAAATCAAACGTACGAAAGTATCGTCTTTCGCCGTAGAGAAAACCCCGATTAATGCCGAAAATAGAAGGAAAACGAAAGCAAATAACAGCATCCGCCTCTCTCTGTAAAGCAACAGGGGGAATTCCCGTACCCAAAAAGAAAGAACCCCCTTTTTTTGCTCCTGCCCGTAAATATTGATCTGGTAAACAGAAATCAACTGGTTCAGGTACTTCACCACATCACTACCTGGATAAAATGTCTTAGCATAAGAGAGATCATCGGAAAGAATCACGTAATTAGAGGCAAGAGTATCTGTATCCAGATGGCTTATATTTTCCATTTCTCTCCATTTTTCCTTATTCTGACTTACAAATCTAGCCTCTTTCATCCTAAATACAGCACTTTTTCCTGTGATAAAAATAATGCATTTATTCAAAAAAAATGTATGTTTGTAGAAATATTTATATTTACCATGAACATTTCTATCAGTACAGCTCACAATGTAAACATTGATTACACCTCTGCGGGCGTTCTTGACCGTATACTGGCAACCTTAATTGATGGAGCTTTTCAGTTCGGACTACTTATGCTGGGCCTCATGTTTATCGGTTTCCTCAACACGGTAAGCACCCCGACTTGGTTTTTCGTCATTCTCACAATAATCATCGCTTCCTACCATCTATTCTGCGAGGTAGTATTTAATGGTCGTAGTCTTGGCAAATACACCATGCGCATCCAAGTCGTAAAACTGAACGGTAAAAAACTTACTTTTTGGGATTGTATGCTCCGTTGGGTATTCCGCTTGGTGGATATTTCCATATCAAGCGGAGCCGTGGCTGTCATCTCAATTATCGCCTCCAAACAGATGCAAAGACTCGGTGATATGGCCGCAGGAACCACAGTCATAAAACTCGACAAAGAAGTCACGTTAAAACAAATAAGTGAATTCGAAACCCCGGAAGAATATCAAGTTGTCTTTCAGCAGGCTGCCCTTTTGTCTGACAAGGACATCAAGATTATTAAGGATGTGCTACGAGAGGTCCACAAAAACAATAATTACACTCTACTGGCCCCTCTCTCCAAAAAGATTAAAGAAGTAACAGGAATTGAAACATCCATGATTCCACTAGAATTCGTGGAAACTATCTTAAAAGATCACTCCCACTTAGCAAACAATTAGCTGAAAGTCTTCACTTTCAGCCATTAATCTTTATCGCTTTCATCTCTTTCAGAACATCTTCCAGTAATTGAGATGTCCCGATCCTGAAATAAGCAGGCGTAAGCCATTGCTCACCTAAAATATGTTTCACAATTGTCAGATAACGAATTGCATTCTGTATCTTGGTAATACCTCCGGCTACCTTAATCCCGACCATCTTTCCAGTCTGCGCATGGAATTGCCGTAAAGCCTCACAAATCACATAAACAGTCTCTGGAGTGGCATTCACCGGAACCTTTCCAGTAGACGTCTTAATAAAATCAGCCCCCGCGTAAGCTCCGATCAATGAAGCATTGAACACATTCTCGATAGTTTTCAACTCACCCGTTTCCAAAATTACTTTTAAGATAACCCCGGCACAAGCCTCGCGAATAGCGACTAACTCTTTATATACCTCTTCATAGTTATGCTCCAAGATATCCCCCACTGAAATCACAACGTCCACTTCATCCGCTCCTGCCGCAATTGCCGCCTTACATTCAGCCACCTTCACGTCCAAAAATGTCTGGGCAGCGGGGAAACAAGCACCCACAACCGTCGTTTTAATCGGAGTTCCGACCAGACTTTCCTTTACGAAAGAAGTAAACCGGGGAAACACACATACAGATGCCACATCCGGCAATTCGTTTTTCTTCAATTTCTTCAATAATTCAGAAACGAAAGTCACGATTGATTTCTCCGTATCCGTCACCTTCAACGAAGTATAATCCATGCATGACACACACAATTCAAAATTTTCATTGCAATAAGCCGGAGCAATTTCTTTCTCGATCACCCCATCCAGCTCAAATTCGATCCGATCCTCTAAATTTGAATACCCATAAATTGCCAATGCATCCAATATATTTTCCATATACGTTATTTTATTAATCGGCTATCCCATACCCGTCTCTATATTTAATACGAAAAAAATACATGACAGGTTATTCTTCCACATCCTTTAAATTTCGTCATTCTCCTTTTTAGCCTAGGCAAAATTACACAATGTTTGCGAAGTTTTAAAGCAAATCTCAATCAAAATATTTACTTTTGGGAAGCGAAAACATGTAATTAGAATTTAACAACAAACAATAAACACGATATAATGGCAAAGTCAGAAGAACAAACACCGCTTATGCAACAATATTATTCGGCAAAAGCTAAATACCCCGACGCAATTTTATTGTATCGAATGGGTGACTTTTACGAAACTTTTGGTGAAGACGCCATTCTAACATCCAAAATACTAGGTATCACGCTTACCAAACGTTCCCACGGCTCTCCCGGAGACGTGGAACTTGCCGGTTTTCCCTATCATGCCATCGATACGTATCTGCCCAAATTGGTACGTGCAGGACAACGGGTAGCTATCTGTGAACAACTGGAAGACCCGAAAAAGACCAAAAAACTGGTAAAAAGAGGAGTCATTGAACTCGTTACTCCCGGTGCTTCCTACAATGAAAATACCATCGACAACAAAAACAACGTCTTTTTGGCTGCCGTGTATTTCACGAAAACCAAAGCCGGATTATCCTTGTTGGACCTTTCCACGGGAGAATTCCTAACCACAGAAGGAATTCCCGCCACGATAGATAAAATATTAAACAGCTTCCAGCCCAAGGAGGTCCTTTACCCTAAAGGCTCGGAAGCCCGGTTCAACGAACTCTTCGGGACAAAATATTACACTTATCCGGTCGAAGAATGGTTCTTTGAAACTGAATCCGCTGCAGATCGTCTCAAAAAGCATTTTGAAGTATCGTCCTTAAAAGGATTCGGTATTGATAAAATGGACTGCGGTATCTCTGCTGCTGGTGCTATTTTATACTACCTCGATATGACAAAACACGAACTTGTAGGACACATCACTTCGATCTCCCGTATCGACGAGTCAACCTGTGTTTTACTGGATCGCTTCACGCTGCGTAATCTTGAAATTTTAGATACCCTTCACGAAGGAGGACGCTCCTTGGCAGATATCATCGATCGCACCATCACTCCGATGGGTGCTCGTACTTTGCGTCGCTGGCTGTGTATGCCCCTGAAGAAACCGACAGATATAAATGAACGCTTGGACATTGTGGAATGTTTCGTGCATCACGAAACGGAACGTTTGGAACTGGAGCAAATTCTTCATACTATCGGAGATCTAGAACGCCTTGCCTCCAAAATCGCTGTCGGTCGTATCTCTCCAAGAGAAATGGTTCAACTAAAAATTGCACTACAAGCCATCAAGCCGTTAAAAGAACAATGTTTATCTACCGGGAACGAGGTCCTTGCTAAATGGATGCAGCAACTGGATAATTGCGAAACATTAAGCCAAAGAATAGACCATGAGATTAGGGAGGATGCCCCCTCAATGCTCAACAAAGGAAATGTCATCGCTTCCGGAGTCAACGCCGAACTGGATGAATTACGAGAAATCTCTTCTCACGGAAAAGAACTTTTACTAAAGATGCAACAACGTGAAATAGAGAATACAGGAATCCCCACGTTAAAGATTAGCTTCAATAATGTTTTCGGCTACTATATTGAAGTAACCAAAACTCATGTGAACAAAGTTCCCGACACGTGGATTCGTAAACAAACCCTCGTTAACGCCGAACGTTACATCACCCCCGAGCTAAAAGAATACGAAGAAAAGATTCTCGGAGCTGAAGACCGGATTCAAGAATTAGAAAGTGATATATACAACACCCTGTTGGCAACCGCAGCTTCCTATATCAAACCGATACAGTTGGACGCCCGCGTCATCTCACACATCGATGCCCTCATCTCGTTCTCCAACATATCGATCGCCAATGATTATCATCGACCGGAAATCAACGAATCTTTCGTGATCGACATAAAAGGAGGACGCCACCCGGTGATTGAACGCCAATTGCCCCCGGGAGAAAACTATATCGACAATGACCTCTACCTCGATAACGACAAACAACAAATCATTATCATCACAGGTCCCAACATGGCCGGTAAATCAGCACTTTTACGCCAGACTGCACTTATCGTGATCATGGCACAGGCCGGATGTTTTGTTCCTGCCGTATCAGCAAAGATCGGGTATGTTGACAAGGTTTTCACTCGTGTCGGGGCATCCGACAACATTTCTCTAGGGGAATCCACCTTCATGGTAGAGATGAACGAGGCTGCTAACATCCTGAATAACATTTCCGATCGAAGTCTTGTATTATTCGATGAACTCGGACGGGGAACCTCCACGTATGACGGTATTTCCATCGCTTGGGCTATCGTCGAGTTTTTACACGAAAACCCGAAAAACAGAGCAAAGACCCTTTTTGCCACCCATTACCACGAACTGAACGAAATGGAACACTCTTACCCGAAAATTAAGAATTTCAACGTCTCGGTAAAAGAAGTGAACAACAAGGTAGTATTCCTTCGAAAACTGGTAAAAGGTGGTTCCAATCACTCATTCGGTATACAAGTAGGTAAAATGGCAGGCCTGCCGCAATCCGTCATCAAACGTTCGTCCGAGATATTAAAGCAACTTGAAAACGACCGTAATTCAAGTGGAGCAATACAAAAGAACGTGGCAAAAATAGGAAACGAAAGGGAAGGCATTCAACTTAGTTTCTTCCAATTGGAAGATCCCGTGTTATTACAGATTCGGGATGAAATAGCCGGGCTGGATATCAATAGTCTAACCCCTCTTGAAGCATTGAATAAATTAAACGAGATAAAAAAAATAACGGGAATTTAATTTATGAATTCCCGTTATCAAACAACAATTCATCTTCTAATCTTTTCAATCACAACATCTTTCACCGGTCTATCGAAAGAATTTGTTTTAACTGCAGCAATCTTATCCAATACATCCAACCCTTCAATCACTTCCCCATACACCGTGTACTGCCCGTCCAAATGAGGGGTTCCACCAACCGTAGTGTAAGCTTGTTTTTGCGCCTCCGTCAGTACAAATTTTTCATTCACGAACAAACTATCACATTCTCGGGTCAATTTTTCTGATAACTTATCTAAAGCCTTCAAATTATTTGCCTCCTGCAAGCGAGCAAATTCATCCTTGTATTGATTCTTCAATCGCCCATACAACGCCATCTTACGTCTTTCATTGATGCTCTTTACGGTAGCTTCCAACTGTTCCGGAGAATACACGTTTCCTTGAACGATATAGAATTGCGCCCCGCTAGATTTACGCTCTGGATTAGTATCATCTCCTTCCCGTGCGGCAGCAAGCGCCCCTTTCTTATGGAAATACTCCGGAACGAACTCCGCATCGATCCGATAATCCACATCCCCCTCACCTAACAATACATCCGGCCCTGCATTTCTCGACGTCGGGTCTCCTCCCTGTATCATAAAATTTTCAATCACCCGGTGAAACAACAATCCGTCATAAAATTTCTCATCTACCAATTTTAAAAAATTATCCCGATGCTTAGGCGTTTTATCATACAAACGAATCTTTATATCCCCATACTCCGTGATAATTTTCACGATAGGTTCCATTTCCTTCTTACACGAAGCGGCAAGAACCAAAATCAACAATACTCCGATAAATTTATTCATAATAACTCTTTTCCTAGTTACAATTCAACACTTTCACCACAAAAATAGGAGAAAATACTTTACTAACAATAAATTTGTTTGTATCTTGGCATGATTAACCAAAACGTTGTCAAACATGAAAACGATTTTACTATTTACACTTACCATCCTAGGGATTGCAATCTCCGGATGTCAAGATAAAAAGAAAGTAAGAAACACAAATACGCAAAAAGAAGCGGTCAAAGTAGAAACCAAGGCTGTCCTCATAAAAGACACCACCCAAGTAACGGAAACAGAAACAGTAACGGAAAATACCACGGTAAAAGAAGCTCCGGAATATCTCCTTGTCGGTGGCTGTTTCCGCATCAAAGACAATGCTGACCGTATGTACGACAAACTACACAAAGAAGGTTATACAAACGCCATCATCATGCCTTATTACAGAGATCTTTATCTCGTCGCTTACGAAGGATACAAAACCGAAAAAGAGGCTATTACCGCCGTAAGAAAAATTCATAAAATCCCCGGTAAAGAAGAGACCTGGATCTATCAAATAAAATAAACACAAGTAACATGAAACTCGTATTGTTCCTATCATTCGTCCTGATGTTACCATTCATCGGCTGTCAACGGGATAAAATGAATTCCAAGCATCTGACCACCGCCAACGTAAAAAGAAGCCTTCCGGCCTCTCTTCCGGGAAATAATGTTTCCCTCGACACCATCAGGCAAAATCCCTCGCTAGATACCAATAACACAACGATTGTATCAAACGTGAAGAGCTCTTCTTCCCAACAGCAAACAGGAAAACTTAAAGGAACAGAACAAAACATCAAAAAAACGAATACAAGAAGTTATCATATTATCGTGGCCAGCCACCCCCGTGAAAATCTAGCTAGAAAAGACGTGGCAAAACTAAAAGCCCAAGGTTTCCCAGAGGCACAGATCATTACCAAAGATCAACGCTATCGTGTCAGTATCGCAAATTACACGGACAAACAGGAAGCCACGAAACAAAGAGATCTACTCGCAACCCGATTGGGACAAAGCGATATTTGGATCATGCTTTATTAATACATAATAGCCACCACAGCAGCGGCACCGTAAATATACCCGACATACACTTGGGCAGGAGTATGTTGTTTTAAATACAAACGAGCTGAAGCCACGAAACCAGAAGCTAGAATCAGCAAAGGCAACAGGTTAATCACATCCCCCAAGTATTTCATCCCGAGCATGAAAACAAAACCACACAATGCCCCGATAGCCGTCATGTGCATACTGATTTTCCAACGGATTGTCACGATCATAAAGCCGGAAAGCATGATTACCATAATCAGGTAAAGCTGCCTCACGATATTAGAATACGGTAAATTACGGGAGAAATAAAACACGATAAAAGCCCCCACGATCGTCACCAACACCGGAAATACCCGATCCTGTTTCTGTGCCAGACGGTAACCCTCAATCAACCCTAACCATTTCAACAAAGGCAAGCAAAACAGGGGAATCAACGTGACACCAAACAGGGTCAATAAATAAGACATATTCTGCGTGTATACCGGGACATAAGCAAAAACGGTTCCTGTATTAAATGTGATAAACAACACATACAAAGGCAATAACAAAGGATGAAACAGCATGGATACACCAAAAGCAAGTACTTTCATATTTTAAAATTATGGCTTTAAACTTCCCTACGAAGCCGGGCTACCGGAATATCCAACAACTGACGATATTTTGCAATCGTCCGGCGAGCAATCTGATAACCTTTCTTATTCATTAATTCCACTAACTCATCATCCGTGTAAGGCTTGCGCTTATCCTCGCCGTCCACGATTTCCTTCAATACATTCTTCAACTCGCCAGTACTAACTTCCTCTCCACTACTTGTCGGCATACTTCCCGAAAAAAATTGTTTTAAAGAGTAGATACCGAACCAAGTCTGTATATATTTAGAATTAGAAACTCTTGAAATAGTAGAAACATCCAATCCCGTAATATCAGCAATATCCCGAAGAATCATCGGTTTTAATTTACTCTCGTCCCCCGTCTGGAAAAATGGTTTCTGAAATTGCACAATAGCCGTCATTGTCAACATCAGGGTATTATTCCGCTGTTGCACGGCATCAATAAACGAACGGGCAGAACTCAATTTATATTTCACGAAAGACACCACATCCTTTTTCTCTCGAGAATTCGAATTTTTCTGATAATCCTCCAACATGTTGACGTATGATTTGTTCAACCTCAACTCGGGAATATCCCCCGTATTCAGGCTCAACTGCAACTCCCCGTCCACAATATCCAAATTAAAATCAGGAATAATCTTCTCGGCTCCCAAAACAGAAGAATCGGAAATCTGTCCTCCCGGCTTAGGATTCAATTTCAATATCTCATCCACTGCTTCCTTCAACTCCTCCTCTGAAATCCTCATCCGCTTGGAAATCTTCTCGTAATGCTTTTTCGAAAACTCCTCAAAATAACTCTCTAATATAATTCGGGCATTTATTAAAGCCGGCGTAGAAGTCTCTGCCAAACGTCGTTTCACCTGCAACAAAAGACACTCCCTCAAATCTCTTGCTCCCACTCCTGCCGGATCAAATCGCTGTACAACACGCAACAATGATTCAATCTTCGCATCATCCACCTCAATCCCCGCTCCAAAAGCGAGATCATCGACAATATTCTCCACATCCCGGCGTAAATAACCATCGTCATCTATATTACCAATGATGTACTCGCAAATCTTACGATCCATTTCACCTAAGTGCTGCGTCCCCAACTGTTCCACCAGATTCTCCCGAAAGGAAATGCCCCCGGAAAGCACGAATTCCCGAGCATCATCATCCTTCGAGGCATTCGAAGCCGTCAATTTATAATCCGGGATATCATCCTCATCACTGATATAATCATCTAAAGAAAATTCATCCTCCGAAGACTCGTAATTATCTTCTTCCTGTAGATTGTCATCATAATCCACCTCATCTCCGTCCTCCTTGATATCAACTTCCGGCTCCGGTTTTTCCTCTCCCTCTTCTAAAAGCGGATTTGACTCCAATTCCTCCTTAATCCTCTGTTCAAGCTGATAGGTAGGAAGCTCAAGCAGCTTTATCAGCTGAATCTGCAACGGATTTATCTTTAATCCTAATTTCTGTTGTAAATTTTGCTTGAGCATCCTTCCTTCTATTTCAATTTATTCCTAAAACTCAGCATTTTTCGGCGTCCGCGGGAACGGGATCACATCACGTATATTCCCCATTCCGGTCACAAACAACAACAAACGTTCAAACCCAAGTCCAAACCCACTATGTTCCGCAGAGCCGAACCGTCTGGTATCCAAATACCAAGACATGGATGAAACCGGAATTCCAACTTCTTGCATACGGGTCACTAACTTGTTATAATCCTCCTCTCGTTGTGATCCCCCGATAATCTCTCCGATTTGTGGGAAAAGCACATCCATCGCGGCAACTGTCTTTCCGTCCGGATTTTGTTTCATATAGAAAGCCTTGATCTCTTTCGGGTATCCCGTCAATATCACCGGCTTCTTGAAATGTTTTTCCACCAGATAACGCTCATGTTCACTCTGCAAATCCACTCCCCAACCTGTTACCGGATACTGGAACTTACCGTTTTTATTTTGCTTACTGTTCTTCAATATCTCGATTGCCTCCGTGTAAGTAATCCGTTCAAAATCATGATTCAACACGAACTGCAACTTTTCAATCAACTCCATGGAACGCTCCTCAGCCTTCTTATCCTTTTCCTCTTCCTGCAAACGCTTACTCAAAAACAATAAATCATCCATGCAATGTTCTAAAGCATAACGGATCAAATATTTCAAAAAGTCCTCTGCCAAATCCATGTTGTCTTCCAAATCATTGAAAGCAACTTCCGGCTCGATCATCCAGAACTCCGACAAGTGGCGCGTGGTATTTGAATTCTCTGCCCGGAAAGTAGGTCCAAAGGTGTAAATCTTACCTAACGACATGGCCCCCAATTCACCTTCCAACTGCCCACTCACCGTCAAGTTGGTTGATTTACCGAAAAAGTCCTGCCTAAAATCAACACTTCCATCTTCCAACAGAGGTGGGTTTTTCGCGTCAAGTGTCGTCACCCGGAACATCTCGCCCGCCCCCTCGCAATCTGAAGCTGTGATCAGCGGAGTATGCAAATAGTAAAAACCATGATCATTAAAATATTGATGAATAGCAAAAGCCATCGCGTGACGAATACGGAAAACAGCTCCAAAAATATTCGTACGGAATCTCAAATGAGCTACTTCACGCAAAAACTCCAGACTATGTTTTTTCGGTTGTATCGGATATTTCTCCGGATCAGCCTCTCCCATCACGATCACTTCCTTCGCTTGAATCTCACGAGCCTGTCCACTTCCCGTACTTTCCACGAGCAATCCTTTCACGTAAACAGCCGCACCGGTCGTCACTTTCTTCATCACATCCTCAGCCACCTTCTCCATATCAACCACCACCTGTATATTATTAATCGTAGAGCCGTCATTCAACGCGATAAAATTCACCTGTTTATTACCGCGTTTGGTTCTCACCCAACCTTTAACCTCAACCTCTTTACCGCAATCTCCTGACTGCAACAGTTCTTTGACTGACATCCTACTCGTTTTCATCTGAAAAACATTTAAATATTAAACTTACAACTGCAAAAATAGTATTTTTTCATGTAAAAAACTAGACCACGAATAAATCGCTCAAAATTGCATCTGAAATTACCCATCCAGTCTCACTAATTTTCCATCTTCCTCTTTCTTCTATCAGATCCCCAGAATTCTCGTATTTTCGAACTTGCACCTGCACCTGTTCCCAAAACTCGGCGTAATTTTCCTCCAACTTTTGCTTCTCCATCCCCCACATCGTCCGCAAATTAGTCATCACATACTCATTATACAAATCAACAGACTTTAATTCCTCTTTTTCAAAAGGTAATATTCCATGATTTAAACTTTCCATATAAACCTTCAGATTCGCAGTATTCCATTGCCTGGAATATAAATCGTAAGAATGTGCCGAAGGCCCGAAGCCGATATAAGGTTTTTGTTGCCAATAAGATGTATTATGCTTGGAATATTTTCCATTCCGGGCAAAATTAGAAATTTCATAATGCTCAAAACCTAATTTTTTTAGTCGTTCACACACTCGTTGATAACGAACTGCCATTACTTCCTCGTCCTCCAACTGAAACTTACCTTGTTTTACCATATGTTCAAATACTGTATTTGAATCAATACTTAACATGTATACGGATAAATGAACTATTGGTAAATGACTTGCCTGTATCACGTCAACAAGCAACTCATCCTCCGTTTGGCCCGGCAAACCAATAATCAAGTCCATACTGATGTTATCAAATCCCATGTTAGCAGCAAGCTCTATCCCCTCCCTTGCCTGACGGGACGAGTGTGTCCTGTTGATACGTTTCAGTTGTTCATCCGAAAAAGACTGTACCCCTACACTCAATCGATTAAAACCTAATTCCTTTATTCCCTGTAATTTTTCCGGAATTAAATCTTCAGGATTTAATTCGATTGTCCGTTCAGCGTTGGCAGTAAACGAATAATTTTCCTCCAATTTCCGTATAATTCTTCCCAAATCATCCCGATCCAAATAAGAAGGCGTACCCCCTCCAAAATACAGAGTATCACTTTCTCTTCGTGGCAAATACCCGATTCTCAAAACGATCTCCCGCTCGATAGCATCCAGATACGCTTCCTTCAACTTCAATGAAGCGACAGAATAAAATCCGCAATAAAAACATTTACTCCGACAAAAAGGTACATGCACGTATATTCCCATAACCAAATTTTAATAGATGCCCTGCAAAATAACAACAATTATTCACACCAACCATAAGGCTTAAAGGGATTTGTTTGCTACATTTGTAAAATTTCGAACTCACAATGCGGGTATATGGGTAAATTGATTGCAATCTTACTTTTATTCATTTCCATATCACTTGACGCCCAAACAGTCATCGTGGGGAAGGTTATTGCCCTCTCCGGCGAACCGGTCAACAGGGTACACATCTATTGTATCGAGAGCGAAAAAGGTACCACTACTGACTCCTTGGGCCTCTTCCGGTTAGAATGTCCTATTCCCTGCACGCTGGAATTTTCACACGTCAACTATAAAAAAGAAACTTACAAACTCAATAAAAGCGATGCTCCATTCGTCATTACTTTACGCAACAAACAAAATAACCTAAAAGAAGTTGTTGTCACGGCCCTCCCGGCCAGTGGGCGGATTCTCTCCTCTATCAAGGGCATCGAACGAATCCCGGCCATCCTCGGCGAACAGGACGTGCTGAAATACCTAGCCACGATGCCAGGCATTGTGACCACTAACGCCCTCAATTCCGGCATCTATGTCCGTGGCGGGAACAGCAACGAAAACGGTTTTCTTATTAACAATATGCCCATCGCCTACCCGGACCACCTTACAGGAATTCTATCTACATTCGACCCGTATATACTGAACAATTCCACCCTCTTCAAAAGCGGCTTTCCCGCCCGGTATAACAGTTTTTTATCCTCCTACATCAATATGCGCCCCGAACCGGGAAACAAACACGAACACGAAGGAGAACTGACTATCGGCCTTGTTTCCTCCGCCCTAAAGGCCAAAGGTCCGATCGTTAAAAATCACACGTCTTTTGCTGCCTCTATTCGAACCTCTTATTTACAACATATATCTAGGTTATACAACCAGTCCATGAATGACAAGGCGAATCCTAACTATATGCCGGAATACTCGTTCAGTGATATTACCGCAACTATTGATTCACGTCTTTCCGACAAATGGAGAATTACTGCCTTTGGGTTATTCTCTCTCGACCATATGAAAATGAAAATCAGTGAACACGTGCGATACATTTTCGACTGGCACACCTTTTCCGGTAACGTGAACGCCTCCTACACGCCCAATGTTAACGAACAATGGGATTTCCAATTCGGCGGGAAAAACGCATACAGCGAGGGTGACGCCTTCGGCAGCATACCCATAGGAGGCGGGAATCGTAACTACACCCTTCTCGGGCAAACAACCTATTCCCGTAGATTTTCGGATAAATTAAACCTGAATAGCGGAATAAAATTTGAATACTCCCAGTTTGAAACAGCCAACAAAAGCGATAACAGTCAAAATCTTTTGATAAAAAGTTCGGATAAAGACTTCAATCTATATGAATTATACCTAGATATAACCTATTATTTAAATCATCACTTCTCAATAAACGCGGGAGGGAATTATCAATTTTATTCAGGAGAAACCCGAGAACACACCTTTTCCCCCCGGGCAAAAATCAACTACACGGTCAACAAATTCACCATTTGGGCAGACTATGCCAAGACGGTTCAATATTTAAGCCTATACCCCTATTTCACGGTTAAAACCCCGATCGACATCTGGTATCCTTTGGCAAAAGGAACCAAACCCGCCATCTGTCACCAGTACTCCATCGGAGTCAATCAAGAAATCGGACAGTTACTATCCTTCTACGCGGGTATTTTTTACAAGGATATGCACAACGTGAAAGACTTTGCCTCGGACATTCAAACTGAGTACTCAGCCCTAAGTAATCATCAAATCCAAGGAAAAGGCTACGCCAAAGGTCTTGAATTTGACCTCTCGTTCAACCATCATGCTCTTTACATGCGAGCCAACTACACGCTCTCCGAATCCAAGCGCAAATTCGCAGAGATCAATAACGGGAAAGCTTTCAATCCCCCATACGACGTAAAACACAATGTCGTAATCAACTTTTCTTATCAGATTTCACCCCGATTCTTGTTGAACACCCTTTGGACCTTCTCGTCCGGGGTCTACACAACCTTCCCCAAAGGAATGGTCATTGCACGGAATATCACGGAATTCAACGATGACAGTCCCATTCTTATTCCCGTGTACACGGATCGCTATAATTACAAATTACCCAACAATCACCGGCTAGATGCCAGCCTCGACTATAAATTTAGAAGCAAGGATCTTTTATTCAAACTCAGCATCGGTGCGTACAACGTGTATAACCAATCGAATCCCTCGTTCGTTTACTTTCAAGCAGAAAGCACGGACAACCTGACTAAGATTATCCCGAAATCTAAAGTCATGTTACCCTTTATCCCGTATGTTTCATTTCGAATAAACTGGTAATCAAATGAAAAATAGAATTTTAACTCTCCTATCCTTTATACTCCTCTCTTGTATGCCGGAAGAGGAACTTCCCATGAAAGACATGGGTGAGATTTCCGGTTACTTCATCGAATGTTACTGCAAACCCGGGGAATTCTACACGCTGAACGCGGCAAAAGTCTCTCCCATCCACGAGATCATAGACCTAAATACCCCTGTCAATCTGGATGTTTCCATAAAAGCCGATACCATCATCAAACTTATCCCCACGTTCAGTCCCTCATTCCTCGGAAATTTCAGGCACGATACCAAATTCAATCAATTCGGGCTCGACTCGCTTTATTTGAGCATCTACACGCCCGAAAAAGAACACATCACGGCCAAAACCGCCATACCGGACCATATAACGATCTCTTCCTATTCCGTTTCCAAGGAGACAAATTCCGTTACAATCAGTTTCCAAACCTCCCCCAATCCGATACAAAATTATTATATATACAGCGTGCAGGCAAGAAAAGAAGGAGCCGGGGATGATAACCTGCTGAAAAAAGAGACCAGTTATCTTGACTTATCCCGCCATGTAGGAGGTACCACGATCGAACGAACCATCAAATGTCAAGAAATCGAAGAGGCGGAAGCCGTCGTCATTCTCCTTTTACGTATCACCGAAGAGTGTTACAACTACCAAATTTCCCTCTACGAAGCCAACAGCGCCAACCAAGGCAGTATCACCTCCCCGGTTCCGCTTATCGGAAATATACAGGGAGCGTTAGGGATATTTACCTGCTACACGGAAGATTACAAATTCGTGTCCCGCGAAAATTTCCAATAATATATCCCGTCTCACAAGTTTCTTTTAACCCAAGAAATCAGGATATCAAACTGGCTTAAGTTATCATTTGCTGATCATTTCACGTTTACTTCCAGATCAAATTCGAATAAAAAATTCAAAAATCACTTTTAAAATGCTATTAAAACGCTATTTTAAGTATAGCGTTTTAATAGAGTTTTAATAGCGTTCTAATAGCGTTTTACTTGGAAGTAATCCGAAAGTGATCCGTTTAAATTAACTAATTATCAGATTATTACCCAATTTCCTCAGCATAAACAGGGTATGAACACCCATACCATCGGAAGATATATACCTACCATTTACCCCAAAACGCATGATTCAGAAGCCCATCAAAACGCTCTGGCACTAAATCTTTTCACAGAATATTTTGGAATTCACGTATTAATGTGTAATTTTGCCCCTCATTTTGGAGTGGAGTACTCGCTAAATTGTGAGGGATACCTTAGCCATGCCCTTTACAATGCACCTGTCTCCGTTGAAAATTGTATCAGTTTGCCCGATAAACCTCGTTATTTTCAACCGGATAGAATGCCCAGAGCACCCACGAAGAAATACAAACAGAAGTTTAATTTTTAATTAAAAAAAAGTGGATCAGATTAGTTACAAAACAACTTATGTCAACAAAGCCACTGCACAAAAAGAATGGGTTTTGATTGACGCAGAAAATCAAGTTGTGGGACGTCTTGCCGCTAAAGTTGCGAAACTATTAAGAGGCAAATACAAACCCAGTTACACGCCCCACGTGGATTGTGGAGACAATGTAATCATTATCAACGTAGAAAAAGTTATCTTCACGGGTAACAAATTAACAGACAAACAGTATCGTAGACACACCCAGTATCCTGGAGGTCAACGGATTTCTACTCCGGCACAAGAAATGAAAAGATTCCCGGAAAGAATTCTGGAACATGCTGTTAGAGGTATGCTTCCTAAAAATCGCCTTGGAAGAGCTGTATTCAAGAACATGCACCTGTTCGTAGGACCGGAGCACAACCATGAATCACAACAGCCTAAAGTAATTGATATAAACGCACTTAAATAACAAGGTATGGAAGTAGTAAATGCAGTAGGTAGAAGAAAAACAGCGGTAGCCCGCGTTTATCTTAACGAAGGAAAAGGCAATATTACGATCAATAAGAAAAGCCTGGAAGAATATTTCACATTGCCTACCCTCCAGTATATTGTAAAACAACCGCTTGAGTTATTAGGTGTGTTGGGACAATATGACATCAAGGTAAACCTTGTAGGTGGAGGTTTCAACGGACAAGCTGAAGCTTTACGTCTAGGAATTGCCAGAGCATTGGTGAAAGTAAACGCAGAGGATAAATCAAAATTAAGAGCAGCAGGGTTCATGACCAGAGACCCGCGTGAAGTGGAACGTAAGAAACCGGGACGTCCTGGTGCTCGTAAGAGATTCCAATTCTCTAAACGTTAATAGGAGTTTAGTATCTAAATTGACGGGACTTCTGTGGAGAACTACCCGGCAATTGATTAAATTTAAGAATGTAAACTTTAAAGAAGACACAAAATGTCAAATACAAATTTCGACGAATTATTAAATGCAGGTTGTCACTTTGGACACCTTACCCGTAAATGGAATCCTAAAATGGCTCCGTATATTTTCATGGAGCGTAATGATATCCACATTATTGACCTGAACAAAACAGCGATCATGTTGGACAAGGCAAGTGCAGCTTTGAAACAGATTGCTAAATCAGGTAGAAGAATTCTGTTTGTTGCAACAAAAAAACAGGCTAAGGACATTGTTGCTGAAAAAATTTCTAATATCAATATGCCGTTCGTGACTGAAAGATGGCCGGGTGGTATGTTGACCAACTTCCCGACAATTCGTAAAGCCGTGAAGAAAATGACCACCATCGACAAGATGGAAAAAGACGGCACTTTCGCTCACCTTTCAAAACGGGAAAAACTTCAAATCTCTCGTCAAAGAGCAAAACTGGAAAAGAACTTGGGTAGTATCGCTGACCTGACTCGTCTTCCGGCAGCTCTTTTCGTGGTTGACGTGATGAAAGAGTATATCGCTGTAAAAGAAGCTAACACACTGGGAATTCCAGTATTTGCTATCGTGGACACGAACTCAAATCCGGAAGGAATTGACTTCGTAATCCCGGCTAACGACGATGCTTCAACTTCCATTTCTTTAATCATCGACAAAGTAGCCGGAGCCATTAAAGAGGGTCTGACTGAAAGAAAAGCCGAGAGAGAGAAAGAAGGAGACAAAAAAGGTGCCGAGAAAGCTGAAGCTCAAGATGAAGTAGCTGAAGTAAGCGAAACCGCTTCTGAAGAATAGATTAATTTTTGATTTTAAATTTCAGAAGTTAGATTAAACATCTAACTTCTGAAATTGAATTAACATGGAGGTTTAAAACATATGGAAATAAAAGCAGCAGACGTGATGAAGTTGCGTAAAGCAACAAACGCCGGAATGATGGACTGCAAGCATGCATTACAAGAAGCTGAGGGTGATTTCGACAAAGCCGTTGATATCATCCGCAAGAAAGGTCTTGTTGTTGCAAGCAAACGTGCAGACAGAGAAGCAAAAGAAGGATGCGTTTTAGCCAAAACCGATGGGAAGAATGCAGTTATGGTTTCCTTGAACTGCGAAACTGATTTCGTGGCTAAAAACGAAGGATTCATTGCTTTCACAACCAAGATTCTAGACGCCGCTTTAGCTAACATGCCTGCAACTACCGAAGATTTGTTGGCTATCCAACTGGACGGTAGAAGTATCGCAGACCAGATTTCAGAACAAACCGGTGTTATCGGTGAAAAACTGGAATTGAGCTACTACGGTTTTATAAAAGCAGAAGATTGCGTGATTTACATTCACCCGGGAAATATGTTGGCAACCGTTGTTGGTTTCAACAAAGCAGCTGACGCCCAAGTGAAGAAAAATATCGCCATGCAAGTGGCTGCCATGGCTCCTGTTGCCGTGGATAAAGACGGTATTCCTCAAAACGTTATCGATCATGAGTTCGAGATCGGTCGCGAAAAAGCTCGTGAAGAAGGTAAACCGGAAAACATGTTGGACAAAATTGCTCAAGGTCGCTTGAACAAATTCTTCCAAGAGTCTACTTTGTTAAACCAAGTTTTCGAGCAAGACGGTAAAATATCTGTAAGAGAATACTTAAAGAGCGTAGATAAAGATTTAACTGTTACCGCTTTCTTACGTTTCACGTTGAACGCCTAATACAGGAAACAATCTTTGAAATACAAGAAACAGGCTTAGCAATAGGCCTGTTTTTTGTTTGGTAAGGTGCGAATAAAAGGCAATTATGCTGATTCTCCTATCATTTTCTTTTTTGTAAGATTGTAAGTTCTTTTTTTATTACATACCTTTGCATAAAGGAGTATTCTTTTATATGAAAATTGATGAAACTCAAATTTTACGCGGGGTAAATAATAAGGATGAGAAGGCTTGGAAAAGTGTTTTCATCTATTATTATGCTGCTTTATGCTCCTATGCGGATCGTATCATAAAGAATACTATCGTTGCAGAAGATTTAGTACAGGAAGTTTTGATGAATATCTGGAAAAACACCAAAAAGTTTCCCAAAGTAGATGACCTTACTTATTATTTATATCGTGCAACCTATAACCAGGCAATGATGCATTTGCGTCAGGAAAAATTTCAGGAACGTTACGTGCAGCAATTTTTGCAGGAAGAAAATGTCGAATTCACGGATGAAGAATTTGCAGATACGGTTCGCGAGGAGTTAATTCGACAACTGTATTTTTATATTGATGAGCTTCCAGAGGAGAGACGGAAGATCATTCTATTGAGTATAAAAGGTCACTCCGGTAACGAGATAGCCAAAGAATTGGATATATCTATCAATACTGTAAAAACACAGAAAAGCCGTAGTTTCAAATACCTACGCAATAAAATGAAGGGGTCATCCTATTTATTCTGGTTGACTATTTTCCTTTCCTGATAAAAAATCACTTTTTACGAAAAAAAATTCCCTTTTCTGTCATTCCAAATAAAATGTCGTGCATTTTATAAGTGTATTTATAATAGATATGAAGAGAGATTTTAGTAAAATAGTAAATTTAATGCGTAAAGCTTATTCCGGGACATTGCAAGATGAAGAACGGGATGAGTTTGAAAAACTATTAGAAAATAAGCCTTTACGGGATGTTTATTCCGAAGTCAGAGAAGATGATTACTTAGGAAAACATCTAGCCCGGTATAAAAAATTTTCACCGGAAAAAGCGTACGAGAAGTTTAAATCGGATAACAGGAAAAATAGAGTTTACTTCATTTTACGGCGGATTACTGTTGCTGCTTGTTTCATATTGCCTTTGTCGAGTGTTGGAATATGGATGATACAGCAAAAAAAACAAACGGAAAATCCGGTCGAATTAGCTAAAAAAGAGAATGTGCAACTAAAATTGTCAGATGGGAGAGTTGTAAATGTCTTCACTGGAAACGAGAATGAGATACAAGAACAGGGAGGCTTAAAAATCCGCATGGAAAACGGACTACTGTCTTACAGACAAGATTCAGTCAATGAATCCGAAATAATATATAATGAATTGATTGTACCCAAAGGCGGGGAGTGTTACGTAGTTTTGGATGATGGTACCTCTGTATGGGTGAATGCCGAAAGCCAAATAAAATATCCGGTATGTTTCTCGAAAAAAGAGCGGGTGGTTTCGGTGAAAGGAGAGGTTTACTTTGATGTAACGAAAGACGGTCGCCCTTTTATTGTTGAAACGGATTTGGGAAAAGTAAACGTGTTGGGAACTTCATTCGGAGTGAGAGCCTATGAAAAGGAAACCGTGTTGACCACATTGGTTTCCGGAAAAGTGATATTTACCAGTAAGAAGGGGGAAAGTGTTACGTTGTCTTCAGGTGAGCAAGCGGTGGCAGCTTTGACTGGTACATTAACGACTCGAGAGGTAAAGGTTGAAGAGTATGTCGGATGGAAAGACGGTTGGTATATATTTAGAGAAAAGCGCCTCGAAGATGTGATGCATACTTTGACAAGATGGTATGACGTATCTGTTTTTTACCAGAATCCAAAGGTAAAAGACATACAATTCACGGGTAATTTGAAACGGTATGATTCAATTCGTACTTTCTTGGAAGTACTTGCCGCTTCGGAAGAGGTAAAACATAAAATAGATGGGAATGTGGTGATCTTATATTAATAAAAAGAAACACGGACAACAAATTTCCTAGGTCTGGTGTCCGCGCTTCATGTATTATCATTTAAATACTTTACAAAGTTATGGAAAAATGTGAACTATCAAAGTTCTGGAATTTTATTATGTGTAAAAAAAAGACATGGTTGATTATGAAATTGACTTGTATTTTAATTGTGGTATTTAATCTAAGTGTTTCAGCTCTGGCTTTTTCACAGAATAAAGTGTCCGTAGATTTGAAAAATGCGACGTTAGAAGAGTTTATTGTCGCAATGAAAGAGCAAACGGGAAATCAGTTCTTAATTAATTCTTCCTTGATGCAAATGAAAGAATTGATTACGGTAAGTGTGACAAATGAAGACCTAAAGGTCGTGTTGAATAAGGTGTTGACACCTTTGAAGCTGACGTACGAGTATGTTAATGACGTCGTGGTGATCAAGCGATTGCCTTACACGGCACCGACACCCGATAATAAATGGGTAGTCATAGGTAAGGTCATCGACTCGCACAAAGAACCTCTTCCGGGGGTCACCATCCGCATTAAGGGAACGACTGTCGGTACGGTCACGAACGGTAATGGAGCTTTTTCTTTGAATGTAACTCATGCCACTGATACTTTAGTGATTTCTTTTATCGGGATGAAAACTAAAGAAGTCGTTGTGAAAAAATCCGATAAAAAAGAATATGAAATCATCTTGGAAGACGAAATAGAAACGCTAAATGAGGTAACTGTGATTTCAACCGGTTACCAAGACATCGACCGTCGTCGGAATACCTCGGCAATCACGTCCCTGAAAATGGAGGACGTAAACGTGGCCGGTCTTTCCTCCGTGGACAAGATGTTAGAAGGACATATCCCGGGGATGATTTTCATGCAAAATTCGGGGCAGGCGGGTGCGGCACCCAAGATTCGTATCCGCGGTACTTCCACCGTATTGGGAAACCAGGAGCCGTTATGGGTAGTAGACGGTATAGTGCAGACAGATCCCGTGAATGTAGACCCTTCCGAGTTGAACAGCCTAGACTTCGTGAACCTGTTAGGTAACGCCATTTCTGGTTTGAACCCCGATGATATCGAACAAATCGACGTGTTGAAAGATGCTGCAGCCACGGCAATCTATGGTACCCGTGCCGCCAACGGAGTGATCGTAATCACCACGAAAAAAGGGAAAACTGGGAAACCGCACGTGACCTATTCATTGTCAGGAACCATCAATCGTCGACCGTATTATAGCGACCGTGAAATTTATTTGATGAATTCCAAGGAACGCGTGGACGTGTCCCGCGAACTATTCGCACGAGGAATGGAATTCACGAAAGCAAACAACTGGATTGGTTACGAGGCTGCTTACGTGGACTACAAGAACGGCCGTATCAATTTTGATGAATTTAATCGGTTGACCAATTATTACGAGTCTACCAATACGGATTGGTTCGACATTATCTGCCAAAATACATTCTCCAACAAACACAGTTTGAGTATTTCCGGAGGATCCGAAACCATCAAGTATTATGCTTCCATTGGCTATGCCGATGAGAAGGGGGTCATCAGGAACGAGTATAACCGCAATTATACCGCCAACCTGAAGTTGAACGGAAACTTCTCTAAAGTAGATTTTCAATTCGGCATCCAATTAAATAACAACAAGCGTCGATACACGCCTAACATCAAATTTGAAAATGGGGGCGTCATGGGGTTGACGGATTACGCTTACAAGATGAGCCGTGCTATCCCTGCCTATAACGAGGATGGTAGCCGTTATTTCTACCTACAAGGGAACACAAAAGAACTTTCCTATCCTTTTAACGTGGAAAACGAAATGGATAAGACCTACCATAAGATCAATACCTACTCCGCTACTTTGACTGGAACTTTAAAATACCGGATTTTGCCCGTGTTGAACGTGGAAGGTACCGCTTCTTACACGATTGGCTCCACGAATGATGAGACCGTGTATGAAGAAGGTTCATATTATATCCACGCGTTACGCCAAAACGATCTTTACTCCCCCGAAGAGGACAGTGATAAGAAACATTCGCTGAACAAATGTCCGATTGGAGGAGAGTTAACTTTGAATGATACACGTCGTAACAATTATGTGTTGCGTTTACAACTTAACTACAATCAACTTTTCAATGACTTGCACCTATTAAACGTTGCTTTGGGAGGTGAGGTTTCTTCTTCCGAATATCACTCTTATAAAAACATCACCCGCGGCTATTATCCCGGTCGAGGGAAATCTTTCGGTACGATTGCCTACAAGGACTTAATGAATAAATACACAGGTTATGCAACATGGCTTGCCCAGAATAAACCGGTCATAGGCGACACCAAGACCAATTTGGCATCCGCTTATTTCGCCATTACTTATACTTATAATGATCGCTATACGTTAAATTTCAACACCCGAATAGATGCCAGCAACCAATTCGGTAGCCGTTCTAACGAGAAGTTATTACCTATTTGGTCTGTTTCCGGTCGTTGGGACGTGAAGAAAGATTTATTCGCAAACAGTACATTCGTGAATGACTTGGCATTGAAATTGTCCTATGGTATCCAAGGAAATATGTTAGATAACCAGACTTCTAAGATGATTATTAATCAAGGGGGAATAGACAACTGGTATAATGAATTTTCTTCTACAATTGCCTATTATCCCAATCCCAAATTGAAATGGGAAACGACCCACTCCTACAACGCAGAAATCAATTTCTCGTTATGGAAGAATAAACTCGGTGGTTCTGTGTCCTATTATTACAAACGCACGAAAGATGCTTTCCTGACCAAATCGATATCTGATATCAACGGCCGCACACAATATACAGTGAACCAAGGAGAATTGACAAATCAGGGAGTGGAGGTTACCATGAATATCGTGCCGATTAACCAAAAGATAGATGCCAGCGGCAAGCGCGGTTTCGTGTGGAGAATCGACCCGCAGATCGGACAGGTGGTGAACAACCTAATTTCAAAGGCAATTGATAATCGCACTAATGTTTTGCGTGACGAAATTAAATACACAGATTATTTGAACGGTACAGCACAATTAATCGACAGACCTTTAAATACTTTTTTTTCTTACCGCTTCAAGGGTTTAAGCCCCAAGGACGGAAGTCCCATTTATGCCAATTTGGAGGAAGAACTAGCGGATGAATTATACGTTCAATATTCTCAAATGGAAGACGAGGATGTTTTCGAAATCGTCATGGAAGAATCCGGTACCCGCGTACCGACCTTGCAGGGAGGTATTTCCAGTTATTTGGGATATCGCCAGTTTGGTCTTTCTTTCAACTTCACTTATAGTTTCGGGAATAAAATCCGCTTGTTGAAATTATTCGGAAACACAAATGATTTTCCACCATACGGAGAAAAGAATATGCGTCGTGAATTTACCCAACGTTGGAGAACTCCCGGGGATGAAACAAAAACTAATATTCCCGCACTGAGGACCAAGACAGTTACTCCTTGGTGGACATCATACAAGTACACGTCCAGTGGCTTAATGCCAACATTTGCTCCATCTGATGTCTACCAAATGTATGACAATTCCAACTTGCGGGTCGTAAAAGGTGATTATTTGAAATTGCAATCCCTTTCATTCCGTTACAACGTGCATGACAAATTCTGCAAGCAACTCGGTATCCAGTCGGCTTACTTGAGCATCACGGGAACCAATCTCTTTACTATTGCCAATAAAAAGTTGAAAGGACAGGACGTAACCCAGTCCGGAACTACCCCTACGGTGAATATGTCTGTGCGTCCTAATTATTCTTTTACCGTAAACGTGACATTCTAAAAAAATAATTTATGAAACTGAAGAATATATATCAAATAGCCATACTTTGCGGGTTACTGGTTACTTCGGCTGCTTGCGGAGATTTCTTGGAGGAATATTCCCAAAATCAGGCCTACGTGGAAAACGTGACCAACTTGGATGAATTATTGATCGGAGAGGGATATTTCGAGGGAGGTCTTACAAGTCAATATTTTTCAAATGACCAAGCAAGTGCTTATTGGACGAATATAAGTAATACCGCTTCTTGGTTTTTCCCTTACATTCACCTAATGGATGATGACGTGGAAGAATTCGTAAACGGGATTCCAGCGGAAACTTCTAATTACATTCGCTTGAATGCTTACAATATTTACCGTTGGCAACCGGATCCTTTCCGCAATGTAGAAAACAACGAGTTTATTGACAAAAACTGGGCGGAGATGTGGTCCCGTATAGCTGCTATGAACTCCATCATCTATCAGTTAACCCAAATTGACATTGATAAGGATGAGGAGGCAACCGCCCTTCGGGTGGAAGGAGAAGCCCGTTTTCTGCGTGCCCAATTCTATTTCTGGATGGCCAATATTTACGGACAACCCTATTGCAAAGCAACTGCCGCCACAGATCCTTGTATTCCCTTGAAAACTTCGGAAGATATTGAGGATATTTATTTCTCCCGGGCGACAGCAGAAAAAGTTTACGGACAGATGGTAGAGGATTTGACTCGTGCCACCGAGTGCCTGCGAGGTGTCCGTCAAATCACGAAATACCGTACGAACCAAGCGGCTGCCTTTACCTTGTTGAGTAGAGTACATCTATATATGGAAAATTACGAGGCTGCAGTAGCGGCTGCCGATAGTGCTTTAACTCTCGGTTATAAATTGGAAGATATGCGAAGTTTTCAAGAGGGGGATAAAGTGGTAGAATTGAAATCGACGGAAACCATCTTCACGCACGGTCTTTATCTGATGCACTTCTTGCATCCTGACGCCCTCCAAGGAAGTGTACCGGGGATGGGTTGGGGTGTATATTGTTCCGGTTATACCAGTTCGATGGATTTAATCGGTTCATACGATGAACATGATCTACGTTTGAAAACCTTTTTTACCCAACGGCCCAAGGCAACGGTTACCAGTTACCGTTGTGTGAAATCAGCGGATTGGGCAAATGAAGTATCGGACAAATTTGCCATCCGTTTACCGGAAGTCTACCTGAACAAAGCGGAGGCCTTGGCTTGCCTGCGCCGCAACGAGGAAGCACGCACTACCATTGACGAGTTACGTGCTCTCCGTTTCGAAAAAGCCAACTTCAAACCGCTGGATAAAAGCGGAGATGAATTAATTGACGCCATCCGGGATGAACGCCGGAGGGAATTGTGCTTCGAAGGGCACCGGTGGTTTGATCTCCGTCGTTATGCTGTGAATAGCGTTCATCCTTTCGAAAAAGAAATTCGTCACAAGAGTATTCTATACACGAATAAAACCGTTACCACGGAAGGAGAGTACGTATTGCAACCTTATTCTCAAGACAAAGCTGCTTACGTATTACCTATTCCGGATGATGCCATCGATTTTAACAAGGGTAACTTAAGCAATGAAGTACGCCCGGCAAGAACATTACAATCAATAAATAATTAATGTACCATGAAATATAGTTTTCTTTTATGCCTGATAGCTTTGATTGTTGGGAGTTGTGGGGATGACGAAGGAAATTTATCCCCTTCCGGATTAGAAAAAAATTGGTTCGTCCTGGAAGATTCCGAAGATCCCATAGATCATTTACGTTACAAGATATATGAGGATACGGGCTTCCCGATTTATTATAACGACACGATAGGTTCGGAAACACGTTATTCTCCGGGAATTGGGAAATATACTTACTACGAGGTGTTGCAAGTATTCTATTCTCCGGGTAGCGTGACCCCAGAGTACACTAGCGCACGTTACTCTTTGGTTTCCTCTGAAAGAAAGAACGTGAGAGAAGTTTTGGAATTTGTACGCAATGAAATCATCCCGCAAATTCCGGAGGGAACTTATTTGCCAAGTATTTTACTGGTGGATTCATTGGTTACTCCTTCTGGAGATACCACCATTTATAAAGGATTGACCACAACAGTTTTGGCGCAAGTTCATCGTTTCCATGAAATGGATGATACCGACAAGAACCTGATGAAAGGTGCGTTTTTGTCTTCTGTTATTACGAGTAAACTGACATTGGATGAAGCTGAATGGTTGGAAGAAAATTTTTACGCCCTGTCATACGCCGTGAATCCGTCTAATGATAAAATTTATTCAATAGATAGTAAATACAAATACATGGTTTCCCAAGCTTGTGGATTAAATGTAGGAGTTCGGCACTTGGGAGCTTTAGGCATGATCGGTCCCTTTACTCCGGCTTCTAAAGTAGGTATTGGAAATTCGTTACCACATGACCCCTATCACCCAGAAATGTGGTATGTGCCTACTAAAGAACAAGATTTACAACAATATTGTCAAGCCATATTGGCATTTACCGAAGAAGAATTTATGGAACGTTATGCTAAAGCCACAATTCTCGGTTACGACCAAACATGGGTTGCCGGCAAAGGAACAGTGGAAACGGTGAATGAAAGTAAAAACAAGGAGGTAGATTTCTCTGTGGTCAAAGCAAAGTATTACGTCATGAAAGCGAAATTGCAGGAATACGGCTTTACTTTCAAATAATCAACACATTATAATGAATAAGGCTATGCAGGTGGGTAGTAAAATACCCGCTTTGCATCCTTCTTCATACAAAAAAATTACGGATGTTTATCATAAATCAATGTATGAAAAGAGTTAATTTTAGCATGAAATTTTTAGCATTATTGCTTTGCTTCCTTATGGTAGGACAATATGCAGAAGCTACCGACCGGAAGAAAAAAAATGACAAGAAGAAAGGTCAACAACCAACTACTATTGTCGATAGCTCGAAGATGGCTCCCAAGGAGATTCCCTCTGTGGATAGTTTTATCAAGTCTTCCGCTGTTAAACACATGGGGATGTTTAATATTTACGAGCAAGATGACCGTTATTTCATGGAGGTTCCAGACGAAATGTTAGGGAGAGATATATTGGTGTTTGTGTCTTTGGTGAAAGGTTCTGCGCAAGAGGCGAGAGGTCGTAACGATATGTTCGGTTTCGGTGGTGACGCTTTGTTTAATAAGGTAATTCGTTTCGATAAAGGACCGAAGAATAAATTATTTTTGGAAGAACCGATTTTCACGACAAGTATGCCGGACGAGAAATCGGATATGCGAGGAGCCGTGGAGGCGTCCAGTATGATGCCGCTGGTGGCCGGTTTCGATGTGAAGGCTAAGACGGATCACTCCGTATTGGTAGACATCACGGATATGTATAAATCGGATCACTCTTATTTTTCGTTGAAAGGCGTTGCCGAGATGTTGAATTTAGGAGGATATCAGGCAGATAAGTCTTATCCCACGACGATCAGCACGTTCAAGGATAACGTGATTTTCCGTTCTGTTCGGAGTTACGCTCAGGGGAAGGCACCTAAAAATAATCCAAAAGCCAAATTGAATCCCACGACGTGGGAGGTGGCTGCTTCTTGGTACTTGTTGCCGAAAGAGCCGATGCGTCCCCGTTATTATGATGATCGGGTGGGATACTTTACGTATAGTAGAATGGAGTACAAGGATAATTCTACGCAACCGGAGAAAGTTAGCGTCGTGAGCCGTTGGCGGTTGGAGCCGAAACCGGAAGACATGGAAAAATTTAAAAGAGGCGAGTTGGTCGAGCCGGCTAAACCGATTGTGTTCTACGTGGATCGGAATACCCCGGAATATTTGCAACCTTACGTGATTGCAGCCGTTGAGAGTTGGCAACCATCGTTCGAACAGGTAGGATTTAAGAATGCCATCCAAGCCAGATTGGCGCCAACCCCGGAAGAAGATCCGGATTTCTCTATCGAGGATGCCCGTTATTCTGTAATTTCCTACAAGGCTTCGCCGATGCCGAATGCTTATGGACCTCACGTGGCAGACCCTCGTTCGGGCGAGATTATTTGTTCACACGTGGGATTGTTTCACAACGTGTTGAGTTTGGTTCAATCTTGGTATTTCGCACAAACAGCCGTGATCAACCCGATCGCCCGTAAATTTCCGTATGATCAGAAATTAACCGGAGAGTTGATTAAATATATTGTGGCTCACGAGGTGGGGCATACCTTGGGATTGCGCCATAACTTTGCAAGTAGCTGGACTTGTTCGTTATCTGAAATTCGTGATCGCGAGTTCGTGAAGAAACACGGACATTGCCCGTCAATCATGGATTACGCTCGTTTCAATTATGCCGCTCAGCCGGAAGATAATCTGGATTTGGATTATATGATTCCGCGTATTGGGGAGTACGACAACTTCGCTATTGACTGGGGATATCGTTATTTTGGCGATACCAAGAGTGTAGAAGAAGAAACAAAATATTTAAGAGAGTGGGTGACTGCACAACGGAAAGCCAACCCGAGAGTATTCTTCGGTACAGAAATCGATAAATGGGACCCTCGTTTCCAATCGGAGGATTTGAGTTCCGATGCTCTTGCTGCCAATGAATTGGGTATGAAAAACCTGAAGGTTATCATGGAGAATTTGGAGGCATGGACGGTTGAGGCTGACGATGAGAATTACACTTTGCTAAAGGAGTTGTATAATGCCGTAATTAGCCAATACATGCGTTACGTGATGCATGCGATGAAATACGTAGGAGGACGATACACGAATGCGGCTTTGCGTTCGGAAGGGATGCCCAAGTTCGTTCCCGTGGAGAAAGAGAAACAACATCAAGCGATGATGTTCTTGAAGAAATATTTCTTTCAAGAATTGCCTTGGTTGTATAACTGCCATACATCGCAACTTGTAAGTAGTAATATGGATGCCTATATTAGCAGAGTGACCGGTAAGTTGATGCCGAAGATTATGACCGAGATGACAAACATGCTGAAAGATGAGGAGTATAATGGCAAGAATGCTTACACGATTCAGAATTTTATGGATGATTTGTACGATGGGGTTTGGAGTTGTATGGACAACAAAACTAAATTGTCAGCTCATGAGCGGATGGTGCAGAATGCGTATTTGTTCGTGGCTTCGGTGGTTGTGGAGGATGGACCGATGGACGTGATGCCGGAAATGGGTGTTATGTATGTAGCTCAATTTGAAAAAATTGCCGCTCGAGCCAAGAGAAGGGCAGCCGTGGTGACCGACCCATTGACCAAGACCCACTTGTTGGGTGTGGCTCGTAAAATCGAAGAGATTTTAAGTGGCGAGAATTACGCTAAGGTGAGTAAGTGATATCGTGAAAGTTAAGAATGAAAATCATGAAGAGATTTAATTATATTATCATACTTCTGGCGGTTTGTATGCCATTTTTCTCTGTAGCACAAGAGAAAAAGCCGGAAGGGATGAAAAAGTCCCCGAAGACTTACGAGGCGTTTTTCAAGAAGGATATAAAGAAAGTGGAGGGAACCTTTCCCGTGTACAGGGATGCCAAAAAATGTTATCTGGAGATTCCGCTGGCTTCTATCGGTAAAGATTTGTTGGTGAGTGGCGTGTTGACGAAAGGGCAGAATGCGGGAGTCGTTTCTTCTATTACCAGCGTGTTGGTGTTCAATGTTGGACCGAAAGGGGATCAACTCGAAGTGAAACAACAGATTTGTTCCGATCGTGCCAGTGGAGACATGGCAGCAGCCGTAGCTGCCGCTTCGTTGAAGCCGGTATTGTTTTCTTACCCTATTGTCGCATATGGAAAAAACAAGCAAGGATATATCATTGATATCACATCGGATGTGAACGCTTCTGGAAAATTGTTCTCTTTCCCGAATCAGTCAACCATAAATTCACCCGCTACAGATCGTTCTTTCCTAGATAGCGTGCAAATGATTAACGATGGTGTGAAATTTATGTCATTGCGCGCCCAATCTACCTTTACGCCCGGAATATTCGGGATGCCTGGAAGGGATACACATTATGCAGCATGGATCGAATGGAGTCTGCAACAGTTACCGGATCGCACGATCGCAGAACGTAATGCGGATCCACGAATCGGATACGATGTGATCTCTTACAATGATTATGACAAAAATCCTAATGGAGTGAAGAAACAAACTATCGTAAAACGTTGGAATTTACAAATAAAAACTGAGGATGTTAAGAAATACAAACGGGGAGTACTGGTGGAACCGGTTCATCCGATTCGTGTCTATTTTGATAAAACGTTCAGTCCTGCTTTACGTACCAACGTTATCCGGGGAATAGAGGAATGGAATCGTTGCTTTGAAGCAGCCGGATTCAAGAACGTGTTGCAAGTACAGGTTGGGGAACCGGAGGTAAGAATTGCTTATCACCAGATCGTGTACACGTACGTTTTGGGAACACCGCAACAGACGATTATCAGTGATTCGAGAACCGGTGAAATATTGAGTGCAAGTGTCGGTTTATCCTGTCAAAATTGGAATGATAACAAGGATATCTACACCATGCAATTGGGTGGATACGAACCGAAAGTGTTTACCGACTCATTATCCGTGTTGTATACCGAATATTTCCGTTATTGTACTTCCAACACGCTAGGACAGGTGTTGGGGTTACTTCCCAATTTAGCTGGAAGTATGGCTTACACAACACAACAATTGCGTGATACCGCTTGGGTTCGCAAGCATGGGATTTCAGCTTCCGTGACAGATGGATGTATTTTCAATTTTGCGGCACAACCCGGTGACGGGATAAGTTTACGAGAACTTTTTTCAAAGGCTTCGGAATATGATCGTTGGGCTATCGAATGGGGATACCGCCAGTTCCCCGGGATGGCTACTGCTACCGAGCATGCAGCTTTAAAGACTATCGCAGAAAAGGCAAAAAATAATCCGGCATTATATTATGTGCCAGCCAAAAGTTTCGGCTATCGGGTAAATCAGAATGATCTGGGACAAGATAAATTACAGACAGCTTTATTAGGACTTGAAAATTTGAAACGGCTTTCATCTCAGGTTGAAGAAATCGCCAATCAACTGGACACAAAAGATAATTGGGTGCGTTACACGGAATTAGTTAGTGCATTTAGAGCATGTTACGGAGAGTACGTGAAAGTGGCGTTGGATTATCTCGAAAACAATTGGCAAGAACCAGTTCTTGCCGGATACAACGAAGAACGTGTACATTATCTGCCCAAGAGTCAGAAGAAAGAGATGGAGCAGTTTATTACCAAATATATATTTTCGGATATGCCAATTTGGTTGGATACGCCGGACGTGGAGAAAGTGCATGGAACTAATGTTGCACTCGGGATGAATCAGTTGATCATGCCTGTTGCCAAATATATGTTGGAATACACTCGTTTGATGCGTCTTATAGAGGCTCAAGAGAAAGTAGGCGATAAGGCGTACACGTTGAATGACTTATTCACATTGATCGATAACGGTGTATTTCTGAATTACAGCACATCGAAACCTATTGATCTTTATCGTGCTAGATTGCAACACAATTTTGTGAAAGAGTTTTTGACGGCATGTTTGAAATTAAACGTGACCGGAAGAATGGATCAACTTTGCTTCTATATGCAAGACCGTGCGGCGTTCATGACCAAAAAATTCGAAGGGTTGGGACGTACACACTCGGACTTGAGGAGCCGTCAGTACTATAAAGAGTTGGGCGTACTTATGAAAGTGAAGTGGAATATGGTTGAAAGTGCTGCAAAAAATGCGGTAAAGAAATAATATAATGAAAATGAAAATATTGAAATACATGTTATGGATTTGTTGCTTTTCTCTTGCACTCTACGGATGCAAGAGAAAACAAACTTCCACGTTGTCTTTTGACATTCAGGATTACGATGGTACTGCTCCCCGTGTGACAATCGGTTTGAAGAACCGATCGGTGACGATAGATTCCGTGACCGGTCAGGGAAGTATCGAGTTGGATATCAAATCTCCAGTTTACGCTACCGTAAGTACGCGAAAATATGAATCGAAATTAGTTTTTTTTGAACCCGGCAAAGATTTGAAACTCTCCTATAGTATGAAATCGGGAGAGAAGGAAATCAAGTATAGCGGAGCATTGGCAAAAGAAGCGGAGTTCTTGAATCAAGGGAATTTTTATAATAGAATAGTGCCCAATGTTGCTAACAAAGGAATACAAACATATGTTAATACATCCGATTCTATTTTGATGGTTAATCGACAAAAATTGGATGGAACGACCTTTTCAACGAATTTCAAGCAATTGGAAAACAAACGTTTGTTGACGAATTCGTTATTGCAATTATTACGCGTATACACGAAAGATACGACGCTTTATTTGCAAACGTTGCGTGAAAGGATGATTGATGATTCTACTTTTATGGTTATTCCGGCTTATCGTGAATTCTTGGACCAGTATATTCGGCTGTTGGTACGGATGACAAGTAAGAGTACACAATTGTTCGAGGGAACGGAGTTGGCAGACCGGAGATTGGAATGCATTTTTGAAAATATGAAAGATCCTGCTGTGTTGTCTTATCTAGTAGATATTACTCTTTTCCATTTCGGGGCTCATGGAATAGAAAAATATAATAACCTGTATCGCCAGTACGTGAAAGATCCGGAAAGACTGGCATCGTTTACCGAGGCTTGCAAGAAAGCGGAGAAAATAGCTCCGGGACAACCCTGTCCAGATTTCAGTTTTCAAAACAACAAAGGTGAAACGGTGACTTTAACAGACCTAAAGGGAAAGTTCGTGTATTTGGATATATGGGCAACCTGGTGCGGACCTTGTAAAGGGGAGATGCCTAGTTTGTTAAAATTGGAAAAGCATTTCGAGGGAAAAGATATTTTGTTCGTAAGTCTTTCCATCGATAAGAATAAAGATATTAAGTTGTGGAAGCAGACAATCGAAAAAATGGGATTGGGCGGAATCCAATTGCATCTGGGAGAGAATTGGGAATGGTTAAAGAATTTTATGCCAGCCTCAATGTCCGTGCCCCGTTTTGTCCTGTTGGATAAGGAAGGAAAGATTGTGACGGCCAATATGTCCGCACCTTCCAAACCTGAAACATTAAAAAAACTCAAATCTTTATTACAATAACAAATGAAGAACAAAATTATACTAGGATTGATATTTCTGCTTTCTTGCACGGGAGTGGCAAGAGCGCAGGATCGGGATTCCATTGGAATACATTTTTTTGAAGGGACCTTCAAAGAGGCCCTTCAACTGGCAAAAAAAGAAAACAAGCTCATCTTCATGGATGGCTACGGTTCCTGGTGTGGACCTTGCGCCCAAATGGTACGACTCATATTTCCCTTGAAAGAAGTCGGGGATTTCTACAACAAGCACTTTATCAACTTGAAACGTAACATGGAAGAGGGTGAGGGCATCGGGTTATGCAAGCGCTACAATGTGGTTTCTTACCCTACATGGCTGTTTATCAACGATAAAGGATTTGTTGTGCATTCTGCCAGCGGATTTAAAGAGGCCGAGGCATTTATCGCCTTGGGGCAAGAAGCCTTGAACGGTTCCCGGGTGGGAGACGAAGAACGTTTCCTTGCCGGAGAACGGGACGAACGATTTTTGAAAAATTATTTGAACGGGTTACTGGACATGCACCAAGCAGATAAAATAGAACAGTGCCTCGACAAACTCTCCAACGAGCAAGGGGGGCAGATTTTGGATGACGCTGACTACTGGAAAATCTACGTAGCTTGTGGCAGTGAACTCGACAACACGTTAGCAACCTATTTGGCTTCGGAACGGGAAAAATTGTATAAATTGCATGGCAAAGAATCTGTCAATCAGAAAATCCGAAACCTGTATGCTGGAATACCCATGGCGTTTTCCTTGTGTGACGCAGGCGAAAAAGATATTAAAGTATTGAATAAAGATAAATTCAATGCACACGTTCGCTTGATGAAAGCTCGTAAAATTCCTGATTACAAGGGACTACGGGATGAAATACTCTTTATACTCCACCTCTGGAATAAAGAGTATGCTCAGGCCTATACTTTAGGCGAGAAAAACCTAAAAAAAGCCGACGCACGTAAGCTTTGTAACTGGGCAGCTCTTGGCGAACGGATGATGCGTAACGAAGCCCTGCGCAAAAAAATGGCTTCTTGGCTCGATCGAGCTTTGGAATTAAGAAATGATGCGGAATTCAAACAGGAATGCGAAGAAGTACGGAAAGACTTGCTGACCTCCAAACATCCTATGTTCAAAAGTAAAAGAAAAAGTATTCCTGTCAGGGGGTATCAATATTAAAAAACACGTATGAAAAAAATATTCTTAGGGATCATTCTATTCATCCTTGTGTCACCGCTTTCCGGGCAACAAAAAGCGAACTATAAACTTGCCGATAAATTCTTTATCACCAAAATGGGAAGTGTCATATTTTCCCGTGACGTGAAACCTTCTTTCTTAAAAGAGAGTGACAAATTTTGGTATACTTACAAAACGAGCAAGGGAAAAAACTATTATTTTGTAGACCCGAAAAGCGGTAAACAATGTTTATTGTTTGATCCTGTAAAACTGGCTGAACAACTCAGTGAAATTACCTTTAAACCCTATAACAACAAGGATTTAAATATAATCCCAAATTTTACCAAAGACGGAAAGAATTTTCGTTTTCAAGTGGATGGAAAAAATTTGGAATACAATTTATCGAGTGGTAAATGTCGTATTGTACCCAAAGAGGAGCAAAATACAACAGATCCCCTTAAGAAGGCGAATAATCGAACTTCCATCCTCTATTCATTATCTCCGGATAAGTCATTGGTCGTATTTTCCAAGAATCATAACATTTGGCTGAGAAAAAGCGATGAGCCGGATTCGCTAGCCGTACAATTGACAGATGACGGGTGTCGAGACTTCTCATATTCCGATGATGACGAAGGGGAGAACACAAGGGTATTCACAACCAAGGCTCGATGGATAAAAGGGCAAAACCGTTTGTATGTATTACGGATGGATAAACGCGGAATCGGTACACTTCCTGTGGTCGAAACACTTTCCGGTCGCCCGAGATTGACCAATAATTCCTTCGGCTCTTCCAAATATATGATGCCCGGAGATAAAGCTGTGTTGCATTACGAATTGTCTTTGCTTGACGCAGAAACTCGTACTGTCACCAAGGTGAATCTGGATAAATGGCACGATCAGAAGGTAACGTTACTCCACGTGTCCGCCGACAATCGTTACCTCTATATTCAACGCATGCGCCGAACGTGTGATGAGCTGGATATCTGTAAAGTGGATACTCGTACGGGTGAAGTTTCGGTGATATTAAATGAAACGTGTAAACCTTATTTCAACGATCGGATGCAAACCATCGCTTTCATTAATAATGACCAAGAATTTCTTTGGCGGTCAGAACGCACGGGATGGGGGCATTATTACTTGTATTCTGCTGATGGAATCTTCCGCAGTGCCGTGACTTCCGGGTCTTGGACGGCTGGAGAGATCGTTCGAATCGATACTATCAAGCGAGAGCTTTATCTGCAAGGATACGGACGGGAAGAAAACCGTCATCCCTACTACGCCCATTTGTATAAGGCAAGCCTCGATGGGAATGGAACGGTAAAACTTCTGACACCCGAAGATGCCAACCATAAGGTAACAATGTTCCCTTCCGGCAACTACTTTATTGACACTTATTCTCGTGTCGATTTGGCACCTCGTTCCGTGCTTCGCAATAAAAACGGGAAACTGGTTTGCGAATTGGCTCAAGCCGATCTGACCGCTCTCTATGCTATGGGATGGAAAATGCCCGAACGTTTCACGGTTAAGGCTGCAGACGGTGTAACTGATCTTTATGGTGTGATGTGGAAACCTTTTGATTTCGATTCTACCCGTCATTATCCGATCATATCCTATGTCTATCCGGGCCCCACACAAGACGCCTTACCAGTTGACTTTTCTATTACAGGCAATGATAATTGCGCTCTGGCGCAAGTGGGATTTATTGTGGTCAACATCGGGCATCGAGGAGGAACTCCTCTTCGCGGGCGGGCATACCATACTTTCGGCTATGGCAACCTACGAGACTACCCGCTTGCCGATAACAAATTCGCATTAGAACAACTAGCAGACCGCCACCCGTTTGTGGATATCAATCGGGTCGGAATCTTCGGACATTCCGGGGGAGCTTTTATGTCGGTAGCAGCACTGTGTACCTACCCGGACTTCTACAAAGCCGCTGTAGCCACCTCTGGTAACCATGATAACAACATTTACAACCAAGCTTGGGGCGAGACTTTTCACGGTGTTCACGAAGAAGTGAAGAAAGGCAAGGATTCCACAGTAACTTTCACCTCAAAAATACCAACAAATATGGAGTTGGCTAAAAACTTGAAAGGTCACTTACTGATCGTTACCGGGGAAGTTGACAACAACGTTCACCCCGCACACACTTATCGGATGGTAGACGCCCTGCTGAAAGCCGGCAAACATTTCGAAATGTATGTCTTGCCAGGACAAAATCACATGTACAAAGGCGCAGCCGATGTATTCATGCGCCGCAAATTGTGGTTCCACTTTGCCAAACACCTCTTGGGGGATTATACTGCCGAGAGTTTTTCTGATATGGATGAGTTTAATCAATTAAAATAAAAATAATCATGATCAATAAATTAGTTTTTTTGTTTGTGTTTTTGATGATGCTGGCGGGATGCCAATCCCGCCAAACCATCATCACTTTTACCTCCCCGGACATGCAATTGACAGGAGCAAAGTTAAAGATAGGGAACTTACTCTTCGAGGAGTCCAGTGACAGCTCCAACATAGTGCGTTTCAAACTAGACAACATTCCAACAGGTTATGCCATACTCCAATTCAGAAACACCAGGAAGATGATATTCCTAGAGCAAGGAAAAGACTTGACTATTCGTTTTAACCGCACAACCAAACCCAATGTTTCGCGCTACAATTTCGAAGGAAAGGGGGCTCCTGAAAATAACTATATGGAGCAACAATCACGTTTACCTATAATATCTTTGAACGCAAATTCTACCGAGGAAGAAATTATTCGGCAATTAAACGACACTGTCAATCAGCGGAAGGTTGTTTTACAGTCTCTTGACTTATCCCCCGAATTCAAACGCCTTGAAAGCGAGCGACAACGTTACAGTATTTTGCGTTCTTTCTCCCGTTATAACGGCTGGGGCAACGGGTTGTACTCTTTCTTGAAAGACCAACTGGCAGAGAATCCGGAACTCCTTATCACCGAAGATTACCAAGCATTCTTGTTAGATGCCCTTTATGCCATCGGTGGAGAGTCTGGTAAAAATACCCCTTATAGTTATACTGCAGGCCAATTGGATTATATAGATCAACACCTGAAGGACACCACCGTGATTGATTTCGTGTTGAATTCCGTATTGTCAAAATATATGGAAAAATGCGGAACGGAGTCAATAGACGGGTTTATGGAAATATTCCGCACTAAAGCACGTTCTCATCAAGTAATACAATCGATCGAAGAATTGTATGGTAAATACAACCGTATAGCTAAAGGGCAAGCTCTTCCAGAATTTACCTTTCTCGATGTGAACGACAAGGAAGTGGCTCTCTCCTCGTTCAAGGGAAAATACGTTTACATTGATTGTTGGGCAACCTGGTGCGGCCCCTGCAATTTGCAAATCCCCGCTTTACAGCAATTAGAACATAAGTACAAAGGGAAAGATATCATTTTTGTCAGCATATCAAGGGACAGTAACCGAGATAAATGGAAAAGTATGATTCAGAAACGCAAACTCAGCGGTGTACAGTTGATCGAAAAACTTCCCACACATTCCGAATTCTCCGATTGGTTCATGATCAATGCTATTCCCCGTTTCATTATTTTAGATAAAACCGGGAATGTGTATGACATGAACGCCCCCCGCCCTTCTGATCCTATTACAGAACAAATATTAGATAAATTATTAGTACAATAAAAACGTAGGATAAGTCAAAAGTCCATTTCGTAACAACTACCTACGATAATCAACTCTCCCCGATGTAAGGAGGAACTGGTGAGAACAGTTGGTAATACAAATAGAACTTTTGGCTCATTCTCTTTTAGGTTACATGCTTATGGTATGTTGAAACCCAGGATAATCTTTTCCTAATTTTCGTTTTTGATTAATATTCTTCTGTTTTATTTTTTCTGCAATATAGTCACGTAACGGACGAATTTAGAAGAATAGCGTTTTTTATCTGTTTTCGGACGATTATTATTGTCATAGACATCTATTAAACGTAGATTTACTTTCTTCTGAATCTCGGCTGGCAGAACCTCTGTTGCAGGCCTAGCGGAAACCAACACGATAGGCAGAGTGTTTAAAAGTGTCGTATCACTTCTCATATCCCAAGGCAATATACGACGGCCTGCTTTATACACCAGCTCGATTCTCAATTCTTCATCAGACGGATAATAGAACGGCACATGTTGTAACTCTTCAATTTGACGAACTGCTTTGATACTTTTGATCTCGGTGTTATTGAACATATTAGCAACGCAAGACATCAATAGAGTTTCCACAAGAATTAACAACAATACCACCCCCGTAAATACTTTCATCGATTTTATCCTCACTCCTCCCGCAAAAATAGAGTAGGCAGCAACAACGAACAATATCGAAACGATAATCAAAAGAGTCAACCCGACTTCTCCTTCCCGATAAAATAAAAGATAAACGGCAACCGGCATTCCCAAAGCAATTAGCGCCGGAATAAAAGCATTTACTCGGAACACGACACGATCACTCGCGGTAAGCGTTTTCTCTTTCGCCGCCGTGAATATATAAACAATATAATGTGCCACGACCATTGCAGCTGGAATCAATAACGGCAATAGGTAACGAGTTTTTTTCTCCGGGAAAAGAGAAAGCAATACCAAGGTGACCACGGTCCATAAAACAGCAAACGTATATTCCTTACGCATTTTAATTTTCTTCTTTAACCACGGCCAGCATAGTCCGGTCAAGAGGAACAAAGCCCAGATTCCAGACTCGGCAAAGAATAACCAATAATAATACCAAGGACGAACATTTCTCTCGATCCATGCCGTCGACTCTTTCGCTAGCACGAACAAAGCTGTATCCCGGTGGAATATATACAAGTAAAGCGGCCACCAAAAGCTAATAACGATAAATAACAGCAACATGAGCACGATAGGCCAACCTTTTCTCTTGAAAGAGGGGCGATAGACCCATATATAAGAAATCAAGAAAGGTAATAATAAAGCATAGAATGCCACCGGCCCTTTACCAAGGAAAGACAGGCCCAAGAATACCCCGGCCCAGATAAAATTTGCCCAGCTCGTTCGCACGCTCTTTATTCCCCGATAAAAGAAGAATATTGCTCCCAACATAAAACTATGGCAATAAATATCCCATGTTGCTACCCGCCCTGCCATAATGACATTAAAGCTAGTCGCCAACACTAAAGCAGAAAGTAAACCTAATAATCTGTTAGCACTTAAAGCCGAAGCAAAGAAATAGAGGAAAAAAACCATCAACGTGGCCATGATTCCAGCAGCAGCACGTTGCAAAGAAATATTATCCGGTTGTAAATACTCAATTCCCGCGGCTACCCATGTTGGAAGAGGTGGTTTTTCCAAACGTAATTCACCATTCATCGTGGGGACTAACCAGTTATCATATTCAATCATTTCATGCGCCGTAACCAAATTACGGGACTCCATAATATCCTCATAAACAGAACCATTATTCACGAAAAAAGCGAACCAACAAACGATAAGAATAAAAAGATAATGAATATAATTTTTCTGCATAACCTTATGTACACGTTTAGATTAGAATGCAAATTTATAATAATAAAACTATTTTCAAGAGTATATCCTTCAAATTAATGCAGGAAGAATTTTTTTCTCTAGATGTAACAAAAAAGAAACATTTCTGGTATAAATTTTGGACGTGATATTATGCGGAAAAGATTTTATAGTGCTTTTACATACTATAATCATGAAAATCGAACGATATTTTATATTGCTTATTTTGGTGATTCCCGTGTTGATCCTACGGGATTTCACTCCAAACAACGAACTGAAATACCTTAGTATTGTTGACGAAGCCCTGCGTAATGGACATTTTTTCACATTCTATCACCAAGGGGAACTCTATGCGGACAAACCACCTCTTTATTTCTGGTTGCTCATGTTGAGCAAATGGCTCTGGGGAGAATATAATATGTTTGGCCTTTCACTTTTTTCTATCATTCCCGCCTTGATTTCTATTTATATCATGAATAAATGGGTGGAAGAAGATACCACCATATCTTTGAGATGGAGTGGTTCACTTATGCTTTTCACAAGCGCATTCTTTATCGGTTCAGCTCTTGTACTACGAATGGATATGTTGATGTGCATGTTTATTCTTCTTGCCCTATACACATTTTATAAACGCTATTCTGGTAAAGGACGCCCAAGGGATCGGTTCTTGTTACCCTTCTATATTTTCATGGCAATTTTCTCGAAAGGACCTATCGGTTTTATTGTACCCTTAATAACCATGTTCGTATTCCTGCTAGTGAAAAAAGATATCCGTTCTTTCTGGCAATATTTCGGCTGGCGGGAATGGGGTGTTTTATTGGGATTCTGTGCCATGTGGTTTCTCTGTATTTATTTTGAAGGCGGGCCAACCTACTTAAACAACCTTCTCTTCCATCAAACCATTAACCGGGCCATTGATTCGTTCGACCACAAAAAAGCATTCTGGTATTACGGAGTGGCGTTCTGGTACTCCGTGGCTCCTTGGTCTATCCTGTACATCACGACAATCATAATCGCAATAAAAAAGAAACTAGTTACAACGGATAAAGAGAAACTTTTCCTCTCGGCAATCGTCTCTACCTTCATGATTCTCTCCATGTTCAGCGGGAAACTGGACATCTATATGTTACCCCTGTTCCCGTTCTTCACTTATCTAACGATTCTATTATTACCCAAGATTAAGGAGAAATGGATTGCATTTTCCGTGTATATTCCCGTGACAGCCCTTACCATCGCTCCCATCGTGGCATTCTTTATCCGCTATAAATTCAATGTTCCTGACTCTCCATTTATTTATGTCGCCATCATAACATTGTTTATTTTTAGTTTAACAGCCTGTTATTTACTATATCGTAAGCAAATATACCGAGCTATTAATTGTGTCGCACTAGGCATTCTAGGCACACTGTTCACGGGAGCTTTCACCTTACCCCAGATTAATCCATACATCGGCTTTACTGCTATGGCTACCGAAGCATATCACATATGCGAGAAAGAGAATATTGATCATTATTACTATTACAAGTTCCGTAGCGGGGAAAATATGGATGTTTATTTACATGAAGAGGCCATGAAGGTTTCGAACGAAGATTCGTTATCCAATATCTACCAGAAAGGTGACTGTATGATTTTTGTCAAAGAAAAGAACGTTATGCGTTCCCCGGCACTCTCCAAGTGGATTCAACAGACCCATCACGAGAAAGTTGGCAACTTTTATCTTGTTTATCCTATTTTAAATACATCGTTTTTATATGATCAACCTTAGATTCGTTTGCATACTTTATCCTTATATCTTGAAAAATACGATTAAGAGATGAAACATTTTTCGTTATATTTGTCCCATGGTAACAATCAAGGACACAATATTAATCAAGTCTTTCAATGAAGGAGATCCCGTGGCTTTCAAAGCCATATTCGACCACTATTATAAAATTTTATGTTCCTACACCTACCATTTTATCCACACGTCTTATGTTGTTGACGATATTGTGCAAGACATCTTTGTCGCCCTATGGAACCGACGGGAAAGATTTGATTGTATCGAAAAAATTAGTTCTTTTCTTTTTGTTTCTGCACGTAACGCTTGTTTGAATCATTCCAAACATGAACAAATGAAAGCGGAAAAATTAAAAGAATTTGTTGCCCAGACAGATGAAGCCGTGTACGATGATTATATCATCATGGCCGAGTTTGACCAGAAATTAAACCATTGGCTAGAGTCTTTACCCACGGAATGCCGGAAGATTATAGATATGTCTGTTTCCGGAATGAAAAATGATGAAATTGCTAAATCTTTGAATATTTCCGTAAACACGGTAAAAAATCAGAAAGTCAAGGGATTTAAAATTCTCAAGGAACTATATAAGGATGAATACCTTACAATCTTGCTTTACATTTTTACAACACTTAGTGCGAAATAATTTACAAAAAAAATAAATCACACATAGTACGTCAAAAGGGGTCGATTGTTATACTATAAAAGATATAACCATGACACCTAAAGATTGCGAACATATCGCCCATTTGCTTTTCCTAGCCTACACGGGAGAGATAACTTCCGAACAGAAAGAGGAGTTAACCCACTGGCAGAAAGAGGACAAGCACCACATGGATTTATACCAGATAATCATGAACCACGAACGAATTCGCTCGGAACGGGAGATATTTTTATTATTCAACCAGCAAAGAGCTTGGGCAAAGATTTCACAAAAGACTTACCGAAAGAGTAAAATGTTATATACCAGAATTTTACGATATACCGCCGTGTTTATTTGTTTAACCTGTGTCAGTGTATATTTCCTATACCCCGATAAGTCGGAAGAGAAAACCGAAATTGCTGAATTATTCCTAGAACCCATTTCTCCCAAAGCTATTCTACAAAACGAACAAGATGTACGCATATCCCTACCGGGTCAATGTTATTCGATAAAAGATAGTAATAATCATAAAAAACAACTTGAAACGTCTGAGGTTCTACGAATTTATGTCCCTAAAGGGGGGGAGTTTGAACTTGTGTTAGCAGACGGAACGCATGTCTGGATGAATTCAGAAACAGAATTAAGGTTCCCCCGTGCTTTTACCGGAGATAAAAGACAAGTTGAATTAGTTTCCGGAGAGGCTTATTTCGATGTTACAAAAGATAAAACAAAACCATTTATTGTTCGAAACAAAGATTTGGATTTAACTGTGTTAGGTACGCAATTTAATATCCAGAATTATTCCGACGAACATGAAATTATAACAACTTTAGTCGAAGGTGCCGTACAACTATCATCCAACAAAACTATTTTACATCCCGGAGAACAAGCCACTTATAATAAAGCGACACGGGAGACACAAGTAGAAACGGTTGACACGGAACTTTTCACGGCATGGAGAGAGGGACGGTTAATTTTTAAATCCACCCGTTTAGAGGTTGTTCTTAAACAACTATCCCGTTGGTATGATGTCAAATTCGAGTACGAAGAAGAAGGGTTAAAAGACTTAATCTTTTCCGGGAAAATGAAAAAATACGATAATGGTAATATCATTTTAGGAATATTAAAAGCTACAGGAAAAATCGATTTTATACAGCAAGACTCTATTATACATGTAAAGAAACAATAAAAATAAAGACTTTAGTACGTTTAAAAACCAATAACCATGAAAAAAAATTCATCAATTCCCAAAATGGGATTCAAACTTTTTCGGCCTAACCCGAGAATGTTCGGAAAATTATTTGCTCTTTTTGTCTTCATGATATTTTGTACTCACTCGTACGGAGTGGGACAAAATAAGAAGATGGATGTTCATTTCAACAATGTCTCGATTGATTTTGTTATCGAGTACCTAGAATCAGCAACGGACTACACATTTGTGTACAACGACACGGATAAGGAAGGTATTAAAATATCGGTTTCACTGAAAGATGCAGACATTGTGACAATTTTGGATGCTGTATTTAAAGACACTCCTCTAGCTTATCAAATAAAAGAAGACCGGATCGTAGTGCTAAGACGTAAAAATAACACGATGAAGCCTGAAGAGGAAAAACAACTGGTCGTAAAAGGACGGGTGATCTCGGAAAAAGAGCAAGAACCTATTATCGGAGCCACGGTTATCTTAGAAGGTACGACTTTAGGGGTTGCTACAGACGTGGAGGGAGAATTTTCAATCAATGTTCCGAAAGATGCGAAAACACTCGTCATCAGTAGTATTGGCTATGCTAAATATCGATTCGCATTGAACTCGAATGTTTTTGATAAATTGAATATTATCCAATTAAAAGATAGTGTGAGTTTCGTAGACGAGGTTGTTATCGTCGGTTATGGAACCACTAAGGTTAAAGATGCTACCGGAGCAGTATCACGGCTCGGAGAAAAGGATATTGCAATGTCTCCGGCAGGAGCGAGCGTACAAAGCATGTTGCAAGGACGGGCTCCCGGAGTAAATGTCATGATTCAGTCAGCCTCTCCCACTTCCCCGGTAAATGTTACGATTCGAGGAATTTCAACGTTAACCGGAAATACTCAACCGTTATGGGTCATTGATGGGGTTCCCGATTATTCACAAAGTTCTACGGGAGATGTAACGAATGCATTATTCAACTTGAATTTATCTGACATCGAAAGTATTGATATCTTAAAAGATGTATCTGCAACAGCAATTTACGGCTCCCGAGCCGCCAACGGGGTTATCATCGTAACCACCAAACGAGGTAAACTGGGGATGCAACCAACCGTAGACCTCTCTCTCCGAGCCGGCATCCAGACCATCAATTCAAATAAGCTAAACGCCTTGAATGCAACAGAATATAAACGTTTCGTGGAGACTGTTGGACGTCAATCCATTGAAATTGCCGGATTCGATTACAACACTCGACTCTTTTTCAATGAATCTAAATTCAATCAATTAAACACGAGCCAATGGGATGGCAGTATGCTGGAATTACTTCCAGATGCTTTTATGGACGGAGATACCGACTGGTGGGACGAAATGACCCAAAACGCCCTGACCACACAATGTGACATTTCCGTGCGAGGTGGCACAGAGAACTCGAATTACTTTATTTCTTTCGGATACAACGACCAAAAAGGTGTTGTAAAGGGAGGACGCAGTAAGTTGTTAACAGGACGTTTGAATTTCGAAACACTAATCGGGAAACAAATTAAACTAGGAGTTAACTTATCCGGATCATCCAGAAAAACCAACAACAAGGATAATCTTATTGACAATATTATCCGATTCCGCCCAGACTTTCCAGCATACAATGAAGATGGAAGTATTAACTTGGTAACAACAAGTACAGTGATCGAAAACCCGCATTTAACTTTGGCAAACCGAAACAATGGACGAGGTTTAACATTCTCTGGATCGGCCTTCCTAGAATGGACAATTTTGGATGGCTTGAAATTCAAATCTACCGGAACGGTCAATTACACAAATTCACAAACCGATGTATTCTCGAAAAAAGGAACACGAGGGTATGCCACGGCCTACAATAGTCGCAATTTAGGTAATAGTGAAAACAATACTTACGTATGGGATAATACATTAACCTGGATGAAGACTTTCGGAAAACACAATTTGGTTGCAATGGTCGGACATTCAATCGAAAAATACAAATCCAAAATGCTTTCCGGCGGTGCGGAAGAATTCCCCGATGAAGAAGTATTAATTAACCTAGGTAGCGGGGCTGACTCTTGGGCTGATAGTGATGAAGCTGGGAACACGCTCGTATCAGCCATTGCTCGTGTGAATTACAAATACAATAACCGTTATCTGGCAACCTTTACTTTCCGGACAGACGGTTCCTCGAAATTCGGACCAGATAAGCGCTGGGGATATTTCCCTTCCGGAGCTCTCGCTTGGGTGATCTCGGAAGAAGAGTTTATGGCTCCCTTGAAATTATATATCCCTTATTTGAAGTTACGGGCTTCTGTCGGAAAGATCGGTTCTCAGAACTTAGGCAATTATGATTACATATCCCTTATGGGATCTGCCTCCTATGACGGACAACCAGGAACAAAACCTACTTCTCTGGGAAATCCAGTTTTACAATGGGAAGAAACAACATCCGTTGACGTAGGTCTTGACTTCGGCTTGTTCAACGAACGTCTTCGCGGAACAATCGGATATTACAATAAACAAATCAATAATCTGATTTACGATGGTTCAGTCCCCGCAAATTCATCCTACACAACAGTTAACCAAAATGTGGGAACAATCGCCAATGTCGGTTGGGAATTTGATATTCGGGGAGACGTTATCCGGACGGATAAAGTAAACTTCGAAATTGGCTTCAATATCGCCACAAACTCCGGAAAAGTTAAAAAACTAGATGGTATCGTGAAGGAGTTAAAAATGCCTTATTATTACGAATATGTTCGTTTGGTCGAAGGCGGACACATCGGTGATTGGTACGGTTACAAATACGCCGGTCGATTATTCCGAACTCAAGAAGAAATTATCGCACTAAAACCAGTATCATCTACCGGAGTACAGGAAAACTATTTCGGAAGTTACGACTCTCCGGGGGACGCATATCTAATTGATCAAGACGGAGACGGTAAGATCACAGCAAAGGACAAAGTAAAACTGGGTAATTTTAATCCGAAATTTTTTGGTGGTTTCAATCTTTCTCTCAGTTGGAAAAATCTATACGCAACCGCCGTGTTCACTTACTCGTACGGGGCAAAAAGAATGTGGTATTACCAATATGAGAAAACTTCCGGCGTGGGAACCTATAATGTGTACAACTCGATATTTGATAGCTACAATTTCAAAGGAGGAGATGCTTTATTCCCAAGATTAGCCTATGCGGGAACCGTGGCTAATGCATTGTGTGATTTGTATATTCATGATGCCTCGTTTTTACGAATGAATTCTTTAAATTTGAATTATCGCCTACCGGCAAACTGGTTTACCGGAACATTTGTAAATAACGTGGAATTATCTTTCTCTGCATCCAACCTGTTTACTATCACGAAATACCCAGGCTTTGACCCACAAGGGAATTTCGGATCGACCTCAACTTCCGCAACAGCCAATGACGTAATAACTGTGGCACAAGGTGTTGATTACAGCACTTATCCATCAGCAAGAACTTATAGCCTTGGTATTAAATTTACATTCAAATAAATCCTGCCCCATGAAAAGAATCATATATATTTTGATCCTTGGATTCATCCTATCATCCTGTGATGATTTCCTAACAGAAGAACCCGTGCATAAACAAACTCTCGAAAATGCCGTAGTGGATTATGACGGAGCACAAAACATTATCAATGGAATGTATGCCTCATTAACTCTGGGAAGTGGTACTTCGGGAAGTGACTTTTTCGGAGGTAGCCTAGCTTGTGCCCTATCCTCTCAAGCAGGAGTATCCCGTGCCGGAGGAACAACATTTTATTCGATGTCATATAATTCTACAACGAATGGAATTGCTACATACTGGCAACAATGGTACGCCTGTGTGAACGCTGCAAACGCTGCTATCATTTCTATCTCGGCATTAGCAGATAACAAATTCCCCGACACAAAAGAAAAAAGTCGAATGATCGCAGAAGCCCGTTGTTTCCGAGCATGGGTAAACGCTCACTTATTATGGTGTTTTGGGCATTTTCAAACAGATGATGAATACGGGATTTTGTATAGAGAAGAGTTGAGCGACATGGTTAACGTGCATCGAGATCGTTTAAGCGTAAAGGATAGTTATCAAAAGATATTTGATGATCTAGATGCAGCCATCAAGGATCTGGGAGACTATACAACTTCCAAACGCCTATCTCGTCAACTGGCACAGGCGTTGAAAGTCAAATTATTGCTAAACCGAGGCTGGGAAGGTGACTACGAAAACGCTCTATTGTTACTGAATGAAACGATGTCCTCTCTTCCAGCTGATTTCAAAATGGATCCAGATATGAAAAATATGTATAACGAAGCATGGGATTCAAAAGAAGTTTTGTGGGCTCGTTATCTTGAAGATGGTAGCGGACGGGCATACTCCGAATTCGCTTACACGCAGACTATCATACAAACAGGTGATTTATTAGTAGTTGGCCAAGAACCATCGTCTTTGAAATCGTTCTACCCGGAATTTAATTCATGGCTAGAGACTGATCCTCGGTATGACGTAACGATGGGATGGGCTAGACGCCTAAATGCTACCGGACAACAATATTTCTGTCCGACCAAAGTTGCCAGAGGTGGACGTGCCGATATGAACGACAAGTTTACCACGTATTATTTCCGCTACCCGGAGTTATTGTTAATGCAAGCAGAATTAAGAGCCAGAACAGGAGCAACCATCGCTGAAGCTCTTTCCCCGATTAATACTCTCCGAAATAACCGGACCAATCCTGTCTTACCTCAAATCCCGGAACCTGCAACCCGAGATGAATTGATGGATATTATTTTTAAAGAATATTGTCTGGAATTATTTGTAGAAAACGGAAGTGAATGGTTTGCTTCACTGCGTTTCGAAAAAGATGGGAATCCCTGGTTTAAAACATTAAAGCCAGATGTAGCTGAAGTCAGTACAAATAAATATTGTTGGCCGATTCCTGCTGTGGAAACCAGTGTGAACAGCCAAATAAAACCCAATCCCGGTTTCGATAATTAAAATTTTAAAGTGATGAAAAAATTAATCTATATTCTATTCGCAGGTGTTATAATGCTTTTTACCGCATGTGAGGATGACTATGACAAACTAGTCAAAGAGCCCAATGATGTTACGTTGAATGAATTACAATTGGATAAATTTACTCATGTCATTCCGGATGGCGGTTTCAAATCCGGAGGAATAACATTCAACACGAAGAAGAATTCTGACGGAACTTTTAGCGGGTTCGCATATTCCCGCCGAAGTAATCGTTCATTTACTTGGAGTGGTTCTGACACAGCCTTAGACTCTAACCGTTTCAGCGTTTATACACCCCGCCCCAACCAGACGGAAGTATACGCTGTCGCTTGTGTGAAAGATGATGATGTTTATTTCACACTAGATAAAGCAACAGTTGTCGAGCATATTCTAGTGGCAAACACGACTTATGCTTATTTCGCAATGAATTATGGCAAAGATACAGGCCCCACTCCTATCGCAAATCCAAATGTTCCTTCCGCTCCTAAAGGTATATGGAAGACCTATGCACCAGGAGTGGAACGAGCCTTGAATCTTGACGGAGATTATTTTAAACTGATCATTAAAGGTTTTTTAGGTAATAGTCACACGGGAACTGTTGAATTTTACTTGTGCTGCCGTAAGGGAGCCGATCCGGCAAATCCAACATTCAATTTTCTCCGTTCAGACTGGATAAAAGCCGATTTACAATCCTTGGGTGTTGTCGATAAAGTAGTTTTCAACGTAGAATGCTCATATAGGGATAACAATCAACAAAGTTTAATCCCCGCTTGGTTCTGTCTGGATGGGATTCGCCTTCAAAAATAATGCTATTATGATGAAAAAGTATTTCTTACTCCTGTTAGCAACTATCTTGCTAACGGGAGTACACGGACAAAACCGAAGCGTGGATTTACCCAAGAATATCCCTTTACAGGATATTTTAAAAAAGGCAAAAAAACAAAAGAAACACGTACTGTTGGATTTCGGTTCACCAAGATGTTCTCCTTGCCTGTTTATTAAAAACAAAATATTCACGATCGATAGTATCGCAGACTTTATCAACGAACGTTTTGTGAGTGTTGATTATACCGAAGGCCCTGAAAAGAAACGACTAAGTAAAACTTACGAAGTCTACACGGAACCCGTACTGCTGATCTGCGACGCAGATGGTAAGGTTATGCACCGAATGGAAGGAAAATGTACTGCAGACGAGATGATGGCCCGTTTACGTCAAGGTTTAGACGTGAATAATAATCTGGTCGCACAAAAATCAATGTATGACAAAGGGGACCGATCTTCAGAATTTTTGATCAAATACCTAGAAACTTTGCATATTGCCGGTTTAAGAACACAGAGGGATTCGGTATTACATAATATTTTTTCTCCATCATTTCATGTAGATTCTTTAAAAACACCTAAATATTGGAACGTATTTTTACGTTACAATGAATCTCCTGTCAGTCGGGAAGGAAATTATGTATTCAAGCATCGGGAAGAATTCTACAAATTATTTGGAGAACAAATCGTCAATGGGAAAATTGATCGTATGTTTAATGGAAAACTCCGCACATACACGTACGGACAAACCCCTCCCTTTGAATCGAAAGAATACAGAGATATTTTGGAATGCCTTCAAAATACCGAATATCCGAAATCTTCCGAATGGCTTATTTACTTGATGCCTGCCCAATACAAATTCAAGGACTGGATCGCAATGGTTAAAGCCATAGACTGCGCCATAGACTTTAATATACCCAAAGGAAAAGATAAACAAACTTACATGATTATGATGTCCCGACAAATTTGCTGGTATTCGGACAATTACGAAGCCCTGACCTATGCTCTGAAATGGATTGACCGGGTTATAAAATCAAGTGACGATTCTCAAAAACCGAAATTACAAGATGAACGGGAACAAATCATTGAAAAGATGAATGAATTAAAACCATAAAATTCATACTGGATATTCTCTAATAGGTTGTAAATAGGTCCTTAAAAATAGGTAAGGATATTTACAACCTGTTTTAGTTTCCAACTTTCTTGGACAAATAAATATTTCGACTGTAAGCAACTAATCCTGTAGATTGTCCTAGGATTAAAACAGGATCCCGGCGATAAACTGCATAGGAAACAATAATCAGGGAACCGAATAAACTGATAATCCAGAAACCAATCGGTAGAAGCGATTCATCTTTTCGTTTGGAATAAAACCATTGATACACAAAACGAAGAGTGAATATGATCTGCCCCATAGACCCGTAAATCAAGAGCCACAAAGGTATTTTTTCGTTCCGAAAAAACTGATCTACAAAAGCACTAGCATCTTTAAGCATGTATAAAATTGCCGCTACCGGGGTCAGAAGTAATAATGTCCGGATGATAAACGGTAATTTCTTCCATTGATGCTTCTTGTCCAAATTCCAAATATAAATATAGTAAGATATGATTTGTCCGAGAATAATTGCAAAATCATCCCTCAACCACCCATATATAAATAACAGGTAGGAACCCACGATACTCAACTGCCAAAAAATAGCTGGAGAAATTACTTTTCTAGCCCGTTCAGATAAGATCCATTGTAAAAGAATCCGGGCAGAAAAAAATACTTGGGCAAGAAATCCTATAACATAAATCATTTGTAAACTAAATGTTTAAAGATAAAAACTAAAAGCTAGAATATAGCTCAAGAATTCAAATTATTCTCGGCGATTTGGTAGTTGATATACCTTTTTTTCATCCAACGGTAAGCAAAACAATCCTTAAAGGGGCCTACTAAACGATTGGTCAGGTTATATTTCGACTTCCCGGCTATACGAGGGAAATGACGTACTGGAACTTGTTTCACTTGTCCTCCCTGTAATTGAATCAAGGCTGGTAGGAAACGGTGCATCCCCGTGAAGAAGGGAATTCTTTTAGCGTAATCCGTCCTTAAAATTTTAAGCGGACAACCCGTATCTTCAACCCCGTCATGCGTCATCATCCGGCGAAAACCATTCGCAATACGGGAAGACATATTCTTGACGAAACTATCTTTCCGTCCGGTACGGATGCCCATGACCATTTCGTATTGATCTACGAATTCTAATAATTTATTAAAATCTTGTGGGGTTGTCTGAAGATCAGCATCGATGTAGCCAACCCATCTTGAAAAACTATTATCAATTCCGGCTTTCATGGCAGCACTCAGTCCTCCGTTTCGAGCCAAATTCAAAAAGAAAAATGCCTCGTTACGTCCACAAACTTCCCGAATCAAACATTCGCTATCATCTTTCGATCCGTCATTCACGAATAACACGCAAGAAGTCACTCTAGCATTCTTTAAAAATTCTCCCAATTCTTTCTCTAACCTTAAGATATTCCCTTCTTCGTTATACACTGGAACAATGATAGTTAATTGATAGTTTGCGGTCTTATTCATCTGCCGAAAAATTTATATTATGAATTTAAATTATAGTTATAACAAAAATCACTAGCTTTGTTGTTATGTTTTTGCGTGCAGAAACAATGTTTTTTCCGATTTTTGTTGTAAAATTTAAACGAACAAAGATATGCAATATAACCGAATTTTGTTAAAACTCAGTGGAGAATCTTTAATGGGCGAACAAAAATATGGTATTGACACCCGGTGTCTAGAAAGTTATGCCCGTCAAATTCATGAAATCGCAGAGATGGGGATTCAAATTGGAATTGTCATTGGAGGTGGAAATATTTTTAGAGGACTGAGTGGCACAAACAAAGGTTTTGACCGGGTAAAAGGGGACAGCATGGGCATGTTGGCAACCGTTATTAATAGTTTGGCTTTAAGTTCTGCCTTGGAGAATGAAGGCTGTAAAAATAAGGTACTAACTGCCATACGCATGGAGCCTATCGGGGAATTTTACTCGAAAGCCAAAGCCATGGAATATCTGAAATCCGGGCATGTGACGATTATCAGCGGGGGAACGGGAAATCCTTACTTCACGACAGACACCGCCAGTAGCTTACGGGCGATCGAAATCGAGGCAGATGCCATGTTTAAAGGTACCCGCGTGGACGGAATCTACACGGCAGACCCGGAAAAGGACCCAACAGCAACGAAATTTGATAAAATCACGTATGATGAAATATACAACCGGGGACTTAAAGTCATGGACTTGACAGCAACAACCATGTGTAAAGAAAATCATTTACCGATTATCGTGTTCAACATGGACCAGCCGGGAAACCTCAAAAAAGTCATTTTGGGAGAAAATATCGGAACTATCGTGTACTAATTGAAAATGGAGAATTAAAAAGAAGAATTCCCCAATTGTTTTCAATAATTAATCATGAGTGAGGAAAAGAGAAATATACTAAACACTATAAATTCTCCCGATGATTTGAAAAGGGTCCCAGAAGACGATCTGATTCAATTATGCAAGGAGTTACGTGAGAAAATCATTGACGAGTGTTCAGAACACCCGGGTCACTTCGGCGCCGGTTTGGGAGTTGTCGAGCTGACTGTTGCGTTACACTACGTGTTTGATGCCCCTTACGACAATATTGTATGGGATGTTGGCCATCAAGCCTATCCTCATAAGATTCTGACCGGAAGACGAGATAATTTCTCTACCAACCGACAATATAAAGGTCTCAGCGGATTTCCGAAAAGAAGCGAGAGTAAATACGATGCTTTCGGAACGGGACATTCCTCGACCTCAATTTCTGCCGCTTTAGGTATGGCTGTTGCAGCCAAGCTAAACGGAGAGGAAGACCGCCAATCGGTTGCCATTATCGGAGATGGTGCCATGACTGGAGGGTTGGCTTTTGAAGGCTTGAATAATGCCGGTATAAACAATGCCAATTTACTAGTCATTCTAAATGACAACAACATGGCCATAGACCCGAATGTAGGCGGGATAAACGAATATTTGCTGGACATCACGACTTCAAAGACCTACAACAAGCTCAAGGATGATATTTGGCACATTCTCGGACGAATCAACAAGATCAGCCCGGGCGCTCGAAATTTTATCCAGAAAATAGATAATAGTGTCAAATCACTCATGTTACGTCAAAGTAATCTATTCGAGGCACTTGGTTTCCGGTACTTCGGTCCCGTGGACGGACATGACGTGAACCACCTTATCAAGGTGCTGAGAGATTTGAAAGATATAAAAGGCCCTAAACTTTTACATTGCATCACGGTAAAGGGGAAAGGATTCAAACAGGCAGAAATAGACCAGACGACTTGGCACGCACCCGGAAAATTCAACAAGGAAACCGGAGAGCTGATCAAGGAAAATAAACCCAACACTCCCCCTAAATTCCAAGACGTATTTGGAAATACAATCTTGGAGCTAGCACATACCAATCCTAAGATCGTGGGAATCACTCCAGCCATGCCCAGTGGATGTTCCCTGAATATCATGATGAAAGAGATGCCTAATCGTTGTTTTGACGTGGGGATTGCCGAACAACATGCAGTAACTTTCTCTGCCGGACTCGCAGCACAAGGATACATTCCGTTCTGCAACATCTACTCTTCATTCATGCAGCGAGCTTATGATCAAGTGATTCATGACGTAGCCCTCCAGAAACTGCACGTGGTTTTCTGTCTCGACCGGGGTGGATTGGTAGGAGCCGACGGGGCAACACATCACGGGGCCTTCGATCTAGCAAGTTTTCGCTGTATCCCGAACATGACAATCGCCTCTCCTTTAAACGAGGAAGAATTACGCAACATGATGTATACGGCCCAATTACCAGATCAGGGACCATTTTCCATACGCTACCCGAGGGGCAATGGTACCATGGTTGAATGGCGTACCCCGTTTAAAGAATTAACCATCGGTAAAGGCCGTTGCCTGATTGAAGGAAACGATATTGCAATTCTTTCCATCGGGGCCATCGGAAATGAGGCGTTGAAAGCCATTCAAAAAACGACAGATCATTCCATAGCCTTTTACGATATGAGATTCCTCAAACCTCTGGATGAAGAATTGCTTCACGAGGTATTTCATAAATTCAAAAAAATCATCACCTTAGAAGACGGAACAATTGTTGGAGGATTAGGTAGTGCGATACTTGAATTTATGACTGACCACGACTATTCAGCAAAGATCGTGCGGCTGGGTATCCCCGATCATTTCGTGGAACACGGAACACAACAACAACTTTACCATGAATGTGGATATGATTGTGAATCCATTTATCAAACAATCTGTTCCATATAAACAATAGCAAATTTGACTATGAAAGAAGAGGCTTTATTACCAGACGTAAGCGAATGTATCAGTAAATTCAAGCTGACATTTAAAAACGTGACGGACTCGGAAATCGAGGCACTATTCGTGGATAATGCCATCAAATTCTATAAAAAAGGAGAATATATTTATAATGAGGGGGCCCGTATCAAAGGATGCTATTTCCTTCTCTCAGGTATCGTGAAAATTTTCCAGACCGGAGTTGCCGGGAAAGATCAGATCATTCGTTTGGGAAAAGAGGGGGATATTTTCGGATTCCGCTCAGTTATTCGTAACGAAGCCGCCTGCACTTCAGTGGAAACGATGTCCGATTGTATCCTATGTTATATTCCTAACACATCTTTAGTACATATGATCACCCACAGTCCCAGTTTTGCCTACGAAATGATGCAGATTGCCTGTAAAGAACTGGGTGATGCCAATCGATATATCCGGGATATTGCACAAAAATCGGTAAAAGCCCGATTAGCAGAAATCTTACTATTGATCGCATCCGATTTCGGGGTAGAGGAAGACGGGACGTTAAAACTTAATGTTACCCGAGAAGATTTAAGTAACTTCGTGGGAACCGCAACAGAGACGTTGATTCGCCTACTTTCTGATTTAAAGAATGAAGGGCTGGTTGAAGTGAAAGGGAGAAAAATTAAATTATTAGATCGGGACAAATTAAAAAAAATGGCAGATTGATTTAAAATCACTCAATATATCTATATTTGTACAGGATAAATTTAAACTCAAATAACTTATGCCACAGATCTCAGAAAAAGGGATGGCGATGCCTTCTTCGCCCATTCGTAAACTCGTTCCGTTCGCGGACAAAGCTAAAGAAAGAGGTATCAAAGTATACCACTTGAACATCGGACAACCGGATATTCAAACTCCCGATGTTGCATTACAGGCATTAAAAAACTGTAACGAAAAAGTGATCGAATACACTCACTCTGCAGGAAATATTTCTTACAGAAAAAAATTAGCTAAATATTACCAAAACATCGGTATCAACATCGATGAAAACAACATCATGATCACGACCGGAGGTTCCGAAGCTATCACGATTGCTTTCATGTCGACATTAAATCCCGGTGACGAGATTATCATCCCTGAACCATTCTACGCAAACTACACGGCATTCGCTTTGATGTGCGGCGTGAAAGTAAAAACGGTTACTTCTTCTATCGAAAATAACTTTGCTTTACCGCCGATCAGCGAGATCGAGAAAGTGATCACTCCCCACACAAAAGGTATTGTGATCGTAAACCCGAATAACCCAACAGGTTATCTGTATTCCAAAGAAGAGTTGGAACAATTAGCGGTTATTGTGAAAAAACATGATTTGTACTTGTATGCAGACGAAGTATATCGCGAATTCTGTTATGACGGTTACAAACATTTCTCAACCATGCAGTTGGCTGGTATCGAACAGAACGTTATTCTATTGGATTCCGTTTCAAAGAGATATAGCGAATGTGGATTACGCGTGGGTGCTTTAGTAACTCGTAACAAAGATGTTATGGTCGCTGCTCTGAAATTCGGTATGGCTCGCCTATGCGCTCCAGCTATCGGACAGATCATTGCCGAAGCATCGTTAGATACTCCGACTGAATATTTTAAAAGCGTGTACAACGAGTATATCGAAAGACGTGATTTCATGGTGGAAGCTTTAAACAAAATGCCGGGAGTTGTTTGCCCAAAACCTAGAGGAGCTTTCTACGCCGTGGTAAAACTTCCCGTGGATGATGCTGATACATTTGCAAAATGGTTACTGGAAGAGTTTGAATACAACAAACAGACCGTGATGGTCGCTCCAGCCAGCGGATTCTATTCTACCCCGGGACTTGGAAAAAATGAAGTTCGTATCGCCTACGTGCTCAAAATCGAGGAATTGAAAGGCGCCATGGAAACTCTGGCCAAAGCACTCGAAGTATATCCCGGAAGAGTATAATATAACAATAAGCTAAAAATCCTGTGATTTAGCCATTAAATCTTGACATGAAGAATGGCTAAATCACAATATTCATCCATATTTCAATGGATAACCCATATAAACTAAGGCTTTCCCCCCTCATTTTCAACTGCCAATTTTCAAATGTCAATTTTCTTGTCTATCTTTGTTTCGTGATTTCTAATAACTAAAATTACGACATGACTTCGGATTCCCAATTTAACGCGATCAGACCCTATATCGGAGAAGAGATTCCAGCTGCCGTAGAGCGCCTGAGCCAAGCAGAAGAATTTCTGACTCTTTTCTCTCAAATGACAAGGGTTGATAAAAGCAAAATACAAGAACAATTAAAAGGCATCACGAGCAGAGAACAATTTCAATCTCAATTTTTTGGTCCGACAATTCAACGGTTAATCGCCGGAACGACCAAAGGAGTTACAGCTACCGGATTGGAATACATCGAGAAAGATAAGAGTTATCTTTTCGTATCCAACCACCGGGACATTATCCTCGACTCTGCCATCCTCAACGTGCTATTGTGCGAGCGAGGCTGCCATTACTGTGAGGCTGCCATCGGGAGCAATCTATTGATCAATAAATGGGTTACCGATTTGGTTAAACTGGATGCCTGTTTCATCATTGAACGCGGCCTTCCGGTGAGAGATATGATTACCAGTGCCAATCTACGTTCCCACTATTTGCGGGATGTCATTTATGAAAATAAAGATTCTGTCTGGATTGCACAAAAAGAAGGACGTACAAAGAACGGTGATGACCGGACACAACATAGCTTGTTGAAAATGTTCCGCATGAGTGGTCCTAAAGATTTCGTGGAAAACTTTAAAGAACTCCGGGTTGTTCCGGTGTCTATTTCCTACGAATGGGAACCTTGTGACGATTTGAAAACAGACGAACTATACCAAAAGACTGTGGGCGAATACGTGAAAACCCCGGCTGCCGATATGCGAAGTATGCAACAAGGCTTGTCCGGGTTCAAAGGACGGGTCCATTTTGCAATCACCCCTCCTATCGATCACGAACTCATCGAGATCGATGAACAAGCCAATAATGGTGACCGGATCGCAGAACTCGCCGCATTCATGGATGCCCGCATTCAAGGTAACTTCAAATTGTGGCCGAATAACTATATTGCCTACGACCTACTTCACAGCACGAATAAATTCGCTTCCAAATACAACGAGGAAGAAAAAGAAAATTTTATCCGCGTGATGGCAGAAAAATTGGAAAAACTAGAAGGGAACCGTTCTATTTTGAACAATATTTTCCTTGAAATTTATGCCAACCCGGTTAAAAACTCTATTGAACACAATTACTCATCACCAATATGCGAATAGCCCGATATTTATTAATTCTAGCCGCTTTTTTGATCATGATCTCCAGCGTATTCAGTATGTATCATGGTGGAGATCGTACTGCGGTATATATTAACGTGGGAGCTATGGCTTCTTTAGCTGTAGCCGTTGGTATTCTGAATTTCAAAAATCCGCCTAAAAATAGAAGATAATGTACAAGTTCAGGCGCAACATATACTTGGAAGATCGTACGATCGAAATATGGTTTGGACTGACCAGTAAAAGTCGGAATCGGCATAGTAATTTTACCCTGTATCTTCTTACCGAAGGGCCGGACAGCCCGTTCAGTTACGCAGAACAAATAAAAAGTGGCATAAACTCCAAAAGTGAAGCGGAACGTTATGCCATTAAATATGCCAAAGACCTGTTACGTCAATTATTAGAACAGGAAAAAACACAGAAAAACACGGAACCGTCTCCAGACGAAAAGGCCGACTTCGATAACAAGCAGGAAACAAACGAACAGGCATAATATTCAAAATCAATAAACAATGGATAGAAAAGTACGAGTAAGATTTGCTCCCAGTCCTACCGGAGCCCTCCATTTAGGAGGTGTGAGAACAGCTCTTTTCAATTATTTATTTGCCCGTCATCACGGGGGTGATTTTTTATTACGAATTGAAGACACGGATCAAACCCGTTACGTGCCGGGGGCCGAAGAATATATTATCGAATCATTAAAATGGTGTGGCCTTACCGTCGATGAAGGAGTCGGAGTGGGAGGAGAATACGGCCCCTATCGTCAAAGCGAACGTAAACCACTTTACAAACAATATGCCCTTCAACTCGTGGAATCGGGGAATGCCTATTATTCTTTTGATTCTGCAGAGGAACTTAACGCACAACGAGCAGCCTGCGAGGCAAAAGGCGAAACATTCATGTACAATGCCATCAGTCGAAAGAACATGAAAAACTCATTAACCATGAGTGCCGAAGAAGTGAAAACATTGTTGGATAGCGGCGCAAACTACGTGATTCGTTTCAAAATGCCTGAAAACGAGGACCTCTATTTACAAGATATTATCCGAGGTGAGGTACATTTCAACACATCGTTACTTGATGATAAAGTTTTGTTTAAAGCCGACGGGATGCCAACCTATCACTTGGCAAACATTGTCGACGATCACTTAATGAAAATATCCCATGTAATCCGCGGGGAAGAATGGTTACCTTCACTCCCATTACACGTGTTACTATACCGTGCTTTCGGCTGGGAAGACACCATGCCCGAATTTGCTCACTTGCCATTAATTCTGAAACCCGTGGGTAACGGAAAGTTAAGCAAGCGCGATGGAAATAAAATGGGATTCCCGGTATTCCCTATGGAATTCACAGATCCCGAAACCGGAGAAAAATGGCACGGGTATAAAGAAGATGGTTATTTGCCAGAAGCCTTTATCAACATGCTGGCTTTATTAGGATGGAATCCCGGAACGGAACAGGAAATCTTCACGTTACAGGAATTGTGTGACCAATTCTCGTTGGAACGCGTGAATAAATCCGGGGCTCGCTTTAATCCGGACAAGGCCAAATGGTTTAACCACAAATACCTAGTACAAAAAAGTGATGCGGAATTAGCCGTTCAATTAAACGAATTCCTAATAAAAGACGGAATTTCTTATGATATGGCAAAACTAGAAAAGATTTGTCGCCTTCTGAAGGAAAGAGCTAATTTTGTTGCAGACATCTATAACTCATCGCAATACTTCTACCATGCTCCTCAATCTTACGATGAAAAAGGAGTGAAGAAAAGCTGGAAAGAAGAAACTCCGGTACTCATGCAAGAATTGATCGAAGTATTAGAAAAAGTAGTTGACTTCACGTCTCCTAACACGGAAGAAGCCGTAAAAGAATGGGTTGCAGGTAAAGAAATTGGATTCGGCAAAATTATGAATCCTTTCCGGCTAGCGATTATTGGCTCTGCCGATGGTCCGCATATGTTTGATATTATCGAAATTCTAGGGAAAGAAGAAACTTTAACACGTCTTCATCGTATCATATCAATACTGAAATAACTCTGAAGACAATAATACAAAGAGAGCATGTCACACTGGCATTGCTCTCTTTCTTATTTAAAAACTCCCGCTTGCAATTTAATATAAACATCACAAAAACATAGTAAAACAGGGTATGTGCATGTATCCTATACAAAGGCGATTTCATTCGTATTCCAGTGTAATGATCAAAAGAGGGGTTAGTACATATCCCTATGCACCCGTTTCGGATCAAATTTATTTTTTGCTTTTTGCGGGCCATCCGGATAACCTATTGGAATCACGCAAAGAGGCATTATATTCTCTGGTAATCCCGTATTCTGTCGTACAACATCAATCCGGTCAGCATAAGGGTAAGCTGCCGTCCATACGGCACCAAGTCCCAAAGCTTCAGCTGCCAGCAATACATTCTGTGTTGCCGCAGAACAATCCAAGTACCAATAAGAAGAAAGTGTTGTATCTCCACAAACAACAATCGCCAACGGAGCTTCTGCCAACATTTTAGCATAAGGCAATTTCGCTGCCATTGAATCAAGTGCTCCTCGATTCGTTACGACAATAAATTCCCACGGACGCCTGTCCATTCCGGAAGGAGCTGCCATTCCTGCCTTCAATATAGCATCTATTTTATCTTCTTCCACACTCTTATTCAAATACTTCCGAACACTTTTTCGCTCGGCAATATTTTCCAAGACAGCCTTTGATTTCAACGTTGTCTTATCTTGTTTCTGATCTCCCATACACGATGTTTTTAAAACTACAATTACTAATACTACGACAAGCAACAGGTAAAAGGTATTCCATTTCTTCATTTTCTTTCAATATTAATATAAAATTCATTCCCCCGAAGATACGAAAAAATGCACTCCCCCTTATTTCTGAATTTATATAAAAAACATTTTTATATGTAAACCGTATACCGGATTAAGGTTTGAATTAATTATTTTGGCTAACTTTTTGTTGATAAAACGAATAAAGAAAAGGTTAGAAATAAACCATTTGACGCGTGACAATGTAAACAAACACAAGTTATACACTATAAATAACTATCAAATGAAAGCAGAAAAATATGTACTTGCATTAGACCAAGGAACAACCTCTTCCCGGGCAGTGCTGTTCAATCATGATGGTGATATCATTGCCATGGCTCAGAAACCAATAGAGCAACATTATCCTCATCCGGCTTGGGTGGAACATGACCCGAACGAGATTTGGTATTCGCAATCATCCGTTGCGGCTGAAGCTGTTGCCAAAGCAAATCTCACGGGACTTGACATTGCCTGCATTGGAATTACAAATCAACGTGAAACCACCATTGTGTGGGATCGTGAAACTTCACTCCCTGTCTATCGTGCCATCGTGTGGCAAGATCGGCGTACAGCGGATATTTGCCGAGAATTACAAGAAAACGGATATACCGATATGATCCGGGAAAAAACAGGGTTGATAATAGATGCTTATTTTTCCGCCACGAAAATCAAATGGATTCTCGATAATATCGAAGGGGTTCGGGAAAGAGCCGAAAAAGGGAAACTATGCTTCGGAACTGTTGATAGCTGGTTAATCTGGAAATTCACCCAAGGACGGGTACATGTCACCGATGTCAGCAATGCTTCACGTACGATGCTCTTCAATATACATACCCAAAAATGGGATAAAGAACTTCTTGACTTGTTCAATATCCCGGAATCTATGTTACCGGAAGTAAAAAGTAGTAGCGAAATTTATTCAGAAACTGCAACCACTTTATTTTCAACTAAAATTCCAATTGCGGGAATCGCAGGAGACCAACAAGCTGCCCTATTCGGTCAACTCTGTATCGAACCGGGTATGACGAAAACCACCTATGGAACAGGATGTTTCATGGTAATGAACACTGGAAACGAGGTAGTTATTTCCGAAAATAACTTGCTGAGTACAATTGCGTGGAAGATTGGGAATACCGTGACTTATGCCCTTGAAGGAAGTGTTTTCGTGGGAGGTGCTGCCATACAATGGTTACGCGATGGCATTAACCTAATTCAAAACGCCACTCAAAGTGAGGCATTAGCAACTTCTGTTCCGGACAACGGCGGAGTCTATTTTGTCCCTGCACTCACGGGTATGGGAGCCCCTTACTGGGATCAATACGCCCGTGGAGCTATATTGGGCCTCACGAGAGGAACAACTCCCGCACATATTACCCGAGCCACCCTTGAAGGCATTGCTTTCCAAGTCTATGACATTCTGAAAGCCATGGAACATGACACAAAACGTACCTCTCCGGAGATGCGAGTAGATGGCGGAGCCATAGCCAATAATTTCTTAATGCAGTTCCAAAGTGATATTTGCAGGGAAACAGTGATTCGTCCAAAAATTCTTGAAACAACAGCTCTAGGAGCCGCATATTTAGCCGGATTAGCTACTGGATATTGGCGAGACACTGAAGAATTACGCAAACAATGGAGTATTGACCGAGAATTTATACCGATTGACACGGAAGAACACGTGAACGCTATGCTCCATAAATGGCACAAGGCCGTTCAACGTGCAAAAGCTTGGGAAGAATTAGGTGAAGAATAATACTTTTAGTTTTTAACTTTAAACTTTTATCTTAAATCATGTCCCCTTTTACCGCAGAGCTACTTGGAACAATGGTCATGATCCTTTTGGGAGACGGTGTAGTAGCCAACGTCGTACTTAAGAAAACCAAAGGATTCCAAGCCGGATGGATCACTATCACCACGGCTTGGGCTCTTGCCGTATTTACAGGAGTAGTGATCGCCGGTCCTTACAGCGGTGCTCATCTGAATCCTGCCATCACGATAGGTTTTGCCATCGCCGAGAAATTCCCATGGACCAGCGTGGGACCTTATATTATTGCCCAAATGCTAGGTGCCGCACTGGGAGCTTTTCTTGTATGGATCATCTATTACGATCATTTCAAAGCCACGGAAGATTCCGGAACCAAACTGGGAGTATTTTGTACTGCACCTGAAATTCGCCATAATATCGTAAATTTCGGATGCGAGTTGATTGCCACGTTCGTACTCATGTTCTCCGTCTTCTATATTACCGGGGCAGAACTTATGTCTGACGTAGACTCAACCACTCCGATCGGGCTCGGTTCCATAGGAGCCATTCCCGTATCGTTTATTGTTTGGGTTATTGGACTTTCTTTGGGAGGAGTCACCGGATATGCCATTAACCCCGCCCGAGACCTCGGACCAAGAATCATGCATGCCATTCTACCCATTCCGGGTAAAGGAAAGAGTGGCTGGGATTACGCATGGATTCCCGTCATTGGACCATTAGCGGGATCGCTTGTTGCTGCACTCCTGTATATCAGTTTATAAAATCTATAAGGTTCATAAAGGAAACATTGTAAAACTTTATGAACCTTACTCCTCCTCCCTATCGTTCAAATCCATCGAACCATAGCGCTCTGCTATCTGATCGAACACATCCCACAACGCTTCAATATTAGGAGCTTGCAACATTTGAATCCGCAAATCCCGGAAATGAGGTAAACCTTTAAACATACAGGCCATATGACGCCGCATGTGGAACAAACCTCTCACCTCATCCAACCATTCCATGGACAACAAAATTTGTTCCTTGATAATCTCTATCTGGGCCGAAACCGACAATTCCGGTAAAACCTCTCCTGTTGCCAAATAATGCTTAATTTGCTCAAAAATCCAAGGCTTCCCAATCGTGGCACGCCCAATCATCACCCCGTCAACACCATAACGCTCGAATGCCTCTTTGGCCTTCTGGGGAGAATCTATATCCCCGTTTCCGATAATTGGAATCTTGATACGCGGATTTTGCTTTACCCGAGCAATGGGCTCCCAATCCGCCTCCCCTTTATACATTTGCGAGCGGGTCCGTCCGTGTATCGCTAACGCACTGATCCCAACATCCTGTAAACGTTCCGCCACGTCACCAATAATAATATTTTCGGCATCCCATCCCAAACGGGTCTTTGCCGTTACCGGAATTTTTACGGCCTTTACAATCTGTTTGGCCATCTCCACCATCAAAGGTACATCACGGAGCATCCCTGCCCCCGCCCCTTTAGCGGCTACCCGTTTCACCGGACAACCAAAATTTATATCGATAAAATCAGGCTGTACCTCTTCAACTATTTTTGCCGCCTCAACCATGGAATCAATAAACCGCCCGTAAATCTGTATTGTCACCGGCCGTTCACTCTCTTCTATCGTCAACTTCTTAACAGTCTTGTTAATAGAACGCACCAATGCATCCGCCGACACGAATTCAGAGTAGAGCCAATCGGCCCCGTAGCGTTTACAAAATTTACGAAAAGGGGGATTCGTAACCTCTTCCATCGGGGCCAAAATCAATGGCCGATCTCCTACATCTTTTCCTCCGACAATCATCTTCAATTAAATAAGTTTTGCCACAAAAATAATAATTTCTATCTTTAACTCACGAAATAAAGAGAATGGATATGTCAATACTTAAAATTATACTTATCGGACTCCTCTGTCTGGTTCCCGAAAAAGACGGATGGGTAAGAATAAACGGAGATAATTATATCTCATTTTCATTCCCCAGTCGCGGAGAACGCTTTAAGAAAGAGGTAAACAACATGCGGTCATGGATATTCCAAACCAAAAATATTACTTGCGTATTCGGTGCCGTTTGTACCCAATTGACGAAAGAAAAAGGAGTGCTGGACGAATACACGATCAACCAGCTATATATATCCATGAAAAAAGAATCCGTTTCCATGCCCACAGCAAAACTCACTGGAGAGAAAAGGATTCCCGATGCAGACATAGACATCCGAGAAATATCATACACGATCATGAAAGACGGAGAAGAAATGACCTATTTCAAGCGGTTTATTTTCCGGGATAATTGTATGTACCAACTCACGATAGGTGGAAAAACCGAAGACTTGGAAGAACTCAATAGTCAGAAAAATAAGTTTTTCAATTCTGTCAAATTTGATCAAAACACACGTAAATAAACAGATTACAATATAGTATCATGAAAAGTATTATTATCACCTTGACATTATTATGCAGTTTTTTCTTTTTTTCTCAAGCAGAAAAAATGAATCAGGCCGATACCATAAAGAACGTACATCTTCAAGAAAAACAAGAAAAAGGAGAAGTGTGGAAAACGCAGGTGTTAAATACCCCTTTACATAGTAGAGTTTATCAACGTAGCCAAAATCCACGTTTTCGAGGACACTGGAGTGGCTTCAACCTAGGCTTTGCCGATTTCTCGATTAGTAACGAACAATTGGATGAGACGGGAGACTACCTAGAGCTAGAACGTAAAAATTCGCTCGTTATGCAATTCAATATGTTCCAGTATAGTATGCGCCTCAACAAGCTTAACAACATCGGTTTAGTTACCGGTTTAGGCTTGGAATATCAACGATTCCGTTTCGCTAACAAAAATAGCATCGAACGAGGCGAAGGCGGACAAATTTACCCGATAGAAATCGAAAATGTCAAAAAGAGTTCTTTTAAAAACCTTTACTTAACCATACCTCTTATTTTCGAATGGCAATTCCCAGCCAAGAAATACCAACGTGCCTACGTGGCTGCCGGAGTGATGGGAGGTTTAAGATTACATACCAAAACAAAAGTTGTTTACAAGAACGAAAACGGGAACACCCGTCGTATGAAAAATTCCGGTAATTATAGCATGAACCCGGTAAAAGCTGATGCAGTGGTTCGTATCGGATACTACAAACTAGCATTATGGGGGAGCTACACGATCACGAACATGATGGAAAAGAACAAAGCACCGGAAATCCACCCATACACGATCGGTTTTGGGATAAATTTCTAAGTTCCAATTCATAAAATGTCTCCTTTGCTTTCTTATAGGTAAAGGATTTTTTATAAATTCGTCCTTCAAATACTCAAACACAAATTTTATAAAAATGAGAAAACTATTCCTATTTCTATCTTTAGGTGTTTTCTTGTTCTCTTGTAAAGAGGCCAAGAAAGAAACGAAGCCAAGCCCCTATCAATCGCTTGCAGATCAATATGCTGAATTCTCGTTAACAACGGATTTAAACCAATTAACCGAAAACGAAAAGAAAATGATCCCCATACTTATCGAAGTTGCCGATATCATGGAAGACATCTTTTGGCAAAATGCATACGGGGACAAGAACGCTTTGATGGCACAATTCGCCCAAGATTCTGCTGCATTGAAATATCTTTCCATAAACTACGGTCCTTGGGACAGATTAAACGATAATAAACCTTTTATCGAAGGAGTGGGAGCCAAACCTCTCGGGGCAAACTTCTACCCGGCTGATATGACAAAAGAAGAATTCGACGCGCTGGATGATCCCCGTAAAACTGACTGGTACAGTGTTATCCGTCGGGATTCAACCGGAAAACTCATCGTACTTTCATACCATGAAGCTTACCCGGAAGAAGTGGCAAAAGCCTCTAAATTACTCGAAAAAGCTGCTGAGCTAGCCGAAGACCCGGGATTGAAAAACTATTTGACATTAAGATCAAAAGCCCTTTTGGATGATGATTACTTGGCTAGCGATTTAGCTTGGATGGATATGCAGAATAACACGTTGGACTTCGTGGTCGGCCCCATCGAAACTTACGAAGATCAACTTTACGGGTACAAAGCTTCTCACTCCGGACAAATCCTCGTGAAAGACAAAGAATGGAGTAAACGCCTATCCGAATATGCTCAATACTTACCTAAATTACAGGAAAACTTACCGGTTCCTGCCAAATACAAAAAGGAAAAAGCAAATGCAAATCCGGACATGAACGCTTACGACGTGATTTATTATGCCGGAGACTGCAATGCCGGAAGTAAAAATATTGCTATAAACCTGCCGAATGACCCGAGAGTACATGCTGCAAAAGGAAGTCGCAAACTGCAATTGAAAAACTCCATGCAGGCTAAATTCGAGAAAATGGTGGTACCGATTTCCAAGCTATTAATTACTCCGGATCAACAGAAGCATGTCAACTTCGATGCGTTTTTCGAGAACGTAATGTTCCACGAAGTTGCTCATGGTCTGGGAATCAAATACACGCTGAATAGCAAACAAGACGTTCGTTCTGCCCTGCAAAACTACTACACCTCCATCGAGGAAGGCAAAGCAGACATTCTAGGTTTATTCTGCGTGACCAAACTTGCCGAATGGGGTGTATTGGAAAACAAAGACCTCATGGATAATTACGTGACCTTCATCGCCGGAATCTTCCGTTCCGTTCGTTTTGGTGCAGCCAGTGCTCACGGAAAGGCTAACATGATGCAGTTCGCTCATTTCATGGAAAGCGGAGCTATCAGTAAGGATGAAACCACTGGATATTACACCGTAGACTTTGAAAAAATGAAAAAAGACATCGAAGTGATTGCCGGAGAATACATCACAATCGAAGGAGACGGAGACATCCAGAAAGCAACCAAATTAGTTGCAGAAAAAGGAATCGTTCCCCCAACCTTACAAAAAGATTTGGATCGTATTGCAAAAGCTAACATTCCAAAAGATATTTTCTTCAAACAAGGAACTAAAGTTCTAGGGCTATAATCCTGAATGAAAGATACATACCCAAGTTCATAAACAACATGAACTTGGGTATTTTCATTATTTTAAATATTCACGGAAGAAAGATTCTATTTTATCATAAGGAATAACATTTGCTTGGTTATCGTACAGATCCACGTGACTTGCTCCAAGGATAATCAAAAGTTCTTTATTATCACCTTGCAGCTTCTTGAAAGCATCCTCACTAAAATAGCGAGAATGAGCCTTTTCTCCATGAATCATGAGCACAGCACTGCGTATTTCATCGCTGTATGCCAACAATGGCATATTGATAAATGAAAGTGACGATGTCTTATTCCAACCATTATTAGAATTAAGTGAACGTTTGTGATAACCACGCGGAGTTTTGTAGTAAGCATAATAATCCTTCACGAACTGCGGGGCATCATCAGGTAATGGATCCACCACTCCTCCGGCTAACTCATACGTGCCCTTCTTAGCGTCAATCGTACGTTGGACATTAAGTTGCCGACGAAGCTCATAACGTTGATCGGCATCCATCGAATCAAAATACCCGTTGGCAGTCACACGGCTCATGTCATACATTGTCGATGTAACCGTAGCTTTAATACGTGTATCCATGGCGGCAGCATTAAGAGCCATTCCACCCCATCCACAAATACCTAAAATTCCGATACGTTCAGGATCGACATCGTTACAAGTTGAAAGAAAATCAACGGCAGCACTGAAATCCTCCGTGTTAATATCCGGAGAAGCCACGTACCGGGGTTGTCCTCCACTTTCACCCGTGTAGGAAGGATCGAAAGCAATTGTCAGAAAACCACGTTCCGCTAACGTCTGAGCGTAAAGCCCGGATGACTGCTCTTTAACAGCCCCGAAAGGACCACTTACTGCAATAGCAGCTAACTTTCCCTCGGCATTCTTCGGAATATACATATCCGCAGCAAGCGTGATACCGTAACGATTACGAAAAGTCACCTTCTTGTGAATCACCTTGTTACTTTGTGGGAATACCTTATCCCATTCCTTCACTAATTCTAGCTTTTCCATATTTTTTTCTTTTATTGGGTTTGTACGTGTTTGGGCACTTGCAATTGTTCCGGCAAGGAACAACATCCCTGTTGTTACAATGGTTTTTATGCTCATACTATTCTATTTTAAATTTAAATCTAACACTTCTAATTTATAATGTAAAAGTATGAGATACAATCCAAATGGATTGTATACAAATTACCGTAAAAATAACCACTTTTACGGTTTCTGGTTAAACACAACTACTTTTCCAAGATTCGTAGTTTCCTACTCTACGCCAAGACGAAAAACAATGTATCCAATTACCGTTCTCCCAAACAAAAAATATCAATAGTTAGAAATCACTTTCCGCCACGAAACACGACATATCACAAATTCCATCAAGAAAACAAGGAAAGAGATTACCACAATCGCTCCCCAAATACCAAACCACGACAACCGCATGGCTAATGTATGTGTTCCCCCAACAAGAACCAGCATTAGCATTAAAACAATAACCCGCAATATATTTCGCCCGGAATCCATGGAACTTTTTTCTTTCGAAAAGGGAAAAAGCATTCCGGAAAACCAAAGATAAATGTAACTCACCAACGTACTCACAACCAAAACAAATAACAGGTCCGGAAGAATGATCCAATCCAGTATCACGATAAAAATCCCACAAAGCAACACGTAAGCCGGAAGATAATACTTCACAAACAGAGCCTTAAAACACCCAAGAATTAAAGCTCCCGGACGCACCAATGGCTTAGAACGATAAAGCCAAAGTAAATCCCCCTTATCCATGATCGACATATTCATCTGGATCCCGATACTAATCATCGACATCATGTAAAGAGGCATATAATAAGCGATACCACTAGCCTCTTCCTGTCGTCCTTGGTATAAAAAGAAAATCGCCAAAAACATCGTGTAAATCATCATGGGTAAAACACCTTGTCTGAATTTCAAATTATCACGGGTCATACGCCATCCCAAGACAAATCCGGTTACTTGCACCGGGCTCCAAGCGAATACCCGAGCTAAACCGTAAAGCCATCCCTCCTTCCCGTCCTTACGTTTCTTACTTACCGGCGTATATGAATTCAATATCCCCGCTTTCACCGAAAAATAAGGAGCAAAATAAGCCACCGTGATATAGCCAAGCACAACAACAAGCCCCACCCCAATCAACACTAGCAATAACACGGAACCCGTTGGTTGTTTCCCCATCACCGTCAAGGACATAAAATAACAAGGAGGTGTAAAATACATCCAGGTCCCCGGGTGAAACATATCCAACTGTATACTCCGTGTAAGTTGCCCCACCAACTGGTAACTCAATGCAACCCCGGCAATCAACACCACCTGCGCGTAGCTCATCACCCGTTGGAACTTCTCCACGGAAATAAAACGCATCACCCCAAGATAGATAGCATTAGCAAAAAGTAACGTGAATATCGTGTTCAGCAACACGGAAATAATGAAAAAAGCCCCGGATATCACACCTTTCCAACAACCGACTATCACCATCGGGATCACCGACATACAACCGGAAAGGAAAAACATATACACCAACATCGACATTAAACGAGCGACCAGTATTGTTTTGGAATTCACGGGCAAACGCTGCAAAATATGACTATCGTTTCCGTCAAAAAGAATACGGGAATACTCCATCATAAAACTCATCAGCAACATCAAAAACAAGTACGCTTGAAATAACAAAAGCGACACCTCAAAGGCTCCCGACGTTATCCCCGGCAAGAAAAAAAGCGGTCCACAAATTCCAAGTAAAATCCCCTGCCTCACCAATGCATTCGATGTGTTCTTCTTATTCCGGCCACTCCGGTCTATCCGGTTATCCATTGTCAACTTCACCACCACAATGGCCAGCATCCGGTCAAAATCGACTCCCATACGGGTAAATACCCCTTGGAAGAACCGCAGAATTTGTGTTACTACCTTAATCATGGCTCCCTGTTTTCAAAAGCGTTTACAATCTGTTCCGCTTTTTCCGACTGCCCCGTAGTCCCTACTAACTTCGTGAACAATTCCTCCAAAGAGTCCACCTCCGCTTTTTTCATCAACTCCCGAACCGAACCGTTAGCTATAATCATTCCCTGATTAATCAAGATTACCCGACTAGCTATTTTCTCGACAACATCCATCAAGTGTGAACAATAAAAAATCGTTTTCCCCTCTTTTGCCAAGCGAGCAACGACCTCCTTCACAATAATCACCGCATTGGCATCCAACCCATTCAGAGGCTCATCCATAAAAATCACTTCCGGATTATGCAATAATCCCGAAATAATATGTACTTTCTGTTTCATTCCCTTCGAGAAATTCACCATCCTTTCGTTCCGGTTCTCTCTCATTTCAAACAACGAAAGTAACTCGTCAACCTTCCGATTCACCTCTTTTCGTTCCAAACCATACATAGCTCCAATAAACTCTAAATATTCCATCGGAGTCAAATGCTCGTACATCACAGCATTCTCCGGGATATACCCGATCCGTTTCTTCACCTCTATATCATTTTTCCGAACATCATACCCCAACACATCCACTTCTCCTTCAAAATCCTCCAGTAACCCGCACATAATCTTCACGGTCGTGGATTTCCCCGCCCCGTTACTCCCAAGGTAACCAATCACCTCTCCCGACCGGATTTCCATATCAATACCCTTTAGCACGTGTAAAACCTCTTTCCCTTTGGGAAAACTCTTTTTCAGACCGGTTACCCGAATCACGCAATCATCTGCCATATACAGAACTCTATAAATTTACATCTTAAACATTTATCACAAAGATAGAAGATTATTGGGATAAATACGACATCAAATACAGACGATCGGACAAAGTGAAAATATAACTTTGTCCGATCATACATTGGCTTATTGAAATCTTTCGTTTCAACTAACTTATAAAATCAGAATTTATAAAACGCCCGAACATCTCCCCAAGAGTCTTGAGTCAATAAAGACACTCCTACTCCTCCAAACAAGGAAAAATTCAAACTCCTAACTTTATCAGCCATTGACAACGTGGACGAAAAATAACCATTGGTATCCCAATAATCTGTTTTTATAGCAGTAGCCCCCGCCACACCTGTTGCAATAATTTTATCATTTATAACATCCGTATTTTCATACAACAAATTCCAAAAATCCTTCAACTCATTCAAAGCAGGCATATACCAACCGGAAATACCATCCTTATTTCGATCCATACACCACTTCATTGCTGGAAATTTCTCCAAGGTCGGGTCAACCTTCAGTATTTCATTCAAATTCTCTTGAGCATCATCCCCAGAATAAGCTTCAGCTATCAACAACGAAGACTCTGTACACCATTGTGTTAATGTTTCATCCAACGAAATCAATGTCCCGTGCTTACCCGTCTCGTCTACTGCTATAACCAACCCTTGAACACCATTTAAATTATAAAAATCATACAATTCAAATACAGGTAAATCTTCCACGGCTTCTCCCACGACAAGGTCTCCCCTTTCTATCCAATCCTCAATTTCTCCTACCGTAACATGACACTCCCCGCTCTCAACGCTCACGTCTACAATCACCTGTTTCCCCGACTGGAATACCCAATCCTCCGGTAACTCATATGTATAAGAATACCCACCCAACGTTTTTATATTCAACCATGTTGTACCTTTCTTTACGATTTGAGGTACAACAATAGCTTTAACAACTATTTCAAACCCATCTTTCTGCATATTTTCCTCGGCAGTAACAACTGCAACAGGCTCCCCTTCTGCCACCACCATCCCTTCCGCCAAATCGATTTTTGCTTTCGTGGCCATTCCAAGAATACTCACCTCACTCCCCACCATATCTCCCGGAACCATGGCATCACTTTTCAAATAAATAACTACCTTACTCATCAAATGTTTAAATTCCAATGATACCGGTTCTATTTGAAAATCCGCACGCCCCCTAGCCCACAGGAAATCGCTCTCTTGGTAAGCCGATAAACCATTTACTGAAACCTCTTGGTGTTCCGCAATTTGAAAAAGGCAAGCATTCAAGATATTCCCCATCCCCTGTAAATAGGGGTAATAAGCCGCAATTTCTATTCGGCTTTTTTCTTTCCAGTAAACAAGCGGATCGCCTACCAAACCATCGGCACTCTGCATAAATTTTTTATTACTCACCCTAGCATTTAATAAATTCCCGGATGACTCATCATCTGTATCCGCAATATAAATACCGACACCTGCCCCTCCCCGAAAACGAGTTTGCACCTCGTTTTCATTCATCCCAAGAATTTGTCCGGATAAACGTATCGGTTCAGCTGACCATTCAATTCCCTTATCGTCATCCTTACATCCTATCAAGCAAGAAAAGATGACTCCAATAAAAATTAACAATATCTTTTTCATAATCCTTATCTCCATGATACATTATTTTATTCGTCTCCACTCTTCAAGGAAAATTCAAAACGAGTACGATTTCCCGATTCCAAAACAACTTCTTCACCCCGGTAAATATATATTTTCCCATCTAGCAAACACCTCATCACCGGCATTCCCGCCTCCAATACTTGAGCCGGCAACAAAACCCCGTATCTGAAACCCTCTTCCCCCTCCAAACGCCGCATATCAATCGTTCCCGTCCTCGTTTCGACTGTAAACCTGCCTGTCCCCAAATGAAATAAATTTTTCATACAAACCCCAACTACCTGTACTTGTAACCCTTCATTCGGCATGATCATTTCCCCTCCTATAACATTCACTTCCACAGAAGCCATCATATGTTTGAAAGTCAAATCAACCTCTCCCTCGTTTATTCCCTCCGTATTTACAGCTGTCATCCAATCCGAACTTTTCCATCCCTCATCTTCCCGTTGATCTGTTTTCACTCCCATAGAAATCTTTTCAGGATTAACAGCATCGGGAGAATAAGGATAATAGGCATAAAAATCAAGTTTACCGCCATCTTGAGGAAAAACGATTTTATCCCTCAACGAAGCAGGAGACCAACCTCCTGTCGTCTTTATCCATTTGGCATTATGCGCTTGGTTCCCTGAAACAGTCGGAATTCCCAATTCACTTGGAACATCTCGTTTTACCGCATAAATTCCAATAGAATCCCCAACTTCAAAATTCGTAGTCGTGGCCCTTGCCAATCGATTACCCGTTTGGGATATCCGAAAAGTAACTTCCCTAACTTGTCCCCATTCGTCCTCGTGTTCCGATATCCCGGAATTACAAGCCATACAAAGTCCCAAATAAACCCATGCAAAATATTGACATATTCTAGTTTTCATAACTCCTATTTTAAATACCTTCCAATCCTTTCAATGTCTCTTCCGTTGCAAGATCAGAAGGACGTGTCATTTCTTTATTCATCACTTTCCCCTCTTTATCCAATAAAATAAAACGGGGTATTGCTTTAATGGCATAATCTTTCGTAATCTGCGCTTTATTTCCTCCGAACAATTGAATTCCTCCCAGCTGATCTTCCTGTACCATTTTAATCCACGCCGCTTTATTCGAGTCAATAGATATGCTCACAAAGTGAATATTCTTCTCTTCAAATTTCTTCTCCAACTCCTTCAAATAAGGTAATTCCGCTTTACACGGTCCACACCAGGTTGCCCAAATATCTATATAAACATATTTTCCTACCAAATCTTCCAACGCCACCATCTTTCCATTAATATCCATATATTTATGATTAGATGACATTATTTTCGTCCCTTCCGCGTATTTAGCCCACATATTCTGCGCCCGTATAAACTCTTGTATGTAACTTTCTTTCTTCACGTTATGTCTATAATAGTTCTCTATTTCCCCTAACGGCTTACCCTCTGTTTGTTGAATATACTGCATCACCAACTCCTGAGTCATATCTTCCAAAATAACCGATGTTTTAAAATGTCCCGCCAAAAAAACGAGTTGTTCCAAAATCGCTTTACCTTTATCATTTCCCATCAAATCCGATACGGCAAGAATTCCAACACCACCTTTCACGTAATCCCGATAGGATGGGATTTGCCAAATTTCTTCACTATCAACAAAAAGTCTTGGGATATAGTCCTTTACCAAAGGAGTTTCCTCATACTGTTCCATTCCGGTCCACTCACTACCATTTTTCCAAAAATGTTGAACCGGATAGCTAACCAATGGAATATACAATAGATACTTTACTCTTAATAACTCTGTTTTTTCAAACTCTTTCGAAAAACTCTGTCTTTTTATCAAACGGCTATTCTCTTTTTCCAGTTCAACCAGCTTATTCAAAAACTCATTTTCCCCTAACGTGAAATCAATGGATTTTATAAATTTCAAATCATTTTCATTCAAATATTTATTAATACTCACATTCCCCTCATCTCCCTGATAACCAAACTTATTTCTAAAAAAAGAGAAAGCGCCATCTTTATCTGCCATTAAAACAAGCGTCAAATCTTTTCCCGGCTCCAAATAGAGCAAACTTTTAGCATATCCTATCTGTAACTGAACATACTCTCCCCGTTCAAGCAAAATCTCCACTGTTCCCTTTTTATCATCTTCCACCACGATCTCTTTCCGCCAATCATTTCCTTTCACCTCTACCCTCTCCTCCAAAATCGCATTTCGCAAATCGATCGTCAATCTCATTTTATCCCCTTGCGCAAACACGATATTGTACATCACAACCAAATTTATTACTAATAACAAAACTCTTTTCATCATCATTTCATTTTAAACATTAATCAATTTATTGCCTCCCAATCTTCCCGAAGCCCCGTTAAGGCATACTTCGACTTATACATCCAACGAGAAGGACATTTTTCTATGTGCTCACGAATTCTAGCAACCTGATCTACTGTTATCGAATTTTTCCAACTATATCGATCCATCACATTATAAGAAGTGAAATACTCCGTATTCTCGTCCATCGAATCCTCCTCTTTACTTGTATTCTTCAAAACAGACGAATTATCATTCCAGTAATAGTAAGTATCAGGACAATAATCAGTATCTCCATTGACAAGATTTGAACCTTCATAATTTTCGGATGCCTGAGTCGACAACAAACCGAAAAACTGTGCCATCGGATTAGATATCTCAAAAAAATCAGTAGAACTCATTGGATTAAGAAAAGCCGACATGTTAATAAAGAAACCCACATCACGAGGTTTTTCGGGGAATTGATCCAAAGGCCACCATTGGGCGTTCAATCCCGGTATATACTCCCCGGATAATATAACCGTCGGGGACTTCACGGAAGCATTAGCCCCTTGCGGGTAATTTATCAACCAAATATTCAGATAATGCCGATAGTCATAAATCAAATTCAATTCATTTCTCCGCACGTATTCCTCATAATCATCAATATCTTCGAAACTTTCCGAAGCACTGATTTCCCAATTATGAATACCTTCTTCCGCTAGTTTCATCCCGGAAACATCATACTTTGCGGCTACAAATTTAATCCTAGCATCAGCCCCGTTCGGATCGGTTGTTACAACACGACCAAACACGTCATTCAACCGCTCAAGATTCTTTTTCACCACCTCTTCCGTTATCTTAAACGAAGGCACTCCCACCTGTTCTGCCGGATTGAGAACATGAAATATCACGGGAAATTCTAACTCTTTATACGTTTGCTCCGGCAATTTCCGGATTTGAACAGCAATTCTTTCACTCTCCAACTCCCCCGATTTAGCGTAAAAATAAAGCATTCTTTCCGTCACATCCGTTGTTGAATAAATAGCATCCGGGACTTCATTTCCATGCTCATCATACAATTTCAAGACTCCTGCCGGAATAACATCATCCGGGATTCTAAATGTATCACACGCCACACGAGGGACATACAACACCGTGTCATTATCCTCTCCTTTATATTGTGCAGAATAATCGGGCAATTCCTTTATCCCAAAAGCCGTGATATAAAAACGCATTTTAGCCTTCCCATCCGGAAGTAACATCTTGTGATCCGCCCGTACCGATAATAATTTTATATCACTTAATGCTGTCGGATTCTCGTAAAATACATCATCGTCATGACACGAAATGAATACAACGAGCAACATAAACAATAACAATATTCTATTCATATACAACAACTTGATTAATTCAAATTTCCCCAACCGGGATTTTGTTCCACTTTATTATTATAATCCAACTCGATCCCATCCGGAATAGGTAATGCATAACGGTAATCATCAGACTTCAATTCATAGACCTTCGTACCTTCTCCCTCTTTACTCATTCCAACTCGGCTTGTCTCTATTCCTAACCTTTTCATATCCAACCAACGAGTCCCCACCTCATAGCAAAATTCTTTTCGTCTCTCGTTCAATATTTCTTCCAACACATCTACCCCCGAAAATCCCTCGAAATCGGGAATTCTGGCTCTTTTAAAATTTTCCAACATCTCCTGCGCCTCCTGAGTCTGATTTTGGCGGCATTTCGCCTCTGCATTAATCAAATACATTTCAGCGGTACGAAAAAGTACGGTAATCTCGTTTATTGACCTCGTGTAACCTGGCTTATTAATATAATATATTGTCCGACCTTCCTCTTCCTCCATTTTAAACCAAGCTCCCCGGCGAATATCGGTTTCATCATACATACCGAGCAAATCATTGGAAACCCGTTGAGCTTTTCCCTCTGCCCAAATTCCAGAAAAAATGTCCCCGAAATCACTCGATTTCCTATAAGTCATACGAAATTGATAATTCGTACTACCCACTTGATACTCACGGACATTCCCGGCAAATATACCGGCAAGAACATCTTCCCGATTCTCCGGCTCATAATTCACGATCAACTCACCCGAATACTTCTCGGCGTTCGCCCAATCACTCTCTTCTGCGGCTGCAGAAGTAGCTTTATACATATACACCTGTGCCAAAATTGCTTTCACGATCCCCGGATAATAAAACATATTCCACTTCTCCCTTACTGCCTTATACTCTAACACCTCTTCCAGTTCTCGGATAATAATTCTATACACCTCCCGCTGAGACAAACGCCCTCCGGGAATGACATTTTCCGAATCCAAATTCAACGGTATTCCCAAATTATCGTTATTATAAGGAGCAAAAAACTGCAATAGCTTAAATATATAATAAGCCCGTATGGTCTTCACCTCTCCCGTGATTGTCTCGTACTCTGTTCGGGTATATCCTCCGGCTTTCTCCAAATCATCAAGAATGACATTCAAAAAACCGATCGCACCATAACATTTTTCCCACAAGACATTAGCAAGAGACAAACCTTTCCAATCAATGCATTCCATATAAACATTCACGGCTTTCTCGTTAATCGTAGAATGATCCGAATAATGAGACATATCGATATCATCCTCATACAAACACAATTGAGTAACGACATCATTATACAGCGGAAAACGAAAAACAGATCCCCCATAGGAAGGAGAAATTCCCCCCGTGGAATAGGTTATCGACGCAAGGTAAGTCAACAATTCCGTTTTCACATCCTCCAGATTAGCCACCACTTTCTTATTTTTGGGCACTAGATTCAAAAAATCTTTGCATCCCGTGAGGCCAAACACCAACACGCATATTATAATTAAACCTCTTTTCATAACTCTTGCTCATTAAATTCCGATATTCAAAGAAATCATATATTTCTTGGAGTTGGGATAACCGAATCCTCCAAAGTTCTCCGGGTCCATACCTGAATAGCCGGATACGGTAAACACATCCCGAATATTCAAATTCACTCGTAACGAAGTCAACCAAAACTTCTGACAAACTTTCGAAGGAATATGATAACCCAAAGAAATACTCGTACACTTCAAATAATCCCCCTTCTCCAACTTTAAATCATACCATTCGCTGTAAAGAGAGGAAAAACTTCCCCCGGATGAATAAACCGGAATATCAGTAATATCCCCCGGTTTACGCCAGCGGGTTGACTCTTTCCTCAACACATTTTGACTGGCAGAAGAAACCATCCCTCCCGCAGAGGTCGCATAATAAGCTGCCATAATTTTATGACCGAGCATAAAGGTAAAATTCGCATCAAACGTAAAGTTTTTCCATGATAAATTCGTCCGGAATCCTCCGTTAACAGTCGGATAACTATCGCCCAAATATTCTTTAATATTCTCTCTATCAGAATTATTTGTATCATCCATATCCATCACCCATCTCCCGTCTTCCCTTTGAAACCCGATAGGATTTTCCCGTCTGCTGTTATCAACAAATGCCAGCGTATGTCCCGTACGCGGATCAATTCCGGCAAAGCGATAACCAAACCATGCATTGGTTGAAGCACCTTTGACGGGAGTCGTTTTATCATACCCCTTGGGCACCTCTGAAATATCCTTATAATAAGTCTCTATTACTTTACTCTTGTTCATCCCCACGTTAAAATCAACCCTCCAATACAAATCTTTGGCTCGAATAATTTGGGAATTCATGGAAAACTCCCAACCGTAATTTCTAACCGATGAACTATTATATTTTATACTGCTTACTCCTACAGAAATCGGTAATTTTTTTGTATCCAACAAATTACGTGTCACATTATTATAATAATTTACCGTTCCCCGTACCCTCCGCTTCAACAAGGCAAAATCGACTCCCACGCTCCGGTCTTCCTTCTTCTGCCACTTCACGGATGGATTTTTAGGCTGAATATAAGTCGGAATATCATACTCAAAATACTCGTCTGTCGTGCTATAAGTCATCACACCAAACGGCAAAGCATTTTTATCTATACTACCCGTGTAACCGTAAGATAACCGAAAAGACAACTCATCCAGCCAAGAAACTTTCTTTATAAACTCCTCCTCATACATATTATATTTAAAACTAGCATTCCACAGCGGGGAAAAACGATTCGCTGTACCGATAATATCAGCTCCATCCATACGAATACTTCCGGCCAAAATATACCTATCCTTAAAACTATATGACCCAGAAACAAAAAATGAAACACTTCGATTCTGATACTCTGATAAACCATCCAACAAATTCAGAATTTTCCCCTTCATATCCTCTACACCATCGATATCCGGCACACCCACTAACCCTTTTTCCGGGTCATACTCGGGATACTTCACATAATTACTATTAGATTTATACTCAGAAACTTCATGACCGACATAGACACTCAAAAAATGTTTCTCTCGAAAGGTCTGCCGAAACTCTAAATTATTTCGCCAAGTCCACCCCTGCGATCGACTATTACTTTCTGCCAACGAACCTTTATTCAACTCATCTGGCAACTCGGAATAAACTCCCGACAACCAACTCGACAATTTCGCCGTGTATGACCCCGGATCCCAAACTATGCGAGTCTCGTGAGCGTTATTGAAGAAAGACCCCCCAGTAGAAAGTTTCAAGTTTTTCAACAACTGGAAATCCAATCCCAAGGAAATACTATTGTCGAGAGACTTCTTTGTCGATTTATTCCGCTCCATCTCATCCATAATATTAAAATCATACTTATAACCGTCTTTCAGAGAACTTAACTCCGATGTATAGGAACGGTCATACTCCAAATTTCCCTCCTCATCATAAGGACGCTCGTAAGGATTGGCATAAGTCGCATAACGCAAAGGGTTAACCGACATTTCCGAGTCTTTATCCGTCCGGATAGTTGACGATATATCAAAATTAACCTGTAACCAAGAATTAAATTTCTGTGTTAAACGCAAAGAACCTCCCCAATTCTCGTAAATATTCGTCGGGACTATACCTTCCGTCCTGCGGTAACTCAATGATGCGTAATATTGATTTTTCTCCGTTCCCCCCGAAAGTGCAATGGAATGATTTTGTGAAAAAGCCGTATCAAAAATAACATCAAACCAATCCGTATTGATTCTACTCAAACGCTCTATTTCTGCCTCAGCCTCCTTCCGAGTAATTTTACCCACGTCAGCATTTCTTAATAGCGTAATCACCCGTCCCCCGGAAGTCAGATTGGGAAAATCCTCGTATATACTCCGTTCAAAAGCAATTTTCTCCTCCGAATTCATCAAATCCAAATTATTCTTTGGAGCTGTCTCTATTGAAAAATTCGAAGCAATCCGTATAGATACATTTCCGACTTCACCCCTTTTCCGCTTAATAACGATAACCCCGTTAGCCGCTTGAGAACCGTATATAGCTGTTGCTGCCGCATCTTTCAAAACAGTTATACTCTCAATATCTTCCGGCTCAATATCATTCAAACTACCGTAAAAAGGAGCCCCGTCCACAATCCACATGGGCTCCATCGACCCGTAAAGAGAATTCAATCCCCGGATTCGTATTTCAGGTAATGTACCCGGTTTCCCTGATACATTTCGAGTAGACACCCCAGCCATCGCCCCACGCAACACATCACCCACGGAAGAATAGCCTCTGTTTTCAATCTCCCTTGCCGTAACCACATCCACGGCTCCGGTCATCCTTTTCTTCTCTATCGTTTGATAACCGGTAGTAACAGTCACCTCTTCCATCATCGCCACATCCTCATGTAAAACTACCTCTTTTTTATCACTCGTCCATTTTACCTCAACCGTCTGCATCCCGATAAAAGAAAATTTCAATACAGGAATTTCCGATTTAGGTACAACTAATGAAAATTCTCCCTTTACATCAGTTGCCGTACCAATTGTTGTTCCGAGCAGAGTGACAGACACACCCGGTAAAGGTTCTCCCGACTCATCTTTCACAACACCCTTCAATTCCACGAAAACATTTCTATCTCCATTTCCCCTCGAATCTTTCTTCCGGACCATAACGTAACGTCCCTGAATCGTGTAAGAGTACTTCTTTCCTAAAACCACCTCTAGAATCTCCTTCAACGTACTATTCCGCATAGACACGGACATTCGTTCATTTACATCAACGACATCCGTATTATACACGAACTCCATGCTTTGTTTTTTACAAATCTCTTCCAGTATTTGCCCTAAAGTCTCGTTTTCCACCTCCAACGTCAAACGCTTTTCTTGTGAAAAAACCTCTTTCCCACAAATACTCAAAACAAAAAAGAAAATCAAGAGGAATACCCCACGTAAGTGTCCTCGAATTTTAACTTTACATTTTTTCTTCATACATTTGTTATTAACATTGATAATTCTCCATAACAGAAGATGCGGCAAACATTGCTGTTATGAAATTATTCTTGAGAACAGGGAAGTTGAAGAGTCCCTGTTCTAATTATTTTTAAAACAACCTTTTTCTCCTTAGTTTTAAACTAATTATTAGTGCTTAATTCAAATATTATTAAAATTTCACATTCTTAAAACACGATTTTATCATGATTGTTACAATAACCATGATAAAACCCTTTATAAATTATTCAAAAATACAACTATAACGGTGATAAATCACCAACAAATTCGTTGGCGAAAATTAATGCATTCATTTCTTTCTTTACTGTATGAAAAAATATACTGATGAAGCATTACTAAAAGAAATTGCCTTAAGAATAAAGGTATTACGAAAGGAAAAAGGTCTTTCGCAAATAGATTTTTTAATCGCAACAGACATAAATATTTCCAGAATAGAAATTGCTAAAAATAACATGACTATATCTACCTTAAAAACAATATGCGATTATTTCGATATCTCATTAAGTGATTTTCTGAAAGATATTCCAATAGCTGAATTCTCAAATGAATAAACTAAATCGGATTATCAGAAACATCAAGATCCCTTACAGCCTTTGAAGCTGTAAGGGAAAACAAATTAACAAAAAGAAGTATCTCGTTTCATAATTCGTTTAATCTGCCTCATTCCGGGTAAACGTCCCACCGTGTTTCGATTCAGATACCTGTAACTTAAAATCATCAATAGAAAAAATACTCCGATAATACATGTCCAACCGTATAACTCCTTCACGCTGACCAGCATGACCTGTCTCATTGTTTCGCCATAAAGTTGCCCTGTCGGAATATGGGCGGCAATAGGATTCACCGCATCCAAATCGGCAGCCAATAATTGATAATTTCCCGGTAAAACGTGTTGCATAACCCGCTCATAAATTGCACTTCCCAACGCCGACCCGAACCCCGTTCTCACGAATCCCAATAAGGACAACACCTGAAAGAAATGTTGGAACGGTACAAAACCTGAAATATAAACAGTCAATGATATATAAATCATCACGTACCCCGCCCCTCTTAATAAAGTCGGCAAATAAAGCCATTCGATATTCATTCGCGGATCTATCAAGAAATACATACAACACTGGTAAATCACGATCAAACCGAACCCGGTAAACACGGCTCTTTTATAACCTCCATGTAAACGGGCATGCCAGTAATAAACTGCCAAAGTACCTAAAATGATTCCCAATAAATTCCACCAATTCAGTGATATCGAATTCAGCACGTCATATTTCAAAATACTTCCGGTAAAGATATTCTGTAATATCGTCGGCGTGGTCTGCAAACCACACAACACCAGAAATGCAAGCAATATGGCTCCCAAATTCCGATAACTCAATGCCTCTTTCGTGATATAGGGATGCCGAAGTGTATACATCCGGTTAATATTCAGCAATAACGATACAACCGCAACCACGATTCCCGAACGGATATAAGGAGAATATAACCAGTCATAAAACTTACCGTATTCAAAAACAAAAACCAGCGACAAAAGAAAAATAGCCCACAAAACACCGCCTAACCAATCTATCCCGTATAAAGGTAACGCTTTCATAAAACGGAAATGCCGGGTAAATAAAGTCGTACACAACCAAACGATAAACAATAGCCCGATTATAAACCAATGCATATATCGCCAGTTAGCCCAATATCCCAAGTAAACCGTCGCCAACCCCGACAATTGAATACTTCCTAACACGACAAGATACACGACCGGAAAAAATACCGCAAAATTACGGGTCGGCGTGATACTGAGTTGCACACTCGACAGGCACTCGAAAGTACCCAAAATACGAAACATTCCGGCAATAAAACATACCCCAACCAGCACCGGAAGACTTCCCGTCCTCATCGTAATTAAGTTACAAACAATCAACACCGGACAGACCACCAGTAAAATCGCCCGTGAAGTGAAACGAAACTTCAAACGGAAAAGAATAGGGAAAATGACCGTCATCCCCACGAACGAGGCATAACCGGCCATCATAATATCCTCCTGCATCAACGATAACGATCCAACCATCTGCGAAACGGATGCCAGATAAATCCCCCCGCTGAATTGGAATGTCAAGGCAAAAAACAAGCAAAGAAGCACGCGTACCCGATCCGGAACAAAATCCCGGAACATCATGATACGTATCGGTATATTAGGTGCAGACATCTTTTTTAGTAATTAACTTTACATTCCACATTCATCCCGGCACGTAATCGGTTTATATCCTCCGGTTTATTATTTTCTGTAAATTCAATACGAACCGGTATACGCTGTTCCACTTTCACAAAATTACCAGCAGAATTATCCTGTGGGATCAGTGAAAAAGAAGCTCCCGTGGCCTCCGAAATCGAAGCAACACGCCCCTCAAACGCCACTCCCGGAATGGCATCCACCTTGATCTCCACGATCCGCCCTTCTTCCATACGGGTTGTTTGTGTCTCCTTATAATTCGCAATCACCCATTTCTCGGTTACATCAACCAAATCAACCATAGTCTGCCCCGGTTGCACCAGTTCTCCCTCGTGTATATTCTTGCGTCCGGTTACCCCATCGGTTGTTGCCAGAATCACCGTGTACGAAAGATTCAATCGAGCCAGATCCAACGCAGCTTCAGCAAGTTTGATATTTGCCTCGTTCTGTTCCAGACGTTGTGTTTGCTCCTGTTTCACGAGCGAAACTGACTGTTTCTGACGAAGTAATTGCTCGTAACGGGCTTTGGTCGCCTCGAACTCCGTTTTCACCTGATCAAACTGTTGCACGGTAACCGCTTCCTGCTTCAATAATTCTTTGTAACGTTCATAATCCTTTTCCGCATTCAATAACCGAACCCGTACTTCCTCAATCCCGGCATCTGTCACCAAAATATTACTTTGGGCAGCATGAACCGTCGTGTGCATTGCATCCATTCCGACCAATGCATTCTGGTAATCCGCCTCAGCCTGCGCCACCCGCAAACGGTACTCGGCATCCTCTATCACCACGAGTGTATCGCCTTTACGAACATGTTGATACTCCTCGAAATAAATTTTCTTTATAAAACCCTGTACACGAGTATTGATCGGGGTAATATGCTGTTTCACTTGGGCATTATCCGTGTATTCCACCCGTCCCAAATGAATAAAACGGCTAGTTACCCAACAAATACCAACAACAATAACGAGGATTAAAACCACATTTGGAATCAATTTCTTTCTATTTGTACTCATGACTGATATATCAATTAAAATGATTATAAACTACCGATTGTTTTCTTCAACAAATAATACTGGTACAATATGCCGATTCGGGCATTAGTCAACTGCAACTCGCTACTCAACTGAATATTACTGGCATCCAGCATATCCGTCACCAACGCCAGCCCGTTCAAGTAGCGATAATGTACCACGTCGTAATTCTCGTGAGCCAGTTGCACGCTTTTCTCTTGGGTTCGCAATCGGGTATAAGCCTCATCCAGTTCAACCCAAGCTGCATGTATACCATTAGAAACTTGCTCGTCTGCCAGCAACCGTTCCTCTTCCGCCTTTCGAGTTGCAATCCGAGCTTGTTTTAATTTTTTATTATTCTTGAAAAGAGCGTCAAAATTATATGAAATCCCTATTCCGACATACCAATAATTAAAATTCTTATCAATCGGCGGAACTTCTATCAAAATAGGCCCGTCAAAACTGTTTGCTGCCACAAGCCCTATATTCGGTCTACGCCCGGCACGTATCAAATCCTGTTGTTTCTTACTCATCCGTACCCCAAAATCTGCCAGTTTCAAACGTGGAGATTCATTTTTCATCCCCTGCCAAGATAATTCATTCCGTCTCTCGATACTTTTCTCTAGCACGGTCGTATCGGGCAAAATAACCGTGTTTGGGTCCAAACCAATTGTCGTGGTCAACTGCCGATTCAAAATTTTAATCCGGTTCCGGGTACTTGTCAACCCCAATTCCAGATTCTGCAACTGAAGTTCATAACGGGTAATATCGCTTTTTAAAGCTGTTCCCTGTTGAAAAGCTGCCTGAATTTCTTTGACAAGCAAACGGGTTTGTTCAATATTCTTCTCATACACCTCCTGCTGGTTATACAACTGGTAAAGCTCTAAATAATACCCTACTAACAGAAATCGAACCTCCTGACGATTATTCTGCAATTCCAACTCCGCCACCTGCTGTTGCAACTCACTCAATTGAATACCACTATTGATCGCCCCCCCGGCATACACTACCTGCGTAGCTTTAATAACAAAATTATTCCCGTAATGCGGCATTGAAGCTTTCTGCCCGTCAGAAAAATCTCGGTCCGTCATCCAACCATTCCCAATATAACTGAACGACAAATTTGCCTCGATAGAAGGTAACTTATCATTTTTAGCCGTTTTTGTTCCTTGTTCTGATTCATCGACAGCTAACCGATACGAACGAATACTTCTACTATTCGTGTCTGCCAAATGAAACATTTCATCCACGCTCAAAACTCTCTGCTGTGCACAAACCGGTAACAGACCGACCATACACAACAGTCCTGTCACAATTTTCTTACTATTCATCTTGCTTTTTCTTTTTTTAAGACGCTGCAAAATTCCTAAAAAAGCAATAACAAACGAATGTTCGAAAACAGAGAGAATTTGTTTTTTTTGAAACTACATGTCTTCAAATATTCCTAATTTCATCGAAAAACCGTATCTTTGTACGCTTTTTTAAGAAAGGGGATTAATTATGAAAGAACTTTTAAAAAGGTATTTGATATTTGTTGTCGGATTGTATTTTTTAGCCGGGGGAATCGTATTAATTATTCGTTCAGCATTAGGAACTACCCCTATTTCCAGCGTAAACTATGTTTTAAGCCTGAATAGTTCTCTATCCCTGGGAACTTGCACGTTTATAATTAATATGTTATTAATCATTGGGCAATTCTGGTTGATTCGAAAAAATAAAAGTAAACGGGATATCATAGAAATCTTGCTCCAATTGCCGTTTTCTTTTATATTCTCGGCATTTATCGATTTGAACATGTTCCTGACCAATAATCTGCACCCAGTAAATTACGGTATGTCCATTGCGTTATTATTGGTCGGTTGTTTGGTACAATCCATCGGAGTCGTTCTTGAAATAAAACCTCAAGTAGCCATGATGAGCGCTGAAGGATTTGTCAAATACGCTTCTCGTTGTTACAACAAAGAATTCGGGAAATTCAAAGTATATTTTGATATCACTCTGGTTTCATCGGCCATTATCCTCTCCCTTATACTAAGTCAACGCATAGAAGGCGTGCGGGAAGGTTCCATCATCGCAGCCTGTATAACGGGTTATCTGGTTAGTTTTTTGAACCAAAAAATCATGACATATAAAACGTTACACAAACTTCGCTCCATAATCATAAGATAACTCTTGAATATGGAGCCATATAACATCGTTAATATCCAGGAAATACTGGCTTTCAGAAAAGGCGAATCCTACAAGGGAGAAATTGCCGTGTTCACGTCAGACATCGGACCCGGATTTTTGCTTTTCGGGAATAAATCCGTTTACTTGAATGCTTTTTCCTACATATTGGTGTTATCGGGAAGCGCCACGCTTTTAGTCGATAGTGTAAAATATCCTATCGATGCTCATGCCTTGTGTATCCTATCCCCACTGCACCTCACGAACTTCCATCAAGTAAGTGACGATTTCCAATGCCTGTGCCTCTGCTCACACAAGAATTTCATCGACCGCTTGCCTATTCTTAACATTCAACACAGGATTACCCGCGGGATGAACATGTACCACTACCCGATTGTACAAGTCTCGGAGGAAGAGAAACGCTTACTGACAAACAGCATAGAAGATCTTCGGATCCAACTCTTGCGGACAGAACATTCATATCAACTGGAAATGATTCAAAATTCCTTGATCCGTTACTATTTGGAAACAGATAATATTCTGGATAATAAGAGAATAAATGAAATTTCAGAACGTGTGCCACAAACTCGATACGCCAATATATTACGAAAGTTTATCACGCTACTCATGCTTCATTATAAAACAGAACATTCCGTCCCTTTCTACGCCCGACAAATGAGTATCACCCCCCAATATTTGACTTCTATCATTAAAGCACAGACTGGCCGTACTGTAAACAATTTCATTTACGAGATGTTGTACAGTGAAGCCCGTAACCTGCTTGCTCTATCCGAACTTTCTATTCAACAAATTGCCACCGAGTTACATTTCTCTGATCAAGCTTCTTTTAGTAAGTTCTTCAAGAGATGGTCTGGCATTTCTCCCTTGGAATTCAGAAATGTAATAACAAAACCTAAAAAGGAAAACAGATGACACGATTTACTTACAATTATCTAAAAATCAACATCTAACAATAATAAATCCAATATTTATAACTTAATTATTACTAGACCATTACCGGCGTAAACCTTATAACCTTATATATAATAAGGTTTATAAAGTATTTATAAAATTAATTACAATATTATTCTTGATAGTAATCGCTAATAATTATTTACTATGACCTTAAGATAAACATTCACACAAACTGATTAATATTTTTGGTTATTCCTTCTCAACTTACATAATATATTATCATCGTATAATTACATAAATGACTAATAATAAAAACATTAACATGATACCTCCAAATTTCATAAAAAACAACAAATGATACCTAAAATGATACTAGAACTACATCAAATTATCCCCTATCCCTAATTTTATAAGGAATTCAGTTAAAATTGAAGGAAGAAATAATCATGCTGACAATCAAAACATTACACTTTGAAATATCACAAAAAATAAATCCTTATAGTTTCAATGCTATAAGGATTTTCCCATGTTGTTGCCCTACTAGGAGAAGGATTTTTATGTATCATACTAATATTCAATAAGTTATAGAGATAAAAAATGTGATGATACCTCTAATGATACCTGTAAAATTACATTTAAACCACTGACTATCAACACATTAAATAAACAAAACAACTGCTTTTTCACCTCATAATTTCACTAATTTTTAATCAAACTCTCTATCTTTGTTGCACTTACTTGCTAATATATACAAAATCTATCTGCAACAAAATTTGAATTAAAGATTCATGAATATGATCTTAGCCAGAATTGAAATAACACTTTTTTCTCTTCATATTTTCATTTATTTTTCAAGTTAATATTTTAATCAGATGTGGTGTAAAAATGGTTGTAAAGGCTTAAAAACAGCCTTATTTCTCATTTTACAATAGAAAACACAACAATTCTATAATTTGAAAGGAAACACAAACCTAAGTTCATGTCTCCTTCCTATTCAGAGTGGGTAAAAAGATAAATATTTTTTGACTTCTTAATCTAAAGAAAAGCCACATGAATTGATTCAAAAAATACCAATTAATCCATTCTTTAGCATGAGATGTATGTTGTTTATTAATGGTAGGGGGATAACAGGTTTATTAAAAGATAGAGTGGGAGTGATTATATTATACTCCCTACTCATGGATTTATTGTTTTGTTTTATATTCCACTCTTTCTGGTACAAGACAATTATCACCTTCTTTTAAACCAGTACAACCTTTAGGTACCCATATTGTGGTAATTGGAGTACAATCAATATTGAAATAACAGAGTTCATAATGATTGCTAATATCAATACTTGTTAATTGTGTCCCATAAAGGTTGAGATATTCTATTTTTGAGCAATTATATATATTCAATTCTTTTAAAGGAGTATTTTCACAGTTCAAATAACTCAATTTTTCATTTTTACTTAAATCAATAGTTGTCAGCTCATCATTATTATTACAATCTAATTGATACAATTCCAAATTATGACTTAAATCCAGTTCAGAAAGATTGTTGAACCCACACCATAGATATTTCAATTTTTTGCATTTGCATATATTCAACTCTTTTAAAGGAGTGTTTTCACAGTTCAAATAGCTCAATTTTTCATTTTTACTTAAATCAATAGTTGTCAGCTCATCACTGTTACTACAATCTAATTGATACAATTCCAAATTATGACTTAAATCCAGTTCAGAAAGATTGTTGAACCCACACCATAGATATTTCAATTTTTTACATCTACTAAGGTCTAATACAGAAAGATTATTAACAATGCATCTAAAGTCTTTTAGTTCATTATTTTTATTTAGGTCAATAGATTTTAATCTATTGCCACTACAATTTATGGTATTCAATTTTGAATTTTTGCTTAAATCTAGCACAGAAATTTTATTAACCTCACACCATAGTTCTTCCAATTCTTTACATTTGCTAACATCTAATTTTGAGAGATTGTTGAATTCAATAACAAGTTTTTTTAGCTTTTTGCAATTATCGACATTTATTGTTGAGAGATGATTAAAAGAACAATCTAGGTATCTTAATTCTTTGCATTGGCTAACATCCAACTGTGTTATGGAGTTCCTTTTAACCTTTATAGTATCAAGTTTCATGCATCTACTCAGATCAAGAGCATGTAAAGAATCATTGCCAGACACTTTTAAATACTCCAAATTAGCACATGAAGAGAGGTTCAATTCTTGTAGTTGACAACTATCTATTTCAATCTTTTTCAAATTAAAACAGTTGTTGATGTGAAGTTGATCCAATGCCAAGTGATGTATTTTCAATTCAGATAACTTTGGAAATGGAGATAAATCTAGTTCTCCTTTTGTGGTGTCAGATATGTTATGTCCTATTAATTCCAAAGAGGATAATTTGGGGCAACTATCAACATGAAAAGCATCAAAATATCTAGAAGTGAGTGATAATTTCTCCAATTCAGAACAATTTTCAACAGATACCTTTTCAACATTACCACTTAATTCTAATTCTTTCAAACTAGGATAATTGTTTACTTCCAATCTAATCCCTCCTGCCATGCAATCTAAATGCAAGGATTGAAGTTTCCTTAAATGTTTAAGATTTGCAGGGACTTTACCCATCATTGTATCACTTAATTGAATCTTGACAACTTTCCCCTTTTCATCAGTGGTAATACCATACCATTCATTGAGAGGTTTATCACTTAGCCAATTCTCTTTATGTTCCCATTTATCTCCATCTAAAGCCTTGTAAAAAGATTCTAATATTGATCTTTCACTCCTGCAACATCCCCAAAGCAATAGTTGGGTTATTAAAATTATGATAGAGTATTTCATGATGTTTATAAAAATTATTTATGATATTTATTTTGTTTAAAATTAGTCTTGTGTCATAGCGACAATTATTAAAATCACTAGAGGAATGCTAAAAAAGATTAGAATAAATGTTATGTTGTCTCTCCTGTTTTTTTCCTCTTGTTCAGTTTGGGTTAAAGAAGAGTGGAAATGTTCTGAATTGTTTTCAGTGTGGTTATTAGTTATGTCAATATTGCAACCTCCTTCTTCATGTAAATTTTTATCAACAAAATGCATACTTCCAACTTGAGAGGGATCATTTGTTGGCTTGTTAGTTTTCACAAGATAAGCAATGAACATGATTAGAAGGGGAAATAATGTATAAACCAAAAATTCTGTAATATCATAGTCTTCTACATCACTTTTATAATTGAATGGAAAGAAATCATCCATACCTCTCATGTTTGATGAATCAAATATACCATCAGAACCAATTAAAAGAAGTCCAAGATGTAGAACCACCCAAATACAATACCAGATAAGGGCAGTTCTGCTAATGGTACTTTTAAATGATGATAGAGTGTTATTAGGTATTCCTTCTTGATTGGCCACTTCTGTTTTGGTCTCTACTTTTGAAATTACTTGCTCTTTTCCACATTGAGAGCAAAATTTACTGTTCTCTGGAATAGGATTCCCACAATGAATACAATACATAATTTTATTTTTTTAAATATTTTATCAAGAAAATGGAAAATAGAATTACAAATATGATTGCAATGATAAATATCAAACCAATATGGATTTGAGATTGTAAGTGTTTAGCTTGTTCTTTTGCTAAGAATTTTTCTCTTTTTTGAGGATCAATAAGGGTTTCATAAGACATTTGGTTTGCAGAACCAGATTTGTCTTGATAGGATATAGGACTTCCTTGTAGCCAAGATTGAGGTGTTTGATTTTCTTGTGCAGCTTTTCTATAAATATCCAAATTGGAAGGACCACTTTCTAAATAGATTCTTTTATTAGGTGTATTAGGATCAATGATATACTCTCTCCCTTGTTTATCTACTTTGATCTTACCTGTTAGATTAGGAAGTTCTGCTTGCTCCTTAGTTTGTGAAAATGTGAGGGTGTTACATATAAGACTGATCAAAATGATAATAATGATTTTCATATAAAATTGCTACTGATAATATACCTCCAGTCTCCAAAAGGTCATTACACAAAAAGAAGGCATGGAAACTGTAATTTATTTCACTTGGTGGTTCTGGTAA
>CALUKD010000005.1 GCA_944321125.1 Candidatus Butyricimonas faecavium | reverse complement strand
AAACTGAATATGTTCATAATCCCTGCTTTTTGAGCGCTAATATACTAAAAATATTAGGTGTGTTTGCGGAGAATCAGTTCCATTTTCTAAAATGCCTTCCCCTGCTTCAAATCTTCCACGTAACGGTCAATACGCCGCAACTCATGAGGAATATCAATACTTTGCGGACAATGAGGCACACACTGGTTACATCCGATACAGTGGCTGGCCTGACGCAACCGAGGCACTGAACGGTCGTACCCTACAAGAAAAGCCCGCCGGGCTTGGCGATAATTCTCATCCTGCGAGGAAGTCGACACATTCCCTTCATTAATACACTTGTTATAATGCAACAGAATAGCCGGAATATCCAACCCGTAAGGACAAGGCATACAATACTTACAATCGTTACAAGGAATCGTAGGATAACGGAGCATCAATTGTGCTGTTTCTTCCAAAAAATCCTTCTCCGCATCTGTCAACAATTCAAGAGGTGAATACGTTCGTAAATTATCTTGCAAATGCTCCATATAAGTCATCCCGCTTAAAACCGTCAACACACCCGGATAACTCCCCGCAAACCGGAATGCCCACGAAGCGACACTCGCCCCCACCTTACGTTGTTTCAACCGCGTAGCTATATGATCGGGAACCTTCGAAAGCCGTCCTCCCAACAACGGTTCCATAATAATTGCCGGAATATTCCGTTTCTCCAACTCTCCATAAAGATAATCGGCATTCACGTTTTTCCCCGAAGCATGTTTCCAATCCACGTAATTCATCTGAATCTGCACAAAATCCCAATGCACGGATTCATGCATGGCTAATACCTCATCAAACACATCCACCGTACCATGGAATGAAAATCCCAAATTACGAATACGTCCCGCTTCACGTTCCTTCATCAGGAAATCGACCATTCCGTTTTCAATGTAACGTTGCCGGAAGGTCTCGATACCACCGTTACCTATCGAATGCAACAGATAATAATCGATCGTATCTACCTGCAAATCCTCGAACGACTTCCTATACATGGCAATCGAATTCTCCCGTGTATAATTGGCAAAGTTCGACAACTTGGTTGCGATAAGGAATTTCTTCCTCGGATGACGTTTCAAAGCAATCCCCGTAGACTTCTCCGACCATCCTTGCACGTACACGGGGGAGGTATCAAAATAATTCACGCCATGTTCAATAGCATAGTCTATCAACCTATTCACCTCCTCTTGGTTAATCACATTCCCGTTTCCGTCAGGAGCGGGAAGTGTAGGCCAACGCATACACCCATATCCCAAGATCGACACTTTCTCCCCCGTTTTCGGATTGGTACGGTAAGTCATTTTATCCGTTGGTATATCTCCTTGAGCCGCAAGATTTCCCGTGACAGGATTATTTTTCGGGGCACAACCGGCCAAAGCCGCCGTGGTTGTCACCGCACTAATTCCCACGATTTTCAAGAAATCACGGCGATTTATCTCTTTTTTCTTTTCTTGTTCTTCCATGTACTCGCAATTTTAAATCGTTCTGTGAAGTTCATGCCCTTCCACGTAAATCGCACTGAACGGACGTGCCGGACAAAGATTCTCGCAAGCCCCGCAACCGATACAACGTTCCGTGTTCACCACCGGAATTTTCAATGAATCCGCATTATCGGGATCAGAAGCAACCATCGTGATAGCTCCAACCGGACAATGCCGGGCACAATTACCACATGCTACCCCATCCCGTAACGGAACGCAATTCTTTTCCACCCATACGGCATGACCGATTTGCGTGGCAGATTTATCCGCAGGCGTGATTTTCAAAATCGCCCCAGCCGGACATACCTCCGAACATTTTGTACATTCCGGACGACAATATCCCCGTTCATAAGACATCTCCGGCTGCATCAGCGTCGACAACTTCGTCGAGGGCCGTAATACCTGATTGGGACACACCGAAACACAAAGCTGGCACCCGGTACAATGATTCTGCATATTACGTAATCCTTGAGCCCCCGGGGGTACAATCGGCGTCATCCGCTCGGGTATTTTCTTATCCAGAATAACAGCCAAACCTCCATCCACTTTCTTCTCTTGCGCCTTTACTGCTGACGAAACAAAAAGAAGTCCCATCCCCGTTAAAAAACTCCGGCGAGCATTATCCGTCTTCTTTTCTCCCGGAACTCCCACGTTTTTTTTCAAACGGGACTCGTAACGAATTGCCCCATGCTGACACGTATCAATACAATCCATACACGTCACGCAACGACTATAATCAATCCGATGTTCTTTATGATTAATACAAGCCGCCTTGCATTTACGGGAACATAAACTACAATTCGTACATTTCTCCGCATCAATCACCGGGCGGAACAACGAATATCGGGACAAACATCCCAACACCGTACCCACCGGACAAATCGTGTTGCAATACGTCCGCCCGTTTCTCCAAGCCAACACGACCAGCACGATAAACGTAACCAAGGCAATGATAAAAGTCGGCAAACTTTTCAACCATACGGTCGTTTCGTAAAAAGCATAGCTATCACTCCTTTCGGCAATATAAGCCAACACGTTATTCCCCCATTGATATACCGGGGCAAAAAGATTCGAGGCTATTCGCCCGTAAGAACTATAAGGGGCCAACAGTGCTACTACCGAGCCGATTCCGGCTATCACGGCTATCACAAATACCCCCAAAACTCCATACCGTAACCATGAAACTGCAGGAGAGTAAGAAAAACGATATTTCTTTTTAGGGCGCCGTCCGCTAAACCAAGATACGATATCTTGAAATACGCCTAGCGGACAAATCACAGAGCAATAAACTCGTCCGAACACGAGCGTCAACATAACCCACAAAAGAATGACCCCGACATTCAAGGCCAACACGGCAGGCAAAAACTGTATTTTCGCCAACCATCCGAACCATGCATGCAATGTTCCCGTGAAGTCAAGGAACAATAAGGTGATCATTACAAAAGATATAAGGGCTACTGTTAATCTGATTTTTCGTAGCATAAATGTTATTTTAGTGGTTTAAACATTACAAAATTATAGAATAATTACCAACAATTTGTATACGAATTACAGATTAAACAACCCAAATTACAGATACAACGATTCCCACACAAATCTAACCCAAATAAAGAAGTAATCCTACCCAAATAATACCACTCATTCAGAGCTTACTCGTTGCTGTCTCGTTGCTCATGCATTATGGCAAGTGTAAGCTCTGAATGAGCCACGAGAGATGTTCGAATATGTGGGATTATTTCTTTAAGTTCTCCTTAAGAACTCTTTAGGTTCTCTATAAAAATCGATGAACAAGCTACACCTCTCATTTCCTGCTATCCAATATCTTCGTCCCGATATCCATATAACGATACACGTCCCGGGTAGTCTCCCGAATGCGTTCCTCGTCTTTTTTATGTCCAAGCCGAACGATAATGGCATTCTTTTCGGGAATAGCAATAATATATTGACCCAACATTCCCCGGAAATACGGATTTCGTTGTCCTTTATAATTCATAATCCAAATCTGGAATCCGTAATAATCCAGAGAATCCTTGCCCCACTCATCCTTCAGATATCCCGCCGGACTCATAGCCTCATCGATATATTCTTTCGAAACCAGTTGTTCCCCGTTCCAGTTTCCATGATGTAACATCAAACGGGCAAAGCGAGCAATTTCCCTCGCCGTGGTGTGGAAACAACAAAAAGATTTCTCATCCCCGTCCTTTTTATCCAGCAACCAATAGGCGTCTTGACAGGCCTGCATCGGTTTCCATAACTTCTCTTCCGCATAATCGCTGATACTCTTTCCGGTTGCCTTTTCCACGACAAAAGCCAATATCTGCGTGTCCCCGCTTCGGTATGAAAACTGTTTCCCCGGTTCCTCGATCACATCCAACGTAGTCACTAAATCATAAAGATCATTCCCGTAGTAACCATGTGTAGTTACCGAAAACAAGGATGCATAAGCCTCATCCCAATTCAACCCGCCGCTCATCGTCAACAGATTGCGAATCGTGATATTTTTCTTTTTTCCCTCGTTGAATTCCGGGATATATTTCCCCACCGGATCATCCAAACTGGTAATCTTCCCCTCGTCATAAGCAATACCGACCAACAGCCCCACAATACTCTTTGTCGATGAAAATATATTTGATGTCTTCGTGTCATTCCAACCGGACCGATACTCCTCGTACACGATACTATCGTTCTGAATCACTAGAAAAGAAACCGTGCGAAAATCATTCAAATAGGCATCATCCTCCGGGCTCAACTCGTAAGTGTTATAATCCTTGGCAATTCCCCACGTCCAACACGTATCGGCTTTCCTCACCGTATGCTTATCAAACATCGACAAATCATCTATCGACGGGTACCAATACAACAACGCCTGCCGTGCATAATAAGGCAGACAAAAATAAGTCACCACCAGTACCACCACAACCAGAAGTATTATATATTTTTTTTTCATTTTCAATCCTCCATTTCAATCTTCAATTCTCCTGACTTTCGCCACCATCTTCCGGATTACCCCCTCCCCGATACAAGGGGCATGAGCATCCTCCGGGAAAAAGATCACGAACTCACCGGGAGATAACGTGAACACCATTTCCACCGGGTCCCGGTAAAAAGTAACATCACCCGCAACATCATACGGAGCCCGTTCTTCACCCAATAAACTTTTAGCTTTCCAACCGTAGTTTTCCGACCTACTCAACGGCATTTGAATATCGATATATTTGTTATGCCGTTCATATATGGCTTCCTCGGTTTCCCGTCCTTTGGCATCTTCAATTTTCAGATAGACATTATCCCCGTCAATATCAATACGCCCCACGGGCATATTTGACAAATCATGTGCTTTTATATAGTCAAAGACCACTTTAAAATACGGGTTTAACCCCTCAATTCGTTCGCTATTAGCCAGTACATCTACAATCATAATTTTATTTCAATTTTTTTATACAACAAAGATAACGAAAATACGTTAACGACAAGAAGACCAGACAAAATCAACGAAGACAGGTCAAAAGGTTTTTGACCCCTTTCTATTGTCCGACTTCCATCATTTTTTAGGCCAAACATTATTTTAAACTACATAAATTTTAGTCACTATGAAAAACTCATACCTCACGATGATCATTTCCACGATTTTTATCGTCGTTTTTTGCACCAGCACACGGGCACAAAAACAAAACCGCGTGGAAAGATTATACCAACACATCGCCTGGTCGGAAGGAGACAAGTACGATCGATTGAGAGAAAGAATCGACCCCAAAAGTATAGATGCCTACAAAAATGAAATCTCACTGGCCGATGCCCTTAGGCAACTATTACTGACCTCCCGTGTTAACGCCATCGAACCATACCTGAAAAGCAGCATGCTCGTCCAGCAACAAGACGGGGGTGCCCGGTTACGCTCATTTTGCCAAGCAGCAAACCTCAACGTCAACCTTTTTTATCACAAAGCAGACTCTACGATCTTTGCTTTGCTTGCCCATTCCCAAGACCAACTTGAAGATTCCCGCACGATACTCGCCCAAATTAAGGAATTCCATTACAATATGGACCCCAACGTTTACGAAGCAATCGTCTTATTAAAAGAAAAAGTACAGTATGCTGACATAAAAGCTCATCCGACACAAACAAAATGTAATATTTATTTCAAAGACTTCCATAACGAGTACAATTATATCGAGGTAGCCAAAATATATAATGACCTATTGTACAAAGCCATTCTCAACAAGCAAAACGATTCAACCATTCTCTGTTATTTTAATGACACCACGCTAAAAACATTCTACGCGAACACCAAGGAACCACGCCCTTACCTAACAGAAGTACAAAAACTCTATGATGATTGCCTGTTCAATGCGATACAAACGGCAACTTCCCCGGAGGCACAAAAACATTGTATCCATGCTTATATAGAATGTCCCTATCTGGTAGGATGTAACCGTAAATACCTGCCACAAGTGGAATACACGAACGACAGCATAGACCTAGTCATTCTCGTTTCGCAAGTTGATTCATTCCCCCGTCTCCCATTGATCAAGGCTTACCTTCAAACACACAAATACAAGCAATTTCGGGATAAAGCCCAACAGTTAAGGGAACAATTTATCGACTCGATGATTTATCTATCCCCTACCATCACGCGATGTTATTCCGGAACTAACATCGTCCGGGAAGCCAAAATTCACCATGATTCACTCACTATCACCACATATCAATATTCTCCCCAAGGACGTCTGACACAGATCATTCAAAGTACCCGCCTGCAAAAAGATTCCACGACCGCCACTCCATTAAACTTGATTGTTACCACATTCAGGTATAATGACCTTGGTAAATGTTACGAAGAAGAAACTGTTGATTCTCTCTCTAAAACAACGGTACGCCTGGTTAATTACCACTATGACACAACCTCCCATCCTGTCATGAAAACGACCAAATGGAATCACGGACAAAATGTTATTGACTATTACAATCGCCAAGGACAGGTCAACCGAACACAAGAATACCGAAACGGGGTGATTTGCGCTCAAATGGACTACATTTACGATACCCAAGGACGTCTTTCCGGTAAAACATGGATAAATATCCGACCAGACACCGGCCACCCCGCCACGAAACAAGTCACTCATTATACTTATGACCCATTCGGTTATCTCACAAGCATTTCCTATGTAAAAGAGAATCTGCAAAACGAAAAAATAACAAGTAATATGACTCTAACTTACGACGAATTCGGCAATCCGATCAATCCTAATTACCAATATACCTACGATCAAACCGGAGCATGGACCAGTAAAACGAGCAAAACGAACCCGGCGGATAGCGAAAAAATCACTTATATCTACAAGCAAAACAAAAAATAGACCTGCACATTTTCGTTTAGGCTTTCAATTTTCAATTAGTTATCGTACCTTTGTGCCCAATTAATTTTTAAATAAATGGAGCATAGAGCAGGTTTTGTCAATATCTTAGGAAACCCCAACGTGGGGAAATCAACCTTGATGAATCGACTAGTCGGGGAAAAATTATCGATTATCACGTCCAAATCTCAAACTACACGTCACCGGATCAAGGGGATCGTAAACGGGGAGGACTTTCAGATCGTGTTTTCCGATACCCCGGGTGTCGTGAAACCCAGTTACAAGATGCAGGAATACATGCTTGATTTCTCGAAAAGCGCCATTATCGATGCCGACATCATCCTCTACGTCACCGACGTGGTGGAGAATATCGAGAAGAACGCAGACTTCATCGAGAAAGTGAAGCAAAGTGAAGTTCCCATACTTCTGGTGTTGAACAAAATTGACTTAACCACCCCGGATAAACTGGATGCCCTGTTTGACAAGTGGAAAGAGATCATCCCGCGAGCTGAAATATTCCCGATCTCGGCTACAGAGAATTTCAACGTGGATAATTTGTACAAGCGAATTCTAGAACTGCTACCCGTGGGTGAACCTTATTTCGACAAAGAAGAAATGACCGATATGCCGGCACGCTTTTTCGTGAATGAAATTATCCGGGAAAAAATTCTATTGAACTACGACAAAGAAGTGCCCTATTCCGTCGAAGTCGTCGTGGAGGAATTCAAGGAAGAAGCCAAACGTATCAACATCATGGCCGTAATCAACGTGGAAAGGGATTCCCAGAAAGGTATCATCATCGGGCATCAGGGAGCTGCATTGAAAAAAGTCGGCACGGAAGCCCGTATTGACATAGAAGCTTTCTTCGGGAAAAAAGTATTCCTAAACCTGTACGTCAAAGTCCTCAAAGATTGGCGGAACAAAGAAAACGATTTGAAACGCTTCGGTTACAAACAACTTTAATTTTAGTTTTTACCTTTTAACTTTTAATCTTTCCAATGAGTAATATTGTTGCAATAGTAGGACGTCCCAACGTGGGGAAATCAACACTTTTCAATCGTTTAGTCGGTGGCCGAAAAGCCATTGTAAACGAGGAAAGCGGGGTGACCCGTGACCGGAATTACGGAAAATCAGTGTGGAACGGCAAAGAATTCTCAGTGATTGACACCGGAGGATACGTTTCCAACAGTTCGGACATCTTCGAAGAGGAGATCAACAAACAAGTATTACTCGCCATGGACGAAGCCGATGTAATCTTGTTCGTCTGTGACGTAGAGCTTGGTATTACCGATCTGGACCATAGTTTCGCCCGTATGCTCCGGAAAGTCAACAAACCCATCTATCTCGTGGTAAACAAAGTGGACAATGGAGAACGCCTTTACGACATACACGAATTTTATAAGCTGGGAGTTGGAGAAGAAATCTTCCCTATAGCCTCTATTAATGGTTCTGGAACCGGTGATCTGCTTGACAAGCTGGTTTCACACTTCACTACCGACCCGCTTGAAGACGACGAAGAACTTCCTAAAATTGCCATCGTGGGACGTCCCAATGTGGGAAAATCTTCCACCATCAACGCACTTATCGGAGAAGAACGTAATATCGTAACCGACATTGCGGGAACAACCCGCGACACAATCACAACCCGCTATAACCGTTTCGGCCACGACTTCCTACTAGTTGACACTGCCGGATTACGTAAAAAAGCAAAAGTCAGTGAAGACGTAGAATTCTATTCTGTGATGCGCTCCGTACGCGCCATCGAAGACAGTGACGTATGTATGTTACTGATCGATGCTACCCGCGGCATGGAAGCCCAAGACTTGAATATATTCCACCTCATCGAGCGTAACCAGAAAGGTGTGGTGGTACTTGTAAACAAATGGGATCTGATCGAGAAAGACAACAAAACCACGATCAACTTCGAGAAAGAACTGCGGGCAAAAATGGCCCCATTCAACGACGTGGAAATCATCTTTACCTCAGCTCTCACAAAACAACGTTTGTTGAAAGCCCTTGAAGCAGCCATCCAAACTTACGAAAGCCGGAAACAAAAATTGAAAACATCCGAACTAAACCGCATCATGCTGGAAGAAATTGATAACTTCCCTCCCCCCAGCTTGAAAGGAAAATATATTCGCATAAAATACGTAACACAATTACCATCGAAAACGCCAACTTTTGCGTTCTATTGCAATTTACCGCAATACGTGAAAGAACCTTACAAGCGTTTCTTGGAAAATAAAATCCGGGAACATTGGAGATTCACGGGTGTACCGATCCAGATTTTCATGCGTAAAAAATAGAAATGAAAACCATCCTCGTTGCAGGATGGTTTTTATTTTATCATTATATTTGCTCTATTCAAAGAATCATATTATGGCAAAAAATACAATAGAACATGATGGAATCGTAACACAAGTCGCTGATAACTTTATTATAGTGACCATACAAAGCCAAACAGCCTGTGCAGGATGCCACGCCAAAGGAGCGTGCGGCATATCGGAAATGGCCTTGAAAAGCATCACCGCAGAAAAACCAGATGAAAATGTTAAAATAGGAGACAAAGTAATCGTCAGTGCCAGTACCCAAAATGCTATGCTTTCCGTACTGCTAGCATACATTGTTCCTTCTGTTCTAATTATCGTTACTTTGACCTTACTTATCCTTGCCGGGGTCAATGAAGTTATGGCCGCCACATTATCTCTAATAGTAATATCGGCCTACTTTATCTGCCTGTATTTACTAAGAAACAAGTTTGCCCAAAAAATAAAATTCAAGGTTAAAATAGCATAACCTAGAAAAAAATAATAACTTTACGGGCGTTATTACAAAACTAGAGGAGACAAAACAAACACCTTTATGATGACTACTACCATTATTTACACCATTATTTCTTTGTGCGCTATCGGAATTGCGTCTGCCGTGATTCTTTATATTGTTGCACAAAAATTCAAGGTCGAGGAAGACCCTAGAATTGATACCGTGGAAAGCATTCTACCGGGAGCAAATTGCGGTGGATGTGGCAAGCCCGGGTGTAGGGGATTTGCAGAAGCCACGGTAAAGGCTACCTCATTGGATGGACTGTTTTGTCCGGTTGGAGGAGCGGAAACCATGACGAAAGTTGCCGCTGCCCTAGGTATGGAAGTAACTGCACAAACTCCACAAATTGCGGTAGTAAGATGCAACGGTACGTGTGACCATCGTCAACGTACCAGTCAATATGACGGTTACAAATCATGCGCCATCGAACATTCCCTTTACCGGGGTGAAACCGATTGTACATTCGGTTGCCTAGGATGTGGGGATTGCGTAACAGCCTGCCCGTTCGATGCTATTCACATGGACGAAAATGGTCTCCCGGTCATTTCTGAAGAGAAATGCGTGGCATGCGGTGCCTGCGTGAAAGCTTGCCCGAGAAACATTATCGAATTACGGAACAAAGGAGTAAAAGATCGGCGAGTTTTCGTTTGTTGTGTGAACAAGGACAAGGGAAACATTGCCCGTAAAGCCTGTACTGCAGCCTGTATCGGATGTGGGAAATGTGTGAAAGAGTGTCCATTCGAGGCCATCACGTTAGAAAACAACTTGGCATACATTGACTTCCGCAAGTGCAGACTTTGCCGGAAATGTGTCAGTGCCTGTCCTACACATGCAATCCATGAGGTTAATTTTCCTCCCCGGAAAATCACCGAACCAGCAGACCAATTGAAAACTGAAACGAATTAATTCACGATTTATGAATGACGATTTACGATGAATAAAATCCCAAATCAAGAAATCATAAATCAACAAATTCATCAGTTTTTCAATCTAAAACTTAAAATCTAAAATCTAAAATTAATACACCGTGCTTAAGACATTTAAAATTGGGGGAGTTCACCCACCAGAGAATAAATTATCAGCACAAGGGGAAATCATTACTCTTCCCCTCCCCGAACAAGTAAGTATACCATTATCACAACATATCGGGGCTCCTGCCGTTCCTACGGTGAAAAAGGGAGATCAAGTAAAAGTAGGACAAATCATCGGTCAAGCCGCCGGCTTTATATCAGCCAACATACACAGTTCCGTATCAGGAACCGTCATGTCACTTGATCCCGTAATCGATGCCAGCGGATATCCCCGTCCGGCTGTTACCATTAAAGTGGAAGGTGACGAATGGGATGAAAATATCCTGAAGGAACCGGTCAACAAGCAACCCGATACTTTCACGAAAGAAGAAATACTAGCAGCTATCAATGCAGCTGGAATCGTTGGAATGGGGGGTGCCACCTTTCCAACACAAGTAAAACTATCACCCCCTCCCGGAAGTACCGCCGAAGTACTAATTATCAATGGAGTAGAATGTGAACCTTACCTCACGGCAGATCATCGTTTGATGTTGGAACACGGAAAAGAGTTGATCATTGGTATTGAACTCATCATGAAAGCTCTCGGCGTGAAACGCACGATTGTGGGAATCGAAAACAATAAACGGGATGCTATTGAAGAACTTGGTAAACTTGCCAAGCTAGCAAACGGTATTGAAATCTGCCCATTAAAAATACAATACCCACAAGGAGGTGAAAAACAGTTAATACAAGCAACCACCGGAAAATTCGTTCCATCGGGGGGACTACCTATTGCTGTCGGAGCCGTGGTTCAAAACGTGGGAACAGTATATGCCGTGTACGAAGCTGTCATGAAGCACAAACCCTTGTTCGAACGGGTAGTCACAGTTACCGGAAAATCATTAAAAGAGCCGGGTAACTACCTTTGCCGTATCGGAACTCCAATCTCACAACTAATCGAAGCAGCCGGTGGATTACCCGAAGACACGGGTAAAGTGATCGGTGGAGGTCCCATGATGGGGAAAGCCTTAACCAACACAAACATTCCCATTACAAAAGGTACAAGCGGCATTTTACTGATGCGCCAAGAGGAATCTACCCGCAAAGAATACCGCAACTGTATCCGTTGTTCAAAATGCGTTAACGTGTGCCCCATGGGATTGGAACCCTATTATTTGATGTTACTCGGGGAACACAATAAACTGGAGATGCTGGAATCAGAGAAGATCATGGATTGTATTGAATGCGGTTCGTGTAGTTTCACTTGTCCGGCAAACCGCCCGCTACTTGACGTGATCCGGTTGGCTAAAGCTAAAACAGGTCAAATGATTCGGGCTAGAAAAAATAAAAATTAATGTAGAATTTAGAAATTAAAATTCAAAACTTGAAACTTACTAAAAGTAATTGTTTGCTTGCTTGAAATTTAAAATCTAAAATCTAAAATCTAAAATATTTTATATGAGTAAATTCACCATATCCCCCTCCCCCCACATTCATGGCGGGGATTCGATAGAAAAAAACATGTACGGCGTACTTATCGCATTAGTACCTACATTTATCTTTTCTATCGTATTTTTCGGGTTAGGTGCCATTCTGGTAACCCTCACCTCGGTAATTGCCTGTCTTGTATTCGAATACGTTATTCAAAAATATCTCATGAAACAACGTCCCACGATATGGGACGGATCAGCCATAATCACGGGAGTTTTACTGGCATTTAACCTTCCGTCCTCCCTTCCTTTATGGATTGTGGTTATCGGGGCATTAGTTGCCATCGGAATCGGCAAAATGAGTTTCGGAGGATTAGGAAATAACATTTTCAACCCGGCACTCGTGGGTCGTGTTTTCCTGTTGATCTCTTTCCCGGTACAAATGACCACTTGGCCCGTACCGAATGGATTCGCTACAGCTGACGCCGTAACCGGAGCAACCCCTCTGGCACTCGCGAAAGAAGCCGTCAAGAACGGACAAGCCATTGGAGAGGCACTTTCTTCAGCCGGAATCACTACCGGTAATTTAATTCTTGGGAACATCGGGGGAAGTTTAGGAGAAGTAGCCGCTATCGGACTTTTACTAGGATTTGCCTACATGCTAATCCGCAAAATCATCAGTTGGCACATCCCGGTAGCTATATTTGCCACGGTTATCGTTTTCTCCGGAATACTGAATTTAGCCGATCCGACACAATTTGCCGGCCCGGTTTTCCATCTCTTTACAGGAGGTTTGATGTTGGGAGCTATTTTTATGGCAACGGATTACGTAACCTCTCCCATGACACATAAAGGAATGATTATTTACGGTATCGGTATCGGGCTCTTGACAGTAATCATCCGCGTATTTGGGGCTTATCCGGAAGGGATGTCTTTTGCCATCCTGATTATGAACGGATTCACACCTCTAATAAACAGATATTGTAAACCCAAAAGATTTGCATAATTTACGATTTAAGATTTACGATTTAAGATTCACCCTAACTTCGTAAATCAAAAATCAAAAATCAAAAATTACTGACGATGGGAAAGAAATTAGAATCAAGCTTCAAAAATATGGTACTGGTGTTATTCTTGGTAACACTGGTTTCTTCTGCCGCCGTGGGAGTTGTGAACTCATTCACGTCCGGATTAATTGAAAAAGTAAAAATTGAAAAACAGATACAAGCCATTCGTGCCGTGGTTCCTGCTTTTGACAATGACCCTATGGCGGAAAAGCAGATCGTGAAAGCGGACGGGGGGGAATTAGAATTCTATCCTGCCAAAGCAAACGGACAACTCGTGGGGACCGCTATTAAAACATTCACGAATAACGGATTCAGCGGACTTATTGAACTCATGGTTGGATTTACCCCTGATGGGAGTATATATAACTATTCCGTGCTAAGCCACAAAGAAACCCCTGGATTGGGTTCCAAAATGGACTCTTGGTTCGTAAAAGGCGCTAAAGGTGATATTACCGGAAAAACTCCGGGTACGCAAGGACTTCAGGTTTCAAAGGACGGCGGGAACGTGGATGCCATCACGGCTGCTACGATTTCATCCAGAGCCTTCTTAGATGCTGTAAACCGGGCGGCAAAAGCATTGGCAGAATCCGCAAAATAACACGTAAAATCAATGAAAGAATAAAGATATGAACAACTGGCAAACTTTTACCAAAGGGTTCTTCAAGGAAAATCCGACCTTTGTACTCCTACTGGGGATGTGTCCCACATTGGGAGTTACTACCTCCGCCATGAATGGCCTAGGGATGGGATTGGCCACGGCTTTCGTACTAATACTATCCAATCTGGTCATCTCGCTCGTCGCAAACCTTATTCCCGATAAAATTCGCATTCCCGCTTTTATCGTGATCATTGCCGCATTCGTTACCGTAGTCGATATGTGCATGGCCGCTTACCTACCCAGCTTGCACGAATCACTGGGATTATTTATTCCGTTGATCGTGGTGAACTGTATCGTACTAGGCCGAGCAGAATCATTCGCATCCAAAAACAAAGCCATTCCTTCCATGCTAGACGGTTTGGGGATCGGCCTCGGTTTCACTATGGCTTTAACAATATTAGGAGCAATCCGTGAAATTCTAGGTAGTGGAAAGTTCTTCAACATGACTCTCTATAATGAAAACTACGGAATGCTCGTGTTCGTTCTGGCCCCGGGAGCATTTATCGCCCTAGGTTACCTGATCGCTTTTATCAACAGAATAAGAAAAACCAACTAATTTCTGATTTATGATTCTAGATTTCAGATTACTAAGTCTCATCTTAATCATAAATCACCAATCATAAATCGTAAATTATTATGGAATACGTTTTTATATTTATAGCCGCAGTATTTGTCAACAATATCGTGTTGGCACAATTCTTGGGAATCTGCCCGTTCTTAGGGGTTTCCAAGAGTGTACCCACGGCACTCGGTATGACAGGAGCCGTTACTTTCGTGATGATTTTGGCAACCCTAGTAACGTTCATTGTACAGAAAACCGTACTTGACCCGTTCGGAATCGGATTCATGCAGACCATTGCATTTATCCTAATCATTGCCGCACTCGTACAAATGGTGGAAATTATTTTGAAAAAGGTAAGTCCATCGCTTTATCAAGCATTGGGGGTTTTCCTCCCTTTGATCACGACAAACTGTGCTGTACTTGGTGTGGCGATCATGGTGATTCAAAAAGATTATAACTTATTGGAATCCGTTGTTTTTGCCGCTTCAACCGCTCTAGGTTTCGGATTAGCCCTAACTATCTTTGCCGGAATCCGGGAACAATTGGAACTATCATCCATTCCCCAAGGAATGAAGGGAACCCCCATCGCACTGGTTACGGCCGGATTGCTGGCCATGGCATTTATGGGATTTTCAGGGATAGTATAATATTCTAGCGCAATAGAAAAAGAAACCATCACATTTAAATGATGGTTTCTTTTTTATCTATTAAATTGACGAACTCATCATACACGTACCCCGTAAAATCAGAAAGAACCTTATCGACTTTATCCTGTATCTTCTCCCCCGGATTCGTGGTTGCTAAACCGATAACCTTCATCCCTGCACGCCGTCCAGCCTCTATCCCAGAAAAAGAATCTTCGAAGACACAACAGCAATCTGGTTCTATTTGTAACTCCCGTGCTGCCAACAAATAACACTCCGGATCGGGTTTAGACCGGGTAATCTTATCCGCCGTGATCATGCGTTCAAATAACTCGGAAAACTCCGGATGCACCCTCAAAACGTGAGCCATTTTCTTGTCGTTAGAACTGGTAACTAACACAGTTCTAACCCCATGCTTCTGTAACGTCCGAATAAACTGTTCCACTCCGGGAAAGTAAGGAAAATCCATCCGGCACTCGAATTCGTCAAGTTCCCGTGCAATCTGTTGCTGTAAAACGCCATCACCTTCGAAATAATTCTTCAAAATCAGTTCTATCGTCTGCCCCTTAATCACTTTATGAAATTCCGGCATATCAGGATGGTAACGTTTTCCCCGTTCCCGCCAGAAATTATCGTACTGCCCCTCCGTGTCAAGCACTACCCCATCCATATCGAATAATGCCGCAAATCGTCTCTCTATATCCATAATCTTTCATCTCAATAATACATCGGTCACAAAAATATCGAAAAAAGGATAATCCAGACAAATCCGGAACAATTTATTTGGTCTGTACAAGATAACTTGATAATTTTGCAACCAAAATAAATAATATGCAGTTAACTCATCCTATTTTTAAGATATTATCCGGAATCGCAGCAGAGAAAGGGTTGGAAATTTATGTTATCGGAGGATACGTGCGCGACTTGATATTACGACGCCCATCCAAGGACATTGACATTGTCGTGTTGGGAAGCGGGATCGAATTGGCTGAGACTGCCGCCAAACAACTCGGAGATTTATCGGTTTCCGTATTCAAAAACTTCGGAACGGCCATGTTCCGCTATAAAGGAGTTGAGATTGAATTCGTCGGTGCCCGCAAGGAATCCTATCATCTGGACTCCCGTAAACCCATTGTTGAAGAAGGTAGCATCGATGACGATCAGAAACGGCGTGATTTCACGATCAACGCCTTGGCCATATCCCTAAACCGAGAAAACTACGGTACATTGGTTGACCCGTTCGGGGGACTTCAGGATTTGGAAAATGGAATATTAAAAACCCCCCTCGACCCGATCATCACGTTTTCAGATGATCCCCTACGCATGATGCGTGCCGTTCGTTTTGCCTCACAATTGAATTTCACGATTGACCCCGTAACTTTTGAAAGTATTATCACGAATCGGGATCGGTTGAAAATCGTGTCGAAAGAGCGGATCATGGATGAGTTCAACAAAATCATGGCTTCACCCAAACCATCCGTAGGCTTGAAATTACTAGAACAATCCGGCCTGTTGGGTGTCTTCTTCCCAGAACTATCCGCCTTAAAAGGAGTGGAACACGTGGACGGTATTGGTCACAAGGATAATTTTTTCCACACGCTGACCGTCGTAGATTCGGTAAGCCGTGTTTCCGATAACCTGTGGTTACGTTGGGCAGCTTTACTGCATGATATCGCAAAACCGGTCACCAAGAAATTCATCCCGGGACAAGGATGGACGTTTTACGGGCACAATCACGTGGGCGAACGTATGGTCGGGAAATTATTCAACCGTCTGAAACTTCCCCAAAATGAAAAGATGAAATACGTGCAGAAGCTGGTAGGTCTGCACATGCGCCCAATCGTTCTCTCGGAAGACACTGTTACGGATTCTGCTGTACGACGCCTGCTTTTTGATGCAGGGGACGACATCGATGATCTTATGACCCTTGCGGAAGCAGATATCACCTCCAAAAATGAAGAGAAAGTGCGTCGATTTCTGGCAAACTTCCAGATCGTACGCCAAAAACTGAAAGAAGTCGAAGAAAAGGATGCTATCCGGAATTTTCAACCTCCTGTCAGCGGAGAAGAGATCATGGAAACATTCCAGCTCCCCCCTTGCAAGGCAATCGGGGATATTAAAAATGCCATCAAAGAGGCAATCCTTGATGGCATTATCGGCAATAATCCTACCGAAGCCCGGAAATACATGTTCCAAGTAGCGGCAGAATTAGGAATTCATAAAGAAAGCAAATAGGAATCTGCTTACTTTATTCTTTTAGCAATATAAAATACATAACCGTAAAACTCCTTATACTTACGGTATAATTCAGCCTCGTGATGTTGAAACTTCATTAGTTCCTCGACCGTCTTATTCCCGGCATATTTCTGACTAAATATCTCTCGGGCTTTAATCAATGGAGTATAAAAATTCTCCGTCCAGCAATATTCCGGCAGGATAAAAGTTGCCACGGGAATATATCCCGCTTTCTGAATCTGGGTAACTTTATTAGGTATCGTGTCGATCTCCGAATAAACGGACATCCAAAAATCATGGATCTCTGCCGGACGCTCCTCGGTGAACCACGAACACTCGGTAACAGCAATATACCCTCCCATCTTCAAGTATTTACGCCACTCATTCAATCCTCGCTCAAAACCGATATTATAAATAGCCCCTTCCGACCAGATCAGGTCTAACTCTTCCTCTCGGAAAGGCAGATCGTCCATTGATCCGACAATACCTTTCACTCGATTTTGTAAGTGCAACTTTCGAACATTATCATTAAACCGCTCAATAAACCCCGGGAAAAAGTCAAGCCCGGTAATATACCCGGTCGTATGTTGTGCCAATGTCATTGTCTGTCCACCAGTCCCGCAACCAAGATCGGCAATTAAAGATTTATCCGTCAGATGATCTACAAAACTCAACGCCTTAAGTGTCACGTCAGGACTTCCCGGTCCTTGTCGTTCCGTATTCAGAAAAAACTCACAAATTAAATTAACGTCAATTCCAAGAATAGTATTACTCATAATATCTCAAATGATAGTGTACACGTGAAAATATAATGACATCTTTATCACTGCACACCAATTAATAATTAAAATTATAACAATAAAAATATCCCTCGGAAAGAGCTTCCGAAAGCAAGTGAAAGGACAACCTGTATCAAAAATACAGATTGTTTATTACACCAAATCCGATTGTAATCTAGTTTTTAACATGGTGCAAAGATAGTGATATTTTATTCATAAAAAAATGATTGGTCTTATTTTCATATACTCTCATTATCCATTGGACATACCCATATAATCTCCCAAGTATATTTTCTTAGCACGAAGGTAATCCTAGCTCAACGATTTAAGTCGGCAAACATTTCAAATAACATCCAACAAACATTAAAAGAGCCATAAGCGATAAAACCGATGCAAAATCATAACAATGAAAGTGCATGCAAAAATTTCCGAGACTTTACAGAGAAGCTTATAAAAGTCCCTCTGTTTTCTTTTTCTCACGAACATTAAGACGGAAACTCATCACGGTTAAGTCATCCGATTGCTCCGCATGCCCGACAAAACGGTTCACGTCCTCGATCACTTCCTCTACCATTTGATGTGGTGCAAGTCCTGAATGGCTTACCACCCAATCAAATAACCGCTCTATCTTATAAAATTTAGATTGTTCATTTTGAGCTTCTGACACTCCATCCGTGTACAAAAGTAACTGAGAACCCGGTGCAAAATAACATTCTTGTTCCTCGTAATCATAATCGGAAGTAATACCCAAAGGTAAATTATCCGCCGTCTTGAAGAAAGACACAGTTCCATCCGGAGCTATCAATAACGGATAGGGATGTCCTGCATTACAAAACCTCAGACGATTCGTGTTTAGATTCAACACCCCGGCAAAAAAAGTAATAAACATGCTCGTGTTCCCATTCCGGATTAAACTTTGATTCATCAAATTCATGATGTAATTCAACGAAGTATCCCGTAGAGCCAATGATCGCATTTGACTGATCGTTGTTGCCATAAACAAGGAAGCCGGAACTCCTTTCCCGGAAACATCCCCAATGGCGAAACCAAACTCGTCCTCATTCAGCATCAAATAATCATACAAATCCCCTCCCACTTGACGAGCCGGATGCAACACAGCATAAATATCAATACATTCAGCACCCAAAGTGGGAACAAATTGTTTAGGGACCATTCCCAACTGAATATCATGAGCAATACGTAACTCACTCTCAATTTTTTCATTGGCAGTTGTCGTTTGACGCAACTGAGCCACGTATTCCGTCAATTGGTGCTGCATAAAAAGAAATGATTCATACAACTCCCCTAACTCATCCTTAGAGCGAATACGTGGTAACGGAGTATTAAAATTTCCTTGTGCCACATCTCGGGCTGAAGCAGCAAATATTGTCAATGGTTTTGTAATTCGTCGGACAGCTACAAAACAAATAAAATAAACAAATAACAACAACAAAATAAAACCAAGCAAAAGGTACATATTAAATTTACTCAGTTTACCAAACACTTGGTCATATGGACAAATCACCGCCATATACCAATCGGTAGCCACCACAGGCGTATAATACACGTAAGACAGGACTCCCTCATCGTCTACAATTATACTACCACTTTTCCCGGCTGCCATTTCATTTACCAAAATAGTAACATTAGTATCTCGTGCTTCTTTTGCCGTTTCGAACATATTTTGACCTATCATGGTCTCTCCTTCTCTACGCAAGATATAACGTCCTTGTTTGTCAATGACCACCGTGTAACTCCCCGCATAAGGCTTGATCGAATCCACCAGATCATGCAACCAACGGTTAGTCAAATCCACAGATAAAACGCCAATTAATTCATTCTTCTCCCCGTGAACCGGAACTGCATAAGACGTTGTGATCACATCCGGGTCACCTGCATCCCGATAGGGCTTGCTCCAATATCGATGTAGCCTCGCACCTTTATACCAACCTTTTTCAAAGTAATTGTAATCTTCGCTGCCAACTTGAATGGTCTTCACAGAATCTCCAACCATAAATGAATAAGGCGCAAAGTACTGTCCTTTCTCTGGGAAATAGTACGGTTCGAAAGCAATCGCACAACCAAAAATCTCTGGATTATCTTTTACAATCCTCCGAGTGATACCAAACAAAGAATCCGGCTCCTTTACATATTCAACAATCATCCATCCTAAGTTTTCAGGAATTTTTTCCACCTTACTCAATAACGCACTCACCCGTAAATTTGCCTGAGCAGCCATACTCTCAATCTTATCTTCGGCTTCCTGCAACAACGTTTCCGTTGAATAGCGATAAAACACTCCCACTAAAACAAAAGAAAGAATTGTAATGAACGAAATCACATATAAACTCAATTTAGCAGGAAAAGATTTTTTATACCGATCAAACATAACAATTAACAATTGATGAGAAGTTCCTTTTTATACCCCGTTATAAATAGGCCACGAATATACAAAAAAACTATAAAACATGTACAAAAAACAATTATTCAAGAGTCTTTTTCCAAGTGATTCCAGCTAACAAACATCACTAATTTTAATTGAAAAAAATAAATCTGCAAAAGAATTTCTACACACGAAGACTTCTCATTAGAAATATTTGTTCTTATTAAATATTAATACTAATTTAGTGGCGAATTAAAAACGAAAACGTTTTAAATATTTATATAGATGTATAAACCATCAGAATATTATTTCGTTTTAGCCTATATCGTGGGCGTCCTTAAATTGTTCGGGGGACTATGAAAATTCTGCCGAAATAATTTTAGGTATCTCTTGGCAGCAGATATGTTGCACTCTTTTAAGCAAACAAACAACTTAAATCAATAATCTTTTAATTATGCAAAAACAACTATTATTAGGTGTTGAAGCTATTGCACAAGGTGCTATAGACGGAGGTATATCCGGCGTGTTCGCATACCCGGGAACCCCTTCAACAGAGATCACGGAATACATTCAGGAATCGAAACAGGCTATCGCCCGTAACGTTCACCGGATGTGGTCTGCAAACGAAAAAACAGCCATGGAGACTGCATTAGGGATGTCCTATGCAGGAAAAAGAGCCTTGGTATGTATGAAACACGTGGGAATGAACGTGGCTGCAGACTGTTTCATGAACGCTGCTATTACCGGGGCTAACGGAGGTATGGTTGTTGTCGCTGCCGATGACCCATCCATGCACTCTTCTCAGAACGAACAAGATTCTCGCGTATACGGTAAGTTTGCTTTAATTCCAATCATGGAACCCTCCAATCAACAAGAGGCATACGACATGACCCGTTACGCTTTCGATTTATCCGAGCAAATGGGTACCCCCGTCCTACTAAGAATCACAACTCGTTTGGCTCATTCTCGTGCCGGTGTTGAAACAAAAGAGGCTAAGGACGAAAACGAAATGCGCCTACCGGAAGACAAACGTCAATTCGTACTTCTTCCCGCTATCGCTAAAAAAAGATATAGATTATTACTTGACAAACAAATTGCATTCGAAGAAGCATCAGACAATTCTTCTTTCAACCAATATATTGACGGAGCTGATAAATCGATAGGTATTGTTGCTTGCGGTATCGGTTACAATTACTTGATGGAGGTATTCGGTGGAAACTGTCCTTATCCGGTAGTAAAAGTGAGCCAATATCCTCTTCCGAGAAAGATGATTACCAAGTTAGCCGAAAGTACTGAAAAATTACTTGTATTAGAAGAAGGTTACCCGATCATTGAGGAAGCATTGAAAGGCTACTTGGAAAAAGAATGTGTACTCGGACGCTTGGACGGTACGCTCCCCAGAGACGGAGAGTTGAACCCGGATCATGTGGCAAAAGCATTCGGATTACCTTCAATCGAAGGATCTCCTGTACCGGAAATCGTAGCTCCTCGTCCACCTGCCCTTTGCGTGGGATGTAGCCACAGAGACGTGTACACTGCATTGAATGCAGTCGTTGCCGAATACCCGAATGCGCGTGTATTCTCTGACATCGGTTGTTATACTTTAGGAGCCCTTCCTCCATTCCAAGCGATCAACTCTTGCGTGGACATGGGAGCCTCTATCACCATGGCAAAAGGTGCTGCTGATGCAGGATTATACCCGGCTGTATCTGTTATCGGTGATTCCACGTTCACACACTCCGGAATGACCGGGTTACTGGATGCGGTAAACGAAAAAGCTAATATCACGATTATCATTTCCGATAATGAATCCATCTCCATGACCGGAGGTCAGGAATCTTCAGCATTAGGACATTTGGAATCCATCTGTCGCGGTATTGGTGTTGAGCCGGAACATATCCGCGTTCTACTTCCCGTACCGAAAAATCACGATGAATTATGCAAGATCATCCGTGACGAGATCGAATACAAAGGTGTATCCGTAATCATCCCGAGAAGGGTTTGTATCCAAAAAGCTGCAAGAGACGCTAAGAAAAAGAAAAAATAAATTGATTCAATGATCAATCTAAAATTTAAAATTTGAAATTATGAAGACAGATATTATATTAGCGGGTGTAGGTGGACAGGGAATCCTTTCTATCGCTGCAGCATTGGGGTCTGCCGCCCTTAACAATAACCTGTACATGAAACAAGCCGAGACTCACGGGATGAGTCAACGCGGGGGTGATGTGCAGTCTTTCATGAGAATCTCCGATAAACCGATTTTCTCTGACCTAATCGCCAAAGGAACAGCTGATATTATTCTTTCAGTTGAGCCGATGGAGGCATTACGTTATCTTCCTTACTTGAAAAAAGGAGGTTACGTGGTAACGAACGCCACTCCATTCATCAATATTCCGAATTACCCGGAAGTTGAGACCTTGATGGCTACGTTGAAAGCCCTGCCTCACCAGGTAATTATTGACGCTGATAGCATCGCTAAAGAGGCTGCGGGCAACGTACGTGCCAGCAACTTCGTGATGATGGGTGCCGGCTCTCCTTTCATCGAAATTCCCTTCGAATACTTAGAGAAAGGTATCATGGCTATTTTCGAACGCAAAGGTGCCGATGTGATAGAAATGAACTTAAAGGCATTACGTGCCGGACGTGAATTCGCACAAAATTACATTAAATAATCGGATCAGGGGAGTCTCCTTTACAGAGGAACTCCCCTTTTTCTTCTCATTTTCCCCTGCAATCTTAATTCTCGGATATTTTATTCAAAATAATCCATAAAATATTTTATTTTTTCCTTTTCCACAAATAGCAAACAATAAAGATCAACAAGAAACAAAGCACAATGGTTGCCCCCGAAGGTAATTTCAACGCAGCCGAAGCAAAAAGACCGATAATCGAACCAACGCAACTGATAATCGTTGCCCACACAAGCTGTTTCGTGAAATTCTTATGAAACATCCCGGCAATGGCCTGCGGCATGGTAAGGTATGAAATCACAAGAATGATTCCCGCCAGCTTCATGCACAATACAATACACAAAGCTATTAATGCCGTTACTCCTATTTCCAGCCCATTTAACGCAACAAAATGCGTCCGGCTGTATTCTTTATCAAAAGCGATATAAAATAAAGGACGATAAAACTTTGCAAAGAATACGACAATCACCAAACATAATAAAAACGAGAGAATAACCTGCTCTCCTGTCACCGTAAGAATATTACCAAACAGGTAAGATAATAGATTAGGAGCATACCCCGGAGTCAAATAAATAAACAATACCCCAATAGCCATTCCCGCAGACCAAAATATCCCAATCAGAGAATCCTCCTTAAATCGCTTGTTATCCGAAAGATATAGAATACAAAAAGCAGCAGCCAAAGCAAATACCGCCGCCCCGAAAAGAGGGGATAGTCCTAAGAAATAAGCCAAGCCCAAGCCTCCAAAAGAAGCATGTGTAATTCCCCCACTGATAAAAACCATCCGTTTGGCCACGATATAAGTCCCTATCAACCCACAACTCACACCAATCAGAATCGTACACAACAATGCATTCTGGAAAAAAGTATATTCTAATAATTCTATCACCTTATTAATTTTTTGATTTCAAATTTGTAATCTTAGATTTTCTCCCACATATCAACGCTTTTTTCAATCGAAAATCGTAATTCATAAATCGTAAATTGATTAGTTTTCAATTGTTCCATCGTGCTTCAACAACACCCGATGAGGTACCGTTCCATGCGAAATCAATTCAATCGGGCAATTATACAATTTCAATTGTTCCGGCGTGATTAAGTTCGATTCATGATAATGCAAACCGCCATTCACACATGCAATCGTCTTTACGTAAGAGCAAATTGTTCCCAAATCATGAGAAACCATCACTATACTCATGGTTTTATTCAATTCACCCAATACGGCATAAAATTCATTCTCAAAATTCGCATCCACGTAAGTAGAAGGCTCATCCAAAATAAGAATTTTCGGAGAAGAAATAATAGCCCGACACAAGAATACCCGCTGCATCTGCCCTCCTGAAAGTTCTCCAATCGGGCGGTCCCCGAATCCCTCCATCCCGTACGTCTTTAAAAGTTCATCCACCCTTTCCCGATCAGCCTTCGTATACCCCTTAAAAATCCCCTTCTCCGACATCAAACCGGACAAGACGACCTCTTTCACACTAATCGGAAATTTTGAGTCAAAACGGCTGTTTTGAGGCAAATATCCGAACAAAGATTGTTTGGTAACATGATAAACAATTTCACCGGAGAAAGGTTTTAACAATCCCAAAATCACCTTCAACAAAGTTGTTTTCCCTCCCCCATTCGGCCCAATAATTCCGATAAAATCATGTTCTCGAATGGTAAGATTCACATCCCGTAACACGACCGTCTGCTCGTATCCTGCTGTAATCCCTTTTAACTCCAGAAGCTCATTCATCCTTCTATTTCATTTTCTGTTCAATGATATCCAATAGAGAACACATCTCGGCTTTCCAATCCGGATTTAACGGGTCTATGGCAATCACCTCTCCACCAATCTCCTTGGCTATAGCATTGGCATTGGCTACATCAAATTGATTTTGAATAAAAACGATCTTAATTTTTTTGGCCCGGCAAGTATCGATCACCGCTTTTAGGTGAGAAGGATTCGGTTCCTTTCCATCATCCTCAATAGAAATTTGCTCCATCCCGTAATCTTTAGCAAAATAAGTCAACGCCGGATGATAAATCAAAAAAGTTTTATTCTCCTTCTCCGGGATAATCCGACGTGCCACCTGATCAATACTATCTATTTCCGCCCGAAACTGACGATAGTTCTTTTCAAAAGTCTCCCGTTGATCGGGAAATTTCGCTGCCAACACATCTAATATCGTACGAGACATCATCTCCGCATACCGGGGAGACATCCACACATGAGGATCAAAGTTTCCTTCATGCAAACCGTGGTCGTGTTGATGCCCATGATCATGATTACAAGTTCCTTGCTCCAAATCCATCCCGACAGACTGCTTCACAAGCAACATGTTTTTCTGCGTTTCCAAAAAAGGATACAAATTACTCAACTCGAAAGGTAAATATCCTACGGCAAAATAAATAGAACTATTGTGTAAAGCCTTCAACTGTTCCGTATTCAAATCACTCACCGCAGGATTTGCTCCCGGTGGAATCATCACGTTCACATTCACATAATCACCCGCAATTCTCTCCACAAAATAACGCTGTGGTAAAATACTCACACTAATCGTTCTCTCTTTGTCAGAATTCTCCCCACAAGCAGCCAATAAAGCTATCAAAACAACTATAATTCCTATTTTCATTACATTGGATATATCAAATTCTTCTCCTCGATCACGTCTAACACTTCGGAAAGATATTTTGCAGCCTCATATTTTGCCATAGGTAAATTATGTAACAAATAATTACCGCAATCTTTAGCTGCAACACCAGGAACTTCTCCCTCAAAATCCCGGATAAAACGGAAAGTTTCCCTCATTAATTCCACGATATCATGAGATTTTAAATCCCCTTTCACCAAAAAATAATTTCCAGTACAGCACCCCATAGGTCCCCAAAACACGATCTTATCACCCCACTCTTCATGATTACGCAAGTAAGTCGCTGCCAAGTGTTCTATCGTATGCAACTCCCCCTGCCCCAGCACGGGTTCTCGGTTCGGTTCCTTCATGCGTATATCAAACGTCGTAACCACCTGATCTCCTAAATAATCTTTACGAGACACATAAATTCCTCTCAACAAGCGCAAATGATCAATCGTAAAACTCGGTATTTTTTCCATATTTCAAACTTATTCTTCTGATAAGGCTGTAATCAACACTCTGATCATTTCAAAAGAACGCTTGGGAGCCTCTTCCCAAAAATTCAAATATTGTTTGTAATGATCCTTTACTCCTGGGGTATCACTAATAATACGATAACTCAAGAAAGGTACCCCACACATATAGCAAGCCTGTGCAATGGCACATGATTCCATATCAACTGCCATCCCTTCCGGGAAACGTTTTTTGATCTCCAGTAACTCTTCCTTATCTGTAATAAATTTATCTCCACTACATATCAACCCACCATATACATTACCGTCATGGGCAACAGATAATGCCAATTTACATAACTTTTTATCTGACACGAAACGAGCCGGTAAACCTTGCACTTGACCGTATTCATTCCCTTCTCCACACCACACATCATGATAAACCATATTCTCGCCTACAACAATATCCATCACTTGGGTCAAAGGATCTATTCCCCCTGCAACTCCGGTATTTACAATAATATCAGGTGCATAACGCTGTATCATTTCCATAGTACCGATAGCAGCACATACCTTTCCAATACCACTTTTAGCCAAGATAACTTCCACGTTCCCAACGCGTCCTTCCGTGAAAAGAAGTCCGCGAACAGGTTCTTCCTTTGTCTGTTCCAACAATGATTTTATCAGTCCGTATTCGGACGTCATAGCCACGATTATTCCGATTCTTCTCATATAACACTATTGAAAAAATGGATTCATTCTTTTTTCCTCCCCGATTGTCGTGAATCCTCCATGTCCGGGTACCACACGAACATCATCGGGTAATACAAACAATTTATCCCGAATACCATTCAACAATTGGTTCATATCCCCACCCGGCAAATCAGCCCGACCGATACTTCCCTGAAACAAAACATCTCCGGCAATCAGTAATTTATCCTTTTCGCTATAAAAACAAAGTCCACCCGGAGAGTGCCCCGGTACGTGAATAACCTTCAACTCCGAATGACCGAATTTCACAACATCTCCATCTTTCAAATATTCACCCAAAGCCGGCGGTGGGGTAATTCCTTTCACACCCAACATAGCCGCATACCTTTCGGCATCCTCAACCCAAAACGCATCTGCCTTATGTGCCCGGGCCGATAATCCAAATTCATCCAGCATGAAATTATTCCCGAAAATATGATCGATATGCAAATGTGTATTTAACAATGCTACCGGTGTCAACTGATTCTCCGTTAAGAAACTTTTCAAACGTTGTCCTTCTTCCTTTGAAAAACAACCGCAATCAATAACCACGGCCTCTCCTGTCTCGTCATATAACACGATCGTGTTCTCTTGCCATGGATTATTTGTAAATACTTTAATTTTCATCTGTCGCGCATTTTTACATGGCAAAGATACGAAAAAAAGAAGTGGATCAAAAAGGCTTTTGATCCACTTCTTTTCTATAAAGTTTGTAAATGAATCGTCAGATTCTCAACGTATCAAATCCCCGACCATAAACCCCCATAACCGTGTTCATCGTCAAGAACGCATCCGGATCCGCCGTTTTCGTTACACGCATAATATTTTGCATTTCACTCTTACGGGCTACAACTATCAGCATCTTACGAGCCTCCCCCGTGTACCAGCCTTGACAATCCACCACGGTAACACCACGTCGTAAATCACGGGTAATAGAATTCGCCACATCCTCGTATTTCTGAGAAAATATAAGAAACTGTACGGATTGCATCTGCCCTGTGAATACTAGGTCTATCGTGTAGGAGTTAACTCCCATCACCACGTAACCATAGATAATCGTGGCTATTTTTGCCGTAGGATCGATTTCTGTATTCTCCCCGATAAAATAACTACATCCGATAATGAACACATCAATGTACATGATAATTTTACCTGGACTGATATTACGATATTTATTTATAATCATGGCGACAATGTCCGTTCCGGCAGTACTTCCCCCGTTTACCAGAGAAATACCGATTCCTGCACCACACATGATACCTGAAATCACTGCACACATGAATTTATCTTCCAATAGAGGTTCGTGTATCAAGTTCTGCAACAAACTCAATAAGAAAGAACTCATGAAAATAGCATAAATGGTCTTGAAACCGAAGCGAGGTCCTAAAATTTTGATTGCAATAGCCACCAACAAAAAGTTGATCACGAAATAACTATACCCGATCGGAATCACCTCCCCGGAAAGAAAATAAATAATTGTTGAAATACCTGTCACTCCCCCACCAACCATACGATGCGGGGCCAAGAACGCTGTCACGGCAAACGTATATATCAACAAACCGAACGTGATTAACAGATACGCCCGAATTTCACTTGCTAACTTCTCTTTTGTAATTTTCATCACATTAATTATTTTGTTTCGCCCATGTATCTTTCAAACCAACGGTCCGGTTAAATACTAACGCTTCCGGCTTGGAATCTTTATCCACGCAGAAGTACCCCAGACGCTGGAATTGGAAACGATCACCTTCTTTAGCTCCCTTCAAACTCGGCTCTAGCTTACACCCTGTTAAAACTTTTAATGAATTTTCATTCAAGAATTCTTTGAAATCAACATCTTTATGTCCGGCAGGATCCGGATCTTTAAATAATCGATCATACAAACGTACTTCTGCCTCGATAGCATCCGGCGCAGACACCCAATGCAGGGTACCTTTCACCTTCCGGTTACTTGCCGATCCAGAACCGCTACGGGTATCCGCATCATACGTACAATGAATCGTCGTGACATTTCCCTCTGCATCCTTCTCCACGCTTTCACACTTTACGATATAAGCACCTTTCAAGCGCACTTCATTACCCAGTGTCATCCGGAAAAATTTCTTCGGAGCATTCTCCATAAAATCATCCCGTTCGATATATAACTCTCGAGAAAAAGGAACCATTCTTGTTCCAGCCGTTTCATCTTCCGGATTATTCTCAATCTCCACTGTTTCCGTCTGTCCTTCCGGATAATTGTCAATCACCACCCGAACCGGATCCAATACCGCCATCACACGGGGGGCAACTTTATTCAAATGTTCCCTAACACAGAATTCCAATAAGGCCATGTCCACCACGATCTCCCGTCGAGCAACACCCACCTTTTCCGCGAAATTACGAATAGATTCAGGAGTATATCCAGCACGTCTCAATCCGGTAATCGTCGGCATACGAGGATCATCCCAACCGGCCACGATTCCTTTTTGAACAAGTTCCAACAAGCGACGTTTACTCATTACAGTGTAGCTCAAGTTACGACGGGCAAATTCAATCTGACGCGGACGATACTCCGTATCAATCAACTGATCCAAAAACCAGTTGTACAAAGGACGATGTACTTCAAACTCCAACGTACAAATAGAATGTGTAATCCCTTCCAAATAATCGCTCTGACCATGCGTGAAATCATACATCGGATAAATACACCATTTATCCCCAGTTCTATGGTGAGCCACGTGCATGATACGATACATAATCGGATCACGCATTAGCATATTAGAAGATGCCATATCTATTTTTGCCCTCAAAACTTTCTCTCCAGCTTGGAATTCACCGTTTTTCATCCGGCGGAATAAATCCAAGTTCTCTTCCGGAGTCCGATCCCGGTAAGGACTATTTATCCCGGGTTCCGTAGGGGTCATACGTTGAGCGCTGATCACCTCAGCAGGCTGATCATCCACGTAAGCCTTTCCCTCCAAGATCAATTTTTCAGCCCAATCATATAATTGTTGAAAATAATCAGATGCAAAGTGCGGTTCTCCTTCCCATTGGAAGCCTAACCATTGAATATCTTGTTGTATGGAATCAATATATTCGACATCCTCTTTCGAAGGATTAGTGTCATCAAAACGCAGGTTACATTTTCCCTGATATTTGTTCGCCAATCCGAAATTCAAGCATATAGAAGTTGCGTGCCCGATATGCAAGTATCCATTCGGCTCCGGCGGGAAGCGAGTATGTATCCGACCGCCATTCTTTCCCTCAGCCAACTCCTCTTCAATAATCTGTTCGATGAAGTTTAATGATTTACCTTCACCTTCTTCTTCCACGAGATGATTTTTATCCATACTAAAATTATTATAACATATTCGACGCGAAGGTAATTAATTTATGAGAGTTTTAAAAGTTTCTGTATATTTGCAGGCCATGAAAAATATATTTTATACTATAATATGCTGCTTGATTTCACTCACGTCATTAGCCCAGAGTGATTTTGGTTATGGGAATCCGGATGAAATGGATCCCCAAGAAGAAGGAATGCTACGTGATTCCACAAAAGAACAACGTTACGTTCCGCATTATCGACTAACTTGGAAGTGGGTGCATGACGGTGTATATAAAAAATTTTACCAGCTTGACACGCTCCAAGACGGATTACAAAACACGAACTTGATATTCAAACACAGTGTTTCCAACACATATTTGGGAAACTTCCCGGCCCCTTATATATCGGACATCTATATTTTGCGCCCACAAGGAGAAGACTTCCTACCTCAAGATCGGTTAAGAGATTATTTTTTCAAACCGGAAGATGCACTGGAATATAACACTACTACCCCTTTCACCCAATTAAGCTATTTCAACGGGGGAGGTCGGGGAAAAACAGAAGATTGGCTGGATGTATGGCACGTACAAAATATCCGTCCCTATTGGAATGCGGGATTCCGGTATAATCTTATTTCATCGGACGGGGCCTACTCTTACCAAAAATCAAAAACATACAATTTTTCATTCTTCAGTTCATACGAAAAAGACCGAATGGCAGTATCCATGTTTATCAACCAAAACATGGCACACATCACCGAAAATGGTGGTATCGAAAACTTAGCGGACATTCGGGATACCTCGCTCGATCCCAAAGTTATCGGAACACGGCTTGCCATGGAGCCGAAGAACAACCTCATGAATTTCAATTTCAAGGCTCTAGCACAATACAATATCGGTAATCCCAAAGAAATCATCACGCAAAAGGACAGTGTTACAATAGACACCACGATAACCTATCCCATGAAATTTGCGTTAGCTATTAAAGCCGAGGACAATCGTTATTCCTTCAAAGAAGAGAGCGTCGAGGAAGGATTCTTCTCTGACACCACCTATATTAGCAAACAGGGAAATTCCGATATGATCAAAAACCGGAAATACGAAATTGATGCCAAATTCATTTTGAACGAACATCCGAAGTATAAATATTTACCTGGAGTATATGCCGGATTAAAATTCAAATACCTAAGCTACAATCAACGAGTTTCGCTAGACACGATAAACAACAGGGGCACCAGCAAATACACAGGAACTTACCTAACGGCCGGAACTTTCAACATGGATAGCACCTCCATGTTCAATTTTGACATCTGGGGAAGTTTTTGCCTTGCCGGAGAGTATTCTGCCGATTATTCGTTAGAAGGAGAAATTATTCAATATCTGAATAAAGGACGCAACTCCTCCGTCACCGTTCATGCTTTACTGGAAACGCAAACCCCAAATCATTACTATCTCCAGTACCAAGGAAATCATAATCAATGGGAGAATAGTTTTGATAAGATACACGCCTATAATTTACAAGGGCATTACACGAATAAACGTCTCCGGACAGAAGTCGGTGTTGCTCTCAACAACACGAAAAACTACATCTATTTTGACACGACTGCCATGCCCCGTCAATACAACAGTAACATTATGGTATTCACGGCATGGGCAAAACAGCTATTTCGACTGGGACACTTCTATTTCGATCAAAAGGTATATTATCAAGTGACCAACAAAGAAAAAATATTACCATTGCCCCAAGTGGCACTCCACTCGCACAATTACTACCAAAACCGCTTTTTTAAACAGGCTTTGGGGTTCCAAGTCGGTATAGACGTGTTCTACAACACTTCATTCTATGCTAATGCATACGACCCGGCGATCATGCAATTCTACAATCAAGAGATAGAGAAAACCGGAAACTACCCGAAAATGGATGTATTCGTCACATTGAATATTAAGCGAGCAGACCTGTTTGTTAAATACGAACACTTCAACGAATTCTTCGGAAGTAGGGACTATTTCTCGGCATATACCTACCCCATCAACCCAGCAAAGGTGAAATTCGGTATCCGGTGGAACTTTTTTGACTAAAAGTTTATAAAGTCCATAAGACCTGCGGACTTTATAAGCTTTCAACCACCCCAATTTGGTAATTCACAACATTTTTCGTATTTTCGTAGCATGTATATAATAAGGACTATTACGTACACGCTGTCATTCTTATTTTGTTTCGTCTCGTGCAAAACAAAACAAGAGAAACAACCGCTGGTCATACCTGAACCTGGAACGTTGGAACAAATAGATCAACGAGGGGTATTAAATGTTTGCAGCTACTATAACACGACAGATTACTACGTATACAAAGGTATCCCCAAAGGATTCCATTACGAATTGGTAAAAGATTTTGCCGACTATTTAGGAGTAAAATTAAATATCGAAGTAAACACGAATATTGATGAAAGTATTCAAAAATTAAACGAGGGCAAGTATGATTTGATAGCCATGAGCCTTTCCGTCACGGACGCCCGCAAAGAAGAAGTACAATTCAGCCTCCCTCTGTTTACCACCTGCCAAGTACTGGTTCAACATAAATCAGATTCACTTCTCCAATCAATTGAAGAGTTAAAAAGCAAAGAGATTTTTCTACAGGAAGGCACTTTCCCCACAAGATTCCTACAACAATTAAATGATTCCCTGCAACTGGATTTAAAGATTACCGAACTAGAAGACAATACATTTGAGGATATTCTATTAAAAATAGAAAACGAGGAAATACCCTACACGGTAATAGACAAAAATATAGCCCAGATAGCCTCCCAATACATGAAACACATTGATTACTCCCTTCAGTTATCCTCTGACAGCCCTGTTGCTTGGGCTGTCACGAAGAAGGCAACTTTACTAAACGAGGAAATCAATAATTGGCTAGGCGCAATTAAAAAAAGCGGGAAACTAAACGTCCTGTATAATCGTTATTACAAGAATAGTTATATCACATCACTGCACAACTCCAAATACTATAAACTGAAAAATGGAGTCATCTCCAGCTTTGACCCGATCATCAAAAAAGAGGCTCAAAAAATCGGTTGGGACTGGCGTCTATTGGCAGCCGTTATCTATCAAGAATCCGGATTCGACCCGGAAGCAGTCTCTTATCTCGGAGCCGTCGGACTGATGCAAGTTATGCCGGAAACTTCCCTGCAACTTGGATTTGAGAAATACGAAGAGCCCCAAGACAACATTCACGTCGGAGCATACTATCTAAAATACTTACAAAATAAATTTAACAAATTCGAACTCGACACACTAGAACAAATTAAATTCACCCTAGCTGCCTACAATGCCGGTTTGGGACACGTGCTCGATGCCATTCGACTAGCCGAATCATACGGGAAAAACCCCAAAGTTTGGGATAACAACGTGGATTATTTCATTCTCCACAAATCCCAACCAGAAATATACCGGGATTCTATTGTCCGCTTCGGTTATTGTGACGGGAAACAAACATTCAATTTCGTCAATAACATCATGGAAAACTATACTCATTATAAAAATACGATCAAAAAATAACCTCAAAATAAGAGAAAATAAGGAAGTTTGAGGAACATAGCTCGTAAACATCTAATAAAACTTATTACAAATCTCTCCACAAAATCAAAATTCATCCTAAAATTTAAATCACAAAATCGTTCTGGCGAATATTGATTTACATTAATATTTTTCATACCTTCGCACAGAGGTTTAATCATTATTTAACTAATCGCTAAGGATATGCCTTACAGAAGATTACCGAATACAGACGCAGCAAGAATAAGGGCATTAGAAACAGCTTTGAATAACGAAGAGTTTTCTAATATCAACAACTTACCGTTTTCACTACATCTTAGGCAAAAGATTGAATTCTTCTTACCGAAGTTCAAAACGGCAATTGCAAATTCCCAATGCGCCAGAGATAAACAAAATGTAAACAGCCGGAAATACAGGGAGTATACTTGGAAAGCAAAATTATACATTTCCCATTTCCTGCAAGTATTGAATTTCACGATTATCCGGGGAGAATTAAAGCCCGTGGCAAGAACTTTCTACGGCATTGACGAACACGACACCAAACTCCCCTCATTGGTTACAGACCAAGATTTACTGGAATGGGGAGCAAAGATTATCGCCGGAGAACAGGAACGTACTCGCAATGGTGGTGGTAACCCCGTGTACAGTCCTTCTATCGCCTTGGTGAAAGTCAACTATGAAAACTTCAAACAAGCCCACGCCTCCCAAAAGCAATTTCAACAGAACTCTGCCCGTTGCAGCGCAGAGGTTGCACAATACCGGGGTGAAGCTGACGAGTACATCCTTACTTTATGGAATGAAATAGAAGCCCACTATGCCGATATAGAAGATGAAGAAATACGCCGCCAAAAATGCGAACATTTCGGACTGGTTTACGTCTTCCGAAAAGGAGAAAAAGAAGAAATCAAAAGAAAAAAGGAAGCTGAACGCATCACGCTCAAACTTCCCTTTTAATTTTAGATTTATAATTTACGATTTCAAATTCTTAAATCATAAATCGCAAATTATAAATTACATATACAAATCTCTCTCCCCTCTTGCGATTCTATCATAATAAGAACGGAACGTGGGAAGTAATTTTTTGTCTGTAAAGAATGGTATGTTTTCAATTTCCTGCAACTCTTGGGCGATCAATTTCTCGCCAATTTCACGAGTCTCCGGAGAAGCATAATCATTCAGATATTCCCGGAATGTCAATACCGCATTCAGTTTACAGAATTTACCTTCCACACCTTTCTCCAACAAATTCATGATCTTATCCCCTGTACGACCACAACGATAACCTGCCGTACAAAAAGAAGTAATCATCCCGTCATTTGCCAACTCACGGATCACCTCGTCTAAAGAACGCTGGTCTCCTAACATAAATTGCACCTTATCCGGGTTTTCCTCCTGTTTCAATTTCTTGGCATAAGCCCCGATCCCTAACTTAGAAGAAGCATCCGTCTGGGTACATCCGTAATGATTAATCAGATCACGTTTTAACACCGGATTTTCACGAGCAGTCACAATCAACCCACTATACGGGATTGCCAGACGCAATACGGAAACAACCCGTTTCATGGCTTCATCACTCACTATATAAGGAGAATGCTCACTCAGGAAAGAACCGGGAGCCGGTTGCATACGCGGGAATGACACCGTATGTGGTCCAATACCGAAATGTTTTTCCAAATCCCAAGCATGGTGAACCAACCCCATCACCTCAAACTTCCAATCATACAAACCGAATAAAGCTCCAATAGCCACATCATCCACCCCAGCTTCCATAGCCCGGTGCATGGCGTAAAGCCTCCAGCGATAATTTCCTTTCACTGTATTTGCCGGATGCAATTCGGCATATCTTCCCCGGTGGTAAGTTTCTTGGAACACTTGGAATGTACCGATTCCCGCACGCCATAATTTTTTCATGTCGGCAATCTCCATGGGTGCCGCATTCACATTTACCCGGCGGATATTATTAAAACCATTTCCTGTCGGAGTCGTGCGTTTCACAGAATAAATCGTGGAAATAGAATCCGCGATATAATCAGCTCCATTTTTAGGGTGCTCGCCATATACGGCAATCATCCGCTTATGTCCCTCATCAATCACAGCTGCCACTTCATCCCGCACCTCATCCATCGTCAGCACGTGACGAACCTCATCTTTATTTTCCGCACGGAACCCACAATACTTACAGCTATTCACGCAAAGATTTGACAAGTATAAGGGAGCAAAGAAAACGATACGATTATCATACACTTTCTTCTTCACTTCCAATGCAGCCTCTTGCATTTCATGCAATAATTCCGGATCCACCACATTCAGCAAGGTAGCCGTTTCCGCCGGAGTTAAAATTTTTATATCCAAAGATTTTTGTAAAATATCCCGTACTTGTTGTTTATCGGGATTTTTATGCTTTTCAATATCCGCAAATATCTGTTCTTCATCAATAAAATCCTTTCCTCCATCCAGATATTTATCGATTTCTGCTTGTTTAATTACACTGGCAGTCCAATCTTTTACACTACTCATTTTTCACTTAGTTACAAGTTCATAAAAGTCCTAAAGTCTACAAAGCTCACCATACACGTTTCCCTCTCGACCTCTCATCATGTGAACATCTTTACATATGTACAAAGATCGTTAATTATTTCATCAACACCCTCTATTCCTGATATTTATTTTCAATCAGCTCATAAAGAAAATCAATAACCAGATCGTACATCCCGTAAACGTCACACCTAAATCCTTATGAACCTTAGCTTAATAATTCCTTTACAACAGCAGAAATTGCTTTACCGTCAGCTACCCCGGCCAATTCTTTGGAAGCGACACCCATCACCTTTCCCATCTCTTTAACAGAAGTTGCCCCTACCTTCTCGATGATCGCTTTCAACGCAGTTCTCAGTTCCTCCTCGCTTAATTGTTTCGGCAAGAACTCGTTCAGCACTTCAACCTGCGCCATCTCGTGAGCATACAAATCCTCACGTCCTTGATTTTTATATATTTCAGCCGACTCTCGTCCTTGCTTTGCCAACTTCTGGATAATTTTCACGCTTTCACTATCAGCAATTTGTTCCGGAGCCCCAGCAACAGATTTTGCTTCGATAAAAACCTTCTTTATATTTCTTAAAACTTCCAAACGAATGGTATCTTTAGCTTTCATGGCAGCCATGATGCCCTTGCTAACCTGTTCTTCTATTGTCATTGTTTCTGAATTTAAAATTAAAACCCACGAAGTTACTATTTATTCCTCAAATTTCCACTAGCTGCTTTTAAATTTCGAAATCCTGACGTAATTTTGTATTGCAAAAACACCTACATGAAAACAGTCATCACCAACAAAACCATTTGGAATATCGCCTACCCGATTATCGCGGGAAGCTTGGCGCAAACCCTTATCACACTTACCGACACGGCATTTTTGGGACGTGTCAGCGAAGTACCCTAGGGGCCTCTGCCATGGCAGGAATCTACTATTATGTGTTCTCTTCCCTAGCATGGGGATTTTCCATTGGTATACAGATCATCGTGGCACGGAGATTGGGACAAGGTAAGTTGAACCGCATCGGGGTAGTTTTTGAACACGGGTTATGTTTCGTGTTCCTCCTGTCCATGACTCTTTTCCTGATTCAACGATATTGCAGCGACGTGTTACTGGGGGCTTCCATTCAATCCCCCAATATCTATGCGGCAGCCATGGAATACATGTCCTACCGTCATTACGGGATTATATTCGTGTGTTTCAACTTCCTGTTCAGGGCACTTTACATCGGACTTTCTAACACGAAAATCATCGGTTATTCAACAGTTTTGTACTCCTTTTCTACACGTTTCAAACTTGGCTGCTCACGACAGTCATCCATACTGACGTGGCTTTCGTGTGGACCGTGGAAATTACTTACGGTATCCTGATCGGTACCGTCTCGTTAACCTATCTCAAATACACGAAATGGCAACAAAAAAAGGTGTAAGGTTAGAGTCCGTATAAAAGTTCCTATTTCACTTGGGTAAATTCCGCCCGTTATTTTTTCCCCTCCCATGGAGAAAGGGAGTTATTTTTTACGACCAACGTTATCCCCTGCTTCTAAAAAGGGATATAAAAAATTAATTCTCAATAGAACATCAACAAGTCAGGATTATCGGAAATAATACTTTAAATATATTGTAGATATACTATATGAACCTTATTGTATATAAGGTTCATATAGGGTTCATATAAGGTATCTACAAGGTTCATGACGGTTGTGAACCGTTGTTTTTCAAATTGTGAACACAAAATAAAAACAGACTTCCTACATAAGATTCGCTTACTTTTTATCATTCTGCTTTACGGTACGGACAAAATAAAATGATTTGCTGAAATACAGATATGTCATTTAGCAATTAAAGCTTTATCGTAAAATTGTACACAATCATCATAAATTATTGATTATTATTATCTTTATTTTTTCGTCTTGCTTCTTGGAAATATTTTTCAACCTCTTTGTTAGAAACTTCCGCTCCTGCTTGATCTCCTAGTTTTTGCTGTAAAAACGCTTTCACTCTCATCAGATTTGATTTATCAAGGGGATTTTTACATTGATGCATAAAACAATCTATTCGCCGAACCCCCTCTTCCATCAACATTTTATCTCCACTTTTACCTAATAATCGCATATTATCCCGGAAATAAGGAAATTCAGCACCATTACGAAATAAATTATAGCGAAGTGCCTCATCCATTTTACTCAGCATTCCCTGAAAATCATTTTTCCGCACACAAGCAGCCGTATACAAATAAGCCAATCCGCCAGGAGCTGCATAAAAATCAATACCCATCAGATAATCTATCAACTCTTGATTACCTTTTTCATCAAACACGTTATTTTTCTTCGGTTTCCATTCTGCAATTTTTTTTACTGCTGAATAAATAACCTTCTCCAATTTAGCATCTACTTCTTTTTGCCCGATAACAGCATAAAATTTCTCCCGCTCAGCCATTATCCGTTTCAACACAGAAGACAACGGATTACTCACAACAAGCCTGATCATCTCCCAGTTCTCCGGTACAATCAAACTATCTACCGGTAAAACATCCAAGTATTCACATGCCACCCGAGCAGCTTCGTCCCGTGAATATGCCGAAAACAATGCTTCTGCATAATTCCGTATAAATACGGCTCCCCGTTCTCCATTTTCATAACGTTTCATCAAATTACGAAGATTATTATCGGGATCCATTGCCAGTTTGGCTCCGGCAATTAACCAATCCGGTTTACCAGCTCCCACCAATCGGTGTAAAACCTCTCCCGATACAGGATCTACAAAAACCAAAGTTGGGAAAAAGTGTACATCGAATTGCTTTTTCAACATCACCCCATCCGTATCTTTCTCCATATCAAATTTGACGTTAACAAAATGAGTATTAAAAAAATCCGCAACCTCGTCATTCGTAAATACATTCTTTGCCAACATTTTACACGGCCCGCACCACGAAGTATAACAATCAACAAAGACCAACTTTTTTTCTTTCTTTGCTTTCTTGAGAACCTTCTTCCATTCCTTTGTCTGTTCGAAATTTATACTCCGATTTTGAGCCATCGCTCCTGTAATTACCGTAATTATCAACAAAGTAAATAAAATCAATCTTTTCATCTTTTCCATTATTTTGAATAGTCTATCGTTATTCATCTTCCCGTTTTAAATATCTCTCCTTAAAATCTTCCATATCGTCCAAGGTGAATTGCATTTTCCTCAGCCACCCGTGACGTTCTCCCGGGAAAAGCATCAATTCAAATTTTTTATTCAACTGTTGAAGACTGTCCACCAGCTGCATACTGTTTTGCATGTGAACATTATCATCCATCATTCCATGTACAATCCGGAGCATTGCCGGACCGCACGATTGATAGCGATCCAAATAAGTAAATACGGAAGCAGCCTTGTATCCCTCCGGGTTATCTTGCGGACGATCCATATAACGTTCCGTGTAATGGGAGTCGTAAAGCATCCAATCCATCACCCCGTACTTGGCATACCCGTATTGAAAATATTCTGCCCCGTAGGTTAAGGCCAAAGCGGTTATATAACCGCCATAACTTCCCCCGCTAATCATTACTCGAGTTGAATCCACGTTAGGGTAAGTTCGCAGAAGTTTTACCCAAGCGATATAATCGTGCATTTCCCATTTTCCTAGTTGACGATGCATATAGTTCATTCCGACTTTCCCACAATGTCCGGAACCACGATGATCCAGAACCACCCGAATACGTTTTGTCTCCTGTTGACTATTTCTTGCTGACCAATAGTCACTGACCGAACCGTGATTCGGACCTCCATACACGTGTATATCCACCGGGTAACGTTCCCCTTCCTGCATTCCGGCAGGCCAATAAACGATAGCAGGAATCTCAAATCCTTCCTCCGTCTTCATCCACAAGATATCTTTCCTAGCCACTTTTGTCGAATCATAATTCGGATCTTTGGCATCTCCCAAGACCTTCACTTTACCCGTTTTTACATTTACCAAACCAAGCCGGGTCGGGGTGAAATAATTATCGTAACGAGTAATAAAATAACGGTTGTCCGGAGATAAAAGAATATCCTTATGACTATACTCTCCGAAAGAGAGTCGCCGTACCTTCTTTCCATCAAGACCCACACAATAGAAATCATAACGAGTGGAAATTTCTCCTTTCGATATAAAGTATACTTGCCGTTTTTCTTCATCTACCCGTACAATTTCCGTTCCCCAATTACGACCGGAAGTCAACTTTCGTTTCAATGTACCATCAGAATTATGCAAATATATCTGTTCCCACCCGTCGAAATCCCGGATCATTAAAAAACCGTCCTCCACCCAATACAGAGATTCTATCCACGATACCCACGTGGCTTGTTCCTCATTATAAATCTCACTCTTTTCCCCGGTCATCAAATCTATTTCATACAATTTCAGATTATTCTGTTCCCGAGGCATCCATTGTACCAGTAAACTGCTTCCGTCCGGTCGCCAAAAGGGCATTCCGAAATATTGATCATCTTTCGAATTGAATGTACTCCAAACAATCGAACCTCCCGTCACCGGAACAATCCCCACTTTCACCTCCGGATTAGGATCTCCTGCTCGCGGGTAACGGTTTATTTCCTGCCGCCCGTGTTGTCCTTTCACATCATATAGCGGATATTCCGGAACCCGGGAATCATCATAACGGAAAAAGGCTATATAACGGCTATCAGGAGACCACCAAAAACTACGGTACTTACTGCCCCGTCCAAGAATTTCCTCATAATACACCCACGAGGCATAACCGTTTTTAATGACATCCGATCCATCATTCGTGTAGCGGATTTCACGCCCGGAAGCTAATTCTATCGCGTACAAATCATTCGCCCGAGTAAAAGCCACCCATTTCCCATCCGGAGAAAGAACAGGATTTTTTACATCTGCTGGAGTTCGGGTCAATGTTTTCCGAGTTCCTGCCTCCGACACGTAAACAAGATTACCATTTTCCACATTCACCGTTGCCCGAAGCTTTTTAGTTGCCGGCTTGTACACCACTCTTTCTCCGGTCTTTACGTCTACCGTATAAAAAACATTCTTTTTACCTTCTCTCACTCGTTCTATATAATGTCGACAGTCTTTCCATCCGGTCACCACCGGTAACTGCTGACTCAAACCGAATTTCCCAATGAAAAATAAAAAAACAATGATTAAAAGACTTCTCATTTCGATAAGCATTAAAAATCTCTATAATTATCCATTCTCATCACGTAACCGCCTTTTCCCTTACCTTGCCCGATCAAGGCTTTCTCCGGTGTCACCGTCATATCAAACTCTACCGTTCCCTCTATGAAATCAAATCCGTATAACTTCCACCCGTCAACACTATTGGTCAATACCACCAATCGATCCATTTTTTCTTCAACTGCAGAAATTGATATGTCCAAATGACGAATACAAACAATTTCCTCGCCGACCGGGAAGTTATATACTTTTCTTTCTCTTTCCGCAAGGGCGGTTGCAGAAGAAACAGTGTGCTCCCATAGTTCATTACCATTCGATTCAAAGAAAATAGTCGGCATTGTCTGATGGGCTACCATGATATCGGTACTTGACAAACGATTCCCTTCCGGCAAAGCATAACTTCCCACGATCGGGTAATTCCCTGCATCGAAGTACAAATCAACAATGGAGTATTCTCCTTTACTGTCTTTCCATAAGCCATAAGCCAAATACCGGGCTTTCCAATCCGGAGCCTGAACTTTCGTCTGCGAACGAAACAACATACGAATCATTTCTTTATCCGTATTAGATACGGGACCATAATTCCGGTCTTCAGCAGAAGCCTCGCTTAAATAGGTCATCTGTGAACCTAAAGAAAGGTACAGGAAAGAACGGCTAAGTTCATCCCATAGAAAAGCCTTTTGTGAAGCACTCACCGCATCCGGATGCACCCGGTAATTATTTGTTCCATCTGCCCCTAACACAGGATAACCGAATTTTCCCACATTACCGGAATTAAACATATAGTATTGGCCGTCATTGTTTAACTGATCATCTGCCGAACCGTTTACAAATCGATTCAGGGGATTTATCGACGCCGGCATTTCATAAAAACAATCTTCGCGTCTCTTCAATAAGGCCATTGTTTGAGCATCGTACACACGAATATCCCGTTCCGAAAGCAAGATAAAAGCATCTATTTTCTTTACTTCCACTGTTCCACTCGCGTTTTCCACTTCGTGCCTATGGTCTTCCTTAAACACAATCTTCCGGGGGCCACCTTCCATTCTTTCACTCCCGTAAGTGGTCAGTAAATTCTCTACAGTTGTCCCGTCCGGCCTAATCATATCCATATCCGAACCAATCCCGCCCGTTTCCAGAACATACCATCCCGTGGAGAAAGAAGTGCTGATATTAAAATTAACATATCTTTTGGTGAACAAATCCCGCACGGTATCGCGCACTTCAAACATCAAATAATAATTCCCAGATTCCCTATTCACGACCCAATCCAACTCTTTCGCATGAGACAGCGTGTCTTCTTGGCTAATCGCAAGCCCGCGAGTATACAAAAACCACGTATATTTCAGATCAGTCAATCCTTCCGTACCTTTTATCGTCGGAGATATCTGCACGCGATCTCCAATGGTACGTTCCTGAGCACTTATACCGGATATAGTCACCGGCCATACCTTGTCTAACGGTTGATAATCATAATTACCCCGATCATCGATACAACCCGTAATAAACATACTTACCAACATCCAGACTATGTATATACTCTTTTTCATCGTCAATCATTTTAAGTTAAGGGAATACTACACAACTCTCACATTTTTCTCCGTTTTCATGATGTTTGTAGGGATCATCACAAAGCGGTTCTTTACCCTGTTGAAATTGAAGCTCATTATACTCGTTCAATTTTGTATGTGCTTTTAGTTTCAAATTTACCATATACGCTTGTTCGTATTCTTCTTCAAATTCCGTCAGACCCAAATAATTCACGATAAACCACATTTTTTGAGAAGACCACGTTCCAAAATACTTCTCCCATGTCTCTTCCCAATTTACCGGTTGCTCTGCTAATTCGGTTGTCTGTAACATGAAATTTCGATCTGAATCAATTCCCGGTTTAAAGTAGCCATTCTCACCAATGGTCAATTCTAACCGCACCTTATCGGTCTTCAACGAGACATCTCGCAGGAAGATTACCGGAATCTTTGTTGACACTTGTCCTGCCCCTATCATGATTTGATTCACGACCTCCGGGTCATCAAACGCCACGTAGTGTACGCCTGCCACCGCCGCATTAGCAGCTCCGGTATTTGTCTGGATCAACTTCACCGGTCGATCTTCATTCATTGGAAATCCCATCAAAGCCAATTCTACCCACACCGTATCCCTATCTTGATTCGAAGGAACCAAAAAGAAACTATGTAACACACTATCCTGTTGCCCAAACCCATCTTCTCCCCGGGCAAAACAAACTTGAGCATCATTATCATACATCAAAGCATCGTGTTGTTCACAAGCTACTGCCAAAAGCGTCAGCCCTAAAACCACGTATCTAAATATCCTGTTCATAATCATCATTTTATATACCATATCAATCTCATAAACTACTCAAAAGCAGTTTGCCCTTGCGGTTTTGGAACCACAAAACCATTTGCCGGTACCGTTACGCTCTGCGGTAGTCCCCACGTTGTCATATTATGCGCCTTATAGTAAAAAAACATTTGCCCCTCTCCCCAAAATTCTTTCCGATATTCTTTTTCAACCTGACTCTTTCTGGCAGTTTCTGTACCGATTGTCATCGAAATACTCATATTACGCGCCTGTCGGTAAGTATTGAAATATCCCTGTGCCTCTGCCAACGGCGAATTCTCTATCAAGATCAAGTACATTTCCGCAAGACGAATCAACGGGATAACATCCGTGGCCTCAATACTGCCACTTTCGTAGTACTTCAGGTAATAAGCATAAGTACCATCTACCTCGAAATAACGTCCACTCTTACAACGAACATCCGTCGCGGAATTCTCATATACATTGGAAACCCACGAATTGGTCAGATACAACGAAGGTTTTGCCACGGAAGACGAAATCAAGACACCATTAATAATTGTCTGTAAATTGGAACAATTCACCCCGAAAACGTGTTCACACGCCATAACCAAACTAGGGGTCTCCGCAGAAGAAGAATAAGAATTAGCCTCCGTGGCCAATTTAAACTTATTTGTACCATCCGGATTTAACACATCAACTACTTTTTTTGCATAAACGGCAGCCTGTACCGGATCTCCTATCCATTGATAAAAACGAGCCCGCAAGGCATCCACGGCATAAATATTCAGGTGAGTCTGTCGATAATAATGCCAATCATCCTCCGGTTCATAAGTTGCCTTACTGGAACCCGGATTATTAAAATCAAACATAGTTCCAAGAGTAAACGGGTCTTCTTTCAAGTATTTTTCTGCTTGATCCAGATCTTTTAGAATATTCTCCTTCACTTCCCCGTAACTGACAGAGATTAGTTTCGATGGATCCCGCGTAATTTCCGTTACGTAAGGAATAGCCTCTGTGGCATCCGTGGCTTCCGCGGGAACCGGACCAAACAAACGAAGTACTTCCAGATGTATAAAAGCACGTAAACCGTAAGCCTCTCCCAATAATAACTCCTTATTCCCATTAGAAAATTGTATGTCAGTATTTTCCAAATTCTCTAACAAATCATTGATATGCGCCACCACGGTATAATATTTACTCCAGATAGTTTCAATCACGTCTTCCACTTTACTTTCTGTATAATTAAAGGAAGTTATGTAAGTTTCTGTTGAATTGGAAGTTTTATACCAATAACCGGCAAGCAAGTCTGGGAAATAATAGCTCATATTCTTACCATATAATTCTTTGGCAGCCAACTGAATATATATTCCATTCATTACATTTTTAAATCCCTTCTCGCTTTGATACATATCCTCTTCTTTCATCTCTGTCCGGGGATTCACATCCAACCAATCATTGCAACTGCTGGTAAACACAAGTAGAATAACCAACAGCCAATGACAATATCTTGTTTTTATTACTTTCATATGATATTCTTTTTAATAGTTAAAATCTGACTGACAACGAGAGTGAAAATTTCCGGGCAAAAGGATAATTTGTCCCGCGTTCTTGTTTGATACTCGAAATACGAAAAATATCCTCGCCATACCCCGTCAGAGATAAATAAGAAATTGAAAGATTCTTTTTCAACCACTCGGAAGTCCATTCATATCCTAAAGAAATACTGCCACATTCCAGCGTGTTCTCATCTGCCACGAAGCGACTCGTTGCCTGCGTACTTGAAAGATCCGTCACACCTTTATATTTTGCATGATCTCCCGGTTCTTTCCAACGATCATAAAGTACCCGCTTATCTGCATTGTTAATAGGATGAATATTCTCAACTTTATTGGCCAGCGTTGAATTGTACATCTGTCCGCCACAACGATAACTGAAAACAGCATTAAAATTCCATCCTTTATACCGAAGCATCGTGTTAAAATTTCCCCACACTTTCGGATCCGTTACCCCACAAGCCACTTTGTCTCTTGCATCCCAGTTATAAGTTTGCGTGTGCCCATCCGCTTTCAGATAAATTTCCTTACCATTTGCCGGATCAATCCCTAAAGAACGGACAGCGAAAATTGTATTCATAGATTGCCCTTCTTTAAAAAGGAAACTGGGGTTAGCACCATCATTATTCAATAATTCCTCATTTAAGAACTCCAATGAATTGGAAATTTCTTTAATTTCATTCTTATTGTAAAGAACCGTTCCTCCAACAGACCAAAAAAGATTACGTTCACTATTACGAATCAAATAAGCATTTACTGACACTTCAATACCCCGGTTTTGTACCTTCCCTACATTTGCCTTGTAACTTCCAAAACCTCCAGCCAAAGGCAACGTAATATCAGCTAACATATCATCTGTCAATTTATTATACCAATCCACATTCACTTTCAGACGATTTTCAAACATTCCTAATTCCATCCCGATATTCAATTGCCCTGTCTTCTGCCATCCTAACTCCGGATTACCTATACCCAAAAGGTACGAACCCGCATTGCCATTATAATTTTGGCCACTAAAATATTTAAACGTACGCATTGCCTGGTAAGGAGAGAAATTCTGTGCTCCCGATGTTCCGTAAGACACACGCAAACGTGCCGTATTTAACAATCCGCTATTCCCCAAAAAGTGCTCTTGATGGATATTCCAACCTGCACCGATAGACCAGAAAGGAGCATAACGATTATCAGCCCCAAACTTGGAGGAACCTTCAAGCTTACCTGACACATCAATAAAATAACGGCGGTCGTAAGTATAATTCACGTTCACAATGCCTCCGGCTCGCCGAGATATTCCTTCATCACCGTAAGGAGAACCATCTTTTTTATAAGAAGCCGCAAGACCGATGAAATCTGAATAATCATCAGGAATTCCCTCTGCAGAAAATAAATAATTCTCTGTCTTTTCTTCGGCAAAATTATATCCTAATCCCACATATAACTGATGTACTCCCTTAAACGTTTTATTATAATTCAGTGTAAAATCCGCTTCATACTTGAAACTTTCACCATACCCCATTTCATAAGACCCACGCCGTTCGTAGTCATCTCCCGTATATTTCAAGAAATCCGTGTGACTCGCCGGTTTGTATTCATCTGAACGCGAATTTTTAGAAGTCACGCTAAATTTTCCACGCAGAATGAGTTCCGGTAAAATTGTCCACTCCACGGCAAAATTATTGGTAATCTGCGTATATTTACTATTATCAATACTCGGAAGATAAGCATTATACAATGGATTATACACCGTATTGCTATATGAAGAACCATACGCTTCATTAGAATAAATCCGTTCATCCAGAATCATCAACAGATTCCCCTCGTCATCATAAGGTTTCCAATAAGAATTGATTTTCGCATACTGAGAAAATGTTCCGTAAGGTGAATTCTGGGATTTATTTGACGACACCTGCAAATCATTTTGAAATGTCAGCTTTTTCAATTTATAAGAAAGAAAAACATTACCGTTTAGCGTATTACGATCCGATCCTTTCATCGCTCCAGCCACATTTTTGTATGATAAACCAACGGCATAACGAATTTCCTCACGTCCTCCTTCCAAACGCAAACTGTGATTGTGTCCTACTCCCGTTCGAACCGGATATTTTAACCAGTATGTGTTCACCCCACGCTCGGCAGCAAGCATTCTCGAATTATAAAGAGATTCCAAACTATGTTGAGTTGCACCCGGTCCATCATTATACGTGTATAATCCTGCCGCTTTTTCATATTCCAACTTTTCTTTGGCGTTTAACAAATTATATGAAGTCAGGTCCGGAGCTTCAATCGCCAGTCCCCCTTTGTACGTCAATTGTAATTTTCCAGCCTCCGGTTGCTTCGTCGTGATAACTACAACACCATTAGCACCCCGTGTTCCATACATTGCCGTGGCACTGGCATCTTTCAATAATGTAATTGTCTCCACTTGGTTATCATCCAAATCCATCATCCGCTCTAACGTGATCTCAAACCCATCCATGATAAATAGCGGCATATTGGCCGATTGTGTGTTTTGAGATTCCGATTGCAAATCTCTCACGTTTGATGTCATACTCGAATTACCACGGATCGTAATATCCGGCAAACTATTCGGGTCGGATCCCATCGTCGGATTATCCACGATATTAAAGCTCGGATCGAAATTCCGTATAGAACTTAAAATGTTTCGGTTCCCAACTCGTTTCAGATCTGTAGCTGTAATCGTGGTAGCCGCTCCCGTATAACTTTCCTTGGCCTTTGTAAAAACCCCGGTCACCACTACCTCATCTAAATTTTCAATCTCTTCCTCCATTACTATATCGAAAGTATTTTTCTCCGCCGAAAACGGGACACGATTACTTTTGAACCCGACAAAAGAAACCTCTAGTATCCCGTCTTGCATAGGTAAATTTAAAGTAAACTCCCCATCAATGTTAGTCGCCGTTCCCAAAGAAGTCCCCTCCACTTTTATCGTCACTCCCGGTAAAGGTTCTTTTTGCTTATCCACAACGATCCCCTTCAATGTGAGCGACTTTTGTTGGTTTTTAACCACCACTTTCCGAATAACCACCGTTTTGTCTTCCAACGTATATGTCAACCCCGTTTTACGCCCTATTAGTAAAGAATCAAGAGCCTGTTTTAAATTCACGGATTGTAAACGAATTGTAATCCCCGTGAATGAACGAAGTTCATCTGAATTAAATAAAAAATTATAACGTGTCTGTACACGCAACTCCTCTATAATTTCAATCAATGAAGTATTTTTCATATCCAAATTTACCCGAGGAAATTCATTGTCTTGTGCACGCACTGGTTCCGTTAACAAACATCCGACAAACACTCCTAAGCACCATTTCATTATTTTCGGACAAAATCGAAAAATTCTCCGAACAAATTTATGTCGATAATCTTTCATAAATTAAACTGATAATTAATTCTACATTTTTTCGTACAATATTCTCCATAGGGGTGAAAACACCCCTTTACATTCACCTTTTTAAACAGGCCACACCACTAACAATATAACTTTAAGTACCTAAAACGATTTTTTCTATCTCTTTTTTCATAAATTTGTGAAATTAAATTGTTCTTATTGATATATCAACATTTTAATGTAGAGAGGTGGGCCAACACCTCTCGCTTTTATCGTTTCTTCACGATAACCTTTCTTCCTTGCACTTGATAAGTAATATTTCCCATCTTAGACATAATCTCCAATGCCTCTTCCAATGTTTGAGTTCGATTCATATAAATATGTACCTTCACATTTTTCAAATCAGCCGAAGCATAAACAACCTCCATGTCATACCAACTAGCCAACTCGTTCATCACGTATTCAAGAGAAGCATTTTTAAAAACAAACTCTCCATTTTTCCATGCCAATACAGACATTAAATCAGCCTCATGGACAGAAAGTTGATGATCGTTTGCGTTAATCTCACAATATTCCCCCGGTTGAAGCACCACAGAATCTTTTCCGGAAGAAACTTTTACTTTACCGGAAACCAATGTCGTGAAAGCATTCTGTTTTCGACGTGCTTTTACATTGAAATGAGTACCCAATACCTGTACAATCCCCTCAGAAAATTCAACTAAAAAAGGCCGGGACTCATCTCGAACCACTTCAAAATAAGCCTCCCCGTCCAAAAACACCCTCCGTTCTTTTCCGGCAAACGTATTCGGAAACCTTACCCTCGTATCCGAGTTTAATCTCATCACCGTTCCATCCGCAAGGGTTAACGAATATTCGCTTCCTTGGGGAACAACAATTTCATTATACTTCAAACCTGTAACCTCCAATTCTGGGTTAACTCTTTCAGTTTCCTGTATAGTACCTTCCCGGTTTACCCGAAAACCGGGAATATTTATCGTTCGCTCTCCCGAAGTAGACAGACCGTGTGCACTGCCGTCTGGTAATATCAAACGCACTTCTTTATTATCCGCTATCACCACGTTATCATTTTCAGTTCTTTCCGCAAACCAAAAAATTATACCCATAGCCACAATTACACACGCTGTCACCCCTACCCAACGCAAGTAAGTCATTGTTCGTTGTTTTCTTGATACAACCCGCCTCCGGGACCACATATGCTCCACCTTCTCGGCAATCTCTTCTTCTCCGGGCATATCGCCTTCATAAAATGACTTCACGTCTGCCAACAAACGTTTCCGGCCTTCTTCCTCCTGCGCCCAAACATTCACTTCCTCCCGTTCTTTCTCTGAAGCCTGTCCTAAAACCACTCGTTTAATCTTGTCTATCTCCATGATTATCTATTGTCTTTATTATAAGACAAGCTCAAAGAAAAACCGGGTACAAGAAAATCAGAAAAAATTCAAAAAAAACAATTCTTTAAAATAACATGAACAAATACACAGCCGGCATAGACTCTCGGATAAACTTATAAGCCCGCTTCACGTACGTATGGACGGAACCCTCAGACACACCAAGTGCCTGCGCAATTTCTTTATAACTCATGTTCTGAAAAATTTTCATCTCCAACACTTTTCTTTGTTGATCAGGTAATTTCCACAAGCACTCCCATACTTTATCCAACAAAACAGAATTGTCCTCGTATTCTAAAGTACCGGCATAAATCAATGCCTCCGTCAGCTTCGATTGGTTAGCATCTTCTACTTGAAGATGTTTATAATAATTCAAACAAGAATTTTTAACTGAAGAGTAAAGATAAGCAGACAAATTAGTTTTATCCGGCAAAGAAGGAATCATTGTCCACAAACGTGTAAAAGTATCTTGCACGATATCCTCTGCCGTGTCTTCATTCATGGTATAAGCCAAGGCAAACCGAAATAATCCCGGAGTCATTTCTCGGAATATTCGTTCAAAAACTTCCTCTGGGTTACTTTTTAAACCTTTTATCCAATCTTCGTTTGTAATATCATGTTTGCTATTCCCCATGCCGGAATAATTATTTTTTCAAAAATATGAAAAAATAATTACCCTACACTCTTGAATAAACAATTTTCTAAGAAATTTCCTTACGACAAGAGCCGTGCCATATGGTCTATACATCTATATGCACGTACTCCCCCTTCAAATCTTTTAATACATTCATCATCAACTATATACCACAAACTTTCTACATACAACCTTCCGTTGCCCTCCTAAAATGTACAATTCTTAGCGATTCTATATTCACTTTTTTCTTGACTTTACCATAAAAATCAAGAAAAAGATGTATTTTCGAAAAATAAAATCATAGGCTGTGAAAAGGAACATTTTACTTACATTTCTGACAATTCTTGTCTTGTTAAATAGTGCAGCGATCGGATACTACCTTTATCATGATCTGCAAGAACATGAAGAGAAGGAGGAACCACCATTTCTCCTCATGAAATCATCGGATGTAGATTTTCCAACAACATTTAATTTGGCCGGAGAACGGGTCCCGCTGGAAAGAATTGATGTAGCGGAAGCCTTCAAAAAGGAGTTAATCGTAAACACCTACCTACATTCGCACACAATACAAATATTGAAAAATGCTCCCCGTTATTTTCACATTATCGAACCTATTCTAAAAGCAGAAGGGGTTCCCAATGATTTCAAATATCTGGCCGTTATCGAAAGTAGCTTGAACCCAATAGCTGTATCCTACGCCGGAGCCGCAGGGATATGGCAGTTCATGAGCGCGACAGCCAAAGAACTTGGGTTGGAAGTATCGAAAGAGGTGGACGAACGCTACCACATAGAAAAGTCAACCCGTGCAGCTTGTGCCTATCTAAAAAAAGCTTATCAGAAATTCGGTTCTTGGACTTTGGCCGCAGCTTCCTATAATGGAGGTATGAATATGCTCACCAGACAAATGAACAGACAAAAAGAAAAAAACTTTTATGACCTCTTGTTGAATGAAGAAACCGGAAGATACGTGTATCGTATGCTGGCATTAAAACAAATCATGGAGGAACCTCATTTGTACGATTTTTACGTGGAACACTTATATCCCGTGGAACCGACCACGCAGGTCAAAGTAACCAAAAATATAAAGGATTTAGCGGATTTCGCACAAAAACATGGAATATCCTATAAAACGTTGAAACGCTTTAATCCTTGGTTACGGCAGACTTCATTAAAAGTTGGAAAACATAAAACGTACTATATTGCTATTCCTGAAAATAAACAGGCATACAAGTAAAAATATTCGGCACGCTATTTGTACCTCTCAGTCTATATTGGATGTAAAAAATTCCCAACATGGAAAAAAATAAAATAACCGTCTTTTGTGAAAACAATGGACAAGAATACCAGATTCCCACGGGATCTAGTTTAAAAGAATTCAAAAAAATCGTGTTCCCAACGAATCATCAGAACATTCTGGGAGCATTAGTTAATAACGAGGTACGAGATCTACACTACGAGATATACAACCCAAAATACGTGAACTTCGTTGACGTCACCACGTTGGACGGGTATAGCGTGTACCTGCGTTCTCTTATTTTCGTACTTTACAAGGCGATACGTAACCTCTACCCGAAAAAAACACTTGTTGTAGAATACCATCTTTCTAACGGGATATTCTGCCGATTGGCAAACAAAGAGTTTACTCTCAGCGGAGACAGAATCATCGAGATAAAAAAAGAAATGCAACGCATCATCGACCACGATTATGAGATCACGCGCACGGAAACTCCCACGGAAGAAGCCATCAAACTTTTCAACCGACAGGGCCTAAAGGATAAAGAGTTATTACTTTCCACTCGTGGAAAGATGTTTACCTCTGTTTATTCCATTGACGGGACTTGCGACTATTTTTACGGAACACTAGCCCCTTCCACCGGATGCTTGAAAGTATTCGATCTGATGGATTACAAGGACGGAATGCTGTTAATGCTTCCCGACCGAACAAACCCCACGCAAATACTCCCGTTTGTACCCCAAGAAAAACTGTTCAGCACTTTCAGCGAGTTTAAACGTTGGGGTAAAATTTCTGAAGTTATGCAAATCGGGCATTTAAATCAAGCCATCGAGCATAAACACGCCGGAGACATGATTAAAGTCAGCGAGGCTCTACACGAGAAAAAGATTTCTCAAATTGCCGATCAGATCAAAAAACAGAAAAAGGTAAAAGTCGTGCTTATCGCCGGTCCCTCTTCTTCGGGAAAAACTACGTTCGGGAAACGATTGGCCGTCCAACTATTAGTGAATGGCATCAAACCTGTCAACTTATCTTTGGATAATTATTTCGTAAACCGGGAAGATACTCCCCGGGATGAAAAAGGAGAATATGACTTCGAGACGATTGATGCCTTGGACATCAACACCTTTAACAATAACATCATGAGTTTATTGAGAGGTGAAGAAGTGGAAATTCCCAAATTTTCTTTCGAAACAGGCCAACGTTTCTATGACGGGGAGAAATTAAAAATGAGTAGTAATAATGTAGTTATCGTGGAAGGTATTCACGGCTTGAACCCCAAGTTAACCGAATACCTACCTCATGAAAGCCTGTTCAAAATATTTATTTCGGCACTTACGGTTATTTCTATTGATAATCACAATATTATTAACCCATCAGACAATCGTTTGATCCGTCGTATGGTCCGAGATCATAAATACCGGGGATATTCAGCCCTTGACACGCTGAAAAGATGGGAAAGCGTGCTTTCCGGTGAACAAAAACACATCACTCCTTATCAAGAAGAAGCTGACGTCATGTTCAACTCTGCACTCGTGTACGAGCTTGGAGCTTTGAAACAACAAGCTGTTCCGCTTTTGGAAGAAGTTCTAGTAAAATACCCGGAACATTCCAAGGCTACACGCCTATTGAAGTTCTTTTCGTACGTCCAATCTGTACCCACTCGAGAAATTCCTCCTACCTCTATTTTGAGGGAGTTCTTGGGAGGAAGTTCGTTTAAATACTAGAGTATAACAGAAGAAGAGCTAGAATATTTCCTATGATGAATAGGAATTACTAGTTCTTCTTCTGTTTATAGAGGAAATGTCAAATCCCCTTCAATCCTTTCCGTAAAGAGTCTCTAAAGGCTTGATCTTCTTCAATCATACCCTCCCAAGAATATCTGACCTTACCCTCTTTGTCCAACAAGAAATAAGCAGGGTAATTCGTTATTTCAAATCTCTCTTTCAAAAAAGCAACATCGGGATCATCCATGTCTATCCTCACGCTAACACACAAAGAATCCAGATAATTCACCCGCTCGGGTAAATCCCACGCCCAATTTCGAGTAATAAAATAAGCGTCATTACCCTTTACACATTCTAACAGTAACGGCTTATTTTTCTCTTCCATTTGCTCTAAAGCATTTATCCAAAATTGTTCGTTACAACTTATCGGGAAACCTAGAAACCTAAATTTTTGATAAAAATCCCATTGCTCAACAGGAGTATTAGAAAATTCGAACAACATCTTGGACGTAAATTGCCCCATTCGCTCCTTGTCTTCATCTTTTCCGTTCAATCCAACATATTTCATCGCATGCCACAAGCAATCGCGCCACTCTTTAAGCTCCACCAGCTCTTGCATCCCTTCTACCATTCCCGAAATATCATTTTCTAAAAATGCTTTCACTTCTTCCGCCCAAGTCAATACAATTTTCACTTTATCCTCCTCCGAGATTATATTACGACCGGAATCAGACAATACTGTTTTAATTTGATCTATCAAACTAAAAGCTTCCGGAGAGGCTTGACATTCATACATCAAGCGCTGAATTTCTCTTTTATAACCTTGAACCAAATAATCATCAATACGGTCTTTTCCCTGCTTTTGTCGAAACTTGTCTCCGTGTTTTACCACGAATTCAAAATATTTACCTCCATATGCATCTCCGTTGAAAAGAGGCCAACATTCTTTATCTATCAATTTTTCAAACGGAACTTGTCCAAATAAAACTTCCCGAACACTATCGGCTTCATGCAATTTTCTTATATCTTTCAACACCAAATAATAATCAACCATATTTTGCAAGTTCATCTCCTGTTTCCGTCCAAGCAAACTATTCAAGAAAAACAATGATGACGTTTCATTTACACCGCGTTTAGCCCAAGCAAGAAAATCTTCCGGATTTCTCGATCCCTGCAAACGATGCCTTACAACTCCATCCTTCTGCAAAATAAAAAATGCCGGAATAGACTTCACCCCGTACTTCTTCTTAAAATCTTTACCTTCCAATTTATCTATATCCATTTGTATACAGACAAATTGCTCATTACAGAATTCACCTACCTCTTTTTTATTTAACACCTCTTCAAGCATCAATTGACAAGGTCCACACCAAGAAGCAGTAACATCAACAAAAACAAGTTTCCCTTCCGCTTGTGCCCGTGTAAGAGCTTGCTCCAGAGACAACGTGTCAAATTTTACTCCTTGTGCAAATACACAATTACAAACTAAAAAACATATTCCTAATAAGATAATTTTTCTCATACATAATTCAATTAACAAAATATTCCCTTGTTTTAAATACACCTCTACTCTAAACAGAAAGAGGACTAATTTACTTACTTTATTCAGCAAGCATAATCAATCCTCTTTTGATCTATTTTTTACAAATTTTTATACCTTTCTAATGGAAAGATTGATAAGTGACACCGTTTGCTTCATGGAAAAGCCCTACTAACTTTTTCATATACAAACGTCTTTGGATACATTTTTCGCTATATTCAACACCCGCAAAAAGATTCTTGAACTCTTCATCCGAAAAAGCGTAAACAGCTGCAATATAATTCATAGCATCACAAGGTTTTTCTAGAGCTCTACGATGTATTATCTCCCTATTACTATTATTCGGGTCAATTTCTCTCCATTCAGTATCTCCCCATTCTAGAAATCCCATACGCCAATAATCCCATAATTCTGCACCGAAATACCAGTCTGGATCTAAATCGACCAACTCCCCGGTATCGAGCATTCTAAAAAATCTATAATTATGCAAATTATATAGAGTCCGCGCTTTTGATGGCAAGTCCATGTTTGTCATTTTATAAAAAACTTTCAAAGAATCCGAGCAATGGCTCTCCAACCAAGTATACACTTTAGTACTCAACACCATTCCTGCCCAAAATTTCAATGTAGGTTCATCCATATTGTTAATATCCGCCAATTTACCTACAGGTGTAGTCTCTATCGACTCCTCAAACACCCAAGCCGTTTTTCCTCCTTCTCTTATCGTATCACCACCATAATCTTCCGTCAACAAACTATCCACTAATAATAATGATTTAATTCTATACTTCCCGGAAGATGGCAAATTAGGTAATACCCATCTTTCTATCGTATTGACAGCTTTCAGCATCGCAGCCGTATCCTGCGATAAAACGAAACGGATATCTTTTGATACGTTACTATAAATAAGGTATTTTTCACTTACCATCTCATAAAATCTTACCGGCTCTCCATTATCATCAATCCCATCTTCCACATATCCTAAAGTATCATTAACAAAAATTGAAACTCCTGTTTCTTTATAAATTTTATGAAGTAAATGTCCTAATTCTCCCGGTCTATCCGGCACGGCAAACCAGTCTACAACAGTACTCGCATCCAGCTTAATATCTTCTTCATTACAAGAAGTTAATAACGTAAAGAAATATATACTGCATAATAAATAACTTTTCCACATATAACTTATTTTTTATTATCTGTTATTCCAATTCTCTTTCCACTCGCTGGGGATTATCAACCAAATTACCTTGATTGTACACGATCTCGTAACCGGGAATCGGTAGCACCCATGCCGGATCTTCACCGTACGGTTTTAACACGTAATCCCCTTCCAATACTCCATTCTTATCATAAGTCGTGTGTCTTATGGACTTTGTCTCCGGGTATTTTGGTGAAACAGCGTACCGACGCAAGTCAAACCAACGGTGAGCCTCGAAACAAAGTTCCCGACGCCGTTCATCCCGGATAAACGAGACTAAATCTTTCCCACTCAATCCATCGATATCGGGAATTCCTCCTTCAAAACGATTGTACAATAGCGTTTTAAGCGTCTGTTTGGCCTCCGCTTTATCCAACATGGCTTCAGCTTCCGCTTTATTCAAATACAACTCCGCACTTCGAATCACGAAACAATCGTACACTTGCTCTCGCACTTTAACCACTTTGTACAGCTCATCATCATGGGGTTCAAAGAAAGCATTCAATCTCAAATCCTTAACACCCAGATCATCCCATTGGTTATATAAAGAAATTAACTCTTCCGAACAAGCAAAAGAACATAATGTATAATAATCGATATCTTCGTAAAATAGAGTAGTTGCATTATATCCTTGAGTGAACACAATTTCCGGGTTTTGTACATCTAACATATACCGTTTCTCCTCTCTCCCCGGAAACGAATTCAAATCCATTAACTCTACACCTTCCAATGCCAATGCTTTCTGGCATTCATCCAACGCCAATTGCCATTCCCCCATATACAGGTACACCCTACTTAACAATATACGTGCAGCAAGTTCGTTTACCCTATAGATTGTTGGCTGAGTAACACCTTTCAATTTATCGGCAGCCACTTTTAAATCTTCCACAATTACTCGATAACACTCTTCCATGGAATTACGTTTATAATACTCATCCACAATATCCTCGGTAAGATTTAAAGGTACTCCCATATCTGAGGATGCCGTTTCCTTCACGTAAGGGTTTGCATAAAGATTGGTCAGCAGGTAGTAATAAGCCCCTCGTAAAAAACGAGCCTCTCCCTCTATTCTGTTCCGAATTTCAACAGAATCGTGCGTAAATTTTTTCACGTGAGCAATAATAACATTCAAATAGGCTATATGACTATATATTTTTTCCCAATCTTTATCTTCCCATTCCTCATCTGTTTTCGGGTTAATAGTTAACTGGTCAGACCAATCATAGAAATTTTTAAAAGAAATCACATTGTTAATAGGATCACCAGAACCATCCCTTCTAAATATTGTCATCATCACATCGTCATCCATCACATGAATATAAGGATAATATCCACTACCATAAACACTAGCTTTTGCAACAAACGTTGGTTGTTCCATGTACCCATTCCCGATAAGAATCTCGTCCAAATCGGTACAACTTTCAGCATAAGCTAAATCCTGTGAAAACTCTTCCAAGAATTTTCCGCACGAGTTAAACAATAACACACAAAGTATTAAGATCAAATATCTTTTCATCTTTTTCATTCATTAAAATGTTACATTCAAGCTAAGGCTATAAGTAGGTCGAACAGATATATTTATCAACTCAGAAGAACCAAATTGAGAAGGGTCTTGCCCCTTTAGTTTTTTATTACATATTGTAAACAAATTTGTTCCACTTATACTTAAATAAGCCGATTTCATATACATTTTCTGACAAATTCTCTCCGGGACAACATAACGTAACGACAAACTTGTTAATTTCAAATAATCGCCCGAAACAACACGTACATTAGAATTATCGTACATATTCCAAATGGTTCCGGCAAATTCATACGGCTTGTCATTCCACCACGGTGTTCTTGTTCTCTCGTAGCTTTTAGCATCCAACAAACCGGGAACATTCGTGTATTTTTCATCCCCAGGACGTTGCCAACGATTTACGAATTCTCTTCTCATATTCATTACCGGAGCCGGAACTGCAGAATTATTACTTCCATACATTTGCAATAAACGAATTTTCGCTCCCACGCTGTAAGCCAGATTAAAAGATAACCCCCAATTTCTCCAACCCAAATAATTACTGATACTTCCCTGTACAAAAGGTTCCCTACAACCGGAATGTTCCATCACCTCCATGCAAACATCTCCCAACGTCATCAATTCATACGATCTTTGACGGGTTAAATCATTCCCGTTTTTATCCTTTCCAACAATCTCATCAGCATCTATTCCATAAAAAGTAGGACGTCCATCCTTCGGATCCAAACCCGTAAATTTATACGAATAAAATGTATTCACCGGACGTCCGGCTACTTGTACCCGACCATCTAAATAATCCCCGTATCTAATTTCATCCTGCAAAACTTTGTCCTTTCCTTTTAGCTTATCCACCAATTGATTAAACACAGAACCGAAATTCGGGTTGATACGCCACACAAAACCACGTTTCTCACCACCGGCTCCTAGATTTTCTATTGGAGTAAAATTAAAATTAAATTCAAATCCCTGGTTATTCAACGTTCCCTGATTCACAGTGTAACTACTCACACCGTTAATTCTTGAAACCGTTTTCGACATGAACGCGTCCGTCGTGTGGCGATAGTAATAACTAAAATTTCCTACCAATTTATTATTAAACAACGAGTACTCCAATTCAATATTATACGTTGAGGTTTTTTCCCATTTCAAATGCGGGTTCGGATAATACTTAATGGTAGAGTACAACTCGTTAAATGCCCAATGGGTACCTTTTCTCTGTATAATCAAATTGGGAGAGTCCTGAGCAGACATATTTCCCTGGTAACCGAATGAAGCTTTTAATGCTAGAGTATTAATCCACCATTTATTAGATAACAGATTTTCATGCATATTCCATCGTCCGGAAACCGACCATATCGGGTTCAACTTTTCATTACTCGCATCCCCGAATTTATTACTTCCGTCAATACGCATATTAGCATTTAGAATATATGTATCCTTATAAGCATAAAACAACGTTCCGACTAACCCCACTTGACGAGTCAAATTATGTGTCAAGATTCCTTTAGCAGAAGGATCACTTTTTAACCATCTATCATACTCAGTGAATGAAATACTTCCCCATGAATCAGACAAATTAACATCATCAAAAAGCATTCCTCGCTCTGGTATATAGCCTCGTTTGGTAATGGCAAAACCGGTGTAAAGCGTAGAACTCAACTCACCGATAACAGAAGCTTGAAATTGATGTGTACATTCTTTATCTAGAAATTTATTAAATGACAAATTCGCCCGAACACTATAATTCTCATTTCTAGTATTATTTATTCTCAATTCTCCCCCCACAGGCATTTCTGAATCACTTGCCGTATACCCGAAATTATCAGAATCAGGAGAATATTCTTTCCTCAAATTCGCAGCATACCAACTTTTCTCACCAAAGTAAACTCTTTCTTCAAAATTAGAAATACCATACGAAAATTGAACCCCTGCCTTTAAACAAGGAATTAATCTATATTCAATATTTGTACTCACAGAAACCGCATTAGTTTGAATATCATCATCTGTATTTTTCCTCTCGTTTATAATACTGAAAGGCTTCGAATACGTGTGCTCCATATCATCATCCCTCTGATAAAACATCAAACTACCATCCTCGTTATACGCACCTACACTACGAGCCGTGTTCAATGCATAAGTCATTAATCCAACCTCTTGAGGTGTATATTGCTTTTTCTGCACATTCCCGTTCAAATTAAAAGACATGATAAATTTCTTATAATTGACATCCACCTTAGCCATCGCACTGTAACGATTATTCTCTTCCCCCCTCAAATTCCCATTTTCAGTTGAATATCCCAACGAAGTATAATACCGTACATTTTCCGAACCACCGGAAATACTCAACGTATGCGAGTGAGAATATGTGTCTTGCATTAACAATCCCAACCAATCCGTATTGACCGTCTCCATAAACTTCACTTTCCGAATAAACTCATCTGAAGATATCACCCCCCTCACGTAATCGTTATAAGCCGCCTCGTATCCCACGTAACTAGACAAATTCGGTACAAGTTGTTTTTTTCGCACGACTTCCTTGGAAAAATCAATTCGTTCCTGAGAATTCATCACATCAACAGAACGGTCCGTGTAACGAGGACGTTGCCGGAATGTTCCCGATAATGAATAAGAAACAGAAGGAGCTCCGACCTTTCCCTTTTTCGTGGTAATCACAATAACACCGTTAGAAGCTTTAGGCCCGTAAATAGCAGTAGCCGACGCATCTTTCAACACGTCCAATTTCTCAATATCTTCGGGATTCAATCCGGAAATGGCATTTCCTAATAAATTTACAAAATCCAGGTCGTTTATACTCGCAGGATCCACATTTACCGGATCCGTTAAAATCACTCCATCCAACACCCACAAAGGAGCGGTACTCCCTAACAGCGTTGTCGTTCCACGTATTTTAATCTTGGGGGCCGCACCCACTTGTCCGCTATTCTGCATAAAAATCATTCCAGGAATTCTTCCTTCCAACATCTGGTCTAATGTACTGACTCCCGGTTGCATGATATCATCCATCTTCAAGGTGGTCACGGAACTTGTCAAGTGACGTTTATCCACTTTATAATATCCCGTGGATACTGTCACTTCATCCAATTCCATTAAATCTTCTTCCAACACGATTCGCAACGTATCCGTTGCCTCTGTAAACTTTACAAGCTGCTTTTTAAAACCGATAAAAGAAAATTCTAGGGAACCTTGTTGCATAGGAAGTGTTATCCTAAACCAACCTTTCACATTCGTCGAAGTCCCTATTGATGTCCCGGCAACCTTTACCGTAACACCAGGCAAGGCTTGCTGGTTTTCATCATACACCCACCCTTGGATTACCTTGGATTTTTCTTCTTCCACAGTCGTTTCCTTTTCTTTGACAACAATAACATTTCCATCAAAAGAATAAGTTAACCCAAAACCAGACAACAATCTTTCAAGAACTTGTGTTAGTTTCTCATTTTGAGCCTTTACACTCACCACCCCTTTAGTTTTAAGCAAAGCATAATTATAAAAAAAATCACACTTTGACTGTTTACCCAACTCTTCTAAAATAGTTGTCAAAAACACATCTTTCAAATCAACTGTTACTTTTACATCTTGAGCTAATCCTTTTGCATGTACTGACATACATACACTAAATAACAAGACTCCTAACAATTTCATAAACATTAACATTTTGCGCCATGATATCCAAACGCATGGACAGACGCCATTTCGCTTTTTTTTCATAAATTTGTGATAATAATTATACATGATATACTTTCTTTTCGGTGCAAATGACAAGAAAAGTATATTTTAAATTAGCAGATTGAAGATTGATCAGGTCTTCAGTCTGTTTTTCTTTTTATAGTAATGGTATTACCATTAATTATAAATTGCACATCTTGAGTTTCTTCCATTTTTTCCAATAAATAATTTATATCCTCATAACGTCTTAAACGTCCACCAAATTCCATCTTTTTCAATTCTGAATTTTGGAAAAAGATATTCAAATTATACCATTTAGCTAATACATCCATTATTTTCTCCAACGATTCCTGTTTAAAATAATAATAACCATCTTTCCAAGAGGTATAAAGTTCCGTATCAACGGTATACACATTTGCAGTTCCATTTTCCCGATCATACTTAAATTGCATCCCCGGATTCAACTCACAATTTTGTGTTCCATATCCAACCCTCACTTTCCCCTCCACCAATGTCGTGGCAATCATCCTTTCATCTGGATAAGCATTCACATTAAAAGAAGTTCCTAACACCCTCACGTCTACATCTGCAGTTTTCACCACAAAAGGTCTCTTATGATCTTTCGCCACTTCAAAAAATCCCTCTCCTGTCAAAAAAACTTCCCTAATATCTTCTCTAAACCTAACTGGATAACGCAATGATGAACCTGAATTCAAATACACCCGCGTATTATCAGATAACTGGAGAGTAAATTCTCCTCCCAACGGAACTCGGACCGTATGAAACTCAACGTCTACAAAATTTGTCCCAGCATTATAAATCAATGTATTTTTAACATTAGTCACTTTCAATTGAGGAGCAGTAAGAATGATCTCCCGAGAGGAAGAATCTAACTCTATAACCTGCCCCTGAGATAACACAAGTTCAGCTTTAGGTGATCCCGGTCTTATATTTACTACCGATATAACCTCTCTTTCACCTTTGGGAGAAAACATAAAATAACCACCGACACCTATCAAAAGCACAATTCCTGCAGCAACAGCGCCCCAACGCACAAACAATTGTCTCATCCGCTGTTTTTTCACAATTCTTTCAATCTGCGTAAAAACAAAATTTTTATCTTTCCGGGCTTTCAACTTCTTGCCAAGTTTTTTCAATGTCACTAACTCTTCCCCAAACTGATCCCTACATTTATCTTCCCGCTTCCATTCTTCTAGCAGAAATTGATCCTCTTTTGAAAGTTCTTCTCCTGCAAAATATGAGGTTAAAATCCGATCTATATCATTTTCTTTCATTCTTTAATATTTATTCTCTTCATATATATATATCACCACACTTTTCATTTAGGGTGAAAAGAAAAAAGATTTTTTTCCTGATAAAACGATTATTTTCCTGTTGAAATAAAAAGCAAAATAGAAGAAAAGGTATCCTGTGTCAGATGTTCCCGTAGAAATCGCAAGGCAATTTTCATCTGTGTTTTCACCGTATTTATACTAATACTCAAAACATCAGCAATCTCCCGATATTTCATATCATCCAAACAAGCCATCAAAAATATCTTACGGCATTCATCCGGCAATTGACTAATTGTGCGATACAATAATTCGATCTCCTTTCCAGTTTCCTCTTCTAAAAAGAATACTGGTGAATCATGTTTTTCTCCAGAAGCATTATTATATAATTCATCACGGCGATATTTATCTCGAATATAATTGATCGCCCTAAATTTTACAGCTTGGAACATGAATCGATCCAATTCTCCTTCAAAATTTTCCAAACGTCGAGAACTCCATACATGTACAAAACATTCCTGTACAATATCTTCTGCACTCTCAGTATCTCTAATCAAGCGATAACAATAAAGTAAAAGAGGCTCATAATAAACATCAAAGAGTTTTTGTAATGCACCCTTTTCATCTCGTTTATATAATAATAATATATCACCCGAATTCACCATATCACACGCATTTGGCACAAAAATAGAAATTATTTTCGAGTAAACAAGAAAAACAAGATTCACTAACGCACCCACCTCATAATCTCGCAAGGTTCATCAACAATATATTGGGCTCCGTTTGCCAGCAACTCTTCCCGATCCCGGAATCCCCATGTCACCCCAATCGAAGTGACACCGCTATTCACTGCCGTTTGCATATCCACACCCGAATCCCCGACATAAAGTACTTCTTCCTTCGAAACTCCCGCTTCCTTTATGATGTCGAAAACAATTGTAGGATTGGGTTTCACGGGAATACCTTCCCTCTGACCATAAATAAAATCAAATACCCCTTCGCCAAAGTACTCCGGAACCAACTCCTGCGTAGCCGCATGATATTTATTAGAAGCCACTGCCAACAATAAATGATGATGTTTCAACATCTTCAGCAATTCGCAAATTCCATCATAAGGAGCTGTAAAATCTGCCTTATGCTCGGCATAATAAGCCATAAAATCTTCCCGAATCTTCAATATATTCTCGTGTGACCGTTCTGTCTCCGGTAGAGCCCGTTCAAGCAACTTATCTATCCCATTCCCCACGAAATAACGAAAAGCAGGCAATTCATGTGTCGGGTATCCATGTCGCTGCAAAGCATAATTCGTACTCGTTGCCAAATCCTGCAAAGAATTCAACAATGTCCCATCCAAATCAAAAATTACCAATTTCGTCATACAATCCTTATCTACATAAATACAAAAAAGAGGTTGTCTTGTTCAACCTCTTTTAGCACGGGAGGAGAGGTTCGAACTCCCGACCCTCGGTTTTGGAGACCGATGCTCTACCAACTGAGCCACTCCCGTTTTTCGTGCTGCAAATTAAGACAAATTAAACGAGAAAAACAAGCCTCGACAAGGAATAATACGTATTTTTGTCTTCCAGATTTCAAATAAAGAAAACATGGAAAAAGTGGTAGTAGGCCTTAGCGGTGGCGTAGATAGCTTTGTAACAGCTTTCTTGTTAAAACAACAAGGCTTTGAAGTCATAGGCGTCAACCTACAACTATGGTCTCCCCGGAGAGTACCCGCTTCCCCCAATGAAGCAGATGAATTATGCAAACTTATTAACATCAAACTTTACAAATTAGACGGGAAAAAGCATTTCCAAAACCATGTGGTACAACCCTTCATTTCCGGCTACCTTTCCGGTATAACCCCTAATCCTTGCGCGATATGCAACAGCTTCGTAAAATGGGAGTTACTCCGTTCACTAGCCGATGAACTAGGCGTACACTATATTGCCACCGGACATTACACCCGGATACTTCCCTTCTCAGGCCATCATTACGTGTACAAAGGTATCGACCCGAATAAAGACCAATCCTATTTCCTATGGGGTGTACGGGAAGAAATTTTATCCCGGGCAATCACCCCATTGGGTGACTACACGAAAAATGAAGTGAAAGAAATTGCCCGTACACACGGGTTCTCACAAATAGCCGATAAACGGGAAAGTATGAGTATCTGTTTTATAGAAAAACATGATTACCGGGATTTCATCTCGCAACAACCGGGGGCAGAACATTACTTCACTCCTGGTTCTATCGTGGATATCCAAGGACAAAAACTTGGCGAACACAAGGGTATCGCCAATTACACCATAGGCCAAAAAAGAGACATTCCATCCAAAGATGGACATCCTCAATACGTGATCAGTATCAATGCGACCACCCGGCAATTAATCGTAGGTGAAAAATCATTATTAAACCAAACAGAACTCTCCGTATCCACTCCACACCTAATAGCCCCCGATGAAATCTCGGCAAATGATATCGAAGTGAAAGTCCGCGGCCTAGGTCTTAACCCGCAAGGCTATGCCCGAATCTTTCCACAGCCGGACAACCGACTTACCGTTCAACTCTCGTCCCCGGCTTGGGCTGTAGCCCCCGGCCAACCGGTTGTCTTTTACCGACAAGACCGTTTGATTGGAGGAGGTATTTTAACGACACACACGCAAAAATAACAATGTAAACACATACCCATGGAATTCACAAAAAAACTTCAAACTCAATACAAACTATCAACAAACAGCATCGCCCTACTGAAAGAACAAATACAACTTATATCATTCGATAGAAAAGAAATTGTCATCCGGGAAGGCCAGCGAAATGATTATACCTACTTTGTCGAAAGCGGTTCCATACGGACATACGTTAACCGGAAAGACAAGCAGGTAACGTTATCATTTGCCTTCGAAGGAGATCTCGCCACAAATCTTGGTCCGGCAAATACATTAACTTCAAAACTTACAATTGAAACACTCGAACCCACAACACTTGTCAGGATTTCCCACACCCATTTAGAACAACTTTTCCAACAATCCCTAGAAATTGCCAATTGGGGACGTAAACTCATGGAAAAAATATTATTGGAATACGAACACTACTTCATGGAATACTATTGGCTAGAAAAAAGCGCACAATATCATGTACTTATACAAGAATACCCTCAATTATTACAACGAGTCTCCCTAAAAGAAATAGCCTCTTACTTAAATATAACTCCACAAACCCTCAGTCGAATACGGGCACACATCAAGTAAGCGATTAATTATCCTATGGTAACTTTTTCATCCTGCAAATCTTTTACTTTTACCCCGTCAAAACTAAAGAAAAGGATCATGAAAGCATTTCTATTTTTATTTGTTGCCATTATTTTCGAGATTATCGGCACCTCCGTATTAAAACTGAGTGAACAATTCACGAAAGTCATACCTAGTATCATTTCAATCATAGCTTATATCACGGCATTCTACTTTCTGAGCCTCACACTAAAGACCATCCCCGTTGGCATTGCCTATGCTATCTGGTCGGGAGTTGGTATCGTACTGATTTCCGTTATCGGATTAGTCTACTTCAAACAATCCCTCGACCTTCCCGCCATCCTCGGACTAGGTTTAATCATTGCCGGAGTTATTATCATCAATATCTTCTCCAAATCCGTGGCTCATTAGGTAAAACAAAAAGATTACAATGTATTTACCCCATCACCAAACGTATTTTCCCGAAATTGAGTAAACCGATTTCGGGAAAATAAGGGTTCCCCATTTCATCCCCTTTATCCATAACCCTATCTAACTTTGTATCTTGAATTTTCCCCTTTGCCTTCTCTTTCCTTATATTTAATGGTAAACTAGTATATAAACACGTCTATTAAATTTCAATTTTTCACTTTTTTATCCACAGAACGACAAAACTCAATATCATCCCGGAATAACTTACGATAAGTAATATAAGTTTGGGATTGTTTTGCCCCGATGTAATCCATCAAATGCATCATCTGGGGGTTAAAATCTCCCACCCAACTCATATCCAGCCAATCATACGTCTTTTTATCTCGAATAATATTTTTACAGAAAGCATAAATCATAGCAGCCTCCACCCCACGTCCCTGAAATTCTGATGCAACACCAAAAATTAATCCTAAGGCCACACGTCCCCGCTTGATATGGCGATAGTATAGAAATTTCAAAATACCCAACCCGCTAATTTTACCATTCACGTGTTTCACAATATAGTTCAATTCCGGAATCATGATAAAGAAACCGATAGGCTCCCCTTTATAGTAAGCAAAATACAATAAATCAGGATCAAGCACAGGTTTCAAAGTCTTGAACAACACCTCCACCTGCTCCTTATCCATCCCCCCGACGCCATGCACGTTTAGATTCCACGCCTTATTATAAATGGTCAAGAAGGAATCTTTCGCCTGCCGTGGAGTCATTTCACGGTAAGAAATAATTCGGTAATCTTCATTTTTCAACAACCGTTCCGACTTCCAAACCACTACCTTAGACAGACTTTCCTCCACCAAACGAGTCCGGTAAATATATTGTTTAAAATAGTCTCGGAATCCGTAATTCTCGAAGAAAGAGACATAGTACTTGTGGGTATAGGGCATCTGGAACACAGGTGGTTTGAAACCATCCACCAGCAATCCCCACCACTCGTTACGCTCGCCGAAATTTTCCGGTCCTTCCATAGCCTCCATGCCCCGTTCTTCCAGCCATGACCGACAACGGTCAAACAACATGAAGGCGGCTTCCTGATCATTAATACACTCGAAGAACCCCATTCCTCCTACCGAGTAGGAATCCAAATGACAAGAATTTTTGTCTATAAAAGATGCCACTCGTCCAACACAGCAACCTCTTTCATCCCTTAACAACCAACGGGTACACTCACCATGCTTGAAAAAAGGATTCTTTTCCGGATCGAATACTTTCGTAATGTCATTATCTAAAGGCCGTACCCAATTCTTATCGTTCTTGTAAAGGGATACAGGTAAGAGCAAAAATTCTTTTGCCTGCTTTTCGTTCAAAACCTCTTCAATAGTGTATTTCATATTTTTATAAACTAATGTTTTCAACTTTTACCGGTGGATGCACACGCTCCTGTAATAAATAAATGCCTCGACGAATCCATACGACAACCATAGCCAACACGACTCGAGGAAATATTAGCCACCCAGCAGGCAATCCTATCACGGCAAACAACAACGGATCCTCCAACTGTGAATGGGAAATAGCCAAGTGATGATTCAACAAATCAGCCTCTTGATGTCCCAGTTTTCCAGTCTTGGCATAATCCATCATGATCGCAGAACCGTAAGCCAATCCAACTGTATTTCCCACCAACCACAGGAAAGCGACATCCGGCTTCAACCCGAATAGTAACATCAACGGTGATAACATGGTCGACAATATTTTCAGAATACCGAACTCTTCCAACAACCGTTGCAATATCATCAATCCCGAAATCACCAGCACGATTTTCAAACCCAACATTACACTACTCTCCAGCCAATGCAACATCGTCTCCCAGAAACCGAGAGGAATCGCCGTTTCGGTCATCACCTTTCCACTCATTTCCGGCAGCAACCAATTCAAACCGATTGCCGCAACAAAACTTCCCACGATCCGCAGGATCACCATCCACACCGCTGACGAGCCGGTTTTCTGCAACACGATAGTTTCCACAACAAAATTATGGGAAATCAAACACATTGTTGCCATGATCAAACTTTCCCGCACAGAAAAATCGAGCGTGGAAAGCAAAGCAATTACGGTATATATATTCGTAAATATACTGGTAACGAACACCAAAGCCGCATCTCCAGGCAAGCCGATTAAAGTAAACAAAGGGGATGCAAATGAAGAAATATAAGGTAGAATATTAAAGTATGACAATAATGTCACGAACAAAGATACCGGCAACATGATTTTCAAAAACCATACTGACGTCTTTATCGCCACTGGTAAAGCCTCCTTCACACATCCTAAAACCCTTGCGCCGTAATTTGACATACTTTTTAATTGAAAATTGAAAATGATAAAACCTCATTTACACCTTCCGAATTCCCTTATTAAACTTTAGCTTCGATCTTTTAATTTTTATCTCAACTCATCGGTTAACAATCGAATTTCCATGGTGGGGCTAATTCGCTCGTAGAGAATATTATAAACAGCCTCCGTGATAGGCATATGGACTTTATAGTGCTGATTGATTTCATGAATTCCTTTCACACCAAAGTATCCTTCGGCAACCATTAACATCTCCATTTGCGCAGACTTCACGGAATATCCTTTCCCGATCATTGTCCCGAATGTGCGGTTCCGGCTAAACTGGGAATAGGCTGTTACTAGCAAATCTCCCAAATACGCGGAAAATTTAATATCCCGTTGAATCGGATGAACTGCATTCACAAAACGTTCCATTTCCTGAATAGCATTAGCTACCAACACGGCTTGAAAATTATCACCATACCGCAATCCGTGACAAATTCCCGATGCGATCGCAAAAACATTCTTCAGAACTGCGGCATACTCGGCTCCGTATATATCATCGGAAATCGTGGTTTTCACGTAAAAACACTCGAACAATTGAGCCACAGCCCGTGCTACCCGAAGGTTTTCACTAGAGAATGTCAGATAAGACAAACGTTCCAAGGCTATTTCTTCCGCATGACAGGGTCCGGAAATAATTACAATCTGCCCTAGAGGTACCTCGTACTTCTGATGGAAGAACTCCCCGATAAGCAAATTCTCATCCGGGATCATCCCTTTGATGGCCGAAACAATAATCTTATCCTTCAGCGATACTTGCAATCTTGAAGTTACCACATTTTGCAGAAAAGCGCTCGGAATGGCAAACACGATTACATCGGAATTCATGATCACCCAATCCAGATCATCTGAAAACGAGATTTTGTCTATATCAAAATCGACACCACACAAATACCGCGGATTGTGCTTTAATACTTTAAAGGCCTTTATCGATTCAATATTTCTCATGAACCAATTAATATGCCCGTTATTCTCTGTCAGCATTTTAGCGATAGCGGTTGCCCAACTACCACCGCCAACCACACCAATCCTTGGTTTTTCTACTATTTCCATGATACCAATAAGTTTATAACATTCATAAGGTTTACAAACCTTATGAACCTATTTTATCCAGCTTTTCACCTCATCCGGGGATAAGGTTTTCAAACCCAATTTCATTTTTTTATTTAAACCGCTCAATTCCTGATGTAACTTATTCGGGTTCTCTACTGCTTTCAAGGCTTCCACGGTCTGGTAACCGGCTTTACGAACCACAACAACCCAATCAGCCGGGATTCCTAGTTCGATAAATTTCTCGTCAGCATCCACGGTAGCCACTTTTTCCGGTTTCATCTGAGGGAACAACAACACATCTTGTATCGACTGACTGTTAGTCAAGAACATACAAAGCCGATCAATTCCGATTCCCATTCCCGAAGTCGGAGGCATACCATACTCCAAAGCACGCACGAAATCATAATCAATAAACATGGCCTCATCATCCCCTCTCTCCTGAAGTGCCAACTGATCTTTGAAACGATTCAACTGATCAATCGGATCATTCAATTCGGAATAAGCATTAGCCACCTCTTTACCATTCACGAATAACTCGAAACGCTCTGTCAATCCGGGATCGGAACGATGCATCTTGGTCAACGGAGACATCTCCACCGGATAGTCGTAAATAAAGGTTGGCTGTATATAATGACTTTCACATTTCTCCCCGAATATCTCATCAATCAATTTACCCTTCCCCATAGTCTCATCTACATTCAATCCGATAGACAAGCAGAATGCACGAATCTCGTCTTCACTCTTACCCGTGATGTCAAACCCGGTATATTCCTTAATCGCCTCGGACATTTTCACACGTTTAAATGGACGTTTGAAGTCCACCTCGTTCTCTCCGAAAGGAGCTTTTGTTGTCCCGTTCACGGCCATAGCTGCCGCCTCAATCATTCTTTCCGTGCTATCCATCATCCACAAATAATCCTTGTACGGCACGTACACCTCCATACAGGTAAACTCCGGGTTATGCGTCCGGTCCATCCCCTCGTTACGGAAATTACGGGAAAACTCGAATACCCCGTTAAACCCACCCACGATCAGACGTTTCAAGTACAACTCGTTCGCGATACGCAAATAGAACGGTATATCCAGCGCATTATGATGCGTGATAAACGGACGGGCCGAAGCACCTCCCGGTATGGCCTGCAACACAGGAGTCTCCACCTCCAAACAACCCATTTCCGTGTAAAACTGACGGATAGCATTGATCATCTTTGTACGCTTGATAAATACATCCTTCACTTGCGGATTCACAATTAAATCCAAATAACGTTGACGGTATCTTAATTCCGGATCGGTAAAAGCGTCAAACACCTTACCATCCTTTTCTTTCACAATCGGTAACGGACGCAAGGACTTAGACAACATCACCAACTCTTTCGCATGAACCGAAATCTCTCCCATATTCGTACGGAACACGAATCCTTTCACTCCCACGATGTCACCAATATCCATCAATTTCTTGAAAACGGTATTATACATCGTGCAAGCTTCATCCCGACTCACATCATCCCGACTCACGTAGACCTGAATCCTACCCTCGGCATCCTGTAATTCAAAAAATGAAGCCTTACCCATAATCCGTCTGCTCATCATTCGCCCAGCAATCACAACCTCTTGCAATTCCTCCGGTGATTTTTCAAATTTATCTAGAATCTCTTTAGAAAGGTGAGTTACTTTAAATTCCGGTGCCGGGTAAGCATTTATTCCCAAATTTTTCAACTCATTTAAAGAGTTCCGGCGAATAATTTCCTGTTCGCTTAGTTCTGCAAGACTCATTTTTATATGCTTTAAAAGGTTATATAAAATCCATTTATTACCGGGTACACACCCGCTTCAAATTTTATTCAAAAATTAATGTGCAAAGATAATAAATAAAGTGCAAAGAAGAAAGTAAAAGGAACACACACACTCGTTATTTACATTTCACTTGCTTTTTGTTAAAAATTTATCACCAAACATTCAATCACATTTTTATAGAACTGAAACACAATCGCATAACCTTATTTAGAACAAACCTGTTAAAAAATATAACCAAGAATCTTTTGAAATCCCAAGGAATTTCTGCTTCTTTGTAGCAGAATAGGAGAAAGAGATAATGAAAAAAAGATGGGTCATCAACACCCCACCCGAGTGGGAGAAAATTGACAAACTATCCAAAGAACTTAACTGCAGCCATGTTATCGCAAATTTGCTTCTGCAACGCGATGTGGACACTGCAGAAGAGGCTCATGCTTTCTTCAATCCGACCCTCAACATGCTCCATGACCCGTTTTTGATGAAGGATATGGATAAAGCAGTTCTCCGGTTGGAAAAAGCCATCAGCACCGAAGAAAAAGTCATGATCTACGGCGATTACGACGTGGATGGGACTACGGCTGTTGCTTTACTCTACAAATACCTGAAAAACAAGTGCGAAAATCCGGAATACTATATTCCGGATAGATATACTGAAGGTTATGGGGTTTCCATCCTAGCCATCGATTATGCAGCTCGCAACGGGATTTCACTCATGATTGTAACCGATTGCGGAGTGAAAGCCGTGGAGAAAGTCCGTTATGCAAAATCCAAAGGTGTGGATGTCATTATCTGCGACCATCACACTCCGGGAGACGAACTTCCGGATGCCGTTGCTGTTTTGGACCCGCAACGGAAAGATTGTCACTATCCCTACCGGTGGTTAAGCGGTTGTGGCGTCAGTTTCAAACTGGCACAAGCATATAGCATGAAACACAACTTACCGATGGCTGACTTATACAAACTGTTGGACCTAGTTTGCGTCAGTATTGCTAGTGACATTGTTCCGATCACGGGAGAGAATCGCATTCTCGCTCATTTCGGGTTATTACAATTAAACAAAAAACCAAGTCTGGGACTAAAAACAATACTAAGCTTCTCCGGAATCGGAAAGGACTTGACGATAAATGACATTGTTTTCCGCATAGGCCCCAAGATTAATGCGGCAGGGCGAGTTGAATCGGGGAACAAATCAGTGGAACTCCTGATCGCCGATGATGAGACCAGAGCCACGGAAGTTGCTGCCAGCATCAACAACTTCAACGACCAACGCAAAAAACTGGATCACGACATCACCGAAGAAGCCCTTGAATACATCAACCAGTCCCACTACGATCAATCCCAAAAAGCAACCGTACTTTACAACCCGAACTGGCACAAAGGTGTTATCGGAATTGTAGCCTCACGACTGACGGAATATTATTACCGACCGACCGTGATCTTAACGGAATCCAATGGATTGGCTACCGGATCGGCTCGTTCCGTGGAAGGATTTGATCTATATTATGCTATTTCACAATGTAGCGAATTTCTGGAAAATTACGGGGGACACAAATATGCAGCAGGACTGACATTAAAGCTTGAAAACATCGAACCTTTCAAGGCTAAATTCCAGAAAATCGTGAGTGAAACAATTACGGAAGAGATGTTAACACCCCAGATTAATATTGATGCCCAAATCAAATTAAACGACATCACCCCGGACCTTTACGCCATGATCCAGAAGTTTGCTCCATTCGGTCCCAACAACACGATTCCCGTGTTTATGACTGAAAACGTGACGAATTTCATTGGTTCCAAACAGGTAGGACGCAATAACGAACACTTGAAACTGGTTGTTGTGGATGACACGAGAATATGTAACGACCGGAGCGGAATAGCTTTCGGAATGGGAGAGTATTTCTCTCGTATCAGTAAAGGGGAATATTTCGATATCTGTTATACGCTTCAGGAAAACGAATTCATGGGCAGAAGCGACATTCAAATGATGATTCGTGATATAAAATTCAAAGAGAAATAAATCTATGCAATCCTTATCTTCCAGACTATTGGAAAAAGCGGTAGAACAATTCGCTTCCCTTCCGGGCATTGGACGTAAAACAGCTTTACGCTACGTGCTGCATATGCTTCGCCAAAGTCCTGAAGAAGTAAAGCAATTTACAGACAGCATCACCGCCCTGAAAGAATCAATCCAAGAGTGTCGATTTTGTCATAACATCTCCGACAGCGACACTTGCGAAATTTGCTCCGACCCGAAACGGGATATACAAACAATATGTGTTGTTGAAAATATCAAAGATATCATGTCCCTTGAAGCTACAGGGCAATACCACGGCCTCTATCACGTACTGGGAGGCATCATCTCCCCCATGGACGGCATTGGGCCTTCTGATCTGCACATCAACACGCTACTCGAACGAGTAGCCAATCCCGCTATAAAAGAAATCATTTTTGCTTTGCGTGCCACTATCGAAGGTGACACTACCGGATACTACATTTACAAAAAACTCCCCCGTAAAGAAGAGCTACTCGTCAGCACACTAGCCAAAGGTATTGCTATCGGTAACGATTTGGAATACACCGATGAACTCACGCTCGGACGTTCCCTTATCAACCGTGTAAAGTTCAGTCTGGATGGATAATTCCCGTGTAACAAAAAAATCTGTCAAGCATAACACTCGACAGATTCTTCGTATGTATAATAAATTAATACTTTATATCCATTTAACAATTATCCCACCAACTGTTTCAACCGTACTTTCAATTTAGGATCCGAAGGACGTTTCGCATTCGCATCCACAATTTTTCCCTCCTTATCCACGATGACAATACGAGGAACCCCACGGATCAAATACTTTTTAACCAGATCAGACTTAAAGCCACCCGGCACATTTAATTGCAACTCGGCCCCTTTCTTATTTTTCACCATCTCTCTCCAAAGAGCCAATAATTCGTCTCCGGTATCGACAGACAAAGAAATGAACACAATCGGATAATTTTTCATCTCTTCGGCAATCTTTTCCATGTAAGGCATTTCAGCCCGACATGGGACACATCCTGTAAACCAGAAATCCAACACTTGAATTTTCCCTTTGAAATCAGCAGAGGAATACTCTTTTCCATTTATATCCACAGCCTTAAACTCCGGTGCCATCTTCCCCCTCAATATCGCTTTATGAGTTTCGCGCAAAGTTTGATAACGAGCTTCAAGAGCAGGTAACTCCTTCAATGTAGCCGTATTCGTTATAAATGGCCGAACACTTGCCAGATAAACGGGAAAATCATCCGAAAACCCTTTCTGTAAAGTTTGTTCCAGTAATTTTACCAAAAACATAGAACGTACTTTTTCATTCTCAATCTTTCGAGCATAAATTTCCATATAATGCTCCGGAGATACTTCAATCCAACCCTCTTTTTCCATTCGTTCAAAACATCCCAACATAACAGTAAACCATTTAGGCATCTGCACGATAGCCGAATCGACAAAAGTCATATTCTTCACAAAGTCGTAGTAATGTTCCGGTAACTCTACATTCATACGTGCAAACATCCTTGCATTTGCCGGTCCGGAAAACAATTGATCATAAAAATCATATTTATACTTCAAACTCTGAAGGTGAATAAACTCTTTATCAAGCCCCGAAGTCTCCAACGCAGTAATCAGTCGGTTGATTTCGTCAAAATTCATTTCCAACCATTCAGCAGAATACATTTCAACACCTTCTTTCGAAACCCCGATATACCGGTTTTGAGCCAAAAAAGTATTTTCTGCCGCCCAATCTCCTTTAAATACAACGCCATTCTCTCCCTCGACAATCTCTATATTAGCCCCTGGAGTCAGATACACGGAATAAAAACTTTGCTTTACCCCCACGTAACGAAAAAAAGTCGGTTCTTGGATTTCGGCCGCAAACTGATATTTCCCCGTTGAATCCGCCACCACCTTGTCATAAGTCGTTTTACTCTCCGGTTGGAAAAAGAAATTACCTTCTATCGTGTTATTAAAAACAACCCGTGTGCCAGTCTCTATTTTCGTATCCTGACATCCGGTTCCGGCAAAAGCCAGAACCGCTAATATCAAGAACATATAACATATTTTATTCATATGGGACACTACTTCGTATTTTGAACCAAGTCACTTGTTTCCATTGCTTTAGCCGGGAAAGGCCATACTAACAAAGGAGAATCAGGTTTTAAAGTATAGACTTTAGTCTCTCCGGCCTCGTTAACATAAGTCTTCGTCAAAGTTTCATTAAACTCTGTACAGAAACGTCTCATATCGAAGAAACCATTATAAGTTAAGACCAATTCTCTCTTCCGCTCCTCTCGAATCAACTTAAACGCTTCATCGGCATCACTGGCAATCAATTCCGGAGTTCCAGTTTTCACCCGGTTCCGATATAAATCATTCAAATATTTCATGGCGTTATCTTTATCGCCTTTCCGTGCATAACACTCCGCTATCATTAAATACACCTCAGACAAACGCATACCGCCCGGATTCCATTTCACTTTCGTACTCCCGAACATAACGCATCCGGTTTCTGCCGTAGGACGGGCCGGCATATAATAAGCCCAGCAAGTGATATAACGCAAATCATTATTTTTATCATACAAATCAATCACCTCCTTACGAACGTATTGCGGATAAGGATCTGTACTCGTATTTGCAAACTGATACAACAAATGTTCCGGATCAGAATCTTCAAAAGAAGCAGTAGTCCCCCACAAAGTCGGCATTGACGGTAAATTAGGATTGTTTGCTATTGCCTCTTCATACATTTTGTTCATATTCCACAATTTGTGGTAATTCGTTTTCAAAGCATTCAAAGCAGCCTCTAACGCCAAATCAATCTCTCCTTTATACAAATGCACTTTAGCCTTCAAAGCATAACCGAAACTCTTGGTCGGACGATAAGAATTCAATGCCTGATCCGGCAAATCGGCCAAAGCCTCTTTTATATCTTGTTCGATAAAATCATATACTTCCTGTACCGTATATTGTTTACTTTCAGCCTCCAAATCAAACTTTTTATGCACAATAATCCCCATATCCGTTGCCGCCGTTTCCTTTTTATAAGGCTTGGCAAAAGTATTGATAAGAAAGAAATAATTATAGGCACGCATTATTTTAGCCTGTGCAATACCCAACTTCTTGTCGGACTCGGGCCCGTCTGCATCATCCATATTCTCCACCACGACATTATACGAAGCTATTCTGGAATAACACTCTGAATATAAATCTGCGATATCACCATCTACCGTATAATTATAACGATCAGCACTCTCATCCCAAAAGAAACCAATGGAATACAAAGGATACAGGTAAGACTCCAAATCGGCCTTTTTATAATAAGTAATCTCGTTTGCCATATACCAGAAAGACGTCATTGGATAAGAAGGAGTCAAGGATTCGACCAATCCCAAATAATCGTCCGTTGTATTCAATACGGCTTCCCCTCTAGGAACCAAATCCAAATAGTCATCGCAAGACATCAAACCCATCGTCAAAGATAACCATATAATTACTATATATTTTTTCATATATCCAATCAATTAGAAATTAATATTCAAACCGAAACTATAAGTAGGCATCAACAATTCCGTACGTGTACCGGCATTGGCATTAAACGATTCCGGATCAATTCCTTCCCCGTTACTTGCCCAATAGAAAGGATTATCCACTTGAGCCCGGATACTCACATTCTGCAAATTCACTTTCTTAACCAAATCTTTGGGTAACGAATAAGTAATTCCGATATTACGACATTTAATAAAAGAAGCACTCAAAACGTGTGTATCGGCATATTTCCAGAGATAATTACGATCTGCATTCGCACCGTATTGTCCCATTGCAGGAATATCAGTGTCTTTATTCGTCTCCGTCCAACGATTTACCATATCTTTATGCATACTACCGGTAATATCAGAATAAATAGAATAAAGAGGAGTCACGTCATTTCTCAATGAATGTCCCGTGTAATACACGAATTTAGTGAAAAACTCCAAACTTTTCCACCTCAAATTTACCGTTAACGCCCCATTCCATTTCGGGGTTAATTGTCCGACATTCACTAAGGCAGCGATATCACGTACAGGTTCGTTAGACTTAATGTCTCCGTTTTGATCATACACGGAAGGATCTCCGGTTTCAGTCAATCCGGCATAACGATAAGCGTAAATAGAATTATAAGTATCTCCTTCCAAATAATTATCTCCCGGAGAAACCAACATATCAATAGCGTTAGAAGGAATATAACCCACCTTCTTAATCACATTCTTATTATTAGTCGCAGTCAATGTCGTATTCAAAGCCCAATCCTCACTCTTCAACCAATCGTACGATACAGATATTTCCAAACCGGTATTCCTCATGGCCCCGTTATTCACCCGGGCCGTTTCAAAACCGAGTGACGGATCTAATGTTTTATTGGCCAACAAATCAGTACTATAACGACGATAGAACTCCAACGAACCGCTCAACCTTCCAATCAAAGCGAAATCTATACCGATATTCAACGTTGATGTTTTTTCCCAACGTAACATCTTGTTCGGAGCCTGAGAAATTAAGGTAATACTAGCCTGTGTATTATTTGAATTAAGATAATTTCCCAATAAATAAGGAGAAGAAGACTGATCCACATTACCGGTGATACCGTAAGTTGCACGCAACTTTAACATATCCAGCCATTCGATATCATTCAAGAACGACTCCCGGGTCATTAGCCAGCTTGCTCCCACAGACCATAAAGGACGATAACGATACTTCGGGTCTGTTCCGAAAAGATCCGCCTGATCCACCCGGATACTGGCATTCAAACTATACTTGGCATCATACGTATATCCGGCATTTGCATAAGCTGAAACATAACGATGTTTCGTATTTGTTATATTCAACAATTCCGATTTATTCTGAAGAGCATCCGTCAACTGACCTGTAACCCCGTCTTTTGCCAATATCTCCCAGTTCACTTGTTTATAAGTCAGCTTTTTATCATCATAACCATAACGCTCGCTCTGAGCCCCGTTCCATTCGTCCTGACGAATTTCCCCTCCTGCCAATACCGTCAAATCATGTTTCTCCGCAATCGTCGTTTGATAATTTAATTGAGCCCGGAAATTAAAAAACTCCTGATCTGTATGGTTCTCTTCCAAATGCCCGCCTTGCGGAATATTGTAAACAAAATTCCCGACAGAACCTGATGCAAAACGATTCACCATATCCCGCATTTTATAAGAATCCTTCTCATCATACTGCTTGGCATTCGAATTTGTTCTCTCGTATTGGAATTTTAAACCTAAATCCAACCCTTTATATAACTTGAAATCGGCATTCGTAAACAAACGCACATACACGCTTTTTGTCTTGAGCATATTTTTGTACATTTCCTCCTTCAAATTATATCCCATGAACTCCAATCCCTCTGTTTCATTTATCTTTATTGCACGATAAAAGTTCTCTTTATATTGATACACAGGATTTCCCTCGTCTGATACGACCTGCTCATACGGCATCGCATCCAAGTAAGAAACCCCGGATTGAGATGTCTCCGTCTTGGCTATATAAATATTTGAACCGTAAGTCAACGAAAACCAATCGGCAAACTTCAATTCGTTTTTAAAATACAGGCTATACTGGTTGGCAGAATTCGACCTCAAATATTGTCCGTTATCCTCATAACGTAAAGAAAAATACACATTCGACTTTTCCCCTCCCTTTAACAACGACAAATTATAATTTTGACTTACAGCCGTATGAGACAATATCTTTTGAGCTTCTTTGCGATAATCGTTATTACGCATCGCCTCGATCGCATTGTTCACCTCAGCTTCGGTCATATTCCCATCCAACAGTTCCCGGTAATAACGTTCAATACGAGTATATGACTTCGGAGCATTAGAAGCATCTTTATTCGTAAAATAATCGCTCGGACTATTCTTATACTCCGTCTGATTAAACAAAAAATCCAACTCAAAATCAATAATATCGCTCGTGGAAGCATAATCCATATAACTCAAACGGGGAAGCGGTTTGATATAAAAACTGGCAGAAAGATCCACATTCACTTTATCCCCTTTCCCTTTTTTCGTCGTTACCACAATCACGCCGTTGGAAGCACGCACTCCATACAAAGAAGTAGCCGCCGCATCTTTCAGTACGGTTATCGTTTCCACGTCATCGGGATTAAGCGAACTCAATGACTGGTTCATCACAATACCGTCCACAACTAATAACGGAGTTGAATTGATGGCAAAAGAAGAAGTACCACGCATCTCCAAATTACCCCCATAAGTAGACAATCCCGGTGTCAACCCCTCAATTTTAGAAACTAAACTCGTGCTCTGAACTTTCCCTAAATCCTCAGCTTTCAAGATAGTCACGGAACCGGTTGAACGCTCACGGGAAATGGTCTGATAACCGGTAGCCACGACCTCTCCCAACATCTCAACTTCTTCCTCCATCGTCACCTCCAGCAACTTATCCGAACCGTCATACAACAATTCTTTTGTCTTCATCCCAATAAACGAAAACACTAAAACAACATCTTTTTCCGTTAATTTAAGTTCAAAATTCCCGTCCACATCGGTAGCCGCACCAATAGTCGTGCCTTTTTGGAGAACGGCCACCCCAGGAAGAGGCAAACCGGTTTCATCTTTAACTACCCCCTTCACCGTGTAAACCTTTTTCTCATCATTACTCTTATAAGAAATAACGATAAGTTCCCCCTCCCGGCTATATTTGAAAGGCTTTCCGGCCAACAATATATCCAAACTCTCTTCAACACTCTTATCTCTCAGTTTAGCAGATACCTTATAAGGGGTTAAATCATCGTAATTAAAAACAAATTTACAGTTAGTCGTTTCACTCAAACTTTTCAGAGCTTTCGATAACTCAACGTTTTCAAAATCCAGACTCACCACCCGATTCTGGGTCAATCCGGATGCTATACTTGTGAAAAAACACAAGGAAAATACAAATTGCATCAGGAACATTTTCGCAATTCTTCTACTTACGTTCCTGTCAATAGAACGTTTTTTACTCAAAAGTCTTGTCATAAAATGAAGTTTTGATTATAAATTAAAACAATTATTTACCTTTTTATTTCAGAAATGATCAACGTTTTTCCATCCAATTTTATCCCGACCCGATTGGTCTTCATCAACAAACCGACAATCTCGGACACCTCGCTATGCCGATCCGCCCATAATTCAAATCGATAATCTTTGACTTTATTTCCCACGTACACGATGTCAAAACCATACCAGCGTTTCAAATCATTCAAGATAACCTCCAGAGGTTCATTCTCATAATAAAAATAACCGTCCTTCCAAGCAATATACCTGTTCACATTTACTTCCGTGATCTCCGGTTCGCTATTCCCCTTGAAACGGGCATTCTCACCCGGAGCTAAGGTATACTCCCGGCCATCTTCCGTTTTTTTCACGGAAACCTGTCCCTGTACCAGCGTCACATGAATATCTTTTTCCTCGTAAGAACGAATATTAAACTCCGTCCCATACACTCGTGTATAAATATCGGAAGAAACAACGATAAAAGGATGTTCCTTATCGTGAGCCACAGAAAAATACCCTTCTCCTTTTAAGAAAACTTCTCGAACCTCCCCGGTAAAAGAAGTCGGATAACGTAATTCGGAAGCCGAATTCAGCCACACGAGAGTCCCATCGTTCAATGTCAATTTATACTCTCCACCTTTAGGAACCCGAAGCGTGTGGTAAGTAACTGGAGCATCTTTCGATAAATTATAATTAACCCCTCGCAAACTATCATACTTCACATTGATCCCTTTTCCCAGTTCTTTACTCATCCCCGCTCCTTCCAATGCAAACTCTTCTCCGGATTCGGTTATCAGCACCGCTTGTTTTTTCCCCGGTTCTACACGCTCTGCAACCTGAATCGTCTCCTGTTTTTTCGATGACAACGAATTCTCTATCAACCACCAACTGGCAGAAATAAAGACAATCACAGCCGCGGCGACAGAAATCCAAACAATTCGTCCCGAACGCCTGTTAGCCTTTGTCTGCCGGATAAAATTCCGATACTCTCCCTCGACATCTACCCGTTCCCCTACAGTCAGTCTAAGCCCTGCTTCCAAATACCTCCGGCACTCTTCATAAAGACTTCGATTCTCATCCTCGGACAACCATTCCTGTACCTGGGGATCTTCCAACAACTCCGGAGAATTCAGTAATCTGATAACCCGATTTAAACGATCTTCTTCCTTTTTAAACTCCATAGCTTGACGTTATTTTATAATTACACGTAAAGTATGGCAAATGATGTGGGTATAAAAATATTATTTTTTATTTTTTTAAGAAAAATGCATACAGCATCACAAATTCCATATCAGACAATTTCTCTCTTAATATACTGATTGCCTTCGTTATATGCCATCGAATCGTGTTAATTGAGATCCCCAATTCATCTCCTGCCTCTTGATATTTCTTTCTCTCGATAAAGCATTTTTTGAATACATTAGCCGTTTGAGGCGGTAAATCCTCGATCAACTTCATCACCTTCTCAATAATTTCTTCATAATCTTGATACTCTTCTTCCTCTTCCGGAAATCTACTTTTATAAGCCAGAAACTTCTCTTTACTTTTCTCTTTCCTTAAAAAATCCATTGAACGGGAACGCACCAAAGTGTACAAAAACGGACGTAAAGGAACCGAAGAATCCAAACGGTTAAAATGCCTCCAAACATATTCATATACATCCGTGACAATATCTTTTGCCTCCTCTTCATCCCTCACGAAGCTCAAAGCATGAACATACAACTCTTTATAATGAGTTTTAAACAGATTCTCAAAAGTCTTTCCCTCGTCTCTATTCACTTCGATCTTTCCATTTTATTTACATTTTCACATTAATCCTTGTCTCTTTGCTTCCGTTCCAAAGATAAATATTTTATTTTAACCATAATCTTCTTTTTACAAAATGCCCGTCGATTCCTTGCATACAGAGAAAATCACGGGGTATATCGACAATATGGAAAATCCCTAACGGATATCTATTACCAATAAGGGTAGGCCTAATGGAGATACGAGAGAAAAGGAGTAAAATATTTTATTATCAATGATTTTACAGGAACAACCATAAAAACTACTCGAACTCCCTCAAGAGATTTCGCCCGTCTTCCTCATTCTTCACCCGTAAATAATTCCGATAACCGTTGAACCCGGCCATTAATACCAACTCCATATTACATTTGTCCGCATTCTCCGGGGCCACACGCAGGCGATCAAGCGCATTCAGCCTACACCGATTTACAAAACGGCTGAAATTCATCCCATACTCGCAGTTGATAAAAGTTGAAAGATAACTGCGATTGGTTTTCAACTCCGTAGCCAAATCAGTAATACGCAGCTTGGGATTCAGATAGGGCTTTTTTTCACGCACATAACGCTCAAAATATTTGCGATCGAAAGGAACGTGCCTAGAGAAACTTTCCGTATCTTCCTCCGCGTGAGATTGTACGATCAGATAATTCTCATCAAGCATATTGTAACAAAGAATCATGTAATAAGCAAAATAAGGCAATGCTCCCAGCCATACAAACCAAGAGGAAGCAATAATTTCAATATTCAACAATAAGCCGGCAAGCGGTACGGGTACACAGATCAGGATAAGTACCTGCATTACAAACAACCAATCAAGCGAGGTATGTTGCACATCGGAAGAATAGTCAACGACAAATCGCCGGTAACGGTATATATTACGCAAACTGAGTAATGGATAAACCGTGTTATAGACAACAAAAATCACCGTTGTCAACATAAAGACAACATGGAACCACCCATCGGACATTTGTTCCGCTTCACCATAAACAACGCCCATCTGTTTTTCTCCCGTCACCAACAAATCGCTCACGGCAGAAATACCCGTAAGAAAAAGCGGTATCAGTATATGCAAACGGCTAAACTTACGCGGTCTCCCCGTACCCGTTATCACGGCAACAAACCGGTAAAACATCACTTGATCGAACATCAATGCCATCAGAAAAACCGTATGGTAATAAATAAATCCGCCGGGACTGACAATATACAGTACCAATCCAAACCATCCCAAAGAAGTCACCCCATAGGTCAGAGCCAAAAACAACCTCAAACGCTTCTCCTGTTTATTCCTGTTTATCGCACAAGCATCTAGCAATAACATGATCATACACCCCAAAGCACCCAAGACAGGAATCGAGAATGCGAACGCTTCCGCCAGTTCACGGTTCATCACGGTCTCTCTCCTTTCTCCTTATCAGTACCCTTCCGTACTGCGATCTCCCTCCCGGTTGCCGCAGCCCGCAAATAAGTACGGTAATTGTCAAAACCCGCTCTTTCAATCAATGCCCCCACACTTTTACCATGATTAGAAGGTAACGAACGGAGACGGTCAAGTTCTTTTATCCGCCAGTGGTTTAGATAACAATTAAAATTCATCCCGTAAGTCTTATTGATAAACGCCGAAATTACGGAGCGGTTCACATCGAACACCTCCACCAGATCAGCTATTTTACAAGACGAATCAAGGTAAGGTTTCTTTTCCCGGAAATAACTTTCAAAACGGGAACGGACCAGCTTGCCGTTATGATGCCTACGCCGGGATTTGATCCTCATTCCGGTTGCAGGTTGCACGGTTTGTTTTTCAGCGGATTCGTTTTCCCGGATGACATAAAGGCTATATTTGCGCCGGATAACATGGTATGAAAGCAAAAGATGCTGAAAAGCTATCGCACACGAGGCAACAAGAGTCCAAAAAGAGTGTAGAATCTTCATCCGCGGCATAAACGTGGGTAACAACGATGAAAGCAGGGATGCAATAGAGATTCCCACCAGAAAAATAACCCATCCGGACGAGCTCCGCCCGAAAGTCCCCTTCCTATTTATCCTTTTATAGTATCGCAACAGTACCGCAATAGTCAAAACATAATAGGACACGCCGAAAATTACCCGCAAAAAAGGCTTCGAAGTAAAGAAATACGCATACGATTCATATCCCAGTGGAAATACTTGGGCTTTGCCCTTAACGATTTCCGTCTGCACTTCCACAGGCACGAACAATGACCATACAAGTAATACCGCCGCAAGCACTCCCGGTAAAAAATAGTGCAGAACAGAAAATTGTTCCGGTCGCCCCGGTCGGGTCAAATAACGAAGAATACGGTAAAAAAAGATAGAAGGCATCACGAAACTGAGCAGACACACCACATTCAGCCCTGTAAAAAACACCGGAAAGAACTCGTAGCAAAACGTCATCCACCACCCCAGTCCGGAAAATGAAAGATAAAACAGGAGGATATTCTTTAAGTTCTTCTCCTCCCGTGTCAGGCAATCGCTCAGGGAAAGCAGTACCAATACCCCGCAGGTAAGCGCTGAAAAAACAGGTATTAGAACTGTTATGCCGATCTTGTAAGTTGCTAAAATATCCATTTCCAAATATATCGGTTTTCCGGCAAAAAATCTCGTTTCTTGGATAAAAAACGTAAAAATATACCTTTTTGTATACTAATTACGATTTGTCACAATAAAAAAGACACTTATGCTAATTTGTCATTATAGAATTTGTTGAATTGTCACCCCGCCAATAGGTATATCTCCTAGCTTTGTTTCAATAAAAGAAAGTACGAAGAAATATAATTAATCACATATAAATATATCGCTTATGAGCAAAATTACCAACGTGCTATTAACTATCCTATTCACACTTTCCGTTGCAGAGATATCCTCCGCCCGGCCTACCTCCCCACGGGAAGATACAGTTTTAATCACTTTCCGTTTCCAGCCCAGAGAGGATCTGTTTACACTCATGGGGAACGAAGCGGCTCTCAACCGCCTTTATGCCTTTCTCGACAAGTACCGGGCAAAAATAACCGAAGACAAAATATCCATACGCGTGGACAGCTACTGTACCTCACTGCCAACGGCAAAAGAGAACCTGAATACCGCTTTTACACGGGCAAACCAGGTAAAATCTGAAATGATCTTGCACAAAGACCTGAAAGAAGCGAATTTTATCACGGCCAATTATGCCACAACCTACAATGGCAACCGGGATATAGTCGTGGTAACATTCCATATCCCGGAAGAACCCAAGCCCTTAAAAAACGTCTCTTCTATCAAACCCAAACAGCCCGAACCGCAACAACCCGAACCCGCAAAAGATACAACCAGACAAATAAAGCCTGTAGTAACAACATCCAAACCACCGATTGAACCTGCCGATACCCCGGGGTTCCATCGTTTTGCTATTCGGACGAATGTGTTGTACGATGCCGTTTTACTTCCAACCCTCGGTGTGGAATGGCGCATAAACCGCAACATCAGCATGAAACTGGACGGTAGCATAGCGTGGTGGGGCAGCCAAACGGGTAAAGTACAAAAAATATGGATACTGAACCCGGAAATTCGTTGGTATTTAGGCTACGCTAAACAACTGTACACGGGTATCTCAGGACACTATGGTAAGTATAACCTATATAAATACAGTCTGGGTCGCCTCATCTCCAACGACACCGGTTATCAAGGCGACCTCTGGAGTACGGGCATTACTATCGGATACCAACTGCCTTTGTCTCGTAGCCTCTCGGTCGATTTCAATCTCGGTTTAGGTTACACACATTTCGAATACGACAGCTTCACCGTGACAGATCATGCACGCAACTTCAAATTCAAAAAACAAAACAAAAACTTCTGGGGACCTACACAGATCGGAATAAATCTCATTTGGAAATTAAGCGACAATAACAACAAAAGCAATAAACATGAAAATTAGAATTAAATAGAAACCATACAAAACGAAAATAAGCAGCATGCTACTATCCGGGTGGATGACCCTGTTCCTTACAGGTTGTAACGTGGAAGACCCAATCCACGAAACACCACATCCCGAACACGGTAAGATCACGCTTACAACCGATTGGACAACACGCAGCACGGGTATTGATATTCCGTCCAATTACACGGTCAAAGATCGCCGGTCCCTATCAGGATTTGGAAGTCATAGTCGATACAGGCAACGGTCACTTCACATTTAGCGAAAACTTCACCACGACACTCGCCACATTCAACACCGACAAGCAAACACCCTTTACCATCAGTGGTAAATTGGAAACCATTCTTCCCGAAACGGAATACACAGCAACAATCAACAAATGAATGACAGGCAATACGGAAGTCGGTACGGCCAAATAATAATCACCTAAAAAAACAAAAGAATTATGTATCGAAAAATAATTTATATCCTTATTCCCGCAATAACCGTTCTTTTCCTGCTTGCCTCATGTCACCGGGAAGAGATGTAGGAAGTGGAGAAAGAAAAGGAAGTAAACCTTTGTTTAATAAAAGTTACATCCAATTATCAGAGTCAAGGGGGAATAGTCCGCCTTTTCGTTATGGTTTCCCTACCCTTTCGCTATATCATGAACATAGCAACTACATAACATGAACACTGACCAGTGTACATGCTCCGTTCATGCTGTGTCTGAATTTCGTTGATGCCCGCGGGCAGGGGTAGAGGAGGGATTAGCAAGGACCAGACCTTCTCCTCTAGAGATCAAATTTTTAATATACAAATTCTAACTACATATTAAGAAAATACAAACAAATCACCAATTTATCGGATAAAACCTCCGCTTTATTTGAAATTTGTAGTATTTTTGAATAAGAAATTTCAGGCAATTAACCAACATCATTAGAGAAGGGAGACAGGCAAAACAGTACTAGAAACGTAGTTTTTCTTTTCGAACAGATTGATAAAATACCCAAACAATCACAAAAACAATGGACATCGAATCTCAAAACATAGAATTCAAAGAAAGTTGGCGTGATGAATATCTGAAATGGATATGCGGTTTTTCTAATGCACAAGGTGGTACGTTATACATTGGAATACGTAACAATGGTGAAGCATGCGGCGTGCGGGAAACCTCGAAATTAATGGAAGATATTCCCAATAAAGTACGTGATATGATGGGAATTTTAGTAGATGTCAATCTAAAGGAAAAAGACGGCAGAAACTATCTTGAAATTGTTACAGAAGCTTATCCGTATCCCATCAGTTTCCGTGGAAAATATTACCAAAGAAGTGGAACAACTAACCAAGAATTAAAAGGTGCAGCACTAGATCGCTTCCTACTTCGCAAACAAGGACGCACATGGGACGCAGTACCCGTACCATACTTGAAATGGCAAGAGCTTGACAACATAACACTTGATCTATTTCGTTCTTACGCAAAAAAAAGCGGCAGGATGGATGAAACAGATCTGCTGGATAATACCCAAGAACTATTGGACAAATTGAGGTTATTCGAGAGTAATTATTTAAAACGAGCAGCAGCACTACTATTTCATCCAGATCCCGAGAAATATATTACAGGCGCTTTCATCAAAATTGGTTATTTCAAAGCAGATGCCAACTTGATTTACCAAGATGAAATTCATGGTAATTTATTTCAACAAGTGAAATCTACTCTTGATTTGATCTCAACAAAATATCTCCGGGCAACAATAAGTTACGAAGGAATCCAACGTGTAGAAACTTTACCAATACCCCGCGAGGCATTACGAGAAGCTCTCCTCAATGCCATAGTTCATAAATCGTACGAGTCACTAACACCCATTCAAATTAGCGTTTACGATGACAAGTTGGAAATATGGAATTGTGGCACCCTACCCGAAGAATGGTCAATAGAAACGTTACTTGGAAAACATCGTAGCCGTCCCTACAATCCCGATATTGCCAACGTGTTTTTCCGTGCCGGAGAAATCGAAGCATGGGGACGTGGAGTAGAACGCATCATAATGGTTTGTAAAAATGCTGGTTATCCAGAACCGGAATTCAAATATGATGGAGGAGGTTTATGGACAATATTTACATTTAAATACCAAGAAACGACCAGAAAACGACCAGAAAACGACCAGAAAAACGACCAGAAAAACGACCAGATATCACAACAAGAAATTATGATTATTAATCAGATTAAAACAAACCCCTATATATCAAGAAAAGAATTAGCAACACAATTGAAAATCCATGATAGTAGTATCAAACGTCGTTTGGCAACACTTCAAGAAAAGAGCATTATACGTCGAATAGGTCCTGATAAAGGAGGCTATTGGGAAATCATAAACTACCAACAATAGATTTCAATTAAAACGTAAAAAATATATAGTTACAACCCAATGTTAGCATATACATACATAAGCAAAGGAAACTTCAGACTTCAAGAGAAGCCAATTCCCCAAATAAAAGATTCACGGGATGCCATCGTGCGTGTCACGCTTGGAAGCATCTGTACCAGTGACTTACACATCAAACACGGGAATGTACCCCGTGCAGTACCGGGCATTACCGTGGGCCACGAAATGGTGGGTATCGTGGAACAAACAGGAGCTGATGTCACGACCGTAAAACCCGGAGACCGGGTAATTGTTAACGTGGAAACCTTTTGTGGAGAATGCTTTTTCTGCAAGAAAGGATTCGTGAACAATTGTACCGATCCCAATGGCGGATGGGCTTTGGGATGCCGTATTGACGGGGGACAGGCCGAATACGTTCGTGTTCCCTATGCCGATAGCGGACTCAACCGCATTCCCGATACGGTAAGCGATGAGCAAGCTCTTTTCGTGGGTGATGTACTCGCCACCGGATTCTGGGCCGCACGCATTTCGGAGATCACGGAAGACGACACAGTACTCGTTATCGGGGCCGGACCAACCGGAATATGCACCCTGCTCTGCGTGATGCTAAAGAAGCCGAAACGAATTATTGTCTGCGAACAATCACCGGAAAGGATTCGGTTTGTCCAAGAACACTACCCCGATATACTGGTAACCACACCGGAAAAATGCAAAGAGTTCGTCCTTAAGCATAGCGATCATGGCGGGGCTGACGTGGTTCTAGAAGTTGCCGGAAGCGATGACACCTTCCGCATGGCATGGGAATGCGCTCGCCCCAATGCCGTTATAACCGTGGTCGCCCTCTACGACAAACCGCAACTTTTACCGTTACCCGATATGTATGGCAAAAACCTTACCTTCAAAACCGGAGGTGTAGATGGTTGCGATTGTGCCGAAATCCTTCATTTGATTGAAGAGGGTAAAATTGATACCACCCCACTCATCACTCATCGCTTTCCCTTAAACGAAATCGAAGAGGCCTATCGCATTTTCGAGAACAAACTCGACGGTGTGATAAAAGTAGCAATAACAGGGAAATAGCCCATTACATTTCTTCGCATACACCAAGCAGCCGTAATTCCGAAAAATACGGCTGCTTAAGCCATATATCTTTATCCCCAATAGCAACAAAACGATGTTTAGCCCGGGTTAAGGCTACATTCAACAAATTCGGTTTCGATGAAGCCCAAGAAGCAGCTCCCTTGGATTGGTCATCAAGCCCTAAACACAAAATCACGCCAGAAGCCTGTTTCCCTTGAAAAGTATGTACTGTACCGATATGACTTTTCAACCAATCATGCAAAATGTTATTATTCTCCTTGTCCGGCTTAAGAACTTCTTGCAAAGATTTTTGCAATTTCACTTTCAACTTACGGGGTATTTCCGCAAAAGGAGAAATCACAAATATATCAGGCAAATTGTCCGAACCCGATATCTCATCCAGTAACAATTTTAGTACAAGTTCTCCTTGTTCCGGTACATAATGCCGTCCATCCACCCGTCCTGTAACATGTAAAAAACGAGTCTGTAACCGTATTTTAGGTTCTTTTGTTATCGTGGAATTATACATCATGCCTTGATAGGCAATCTTATTCGCAATTGAAAACATCGGGTCAAGACAACGACGATGCACTCGAAGCGGAACCCCTATCCAAGTGTCATTAGAAACCCACCCGTATTGATTAACCCTATCTGCCATAGATTGGACGGACAAAGAAGGATGCACTTGACTCCGATCTAAATTAAAATAATCATTCATATGATTTATAATGACTTCCGGTATGGTCACAACCGGTTCGATTTGAAAAGGATCACCTACCACCACAACTCTTCGTGCCCGCCAAATAGCACCAAGCGCAGCCTGTGGTACGGCCTGCCCGGCTTCGTCAATAAATAACCAAGGAATACTCCCCTGCCCGAAATCTGCAAATATCCGGCTAACGGAAGCAAATGTGGTAGAAACAACCGGAATAACTAACCAAAAAGTCTTCCACATAGCTTCTATTTCTTTCGGGGAAACCAACGTACCACCTTTCAAATATTGGAAAAAAACGGCAAGAGTTGTTTTGATCCTACTGGATTTTGTATTAGCCCTCAGAATAAACATTTCATTCACCCGCATAGCCGCCACGAATAATTCGGACTGCAACTCCTTTAATCGATCTGAATACCACGGACAAGATTTTTGCGTGGCATGAGATTCTATGTTCTCCCAAAAATCCCTGTCAGCATATGCTACATTCAACTCTTTTCTGTTTATATCAATCTTTTTATCGAGCTGTAAAAGTCCATTCTTACAATTCTCATACTCAACATCGACTTTTTTCAAAAATGCAATCTGATCTTCGCAAGACAATATTTCCTTTTCACACTTTTGTTTACCACCGGTCACTTCATCCAAAGCCTTCAACATATCATTCAATGTCTCTCGATATTGTTTCCTTACTCCCTTTTTTAACAATTTCCAAAATCCTGGACGATTTTGTTTTACGATCTCCCACCGAAAGGTGAGCTCCCGCATCCGCTCTTCCAGAAACAATTTCTCTTTTTCTAGCTTTTCTTTCTGATTCTCGAGACCATTTCGTCTATTTTGAGCTTCCTGAAGTTTTATCTCTAAAGACAGGTATTTTTGCCGTTTTTCCTCACACTCCTCGTTATCCTTTACGCATCTATTCAAACGCTCCTTTTCAACCTGAACAGCTTGCAATTTTTCACGAAAAACACGCCTAGCTTCTTGCCACTCTTCATTTGATATCTTATAACCACTCAAATAATCTGCCAATGTAACATTGGACGCCTCCTTCTCAAATCTAGACCAAATACGATTCACTAAAACCCGACGATTTTCTTTATTCCCGAGAGTTGCCGCTATTATACCCCAGTACTCTTTATCCAAACACGTCTCTGAAACTGTCCGGAAATAATCCATACCATCCGCATAAGGTTCTACTTCCTTCTTCAATGGTAACTCTTTAGAAATATTCTCCACAGCTCCATTGTTAGAAGAAGCAATAACCATCCCAGCCCCACAAATCGCTTCATCAGGTTTATAAATAAAAGGTGTATATTTGTCATTAATAGCAACTTGCCCTATTTCACTAAAAGCATCTGCCGGCTCCTCGTATTGTACTAAAGCCTTTGCCCGTTTTACCAGAATCGATGCGATGACATCACGCAGTAAAGTCGTTTTCCCAGTCCCTGGAGGACCATTTACAGAAAAAACGCCCTCCCCCTCTTGCTCGACCAACTTTTCGTTTATCATGTTAACAGCAAATTGCTGCATCAAGCTTGCTTTATATTTCGACGGCCAACATCCTTCGGGGTAATTATTAGGTACCAAACAAGACTTTATTATTTCCGGGTTCTCTCTCAAATCCTCATGCTTAAAGTTTTCATTCAAACACCCACGAATATAATCTCGTACAGATTTTCCTACATTTCCGCTTTGAAATGCAGATACAACCCGTTCTATATCTGAAATAAAAAAACTATTCAACAAATCAGAATTCGAACTATCATCTTCTTTTACAACAGATTTGTATACTTCATCCGCCTTCATACAAATAGTCCCTACCAAATCCGTCTTCCATCCCAGCCTCTTTCTAATAATAGATTGAATCTCCCGCAAATTATCTAAAGTCTGTACTTCTGAAAGATAACTAATAAAATCATCTTCTAATTCATTCTGATTCTGTTCCAAATGTTCTAAAAGATTTGTACACATCATTTGAAAACTTTCATTCCAAGAATCAGTCTGAAGTTTTCCCTTTTCCAACTGATGCAACGCCCATGGAAAAGTAGATATACCTAATGAATTTTGAATATACCTTCCCTGCTCGTTCAATTTTAAAGACGCATAATACATCAATGACTTATTAACCTCCACAACCAACGATTCATCTCGAAAATAATCCCGAATAAATTCTAACGCCATAGAAAGAGGATGTACATCAAAATATATTGTGTACACGATTGTCTTTTTCTTGTCTTTGGAAGTCAATGGCAAATTCCATGGTAACTCTTTTTGAAGTTGTTTAATGCTTTTATCTTTAGGAAGTTCCGCCGGAGTATAATGTTCCAACTTATGCCAACAAGATAATAATGTTTGCCAGTCTGCCATGTGATACATTATTTAAATTATTATAAATGATAAATATAATAATAATTTTTATAACAACAACCATGCAGCCTATTACCTACTATTTCATACAAAAAAAGTTCATCCGGTATTTTAATCTCTACCGGATGAACTCTACACGTATTTAATCATGAACCTTTACTTTCCTCTTCTTCTCACCCAAATGAACACGCTACATAATAACAACAGGATAGGTAATACTCCCAAGAATCCGACTTTCACAACCGACATTCCATCCATACTCACATGTAGGGCATTATCTTTTGCTGGTTGCCGGCGAACATCGATAGGTACCTCATTATCAGATAACCAGAAGAACATCGCATTTATAAAAGAGTAATTAGATGCCATTATATTAGATCTCTGACGGCTGATCTCCCCGTTGCTGATACAATCAGCATCACCAAGAATAATGATTTTCTGATCTTTATCCCCGACTTTACGATTCAATGCCAAAGCCGTCAAATTAGCTTGTTCCACTTCTCCGTCTTCTGGATTCAACTCGGCTTTATCATCTACAAAATCTGTTGTCTTATACTCAATCCAACTTCCCTTATTCTTAGTCACCAACAGAGGAGTTACGGTAAACCCTTTCGTCGTATCACATTCCAATGCCACCGCATCTGGCATTGTAACAGAGTAAATATGGAACATATCTCTAAACATATAATTTAAATCACAACTTTCCCGCGTCACGTTCCCCACGATCAAATTAGCTACATGTTCCCCCGATTGAACCAAACGACCGGGCAGAAATTTCACTCCAAACGGAGCAACCACGGGATTCATAACCTCCTGTCTCTCGGCATCACCTGCAATCAACAAATTACCACCTCTCTCAATATACCTGTTCAAACGTTCCAATTCTTCATCCGAGAACGGAGTCTTCATCTCGGCAATAACCAACACATTCACATCTTCCGGTACATCTTGCTCCAACGTTAAAGCAGTCACATCAAAACCTTGATTCAACAATGAATAGCGGAATATTTTATTATGAGCGAAATTATAATAATCCAAATCTCCTGTTTTCCAAATATCACGCATCCCGTGTCCTTGCACGAAACCGACTTTCGGTAAATCCATCACCAAACGTTTCATCGCCGCAGAAATCTCCCGTTCATGCGGATGTTTCTGATTATCTTCGTATACTCGTAAAAAAGTTTTTTCTCCGCTACCTCGCTCCAACACTCGGATAAAACGATTGTACTCATCCGACAAATCTATAATCTTATGAAACTCTTCCGGTTTCATAAACATCTTTGGATTCAGATTCATCGTTTCACATAATTTTTCCACAATCTGCTCATCACTCAATCCTGGATAACGCTGTTGTAATGCCGCATGATTATAGGACCTGTCATAATAATACACATACTTCATTTTTATATCCGGTTTAAAACGAATATATTGTGCAAAACGCTTGATATCTCCATTTCGACTAACCGGAAGTCCTGACCAACAATTATCTTCCAACAAATTTACGTAAGTCGTTATCGTCAGATCACCAGTCATTTTACTCATGATGTCCTGACTACTTTTTGTCAAAGTCTTTATTTTCGTGGCCGTAGAATCATGGAAGAATTTTAAGGCCGGACGAGAACTCAAATAACCCAAAAATATAGCAATCAAGAAAACACAGACATATTTACTTAACGTCATGTACCAAGTTGTTCTTTGTTTCCCTGATTGCAATTTAAGTATGCTAAATTCTAAAAAGACTGCAATGACAATAATAAAATACAACACATCTTCACTACAAATCAACCCGGCAATTAACTCATCTGCTCGACCGGATATAGAAAGCCAATACGTAATATCACGGATCAAATCAATCCCTTGCCACATCCCACCAACAAAATTCAACGCTGCCAACAAAGCCAATGTACCGATAGCAGCAACCACCTGATACGAAGTAAGACAGGACATAAACAACCCGATCGCCGCATAAGCACAAATCAACAAGTAAATTCCCAGCAATCCCGTAAAGACTAATCCACAATCCATATTTTCAATCGTAAACAGACTAAAAATGATCATCACACATAAAATACCAATCAACACCAACCCATAAACCACCATTGCCAAATATTTCCCAAAAATAATTTGCCAACTAGTAACCGGTGACGAATACAATAATTTTATCGAACCACTACTTAATTCCCTACTCATTAACCCCATCGTCAACAATGGCATATAGAGATATAAATAATTCTGCACGTTTGAAAAAACACCCGTCCAACTGGCATATAAACGTGATGTAACACTATACACCCCGTACCCAAGGGCTTGAGACCTTACATACCCTTCCATTTCTTGTACGAAAACCATACAGGTCTGAAAAGTAAACACAATAAGAATTAACCAAGCTATAGGAGAATAGAACAAGGTTTGCAATTCTGTTCTTGCTATTCTATATATTTTTCTCATAAGATTTTTTGTTAATTGATTTTTTTACCCGATAATTTAGCAAAGATCACATCCAACGAACTCTTTTCCAAATTGATCTCCTGCAAATGCCATCCATTAGCGACACTCGTTTCAATAACTCTTTCTGTGATCATATCCGTGGAGTCAAAATGTAAACGAAACCGCTTCTCGGTCAAATTCTCCACACTAACAATTCCTGGAATTGCCCTCAATTCGGATTCACTGGGAGGAGCATCCATTAATACAACTAGCGAATCAGGTTTAATATAGTTGTCAAACTCATCTATCGTGCCCGAGAACACCATCCTTCCCGATTCAATCATCCGGATTTGATCACAAGTAACCTGTACTTCCGGTAATATATGCGTGGATAACATCACGGCCCGCTCCTCGGCAATCTCCTTGACCAAATTCCGAATCTCTACGATCTGATTTGGGTCCAAACCATTCGTCGGTTCATCTAGCACGACAAATTTAGGGTTATGCACTATCGCCTGTGCTATCCCTAAACGTTGTTGGTATCCCCCCGAAAGATTCCGCACCAAACGCTTGCTGAAATGCATAATTCCACATTTACTCTTTGCCTCATCCACTGCTGCCTTAATATGTTTCGGATCTACGGAACGTAAATAAGCACAATGAGTTAAATACTCATCAACATTCAAATCTAAATGTAAAGGAGGTTTTTGCGGTAAAAAACCAATATGCTTTTTAGCCTCTACCGGATTATCCCGTAAACTTACCCCGTTGATATATACTTCACCTTGGGTCTGTTTCAACACACCACACATGATATTCATCGTGGTTGACTTTCCCGCCCCATTCGATCCCAACAAACCGAGTACTCCCGTTTGGTTGATCTCAAAATTAATATTCTGTATAGCCCACTGGGAACTATAACGGTGAGAAAGATTTTCTACTTTTACAATAGCGACATCCATACATTTTAATTTTATAATTTATACGTCTATTTTTCTCTCAAAACTCCTTTGATTTTTACAATCTCCGGTAACGCCAGAAACAACATTCTAGCCGCATCTTCCATGATTTCCGGGGTAAGAGTCTCTTCCCTATCCCTCGGATCATGGTAATACATGGGTTTCAACTCTTCGGTTGTTGCAATATACAAAGCCGGAATCCCTCGTTTCGAAAACTCATCACCATCCGCCTGCGAATAACTCACGGCTCTCTCATAAGGTGTCACCTCAAAATTCCGATGTAACCATCGGTCGTTTACATCTGTGAATATTTTTGCCACCGCAGGAAAACTTTCCGCCCCCCAAACCGCTAAGCCATTTCCATTCCCCACCATATCAATATTCAGCATACACATCGTTTTATCCAACGGAAACGTCGGATGATTCAAATAATGAATTGCTCCTTTAATACCTCTTTCTTCCGCCCCGAAAAAAGCAAACACAATATTCTTTTCCGGTTTGGTCCCACTAGCAGCCAATGCTTTCGCAACGGCTAACTGCAAAGCAACCCCAGAAGCATTATCCAATGCACCTGGAAACATCAGTCCATTGTTACCCAAATGATCCAAATGCGCTCCCAAAACGATAGAAGAAGTCGTATCCACACCTTTTATCACACCGATCACGTTACAAGCTGTCGCATAAGGATAGTGACGAGTAACAACTTCCATATCCAAACGACACCCAGTATGAAAAGAACAGGGCTTTTGTTTCTCACTGATCTGTTTTTTCAACCCATCCCGCGTATAACTCGATTTTGCAAGCAATTCATCCACCATGGAAGGATCCACGTGGGCATAAATCATACCTTTCGAAAAAGCTATTCCCGTGTGTGCTAACTTTCCGACCAACAACACCGCTGCCGCTCCTTTCTTCAAAGCCTGAGGTAATTTATAACTCTCTGAAGCATACCGCATATAAAGATCAAAATATTTCTTTTCATCCTTATCCCGATATGGTATTCCCCGTTCAATGATCACAATCTTTCCTTTTACATCTATCCCTTCGTAATCGTCATACTCATATTCCGGGGCCGAGATTCCATACCCGACATACACCACTTCTGTATTTTCCACCTTCCCCGAATCAGAATTCATTCCCGGATAAAAATCCCGCGGAAAGACATACTCTTGTTCATTTCCCACCTTTTTCAATCTACAATCGATCAAACTCGTCGTAGGCATCCGAAAATGTTGTAAATAAGAATCATCATCTCCCGCAGGTTCTAACCCGAAAGCACACAATTGTTCCGCACACCAAAAAGCACATTTCATATATTCTCCCGTTCCGGCAAGCCGTCCATTATATTCTTCCTTGCATAATTCATGAACATATCCCATGATTTCATCACTTGAAATGGAATGAAACACATCCATGATCTTCTTAGACATTTTTCCGTGTTGAGCTTTCAACGAACAACACCAACCGACCAATAAAATCAAGATCAAATATCTCATACTCGAACTATTTACATTTTAATAGGTAAAACCCAGAAAGTGAAATCATATATCCCCGGTAAAATCAAATACTGTGGATGAGGTACTGCTCGCAGACTCCAAGTCGTATCTCCACCAACACCCATTTGTCGCCAATCAATATTCCAGGTAATCAAATTTTCCTCTTTCACTTCATTTAAATGACGCTGAGTCTTTTCCGTACCCGGTTCATCCAATACACAATTAGAGAATCGGTAAACAGATGATCCGAAAGGAACCTCTCCAATCACTTCCAAGCCAAGATCATCACTCTCAAGTCGCATCCAGCGAATATCCATCCGGTTTCCATTCTCTTGAGGGCGGGCATAAGGCACATACCAATCCTCTATCGGACATTCATAGCGTCCGACAAAAGCCCCTGAACAACGATCTATGTAATTTTCCTGCGGTCCCCGACCATACCATTTTACTCGAGTAAAATCAGGTATAAGCTGCCATGTCAGCCCAACCCGGGGAATCAATTCCGAAGCACAATTCAGTGCGTCCACGTGATAGCGCACTTCCATCTCCCCCGCCCCATTCAAACGGTAACACAACTGATAGGTTGTATTCATTTTCTCCAGTTCGTAACCGGTTCGAACCTCCACGAATTTTCCTTGTTGCTCCACGTTGAAATTTACTAATCTCGCTTGTGATGCAACATCTTTCCAACCGATGCATTCCGGTATAATATATTCACTACCAAAATCATTATCTGTCCCCGGTCGCCAGAAGTGAGCTTCCAACCCATTCACCAGTATCTCTTTACCACGAACTTGGTAAGAAATCAATTTACCTGTCTCCCGATTAAATACAAAAACAACGTCTTTTCCTTGTATAGCAACTTGATTCTCCTTCTCAACCACCTCGATTTCTCCATGCTCTGTAAAAGCAGGTAACTCACCCAGACAAGGCAGTACAAATTGTTCCGATGCCAACACATGCCCTTTCTTGATCAAGGAATAATCTTTATTGGCAATAGCATACAGGTTCACGCAATATTCTGCATTACGATCTTCAATCTTGGGAAGTGATAATTCCAACAAACACCTTTCTTGCGGCATCACCTTTAAATTCGTTACCACGCCGGACTCCACGACAATTCCATCTTTCAGTAATTCCCATTTTAAATCCGTATGCTCCAAAGATTTAAAAAACAATTCATTAAACACCTCTACAACACCACGGCTATAATCCAACAAACGAAATGTCACATCCTGATATACCTTTTTAACCTCCCAAGCAGCAGGACTCCACGAACGATCCGCCCGAATTATACCATTCAAACAGAAATTATTACTAGAAGGAATCTCCGGACCTCCGAAATCTCCCCCATATGCCCAGTATTTCACTCCATTACTATCTACTTGTTCGATACCTTGATCCACCCAGTCCCATATATGTCCACCCTGTAAATAAGGATATTTCCGAATCACATCCCAATACTCTTTCAATCCCCCAACACTATTTCCCATCGCATGAGCATACTCACATAGAATCAAAGGTTTATCCGGTCGGGATAATGCATGATTAATCAAGACATCGATCTGTTTATACATCGGACAATAAATATCCGTAAACTCTTTCTTTCCAGCATCTTCAGAATGAATTGGACGTAAAGATAAATCATGCTCTTTCAACCATTTATATGTTGCCAAGAAATTGATTCCGGACCCGGATTCATTTCCCAGCGACCAAGCTATAATACAAGCATGGTTTTTATCCCTCTGAAACATACGTTCTGTACGATCAATAAAAACATGTGTCCATTCCGGCCTGTTCGCCAAAGATTCCCGGGGATCATAGCCTATTCCATGACTTTCGATATTCGCCTCATCAATAACATAAAGCCCATACTCATCACACAAACGATACCAAAGAGGATCATTGGGATAGTGAGCCGTACGTACGCTATTTACATTCATCTCTTTCATTAATCGAATATCTGTCAACATCGATTCCCGATCTACCACGTGCCCCTTTTGAGGATCATGTTCATGACGATTTACACCTTTCAACAAAACGGGCTGTCCGTTTACCAATAATTGCCCACCTTTAATCTCTGATTTACGGAAACCTACCGCTTGAGTCAACACCTCCTGAACCACCTTACGCCCTTTATCCTCAACACGGGTCTCGATAATCAAATCATACAAATTGGGAGTTTCTGCTGTCCATTTCAACGGATTTAAAACCTTTTTCTCGATACAAACCGTATCTATCCCCTCCGTTCTCCTAGAAGTAATCACTTCTGAAAATATCGTATTTCCCTGCCTGTCATTCAATGTCACGACTACATCACACTTTGCCCCAAAATTCTCCAACTCCAGGTTCAAACGTAACAAAGCATTCTGGTAATCTGCATCCAAATCCGTCGCAAGCTGAAAATCGTATACGTTCGAACGAGGACGGGCATATAGAAATACATCTCGCTGAATACCGGAAAAACGCCAAAAATCTTGATCTTCCACGTAACTACCATCACACCAACGGAAAACCTGCACAGCGATCTCATTTTTTCCCTTTCGCACGCAAGAAGTTACATCAAACTCTGCCGGAGTTTTTGATCCCTGCGAATACCCGACCAGTTGGCCGTTTACCCACACGTAAAAAGCAGAACTAACAGCTCCAAAATGTAACACAATCTTATTCCCGATCCAATGATTAGGCACACGAAACGTTCTCTTGTAAGAACCCACCGGATTGTTCTCCGGGTCTACATTTGGCCACTTGGCTTTGAAACCAAATCCTGTTTCCACGTAAATCGGCACCCCGTAGCCTTTTAATTCCCAGTTAGAAGGGACCTCTATATCATCCCATTTACGAACATCATACCCGACTTTATAAAAATCCATCGGACGGTCTGCCGGTTTACTCTCCCACCGAAATTTCCATACCCCATTCAAAGAAAGGTAACGGGAGGAATTTTCCACATCCCATGCCAATGCCTGTTTCCAATTATCAAACGGGATATAGAAAGCATGGCTACGCATCCGGTTTCTCTGAAGAACCTCCAGATTTTCCCAGTCATTCTGCGCCCCTGCCGACAATGTCATCAGCATAAAAACAAACAACAAACATCTCATAAATAACTATTTATATTCAAACATCATTAATAATAAATGTGCTGAAGACCAACCAAAATGCGGAGCATTTAAAGCCTCCCCAGTCAAAGGATTATAATTTTCATGAATAGGCTGATCCCCCAATAACCCTTGGCAATTATTTAATATCTTTAATGTCAATTCATTTGCCTCTTTATCATACCCGTAATTTCTCAATCCTCGAATACCAAAATATGCCTGATCCAGCCAAACCGGCCCCCGCCAATAGCCCCGTTCCGGTTCTAACCGGGGATGACTTAAATCCAAGGTTCCCAGAGGCACAAAAGAATTAAATCGATTTACATCCATCATAACATTTTTCACCCCCTCCGCCTGTTTTTGTTCTGCTATCCCGGCCCAAAGCGGCAACCAGCCTTCCGGCCCGTAAACCGGCACAAAAGCATGGGATTTTAACTGAACATCAAAGAAATATCCTTTCTCATCATCAAACATGATTTTCCGAATCCGATTGGCAAGAATACCCGCATCTTTTTCTAACTGACTTGCAAGTTTCTCTTGCTTCAACAGACGGGCAAAACGGGCAAGTGTCATTTTCTCATCATACAAGTAGGCATTCAAATCCACGCTTTCCTGATTCATTGACCAAGCTTTCGGTAACTCCCCCTTCAAAACCTCCGTACTATCAAAACGCACGGCATTATCCATCCCACTTTCCCAAGCCGCAGCCTGTAAAGTACCATCCGTAGCCCCGTATTCGCAAAACCCATTCCGGTCAATATCTCGATAAACGTACCACCAATTATGATACTTCAACAGCCGGTCAAACATCTCCTCGACAAAACCCAAATCTCCATCCGCATTATAAATTTCCTCCACAGCCCATGAAGCCAAAGGCGGTTTCGTGTCCCGCAAATTATTAATATATTTAATCCGGCTGACAAAATCCGGAATCATACCTTCCTCTGTTTGGTAATCAAACAAAGCCCGAACATGATTTTTAGCCAACTCCGGATTCCAACGCCCAATGGCCGCAGCGATCTTCCAAGAATCCCAAGACCAGAATCCCGTGCTAAATCCCCAGTAAGAAGGATAACCGCCATCATGCAACAAATCGTGTGCGGCACTCCGCCAATTTGCCATCAATGTCATCAAACACTTAACTGCCAATCGTCTGTACTTCAAATCAGAAAATAACTCAGACTTATTTTCAAACAATTTTTCAATATAATGCTCCCACCGTCGAGCTGCCACGTCAAAAAATGGTTCACTCGCCTCAAAAGGATTTCCCTCCAAAACCGGATGTTTCACATCTTCAGGCTCATCATTAAAATAGGCCGAATAAACAAACATATTCTCCTGTTCCTCTCCTAGCCCAAATTTACGGATCTCTGTTTCAAAACGATACTTTCCATCCTGTACTACCGCCTGACAACCTTCACCTGCCTCTATTTCAAAACAACATTTCGTTGCGGGAAACTCCAAATACACCTTCCGCCCATCAATAACTTTACCTTGAAAATATTGAGTAAAGAAGCTCCCTTCATAAGTAAGCTTAACCTCTTTAGGAGCTCCCATGTTGCGGACCCGAGTCCGCAACAAAGAAGTCCGATTGTTTACGAAAACAATCTCCTGTGTCAAGGTTAGAGTCTCCCAAGTAAAGGACTGAACCATCCTCCCCGGGAAATAACTTTTTTCAACAATAGCACTTGTCGCTTCCTGTAATACACCGTTAACAACAACTGATGCTACCGCAGTATAAGAACCCACTGCATAATTAGATGCCATAGACATGGGACCGGAAAAACCTCCTGTCATCCCGGCACTATCCGGGATAAAAGAAAATCCATGCCATGCCCCCATATCAGAGAAAAGAGAAATCCCTTCTCTAATGTCTTGAGGCCAATTGGATATATTCAGAACGTTACGATAGTCTCCCTGTACGCTTAAAGACGATTGTCTCGCACATCCGCACAGAAAAATTACAAAAAGCCATATATACCTCATACTATTCCGCTGCTTTATGAATAATCTGTTTTACCAAGCCAACATTTTGATCCATCTTCATGACCAAACGTCCTGCTTCATCTGACGCAAACCCCTCTGAATTAATTTTCAAGAGATAAACTTCCCCATTGGCCAACCCCACACACAAATATTCGTTAGAGTAAAACTCATCCTCCATTGCTCTAATTTCTGCCGGAAAACCATAATACCGTTCCGGTACAATCTCACCCTCTGCATCTTTTCCAAAATAATACAAAACATTACCGGAAGCAATAAAAGCATACGGACAACCAAATCCCCGACCTCGACCATTATCCGGGATCAATAACAAAATATTATCATTCATCATATCTCCCTTGAATTCTCGTTGAGACTCAGCAACAATATCCTCTGGATCATCCGTTTGCAACATCTGTCCCACATAAGTTCCATCTGCACGTTTAATGATATTATACAACCCACCAGCCGGAATATAATAGTCATTCCACCAGTATCCACTTGTTGCTATCAACTCATTATCTCCCAAATTATCCATGGGTATAAATCCATTCGGATAACCGGCGCATTTCGGTTCTCCGATCGTACCATAACTAGAAGCTCCTCGGATATACAAGAATCGTTTCCTCTCTTTTTCATACACAAATACATATCCATTTTCTGTATTCATATCATATACAAAACGGTCTGCATTCAATTGATGAGCAACCTCTTCTCCCACACCATTAGGCTCCATATACACCATTGGATATTGCGAAAAATACCCTGTATGAAAAGCTTCCGAACTAAAATTCTTACGACCGAATACCCGTCCATCCTCGGCCAGCAAAAAACTATACCAATCATCAAAGAATACTTGTTTAGGTCTCACATTCTCAGGAATTACTTGAAATTCTTTCGACAATTCCAAAGATTTTTCCAAATTTGCTCCATCCAAGTCAATACATTTATAAAAATCATCTTGTAACAACATGATATGTTCATCTGTCTGATTTCCTAAATCATGTAAGTGTATCTGTATCGGTTTCCCATCCAAAGCTTCCCCTTCAATACTCTCATAAATATCATAGATACACTTATCCCACTCCCCATTCTTTCTTTTCAAAAAACTTAGTGATGACACTCCATTTTTTTCTGATAAAATTAAAAAACCATCTGAATACAAAGAAGTAACCCTTATCAACGTCTGTGTCATAAACGTCAATCCGCTCACAGTATCAGTTACTTGCAAAACCCATCTCATTTCTTCCGGAGCATCCAAAGGAATAATATACTCTATATTTTTTTCTCGGGAGAACACAGAATCAAACTCCATTGACCACTCGTACTTTAAGCCTATATTTGTTTCAAAATCAAAGACAATCTCCGGTTCAATAATCAACGTATCTCCTACAGACACACTATATGATCCATTTACATTTCCAATTGTCCCTTCGGGTAGATTACGATAATCATAATCACCTTTATCTTCGTAACATCCTGTTATGCTCCATGCAATCACAAGACACAATATCAATAGCTTTCTCATAACATTCATTTTATCCAATTACTGTCACTGATATTTTAGTTCCATCGTCTTCGTATTCCGGATGTGCCTCTAAATAACGTTTAAACTGTAAAGCATATTCCCGTATATATTTTTCCTCAACACCCGTCAAATCAGTCACACCAACTTCTCGACAAAAAATCTCGTATTTTTTAGGAGTAAACCCGCCTAAATAATATTCCACAATTGTCTCATCCCACCATTGAGGAATTGAAATCATCGAAGTAAAATATATCTTTGCTTGACTATAAACAGTTTCACCTACTTCAAAAAATTCATTCGACTCAATTTGTAATACAACCCGACAATAAGCGTCTTCCAACCTAGCTGTTTTCTTTAATATCACAAACACAGAATCAACATTCACACCCTTATGAAAAATCAGTTGATCAGAAAATGCGAAATCTGCATCAGAGAGCGGAGATACCACTTTACCATCCTCCAACAATCCCGATAAAGAATCCACCACACTCAATTTAATCGGACAATCCTCGGTCAACAACTGACCACCCAAATTAAATTTTATAGGAACTTCAATAACATCCTTCCCTTGATGGAAGAAAAAAGTTTCCACAATACTATCTGTAGCTGGATTATTATAAAAACTCAAATAATTAACACCACTATATGTATCGAATTCATCTTCCTTACATCCAAATACGGCCAAAAGAAGAAGTAAAAAGATAAACTGTCTTTTCATAATCTCTATATTTTTTATGACCATCATTTCCTTATTGATTTAAAGTTACATCCTCACTATCTGGAATTTCAAAAACAAATGTTTCATCTTTTACTCCCGAATAAAATTCGGTTCCTAACTTCTTATACAAGAAAAACAATTGTCCCTCACCGATAAACGTACGGTAAGCATCATTTATCCATGCTTTATGATAATCCTCAAGACTTTGTACAGTTACCGGAGTATAAGCACCCGATGCCTGCTTTACCAATATGATGCGAGAAGCTGCCGTTGTATAATCTTTCATCGAGGCATAATACTCTCCCACAATATACTGCATTTCACTTGTACGAATAATAGGGATGATCTCATTCGGAATAGTTCCCTGATCAGAACTTACAGGAAGATACTTTTTACTCACTTTATTCGCTCCATCTAAATTTTGCAAATGATAATACCCGCGATAATCATAAGTATCAGATCCCAATATTTTATTTAACTCCGTATTCGAAATACATAAAACCTTGTTAGTCCCCGTATAGTAAGCCTCAAAAAGTTCCGTCAATTTCCGATTACTCAATGCAAATATAACATCCTCATATTGTTTGGGTTTAGCATAATCTCCCTTAACTGGAAATGACCCGTTATCTATCACTTCCTGAGCTTGTTCCGCCGCTAATTGCAACTCGCCTTTATAATTATATACACGAGCCAACATAGCAGTTGCCGCATAGTAATTCATCCGGAATCCCCGGAAACAATAGAATAAATCCTCTAGCGCTCCTGCAGTTCCCAATAAACGATTAGTTGTGCTCAATTGATCTCTTCTCACAGAAGAAACGGTATCAAACGTGGCCAATAAAGTTTTAGCATCTTTTAAATCCCGAATAACTTTGTCCAAATAATCTTGTACATTCTCCCGTTTCTGGAACACTGCAGGATGAGTTTCGCAATAAGGGAGATACTCATTATTATCATTAACAAGTGTGTATCCCGTTTTGTCCCCATTTAATTTAACAGCTACGGGAGCAAACAACCGTAACAAATCAAAATGTAAAAAGGCTCGTAAAGCCAAAGCTTCCCCCTTCAGCATATTCTTTTCTCCCTCACGTCCCAAAAATTTCGTAACATCCTCTTTGTCTATATTCTGAATTAAATTATTACAGTTTGCAATTGATTTGTAAGCCCCCTGCCAGATATTCTCTAATATTCCTTTGACCTCGTTATTATCATAATCACCTTTGTAAGCTTTAGGATAAGCCCCATATTGATTCATCTTATCGAAATTATAATATTGAGCCAATACATCCATAAACCCCCAAGTCAATTGTTGTGCGTACATATCCGATTCGGAAATCCGAGAATAAACACCATTCAAGGAATTACGATACCCCTCCCCTTCTGCAAAAAGATCTTCTTCATCCACTTCCGATTGTGGGGTAACATTCAACCAACCATTGCATCCAAACAATAGAGGTAAAAATATGAATATCAATATTTTATTCTTCATACTCGATTTAATTGAAATTAATTTTAATAGAGAAATTAAACGAATGGGCATAAGGATACTCCGTTCCTCGTTCTTGCTTGATCGTTGAAATCCGGAACAATTCATTCGCACCTAATTCAAAACGAATCAAGCCAAATTTATATTTCCGTAAAAATTTAGAATCCAAATCATAACCTAACGTGACCGAATTCAAACTAAGTTCATTATTCTTCTGCATAAAACGAGAGGTTGGTTTTGTATACCCATCCTGATTTTTAATATCCTTGTATTTAGCGTTATCTCCCGGTTTTTGCCACCTTTGCTCCAAAACACGTTTATCCACATTTTCCTCGTAAATTTTAGCATTTTCGACCTTTGTTACCAAAGTTGAATTATAAACATCTCCTCCAAACTTATACATAAACGAAGCAAATAATGACAAGTTTTTATAGCGTAAATTAAGCCCGAAAGAACCTTGCGCATCCGGTTCCGTATCACCGATAATCACCATCTCGTCTCCAGACCAAGTATAAGTAATCGTTCCATCTTTCTTTAAAAACATCTCTTTACCATTTGCCGGATCAATTCCTAAAGATTTCATTCCATATTGTGCCGTATTAGAACCTCCTTCTTCATATTTTGTTAAAATTTCCGAAGATGATTTCAAACTCGAACTCCTTTGATAATACTGATTTACCCGGTCATTATACCGTTTTAAAGCCTCAGAGATTGCTAATATTTCATTTTTATTATGAGACAAATTTCCATACATGGAGAAATTCCAATCTTGACTTCTTACAATCTCGTATTTCACATCCAACTCAATACCTTTATTCAAAACATTACCCATATTATCATAGTAATCATTAAATCCGGAAGATGTAGGAATAGCCACCGTAGTTATCAAACCTGTTGTTTTCTTGTGATACCAACTTCCCGTGATAAACAAACGGTCATTCATAAAACCTAATTGAAATCCGGCATCAAAAGTTTTCGTTTTCTCCCAAGATAAAGCCGGATTACCCAAAGCTTTCAATAACACACCAAATCCCGTACGATACCATTGGTCTGTTAAAACTTCATAAGTTGTTTTAGCTACATACGGGGGAAAATTCACTTTACCCGTAGCCCCATAAGAAGCTCGTAACTTCAATGTCGACAACACACTTTGGTGTTTCATGAATTCATAGTTATGAATATTAATACCGAGTCCAGCTGACCAGAAAGGAGCAAATTTTTTATCCTTACCAAAATCTGAAGAACCGTCAAAACGACAAGAAGCATCCAACAAATAAATATTATTATACGTGTAATTCAATCCGGCTAGGAAACCAACCATTCTACTCAAACGCTCATTAGCAGTCGGCTTTTCATATATTTCCTCCGCATAATTAATAGAGTTCAATGAGCCGGACGGAAAACCTTTATATTGACTAGAAATTCCCTCACTCTTATTAGCTATAATATTCATCCCAGCAGTCAAATTTATATTATGCCTATTCACCATTTGATTATATGCAAACAAAATATTAGTATTCCAACTAAGTTCCTCGCTCTTGCTCAAATTATACGAGCCGGAAGACATGTTATCCACAGACAATGCCTCATCCTTATTTTGCAAAGATTTGGGATCAACGAAACGTTCAGTCGTTGAAAAACGGCGAGTCACACTAAAATCACCCTTTAATTGAAAATGCTCTGCAAACCTCCAATTCACACCAAAGTTATCAATTAGCTCCTCATACTTTGATCCACTGAAATTATTTAAAGTCGACTCATACAACGGATTCACCCGTCCCAAATCCTCAGTCGTCATCCCGGATCTATTATGCCATTGGGGTAAATTTTGAGCAATTACCCCATTTTCATCTTTATAACGATCATAAGGTAATGCGGATGCATAACTAGAAAAAGAACCATACGGAGAATCCTCCGACTTCATCACGCTATAAGAGATATAATTTCGCACTGACAATCCTTTAATTTGATAATTAATAGAAAAACCACCCCCTATTCTCTTACGAAAAGATTCTTTCATTACTCCTTTATCATTTCGATAGCTAAAATCAATCCCATATCGTAAACCTTGAGCCCCTCCTTCCATGTACAAACTATGCTGAGTATTAAATTCTGTACGTAAAGGTTGCGACAACCAATAAGTATTTACTCCCCGTGCAATATTTGCCTCTTTAGCTAACAATTCCTCCCGCTTAGAATACAATTCGGGGAAAGTCTCGGCCTCATAAAAAACTGCAGCAATTTCTGTATCCAACAATTCCCTAGCATTCATTAAATTATAATCACTCAAATCAGGAGTAGAAATTGTTCCGGTCAAACTATACGTTACTGACAACTGGCCAGCCTTTGGGGCCACGGTCGTAATTACCACCACCCCATTGGCAGCACGAGAACCGTAAATTGCTGTCGCAGCAGCATCCTTCAATATTGTAATATTCTGAATCCTATTGGGATCAAAATCGTATAACTTCTCCGCACTAATTTCGAAACCGTCCATAATAAATGTCGGCAGATTTGAATTATTCTTCAAATTCGATTTATCCAACGGATCTGCATCCAACGCCTTGACTCCCGTACTTGAAGTACCCCGAATATTCACTTCAGGCAATGCATTCGGGTCTGATCCCCATTTGTTATTCTCCTTAATCCTAAAAGATGGATCAAAAACCTGTAATGCTTGAATCACGTTTGACTTGGAAACTTTCAGTAATTCCTCTTTAGTCACACTAATAGCATTTCCCGTAAAACTTTTTCGATCTATATTAGCATATCCCGTTACCACAACATCTTCCAAAGCACTCGTCTCAATTTTCATCCGTATATTCAACTTCTTGTCTCCATGAACTTTTATTTCTTGTGTTTCATAACCGATAAAGGAAACAAGTAATACCAACGAATCTTTTGCTGGTAAAAGCAATGTGAAATCTCCCGTCTCATTAGAAGTTATACCAATCGTCGTTCCCTTTAGCATGATCGTGGCACCCGGCATTGGCTCTCCCCTCTCATCCTTTACATTTCCTTTCACCACGATCTCTTTCTTTTCCGGAACAATCACCTCTTCTTTTTCGGAAATAACATAAACCCCATCTACTTCCTTGTACATGTATTTTGTTCCCTGCAAACATTTATTTAGTATCTCAGGAAGTGTTTTATTGGTCAACACCACATTAATCTTCACGGCTTTATCAATCCGTTCATGATTATACAATATCTTCCCTCCTGTCTGCTTGCTCAAATGTCCCAACGCATCTAAAAGAGGTATATTTTCAAACTTAACACTCATTTGTTGCGTTTGTGCTGAAACCTCTTCCCTTAGAACGGTTCCATAAGCCAACAACAGGGTCACGAAAATAAACAAGAATCTCCGTGATTGAATCACAACTTTTTTCATCATAAGCTATTGGTTTTAATTTATATGATTAGAAAACATTAGTATATAACATCTCTACTATTGAACATTTTTACGTCCAATACCACATATTTTTTTGAAAAATTCCCTATTTTTTCAATCGGGAAATGAGGACCTTACCCTTTTCTAACGAAAAGTCCAAATGAGTCGCAAACTCCAGTATATCAAACACCTTTTCAATATCGGTATACTTGGGTACATTCCCTGTAAAATGCAACTCCCGAATGTCCGAATCCGCATAACACACCTCGATTCCATACCAACGAGCCATCCGTTTCATTATTACCTCCAACTTTTCATTAAAAAAGTAAAGTCGATCTTCCATCCAAGAGGTGTAAGGCAAAATATTCACCTCTTTCACCGACAAAGATTGTTCCTTAATCAAGGCCTGTTCTCCGGGATTCAATATTTTTTTCTGATCTCCAATGGCAACTTCAACCTTTCCCGATGCAAGAGTTGCTAAACCAAATTCATCATCAGCATAACAACTCACGTCAAAAGATGTTCCCAAAGCCTTCACCGAAAATGTAGCACAATTTACAACAAAAGGTTTTGACGTATCCCTTGCCACATCAAAAAATGCCTCTCCCTCCAAATACACTTCCCGGGAAGTCCCCACGAAATTAACCGGATACTTTAACCGGGAGGTTGCCGCCAACCACACCTTTGTACCGTCTTCCAAAGTTAAACAATATTCCGCCCGAGCGGGAACACTCAGTGTATTATATATTAATTCCTCTGAAATATCATGTTGATTCTCATACACAATTTGATCCCTCTTCTCGCTCATCATGATTTTCATCCCATTCTTTTCCAACACTCCGGTCGAGTCAAACTGGCTAATATTCACCCGCTCCCCGTTAGAAAGGAATAACATGATCCCTTCCTCGTTAGCAACTACCTCCACGTTTGATTCCACTTCACTAGTTTTCAGTACCCACCAAGCAAACAAAGCCACAAATGGCAACAATACGGCTGCATAACGCACAAAAGAACGTCGCAACACTCGCACCCGTTCCTCCTTCCGGGTTTTATCCAACACCCGATTCCACACCAATTGTCGATTAAACGATTTTTTAATCCTCAAATCGCTTGCGGCTTGTTGTAAAGCCTCCTCGTAACACTTCTGATGCTCCTCAGACTTTTTCAACCACGCCACGAACTCCACGTCATCATGAGAACGTTTCCCTCGTAAAACCTCTTTCAGAATATTCATATTTGATCTGTATTCTTCCATATTCAAATAGCCTTTCATTAACAAGTCACATTAACTTGAAAAAAGTATTACTCGAATTTCAGAAAAATCAACAAAAAAATAGAAAATTGTTCTTTAGTCAATTTTTCCCGTAAAATCCGATATGCTTTACTTACTTGTACTTTTACCGTATTTACCGACAGATCATACTTTTGTGCCACTTCTACATAGCTACATTCCTCAATACAGGCATCCACAAAAATTGCTTTACATTTTTCCGGTAAAGAATCAATTGCCAAATAAATTTTTTCGCTTAACTCTGCCCGTTCTATTTCATACTCCACACAAGAAGGATCTTCTAATTCCTCTGATAATTCCGTATCCCTATATTTCGTCCTTGTCGCATTTAATGATGCATAATGTATTGCAGAGAAACAATAATAACGAAAAGATTTATATATCAACACCTTTTCCCGATGCATCCACAATTTCACGAAGAAATCCTGCACAACATCTTCCGCTACCGCCTTATTTCCCGTGATACGATAAGCAACCACATACAAATCTGAAGAATACCGATTAAATATATTCTCAAAACAAATTCTATCACCCCGCCGTAAACCTTCTACATCCTTATCTTCCATCATCATAATGGGCATATTATATATTCCAAAAAATCTTTTCTACAAAAGATCCACATCCTTCTGTCTATAATCCCCACAACACGATATCAAAAGACGATCCATTAATGATAACATATTTTCTTCTTTCCGCTTTATGCGAGAATATACCTCAACTATCTGAATATGAATTTTAAAAATTAAAAACATGATATATTGAAAATATATTAAATTATCATATATTCGCGTATAATTAATGGATCATTAAATAATCTTCAACAAGGTTTTCAAATCCACTGTATTTTCATACTTTTGTAAACAAAATCAAAACATTTATTCCATGCATCTGTTTTACACTCCGGATATCATCGGAAACGAATACACGTTACCGGAAGAAGAATCAAAACATTGTATCAAAGTGCTTCGCCTCGAAGTAGGGGACGAGATTTTCCTCATTGACGGAAAAGGAGGTTTCTACCAATGCGAGATTATTCAAGCACAACTTAAACGATGTGAGGTGAGGTGTATCCAAAAAACAGAAAATTACGGGAAACGGGATTACCGTCTTCACATTGCCATTGCCCCGACAAAAAATATCGAACGGATCGAATGGTTTTTGGAAAAATGTACCGAAATAGGGATTGACGAAATCACGCCTTTACTCTGCAATCACTCGGAACGCAAGGTAATCAAAGAAGACCGTTTGGAAAAAGTGATTATTTCTGCCATGAAACAATCTTTAAAAGCCTACTTGCCAAAACTCAACCCGTTGACGGAATTTCCTTATTTCGTGAAAAACAACCCGTCCTCGTTGAAATGTATCGCCCATTGCGACGAAGGCAATAAAAAATCACTTCAAGAGATCTACCACCCCGGCCAAGACATCACGATTCTCATCGGACCAGAGGGAGACTTTTCGGAAAATGAAATCAAGTTAGCCCAAGATAACAACTTTATACCTATTACGCTCGGAGAAAGTCGACTACGGACAGAAACCGCCGGGATTGTCGCCTGTCATAGTATCAATTTCCTAAACGAGATAAAACATAAATCCAAAATGAAGTAGTTGTTCTGCTATATTATTTGTATTTTTGCAGACACAAGGTTAAATGTTTTTCTGAATTTATTTATCGTGGATTTTATTAACGAATTGAACGAGAACCAACGTGAAGCCGTAATGAACACGGAGGGTCCCACCCTTGTGATTGCCGGAGCAGGATCAGGTAAAACAAGGGTATTGACATATCGTATCGCAAACTTATTAAGTAAAGGAGTACCCGCTTACCGTATTCTCGCCTTAACGTTTACCAACAAAGCCGCTAGGGAAATGCAAAAACGAATAGCCTCTCTCGTGGGACAAAGCAATACGGCCAATTTATGGATGGGCACATTCCACTCCATTTTCTCTAAAATTTTGCGGGTTGAAGCCGAACACCTCGGTTACTCCTCGAATTTCACGATATATGATTCTCAAGACTCCAAAAACTTAATCAAGTCCATCGTGAAGGACTTAAAACTAGATGACAAGATATACAAGGCGAATGACGTGTTAGGACGTATATCTATGGCAAAAAATAATCTTATCGTGGCACAGGCATACGCCCAATCGGCAAAGATTACCTCTGCAGACCAAGTTGCCAAGAAACCCATGATCTCGGAAATATACAAATATTACCAAGCTCGTTGTAAGCAAAGTGACGTTATGGATTTTGACGACCTTTTATTACAAACGAATATTCTTTTCCGGGATTTTCCAGAAATACTGAAAAAGTACCAAAAGAAATTTGACTATATACTCGTGGACGAATACCAAGATACTAACTATTCGCAATACCTTATTATCAAAAAACTGGCAGAGCAACATAAAAACATCTGTGTGGTGGGGGACGATGCACAAAGTATCTACTCGTTCCGGGGAGCCCGTATCGAAAATATCTTGAATTTCCGGAATGATTATCCGGGTTATAAACTGTGTAAGCTGGAACAAAACTATCGCTCCACGACCACCATTGTTGATGCAGCCAATAGTATCATCAGCCGGAACAAAGAACAGATTCCTAAAAAAACGTTCTCTCAAAACGAAGAAGGGGATAAAATCCGGGTAATGAAAGCCCTATCCGATAAAGAAGAGGGGTTCCAAGTTGCACAAGAAATATTCCGCATCTCCCAAAACGAACAAGCGGATTTCAACAATTTCGCCATCTTGTACCGGACAAATGCCCAGTCTCGTATCATGGAGGAATCTTTACGCAAAAGAAACATACCTTACAAAATATACGGAGGCCTTTCATTTTACCAACGTAAGGAGATCAAAGATTTGATCGCCTACTTGCGCCTGACAATTAACCAAAACGACGAGGAAGCCCTAAAACGAATTATCAACTACCCGCGGAGGGGCATCGGTGACACCACGATCGACAAGCTAAAAGACGTGGCTCAAAAATATAACGTGAACATCTGGACACTACTTTGCAATTTGAACAAAGTTCCCGGTATGGTTTCCGCCATGACAGCTTCCAAATTAATCCATTTCAGGCAACTGATCGAAGGATTTACCGAGATAGCCAAGGAGGATAACGCATACGAAACGACATATCGTGTGGCTAAAGCCTCTGGAATTATAGAAGACCTTTCTTCCGATGATACGCCAGAAGGGGTATCCCGCCGGGAAAATATACAGGAGTTGTTAAATGCCGTCAAAGATTTCTGTGAAACCGCTTACAAAGAAGGACGGGATGACAAACTACCCGCATTTTTGGAAGGCGTTGCTCTATTGACTGATCAAGATAGCGAAAAACCGGAAGACAGTAACAAAGTGACTTTGATGACCATTCACTCCGCTAAAGGGCTAGAGTTTGAAAATGTCTTTATCGTGGGTATGGAAGAAGACCTTTTCCCTGCCCAACAAAGTGCCTACTCCCCTTCGGCTTTGGAAGAGGAAAGGAGGTTGTTTTACGTGGCTCTGACCCGTGCTGAAAAAAGGGTTATCATGACCTATTCCACTTCCCGGTATAAAAATGGCAACGTAGTCTACCCGCAACCTTCCCGGTTTATCGCAGAAATTGACCCGCACTACCTAGACGGATTTTTCACCCCGGCTCGCCCGGGACGCTCGTTACACGGTCTCGGAATACAAAAAGAGGCTCGCCCAAAAATTACTCTTCACCCCAAGATTGATATGCCGGACATGGACACTTCAAAACTAGTTCCGATCAATGGGGACCAGATTATACCCGACATGGTGATCTACCATCCCAATTTCGGTCCGGGAAAAGTAATTTCCATTGATGGTCTAGGAGTAAATAAAAAGGCAAAAGTGATGTTTCCAAAGCATGGTCAAAAGGTTTTATTGTTAAAGTTTGCAAAACTTTACGTGCAAGGACATACAAATTAACGACTTATAAATAAAAAATATTATATTTGCAGCATATTCTAATTTCTAATAGATGCGAGGGATTAGTTATTCCGGTATTTTAATGTGATTTTCCGGCGTTTCCCATAAATAAAAAAGATTTAAGATCAAAATTACCCTGTAATGGACTATAATAGCCAAAGAAAAAAACTTATTCTTCCCGAATATGGTAGGAATATTCAAATGATGGTTGACCACCTAGCGACAATAACAGACAGAGAAGAGCGTACCCGTGCAGCTAAAACGGTAATCAGCGTGATGGGAAATCTTTACCCACATCTTCGGGATGTCCCGGATTTCCGGCACAAATTGTGGGATCACTTAATGATCATGTCAAACTTCACGCTGGATATTGATTCACCCTACCCTCTCCCGGAGAAAGATATTCTGGAGGAAAAACCCGAAAAATTACCGTATAATAATCACCGGATCAAGTACAGACACTATGGTCTTCTTACCGAAAAACTGATCGAAAAAATCAAAGAAACAGAAGACCCTGAAATCAAAAGAGTACTCACGGTGTTAACCGCCAACCACATGAAAAAATCATTCCTTACGTGGAATAAAGATTCCGTGGAAGACGATCAAATCTATAATGATATCAATACATTATACGGTGGTAATATCGAAATGCCAGAAGGTATGATCCTTTCTCACTCGAAAGACCTGTTGCAAAAGAAAAACAACAAACCCATGAATAACAACAAGCAACAGAAGAACAACAAAAAGCAATTCTACAAGAAACATAACTAATTGTAAATTTTGGATTATAAATTTTAAATTGAATGCTTTTTCAATCTAAACTCTAAAGTCATTAAATCTAAAATTACTCAGGATGTTAGTCACTTTAATCTTCGGGGGAAACCAAGGAGACCGAAAAGCCTTGATCGGTGAGGCTATAACGGAAATGTCAAGCATAGGGAAGATCAAACATTGTTCTTCCCTTTACGAAACTGCCCCATGGGGATTCGAATCGCCTGACTCTTTTTACAATCAAATTGTTACTTACGAAACAAATTTACTTCCAGAAGAGGTGTTAAATAAATGTCAGGCTACGGAACAAAAACTCGGACGGGTTCGTACCGGTTCGCAATTTTGTTCCCGAACCATAGATATAGATATCCTTTTTTGTGATTCCCAGATCATCAACACTACTCGCCTGACAGTTCCCCACCCCAGACTAACACAACGAAATTTTGTACTTACTCCTCTGAAAGAAATCATGCCGGACTTTATCCATCCGGTCATTCACAAAACCATTACCACTCTTTTCATGGAATGTGAAGACACGCTAAAAGCCGAAGCTATTGAAAAATGTAGAATTTAGAATGAATAGAATCACCAAATTCTTCCTTAGTCAATCCGTTTGATCTCCGCCCCGATAGCATTCAATTTTTCATCAATATGCTCGTAACCGCGGTCAATTTGATCAATGTTATCAATAACACTTGTCCCTTGTGCTGACAACGCTGCAATCAACAAAGCGATTCCGGCACGTATATCCGGAGACGTCATCTTGGTGGCCCGTAATTGTGATTCATGATTTTGTCCGATAACCGTAGCCCGATGCGGATCACAAAGAATAATTTTCGCTCCCATATCAATTAATTTATCCACGAAGAATAAACGGCTCTCGAACATTTTCTGATGAATTAACACGCTCCCTTTTGCCTGAGTAGCAACAACAAGGAATACACTCAACAAATCAGGCGTTAACCCCGGCCACGGAGCATCGGCAACCGTCAGAATTGAACCATCAATAAAATCCTCTATCATGTAATGTTCTTGACGAGGTATATATAAATCATCCCCACGTTCCTCTATCCGGATTCCCAATTTCCGGAATGCATCCGGAATAATACCTAATTGGGGAATAGCGACATTCTTGATTGTAATCTCCGAACGAGTCAAAGCCGCAAGTCCGATATAACTACCCACTTCAATCATGTCGGGCAAACAACGATGCTGGCACCCTCCAAGACTTTCAACCCCTTCTATCGTCAATAAATTGGAGGCAATTCCAGAAATGCGGGCTCCCATGGCATTCAACATCCGGCACAACTGCTGCACGTAAGGCTCACAAGCAGCGTTATAGATCGTGGTCACCCCTTCTGCCAACACGGCAGCCATGATAATATTCGCAGTTCCTGTCACGGATGCCTCATCAAGTAACATATAAGTTCCCCGCAATTTCTGAGCAGAAGCCTTGTAACATCCCGAAACAGCATCATACTCAAACGTAGCTCCCAATTTCTCAAAACCAAGGAAATGGGTATCTAACCGACGACGTCCGATTTTATCCCCTCCCGGCTTGGGGACTAAGCCGCTACCATGCATGGCTAACAGCGGTCCTAAAATCATGATCGACCCGCGTAAGCTAGCCGCTTTACTGTAAAAATCTTCTGTCTCCAGATAATCGAAATTGATCTCATTTGCCCGAAAAGAAAACTCTCCTTTTTGAAGTCTCTCCACCTTCACTCCCATTCCCCGAAGTAGATCGATTAATTTTATAACATCCAATATCTCAGGGATATTACTGATAATCACCTCTTCCCTTGTCAGTAAGCAAGCACAAATCACTTGTAATGCTTCGTTCTTCGCTCCCTGAGGAACCAATTCTCCTTTCAATCGTCTCCCACCAATAACTTCAAATTTGCTCATGTCGTATAATTAAAGAGTTACAGTTTTCGCTACAAATATTTTTAGTCACGAATCGCAAAATCCATCCCCTCTCGAAACGCAACAAAATTCTGCACGTAAAACTATCAAAAAAACAAATGTCAACAAAATAAGTTTACAAAGTTTGTAAAGTAGTGAATCGACAAAGTCAATTAAATTTTTGTATGACCGAAATTATATCCATACATTTGTAAACAAGATTTACAATATAATTCATATTTTGTATCTTGAAATTTTAACCAAGATTATTAATAACTTAAAACAACACATATGAAAAGCTTTCTGAAATATTTGTTAGCAACTATTGTCGGTATTATTATCGTACATGTTATCTTGTTTTTCGTGTTTATCGGGCTAGTCGGAGCCATAGCCAGTTTCTCCAGTCCTTCGATCGAAATCAAAGACAATACGATTCTAAAACTATCACTGAAGGCAGCGATCCCGGATAGAGCATCGGGAAACCCATTTCAGAACTTTAACTTAATGACTATGAGTCCTGAAAAACAAATCGGGCTAAATAAAATACTAGAATACATAGACAATGCCAGTAAAGATTCCCGCATTAAGGGTATCTATTTGGACCTTACTGAGATCAACTCTAACTTCGGGGCTCTTGCCACTATTGACGAAATTCGTAACGCACTGTTGAGATTTAAGAAAAGCGGCAAGTTCATTTACAGCTACACAAACTTGGGATATTCCCAGAAAAGCTATTACTTGGCTACAGTTGCAGACAGTATTTTTGTTAATCCCGAAACCCCGTTACTGTTAACCGGGATGAGCGCAAATATTTCATTCTATAAAGACCTTTTGAAAAAAATCGGTGTACAACCAGAAGTTATTCGTGTTGGCAAATTTAAAGCAGCCGTGGAACCTTACATTGAAACACACATGAGCGATGCCAACCGAGAACAGGTTCAGACCTACTTAGGTTCTCTTTGGGGTAACATCGTGAAAGGAATTTCCGTCAGCAGAAATATCCCGGTAGAAAAAATCAATCAAATTACCGATGATTTCAAAATCTACCCGGTAGAAGAATTCGTGAAAGAAGGATTTTTTGACGGTGCCCTCTACGAAAATGCGATGCTTGATAAATTACGTGAAGCATGTGGGTTAACAGATAACGAAAAACTATCCCTGACAAGCTTCGAGGATTACACGAAAGCCACATTCCCAACCGTGAATTTTGCTGCCGACAAAATCGCCGTGATTTACGCACAAGGGAATATCGGACTCCAACAAGGACCGGAAAGTATCGGACCAGAACTGGCAACAACCATCCGAAAAGCACGTGAAGACCAAAATATCAAAGCTATCGTGTTGCGTGTAAACTCCCCAGGAGGTAGTGCATTGACTTCCGACATTATCTGGAAAGAAGTACAACTAGCCGCTCAGGCGAAACCGTTGATTGCATCCATGGGGAACGTGGCCGCATCCGGTGGGTACTACATTTCTTGTGCGGCAGATACCATCGTGGCCGACCCGACAACCCTTACGGGATCCATCGGAATATTCGGACTGCTATTTAGCGGTGAAGACCTAATCAAAAATAAACTCGGCATCTCTTCTGACGTGGTGAAAACCAACGAGCACAGTGATTTCGGTGGTGGATACCCGTTACCTATCCCTATCAGTGACCGACCCTTAACGAATTACGAACGCAACGTGATGCAGACTTATATCAATCGAGAATATGATACCTTCCTCGACCGAGTAAGCCAAGGCCGGCATATGACCAAAGAAGCGGTAAACGAAATTGCACAAGGGCGGGTATGGACAGGAGAAGATGCTCAAAAACTTGGATTGGTTGACGTGTTAGGTGGTTTGGAAGATGCTATCGCTATCGCTGCTGCAAAAGCAGGTTTGAACAATTACCAACTCACAGAGTTACCAGTTGAACGCAGTCCTTTCGAGGATATTCTGATAAATTTCACACAAAGCATCAGAACCAACATATTAAAATCAGAACTGGGTGATTTTTATGATACTTATCGGGAACAAAAAGAGTTATTGAAAATAAAAGGAATGGTAGCCAGAATACCTTACGATCTTACGTTTAATTAAAGCAAAATATTGTGTTGAAAAATCTTATTTTATGGCCTTTAAGCGTAGTATACGGCATTGTAGTCAGCATTCGAAACCGCTTATTCAATTTGGGCATATTAAAGATCCGGGAGTTTGACATTCCCATTATTTGCGTGGGAAATATCACGGTGGGCGGAACGGGGAAGACCCCTCACACGGAATCACTAATCAACGAATTGAAAAATGACTACCGTGTAGCCTGCCTCAGTCGAGGATATAAACGGAAAACTTCCGGTTTTGTGCTGGCAACGGAAACTTCCACGGCAAACGATATTGGAGATGAACCCATGCAGATAAAAAATAAATTCCCTAAAATCATTGTAGCCGTAGATGCAGATCGTGTACGTGGGATCAAAAAGCTTATGCAACTTCCGGAAAAACCAGAGGTAATCATCTTGGATGATGGTTTTCAACATCGCTACGTGAAAGCGGATATAAACATCATGCTAATCGATTATAACCGCCCCATATACGAGGATCATTTACTTCCCTTGGGACGTCTCCGTGAAAGTATTCACGCCAAGGATAGGGCAAATTATGTCATCGTAACCAAATGTCCCGCGAACATCTCGCCCATAGAGAAACGGATCATACTGAAACACTTGAATTTAAAAGCTTATCAACAGCTTTTGTTCACCTCTATGAAATACGGAGAAATACGTTCACTCGACGGGAACAGTCATCACACTGTAACCCCCAAAACGGCCATACTCTGTGTTACCGGGATTGCACAACCGGCTCCTTATCTGAAACATTTAAAACAGCTGACAGATCAAATCGATCATATCGCTTTTCCCGATCATCACAATTACAGCGACATGGACATAAAACGTATTCTCCAAGAGTACGAGAAAATCAGCATACCGGACAAATGTATTTTCACCACGGAAAAGGATGCCGTCCGCCTCACGTTATGTAATATACCGGAAGAAATCAGACGACAGATTTTCTATATCCCGATCGAACCGGAGTTTCTGACCCCAAGAGACCAACTCATAAAAAATATATACGACTATGTTAGACAAGATACGAGAAAGTAGCAAATACTTAGCTCCTTTCGTGAAAGGAGAACATACCATTGGTATTATCCTGGGAACAGGATTGGGAGAACTAGGAAAATCAATAGAGATCGAACACGCCATCCCATATATGGCAATTCCCAACTTCCCCGTTTCTACGGTACAAGGACACCGGGGTGAATTGCTTATCGGTTCCTTCGGAGGCAAAAAAGTCATCGCTATGCAGGGGCGTTTCCACTATTACGAGGGATATTCGATGAAAGAAGTAACTTTCCCCGTGAGAGTGATGCACGCTCTCGGGGTAAACACTCTTTTCGTTTCCAATGCAGCAGGAGGTGTAAATACGAATTACTTAGTTGGAGACCTGATGATTATTCGGGATCATATCAACCTATTCCCGGAACACCCGCTACGGGGTAAAAATATCGATGAACTTGGTCCCCGCTTTCCCGGAATGACTGAGGCATATAGCAAACGCTTAATTCAACTAGCAGAAGAAGCCGGAAAGAAATTAAATATTCCACTACAAAAAGGCGTGTACGTTGGACTACAAGGACCATCCTTCGAAACCCCGGCAGAATATAACTGGATTCGGGTCATTGGCGGAGATGCAGTGGGAATGTCTACCGTACCGGAAGTCATCGTAGCTCGCCATATGGACATGGAATGCTTTGGTATGTCTGTCATCACGAACAGCACGGCCAGCGAGGAACTCATAAAAACGAACCACACGGAAGTACAGGATGTGGGTAATCATGCACAACCTCGCATGGGTGCCATATTTAAAGAAATTATAAGTAAATTATAAGTTTCTCCCTCGCAGATGGCGAGGGAGAAACTCATGAATATCTCACCATATTTTTTCCAAAAATCTAAAACAGAGTCAATCTCGACAATTCGATCATAATTTTCGCTGCACCCCGGGCATCACTTAATGCTTCGTGATGATTTAACGTTATCCCGAAATGATCACATAAAGTATTCAATTTATAATTGGGTAAACCTTTCACCAATTTCCGGGACAATCGGTAAGTACAAAAAGATTCTGGCAAACGAGCGTACAAATCTGCCCGTTCCAGACAAGCCTTCAAAACACTCATATCAAATCCTGCATTATGTGCAACCAATGCTTCCGTATTAAAGTAACGCCCGATCACACTCCACAAATCATAAAACGAAGGTGCATTTTCCACCATTGCGGGAGTAATCCCGTGAATCTCGATAAACCTTTTGTTAAAATAGTACGGCTCTGGCTTAATCAAGTGCGAGAACTCTTCCGTGATCTCACCGTCCTGCACAACAACTATCCCAATTGAACAAGCGCTTGTCGGGTAACGGTTAGCCGTTTCAAAATCGATAGCCGTGAAATTCTGTAGCATATTAAAATAATGACATCACCCATTCGACAACAGGCACCAGTATTGCTGTCATCACCCCCATTAAACCAATTGCCAATCCACTAATAGCTCCTTCTAATGCTCCCAGTTCCATTGCTCTAGCCGTACCTAACCCATGAGCTGCAGCCCCAAGGGATAATCCCCGGGCAATCTTACTATCGATATTCAATTTGTTCAACACGAAAGGTCCCACGATCCCTCCGAATATCCCCACCACGATGACAATTACTGCAGCAATGGCAGGAATACCACCCGCTTTCTCGGCCACCCCCATTGCAATCGGGGTCGTTACGGATTTCGGCTCTAATGTCGCTATCAATACATGATCTGCCCCCATCCAGCGAGCAATACAAATTACGCTTACGATCCCTACCAAACTCCCGACAAAAATAGAAGTCATGATCGACACAGCATTGCTCTTCATGTATTCCACCTGTTCCCATAACACGTATCCCAAGGCCACGACAGAAGGTCCCAACAGAAAATTAATCATCCGGCTCCCTTGTTGGAAGGATTCATATGGAATCCCAAGCACACTCATCACTGCTACCAAGGCCGGAATGGATACTAACAAGGGATGTAATAACGCCAATCTCGTTTTCCTATACAGCCAGAGCGCTGCTAAGTATACTCCAGCTACTAACGTTATTATAAATATCTCTGACGAAACTATCGACTGCATCTTTTTTACAAATTAATTCGTTCGACCATGTGCCCTACGATCCTCCTGCCATTGTTGCAAAACCGCTACCACGATCAACACTAACAACGTTGTCACTGTCCCCACTACCAACACGATGTCCCAGTAACGAGACAATACATCCATAGAGGTAATAATCCCCACTCCCGCCGGAAGGAAGAAGAACGCCATATTATCACAAAGGAAACGAGCCACCGGACGTACTCTTTCCGGCTTGACCCAACGCATGGATAATGCCAAGAACAAAAACATCATTCCCAACACACTCCCCGGTACAAAACCGTTTATCAACCATGCACAACATTCTCCCAGTAAATAAAAAGCCATAATAATAAAGATTCCTCCTAACATACCTCTATATATTTAACATGATTCCCGCCCCGAATCGTCCCGTATTTCCCCGATCCCCGCGATAAGAAAAAAACTGATCGCGATGACAGACAGTACAAATGCCCGCCACTTCAATACAAGTATCCTCCACTCCTACTTGCCGTAATTGACGACGGTTGGCCTCCCATAGATTCAACTGATATTTCCCGGTCTGTTTTCCCGGTTCCACCAATCCTTTCAAGTCTCCCAACCCTTCACCTGCCGCCTCAATGACCTCTTCCCCGACCTCGAAACAACAAGGACCGATAGAGGGACCTATTCCGATAATAATATCCCGAGGATCACATCCGAACTCCTCTCGCATCCGTTCCACTGTCTTTGCGGCAATTTTTCCCACAGTACCTCGCCACCCGGCATGGACAGCAGCAATCACCCGCATTCGGGAATCGTACATTAAAACTGGGACACAATCGGCCGCAAGTACCATCAAGCAAACACCAGTTTCTTTTGTGATCAAAGCATCCGTCGAAGGCAAGCGGGTTGCTTTTCCCCGTCCTCCCCGACCACGTTGCACCCGGTCCACGACTTCTACGTGAGTGGTATGTTTTTGTTCCCCCAAAGTAAAATCATCCACGCCACAACCAATAGCCTCAGCCAACAACATCCGGTTAACCAACACCCGTTCATCCCGATCCTCATCCATGAATCCCAGATTCAAGGCTGTTTGTCTACCGACACTAACACCACCCTCTCTTCCCGACACGAAATGACTTAATCCCGGAAAATCCCGCAATCCTAAAAACTGGTAGAACGCAACTTTATCTCTCTCAACCTTAATCATAATTTATTCGTTCTTTTGAGCGCACAAAGATATAACATTCCGAACAAAATTGTCAATATAAATCGCCTTGTCACAAATAACCATAAAAAAACGAACCCCCGTTTGGTTTATACGTATTATCAATAAAAAAAGAACGATTATGTGGCAAGAATTATGTAAAACTCGCGAAGAATACCTCGAAAAAGCGAAATTAAACACAAAAGGCTATTCGCCCAGACGGTCAGAAACGTTACTCTACGAGATTGCCCGCCTAGACGGCATGGACATTAAGAAACAGGACTTTTTCAATATCCTGAACAATATTGAGATCTCACCCAAAGTTACACGAGAAAACACGCACCGGATAAAAGACCTAAACAATGCATTCCTTTATCTAATTAAATGCGCTCAACAACGCAAAAGGTTATCACTCAACTTCGTACGGGAAGTTAGCGCAAAAGTAATGCAACACACGGGTAAAGAAGTATACACAACGATCGGTGGTTACGATACCTCGCTAGGCGATTTTCGGCTGGGAGAGGAGTATTATGAAGAAGGTGTTCTCACCAACTACACTCAAATTCCAGATATGCTGGAACAATTGTGTAAGGAAACAAATGAAAAACTAGGTAACGCTCACGATATTCTGACCGTAAAACTTGCCGCAGATTTTCACTATCGCTTCATGCATATAAAACCTTTCGGAGCTAGAAATATTACTGTCGGCCTCCTGATGATGAACTACATCCAGATGATGTTTCGAGAGCCGCTCATTATCATCCCGGGTGAAGATAAGGCAAAATACCTTGCTGCCATTAAAATGCAGAAAGATATCCCAACACCCGAAATATTCGAGCGTTTCGTGGGCGAAGAGTTACTTTCCCAACTTCGCAAAGAAGTCTCCTCTCAAAAATAAATTATCCATTTTCCTATGCCGGAAATATGTCTTGGCTGGCATAAATTCCGGCATCACTTTTTAATCCCCCAAGCGCCTTCCCTATTATAACACGTGAATTTCAACCCGTTTTATCTGACTTTTCTCGCACTCAATCAAAAAAGTCGCTGAAATTCTTTGTGATTTATAATGAATCAACTATCTTTGCTGCCCGTTAAATAAGGAACAATTTTAAAATTATATACGAAATGAAAAAGGGCATACATCCTGAAAATTACAGATTAGTAGCGTTTAAAGATATGTCTAATGGAACGACTACAATCACTAAGTCTACTGCAGCAACAAAGGAGACTATCGAAATCGACGGAGTAGAATATCCATTAGTAAAAATGGAAATCTCCAACTCTTCACACCCGTTCTATACCGGTAAAATTAAATTGATTGACACAGCAGGACGTGTTGACAAGTTCATGAACCGTTACAAGAACCATATGGAAAACAGAAAGAAATAATTTTTCTGATATAATACAAAAAGAGGAGATTTTAAGAATCTCCTCTTTTTGTATGGTTAAAAGTTGCAGATTGAACCTTCGTTCAACAAACTAGAGGTTAAAAATGTAATCCTTAACCTCTAATTTATCTATTTTCTATCTTTCCGGATCTGCAAAGACGTGTTCAATAATCCGGCGATCGACATCATCAAACGTTTTGTTCCGGCGTTTCATGACAGCTTCAGCCGTAGAAACAAATTGATTCATTTTATGCTCCGTGAATCCGCTTGCACCACCCCATGAAAAGGAAGGAACAAAATTCCGGGGGAAATCCGAACCGAAAATATTAGTCCCCACACCAATCACTGTTCCGGTATTAATCATGGTGGAAATACCCAATTTTGCATGGTCTCCCATAATCAAACCGCAGAATTGAAGCCCGGTCCGACGGAAATGCTTGGTCTCGTAATCCCACAACTTCACCTCCACGTAAGTGTTTTTCAAATTAGAATTATTCGTCCCGGCACCAATGTTACACCACTCGCCCAATACGGAATTCCCGAGAAAACCGTCATGAGCCTTATTCGAATAGGCAATCATCACGATATTGTTCACCTCTCCCCCGCATTTACAATACGGACCTAAGGTTGTCGCCCCATACACTTTGGCACCCATCGTCAGCACCGAATGCTCGCACATAGCCAACGGTCCCCGCACAAGAACCCCCTCCATAATCTCGGCATCTTTACCGATATACACCGGACCTCCCTCTGTGTTAATTATCGCACAGCGCACAACAGCCCCCTCTTCCACGAAAATGGGGTACTTCCCGTACACTTGCACACAACCATTCAGTGGGGCACTTTCACGCCCTTCCGTAATCAATCGGAAATCAACTTCCAATTCTTGAGCATTCAGTACAAACAAATGATAAGGATAAACAACACGGGTAAACACTCCCGTGTATTCTTTACGTATAAAATCGGGTATCACCATCGGATCAAAGGTTGCAACGTCCTGTCTACCCATTCGCACGGCGATCAGACAATCACCCTGTAATAACATCTCTCCAGTCCGCAAAGACTTAATTTCCTGCATCAATTCATCATTCGGACAAATCGAACTGTTGATAAGCAAATTATCATCCTCCACAGACAACGGGAATTTTTCTTGAAGGTAATCTTTGGTCAGATATGCAACCTTATCCCCAAACCGCTTTTCCCACTTTTCCCGGATCGTGAGAATTCCAACCCTCAATTCAGAAATCGGACGAGTAAAAGTTAAGGGCCTTAAAGTTCCCCAACTTTTATCATCAAACAAAATTATTTTCATTGTGTGTTTTATATTTGCATACAAAAGTAACAAATACATCATATATCACAAAAAAATGTTTGGCATAGGAATTGTCCTATTATGTAGTGGTTTATTTTTCAGGACCTTTTTGTCAAAATGTCAGTTTTTTAAAACAAGACTAATCATGGGAAAACTGGAAATAAAACAGATGTGGAAAAGTTTAAAACAATAGAGATAAGGAGATCATAATGAATAAAATAGATTTAAAAGATATTTTACAAGAAAGCTTGACGGATGATAATCAGGATTATTTATCCATCTTGGGAGATGAGAAGGAAATGCTCAACGACCATACGGATATTCCTGACACCCTGCCAATTTTACCGCTACGGAATACGGTTCTATTCCCTGGCGTCATAATTCCTATAAATATTGGCAGGGAAAAGTCATTGAAACTCATCCGGTATGTATATAAAAGTAGCGTACCTTTCGGCGTTATTGCCCAAAGAGACACCAACACTGAAAATCCGAAACTGGAAGACTTATACACAATCGGTACGGTAGCAACCGTTTTAAAGATATTGGAAATGCCGGATGGAACCACAACGGCTATCATTCAAGGTAAAAAGAGATTCGAACTCGATGACATCTTGTATGACGAACCTTACCACGTAGGAAAAATTATCATCAAGCAAGAGGATACGATCAAGGAGGATGACCAAGAGTATAATGCTATCGGAGAAGCTCTAAAGGAAATGGCCCTCAAGATCGTAAAATACTCCAGCAACATTCCGAACGAGGCCGGCTTCGCCTTGAAAAACATCGAGAGTATGTTATTCTTGATCAATTTCATTTCCTCAAATACGGATATTGATTACCGGAATAAACAGGAATTATTGGAAATTGACATCTTGAAAGAACGGGCAACCAAATTACTTGAACTTTTAGGTAAACAAGTCAAGATTCTAGAACTCAAAGAAGACATCCAGAAAAAAGTGAAAGTCGATCTGGATAAACAACAACGGGAATATTTGCTCCATCAACAGATGAAGACCATCCAGAACGAATTGGGTGCCAATCCGGTGGATGAAGACCTTCAAGAATTGGAAGAAGCTGCCAAAAAGAAAAAGTGGGGAAAGAATGTGCAGGAAATTTTCGAAAAGGAACTTCAAAAATTAAAACGCCAAAATCCCTCTACTCCAGACTATTCCGTACAATTCAATTATGTAAAAGAATTAACAGAATTACCTTGGGAACATTACTCCGAAGATAATTTCGATTTGAAGCAAGCATCTGAGATACTAGATGCCGATCATTACGGATTAGATAAGGTAAAAGAAAGAATTCTCGAATACCTTGCCGTACTGAAATTGAAAGGAGATATGAAATCTCCGATTCTGTGCTTATACGGCCCTCCGGGAGTAGGTAAGACCTCTTTAGGAAAATCTGTTGCCCGGGCACTTAACCGGGAGTTCGTACGTATGTCATTGGGAGGTCTACACGATGAATCTGAAATTCGGGGGCATCGTCGTACCTATATTGGAGCCATGCCCGGACGAATCATCCAAAGTATCAAGAAAGCGGGTACATCAAATCCAGTATTTATTCTGGACGAGATTGATAAAGTCGGTCAGGACTTCCGGGGAGATCCACAATCTGCTTTATTGGAAGTACTTGACCCAGAGCAGAACACAGCCTTCCATGATAACTACTTGGACATAGACTACGACTTATCGAAAGTTATGTTTATCGCCACAGCAAACGACATTTCAACGATCGCTCCCCCATTAAGGGACCGCATGGAAATGATCGAGGTAAGCGGTTATCTCATGGAAGAAAAAATAGAAATAGCCAAACGGCATTTGATACCCAAACAACTGGTAAATCACGGGCTGAAAGCAGAACAAATCGAATTTACCGATGATATATTAAACTTCATCATCGATAAATACACCCGGGAATCAGGAGTACGAGGGCTAGACAAAACCTTGGCAAAGATCATGCGTCAAGTGGCAAAGAACGTGGCTATGGACCCATCTTTTACGATTAAACCGACAAAGATTACCGTGGAAGAATACTTGGGTACTCCCATCTTTACTAGGGAAGAATACCAAGGTAACGAATTACCCGGGGTGGTTACCGGTTTGGCATGGACAGCCGTGGGTGGCGAGATTCTTTACGTGGAATCCAGTATCAGTAAAGGGAAAGGTGTACTAACCATGACAGGAAGTTTAGGTGATGTGATGAAAGAGTCTGCCACCTTGGCATTAGAATACATTAAATCACACGCCGAAGAACTGGGTATACAACCCTCTGCCGTGGAAGAACACAATATCCATATTCACGTTCCAGCAGGTGCCGTACCCAAAGACGGCCCTTCAGCAGGTATCACGATGGTCACCTCGTTAGCCTCCTCGCTAACCGGAAGAAAGGTAAAGAAGGCTTTAGCCATGACCGGAGAGATCACGTTGAGAGGTAAAGTTCTCCCCGTCGGAGGTATTCGGGAGAAGATTTTGGCCGCCAAACGTGCCGGAATCAAAGAAATTATCCTTTGTCGGGAAAACAAAAAAGACATTGACGAAATCAAAAAAGAATACGTCAAAGGTATTAAATTCCACTTTGTCGACCATATTCGGGAAGTACTGGATATTGCCTTAATCTAAAAGGGATTTACCCATTTTGAAATGCATCTTAAAAGTCAAGTTCTATTTTTAAGATGCATTTTGTTTTTCCATATATCTCATTCGACACTATCTATTTTAGACTATCTGTTTTAAGTAGTCTTGAAATTAATTCGTATTTCTGTAGGAGATAATTGATACCACACTCATATCCCCACAAAGAATAGGTAAAACCGGCTTAATTTTACGTTTTTTCGATTATTTGAAAGGGAAAGCATGGAGAGAGAATGTGTATTACGTGGACATTTATGCTTCACACAACCTAGAAGATCTTATCCGCTCGTTGGCAGAAGCCATATTGTTGAAATTCCCGGAAAAATAAATATCGGAAAACGTTTCATAACTTTTTTGAAAGGATTACGTCCACTAATTGGCTACGACGTTTTAATTTAACTGTAAACACTTGACCAACAACAATAATCAATTCAGCTTATCTATACATAGAATATTTCAATCGAAATTATTGTTTTAATAAAAATAAATGATATATTTTTGTATCGAGAAAATAAAACAAGAATCAATCATAAAAATAAAAAAACAATGGAACCAATTATCAATTCACAACTTCCTGAGTTCAAAGTTCAGGCATTTCATAACGGAGAGTTCAAAACAATAAGTAGCGAAGAAGTAAAAGGCAAGTGGGCGATTTTCTTTTTCTATCCCGCAGACTTTACTTTTGTTTGCCCGACCGAGCTCGTTGATGTGGCAGAGAAATACGAGCAATTCCAAGCAATGGGAGTAGAAGTTTACTCTGTAAGTACGGATTCTCATTTTGTACACAAAGCATGGCATGATGCCTCGGAAAGCATCCGTAAAATCAAATACCCCATGTTGGCAGACCCTACTGGAGTATTGAGCCGAGCCTTCGGGGTAATGATCGAGGAAGATGGGATGGCTTATCGCGGAACATTCGTGGTAAACCCAGAAGGAAAGATCAAAATTGCAGAGATACATGATAACAACATCGGACGTAACGCAGATGAATTACTTCGGAAGGTTGAGGCCGCTCAATTTGTGGCAGAACACCCGAATGAAGTTTGTCCCGCAAAATGGAAAAAAGGTGCAAATACACTGAAACCAAGCATCGATTTAGTTGGAAAAATCTAACAGAATCTTAAAGGGTGCCAAAACTCTATTTTCACATAAATACTTCCATCAGCTTCGCTGCCATCTTCTCTATAAACAGAAGAGTAGTTGTATCTCTTACTTAAAATAGTAATTATTTTCAACTCTCCCTCTGTTTATAAAGGAGTACGGCGAAGCCGGAAGCGAATTTGAATATAAAGCTTTGACACGCTCCTTTTTAGCTTCCCCCTTTTTCCTCATTTCAAACTCTAAATTTCAAATTCTAAATTATTATGCTAGATACCTCTTTGAAAGATCAACTTAAAAATATCTTCGCTGTTTTAGAGGCCCAATACACGTTGGACATAACCGTAGATACTCAACACGAAAGTCGTCAAGAATTAACAGAAATGTTAACTGACGTGGCAGAATGTTCTGATAAAATTTCCTGCCAAATTAAAGAGGGAAATGAATTAGAATTTTCTTTACTGAAAAACGGAGAACCAACAGGTATTAAATTCCGGGGAGTTCCCAATGGACACGAATTCACCTCTCTCTTACTTGCCATTGTGAATGCAGACGGAAAAGGGAAGAATTTTCCGGATGAGACCATTTGTAACCGAGTTAAGGCATTGAAAGGCCCGATTCACTTGACTACCTACGTATCTCTAACTTGTACCAATTGTCCGGATGTCGTACAGGCCTTAAATGCTATGACCACTTTAAATCCACAAATCCACCACGAAATGGTCGACGGGGCAATCTATCAGGATGAGGTAGAAAAATTAAAGATACAGGGAGTACCTTCCGTGTTTGCAGATGGAAAACTCATTCATGTCGGAAGAGGAGAATTCGGCGAATTATTAAACAAACTTGAGGCTCAATACGGAATTGAGGAAGACAAGTTAGAGACAAAAGAAAAAAGTTATGATGTCATCGTTCTAGGAGGAGGACCGGCGGGATCGGCAGCCGCAATTTACTCCGCTCGAAAAGGATTGAATGTGGCAGTTATAGCGGAACGCATCGGGGGACAAGTCAAAGAAACTGTAGGGATTGAAAATTTGATTTCTATCCCAGAAACAACAGGTAATCAACTTGCAGACAATTTACGAACACATTTACAATGCTACCCGATTGACCTGCTAGAACATCGGCGGATTGAAAAAATTGAATTAGAGGATAAACAAAAAGTACTTTCCACGGCAAACGGGGAAAAATTCTCCGCCCCGGCAGTTATCGTGGCTACCGGAGCCAGTTGGAGGAAATTGGACATACCGGGGGAAGCCGAGTATATCGGTAGAGGCGTTGCATTCTGCCCGCATTGTGACGGGCCATTCTACAAAGGCAAACACGTTGCTGTTGTTGGAGGGGGCAATTCAGGGATAGAAGCTGCTATTGATTTGGCAGGAATATGTTCAAAAGTTACTGTATTGGAATTTTTGGACAATTTAAAGGCTGACCAAGTGTTACAAGAAAAACTAAAGAGTCTACCCAACGTGGAAGTTTTTGTCAGTTCACAAACACTTGAAGTTATTGGTAACGGGGACAAGGTAACAGGTATCCGAGTAAAAAATCGGGCTACAGAAGAGGTCCGCACCATCGAATTGGACGGAATTTTTGTTCAGATTGGCTTAATGCCCAATAGCGGTATTTTCCGGAAAGTAGTCGACACGAACCGAATGGGAGAAATCGCTATTGACATGTATTGTCGTACGAACATTCCGGGGATCTATGCCGCAGGAGATGTCTCCACGGTCCCCTACAAACAAATCATCATCGCGATGGGAGAAGGAGCAAAAGCTGCCCTTTCCGCCTTTGAGGATCGGATGCGAGGAATAATTTGAACTCAAACCAAGCATAGAAAAGAGAGTCTGGAAAATACTGAAACAAAATTTTAAGGACTCTCTTTTCACTTTTCGTCTTCCAAACTCTTTGTCAACGACTTCACCAACTTGTATTTATTAAAGAATTCCCTCAATATTACCCTCAAAACCGTGTAACCCGGTATCGCCAAGATCATACCCGGTATTCCCGCTAGATTTCCCGCAATCAGTATCACCAAAAAAATCTCCATCGGGTGAGCATGAACGCTATTCCCGTAAATCAGAGGTTGCAACACCACGTTATCGATCAACTGGGTAATAATAAAAACAATACTCATATATATTAACAGAGGAAATACTACCGTGTAGAAATCGACATCTACATTCGTGGCGATCCCGACGGACAACCCGAATGCCGCCCCGATTAGAGGTCCAATATAAGGAATTACATTGGTCACCCCCGTAATTAAACCAATCAATACCGCATTATTGAACGGAAGTCCCACAATCGTCAATCCCAGAATATTCAGTCCCATCACAATTAACACCTCGAAGGTAATCCCAATAAAATAACGCATCAGCAATTTTTGAATAGAATCCAACGCATTCCCCACGCCGTCCCCGTAACGTGTCGGTACAATAGTCAACAACATCCGGTAAAACAACTTACTATCCTTCAAGAAAAAAAATGCCATAAACGTCACGGAAAACAAGGCAATGAAAATACTACTGATAGTACCTGCTAAGGAACCAAATATATTTTGAATCTGCGTGACATCCACTACCGACTTTAAGTTTGTCACGATATACTCTTTCACATCCTGATCTGATTCAAGAATTCCAAACCGTTTCAATCCTTGCTCCAAATCGGCCAAAGGATCTTCAAGTTTATTCACAATATTCGTGATACTAATATCACTTAACGACTGAAACTCTTGGCTCACCAATGGGATTACCGTATAAAAGAAAAGAATGAATACCACCCAGATACAAATTAAAGCTATTGCAGCCCGCAAGCCTTCCGGCATATGATACCCTTTGATCTTTAACCGCTCCAAACAACTCATTACCGGTCGTCCCAAAAAAGAAATGATCACGGCAATCAAGATATAAGCTATTATGGAAGAAAAATACCAGCACAGAAATCCCACAATTGCTAAAGCAAACCCTCCTAGACAATACTTTCCTATATTATTCATAATTTAAGCTTTACAAAATAATAAACAACGCTCCGTGTACGACAAAAACAGTTTGACGTTACACATTTCTTCGTTCAAAAATAGACAAATAAATTTACTCTATAGACACATAGGTATTATTTATACAAAAAAAACATGGAAATCAAGAAAACATTTTTATCTTTGATTACGTTCTTTAATAGATAAATAATCAAATAAAGTCGTGTATGCTAAGAAAAACTTGGAATCTATATTACGACGGATTCAGGAATATGCCCCAGTGGGGAAGAACTCTTTGGCTTATTATAATTATTAAGCTATGTATTATGTTTTTAGTCTTTAAACTTTGGTTAATGCCCAATTATCTCAACTCCCACTACAACAGTGCCGAGGAGAAAAGTAATCATGTTTTTGAAGAATTAACAACAAAACCTTAATATTATGTTTCTTGATCTGACAACAACCACTCTGGTGGAGTGGTCACGATGGCAATTTGCCATGACAGCAATTTATCATTATATGTTCGTACCCCTGACTTTAGGGCTTGCCTTGATGCTCGCCATCATGGAAACCATATGGGTAAAAACGGGCGATCAAAGTTGGCTTAATGCCACTAAATTTTGGATGAAACTATTCGGGATCAACTTTGCTATCGGCGTGGCAACCGGATTAATTCTGGAATTCCAATTCGGGACAAACTGGTCAAACTATTCTTGGTTCGTGGGAGACATTTTCGGTGCACCACTGGCCATTGAAGGCATTATAGCATTCTTTTTAGAATCCACCTTCGTGGCTGTCATGTTCTTTGGTTGGAATAAAGTAAGCAAACGCTTCCATTTGATTTCGACTTGGATGGTATTTGTCGGAGCAAACATTTCTGCTTTATGGATTCTAGTTGCCAACGCCTGGATGCAGAATCCCGTTGGCATGGAATTCAACCCGTTGACCGCCAGAAATGAAATGGATGATTTCTGGGCAATTCTTTTCTCTCCCACTGCGATCAGTAAATTTACCCACACGGTAACCTCTGCTTACACACTCTCGGCCTGTTTCGTGGTAGGAGTAAGTTCATGGTTTATCTTGAAGAAAAGAAACCTTGAATTCGCCCGCAAAAGCATCATGCTTGCCTCCGTGTTCGGGTTGATCAGTATTTTGCTCACGATGTACACGGGAGATTCCAGCGCACAGGATGTAACCAAGACACAACCCATGAAATTTGCTGCCATGGAAGGTTTAAACGAAGGTGGCAACGGGGTAGAATTCACCGTAATCGGTATTCCGACAAACGATCCCTCATTGCCGACCCCGAAAATGAAAAAAATGGAATATGCCATCCATGTTCCCAAGATGCTTTCATTCCTAGGGTATCACGATTTCAACGCTTACATCCCCGGCATTCAAAATATTCTAGATGGTTACACGTCACAAGAAGGAATCACCTATCCCTCCCTTGAACAACGTATGGCTAACGGGCGCACCGCCATCGATGCCTTGAAAACATATAAACAAGCTGTAAAAGATGAAAATCATACCCTTGCAGACAGCACATTACAAGTCTTCAAAGACAATTACTCCGATTTTGGGTACGGCTATTTGTCTTCACCATACGATGCGATTCCCCACGTGCCACTCGTGTTCTACAGTTTCCGAATCATGGTTGGCCTAGGTATGTTATTTACTCTTTTATTTATTCTTGCCTTATGGTATGCAAAAAAGAGAAAATTTGAGAAATTCAAACTCATTCCTTACTTAGCTCTTGCCTGCGTTCCTTTGGCTTACATCGCTTCCCAATGCGGTTGGATTGTGGCAGAGGTGGGACGCCAACCTTGGGTTGTACAAGATTTGATGCCTACGAATGTCGCCGTTACTAAAATAGCGTCAAACTGGGTTATCACCACTTTCTGGATGTTTGCCATACTTTTCACCATTCTGCTTATTGCGGAACTGAAAATTATGTTTCACCAGATAAAAAAGGGACCCGAAAAAGATTAAGTAATTTATGATTTACGATTTAGTGATTCACTTTTTTCACTAAATCACGAGATCATTAAAATCACAAAATCATTAAAATCTAAAATTATAAATGAATATGGAATTTCTTCAACACTATTGGTGGATTTTAATATCATTACTTGGCGGATTGCTCGTATTTCTGTTATTCGTGCAAGGTGGACAAACACTATTATATACAATTGCCCAAACCGATGATGAACGTAATCTGTTGGTCAATAGCTTAGGACGTAAATGGGAATTCACGTTCACAACATTAGTCGTATTCGGAGGTGCATTTTTTGCCAGTTTCCCATTATTCTATTCAACCAGTTTCGGGGGAGCTTATCTTGCTTGGATGGTTGTACTATTCTGTTTTGTAATGCAAGCCGTTTCCTACGAGTATCGCCGGAAAGCCGGAAATTTACTTGGAGAAAAGACTTACAACATATTTCTAATCATTAACGGAGTCATCGGCACCATCTGTATCGGAGCCGTTGTTGGGTCTTTCTTTACGGGTAACCCATTTAAACTAGGAGAAATGAACGATGTTACTTGGATGAGTCACTGGAGAGGTATTGAAGTGTTGTTCAATGCAGCCAACCTCTGCATAGGCTTAGCTATATTTTTCTTGTCCCGCACATTAGCATCCCTTTATTTCATGAATAACATCAAACACGATATCATCTATCAAAGAAGTAAAAAACAAGTATTATACAACTCGATCCCTTTCGTTTTGCTTCTACTTGCTTTCCTAACTATCATATTATCAAGTAAAGGCTATGCAATCATGGAAGATAAGAGCGTCCAACTTATCCCTTACAAATATTTCCACAACTTAATGGAAATGCCTCTGAACACGTTTATTTTACTTATCGGTGTTGTTGGAGTTTTATTCGGGATCATCAAGTCTATCCTGAAACCTCACTGGAGAAAAGGAATTTGGTTCTCCGGAATTGGAATCGTCTTGGCTGTGATCTCCTTATTTATCGTGGCAGGATTCAATAACACAGCATTCTACCCGTCGTACACGGATCTCAATTCGTCATTGACAATTTACAATGCCTCATCCTCTCTCTATACGTTGAAAACCATGGCATATGTATCATTGGCCTCTCCTATCGTGCTTGCCTATATATTCTATGCTTGGCGTGCCCTCAACAAAAAGCAGATCGACATACAGGACGTGAAAGACGACCACCATGCGTATTAAGCTAAAAAGTAAAAACGAAAAGCTAAAAGACGGGAAATATTTTCCACTTTTAGCTTTTCGTTTTTAACTTTTATCTTTCTTCCTATATGTTAAAAAAGACCAGAAGCCGCCTTTTTTTACATATAGGAAGAATTGTCCCAACAGTGAGTACAAAGCTCTTCCTTCGGCAATCCGATTGCCTTCACAATATCTTCCAAACGTTGGAATTTCAATGAATCCAATTGCAAATGTTGAGCCATCACATTCAGCATCCTTTTGTACTTTTCCGAATCGGGATCGGTATACGGTTTCAATATCTCTTCCGTCAAATCGGAAGTACCCTCTAAATCCCGGATCACTCGACGGGTAAACAAATCAAAATTAGAACGGGAAGAAGAGAAATTCAGGAACACGCAAGGATACACCAGCGGAGGACAAGCAATCCGCATGTGAACCTCTTTCACCCCGCATTCTTTCAATTTCACCACGTTATCCTTCAACTGTGTTCCTCGCACGATCGAATCATCCAAAAAAAGAATTCGGGCATCCCGCGTAAATGCTTCGTTAGGTAATAACTTCATTTTAGCAACTAAATCCCGCATGGCTTGATTCTGCGGCATAAAACTACGGGGCCACGTCGGCGTGTACTTCACGAACGGGCGCTTGTACGGCAGGCAACGGGCATTCGAATAACCGATCGCATGACCGACTCCTGAATCAGGTATTCCTGCCACGTAGTCCACTTTCACATCATCTCTCTCGGCAATAGCCGCTCCACAACGATAACGGGCATCCTCCACGTTAATCCCTTCGTAATAAGAAGAAGGATAACCATAATATACCCATAAAAAAGAACATACCTGCTTCTTACATCCCGGAGTAGTTACTTGCGTAATCCCATCTCGGGTAATCTGCAAAGTCTCCCGCGGTTGAATATCCCGCACGATCGTATACCCTAGATTCGTGAACGAGGAACTCTCACTAGCTACCACATACCCCTGCTCATTTTTCCCCAAGATGATTGGCGTCCGACCATATTTATCGCGAGCCGCATAAATTCCCGTCTCTGTCAGGATCAAAAAGGAACAAGACCCCTTAACTTTATTATACACGTTCTCAATTCCCTCCTTGAATGTATTCCCGGCATTAATCAACATTGCCACCGCTTCTGTTGGGTTTACCGTTGAACTCGACAATTCGGCAAAATGCTTGCGTTCCTTCAAAAACTCGTCCACAATCTCGTCCAAATTAGCTAAACGCCCGACCACGACAACAGCAAACCGTCCCAAATGCGACGTCACCATGATAGGCTGTGATTCCATATCACTGATCACCCCGATTCCCAAGTTCGACCCGGTGAAACGATCCAGTTCCGGTTCAAACTTATTTCGGAAATAAGCACTCTCCAAACTATGGATGGATCGATTAAAATCTGTTCCATTATAAAAAGCAAGTCCCGCACGTTTCGTTCCCAAATGAGAATGATAGTCTGTGCCGTAAAACACGTCGGCAACACAATCCTTACGAGATACACAGCCAAAAAATCCGCTCATACTCCAATATCTTTTTAATTATTTCTCTTCAATCTTTTCTTTCGCAGCCTGTAAAGCCAAATCGAACTTCGGATAAATATTCACAGCCCCGACAAGCTCACCGATCCCTCCCTTCAACAAATCCTTTTTTACCGATTCACTCACTCCCGATAAAACGATATGTGTACCTTCGTTCTTTAATTGAAGAATTGTCTCTTTCAAGTTCTTCAGCCCGGTAGAATCCACGAAAGGGACATGACGCATACGAATAATCAACACATCGTAATTCACGCCTAAGTTACGAATTGTTTCACAATATGTCTTTGCCGAGCCGAAGAAAAATGGCCCACTAATCTCGTATATGCCCAAACCTTTCGGCAGGTCCTTATAATTCTCAAGCACATCACTATCCATATTCGTAGCACCGATAATCTCTTTCGGAGCATTATCTGCCATACGTTTCATAAACAACAAAGCAGCTAACACAACCCCAATTTCAATCGCAACGGTCAAATCAACCAGCACGGTCAGGAAGAACGTCACCAGCAATATCACTACATCGGACATCGATGCCCGTAGGATAGAACGAAATGACCGCCATTCACTCATATTATAAGATACCACGATTAGGATGCCCGCCAAGCAGGACATAGGAATCAAGGATGCCCATCTCCCGAAAAACAACATGATTAACAACAGTACCACTGCATGTGTAATACCGGCGATCGGGGTACGTCCCCCATTCTTCACGTTTGTTGCCGTACGAGCAATGGCCCCCGTGGCAGGAATACCACCAAACAAAGGAGAGGCAATATTAGCAATCCCCTGTGCTATCAACTCTGTATTCGAACGATGATGCCCACTGATCATACCGTCAGCGACCACTGCGGACAATAAAGATTCAATAGCACCTAAAATAGCAATCGTCATAGCAGGTTGCAAGTAATGAGACAACTGGTCCCACTCAATAGACGGAAACACCGGGGTCAAATTACATTTAATCTCTCCAAATTCAGAACCAATCGTCGTCACCGTACCTTCTGGCAAAAGAAAAGCCACGATAGGTGTTACTATCAATATAGCCACAAACGAACCCGGTACTTTATTTGTAATCTTTGGCATATACACCGCAATTAACACTGTCACAATCGTAATACCCACGGCATACCAATTCACCGTATCCATTCCCTCAAAATAAGCTCTCCATTTACCGATAAAACTCCCCGGCACGTCCGTCAGTGTCAATCCCAGTGCACTAGATATTTGCGTGGAGAAAATCGTTAGGGCGATACCGGAAGTAAAACCGACAATCAACGGGTGAGGAATAAACTTCAACAAAGTTCCCAACCGCAACATACCAAACCCAATCATGATCACCCCAGCAAATATTGTTGAAATAATCATCCCATCCAGACCGTAATCATTCACAATTCCGTAGACAATGATGATAAAAGCACCTGTGGGTCCACCAATCTGTACCCGGCTACCACCAAAAAACGAAATGAAAAATCCGGCCACGATAGCCGTTATAATCCCCTTTTCAGGAGAAACACCCGAGGCCACGGCAAAAGCGATTGCCAACGGTAAGGCCACGATTCCTACCACGATTCCGGCAAGAATATCTTTTGACAAATTCTTCTTTACCGAACCGTCTTTAATTAATCCGAATAATTTCGGACTAAACACCTTTTCCATATTATTATTCCCTTAATTTAAAAACGCACAAAGGTATATATTAATTTCAAATTCAGGACTCCGAAATTAATAGAAATTAATAATTCTGCAGACACAACTCATTGATGCAATATTTTAGGATTACTATTCACATACCAGTTTCAAGGCTTCAAATAGTCTTATCAAATATGAAATACTTGGCGAAAAAAAAGTTTCAATTCTCCTTTAGAGACAGCTCCGCATCCCACTTGTGGCTGACCTTCCATGGGAACAAATATCAAGGTCGGGATACTCCGCACGTTAAAGGCCTCCACCAGCTCCTTTTCCATATCGCTATCCACCTTGTAAATATCAACTTTCCCCTCGTACTCTTGCTGTAATTCTTCCAAAATCGAGGCTATGGCCTTACATGGAACACACCAGTTCGTGTAGAAATCGATCACAACCGGACGCTCTCCCTCAAATCTATACACCCTGCTATTCTGGTAGTCAAACACTTTCTGTTTAAAACTATCCTTTGTCAAATGTTCGATCATATCATTAATAAGTTAATAAATATATGAATCATACGCACGATTCTCACAACAAGTTACAAGTTCCTTCCCGTCCCTGTACCTAAATTGCATTCTTTATCGTACCTTTGGAAAATCACTATTAAAACACAATATAACACATGAAAATTTTTGGAAATATTATCTGGGTCTTATTCGGCGGATTCTTCATCGCCCTAGAGTACTTCGTATCCAGTATCGGTTTGTTTATCACAATCATCGGAATTCCTTTCGGGATACAAACCCTAAAACTCGGAGTGCTGGCCCTCTGGCCTTTCGGTAGCCAAGTAATCGACATCCCACAAAGTAGCGGTTGTCTTTCCTTCCTCATGAATGTCATTTGGTTCTTCATCGGGGGAGTATGGATATTCCTATCCCATCTCCTTTTCGGGATAATCTTCTCTATCACCGTTATCGGTATACCGTTCGGCATACAACACTTTAAACTGGCCCGTTTGGCTATCACCCCCTTCGGTCACGACGTCTTATAGAAAAGCGGACCCCATCCCTAAGGTCCGCTTATCTGATAAAAAGCTCTAAACAATCGTCCAAAGCCAAACTAAAAATTCAGTGATCTTATTAATTTCAAATTTTAGATTGTAAATTTCAAATTCCAGTTACTTAAATCTCTCCCTCAATTTAAAATTCAAAATCTAAAATTCCTAAATTCCTTTCAACGCCTTCAACGTCTTTTCCGTTTCTGGATTAGACGGACGTGTCATATTAGGATTTACAATCTTTCCTTTCTTGTCTAACAAAATAAAACGAGGAATACCCCTGATCCCGAAAGCGGTCATGAATTCACGATCTCCGCCATTGTGCAATTGAACTCCACCCAAACCCTGTTCCTTCACCATTTTCTCCCAAGCAGCTTTATCTTTATCACAAGAAATACTTACGAACACGATCTTCTTCCCATGCATCTTTTTCTCCAACTCTTTCAAATGAGGAAGTTCATACTGGCAGGGACCACACCATGTAGCCCAGACATCAATATAGACATATTTACCCTTCAAATCACTCAGGGAAACTTCCTTACCGTTAATATCCAAATACTTGAACGTAGGAGATTGATCTCCTTCTTTTAACTCTTTTTTCTCTTGTGCATTCACCGTAACGAATGATAACAAGATCAACATACAGGATAAATAATGCTTTAATCTCATAACTTTTCTTTATTTATTTTTTATTGTAACACAAAGCTAGCGATTAAAACCCAGACCTATATCACGTAAAAAAGATTTTAAGATAGATTTAATACACTCCTTATTTATTATTCACGACCACCCGGAAGTTATCATCCAGACGTAAAATACCGCTAAACGTACTACCATCCTCATGTTTAAAGCCATTCAAAGTCCCAGTTTTCCCTTTCAACACCAAAGCCTCAACCTGCTTCTGTGTTAATTTTTTCCCAAAAAATTCCATGGGGATAATAAAGTCACACGATTTTTTATACAAACTACACCCCCAAGCAGTCCGTCCCTTGATAATTTCACCATTCCCACACTTCGGACATTTCAATACAACAGGTTCCACAGGAGCTTTTACTTTCTTCGGGGCTTTCTCTTTCGCAACCATTTCTTTTTTAGCCTCTTCCACCACCTCCACTGTAATCGCTTTCCGGGGAGAACATTTAACCACATGTACCAACTCGTTCACCATCACCTTCAACTCCTCCATAAAATCCGACACGTTATAAGTCCCCTCCTCGATCATCCGCAATTTCTTCTCCCATTGTCCAGTCAACTCGGCTGATTTCAACAGGTCATTTTGAATCGTATCAATCAATTCAATACCCGTGGCAGTAGCCACCAATCGCTTTTTATCCTTCCGAATATACCCTCTTTTTAATAGTGTCTCAATAATCCCTGCCCGGGTCGACGGACGCCCGATCCCGTTCTCCTTCATCAGATCCCGAAGTTCTTCATCTTCCACCTGTTTTCCGGCCGTCTCCATCGCCCGCAGCAAATCCGCCTCGGTGTAATACTTGGGCGGCTGAGTCTCCTTCTCTTGCAATTCGGGCGTATGCGGCCCCTTCTCCCCGACCTCGTACACTGGCAACACGTTCTCATCACTTTGCTTGTTCGATGCCGCCGGGAATACTACCCGCCAAGCCGGATCTATAATCTGTTTTCCAGTCGCCTTGAACTCGTTCACACCGACCTGTGCCATAATCGTAGTGTTCGCAATCTCGCAATCCGGGTAGAACACGGCAATAAATCTTCGGACCACGAGATCGTACACCCGCTTTTCATCCGGGGTCATATCATAACTAAAAACTCCCGTTGGAATAATAGCATGATGATCCGTGATTTTCTTGTCGTTGAATACTTTCGGTGACTTCCTTATCTTACTCCCATTAATAATCGGGTCTATCAACATGGCGTATGGTTTCAGACCCTTCAAAATCCCGGGAACCTTGGGATATATATCATTTGGTAAGAAATTAGTATCTACACGGGGATAAGTCGTCAACTTTTTCTCGTACAGAGACTGAATGACTTTCAAGGTCGTGTCCGCAGAGAAAGCAAATTTCCGATTACATTCCACCTGTAACAAGGTCAAGTCGAACAACTTCGGCGGGTGCTCCATGGCTTTTTTACGTTCTACACTTTTGATTTCCAGCTCTAAGGGCAAAATCTCTTGCATGAAAGCCTCAGCCTCCTCCTTTACAATGAAACGTCCTTTCGTGTAGGAGAACCAACCTCCCCGGTAATCCGTCTGCACCTCCCAATAAGTTTCTGGCTTAAATTGCTCGATCGCTTTCTGCCGATCGACAATCAAGGCCAATGTTGGGGTCTGTACTCGTCCGATCGATAACACGTTCTTCCCATTCCCGTAGCGTAACGTGTAAGCCCTTGTGGCATTCATCCCCAACAGCCAGTCCCCAATCGCCCGAGCCGACCCTGCAGCGTATAGCGTGTCAAAATCCTTCGATGACATCAACTTGGCAAACCCATCCCGAATCGCCTCTTCCGTCAACGAAGAAATCCACAACCGCATCACCGGAGCCTTACACTTTGCCTTCGTGAGCACCCAACGCTGGATCAATTCCCCTTCCTGCCCTGCATCACCACAATTAATTACCATCTCCGCTCGGTTGAATAACTCCTCTATAATTGCAAACTGCCGCTTAATTCCATCGTCATCAATCAACTTAATCCTGAACGAAGACGGAATCATCGGCAACATACTCAAATTCCACTGTCTCCACTTTTCCGTGTACTCGTGCGGTTCCTGTAACGAACAAAGATGCCCGAATGTCCACGTCACACAATAGTCATTCCCCTCGAAATAACCATTCCGACGCACCTTGGCTCCCAAAACCTCCGCAATCTCCTTTGCCACACTCGGCTTTTCCGCTATACAAACACGCATTAATTAATTTTAGATTTAATGATTTTAAATTCCTGCCTCACAACCCAACACTTTTTCCTTTATCACAAAACTAATTTATTTTCAACTATTTAAAAACTCAACTGAATCCGCCCCTGTATCATACTAAACGTCTGCTTCCCATCAATCGGCGCATGCTTATCCAAACTCACCAAGCTATAACTCATCTTCGCCGCCACGTATTTATTAAAATAATAGATACCACCTATCGAAAAATCGTTCTGTTTTCCCCCCATAATCCCTGCGTCCTTATCATTCATGTTGGTGATATTATAACGACACAATATTTCCAAGCTCTTTGCACCCGGAGCCGTAGCCATACCACTCGTCTTATTATAACCATAACGACCATTCAACAAGGCATAACCCACTTGAGCATACCACCCGTTACCATTGTAATTTTCAACCGATGCCTTACGGTTCACGTGAGCCATCAAATATTCTGACTGAAAATACCATTTGTCAAGCACCATAACCACCTCTGCCCCGAACTTCCATTCATTAATAGTCTCAGTCACTTCAGCTTTCAAAAATTTCTCGGATATCAAATTTGAAGGTGCTCCAGCCGAATAAATCAATGTATTCTTTTCCGCCTTTCCTTGTACTCCAAAACGAGAGGACACGCCAACATGAATAACATTTTTTTCTTTGAAATAAGGTCGGTACAGCACTCTTCCAGAAAATGCATACCCCTCGTCATCCTTTTCCGTATTATCAATATCTTTATCACTGAATACACCTCCCGACACATTTAACACATCACAATTATACGTGTAACTGATTCCCAATCTTCGACGATCACCAAAAGCCGTCCCTGTCACAGCCGCCCCGTTAAACTTCATATCCGAAGTCCCGATCCGGTACTCCAAACTAAATGGTTCAAAATAATGTCCAACCCTAAACAAATTCCTCCCATCATTATACTCGATGTAAATATCTTTCATTGACACTTTACTCCCGGCAAATCCTAATTCGATTTTTCCCGTCCAACGTTCCAAGAAACGCACGACCGTTCCCAATCGGACATCGTACAACTCCACGGAATTTCCCAAAGCTGTCTTATCACTGAAAAACACTCCCCCATCAAACAGTGCCCGACCAATCAAACGTGCCTCAAAATCACCCTTTTCCGACTTTAAAGTCAACTGGGCAGACACTGTCATTCCACAAACCAACAGAATAAACATCAAAAGCGTATGCTTCATAATCAATAATTTACAAGATTAATTTAATTAGTTTCAATTCAGAATATCCTTGCAAAAGTACGAAAAAATCAACAATTCCCATCTCCATTTTTTATCCGTATATTTGCACTCAAACCGAAACAAAAAAATATGGGACAAGAAATTATTCATCAAACAATAACAGCTTTAGAAAGAAATCACTTTGAAGTTTATTTTGCTAATGATCGGCAAGAAGCCAGAGATATTTTCTTTCAAGAAATTTTCGATAAAATAAAACCTACCACAATTTCATGGGGAGATTCTGAAACGATGAAAGCTACAGGAATACTTTCCGAGATCGAACAACATCCCGAATGTATCTTGATCCGAACTTTCCAAGATGGTTATAGCCAAGAACAGAAAACATACTGGCGTCGCCAAGCCCTCCTTGCCGATTTATTCGTCACGGGTTCCAACGCCCTCACCCAGCAGGGACAACTTGTGAACATGGATATGGTAGGTAACCGGGTAGCAGGTATCACTTTTGGACCGGAACACGTGGTACTATTTATCGGAACCAACAAAATCACAGACAGTATCGAAAAAGCCATGGAACGTATCCGTACAATAGCCGCTCCCCTCAATGCCATTCGCCACCCCCACCTACACACCCCTTGCCAAACCACAAAAACCTGCATGAACTGTCAAAGTCCCGAGCGCCTATGCAACACATGGACGATAACAGAAAAATCTTTCCCCAAAAAACGAATTAAAATCATCCTTATCAATGAATCATTAGGTTTATAATCATGAAGAATACTGCGTTTGAAATAGAAATGAAAGTACGGGATTACGAGTGTGACGTACAAGGTGTTGTCAACAATTCCAACTATCAACATTATATGGAACATGCACGCCATGAATTCTTGGAAACTACCGGAACTAGTTTTTCTGCCTTACACGAACAGGGCATTGATGTGATGGTCGCCCGCATCGACATCTCTTACAAACACCCACTCCGAGGTAGCGACCGTTTCGCCGTTCAAGTCGCATTCCAAAGAGAAGGAGTCAAATTGGTCTTCTTCGAAGAGATATACAAACTTCCAGAACGAATATTATGTGCCAAAGGTCGAATCGAAACAGTTTGTCTTCAAAACGGTAAGCTGACCCGGGGAGAATTATTTGAAACAATTTTTATTAGTAAGGTTGAAAAAAACAATAGTAAAGAACCTCTATCATTGGAGGGGATAAAAAACGTACTATCCTAAAAAAATTCACCTAACGATTTTTAAGAGTGGTACAATCCCCCTCCTTATTCCTTACAATAAAACTACGCTATCTTCAATTATGACTTATTTACCTTTCTATTTATAGTTCATTAAGACCATCCTGCATTTATCTTGCATTCATGATGCATTCCCCTTCGATAAATATGCATCAAATTTATTTTTTGCATATACACGACTTATATTATTTTATCAATGAGAAGACACGATACTCCCTATTTCAAATCTGGTGAACATAGCGTAACCCAGAACAAAGCATCCCCCAAACACATACACAAACAACAACACATCGAAATAACCCGGATGAAAACACAAAATTCAACATGAAGTCTAACACATTTCATGTTTTTTTGAAAAAACACCCGTCATTTTTTGCAAGATTCAAAAAATGTACTACTTTTGCATCCGCAATCAAGCAACACGGGCGCTTAGCTCAGCTGGTTCAGAGCATCTGGTTTACACCCAGAGGGTCGGGGGTTCGAATCCCTCAGCGCCCACAAAGAGGTTCAAAACGAACCTCTTTTTTATTTATATACTTAGGAGAAACACAACCGAGTTCAAAATGGTATATTATGGAATTTACACACTTTTGGAAACACTATCAAAAAACTTCAGCGACACCCAAACATATCGCTGAAGTTTCTAAGACTGAATTTAATTAGTGAATTACAAGGAAATCAGAGAATCCAAGACTTCGATCGTCCGGGGATCGGAAGGACGAGTCATATCCGCTTCAATAATTTTCCCTTCCTGATCCAACAGAATAAAACGCGGAATATTACGTGCAACAAAAGCCTCTACAAAAGAATTTCTTCTCCCCCCGTACAGCTGTATTCCCCCCAATTGTTCGGCTTTTACAAATTTTTCCCAAGCCTGCCGGTCTCGATCTGTTGAAATACTGACAAAAACAATATTTTTACCTTCATATTTCCGAATCAGTTGTTCCAAATAGGGATGCTCAGCACGACACGGTTTACACCAAGTTGCCCAAATATCAATGTAAACGTATTTTCCAGCCAGATCGGTTAAGCTGATCTCCTTCCCTTCTATATTCTGACAAGTAAATACAGGGGAAGGCTGTCCTTTCACCAATCTCACCCATTTCCGGCACAAATCATCGAATTTTTGCCTTTTTTCCGGAGCCTTCACATTATCGTGATAAAAACGGATTATCTCTTCTAAATGATCGGTACCTTTCCTTTCCACATAACGAGTCGTGATCTTATCCATCAAAAAATCCTTGATCGTTTGATTTTTGATCTGCTTTTCGATATACTCCATCTGTCCTTTCAAATACAGCCATTCATCCTGCTTCTGTAATCCCCTCAATCCAAACGCTTGTATCAAATTCTGAAGAGCAGTCTGATATTCAGGCATATCTATTAATTCCTCTTTTTCAAGGATCAACTGGGGCAAAAAAGAATAAAATTCCTCTGAAGCTTCATATCCCTGCTTTTGAAGCTGGTATTTTTGATAAGACGGATAACGAGGCAAACAACCGTACACTAAATAATGAATCCTCTCCCTTTCTCTATTGGTAAAGAAAGATTCAAAATGCATACTATCCAAAATACCTGACAACCTTAACTCCCAAGCTTTCAAACTTTGTATAATTCCCGCTTCATCCGTTTTATAATCCGGATAAAATCCACGTAACGTTTTATTATTCAGGTATTCGTTTTTAGGAGCCCCGGTCCCGGCAAATTTAACCTCTATCTCCCAGTTTTCAATCTTTAGAAAAATTTCCAAATCTTTACCCGGTTCTATATACCCCGGAATAGAAATCCCATGATATCGAAAAATAGCATAATCAGCCTTTTGCTCCCTGTCTATTGCTAAAACGGCACCCTTGTTTCCATCAAGATAAGCCGTATAAACAGAATCCTGAGTTATAATAGAAACAGCCGTATCATTTTCCATCAATCCATCCACATGTATACGCACTCCGGTTACAGGTGTCCGGTGACACGCTGTAACCAAGGAGAGCAATATAACATAAACACACAACCTAATCATATCAATATGTATTCTGTACTAATGCCGGATTCAATTTCAATTCTTCCGATGGGATAAGACAAACTATCCGGCGAGAAGAAAGAGGATCAACCTCGTTATACTGCCTACCAATATAATCTTGATAAACAGTCGTCACATCCTCCCGGGAGATTTTTATCCCATTACGCGTGTAATCATAGAATGTCTGAGCTTCAAATGCCAACTCTCTGCGTCTCTCCATGAAAATGGAATCTCTTAACTGTTGTCCTCCAATTCCGTGTAATGCAGACAAACCTGCCCGTTCTCGGATCTGGTTAAGATCAATCAAAGCTTTACCATCTTCTCCAGATTTCGCATAAGCTTCCGCCCGGTTCAGAATAACCTCTCCGACACGAATAAAAATTGTCGGACATTCAAACATTAAGAATCCCGGAAAAAGCTCAGATTCCCCACCATCATATTTTGTTGTGGTGTATCTTCCCTGATGGCGAATAGAAGGAGTAGTAAAATATTTCCAACGAAGATCTTTTTCTTTATCCATAATTTTTTCATAATCCCTAGAGATTACTGCCGGACAAGGAAATTCTTCTTTAGAATCGGCAAATCCATCCCAAGAGTAGTAAGAATGAATATAACTGGGGCTATCCGAAGGGAAATTAGCGGGATTAAAAGCAAAAAGAATTTCCGGATTGGTTTTCGGATCTTTCAAATACAACTCTTTATATTCCTCTCCCCTAAGAATATCCACCACATCGTTCTGAATCTCAAACACTTTATCGGCATAAGTAATAGCCAACTTATTATAATCTACATTCGGAGAATCAAAGCGTCCTCCCATATAAAGGTATACTCGGGAAAGCATTCCATAAGCCGCTGCACGATTTGCAAACGACCGATCCATTCTTTCATCTGGTAAAAAAGAAGCTGCATTATTAAAATCCCGGATAATACACTCATAACACTCCTTTACTGTACTTCGAGCTAACAATTGTCCGCTTCCGGTTGTATCCAAAGGAACTCCCGGATTTTTATCAGGTTCATTCCAATACGGAAGTCCAAAAACATTTACCCCATGAAAAAGAAACAGTCCACGGATAAAATAATTTTCACCTTTTAACCGCTTTAATTCATCCAAACGAGACTGCTCGGTCGGTTCTTTTTCTAACAATTTTATAGCCTCAATGTTCTTGGAAGCTCCCAAAACAACCTGATTCATTTTTAACCACATCGGCCAAGCGAAAGACTGATTTTTCTGATCGCTGTATAAATAAAAGTGTGCATCTGGAGCCCCTAAGGCAATATCTGAAGTCCCTTCAAAAGGTTCTACAAAAACAACATTATTCCCTCTAAATTCACCTAAAGTATGAAAAACAGATTCATAAACAAAATCATAATTAAAACTTCCAACACCTTGACCATAAAATAATTCATATAAACCGGAAGTCGCATTTACCACATTCTCAAATTTTTTCAGATAAGTAGAGGCATCCGACATATTATGCGGTCGCATTTCATCCAGACGGGAATCACACCCCAAGAAAACCAGAATCCATATGAAACTAATATATTTTTTCATAATCAGTCATTTAACCATTAAAAAGTAAAATTCAATCCAAAAACATAACGACGAGGAGCTGGCCAATCTCCTAAATTCTCCGGGTCAGCCCCGATAAAATTACGAGAAGTGATCACCCCGACATTATCACAAGTGAAACTTAATGCCAAATTTTGCACCCGTAACTGACGCAGCCATTTTTCCGGGAAATTATATGATAAACGAATCTTAGAAATACGCACGTGTCCACAATTAATATACCCAAAAGAAGTTGTTCCATAAAGGTTCTGTGTATAAGAAGGATCACTGTTCACCATTGGTATATCTGCATCATCTCCAGGCTTTTCCCAAATTTTCAAACCCGAAGGAACCTTATACATATTGTCATACAACCATGCAGTTCCATCCGTATAACTTGTTTTCAGACTACTGTATGCCTTATAACCAAAGCTATAAGTCATATGTACGTAAAGTTCAAAATTTTTATACAGGAACGTATTGGTGAACCCTCCGTAGTAAGGAGCTCGTTTTAAACCGATATCTTGATAGCTCAACTCTCCATTTCCAGAAGTTGCTGCCGTCAGTGTATTTACATATTCTATAGACCCATCTTCATTTACACGCTCATAAATCGGCTTTCCGGTTTCTTCATCTACTCCGGTCACTTTTACTTTCTTCAACATATCAATATTATCACCCTCATAGAAAGTACGTCCTTCCCCGTCCACATAATAATCGTCATACAACTTGGTCAATTTATTCTTATTATAACTAAACGTAAAAGTTGTATGCCAGTTAAAATCAGGAGATTTTAGAGTGTGGGTATTTAACGTCAGTTCCACTCCTTGGTTTAGCATCTCCCCGACATTCCGGAATTGGGAACCAACTCCGACAGCTGCTGCCGTTGAAACACTCATGATAAGGTCACTGTTACGACGTCTATAATAATCTGCATTCAAACGAATACGATCATTTAAAAATCCCATATCTAACCCCACGTCAAAAGTATAAGCAGTTTCCCAAGTCAATTGATCATTTCCCAATTGATTGATCACTGCGGGATAAGAAGAAGGATACACGGGATGTTCCCGATAATAATCTTCATAATCTTTTCCAATAGCGTATAACGTATAATTCAGATAGTCCATTCCCGCTTCTTTACCTGAGGTACCGTAACTTAAACGCAATTTAAGGAATGACAGAGCCCTCTGTTTCTGCATAAATTTTTCCGAAGACACCAACCAAGCTCCACTCACAGAGTAAAATTTTCCATAACGGTTATCTTTTCCAAAATTGGTAGAAGCGTCCGTACGGAAAGATACCGAAGCCATGTATTTACCTTTATAGTTATAGTTGGCTTCTGCAAAAATAGAGAAACTTCCCGATTCGCTCTCACTTCCTCCCGGTACATAAGAAGATTGTATTTTTTTCCCGACCTTTGAAAATCCTCCGACATTTCTTTCCCCAACAACGCTTTGATCATACATAGACAAATCAGAACTACGGGAATGCCGTTCGTAATACTCCTGTCCCAAAAGCCCAGATATATCGTGGTCATTAAAACGATATTCCATCCGGAGAATATTAGAAGTCAGAAAACTATTTTCTCGGGTATCAATAATATCCAAGATTCCATTACTGAAATTATTGCTACTGTAATTACCGGAGTAAGTTCGACTATCCTGATAATTATTCGTATTAGAATAAGCCCGCGTATAAGTATTCACAGAAGTAATAGTCATCCAACTAAAAGGACGTAAAGTCCCGCTAAAAGATCCCATCAAATTATCATTCCGGGTAATACTACTATTATATTGATTATCCATCAAAGGATTTACCAAATCTACATTATACATGGCAAACCTTCTCCATTGCGGAATACTCTTTTTCAAGCTACCATTCTCATCATACGGGGAAAGCCAAGGATGGTAATCTTCAAAAGAACCACTATTAGGGCTTTCGTATCTAGAAAACGCTCCACTCAAGTTTACCCCCAAAGTTAAAAATGAAGTAACATCATAATCCATACGTACTTTCAGAAAATTACGGGTCAAATAATTATCGATTTTTGTACCTTTTTCATCGAAATAATTATAGGACAAATAGTAACTGGCTTTCTCACTACCTCCAGAGATATTGACACCTACACTTTTGGTAACCCCGTGTTGATACTGTAAATCTCTCCAATCGGTTGTACGCGTAAGATCAAAATTTTGGGCTAATACACCTAAAGTATCTTGAATAAATTTATCTCTATCAGGGTATTTTGCCTGTAAACTCGTATTTCCGTTCCACCAGTTTGTCAAACTCATTTTTCCAAAATCAAGTAATTCTTCCGAGGTCATATATCGCAATCCCCCGAAATTTTGCACACTGAGTCCGAATTTCATATCCACGGAAGTTGTCAGTTTACTTTTCTGTCCTTTTTTCGTCGTAATCACAATTACCCCCATTGCAGCGCGAGACCCATAAATAGCAGAAGAAGCAGCGTCTTTCAACACCGTTATCTTTTCGATATCATTGGCTGCCACCACTCCATTAATATTTGTAAAATCAGTAACAATTCCATCAATCACGATCAATGGATACTGTTTGCCATCGTAGAATGTACCAACTCCTCTCAAAAGCAAAGAATTATTCCGCGCAGGATTTCCGTCACTACCTGAAATCTGTAAACCAGTAGTATGTCCTTTCAAAGCCGACAAGATATCACTATTTGCCATGTTATTAGCAATTTCTTTCCCATCAAATTGTTGTGCAGCTCCCGTCATTTCACTCACTTTTCGGACAGAATATCCCGTTACAACAACCTCATCCATCTCTGTAATATCCTCTTCCATTGTCACATTGATTTCAGTTTGCCCCTTATAAGGGATCTCCTGCGTTTTCATTCCAACAAGCGAAAATACCAAAATTTGATTCCCAGCTGGAATCTGAAGACGATAAGCTCCATTCACATCAGTAGCAACTCCCAAAGTCGTTCCTTTAAGTAAAACGGTAGCTCCGGGTAGAGGTGATCCCGACTGATCCCGAACAACTCCTTTCACTGTCCCACCCTTTTGCAAGTCCGTTTGTGGCTTGACAGACTTTAAGACGATCAATATCCGTTCGTCTTTGTATTCAAAATCATAGTTACTATTCTTAAAAAGAATTCGCAAAGCTTCTTCTACAGTTACTCCGGAAACATCTAAAGAGAATTTTTGTTCTTTATCAATCACACCCTCTTGATAACCAAAAGAAATATTCGTCTGCTTATTGATCTGCAACAAAATTTCATCTAAAGAAACATCCTTAACATGAATAGTGACCACCTTATCCTCAAGGGATAAACTCCGTATAGACTGCACTGAAGCGGTAACAGCCTTTGTCTGAAGCGGCAATAAAATCACCGCAAAAAGAAAATAAATACACCAGGCATTTTTACTACATACTTTTTTTTTCATAATTTTGTGTAGCATTTGGTAATACAAATTAAGTTATACTTATTCACACATTACTGAATCGCCACTTTCCGACAGACACCGACGCCAATCTAATTCTGCGGGAAAGTCTAAAAAGGGCATCCCTAGGATGCTCTTTTATTTTCTACTCTGTTTTATATTCCATATTTCCAGTTTTAATTATTTTTATATTTGTAATTTCCGTAATAAACTTAAAGACCTCATCCAGAGAATTATCCTTGTTCATAATTAATGTCAATCTAGTATTTTCCAAATCCGGTCGTATTTCTATTTGTATCCCATACCACACGGATAATTCCGACATGATCCGCTCCAAAGTTTGTTCTTTAAAAACAAACATATTTTCCAACCACATGGTATAATCTTTCGGATTAACCTCTTTCACCTGAATCTCTCCGCTTCCCGGATGACAAACCACCATCTGGGAAGGCCTAAGCCTGATCTCTTCCCGACTATCTGCTTTAAATCCAATACTCCCTTCGACCAATACTATTTCAATATTACGATTTTCCCTAGAATACACGTTAAATTGTGTTCCGTAAACCTTTAAGTGATTCTCTCCCATCCGCACCAGAAAAGTTTTATCCGACTTAGCCACCTTGAAAAAAGCTTCCCCGATTAATTCTACTTCTCGCTTATCAGTAGCAAAGTTCACTGGATAACGAAGCATACTCCCGGCATTCAAAATGACCTCCGTTCCATCACTTAATTTCAACGCATAAGTGTATTTCCGGGGCACAATCAACTTATTGTAACGAAGAGCCCCCCCCTGCCCGGTCATCGTATACTTCAATGTATTTTCCTGTGATTTTTCAATTTCATAATCCTGCGCCACAATATCTTCCCGAGTGTGATCAACCAAAACCAAGGAACTATCGTTCTCTAAAATCAAAGTCGGCTGGGTATATTGTTTCGTTACAACCTGACTATACCAATCATCATGCTTCTCCTCCTTTTGCCCGGGTATAAACCAAAAAACAAAAGCCACTACTGCGGCAGCTGAAGCTGCAATACGATACCATATTCTAAATTTTTTCTGCCTCGGTTTCTTTTCCCTCATTCGCTCAAACAATAAAGCCAGATTTTTCTCTTGATCCTCTTGAGTCAACCGATCGTAATATTCACGGTGAATTTCAGCAGAAGTCAGGCGGTCTATCAACTCTCCGGAAAGATGATTCTCCTTCAGAAAAGCGTTGAACTCCCTATTCTCTTCCAAACTCAAATTTTTATCATAGGTCGACAACAACTTTTCAGCAAGGTGATGAGCCCGATGAAAATAGTCTTTAAATTCTTTATCTTCCGATCCCATAGAATTATTTTTTTACCTTTTACTCTTATCATCTTTGTATCTCCGGATATGTATAAACTCTATACTCCTTTGACAATTCATTAATAAAACGAATGAAACAAGGAAATTTACTTTTAAAGTCGGATTTTTTTATAAAAAAATCGCTCAGCTTTCAACACAAGTGAATACCAACTACTTATAAGATAAAAAAAACAAAGAAAACGTAACAATTTCTTTTTGTATTTGCAAGTTTCTGATTTTATGAATTAATTTGTTTTTTGAAAATCAAGTTCCCGTACTAATAAGATAAGTATTTCCATCGGCAATAAGATTTGATAAATATGATGATATCGGAAAAAGAAGAAGTCACGTTGCTAAGAAATTTCAATCGCCGGATAGAGAAAGATTTCGGAAAAGTTTATTCTCTATTCTATAATGACTTATTTTATTTTGCAGCAAAACTTTACCAACATACCGAAATAGAACCCCGTGATGCCATTCATGATATATTTTTAAACCTATGGCAATCGGACTCCCTAAAATTCGAACGTTTAACCGATATCAAAGCTTATCTGTTCGTCTCTTTACGTAACCATTTTAAAAGTTACGTTAGGCATCACCAATATATAGAAGAATACGAGGCTAGCTTATTATTAGACAAAGATCAATTTGAAGTAAATGTTATTGAAAGTGAAACTCTTTCCACGTTTCACCACATTCTAGGATTATTACCCGAGGAGAGTGCCGAAATATTAAAACTATTTCTCAACGGTTGGAAAGCAGAAGAGATTGCTCAAAAGCTAGGTAAAAATAAACAAACCATTTACAATAAAAAATCAGAAGCCATTGCTTACCTCAAAAACAAACTTTCCAAAGATTCTTTACTCCTTTTATTCATTTTGAACGATTATGAAAGAGAGAAGTAGGAAATTAAATCAAGAATCTCTCATAGTAGTTCAACTTGTAACTTCGGTAAACATCTAATCTAGTAAACTTCAATGGTAGTTATATGTCGAAAATTTCTCGTACAATTTGCCATTGTATTAAAGTTTGCTTACCCCTGTTCTTTAAATCCGACCTATTTAACGGAGAATATGAAAAAATCCCTCTGCGTCCTCAGAAGTGTCTCTTTTTTATTCCACTAATTTTTTATTTGAATCCCCAAGAGGACTGCCAACCACGACAGTTAGCAGTCCTTACAACAAAACAAAAAGAGATCCCTCAGCACGATCAGAAAAGATTATGGAATAGTTTATCGATGTTTTTGTCTGAGGGACAAGGCGCATGGGTGTCTATAATTTTCCCATTCCCATCAAATAACATAAAATGGGGTATGGCTGATATATTATATTCATTTTCTAATATTTCTCTCGTATGTTCCGTTGCCCAATACTGTTTCCAATTAGATTTATCGGCAGGAGCTTTTGCCAACCATTCCTTCTTACTATCATCCGTAGAAAGACTAATGATCATCAGGCGAGAATTATTTTCGTATTTTTTTGCTAATTCCTCCAAGAAAGTCATCTCATAACAACAAGGGCCACACCACGAAGACCAGATATCAACATAGATTATATCATTCTTTATACTTGAAAGTTTCAAATGATTTCCATCTCTATCTACAACTTCCAAATCTATCATCTCCTTTCCAGGAACAAGCCGACAAAGTGTTCTCCGAACTTTTTTATACTTCTCCCTGACTCTCGACAAGGCCTCGCAATCCTTACATATTTTCATAAACAAATCATACATTACGGATAATTTCTCCAAAGAACTTTCATTATCCAAAGCAGACAGCATACATTCTTCCGACATATAATCCAACACTTTTTGATTATAAACCCGCTTATTCACTTCTTGCAAAATCTCCAAATCCGATGCATCTTTACCATATTCATTTTGAAAATCCCAAGCAATAACCATTCTCAATAATCCACTTTTAACATTTTCAATTTTATTTAAATCCAATTTTTGCGCAAAATTCCAAAATGCTGTATCCTGTACATCTGTTTCTCTAGACACATAAAGTTTATAAGCAGCCCTAAAACAATACAAATTATAATCCCGTTTCGCATTCAACTCGGTTAGTACTTCTTGCCTAAACTTCCGATCATGAGTCTCTCTCAACAATAAAATAACTTCATTATACTTATCATTTATTCCTTTGGCATATCTCTCAAAAGATTGCTGTGCTATCATTTCCGGATCTAAACAAACAAATTCTTCATTCATTATATGGATAATTTTACTTTCCGCCACAACATCTCCGCTCAAAATCGGAACTTTCTCCGGATGGGTCACATCAAAGAAACAATGAAGACGGCATCCTTTTCTTAAATAAATGTAAGTAAACATGGATGTTCCCTGAACACACACAATATATACACCTGGAAGATCTGACAACAAAGGTTTATATACAAACTCACCCTTTTTATTCAAACGAAGTGTATCTACCGTGATTCCATCCTCATGATAAAGCAATACCACCCCCGAATCTAGATTCTTAACTTTTCCTGAAAATATAACATTTTCCCTCCCTCCCCTTATCCAACAGAGGATTAAAACAAACAGAAGAACCGAGATCTCCAATACTACTAATCTTACAGTATGCATAACTCTTTAAAATTCTAATATAGCTCTTACAAAATGTTCTTCACTTTTCCTCATCAAAGGGGAATAAGCATCTTGATCTTTAAATACACAAACTACGGACTGTTCCTTATTATAAGCTGTTGAGGACCAATACCACACCTGATCTCCATAATGCAACGAAATTCCCCCATTGATTTCCAAGCATGAATCAAAACGATCCCGGACAACAATATCATGTTTTACCATTAATTCCGTCGTTATACTAGAAGGAATGTAACTCATAGGCACATACCGCACCCCTACCAAAATATGATACAGTTCATTCAATTCATGGAAAGCGGGAATATACCACTCTTCCCCTGTATTTTTATTCTTTTCGTATATCCATGCAAAAATAGAATAATCACTAGTAAAATATTTCTTATCTTTCACCATTTCAATGACTTTACGTGTATTCTCTTTTCCTCTATTCCCATCTAAAACACCCTGAATTTCCTCCTCTCTTCCCCACTTACCCTGGAATTCATCCAAACTAATTACCTTCCCATGAACCCCTCCGTCCATGACTTTATAAATAATCCCAACAGGCGAAATCTTATTCGGATAAGGATCTCCTACAGCCCTCACACTTTCATCCTGTATCACACGTATCCTTGCATATTTTCCCCCTGCCGTAACAAAAATCCGTCCTTCCCTTTTCTCTTTTGAAGGATTACAATCCGCTTCAATCCAAAGAAAACATGAATCTCTCTCCACAGAAAGCCATGAGGAACAACCGGTAACCTGCCAAAAATCCTCCCCTGTTGTAACCTCCACTTTTTGCCGGGCACCCGCCGCATTCAACGAAATTTCCGACACAGATAATTCCAATTCAGTTTCATGATTTTTCGTACATCCAATCACACAAGTACTTATACACAAAATAAACATATATCTCGCTTTCATCATATTTATTTTTTAGCTTTCACTTTCTCTATAATATCCTTTATCAACCGATACTTCCCAATCAACAAGGCTTCTCCTTCCTTTCCTTCATATTTTCTAGTAAACTCGTCATCATCATATTCCAACACGGCCCGTATGAACGAACGCACATCCTGCTCTTTAGTCGGCGTAATATATCCTTCCGAAGTTGTTCTTTCCGGATTACACTGAAGAAAACCATAACCATTCCAATGCGTTTTATAAGGAACACGATCCGAAAAATTACTCTGTTCACTCACCCAACGATCATATATTTCTCTATTTAAATTCTCCGCTGGCCAAACCACGCTATTTTTAGATATATCGTAAAAATTAACCAAGGTCGATACATAATTTGCTAAAATATGTTTAAACCACAGGCACGTACATATATCTAACTCAAAAGCCTTTCTATCAACTCCAGTCATTTCATGCAACTTTCCTACATTACTAACGACCAATGCCATTGACCCCAAATAAACATCACGCATCCATCTATCCTTTCCTTTACGTTCGTACAGATCTTCAACCAGTAGAATACACCTCGGATACACCCCCGAAGGAAGAGACGGAATAATACGATCCTGAATAAACAAAAGACTATTCTTAATATACTCCCGATTCATCGAACAAGTATATGAAATATTATCCGCTTTCGTAATCCAATATTCTGGCGATAAAAACTCTTCATGAATGATCTTATCTCCAAAAACATCTTCCCCTCGATCCTGTTCACCTAATTTTGTCGTATAACAAACTGTTATCCCGGTTTTTTCGTAAATACTGTAACGCAAGTGTTCCACTTCATCATCAGAATCCTTAACAACAAACCAAGCTATATCTTTACCCGACGGAGAGAGCCTTCCATCTTCATCACTACAATTAATCGCAGTGAATCCTAAAAAAATAATCACATATATATACTTCATAGCTATTAAAATATCGGTTCTTTTCTATTCCGGTCTTTATTCTGAACAAGACTTCCCTCGTTAATAAGAATTTCGTTCTCTGGAATCAATAACACATAATAGGGAGTATCTTCATTATACTTCTTCAAGATCACGTTTCCCCTCAATCGTCCATCATAATAAACATGGCTTATCTCTTTCTGCATCATCCTACGAGAAGACACCGCATAACGTCTCAAATCAAACCATCGATGTCCCTCGAATGCTAATTCTCTTCGCCGTTCATCCCGCACGAAATTCAACAATTTATGTCCTGTCAATGCAATCTCGTGATCCTTATCAGACATTAATCGTTTCGAACGCAATGCTTGTATCAATTGAATCGCTGTAGACTCTTTTCCCAACATAACCGCCGCTTCCGCCGCATTCAAATATATCTCAGGAACACGCAATGCAAAATAATCTGAAACAATACCATCATTCAAATTTTTTATTTTTCTAGGAGATTTCTTCCCTTGATAAAAATAAACCCGTCGTAAATCCGATTCATCGTACAATCCCAACAATTCGTCACTCACCCGGAAATAACTAACATCTTTACTCCATGCCCCCCAATAAATACTACCATAACTATTACTTCCCGAAGAAAACAAAGTTTCCACGGAATAGCCCGAAATAACATTGGCATCTGTTGATAAATTATTGTAATCCAATAATTGATTAAAAGAACTTTTTAAAATTGTATCACAGTGGCATAACACATCTTCCCACCTCTCCATATAAAGAAGCACACGACTCAACAACAAACGAGCAGCCATCTCGTTTGCCCGATAAGGAGATTGCCTTTCAATTCCTTTTAAACACTCCACCGCTTGCGTCAAATCACTCACGATGACTTCATACACTTCTTCTACCGAATTTCGTGAATAACGCCGATTATTTATTATCGGATCTAACTTTAATGGTACCCCTAAAGCTGTTGAAGCTGTCTTTGAAGAATAAGGTTCCGCATAAAGATTTATTAAGAAATAATAATAAGCTCCTCGCAAGAAATAAGCCTCTCCTCGTATTCTACGATAGAGTTCTTCTGAACTTTCAAATTCTTTCAAACCATCTAAAACAACATTTGCGACCTCAATATGTTTGTAAAACTTTAACCAACACGCTTCCCTATCTGCATCAGAAATATCCCAATAATGACAATTTGCAACTTCTAAATATACATCTCGCACCTCTAAAAAAGTATCATCATCCATAAGTTGAAACCACAAATCAAGTTCCTTCAATTTATTAGAAGCGTACCCGTCCCCCACAAGTAATTCGTTAAAATCTTCAATACCGGTTGGATATACTTGATCCTTAGGATAATCAGACAAGAAACTATGACAAGAGGCACACATAATTCCTAAATACCCTATGAAAAATACAAATACTTTCATAACCACGCTTTTAAAATAAAACATCAAGAGAAAGTGAATATGTCGGTCGAAGAGACATATTTAACGTGGGAGCCACTCCATCCTGTGTTGCAGGATCCTGCCCCTTCAATCGTTTATTACAAAACGTATGTAGATTTGTCCCTGAAAAAGCAATATGTCCGGATTTCACGTGAAGAAAATCACACCAACGTAATGAAAACAGATAACGAATACTCAAAGCCTGTACTTTTAAATAACTACCACTAACAGTACGTAAATTGGAATTATCATACATTGTCCACAAATTTTCTCCTAAAGTACAAACTTGCCCCTTATCATTAATAAAATTACGCCACCACATATCTAATGTATTCTTATATAAATTTCCCGTGACAATTCCTGGAATATTCGTGTGTATTTCATCCCCAGCCTTCTGCCACCGACTCAAAAATTCCTTCCGAACATTCTCCAAAGGTTGAGGTGCATTTGTCTGATTCGCAGACTTTACATCCGGATACATTTTTAATAAACGAATCTTATTACCAAAACTATACGTTAAATTTAGCGACATCGTAAAACGTTTCCACGAAACATAATTGGAAACACCTCCTTGCCATTTGGGGACACGACTCCCCGAGCATGTCATGTAGTCTCTAAATACATCCATCACATCCATTCTCGAATAAAGCTTTTGCAAATCAACCTTTTTATTTCCTATATATTGAAACCTATCAGAACCATGAAATACAGGAAGTCCATTTCCCGAATCCAATCCCAAATATTTGTAAGAAAAAAACGTGTTTAATGGAAGACCTTCTATTTCCACCGCACCTTTCAACAAATTAGCATACGTGATTTCATTTGTTCGAGTTTTCTCATTCTTACTACCTGCCACTTTATTCGAAACTTGTCCGAAACGCGGAGATACTCTCCATTGCACCCCCTCTGAACTATTGCCTCGCCTATTTATTAAAACGACATCCAAACTTAACTCCGTCCCTTGATTCTGAAGATTCCCACTATTTACCACCCAAGAACCCATACCGTTCACTAAAGAGATATTCTTGTTTAAAAACACATTCTGGGAATATTTATAAAAATAAGAAAAACTTCCCGCCACTCTTCTTCGAAAAAAAGAAAAATCAACCGTCAGGTTACTTGAAGAAGTCTTTTCCCACTTCAAATCAGGATTGGGATAATGACGCACATAAGCTTGGTACTCCTTAAAATCTTCATTATAACTACCTTTCTCCAAGACCAATTTAGCCGATTCACTTTCCAACATATTTCCTTGATAGCCATAAGACCCTTTTAACGCCAAGTCATCCACCCAATCAACATTCCCCAAGAATTGTTTTTTCGCATCCCAACGTACGGACAACGACCATATGGGAGCAACTTTTTCATTTACTCGAGAACCAAAACGATTGGATGTATCGAAACGCATATTAGCATTAAAAATCCATGTCTTGTAATTATAAGAACAAGTCACATAAGCAGAAACAATATTGGTCAATTTATCCGTCCAAACCCCCTTAGCTTCATCGTTAGTATACATCCATTCCGCATACGAGGGATATTTCGCATGAGAAGCATGAATTACTTTCTTTCCCCGCTCTTTTAAATAACCACGATAAACTTGTTTCAACCCGTAATACTGATTTGAACTCATCTCTCCCCCGATCGTAACTGTTAACGGGAATAACCGTCCCCGATCCAAGTACACTCTCGCATTCAACTGTCCTCTAATGGTATAAGCATATTTTTCTGTATTTTCATATTGCAACTCTCCACCAAACGGAATAGTACTTTTATCTTCATTATATTTTATAATACCTCGCATCTGTTTAGTATAAAACGAATTCTCCCCATGCCACACCTCATCTGTCGTATTATTAAAAGAATAAGAACCAACAAGCATTGCAGTCAACCAATTCGTAATTTCACCATCTAAGTTCATGGTTATCGTAAAACCTGACGCTCGTATATCCCTTGAAGAATTCTTCATCTCGTTAAGAATATTAAAATCACGGTATATATATGGATCATCTTTGATATTTTTTTCATAATACCACAATGAACCGTCCTGTTCTCGTAACGGTAATGCTCTTGTGGTAAAATAAGCATACTGAACAACTTTCACATCTTCCGGAACATACTCTTTTTTCGTGACAAAACTATTCACCCCTCCCCGAAAAGCAAAACGTCCAAAATTACTAGCCAACTGCATGCTAATCGTATATTGATCATTACTCTCCCCTTTTATATTACCATTCTCTTTACGATACCCCACAGAAGTGTAATAATTCATCACTGCACTTCCTCCCGATAAATTAAAAGTATGCCCATGAGAAAAAGAATTTTTCATCAATTCTTTAAACCAATCAGTATTCACACTTTCATAAAAACCGACCTCTCGTTGCATCTCGTCAAACGAACATTCTCCTTGCCAATATTTATACATCGCACCTTCATACCCCAACCAAGTCGATGAAAAAGAAGGATATACAATTCTTTTTTCCAACAATTCCCTCGAAAAATCAATCCGCTCTCTAGAGTTCATCATGTTCACCTCATGATCAGAATAGTAAGGCCGCCTTCTAAAAGTTCCATTATATGAATAAGAGAAAGAAGGTGGCCCTATTTTCCCTTTTTTTGTCGTGATAACAATCACTCCATTGGCAGCCCGGGCGCCATACAATGCTGTTGCCGAAGCATCTTTCAGAATATCAATTTGCTCGATATCTTCCGGATTTAATCCGGAAACAGCATTTCCCAAAAGATTTACAAAATCCAAATCATTAATCATCTTAGGATCTACATTCACCGGACTCTCCTGAACAATACCATTTATCACCCACACGGGCTCCCTAGAACCTAAAATTGTGCTCGTTCCTCGGATGGATAAACGAGGGGAAACCCCGACCTGTCCTGAATTTTGCATATAAATCAATCCGGGAACGTACCCCTCCAACATTTGATCGATAGAACTCAACCCAGGACACACGATATCTTTTGCCTTGATTGACTGAATGGCACTTGTGGATTCTCGTAAATTGATACGCTCGTATCCCGTGTTCACGATTACCTCTTCTAATTCATGGTTTTCTTCCCGTAAAACGACATTAATCGTATCTTTACCCCGGTAAACAATTTCCCGAGATTCCATTCCGATAAAAGAAAAAACTAACGTGAATTTTTCCATATCTACCGGTATTTTCAACTTGTACTTTCCTTCTTTATCCGTTGCTGTACCTAAATTTACATCCTTAATCTTTATTGTTACTCCCGGCAATGGAAGAGATTGTTCATCTTCCACCGTACCAATAATTTCCCTCGTTTGCTTTGTCTGGGCCATCAATTCTCCCTGATACAACACGAAGGAAAAAATCATCAATAACATACACAAGCTAATTTTCATAATCACAAAAGGTTTTAGGTTTAGTTAGTTATATTCAGAATCTAAAGGCAGCAGTCAATGAAAAAACCGAATTATTACATATTTCATCGTTAGCATTACTCTTTAACAAGCAACTAGCCCCTAGAGAATACCTTACATCTAAAATCCATCCACATTCGAAATCATAGGCTATCCCCATAGGCATGGAACAATCAAAATGCCGAAATTTTTTATACATGGAAGCATTCCACCCTCCCCATAGAACTTTCGACGAAAGCAACACGGAGGGTTGCAGACCGACTTTTAACACCACTCCTTTCCAAACATAAAAATCCGCCATGATCGGAAAATCCATGTAATTCAATCTAAAAGTAACCTTTCCATATTCTTCTTTCAACGGGAGTTTCATCTTAAATCCTTTACTCGAAAATAAAACATCTCCTGACAAATAGAAACAGCGAGTAAACTTATATTCTGCAAATACACCGCCTATATACCCCACTCTATTTCCTATATCACTTTTCTCTCCCACAAACAGATCTTCTTCGGTTAAAAGATCACTAATATTTATCCCACTTTTCACGCCAAAGGCAAAACCTTCTCTAGATTTCTGCGCAGTAACAGGAATAGCCGTCATCACCATTCCAACAAACAACAATACATTTATATATACATTTCTTTTCATATTCAATATTTTCAAATTTGCATTTTCATCAAGATATTGTTTATTAAAATAAAATTTCAATTTTTTTTTGCCTCCTTTCTTTTTTGATTACATTTGTATACGCTGATTTATGGGAATAAAAGTAGAACCAAGTATTATATTTTAAGACTCACTTTGTACAAAAGAGGGCATGAATCGTACAAAAACATCGCTCAAATCATACAATACAAACCATATTGTACAACTTAAAATTTTAATAGATTTATTTACAACAACATAACCTTATTATCATGCTTAAAAATATTCAATTGATTCTAAGTCTAATGATTTTTAGTTTATGTATTTTCGGGGGAATAACTTTACTGGCACACCCGCAAAGAAGCAAACCCAAGTCCATTCTAGGATTGAGCATGCTATTTTGGTCAATCCTAATATGCGTACGTATAATCATTAATCCTCTGCTAGATGATACAAAAACACTTTTCCAACCGATTATACTCATCACCGGAGCTTTTGTTATGGCCACAACAACATGTTATATTATCGAAATACTACGGCCCGGTTATCTAACATTCAAACGATTTTGTATTTTTATCTCACCGGCCATTAGTACAGTGTTTTTTTTCGGCTGTTACTATATATTTCCAAAAGGTAACTCAACCTGTTATGATTTTTGGGATTTATTCACACTCTCGAATTTAGACATCATATTCCATATCATACTACTTGCTTCAAATCTTTTCTATATGATTATCCCAGCTCACTTAACTTTCCGTTATAACAAAGAATATTCTCAATATTTAAAAGAAAACGTATCTAACCCCGATGATTATGATCTACTTTGGTTAAAAAGAACAATGCTTGTCTTTTCCGCCATGTATGTATCCTATTTTATATTATTACTTACAAGAGACACACTATTATACGTAATAAACAAAGGTTTAATTCTCATTCTTTGGTATTATCTCTTTTATAAAGCTTTATTCTTAAAAGAAATACAATGGAAAATTTCCTTTGCACAGGGATGGAATATTCCAAATGAAGAAAACAACACAATAAAGGAGGAGAAAAATATTTCCTCCAAAAACAACTATTTACAGGAGATTGAATAATGTATTATCCTGAGAAAAGTTTACTGTAAATCTAAGTAAACCTATGTCAGAATCCTTAAAAATCATCAAACGTAAT